>NZ_JBPPFV010000002.1:0-1338657 GCF_052040125.1 Natronorubrum marinum
TTGGCCACGTGTTACTGAGCTATCTGCTACGAGTCTAAACTCGTACAACTAGCATGGCTAAATCGGACTCCAATAGCAATGACCTCCGGCAGGATCAACCGGAATGCTATATTACTCCCGACCTTGTGGTCGGGAGGGTTCATTTGGCGGTGAATGTAAATTCTTGTACACACTCACACATAAATGGGTCCACGTTCGATGACCTCGGACCGACGACCGGTCGAGCGTCACCGAACTACCAAGGCTAACATCAGATCCCTTCTGTACGGCGGACCGCAGGGGAAGGATCCTCATTTCCTTCGGATCTATTCGTAGACCATCTGGGGTACATAACCCCTTCGGACTGCGAACGATCCGAGACGACGAGACGAATCCAACGCCCCGCCGAACACATACTATCCGAATTCCCCTCGTACACTTAAGGGCATCGGATCGAAACCGCCGCCGGAAATCGCACCCGGCAGGGGGTTTTGCGTATCACACAGTAGGTATCCTGAATATATAAGGACATCGTACTGGCACGCCGATTCGTCGGCGTCAGTCGCGTTCGATCCGAGTACCCGTACGGAAGCGTATCGGTTCGACCGACGGGCTTCGACGAGAGACGGATAGTGTACCTGCCTCCGCGCCGGGAAACGGCCGGAGGGAACGCAGCGAGATGCGCCGCGTCGTTCGCATTACAATCGAAGTCCGGGTTTGTACATAAGGCCGTCGTCTCGAGTGCCGTTTGTCCCACGTTACTCCGTCTCTCAATTCGCTCGAGTCGGGCGATCCAAATCCGGAGACTATCGCCGTTCCGAGACCCGATCGGACGACTGATCGATTCCGACGAGACCGAAGAGCAGTCGCTTGCAGCCGAGCAGCAGTTCTCGAAGGACGGGTGCACCGTCGTAGAGCCAGAGGAGGGCTGCGAAGCCGGCCAGCCCAACCTGTATCCAGAGATAGGTCGAGAGCTCTCCCGAGAGGAACTCGCTCGAGTACCGGTTGAAAAACAGGAAGAACTGATCGACGAACCCCTGATCGTATCCTTCATGGGAGACCGTCTCGACCGGCCAGAGCATGATTGCTGGCTGATAGACACCTTCTCGAACGTAGGCGTCGAGTACGTCGGACGGCAAGTGCAACAGGTAACCGAGACCGAACGCGATGCCAGTACGCGGTCGTCCCGCTGAGCGGGCGACGAGACCGACGACGATCGACAGCGGAACGGCGAAGAAAATCGAGTGGCCGAGCGCGTAGCCGGCGTCGAAGACGCCGTACTCCCAGGCCAGGGGCTTGTCGATGATGTCCGGAAGGACGGACGCGAACACGACCGTGAACGCCTCGAGTCCACCGGGCGAGTCCCGATAGATCACGTGACAGAACAGCGAGTAAACGAGATAGCCGACGATCGCGTGTTCCCATGGCCACATACTCCGGACGTGCGGTGGGCGGTGGATAGTTATGCAGCGCTTGTCGTCGATCCTGCTGCGTGATAGCCCGAGACGTGGACGGATTTCGTGTACTAGACAGGGAGCCCAGTTCGGCGAGCAGTTCGAACAGCGGTAACACACCCCGCAGTAAAACGAAAACGGTTCGATGCCGTAGCAATCGGTTACCAATCATCGCCGCCGTCGTAATACGAGTGTGACGTCCGTTTCAATCCGCACACGCCGTTTCACACGGGGCACGACCGATACGATTTAACGGCGAGCGTCGAATACGCAGCTATGGATCGAGACGGGTTCGTCAAACTCTCAGTCATCGGAATCGGGCTCGTGGTGTTGAGTTTCTTCGTTCGCGGATTCAGTCAGCTCGCCCTCGGTCGAGACGTCGCGGAACTGCTGCAAGCACCCTTCGCAATCGCCGGCTTCTGTATCGTCGTCTATCTATTCATCAGGGCGACGCTCGACTTCACGGGTATCTGGGAAGTCGAGAACGGTGAGGCCTAACGCCGGCGACCGACGGGCATCTCGAAACGCGGAAGGAAACCGTTTTTCGCACACCGAACGAACGCGAGGGTATGACAGTACCCGTGCGGCCACTCCCCGACCTCGGACCGGCCGACCGCGCTGCCTTTTTCGATCGGGACGCCGGCATCGAGGCGGTCAGCGGAGACGTCGCGGAGATCGTCGAGCGCGTGCGCGAGGAGGGTGACGTCGCCGTCCGCGAGTTCACGAGCGAGTTCGACGGCGTCGAACTCGGAAACATCGACATCACGGACACGTGCGAGCGCGCGTACGACGACCTCGAGGACGACCTCCGCGAAGCGATCGAAACGGCCGCGGCGAACGTCAGGGAGTTCCACGAGGCACAACGCCCCGAGGACTGGCGCGACGAGTTCGGTCCCGGCCGGGAACTCGGCCGTCGGTTCCGGCCCATCGATCGCGTCGGCGTCTACGTTCCCGGTGGGTCAGCGGCCTACCCCTCGAGCGCGATCATGGGCATCGTCCCGGCGGTCGTCGCGGGCGTCGATCACGTCTCGGTCGTGACGCCGCCGGCCGACGAGATGAACCCGTCCACGCTGGGAGCGATCCACGCCGCGGGTGCCGACGCGGTCTACAGCGTCGGCGGCGCACAGGCGATCGCCGGGCTCGCCTACGGGACCGAGACGATCACGCGCGTCCAGAAGATCGTCGGTCCCGGAAACAAGTGGGTCACGGCGGCGAAGGCCACCGTTCGAGGCGACGTCGAGATCGACTTCCTCGCGGGACCGAGCGAGGTCGTCGTCGTCGCAGACGAGACCGCAGACCCAGAACTCGTCGCGACCGAACTGGTCGCACAGGCCGAACACGATCCGAACGCCTCGGTCGTCGCCGTTACGGCAGACGAGGACGCCGCCGAGGCGATTGCCGCGGCCGTCGACGAACAGGCCGACGCGCGCGAGCGCGAGGATGTGATACGCGACGCACTCGAGAACGATGCGAGCGGCGTGCTCCTGGCTCGATCGATGAGCGAGGCGATCCTCTTCACCGAGGAGTACGCACCCGAACACCTCGTAATCGTCGCGGAGGACGACGAGTCGCTCCTCGAGCGGATCGACAGCGCGGGCAGTGTCTTTCTGGGGCCGAACACGCCGGTCGCGGCGGGCGATTACGCTAGCGGGACGAACCACGTGCTCCCGACCAACGGCGGCGCGCGTGTCACCGGTGGGCTCTCGGTCGAAACATTCCTGCGATCGACGACGGTCCAGCGCCTCTCCGGCGAGGGGCTGGCCGACATCGGCGAGACGGTCACGACGCTCGCGGACGCCGAGGGACTCGAGGCCCACGCGGCGAGCGTCCGGCGGCGACTCGAGAAGCTGGACGACGCGTAGCCAAGTCCCGTCGTGAGAGCGGATACTCACGGAATCTACAACCTAGTTTTACGGTACTCGACGTAGAAGGAACCGTAGTAATGCCACGGCGTGAGCGCGAGAGTGAGCCAGTGGTCGACCCGACCGATAGGCGCATCCTCGAGCGAAACTACGATTACGCACAGAAGAACGTGCGACTCCTCTCAATGTGGTACGAGTGCGAGCCAAAGCGGATGCTCAAACTGCTCGCGGAGTACGATATCGAGCTGTCGCGAAACGACAGGCGACAGTTCGGAACGTACTATCAGACGGTACAACGGCATGCGAACGCCTACGTCGAGTAACGACGTACGGGATGTCGTCCGATGGGTCGCGATCGTGGGGTGTGTGATCGGTGAGTCACTAGGGTGGCCGATGGCGTCACAGTTAACACCGTTGCGACAGAAGGGGTACGCATGAGCACGGACAGCATGGATGGTGGCGACGCGGAGACGCGTCCGCAGATCGAAGTAACCGAAGAAGCGGCCGAGCAGGCGCTCAACTTGCTCGAGAGCGAGGGACTCGACGCGACCGAAGCAGGGCTTCGGCTCTTCGTCCAGCAGGGTGGCTGTGCGGGACTCTCCTACGGCATGCGCTTCGACGATGCACCGGACGGCGACGATACGATATACAACCACCACGACCTGCGCGTTTTCGTCGACCCGGCCAGCCTGAAGTATATCGAAGGCAGCATCCTTGATTTCGAGAGCGGACTGCAGGCGGAAGGGTTCCATGTGGAGAACCCGAACGTCGTCAGCGAGTGTGGCTGTGGCGAATCGTTCCGAACGTAACGTCGGTTCTCGTCACCGTTTGCCGTCCGTCGATTCTTTCGCAGACGACCCGCCGTAGCGCCGCTTCCTCCTCGAAAAAACGGTGAACGTCTCCGAACGCGAGTGGAACCGTCCCGAGTCGAGAGACGGTGCTCGAATCGAATCAGAAACGGGTTCTCGACTCGAGCAGGTGAACCCGAGGAGTCGCTCAGTCCTCGAGCTGGAAGGCCACGGTAACTTCCGCCTGGTACTCCCGGTCGTCGGCGCTCGCGACCTCGACCCCCAGTTCGTCGACTTCGATCCAGTGGACGTTCTCGAGGGTCGCCTCGGCGCGGTCGATCGCGTCGTCGGCCGCGGCGTCGAAACTCTCCGAACTCGTTCCGATCAGGGTGATCTTCTTGAAGACCATTGCCCGTAGCGGTACGCCCCGTGTCCCCTTCAATGTATGGCTAGTGATAGCAATTGGCATTGTTTTTGAGACGATTATCGTCGAAACGAGCGGTGATTCCGGAGCCATCGCCGGGAGGACGACCGATCGAAACCGACCGCGTCGACGAAAGCTGTCGGACAGCAAGGAGTTGCGTGAACGTTTTTGAGGGTTCCGGTCACACACTCTCCCATGGCAGATGCAGACGGTTCGATCGACGTGTCGGAGATCGGTGAACTGACGCCGCCGGATCGGACGCTAATGGGGCCCGGCCCGAGCGACGTCAATCCGCGAGTGCTGCGAGCGATGTCCACTCCGCTCGTGGGCCACCTCGACCCGTCGTTCGTCGAGATTATGAACGAGGTCCAGGAGTTGCTGCGCTACACGTTCCGGACCGACAATCAGTGGACGATTCCCGTCTCGGGAACCGGCTCCGCCGCGATGGAGGCCGCGATCGGGAACGTGGTCGAGCCGGGCGACACGATGCTCGTCCCGACGAACGGCTACTTCGGCGGCCGAATGGCCTCGATGGCGCGACGGGCCGGCGGCGAGGTCGTCAAAGTCGACGCCCCGTGGGGGGAACCGCTCGAGCCAGCCGACGTCTCCGACGCCCTCGCCGAACACGATCCGGACGTCTTCGGCTTCGTCCACGCCGAGACGAGTACGGGCGTGCTCCAGCCCGACGTTCCCGAACTCACGGCGGCGGCTCACGATCACGACGCGCTGGTCATCGCCGACACCGTGACCTCGATCGGCGGGGTCGAGTTGCGCGTCGACGAGTGGGATATCGACGTCGCCTACGCGGGTCCACAGAAGTGTCTCTCCTGTCCGCCGGGTGCGAGCCCGCTGACGCTCTCGGACACCGCGATGGAGAAAGTCCTCTCGCGGGAGGAGGAACCCCGCTCGTGGTATCTCGACCTCTCCCTGCTCGAGGGCTACTGGGGCGACGATCGATCCTACCACCACACCGCGCCGATCACGAACGTCTACGCGATCCGCGAGGCGCTGCGACTGGTCGCCGAGGAGGGCATCGAGGCCCGCTGGGACCGCCACGAACGACTCGCGGGCGCGCTGAAAGCCGGCATGGAAGGGATGGGCCTCGAAATGAACGCCCCCGACGAGTACTGGCTCCCGAGCCTCAACGCCGTCCGCGTTCCCGACGGAATCGACGACGGCGAGGTCTGTGCCGAACTGCTCGAGCGCTACGATCTCGAGGTCGCGAGCGGCCTGGGCGACCTCGACGGTGAGATCTTCCGGATCGGCTGTATGGGCTACTCCGCCCGCCCGGAGAACGTCATCTACGTGGTGACGGCGCTGGGTGACGTCCTCGAGTCGATGGGTGCGGACGTCGATCCCGGTGCCGGCGTGTCGGCGACTCGAGACGCACTATAAAAGAACTGGAACGGAACGCTTTTTCGCTCGTTACGCCGACACTCGTGGTCCTGGTGGGGCTCGTTCGACCTGATAGTCGTCCCCGTCAACGACGATGATGGCCCACTCGTAGTCCGGATCCGCGCTATTGAGCTTGGTCTCGATTTCGTCGGCGTCCTCCGGTTGGGCGACGAAACAGTGGAACTGTCCCGGTTGGGACGGGAGCTCTCCTGTCTCGAGGACGGTGTTTACCTGCACGGCCTTCCACTCGCGTTCGGCGCGGAACGTCGGGCCGTTGCCTTCGACGGTGTACCCAAGCTCTGCGAAGATCGACCTGGCCTGCTCGACGAGTCGCATGTTAACAGGACCCATTCATAACTACGTACGACGGCATCCATCATAAATGTTGGTGCGTCACACAAAGTCGCCCGTTCTTCCCAACTAACTGGATTTATGCCGGTGGAGAACGATACGATCGTCCAGTGAGTTAGCAGATTAATAGACGGAAACAGGCAGTTACCGACGATACACGCTGGTTTGCTGGCTCGACAGCGAACGCGGCAACGTTCCGGAAAACGGACGCTGAACTGACGAATCTCGATGCGGGTGTCGGGTTGTAAGCGTTGTATTGCGGGTGTCGTGTTCGGTGATGATCGCGATTATTCGTGGGCGGCGTCCCATTCGGTCGGCTTGCGGAAGTTCCCGCACCGATTGCACTTGATGCGGCCCATCGAATCCATCGCGTTGTCGAAGCTCTCGCAGTTCGCACAGAACCAGCCGTACCGACTCTCGGCGTCTCGAGACTCGTACGCCACGAGAAACGGTCCCTTCGAGCCTCTGTCGCCGTCCGTCTCCGAAACGTAGACGGTCGCTCCGTCGCCGGTGGACAGTGATTGCATACACGCGTGTACCCGTGCACGCGATAAATGACTGTCTGTCCGCCGTGGCGACCGCCAGGGACACCGAGCGACCGATCGCGACAGCATGTGGTATGTGTTCACAGTAGTGACTATCCTAACTGAAAGGTTTACCCGGCAGGGAATCGTTCGTTCGGATAATGTCGCTGGTCGTGGTTCCCGTTCGGTATCCGTTGTCGAAGCACTCTCGTCGAACGCTCGAGCGCGCGATCGAGGTCGCGCGCGAGCGTGACGCGCCGTTGACGGTCTTGCACGTCGATCTCTACCAGAACGGGAAGAAAGTGACGCGAATCGACCTGAAAACCGCCGTGGAGAACGTGTTCGGCCGACTCGAGAACGTTCGATACGTCGTTCGGACCGGCTTTCTCGTCGAGGAGAGCATTCTCGACGAAGTCGCGGCGGAGGGCGCCGACGCCGTCGTCATCGGCAGTCAGCAGGCGAGCCGATTACGCCGGATCTTCCGTCGGTTTACCGACAATCCGAACATCGACCAATACCTCCGAACTCACCTCGACTGCGAGGTCATCACGGTCGAGAGCGCGACGGCCTGACGCGAGGTCGAACCGCTTACGACGTTCTTCCGGCGTCCCGCACTACGAACACCGGAATTGAGGCGTTATCGACCACTCGCTCCGAGACGCTGCCGAGCGAGGTGACTTTCTCCCGGGCGCTCTTCCCGCGGGTCCCGATCACGATCAGATCGATCCCGTGCTCGTCGGCGTACTCGAGGATCGTCTTCGACGGCGTCCCTTTCCTGACGTCGGCTTCGGTCTCGAGGCCGCGCTCAGACGCCTGGTCTGCAACGGTGGCGACGGCGTCTCGACCCTCTTCCTCGAGCGATCGCTCGAGATCGGGACCGGTCTCGTCGGTGGCCGCGGCGGTGATCCGACTGTCGACGACGTAAAGCCCGTGAACCGTCGCGTCGTTGTCCGCCGCGATGGGTAACCCGTGAGCCAGCGTTTCGTCGATCGTCTCGCTCCCGTCCGTCGGAATGAGGATATCGTCGTACATCAGTCTCTGTCCGTGGACTTGGCGAGGAGTTCAAATAAAGGGCTCCCACGGTCTCGGCCAGTGGGAGGACGCGAACGGTCTCGAGCCTGCGGCAAGCGACGAGCGAACGCGAACGACTCCGCGGAGGCGGCCAACACAACCGTTACTGGCCAGTCTCGTCCCCGCCGTCGGGTTCGGCCGCTTCCTCGGCTGGCGCCTCCGAGTCCGCGGCTGACTCCGGCCAGTCGGAGTCGGGGCCGCCGACGGCTAGGCGGCCGACACCGCTGTTTGCGTCGAAGACGTGGTGTCGGTGCGGGTACGCGAACTCGACGTCCATGTCGGCGAATCGCTCGGTGACCGCCGCCTGAACGTCCGACTGGGCGACGCTTTGCTTGTAGGGGTGTTGGACCCAGAACCGCAGTTCGAGTGCGACCCCGTCGTCTGCGTACTCCTTGATCGTACAGAGCGGTGCGGCACCGTACCGTGCGCTACCGATTCGGATATCCGGCCCGCCGGAGATAACGGTATCGACGGTACGAGCGGCTCGTTCGGCCTGCCGTCGTGCGGCTTTGAGGTCGCTTTCGTACGTGATCTCGAACTCGACGGAGATCCGTGTGCGCTCGTCCTCCGCGGAGTAGTTGATCACGTCCCGCTCCTGAATCGCGGAGTTCGGGATGACGATGAACGTATTCTGGAGGGTGAAAATCTTCGTGTACCGAATCGTGATATCTTCGACGAACCCCTTGTGGCCTTCGTCGGCGATTTCGATCATGTCGCCGATCTCGTAGGGCCGGTCGGCGAGGACGAAGAAGCCGTTGATCAGGCTCCCCACGAGCGGTGCGAGGACGACCGCGATCACGGCCGAGATGACGGTCACCTGCAGGAGAATTTGGCCGCCGCCGAGACCGAGGATATTGAGGACGGCGAATGCCGTTACCACCAGGACGGAGACTCTGACGCCTCGCAGGACGGTTCGGGTGACGCTCGGGCGTTCGATCCGGCGAGCGACGGTGCGGCCGGCGATCCGAACGACGAGCTTAGAGAGGTACCAGCCGACGACCAACACGAGGCCCGCGAGGACGAACTGGACAACCATCTCCGGAATGCCGAACGGGAGGAAGCTGTGAACCTCCTCGGCCGCCGCGCTCTCGTTCTGCAACACCCCGCGCATGGCAACACACTCAGTCGCGGAGTGGTTAAGGGTTCTGACCTTCACACACGTAGTGATAGACAATAGCTCGCCACACTGAGACACAACCCGATTTCGAAAATAAGTGCTACTCAAAGTATAATAAATCATTTAATCGTCGGGAGCGTACGGACGGTCATGGCACCAGACGAACTTCGCTCGACCGTCGAGCAGGTCGGCGACCGGTTCAATCTCGGCGAGTACGAGATCGACGCCTACCTGACCGTCCTCGAGCAGGGACAGCTCACGGCCAGCGAGATCGCCGACCGAACCGACATCCCACAGCCCCGCGTCTACGACACCGTGCGTAGTTTGAGCGACCGCGGGTTGGTCGAACTGCGCGAATCGCGTCCGATGAAGGTTGTCGCGATCGATCCCGGCGAAGCCTTCGAGAACGTCCAGAACTCCTTAGCGGAGATGATCGACGAACTCGAGGCCCGCTACACGGCCCCCGCTCGCGACACGGAGGCCGTCTCGCTCGTCAAATCGCGATCGACGATCCTGCGCTATCTCGAGGAGGTCATCGCCGACGCCGACTACGAACTCTCGCTCTCGCTGACGCCGGACCTGCTGACGCGGTTCGAGGACGACCTGAAGGAGGCCGTCGACGAGGGCGTCAGCGTCGATCTGATCGTCACGCCGGGTCGAGAGGCGCCCGATCCCGACGAGTTCGACTACCTCGAGGTCGCGACGACGGCGCGGGCGCGACGCGGGATCACGACCCCGGTCGTCGCCGTCGCGGACGGCAACTACTCGATGTACGCGACCCAGGATGCGCTGCGTGACGACCAGGACCGGTACGGCGTCATCTTTAACCGCTCGGCGCTCGGCTTCCTTGTGTCGGGCTTTTTCGGCACCGTCCTCTGGACGACCGCCGAGCGGACCCTCGGCGAGGACGGGACCGCGCGACACTATCCCCGCAAGTACGCCTCGATCCGACGCTGCGTCAAAGACGTCATCGACGAGGGCGGTGAGTTCTACGCGACGATCGAGGGACGGGACGTCGAAGTCGGCGGCCCGCGCGTCGTCCGCGGACGGATCCTCGACGTCTCGTTCGAGGTCAGCGAAGAAGTCGCCGCGCTCACACTCGAGACCGAATCGGGTGAGGAGGTCACCGTCGGCGGCCGCGTCGCCGCCTTAGAAGACGTCGAGGCCCACGAAATCCACATCGGCCGCAACGAACCGCCGGCGATCGACGACGAGTGACCGGCCGCGGTCGATCGTGTCGACGCCGACCGCGGTTGGCGTCGACGGAGCTGTCAACCGGGTGCTAGTAAAGCCAGATAACAGCGGTTTCGGTAGCTTTTGGCAGCGGACAATCGGCGAATACTGCGTTCTCGAGAATAGGGGTGAGGGGAGCCGAGGCGAGTAGCGACGGCGAACGCGATCGTCGCGGCCAGTGTATCGACCGAGATTCGCGGGGGATCGATCTATCGTCGACGGCCGAGAGCCGCTGGAGGCCCTCGACGGCAGTTCGCGGCTTCACCGACGTCGCTCGTGGCCGGGATCGATCCGTCGAACGGCCGTCGATCACCAATGGCAGATTGGCGGCCCGTTGACGGCGACGAAGACTCGAGCCGACGAGCGTGACCGTTCGGTGTCAGTAGCAAGGGCGACGTAACCGAAACGATATCCCGACTCTCACTCTTTATTACACCATTTATTGCCAATATATAAGTCGCATAACGTGGACGGATCACTGGTCATGGGACGTGATACCGCCGATCGACCAGATCGTTCCCGTCTGGGACGGCGGCCGTTTCTGAAGGCCGCGTCAGTATCGAGCGCGGCCGGGGCAGTCGGCATCGCCGGCTGTCTCGGTGGGGCGCGCGATCCGGGGACCGTGGTGATGACCGCCGCCACGGACGTGGAGGGGATCATGCACAGTGACGGAGACGAACCTTCGATTCAGCAGGCGCTCTGGGACGCCGGACTGGACGAGGACATCCGGGTCGAGATCCAGACGGTCGTCAGCGACTCCGACCAGCGGATGCAGGGGGCCCAGTCCGCGCTACAGGCGGGTCGCGCCCCGCCCGACATCCACATGATGGACAGCGGCTGGACGATTCCGTTCATCCTTCGGGAACAGACGACCAATCTGGACGAACACCTCTCGGACGACGTGCTGGAGCGGATCGAAAACGAGTACCTCCAGGCCATCGTCGAGACGGCTCGACACCCGGAGACGGACGAACTACACGCACTCCCGATGTTTCCCGACCTCGGATTCATGCTGTATCGACAGGACCTCATCGAGGACGCCGGCCACGACACCGGCGACTGGGCCGAGGAACCGCCCTCGTGGGAGGAGTTCTCGACGGCCGTCAGCGACGCGATGGCCGAAGGCGACGTCGACTACGGCTTCACGACGCAGGCAGCCGCCTACGAGGGACTGTCCTGTTGTTCGTTCAACGAGGTGATGACGACCTGGGGCGGCGCGTACTTCGGCGGGGCCGACAACCTGTTCGTCGCCGGGGATCGGCCGATCACCGTCGACGACGACCACGTCGTGGACGCGATCCGGATGATGCGGACGTTCATCGACGAGGACGATCCGAACGCCCTCGAGGAGTACGACGAGATCTGTCCGTCCGCCATCGTCCAGTGGTCCGAACAGGAGTCGCTCGGCCCCTTTCAGGGCGGCGACGCGGTCGCCCACCGGAACTGGTCGTTCGCGATGGCCGAGACCGGGTCCGATGAGGCGTTCGGCGAGGACCTCGGCGTCACGACGATGCCGTACGCGGTCTCGGCCGACGACGCCGAGTTCGACGGTGTCGGCGGGACGACCTCCGCGCTCGGCGGCTGGAACCTCGTGCTGAGTCCGTACACGGATCGCCGCGAGGAGGCAGTACAGGTCCTCGAGGCGTTCACCCACGAGGAGGTGATGCTGACGATCCTGGAACTCGCCGGCTTCCTGCCGCCGGTCACCGAACTGGTGACGGAGGCCGACGAGGACGAGATCGGACCGATGGCGCGGTATACGGACCAGATCGAACGGGCCAGCGAGACCGCGATCCCGCGTCCGGTCACCGACGTCTGGCCCGAGCAGTCGGCACTGATCTATCAGGAAGTGAACGCGGCGTTCCGCGGCGCGAAAGCGCCCGACGAGGCGATGGGCGACCTCGCGGACCGTCTCGAAGGAAGCGAACGGGAGGTGGCAGAACAGAATGGCGACTGATACCGACGCCATCACCGGCGGCGAGACCCCGACCGACAGGGATCGGTCCGGGAACGCCGTCATCAACTGGATGGAGAGTCTGAGCGAGGCGGCTTACGCCTACCTGCTGTTGCTCCCGGCGTTCGCCCTCCTAACGCTGATCGCGTTCTACCCGCTCATCTCGACGTTCATCACGTCGCTGCGCGAGGATCGGACGCGCGGGGCGGAACCGCTCGGCGGCTTCGTCGGGATCGAGAACTACGTCGACATCCTCACCGGGAACGCGCGACTCGCGAGGCAGTTCCTCGACGTGACGGTGTCGGGGTCGTTCCCGTTTCTCGAGTTGGGAACCCAGTTCCTCCAGCAGGCGCTGTTCGTCACGATCGCCTTTGCGGTCATCAGCGTTATCTTCGAGACGGTGATCGGCTTCGGGCAGGCCTACGTCTTAGACCAGGAGTTCCGCGGCCGGCGCTGGGTCCGCGTCGCGATCATCCTACCCTGGGCCGTGCCCATCGTCATCCAGGGGATGATCTTCTTCCTGATGTTCCAGCCAGAGGTCGGCTTCGGCAGCGACCTCATGCAGTGGCTCGGGATCTTCGGGGCGAACCCGCTCGCCGACAGTCAAGACGCCTTCATCATCATCCTGGTCGCCGACATCTGGAAGTCCTCGGCGTTCATGGCGCTGCTGATCCTGGCCGGCCTCCAGAGCGTCGACCGAAGCCTGTACGACGTCGCCCGGGTCGCCGGGGCGTCGCCGTGGCAGCGGTTCAAGATGATCACGCTGCCGCTCGTGATGCCGGCCCTGCTGGTCGCGATGTTGTTCCGGACGATGGACGCGATGCGCGTCTACGGCCTGATCGAATCGACAGCCGGCTGTACCACCGTGCCGTCGCTAACCTGTCTCGTCGTCGAGGCGATGTTCGGCGGGACTCGCATCTACGCGACCGCGGCCGCCGTCGCGTTCGCGACCGCGCTGGTCATCGGCTTGATAATCTCGCTGTACGTGGTGTTCTTCCGCGACACCGAGGGGGGACTGTACTGATGACGGACACTCGAGATAACCCACATTCGGACGACACTGACGGACGAGCGGACCGAACGACAGCAACCGACTCGCGGGCCGAGCGATTCCGAACCTCGTCGGGGCTCCGCGCCGACGGCGGTCGCGAGACGACCGAAAGCGACCGAGCGGCCATCTTCGAGGGGAGCCAGGACGCGGAACTCGATCGCGGCCCCTTCCAGCAGTGGGCCGCGAACTCGATCGAGAATCCCGAGCGCGTCTACAGAGGAATGTTCTACGTCGCGGCGATCTTCTTCCTCTTTACGACGCTGTTCCCGTTCTACTGGCTGCTCATGGTCGCGCTGACCCCGGAGGGCCAGTTACAGGACATCATCTTCACGCCGAACGGGTTCAATCCCGGCGCCTTCATCGAGGTGTTCCAGGTGATCCCGTTCTACTGGTACATCTTCAACAGCTTCGTCATCGCGACGGCCTCGACGATCCTCGTCTTAGTCGTCGGGAGCCTCGCCGGCTACGCCTTCGGGCGACTCGAGTTCCCGGGGAAGACGCCCCTGCTACTGCTCGTGCTGGTCATTTCCTTTTTCCCGCCAGCCGCCTTCTTCATCCCGCTGAACGACCTGTTCAACACGAGCTTCTTCATCCTCGAGCCGATCACCGGCGACGGCACCCTCTACAACACGCCGGGGGCGATGGTGTTGCCGCTGTCGGCCATCTTCATGCCGCTGGCGATATTTATCCTGACGACGTTTTACGCCCAGATTCCCGACGGACTCGAGGACGCGGCCCGCGTCGAAGGGACGACCCGGCTCGGCGCGCTGTTCCGGGTCATCATCCCGCTGTCGGCACCCGGCGTCGCGACCGCGGGCGTGTTGACCTTCATCGCGGTCTACAACGAGTTCTTCTTCTCGTTCCTGATGACCGACGGCCAACCGCAGAACTGGGCCCCGATCCTCGAAGGTATTCTCGCCTATCAGGGCCAGTACGAAGTGATGTACCACCTCATGGCGGCCGCGAGCATCATCGGGGTCATCCCCGTCGCGATTCTCGTGGTCGTCGCCCAGGAAAAGATCGTCAGCGGACTCACCGCAGGAGCACTCAAGGAGTAAGACAATGGCACGAGTACGACTCGAAAACATCACGAAACGGTACGGAGAGGAAACGGCAGTCGACGGGATCAGCCTCGAGGTCGAGGACGGCGAATTCGTCACCTTCGTCGGTCCCTCGGGCTGTGGAAAGTCGACCACGATGGAGACCGTTGCCGGGCTCACCCAGCCGACCGAAGGCGAGGTGTACATCGGCGACGACAACGTCACCAAACTCGCCCCGAAGGACCGGGGCGTCGCGATGGTCTTCCAAAACATCGCCCTGTTCCCGCACATGGACGTCTTCGAGAACATCTCCTTCGGGCTGCGGCTCCGGAAGTACGACGACGAAGAAGTCCGGCGGCGCGTCGAACAGGCCGCCGACATCGTCCAACTCGAGGGGATGTTAGACCGGATGCCGGCGGAGATGTCCGGCGGCCAGCAACAGCGCGTCGGTATCGCCCGCGCGATCGTCCGGAACCCGGACGTGTTCCTGATGGACGAACCGCTGGCGAACCTCGACGCGAAGCTCCGGGTCCACATGCGGACGGAGCTCCAGCGGCTCCACCGGGAGCTGAACGCGACGATCATCTACGTCACCCACGACCAGGCGGAGGCGATGACGATGTCGAACCGGATCGCCGTCCTCAACGACGGCAAACTCCAGCAGATCGCCCCACCGCTAGTCTGTTACAACGAGCCGACGAACCTGTTCGTCGCGGGCTTCATCGGCTCGCCCTCGATGAACTTCGCGGAGGGCCAACTCGACGAAAGCGGGATCCAGACGCCGAACTTCCACCTCGATCTGGATCCCGCGGCCGTTCCGAACGCGTCGGTCGGCGACACGGTCACCCTCGGCGTGCGACCCGAGGACGTCCACCTCTCGGCGTACGCCGACTCGCTGAACCAGCCGACGGCACCGATCGACGCGCGAAGCGACGTCCTCGAGCCGATGGGTGACGAAGTGTTCGTCTATCTGCTGCTCGCAGAGGACGCGGAGCGAACGATGGACGAAGACCCAGCGTCGTCGTCCGGCCAGTTGTTGATGAGCGTCACGCCAGATACCGATATCGAGGCGGAACAGGACGTCGACGTCGTCCTCGATCGATCGAAGATCCACCTCTTCGACACGGAGACCGGCGACGCGCTCACACACGACATCACCGACCAGTCCGAACGGGAGCCGGGAACGGCCGCGACGGAGGCGGACAGCTAACCTCTATCGGTGCGCTCTCTCGAGCGCACAATCTCTTCGAACCGACCGGCTCGCACTGAGCGTCGTTTGGCGACGGAACAAAGGGGAACCAGCCCGCAATTCGATATAGCGGTATTACCTGTATCAGTACGAGAACAGACGACGACTGTGGTGACTGCACGCAAATGAAACCGAATCGAAACGACATCAGAACGGGTATCGTCGGGCTGGGAAACATCGGCCAGTACCACGCGGAGCGACTCGTCGACCACGGCGTCTCGCTTGTGGGGGGCATGGACGTCGCCGCCGAGGCGCGGTCGCGATTCGCTCGCCGGTACGACGTCGACGTCTACGAGGACCATCACGAACTGTACGACACCATCGACGCCGTGATCATCACGACGCCGAACAAGTACCACGAGGAGTACGCCGTCGACGCCTTCGACCGCAACCTCCACGTCCTCCTCGAGAAACCGCTCGCACACTCCTTCGAAAGCGCGACGCGGATCGCCGACGCCGCGAACGATTCTAGGGGCCACTGCATGGTCGGCTTCAACAACCGGTTCGCCAACACGGTCCAGATCGTCCGCAACCGGATCGAGCAGGGCGATCTGGGCGAGGTCACCCACATCGAGGCGAACTACGTCCGGCGCCGCGGGATTCCGGGCCGCGGCTCCTGGTTCACTCGGCGACAGATCGCCGGCGGCGGCGCACTCATCGATCTAGGCGTCCACGCGATCGACCTCGCCCTCTTCTTGCTCGACTACCCCGACGTCAACGAGGTCAACGGCGTCGCCCGCGGGGAGTTCGGCTCGGACGAAGCGTACGCCTACCTCGAGATGTGGGGCGAGGACGCCGGCCCGGCTGGATTCGACGTCGACGACTCCGCCAGCGCGTTCATGCGGTGTAAAGAGGATCGAACGGTCTCGCTCGAGGTCGCGTGGGCGACCAACCGCCCACCGACCCACGAGTTCGTCGTTCGCGGCACGAAGTCGGCCGCGCGATTCGATCTCCTCGAGGGGGATCTCACGTTTCACTCCGCGAGCAACGTCGGGCCCGATCACCTCGAAGACACCTCGGTCGAGACGCGCGAGATCGACACCCACTCGCGAGAACAGGAAGTCTTTTTCGACCGCATCGAGCGCGACGAACCGGACGACCGGAGCGTCGAACAGGCACTCGCCGTCCAGCAGATTATCGACGCGATCTATCGCTCGAGCGACGAGGGACACACGATTACCGTCGGCGAGTAACGCGGCCGTTTCTCGGACGCGTTCGACCGGTTCGAGCGGCGCTCACTTGCAAGTATACGCTTTTCGGCGTTCCCGTGGTACCGAGCCGCATGAGAGTCGAACGGCCGCTCGTCCTCGAGATCAGCCGTCACGAAGCGCCGGTCGGGCGACCGATCACCGTTCGCGTCCGCGATAGCGGGAATCGGCCGATCGAAGGGGCAGTCATCGAAGCGGGCTCGAAACGCGAACGAACCGACGCTCGGGGCCGATGTGAAATCACGTTCCACTCGCCCGGCTTCTGGAAGCTAGTCGCGAGGAAGTCCTCGACCGAGCGCGTCTCCTACGAACCGGCAGCGTCGCTCGTCCGAGCGATGCCGCGGTCGTCGACGGGTCGACGGCCGCGACGGTCCGGTCCGCCACGGCTGTAGCTCGGCTCCGACTGTAGCTCGACGACCACCGGCGCAGAAGCCGAACCGGGTCGCGTCGACGGATCATCGACCACGTACGGTCGCCGGCCCTCGTTCGTTCGCCGGCCCTCGTTTTATTTTATCGCCCGTTGACCGTCGGTCCGTATGGATATCGGCGTTCACACTCCACCGTTGGCCGACGAATCGCTCGAGGGAGCGCTCTCGTATCTCACTGAGATCGGCGTCGACGCGATCGAACCCGGCGTCGGTGGCCACCCCGGACAGGATCATCTCCCGCGAGCGGCGCATCTCGACGACGACGGCGCCCAACAGGAGGTCAAAAACCTGCTCGAGGAGTACGACATGCGAATCAGCGCCCTCGCGACCCACAACAACCCGTTGCATCCGGACGACGAGCGGGCGGCGACGGCGGACACCGAACTCCGCGAGGCGGTCGAGTTGGCCGACCAGCTCGACGTCGGCACTGTCACCTGTTTCTCCGGACTCCCAGCCGGCGGGCCGAACGACGAAGTTCCGAACTGGATCACGGCCCCATGGCCGCCCGAACACGCCGAGGCCCACGAGTACCAGTGGGAACGGGCGACCGACTACTGGTCGGAGATCGCCGATCACGCCGACGAGCACGGCGTCAATATTGCCATCGAAATGCACCCGAACATGCTGGTCTACGAACCCCACGGAATGGTCCGGCTGCGCGAGGAAACTGGCGATCGGATCGGCGCGAACGTCGATCCCTCCCACCTCTACTGGCAGGGGATCACGATCACCGACGCGATCCGGTATCTCGGCGAGCGCGACGCGATTCATCACGTCCACGCCAAAGATACCAAAATCTACGAGGAACAGGCTCGCGAGAAGGGCGTCCTCGATACGACGGCCTACGACGACGAGCCGAATCGGTCGTGGCTCTTTCGGTCGGTCGGCTACGGCCACGGCGAATCACACTGGAAAGACATCGTCTCGACGCTGCGGATGGTCGGCTACGACGGCGCGTTGAGCATCGAGCACGAGGACTCGCTGACGAGTTCGCGCGAGGGCCTCGAGAAAGCCGTGGACATCCTCGAGCGGGCGGTGTTCCGAGAACAGCCCGGCGAGGCCTACTGGGCGGAGTGATCGAGACGGGAGCGTTAGTCCTCGAGCGACCGGTCGATCGAGAAATGCGTCTCGCCGGTGGCCGATCGCTCGTCGACCTCGACGCGCCCGTCGCTGTGAACGACGACCTCGTACCCCTCGTACTCGAACGTGACGAACGCGTCGGGACAGACCGCCGAAGATGTCCGAAACAGCTTATCCAGCGCCGCTGGATCGACTACCGTGTACAGCGGCTCGTACGCCGGGGGCTCCACGTCGGTCACGTCCACTCCTTCGCGGGCGGCGATCGCCTCGATGACGGCCTGGGTCGGCACCGACGCGCTCTCGAGCGGCGACGGCGGATCGGATGCGGAGGACATATCCGTAGCATCCTCGCTCGAGCGGATAAGACTAGTGTCGAACGTAGCCACGTGAAAAAGGCGTTCGATAGCCACCGTACGGACGGAATACGGGCGGTGTCTGTCGCCGATCCCTCACTCGAGAGGAGTCACTCAGCGCTCGTTTCGCGCGCTCGTTCGAACGCCTCGATGGCCTGCTCCCGACGGTCGGCGTGGTCGACGATCGGTGCCGGATACGCCGGCGCAACGCGTTCGCGATCGGCCGGTTCGAGGTCCTGCCAGCCGTGAATCTCATCGACCGTCGCGTCGGCGAGTTCGGGAACGTACTCGCGGATGTACTCGGCGTTCGGGTCGTACTCCCGGCCCTGCTTCGTCGGGTTGAACACCCGAAAGTACGGCTGCGCGTCGGTGCCGGTCGAGGCCGCCCACTGCCAGCCGCCGACGTCGTTCGCGGTGTCGTGATCGGCGAGCGTCCGTCGGAACCAATCGTACCCCTCCCGCCAGTCGATCAGCAGATCCTTCGTCAGGAAGGCGGCGACGAGCATCCGAACGCGGTTGTGCATCCATCCCTCCGCCTGCAGTTGCCGCATCCCCGCGTCGACGATAGGATACCCCGTTTCGCCGGCTTTCCAGGCCGCGAGTTCGTCGGGGTCGTTGCGCCACGGAATCTCGTTCTCGTAGCCGCTGAAATTCTCCGTGACGGTTTCGGGGTTGAACGCGAGGACGTGCGCGTAGAACTCCCGCCAGGCGAGTTGGCGCTGAAACGCCGTCACGCTCGCTCGCTGGTCGTCCGTCTCAGCACGTTCTCGAGCCCGCTCGGTCGCCGCGTACACCTCCCGGACGCCGATCGTTCCCCACTTCAGGTGAACGGAGAGCCGCGAGGTAGTGTCTGCGGCGGGAACGTCTCGTTCGTCCTTGTACCGGTAGATGTCGTCCGCACAGAACGACTCGAGTCGATCGCGTGCTGCGTCACGGGTCACCATGGGGAGTTCGAGCGTTGGCTCTCCTGCTGCGTTCGCACTCGACTCGGGTTGGGGATCGTCAAATCCGAGTTCAGAAGACGACGGTAGCGGCTCGCCCGAGACGGTCGCCAGCTCGTCCGCGGTCGGTGGGGCTACCGGATCGCGTTTCTCCCGGTCGCGCCACTTCTTCCAGAAGTACGAAAAGACCGAGTAGTGGTCGCCCTCGTTCGGCGTGATCGATCCCGGCTCGTGATGGATCGCGTCGTGGACACTCTCGCAGTCGACGCCGTCGTCCTCGAGCGCCGCCGTGACCGCTCGGTCGCGGTCGGCCGCGAGTCCGCTGTACCCCTCGCTCCAGACGACCGTCTCGGCCTCGTGTTCGGCTGCGAGCCGAGGAATGGCATCGCTCGATTCACCGCGAACGACGAGCAGGTCGGCGTCTCGCTCATGGTACCACGCTCGGAGCCCCTCGAGCGCCTCGAGCAGGCAGGCGACTCGAACCGGCGAAGCGTACTCGAGGACGGTCGGATCGAGGACGAAGACGGGGACGATCGGCTCGTCGTCGACGGTAACGGCGCGGGCGAGTCCGCGGCTGTCGACTCCGCGAAGGTCACGACGGTGCCAGTAGACGACCATACCGTACTCGAGACGCCGAGCACTGAAAGTATCCGGATTGCGGCGACCCGGAACTGTCGTCGCTCGAGGCGGTCGGGACCGGTGTGGCGGCAGAATCGCTGCCAGCTGGCTACTCCTTGTCAGTGTTGGGCGACTCGAGTCGCGTCCCGAAGAACCGGCGGATCGATGCGACGATCCCGTCGACCGTGTAGTTGACGCCGATGTAGACGCTGACGAGTGCAAGCAGAGTCCCGGCGAGGACGTCAGCGAACCAGTGAATCCCTAGATACATCGTCGAGAGCGAGACGCTGATGGCGAGAAATCCCGAGATGGGGACCCACACCGGGTACTTCTTACGGGTCACCAACGACAGAAAGAAGACGGTCATCGCCAGGGACGTATGCAGCGACGGGAAGACGTTCGTCGGCTGGTTGATCTCGTTGGTGAGCGTTCGGGACTGCGGAAACGCCTCGTACAGGAGTCCCTCGAACAGTAACGGATCGACGTTTCGCGGTCCGAACGCGATAAAGAAGGTGTAGAACAACAATCCGATCGCGTAGTTCGCGGTGAACGCGAGCACGAGCGTCGACAGTTCCTCCATCTCTTCGAGTGCGAAGTACGCGACGAACGGGAACAACAGCAGGAACGCGTAGCCGTAGATGTAAATGAAGACGAAAAACGAAGTCAGGATGTCCGTCTGAAACGACTGAACGATGACGACCGGATCAGTGCTAAACAGCGCCCGGTCGAATTCGAACAGATACGGCGTGATGTTGTTTCGAAGCACGTTCCGCTCGAGGCGCTGCACGACGTCCTGCGTCGACCATCGCAAGAGAAGCACGGTAGCGAGGGCCGCAAACGGCAGGAGACAGGTCTCGAGTCGCCATCGAAACTCTCGCAACGCGGCGGCCACGTGACGCGGTCCGACGATGACGAGCGCCGCTGTAACGAGCATCGTTACTACGACGAGTGTGAGCTCGAGCAAGACGTCGAAGAGAGCCATTCGGTATACTTACGGGAAGTACTGTCCGCGAGCCATTAACTCTTTCACAGTTGTGACCACGCCGTCCTGAATCGCTGTAGTGTGTCGATCGCCTCCGACGGGCGTCGTCTCACTCGAGCAGTCGGCCGTCGTCGTAGTTGTAGCCGATATCCTGGAACAGCGGCCGAGTCCGCGACGTATCGAGCGAACCGTCGGTACCGGGAAACTCCAGGATGTCGGGATCGGGATCGGCGAACTCGTCGCCGTACTCCCACGCGCCGTTGCGAATGCCGACGAGTGACGGCGTTCTCGTCGCTCGTTGGGCGAAGCCCGCGAAGATTTCGGAGACGACGTGTTCGCGGTCGATTAATCGCGCACAGACCCGTCGGAAATTCGGGTTGCCGAGTTCGCCGTGCTGGCTGTTGAAGCCGACCATGTAGAACGCGTCGGTCGTCTCCATCGTCGTCGAGACATCGGCTGCATCCCGGATATCTTCGACAGTCCCTGGTGGGATCTCACTCGCAGTCACATCGATATCGCCGTCGATGAGCAAGTCCCGCATCGCACCCGAGTTCGGAGCGACCTGAAACCGAATCCCCTCGAACCGTGAGAATCCCTCGAGCACCGACGGCCTGTCCGACGTCCCGCGGAAGACGTGGTCGTCGAACGGCTCGAGAACGACCTCCTCGTCCGTCGAATCGCCCGCAAACGTAAGCAGTCCGGAGCCGACCGGGGACTCGTTGTCGTGGGTAATCGCCACCGTCTGCCGGTCGGTGAGCAGTTCCGACCGCTCGGCCCAGATATGCTCGGGAAGGAGCGGGATCGTCAGGGCTCGTGCGGCGACCGCCCGTGTCGTGTTGGTGAAGTACAGTTCGATCGTTCGCGAGTCGACGACGTCGGTCGATTCGACGAGAGTTTGCCGCCCCCGAAACCGCGGTGCAGGGAGCCCGCCGTCGACCTCACCCAGGGACGTGTCCTCGATGAACTCCAGCGTAAACGCCACGTCGTCGGCGTCGATCGGTTCGCCGTCGTGCCACTCGAGTCCGTTCCGGAGGGTGACGCGCGTTCGAAGCCCGCCCCCTTCGTGCCACTCGGCGCTCTCGGCCAACCACGGAACGTACGTCCCGTCGATCCGTCGTGACAGTGGATCGTACAGCAGATCCAAGAGTCCCTGGATCCGGTTTCGATCGACGGCCAGCGGATTCAACCGCTCGGTGAGCCCTTCGCCGAACACGCCGACTTCGAGCGGGCCATCCCGTGGTCCGTTGGCCGCGTGAGCGCAGAATTCGACGTATCCCAGCGCATCCCGCAACGGGGCGGGGACCTCGAAGCTCTCGCGGGACCCGGTTATTCGGTACGGATGTGCAACGGCGGTAAATGGCACCGACTGTAGCAGGTAGTCGACCAGTTCGACGAGTTCCGTGGGGCGGTCGTCCTCGGTCGCTTCGCGCTGCGTTTCGAGGTGGTCGTCAGCCGCCAATTCGGTGAACTGAAAGGGGTTTTGCCACCCTTGTTCCCCAATAAACCGCGAGTGCAACAGTCCGTACAGGGCGTCTGGATCGTCGAATCCGCAGTGTCTGGTGACGAACACGTCGTACTCACCCTCGAGCAGGACATCCCGATACAGTTCAGCTTTGGCGACGGGTTCGTGAGACGCGTCGATCCCCGCGTCGTTGTAGTTTTCCCGGAGCCTGCTCGCGATCGTCGCAGCGATCGGATCGTCGTCCGCCGGAACTGACTTGATCGACATCGAAATCTGGTCAGGACCGGGGGTTTCCGCCTGCGACCAGAGCCGATCGAAACAGCCGGCGAGAGAACTCATGCCGGCGATACCACCGCCTGCAAGGAGTCCCCGCCTGGTCGTCGACGGAGCGACGTTTTCCATACGCCCCGGGTTACGCCACCACAGCGTATAGGACTTACTCTCGAAGCGACATCTTGACGAACGGGTGTCTCGATCGGGCGAATCGACCGACTGCGACCCGACGAGCGACGTACGATCGATCAGCGAGTGCCAGAACCCGGACGCTTTGGCCCTGAGTCGAGTCGGTTACCTGGTCGTCCGTTTGCCGGCGGAGTTCGGTAGATTCCGTCCCGCGGACGGCGTATCGTGGTTGTTGGCGGCCAATCACCGGGTATCCGGAAGAAAAGTACTAAACAAACAACGGTATAGATGTGCGGAATCAATACAGTAATGAAAACCTGATTATCTTTCATTCCCGTATATGCCAGCCATAACAATTGGGTGTGGTGGTATCGAACCGCACGTGGATTCCGTTCCCACATCGCGGCCGACTGGTCTGGCAGGATCGATCGGTCGCGTCTCGAGGAACGGCCACGAGAGACAGTCATGAAACTCGCACTCATCGGATTCGGTCAGGCGGGCGGGAAAGTAGTCGATCAATTTTTAGCGTACGACGACGCGATCGACGGCGGCTTCGTCGAGAGCGGAATCGCGGTTAACACCGCGACGACGGATCTGCAGGGTCTCGAACACGTCCCCCGGAACCACCGCGTCTGCATCGGACAAGCGCGCGTCAACGGCCACGGCGTGGGTGCTGACAACGAACTCGGTGCCGAGGTCGCGGAGGCGGATATCGACGAGATTCAGCACGCCATCGACGCGATTCCGACCCACGAGGTCGACGCGTTCCTCGTCGTCGCCGGTATGGGCGGCGGCACCGGCTCCGGGGGCGCACCCGTCCTCGCAAAGCACTTGAAACGGATCTATACGCAGCCCGTCTACGGGCTCGGGATCCTGCCGGCGACGGACGAGGGCGGTATCTACACGCTCAACGCGGCCCGATCGTTCCGGACGTTCGTGCGCGAAGTCGACAACCTGCTGGTCTTCGACAACGAGGTCTGGCGCAGTGCCGGCGAGTCCGTCGAGGGCGGTTTCGATCGGATCAACCGCGAGATCGTCGAGCGGTTCGGCCTGCTGTTCGCCGCCGGCGAGGTCGGCCACGGCGATCACGTCGCCGAAAGTGTTGTTGACTCCTCGGAGATCATCAACACGCTCTCCGGCGGCGGCATCTCGACGATCGGCTACGCGACCGAGACGGTCGAAACGGACGATAGCGGCCTCCTTTCGTCGTTCACTGGGAGCGACGACGGCTTCGACGATGGGAGCGCAACCAATCGACTGACCAGTCTCGTTCGCAAGGCGACGCTTGGGCGGCTCACCCTCTCGTGTGACGTCGCCAGCGCGGATCGCGGCCTGGTCGTCGCGACCGGACCGCCCCGACAGTTGAACCGCAAGGGCGTCGAACGCGGTCGGCAGTGGCTCGAGGACGAGACGGGAAGCATGGAGATCCGCGGCGGTGACTACCCGATTACAGACGGCGACGAGGTGGGCACGATCGTTCTCCTCTCGGGCGTGACGGACGTGCCCCGAATCGATCAACTCCAGCAGGTCGGAATCGAAACCAAGGAGACGACCGAGGCGGTCCGGGCTAGCGTCGAAGACGAGTTCGCGTCGCTCGTCGACACGGGCGGCGAACTCGACGCACTCTTTTGAGACCGCGATCCGAAACCCGCGTTCGACGACTCACGTACGACGATACCCATCAGTTCTCGGACGCCGGCGGACGAATGAGCCGATCGACGGCATCACGGAACTGCGGACTCTCTCGGTACCAGAGCCAGCAGCCGACGCCGGCGAGGATGATCGAGTTGGCGACGACCCCGACGACCGACGCCAGATAGGCCGCCGCACCGTTCCCGGAGACCGCGAACGCGTTCGCCGGGTTGTCGTGAACGACGAAGAAGTAACAGACGAACCAGGCGTTGGGGATCAGCGACGCGACGAGCAGCGGCGCCCCGTAGGCGTAGTTCTTGAGCCAGATCAGGGCAAACGCGAGGAGCGGGCCGAGCAGGCCGACGACGAGCAGAAACGCGGGTTGGCCCTCCGTAAACGTCGCCCCCACCGTCGACTGAGCCACGGCGAACAATCCCAGCACGGTGAGGTACGCTACGACGGGCACCGTCACGATGAGTCGAATATCCACGTACTACGGTGGCCACCTGTTCATCTTAATCATTGTCACCAGAAGTCGAATTTCCAATATTTTTGTCCACGTCGCGGACCGTGGGAAGCCGACGGGTTACGACGTTCAAAACCGCCCGCTCGCTGTCAGCGTTGCGACTGATTGGCACTGACGAACGAATCCAGTCAGTTGAGTAGCCACCGTCTCGGTCAGCTACCCGCTGTCAGACATAGATAACGGAGCTGGAACAACCCGTCGAGCGAGCAGTCACGTATCGGCTCGATATCCCCGACGGCCCGGCGTAAGTGAGCCATTACCGTCGTTTTACTCGTCGGTGTTGGCAGCGGAGAACTATCAGTGTAAAAGTTAGTTATGGTATGATGAGTATAACGAAATCCGATATAGACAGCTAGTCGGATATGCGAAGTGAGAGACACTCGACCCGGGCATCGACACCGTCACGAATGCGGCGCGCACTCGAGTCGCTCCTCCGAAACGAGGAGCGAACGGTCATCGAGGAGTGTCGGCGATGCGGAACGACCCTCGAGTCGGGTGGCCCGAACTGCCCGGCCTGTGGCCGCGACGATATCGTGAAGTACCATCTCGAGTGACGTCGCGCCCGTCACCACCTCGTATCCGCCACATCGCGCCGTCGATCGAGCGGTTCGTCACTCGAGCGGCAGTGCACTCGTCTCGATCGCATCTCGTCGACCGTCCAGCATCTCGAACTGTTCGTCTCGGCGTGACTCGAGCCAGTAGAGCAACCGTTCGGCCCACTCGAGTTTGCGGGCTTTCGCCGGCTCCACGGTGGGATCGTCGAGGTCCCAGCCGACGAAGACGAGACGAGCCGCGCCGAGGTGGTCGGCGAGGAAGGCTGCCCGGTCGCCGTCGGTGAACCCGCCGAAATTTTCGACGGAACCTCGGGGTGCCGCCTGCGTCGTGGGGAGGACGAACTCGTCGCTGCAGTCGGGAACGACGTCACGAACCGCCGGCACGTTATCGCCGTGTGCGTGGACTGCGACCGGAACCCCTGCGTCGGTCAGTCGACGAACGGTGTCGGGATTCTTGTCGAGGTCGGTCACCATGCAGTCGACGTCGATTCGGTGTTCGGCGAGCGTGTCGACCGCCGTCGAGGCCGCGAAGACGACGTCGGCGTCGCGTACTCGCTCGAGCGACGCATCGTCCTCGAGCGAGGGACCGGCACCGGCGACCGCGACCGTCGCGTCGCGAGCACTAGCGAGTTGCTCGAGGTCGAATCCGTCGGTCAGCGAGGCCAGCACGTCGCGCGCCCGCTCGTCGCCGGCACGATCGTAGCCGAAATCGGACAGGATCGACTCGTACACTGGCTCCCACTCGTCGAACTCCATACTCGAGATGGGGCATGGAGTCGTATCTGTATTCGGGATTCGATGTCGGTTGCCGTAGTCGGCCGCGACGCACTGGAAAAGCGACGACTACTCCGTTCTAGTTGTCACTCGTCGGCGTGATTCCACAATAATTCCGTGTTGTGGGCCGGGGGTCGCCTCCAAAGTACCCCTACCCGGGAGGCCGCCCGGCGTCCAGTACCCCTTTTCGAAGCCTCCGGCATAAGCTTTCTCTTACCTCAGCATCGCCGCTAGCGAGCCGGCTAGAGCGCTTAGGTCGTCGTTTTCGTCGCGTAGACGGTCTGATACGTCTGAAATTGAAGTCATCGATCCCAGAAGTAGTACCCGACCATTGTCAACACTGTACACGTCAGCGTCGTACTCGGCGACGAGCGACGTGAACCGAACGCGATCGTCGCCGTCGAGTCCGGCAATCTCGACGGCCAGTGCCGACCAGTCGTCGGCGACCGTCGGTTCGATATCGCGCTCCGTCAGGTGGGCTCGGAGGTCGCGACTCGAGTGGACGTCCAGCCGGGAAACCGATAGCTCGCCGCGGCTGTCGCTCGAGCGCTCGGCGAACGCGTTCCCGATCAGCGCCGCGTCTCGCGTTTCGGCGACGTCGTGGGTTCGGATCACGTGCGCGCCGCGCTCGACGGCCAGCGACGTGGCCGCGAGACTGACCGGCAGTCGGTCCTCGGTCTCACGTCCCGCGATTTCCCCCAAGAAATTCTTCCGGTTGATCGAAACCAGCGTGGGCTGGCCGAGCGCACGAAACTCGCGCAGTCGGCGGAACGTCTCCCGGTCGTCCTCGAGCGTCTGGGCCTCGCTCCAGCCGCCGAACGCGGGATCGACGATCGTCTTGTCCGTCAGGCCGTTCTGTTTCAGGGCTTCGTACACCTGATCGACGTAGTCGGCCTCGGACGCCCACTCGGGAGACTTTCGGGCGGCCCAGTCGGTCTCTTCGACCGCGCCGGGTCGCTCGAGATTCGGCGGACTCGCCATCTTCGCGACGGCGACGTCGTACTCCTCACAGATGACGGGCATCTCGGGATCGGCGAAACCCGCGATGTCGTTGACCATATCGAACCCCCGAGAAAGCGCTTCGTCAGCTACCTCCGCGTACCGAGTTTCGATCGAGTAAATCGCGTCCCCGGAGACGCTCTCGATCGTCTCGAGCGCAACGTGAAGTCGCTCGAGTTCCTCTTCCGCGGAGAGGACGTCGAACCGTTTGTTCGCCGACTCGAGCCCGATGTCGACGATGTCGGCCCCCTGATCGATGAGTTCCTCGTCGACGTATCGGGCGGCGTCGCCGGGATCGTCGAAGACGCTCGGATCGTACGGGGACTCCTCGCTGACGTTCAACACGCCCATGATCCGGGGCGGGTAGTCGTCACCGATCCCCAGCCCCGCCGCGTCGACACTGTTCATACGCGGACTCAGGAGTGAAGCCTGATAGGTACCGCGATTGGGGAACCCGGCCACATCGACGCTCGGTGCAGGTGTGGTTACGTCCTCGAGCGACCGTACGCCGGCTCCGTCGGATCACCGATCAGGCTCACTCCCGACTCGTCGGCGTCGAGCGCGCTGATCCGAATCCACCGCGTCCCGTCGACGGTTGAAATCGTTTCGTCGGTCAGGGACGGGCGGGTGACGTACTCGTGCATCGTCGTCGGGCCGCTAACCGACAGTTCGCCGTCGGACTGATCCTCGAGCGTCCGCGTCTCGATCCCCGGCAACGGCTCACCGAGTGAGTTGAAGTCGTGTTCGTCAGGTTCGACGACGTGTGTCAGCCCCGTCTCCGGATGCCCCCGGTATCGGACTGGTGCTCCCGTCCGGTCGTCGACGGCCTCGTCCGGCCGCGACAGCGATGCTCCCGCCGATTCCAGAACGGCGACGAAATCGTCGATATCGGTCCCGAGTTCGCGAAGGGCCTCGTACTGTCGGGGCGAGCAGAACGCTCGATCCGCACCGTCGGTGACCAGCAACGAGCGCGCCGTTTCGGGGTCCCAATCGGCGTGCTGGTGGTACTGTCCACCCTCGAGTATCGCGGCGTTTGCGCCGTACATGAGTTCGATCGGGTTCGACAGGGGGAGCAAGCCGAGGTGACGGGGAGCAGCGTCCCCTTCGACGAACGACCCGCCGAGTTCGGCAGCGGCGGTCAGCGCCGAGTGGCTGTAGGCTACCCCGAGCGGTTCACATCCGTCGTACCCGACGTAGGCGATCAGCGCGCGGTCGTCATCTGACTGGCGCACGACGTCGATACCGGTTCGTGCCCCCGCACTGTTCATCCCGTCGTTGTCGAGAAATGACGGAAGGTCGATCCCCATTCGGGCATCGATATCGACCGTGATCGCGACGCGTACCGTGCCGACTCGGTTCAGAATACCCAGAAACGGCGTTTCATCGGTGACGTACGCGTTTGCCCCGGTTTCCTCCAGGACGGTCGTGATATCGGAACTGCCGTACTCGGTCGGCACCGTCACCGGAATACAGCCGTTTCTGAGCGTTCCGTAGAACGCTACGAGGAGCGCTCGAGGGTTCGAAAGACGGATCGCGACGGCGTCGCCGGCAGTGATATCGCGGTCCTGAAGGCCGCCGGCAAACGCGTCGGTCCGCGACCAGAGCCTCGAAAACGTCGTCGGATCGCTCCCGGCAATGGCCACTTCCGATTGGTTTTCCATCACCGTATCCTGTAGCTCGCTCGTTATATTGGACATAGTAGCCGAAGATAGTCAACGTCTGTTAAACGTTCTCCCGTTATCGTATAAGAGTATTATTCACAAGTTGATGTATAGATATGTCCTAGAAGATCGGAGGTGGATCGATTGTGTGCCACATTCGTTACTGAACGACCGAAATCGCGGTCTGCCTCTCTGGGTCGCAGCGACTGAAGACGGGTTCCACGTCTCGGTATCACAGCGACTGAAGACGGGTTCCACGTCTCGGTATCACAGCGACGAGACGGTTTCTCGAGCGTCCGCGGTCGACTACTCATCCTGGTCGTCCGCTTCGAGGACGGCCAGCCGCGAATCCCGCAGGAGTACCTTTCTGACGATCGAGGGGTTCTCGAGCAGTCGGTGCTTGGCGTGAGCACCGCGACCGCGTCCGCGGCCCTCCCGTTCGGACTGAATTACGTTGAGGAAGTTCTGCTCCTGGAGGATTTCCTGGACTCGACGCTCCGAGAGGACGTCGAAGTCGAGCTGGCGCGCGATCGACTTATACTGGTTGTAGATGATCTTCGTCGGGAACTCCTTCTCGGAACTGTTCTCGGTGAGCAGCGTCAGCGAGTAGAGGATCGCTTTGGCCTGCTGGGGCGAGCCCTCGATCAGTTCGTTGAATCGGTCGGCTTCGGTCTTCTCCTTGGCGTCGCGCACGTGATCCGCGGTGACCCGCGTTGCATCCTGTTTCTTTGCGATGCGACCGGCATTCCGGAGGATGTCGATCGCCTTGCGCGCGTCGCCGTGTTCCTGGGCCGCGAGTGCGGCCGTAAGTGGGATTACGTCGTCGGAGAGCACCCCATCGTGGAACGCGTCGCGCCGTTTCTCGAGAATCTCGACGAGTTGGTTGGCGTCGTACGGCGAGAAGACGAGTTCGTCCCGCGAGAGGCTCGATTTCACACGCTCGGAGAGGTGGTCCGGGAAGTCGATCTTGTTCGAGATGCCGATGATCCCGATACTCGAGTCCGAGATGCGCCGGTTCTCTCCTGCGCGCGAGAGTTTGCGAAGGACTTCGTCGTCCTCGAGCATGTCGATCTCGTCCAAAATGACGATGGTGACGTCGGTACAGTGATCGACGGCCTGCCAAAGACGTTTGTAGTAGTCGCCGGTGCCGAGACCGCGGTCAGGGACGCTCACACCGCTCTTGTCGGGTTCGTTGACGAGTTGAGCGATCGTCTTGACGATCGAGGCTTCGGTGTTTTGCTCCCCGCAGTCGATGAAGGCGTATTTGACGGTGATATCGTCGCGCTGTGCTTCGGAGATCACCCGCTGGGTGATCGATCGGGAGATGAGTGACTTTCCGGTCCCGGTCTTGCCGAAGATGAACAGGTGGTTGGGCTCGCTCCCGAAGATAGCCGGGTTCAGAGCGTCCGCAACCCGCTGCATCTGCTCGTCCCGGCCGACGATCCGATCCGGCCCGGGAAGGTGCGTGATCTCGAGCAATCGCTCGTCGGCAAAAACCGGATCGTCGTACCGAAAGAGGGGATCACGATCGTCGTTAGCGGACATTGCAATACCCGCACTCTTCCGACTGGATTGAAATAAAGCTATGGACTTCGCTCGCGGATGTAAATACGAGGCCTCAGGGACCCGAAAGCGGATATACGGGCGTGTGGTGAGAAACGTCTGCTTTGCCGGCATCGCGTATCTAACCCACGCACGACGACGAGCCGGGAATGCGAAACACCCCCACCCCCCTCGCGTATGTAACGTGCCGACGGGAGGAAGCCACCGAGCGTGCGGTCGTTCAGCGATTCGAAATCAGTCCGGACCGTCGTTCAGCGATCCGCGAACGGCGCTAGCCGTCGTTCAACCTGACTGCGACGTCGCTCGAGAATGTCCTACGATCGCGTCTCGGCGCATCTGAGATCACGCGGCGACCATCGCAGTCGACTGTCGCGAACGGACGAACGCGGTCGAAGAACGTCCGTTCACCCGCAGCAAAAGCAGACGGTTCGAAGCAGTATCGAAGCGACTGACGCCGAGATGGCCAGTTCTCGGGACACACACCCCCGTCGCGTATGTAACGCCGAATGGGTGGATGGGGGTCGAGCTAATTCCTCGGTTTGATCCCTTTTAGTGGCCAATCACCCTGCTTTTACATCCGCGGTCAAGGTGTGTTGCAATACAGACCCCCCACACGTGGATGGCCTTACAAACGCGAAGGGGGTGTGTCCCTCCTCCCGTTATATGAGTTTCGTTCCAAAAGACAGACCAGAACGGCGGAGAGGACAGCTCTCGGCACTCTCGATGCTCGATCATCAACTTCTGATCGATTCGAAAAACGAGTCGAGCGATTTCCTACTCGCTGAAACTACCCAGTACTCATCAAGACTACCTGTCTAGACTGGTTGTCTAGCCTAGAACTAGCTAGAACTAGCTAGAACACAGCATAGAGAAGATACAAACAGCCTCTCTCGAAATCGCCCTTTATCGTCCGTCCGGTACGGATAGATCGTACTCGGTTCCATCACTCGAGACGACCGCCGCCGTTTCACTCTAATCCGTGAATTCGCGACTCCATTCCGCCAGATCTCGAGGGTTATCGTCGGTTCTCCGAACGGCTCCTCGAGGACGGATCTCGAACGCGGACGCAAATCGAACGGTCGAATGCAGACGCAATTGAACGGTCGAACGCAGAGGCAATTGAACGGCCGAACGCAGAACCGAAAGGGTAACCCGTTTCTCGAGCCGATATCCGTCGACAGCGTATGAGCGAGGAGTCGCCCGAACCCGACAGTGTCGTTCGCCGCACGCCGCCAGCAGTCGCCGTCGTCGACGCCCAGACGCCGGGAAACGTCGGCACCATCGCCCGAGCGATGAAGAACTTCGGCTTCGAGGACCTCCTGCTCGTCGATCCGCCGGAGCTCGATCCCGACGGCGAGGCCTACGGCTACGCGGGCCACGCTCGCGAGGATATCCTCCCGAACGCGACCGAGATCACGTTCGACCACCTCGTCGAGAACTACCACACGGTCGGCTGTACCGCAGTGACCAATGAGGACGATCACAGTCACGTTCGGTTCCCGTTCTCGACGCCCACCGAACTCACAGATCGACTGGCGACCGTCGAGTCACAGACCGCGCTCGTCTTCGGCCGCGAACGCGTCGGCCTGACCAACGAGGAGCTCGCACGGATCGACGAGATCTGCTCGATTCCGGCCAGCGCGGCGTATCCCGTGCTCAATCTCGGGCAGGCCGCGACCATCACGCTCTACGAACTCCGATCGCTCACGCTCTCCGACGCGGAGACGCAGCTCCCCGATCTCGAGCGGTCTCGAGCCGCCGAACCGACGATCGATCGCGTTTACGATCAGTGGGCAGCGCTTCTCGAGGAGCTCAACCACCCCGAAGAGAAGCGCGAGAAGACGATGCGAATGCTTCGACGCGTCTACGGGCGCGCGGATCTAACCGAGGGCGAAGCCAACACGCTTCTGGGTTTGCTCCGTCGAGCGACGGAGCGGCCGGAACGACAGTAACGACCGAAACGACAGCAATTGAAGAGAAATCGGCGGCAGCGGATACTCCGATTGACACGTACGAGAAAACCACGGCCCTCGGCCACCACAGCCATATACTCCTAGTGGACACCACTACAGGATGATCGAGGTCACCCGACGACAGACGCTGTATCTCGCCAGTACGGGGATGGCAACGCTCGCGGGCTGTTCGAACTCGTCGGACGACGGTGGAACCGACGACGGCAACGACGGGACGGAAGAGACGATCGAACTGAACGGCAATCTCCCGTCGTACGCCTCGATTCTCTCCGAGAGCGACCGGCCAACCTACTTCTACGGCGCGATCGATTTCGAGACGATGTCGACGATTATCGACGACGAGGGTGCCGAAGCGGGCGACGAGCCAACGGATCCGTTGATCGGGAACCCCATCGTCGTCGCACTACTGTGCTCGTTTGGTCTCTCACAGCTGGCACATTCCCGAGCATCAACGTCGTACAGCGCCAACGACGAGACATCCAGCGGGGAAGGGGAACTCGTCTTCGCCGACGGCGTCTACGCACTGGTCGGCGAGTACGACCGCGACGGTCTCGAGACGGACCTCGAGGTCGAAGGCTACGAGCGCGAAACGGCCGAGAAATCGTACGCGGTCTACACCGACGCGGAGACCGGCGAAGCGATCGGAATCACCGACGAGGTGTACGCCTTCTCCTACCCGAACCCCGACGACGACGAGTTCGAGGCGGTCGCCGCCGTCGAACGGACGGTCGAGACCGCAAGCGGTGATCGAGCGCCGAAATACGCGACGGACGACGAATTCGAGGCGCTCCTCCGGGCCGGCGAACCCTCCGGAATTACGCTCGGACTCTACACCGCCGACGACGAGTTCGGGTCCGAGGCACTCACGGACGACCGGCCGGAGGAAGACGCCGAGAGCCTCGAGTTCGAGTTCAGCCCGTACGAGGGTGCATACGGCGTCCACCAGCAGCTATCCGTCGCCGGCAGCGACGCCAGCGCCAGTGGCGTCGTCGCGTATGCGGACGACAACCGAGTCGACGTCGAGCGGCTCGAGTCGTCGCTCGGCACCGAAGCCGACTCGCTCGAGGTGACTCGAGACGGGACGGTCGTGTCGCTCACAGCCGAGTACAGCGGTGATCTGGCGTAACCGAAGGCCCAGACGATACCGAAGGCCCAGACGATACCGAAGGCCCAGACGATACCGAAGGCCCAGACGATACCGAAGGCCCAGACGATACCGAAGATTCGGGCGATTTCGATTGCACCGAGAAGAATCGACTCGTCAGCGAGAGACCGTCGCGCTTCTCAAGGGACCGTATCGCAGTTGCTCGAGCTACCGTGGATTCGTGGGCGTACGCTCCGAATCTGTCGCTCGAGCCTCCGCAACCCGCGAGAGGAACTGACCCGTCTCGGAGACGGTGCCGGTCCAGTTGCAGTCCGGGCACGCGAACAGTCCCTGGCCGTCGATGAGCGGCTCGCCGCAGTCGGGGCAGTCGCTCGCGTTGGCTGCAGTCGCCGTCGACATCGACGGATCGCTTTCCGAAGTACCGCCCAGCGGCGTCGGAAATTCGCCCGTCCGAAGCGAGGCGATCACTTCGTCCGTCGTGAGCGTCTCCTCGGTCTCCTCGTCGGTGTGAGGAAAGACGCCGACCAGTTCGTCGTCCGCGTAGAGTTCGAGACAGAGCAACGGCGTCGCGAGGAGATCGGTCGTCTCACCGGTCACCTGAGAGGTCTTCGTGCGCTCCTGGAACGGCGGTCGAATGCTCACACCCCGACCGGCCGCCCACGTTTCGAATCGCTCGAAGCTCTCGAGGGTCTCCTGGTAGGGGCTGGTGTCCGTCAGCGCGATCTCTTTCGGCCAGCTACGGAGCAACAGATCGTCGATCGTTCCCTCGGAGTCGCAGGCCTGGAGGGTCTCGATCTGCCTGTCGACCGGCTCGAGCAACAGCGGCGCGCGCACGTGGCATACGACCGTCACGTCGGTCGACGTCGTGGTTGTGGGTGCTGTCATTGGATCATGTACTCGGGCCACGGTCTCCGACATAAATGTTTCTGGGAAGTCATATCGTGGCACGGTGCCGAGGTGAGCAACGCAGCGGTCGAGGAATCGGCGCGAACCGAGCGATCGTCGCTACTCGGTTCGTGTCCCGACGTCGGACGAGATGGGGACGTATTCCTTCGACTCAGTCTGCCCCGCCATCGGTTCTCGCGGTTGGTCGATCAGTCCCGCCGTCCGTTCTCGCGTCGGACCGCCGATCGAGAGTGATCACCGGCGTGCTCCGGTCCTCGAATCGCGACCGGAGCAGCGCGCGGAACGCCTCCCGTTTGATGACGACGAAGCCGGCGAGGATCGTCAGCAGACCGACGACGGTGAGCGAGTCGACCACCGAGCCGAGGACGAGCCAGCTCACGCAGATCGCGACCGCCGGCTCGGCGTAGCCGACGAGGTTCACCTGAATCGCCCCGCTCCGGTCGAGCAGTTCGAAGTAGAGCAGGAACGCGAAGACGCCGGAGACGAGCGTCAGGTAGAGGTACGACGCCAGCGCCGTCGGAGTCAACTGAATCGCGGCCACCGACTCGCCACGCAGGAACGCCCAGCCGAGCAACACGCCCGAGCCGAGCAGCATCGACCACGCCTGAAGCGTCTCGAGCGGAAGGTTCGATTCGATCGGACGGACGAGCACGCTCCCGAGCGCGAACGCGACGGCGGAGGCAAAGACGAGCATCGCGCCGAACACCGTATTGCCGCCAAGTGCCGCCGAGGACGGCTGGACGACGAGTACGACGCCGACCAGACCGAGGACGAAGCCGACGACGCCGAGGAGGTTGAGCCGCTCGTTCGGAAGCAACACGCCGGCGAACGCGACCGTCAGGATCGGTGCCGTGCTGACGATCGTGGCCGCGATTGCTCCCGACACGTACAGCTCTCCGAGGTACAACAGACCGTGATAAAGCGCGAAGACGAAGACGCCAGCGACGCCGATTACGAGCCATTCGGACGATCCGGACGGTCGAATCCGGTCGGTCGCGACGGCCGCGTACCCGAGGACGATCCCGCCGGCCAGCGCGTAGCGGAGTCCGGCGAACAGGAGCGGCGGCACGTACTCGAGACCGACCTCGATCGCGACGAACGAGCTTCCCCAGCAGAGCGCGAGCATCGAAAAGAGCACCAGTTCACGGTACTCGTATCGAAGTGAGGTGCGTGTAGTCATTTTCAGTTCGAAACGGATAGCACTATTTAGATCCTTCTACAATGAAAGGCGAATGGATGAACGAAAAACCACACATATGGATTGAATTCGAACGGGGAACCATACTGAATAGCTGTCTTGTAGATACCTTCAACTACATCAGACGAAGGATATATTCAACTCGCAGCCGACCGGCCCTGTATGGACGAACGCGACGTGCGACTCCTCAAGGCGATCTCCGAACTCGAGACGGGGAGTCCGGAACGGCTTCACGAAGCGACCGGCATCCCCGTGTCGACCATTCACTATCGCCTCAGCAACCTGCGCGAGGAGGGGGTCATCACGAACGACCGCTACGAGATCGATCTCGAGGAGCTCGGGCTCGGCGTGACCGTCCTCGTCGAGGTTCACGCCGATTATCAGGGCTCCTACGAGACGTTCTCCGATCGCCTACTGACCGTCGAGGGCGTCACGAACGTCTACTTCACGATGGGGAAGACCGACTTCATCGTCATCGCGAGACTGAGCAGCAGCGAGATGGTCGAGCGCCTGATCGCCGAGTTCGAGCAACTCGAGGGCGTCGACCGGACCGACTCGACGTTCGTCATCTCGGCGGTCGAAGAGCGCGACGCGCTCCAGAGCTACAGCCTCGAGACGCTGCTCGAGGAACTGACGGACGGTTAATCGGATCGAACGCTCGAGACGAAGACAGTCGGAACCCGGTTGAATGCGGGATTTTGTGAACGTACAGTGAGTAAGTAGAGAGCCGAACCGAACGAACTGATGAGTTGGGTCGGAGCGAGGTCGGTTCAGGCTCGCTTCTGGATCTCCTCACGCAGTAACTCGCTCACGAGGTCGCCGTCCGCCTTCCCGCGCAGCGCGCCCATACACTCGCCCATCAGCCCGGAGAACGCCTGCATGCCTTCTTCTTCGACCTGTGCCTCGTTCCGCTCGACGACTTCGGCGATCGCTTCGCGGACCGCTTCGTCGTCGGCCCCGCCGAGGTCTTCTGCGTCGGCCGCCTCCGCTGCGGTTCGGTCGGGATCTTCGGTCAGCGCCGTGAGGAGGTCCCCGACACCCTCGTTGGGCAGGTCGCCATCGTCGACCATCCCCAAAACGTCTCGGAGATGCGTCTCAGTGAGCACCTCGACAGCCACATCATCACGGCGGAGTTCGGTCAGCGTGGACTCGAGCGTCGACGCGGCAAGCGTCGGGTCGATGCCCTCCGCGACGAGTTCTTCGAACAGGGGCATCCGTCGGCCGTAGGCGACCTGCTCCGCCAGCCCCGCCCCGAGATCGTACTCGTCTTGGTAGCGCTCGACCTTCTCCGTCAGCAGTTCCGGCTCCGGCACGTCGCTCGGGTCGGGTTCGACAGGCGGCACGTCCGTCTCGGGGTACATCCGCGCCGCACCCGGCAGGGGGCGCAGGTAGCGGGTCGTCCCGTCGTCGTTCGCGCCGCGGGTCTCCTCGGGGACGCCCTCGAGTGCGACGCCGGCGCGCTCGGCGACGGCCTCGATCGATCCCTCGGCGACGTCGGTGTCGGCGGCGACGATCGCGACGGCGTCCTCGGATTCAGCCCCAACCGCTGCTCGCAGATCCGCAACCTCGTCTTCGGTGACCCCGTAGGCCGGCAGTTCGTCCGTGTGGAAGATCCCGCCCGCGCCGTGTCGCTTCGCATAGTCGGAGAACTCGGTGCCGAGCCGACGGTCCGGCGCGACCTCGCGGCCCACGATGCCGTCGAAGCCGTACAGCGGGACGGCCATCACGGAGCCGCCCGAACCGAGCGCCCCGCCGATGACGCCGCTGTCCGTCCCATCGAAGACAGCCGTCACGTCCTGCGTCTCGCCGATCGAGGCCTCACGCTCCGCGAGTTCCTCGCGAATCTCGACGAGTTTGGCCTGCCGAGCGACCTCGTTGCGGACGATGTCGTCGATGTCGTCGAGGCTCTGGACGCCCTTGATCTCGACGCGAGCGCCCTCCGCGATCGAGACGTTGACGTCCTGGCGGATCGTCCCGAGTCCGCGCTTGACCTTCCCCGTCGAGCGGAGGAGCATCCCGATCCGTTCGGCGGCCTCGAGGGCCTGTTCGGGCGAGGAGATGTCCGGCTTCGTCCCGATCTCGACCAGCGGAATGCCGAGCCGATCCAGGCTGTATCGAACCCCCTTGTCGGTCTCTGCGACGCGCTGGGCGCTTTCCTCCTCGAGCAGGAGGTCCTCGATTCCGACCGCGCCGTCGTCGGTCTCGATCTCGCCTTCGGTCGCGATCAGCGTCGAGCGCTGGAAGCCCGACGTGTTCGAGCCGTCGACGACGAGCTTTCGCATGACGTTCGCCTGATCGACCGGCTTCATATCCATCAGCTGGGCGATTTCGAGGACCGTCTCGAGCGCCTCCTCGTCCAACTCGTGTGGCGGCTCGTCGTCCTCCTCGACCAGACAGGTCGAGTCGTACGCGAGGTACTCGAACTCCCGATCGACCTTGCTCTCCTCGAGTGCGGCTTGGTCGATCTCGCCGAGTTCGCTGCGCGTGGGGTGTAGGTAGCGCGTGAACGTCCGCGTCGACTCCTCGGGCTCGCGAAGCTCGGTCGGACACTGGCAGAACAGCTTCGTCGCCGTATCGAGTTGCTGGTGGATCTCCAGCCCGGCGACGAGTCCGAGCTCGTCGTAATCGTACTCGCTCATTGGCGGGCACTCGGAGGCGGAGGGGTAAAAAACCGTCCAGTTGCGGTCGGACGACGACGCTGTCGCCTCCGTCACGATGCTGTCGCATCCGTCACCGTAGATTCGGCCGTCCGTATGCACGCGGCTGTCGCCGTTAGTTCGGCGGCTCCCGATCGGATAGCAGTTGCTCGAAGGTATTAGAGAGACGGGGTAGGTCAGTCAACGTGAGTACACGTGGAAACCACGCGTAGTCGAAAGGTGGCTGCCTGACCGTGCCGCCTACCGGCTCTCTCTTCTATCGTCATAAAACACCTCCGGTACTCGAGTCCATCACCCATCCAGTGTGACGATGGATCACCTCGCCATCGACGACGTTCGGACCGAACGCCGCCCATCACCCGTTCCTATCAGTGGTGCACAAGCAAGCACAACGGCTACACGCGGTAACCGGCACGTTTCCCTATGGTCCGGATTTCGACGATCGTCATCGTCCTCGCGATTATTCTCGGCATCGGTCTCATCCCGATCCCCATTATTCCCGGCGTCGGCATCCTCGTCGGTATCTCGGGGATCATCCTCGGCATCATTATTCGGCTCCTCGGCTACTGACTCAGTCGCCCGAGGACTCGGCCGAAACACCGGTACTCGAGTCACCGTCCGACGACGACCCGGTCTCCGAAGAGCCGGAATCGGATCGCGAGTACGCCGGTTCCGACCCCTGTTCTAACGCGTCAGCAACCGATTCGAGAATCGTCTCCGGCGTCGCCTCGATCATCCGGCTACGGTCGTGATCCGGCAGTACCTCGCTGTCCGCTTCAGACAGATCGCCGTCCGCTTCCGTCACGAACACGACCGAGCCGGCGACCGACTCGACCGTCTCGACGAGTTGCCGCGGCCCGGCAGCGCCGGATTCGAGCACGCTCTCGGTGACGATCGTCGCGTCGGTGGCTCGAACGCGGTCCTCGAAGTCGGTGAGAACACCCGGCGAGAGCGACTCGAAGGGAGGCACCTCGAGCCGGTTGACCGCGAGCGATTCGGCGGTCTCACCAGCCGTATCGCCGCCCGTAACGGGACCGACGGAAATTTCGAGTCCCGTGGCCGCGGTCTCGAGCCGGGCGAGCACGCTCGACGCGAGCGACCCGGTTCCGAGGACGTGAACGCGGACGGCGCTCCCGTCGCCGCCTCGAGTCTCGGACCCGCCGGCGTTCGGCAGCGCCGTCACGGTCTCCGTTCCCGTGACCGGATTTCGCGTCACCGTCGCGGTCGCGTCGAAGACGTCCGACAGCGACGCCCCGGTCAGCACCTCCGCCGCCGGCCCGCTCCGATAGACCCCGCCGTCGGCGAGCATTACGAGTCGATCGCAGTACCGCGCGGCCAGATCGAGGTCGTGGATCGCCGCACAGACGGTCCGCCCCTCATCGACCAGCTCACGGACTAGCTCGAGCGTCTCGATCTGGTGATTCACGTCGAGGCTCCCCGTCGGTTCGTCGAGCAGCATGGCCGGCGTCTCTTGGGCGATCGCCCGCGCGAGCACCACGCGCTGGCGCTGGCCGCCGCTCACCTCGTCGATCGGCCGATCCGCGAGTTCGGCCGTTCGGGTGCGCTCGAGGGCGCGTTCGACCGCTTCGCGATCCTCGCGCGTCGGGGACGAAAAGCGCGAGCGGTGGGGATGCCGTCCCATCTCGACGACGTCGCGGACGGGGAACGAAAACGACAGCGTCGTATCCTGCGGGACGACGGAGACCAGTCGACTCGAGGCCTTCGAGGACGCCCGATGAACGTCGGTTTCGCCGATCGTGATCGTTCCCGAATCCGGCTCGAGCGCGCCGCTGATCGCCCGGAGCAGCGTCGTCTTCCCGGCCCCGTTCGGCCCGACGAAGCCGACGAACTCGCCGGGCTCGATCGTCAGCGAGACGTCCTCGAGCACGGAGAGATCGCCGAAAGACAGCGAGAGATGTTCGACGGAGATCGACGCTCGCTCGGGCGACGGGCTGTACTCGCTTGCGACACCGTCACCGTCGGATCCGCCCCGGAATCGGCTCATACCGAATGCACCTCCCGACGGGTGAGCAGGAACAGGAAGAAGGGCGCACCCAGCGCGGCCGTGATGATGCCGACGGGGACGATTGGCGTGGAGACCTCGAGACCGAACGGAAACGAGAGCGTGCCGAGGCGGGCGATCGTGTCCGTTGCGACGAGGAAGGACGCGCCGGCGAGGGCGCTGGTCGGCAGGAGGATTCGGTGGTCGGGCCCGACGAGCAGCCGCATGATGTGCGGGACGACGAGGCCGACGAAGCCGATGACGCCGGCGACGGCAACGCCCGCGGCGGTGACGATGCTCGCGAGCGCGAGCAGGAGGAGTTTGGTCCGTTCGACGTCGACCCCGAGGTGGTGGGCGTCCTCTTCGCCCAGCAGCAGGACGTTCATCTCGCGCGTGTAGGTGAGCAAGACGGCCACGCCGACGAGGGTCACCGGCAGCGCGAACCGGACGTCGCTCCAGGTGCTATTGCTCAAGTGTCCCATCATCCAGATGACGGCCTGCCTGAGGTCGTCGCCGCTGTGGACGAGCATGTAGGAGATCATCGCGCCGAGAAACGCCTGAATGGCGATGCCGGCCAGCAGCAGCGTGGCGACGGGCGTTCGGCCGCCCTCGGTCGCGATCGAGTAGACGAGAAACGCCGTTCCGAGCGCGCCGACGAACGCCGAGAGGTGAAGTCCACCGAACGGGATCAGCGCCGGGAAGGCGATCGCCGCCACGGCTCCGGCGGCGGCACCCGAAGAGACGCCGATAATGGAGGGGTCCGCGAGCGGATTGCGGAAAAACCCCTGCATCACCGTCCCTGCGGCCGCGAGAGAGAAGCCGACCGTCGCCGCCAGTGCGATCCGGGGGAGTCGAATATCGGTGACGATGATCTGGTGGGTCGCCGGCACGTCGAACGCAAAGACTGTGCTGTACTGGAGGGTCGGTGCCGTGATACCGACACCGAGTACGGGCAGCGTCGAACTCCCGAACGTCAGCCCCGACGGGACGACGACCCTGTTGAGAATCGCCATCACGACCACCAGCGGCTCGATCCTGACCGCTCCGAGAGCGGCGCTCGCGACGACGACGGCGACGAGTACCGCGAGCAACCCCGCCGACCACGACGCGGTCCGGATCGGGCGTACCATACAGTACAACCTCGGTTGGCTTAGACAAATATTTGTTGAAGAAGCGCAACCTATCGATCAATGCGCCACAAATTCGTCGTTCTCATCACCGCGTTGCTCACACTCTCGCTGATCGCACCCGCGGCCGCGGGTGCCCCCGCTTCGACTTCCACTCAATCGGACGAACTGGAGTGTGAGTATCCGCTCGAGGTGACGGACGCGACCGGCGAAACGATCACGCTCGAAGAACCGCCCGAATCGGTCGTTGCGCTCCAACCGAGCGATGCACAAACCGTCTTCGAAATCGGTGCCGAAAACCGACTCGTCGGGATGCCCGATAACCCGGCGACAGCCGACCTCGAGATGGGCGACCGCGAGGCCGTCACCGACGGCTACGAGATCATCCACGAGCGCGTGATCGATCTCGATCCGGACATCGTCCTGGCCGCAAACGCCACGTTCGACGACGACATCGAAACGCTTCGTGAGGCCGGACTCGACGTCTACCAGTTCGACCAGGCGGAGTCGATCGACGACGTGCGCGACAACGTCTTCCGAACCGGCGAACTCACCGGCGAGTGCGAGGGCGCCGAAGAGACCGTCGACTGGATGGACGAGCGACTCGAAGTCGTCGACGCGGCCCTCGAGGACGCCGACCGACCGCTCGCGTACTACGCGATGGGCGACGACGGGATCACCGCCGGGACCGAGACGTTCATCCACGAGGTGCTGACGACCGCCGGCGTCGAGAACATCGCCGAACGAGCCGGTATTTCGACGTACGAACCCCTCTCGGAGGAGACGCTCGTCGATGAGAACCCCGAGTGGATCATCCACTCCGACGACGCCGAACTCGAAGATCTCACGCCCGACGCGGCCGAATCCACGACGGCCTACCAGGAGGGCAACGTGGTCGAAGTCGACGCCAATCAGATCAACCAGCCCGCGCCGCAGGTCGTCTACGCAGTCGTCGACATCGTCGAGGCGGTCCATCCCGACGCCTACGAAGCCGCGAGCGAGGGGTTAGACGACACAGACGACGGCGATACGAGTGAAGACGAAGGTGAAGACGACGCAGACGACGACACGATTCCCGGCTTCGGCATTCCCGTCGCAGCAGCCGCAGTGCTCGCCGTCGCCGGCTTCCTCCTGCGCCGTCGATAACCGTCTCACCGCCGTCTCGTTTTGAAAAGTGTTTACTCGTCGGCTGTTCGAGATGAACGCATGGTCGAGAACGTCATCTGGCCCGCCTATCTCGATGCGGGCCTCTCACGGGCCGAGGGCCGGCGCGTGTCACAGGATCTCGCAGTCGAAGAGCCGACGGTCGACGAAATCGCCAAGTCCGTCCAGCAGATCGGGTACGACGCCACGATCGAGCGGGACAAAGCCTACTCCCGGGAACACTGGGCCGACCGGGGCCGGGTCGTCGTCCGCGGGGCCGACGATTCGACGAAGAACGACCTCGTTCAGGCCGTGGCGGCGTACGTCGTCGCGATGCGGGACTAATGCGCCGGGTTGGCTCCGTCGTCCGAACCGCACAGGGACTCGCCGTGTTACGCACGGACGACACCGACGGCGATGCATCCGACTCGAGCGACGCGATCCGGAACGAAATCGGCACGATGGTTCTGAACGACTCGCTCGAGACGGTCGGTCGCGTCGTCGACGTCTTCGGTCCGGTCGACCGCCCGTACATCGCGGTAACGCCGGACAGCGGCGTCCACCTGCCGTCGCTCGTCGGCTCGACGCTCTACGCTCGGTAGGCCGCGATCGGTTCGGAGTCGTCGCTCGAGGGCCGTTTCTCGAGCCATCTCGCGATCCGTTCGAACTGTCTCGGTCCCGTTCCGGCTCCGCACGAATCGATTCGTCCGCCTCGAGCGGAAACGAAAACACCCATACGAGCGGGGTGTAAACGCCGCTTCATGAACCATCGGACACGCGTCTACCTCGCCGTCGCGTTCACCGTGGCGCTCTTTCTCGGCGTCCAACTCGGCGCGCTGGCGCTGGTCGAGCCCTTCCAGGAGGCCGGCCATCAGGCGGTCGAGGATCCCGACGATCCGACGAACAGCGCAGTCTACTTCGGCATTATCCTCGGTGCGACCGCCCTCATGCTCGTGACGTTCAAGTACGACGCCCAGTGGCTCATTAAGGCCATGATCGTCGGGGTCAGCGTGATGCTCGCCTGGTTCGTCTTCGCCGAACTCGTGCCGCCGGTCGTCACTGTCGGCGAGGTCAACGCCCTCGCCGCGCTCGCCGCGCTCGTCGTCGGCGCGGCCCTCCTGTTCTACCCCGAGTGGTACGTCATCGACACCACCGGGGTCGTGATGGGGGCCGGTGCCGCCGCGCTCTTCGGGATCAGTTTCGGACTCCTGCCGGCAATCTTGCTGCTCGCCGTCCTCGCCGTCTACGACGCCATCAGCGTCTACCGAACAGAACACATGCTCGATCTGGCCGAGGGCGTGATGGACCTCAAAATCCCCGTCGTGCTCGTCATCCCGACGAGCCTCTCCTACTCGTATCTCGCGTCGAGCAGCACCGACGGCGTTCTCGAGGACCGAGAGGACGACGCTGCCGAAAGCGATACTGGCTCGGCCCGGACAGACGGCTCGAACGCCGACTCCGTTAGTGAGTCGAGCGCGGACGATTCGAACCCGAATAACGACGGTAGCGACACCGATACCGACGAGTTATCCGAAGCAGAACAGGAGCGCGACGCGCTCTTTATCGGACTCGGTGATGCAGTCATCCCGACGATTCTCGTCGCGAGTGCTGCGTACTTCCTCGACGTCGGAACGATCGACGTCGTTCCCGGCATCGCGCTAAACGTTCCCGCTCTCGGCGCGCTGGTCGGCACCATCGCCGGCCTTCTCGTCCTCATGTACATGGTCCTCAAGGGCAGACCGCACGCGGGACTCCCGCTGCTCAACGGCGGCGCGATCGGCGGCTACCTGCTCGGGGCGCTCGCGAGTGGGCTCTCGCTCGCCGCCGCGTTCGGACTGTAGTCTGACTGTTCGTTCTATCCGATTTGTGGGTGGCGATTCTCGAGAACGGCAGTACCAGGATGTGTCTCAGCACTCGAGCGAGAGCAATGTCGATTACGGATCGATTCCGATTCGAGTTCGGCCGGACTCGAATCGACGCGAAGACGGATCGAAGTCTCTCGTACTCGGCCCACGACCGTGTCGAGTTACTCGTCTCCCTCGTCCCCTTCGGCGTCGCTCTCGACGATATCTACCTCGACGTCGTCGCCGTGCTCGATGCCGGCGACCAGCGTGTCGACACGCTCTCGCTCGTCGTCCAGCGGAACCTCGTCGTCGTCGGGATAGACCCCGATGATCACCAGGTGATCTTCGTCGTAACTGAGTTGGGCGATATCGATGTAGACGTCGACGCCCGTTTCGCCTTGTAGCGTCGCCGTCCCATCGTAGGTCTCGAGCGAGACCGTCTCCTCGAGGGCCTCCGCTTCGATGGCTCGCCCGCCGACGTTGCTGTCGATCTCGAGTTCGTCGTACTCCTGCTGGACGTACTCGGCGAGTTCCGCTTCGTTCATGTCGCCGACGGGGTTGAAGCTCTCTCCCGCGACGGCGACCTGTGGCGTCGAGACGAGCGCGAAGACGCCGGCGTCGACCTCGGAACTGAGGCCCGCGAACGGCACGTCGATGGTCCGGACGTACTGGCTGATATAGTTCGTCGTTTCGACGTTCTCGCCGCCGAAATCCCGCTCTTCGATCCGTTCTTCGGTGCCTCGATACTCGTAGCCGGCGTCGTCTGCGGCGTCCGCCGAGACGCGGATCGGCGACGCCTCGAACGTCGTGACGTCGTTGAGAATATCGCTGACACAACCTGCAGATGCGCCCGCGACGCCGATCGCAGCCGCGGCAACGAACTGTCGTCGATTCATACTAGTCGGGTCGACCGTGTTCTCGGACAAAAAGCTCGTGGTCATCGTCACGGCGTGGAATGGGGAAATTTCCCGCGTTTCAGGAACTCTACGGACGTGTTCGGCGAAACGATGAACGTCGCCGTCTGCTGGCTCCGCGAGCGCCGCGACGAGCCGGACCGTGCCTACTTCCCGGAGGGCAGTCGATAGCTCGCGCCGTCGTCCGTATCCTGCACCTCGATGCCGAGCGCCTCGAGTTCGTCGCGCAACTCGTCGGCCCGGCCGTAGTTCCCGTCCGCTCGCTCCTGTTCGCGGACGTCGAGAACGAGATCGACGACGTCGCCCGCGAGGTCGGCCGTCCCCGTCGTCTCGCCGACGAAGGAGAGCCCGAGGACGGCCCCGAGTTCCTCGAGCGTGTCGACGGCTCGTCGAAGCCCGCGGTAGTCGAACGCTGATCGGTCCTCGAGGTGGGAGTTGACCGCAGTCGCGATCGACAGCAGGGCCGACTGGGCCTCTCGAGTGTTGAAATCGTCGTTCATGGCCTCGACGAACGAATCGCGGGCGTCGTCGACGGCCGCCCGCAGCGACTCGTCGTCGACTTTCGTTCGCGCAGCGGTCGAGTCCACCGCCTCGACGGCCGCGTCGTAGGCGCGCTCGAGTCGGTCCCAGCGCTCCTCGGCTTCGGCGATCGTCTCGTCGGAGTAGAGCTGTTTGCTATTGTACGATCCCGCGGTGAGGAAGGTCCGCAACACGTTCGTTCCCCACTGATCGACGGCCTCGTCGACGGTGACGAAGTTGCCCAGACTCGAGGACATCTTCTCGTCGTCCATCTGGAACAGTTCGCAGTGGAGCCAGTAGTTTGCGAACTGCTGGTCGGTCGCGGCCTCCGATTGGGCGATCTCGTTTTCGTGGTGTGGGAAGACGAGATCCCGGCCGCCGACGTGGAGGTCCAGCGTCTCGTCTAGGTGGGTCATGCTCATCGCCGAGCACTCGATGTGCCAGCCCGGGCGACCCTCGCCCCACGGGGACTCCCAGGTCTGTCCTTCGGGCGCGTGATCGCCGTGGTCGACGCCCTCGTGACGGTGTTCGTGGACGGCGTTCTCGTCGACGCTTCCGGCCTTCCAGAGTGCGAAGTCCGCGGGATGGCGCTTCTCGGTCCGCTCGTCGGGATCGCCCTGGGACTCGATCTCGTCGAGTTCCTGATTCGAGAGTTTGCCGTACTCGTCGAAACTGGTGACGTCGAAGTAGACCGAGCCGTTCGACTCGTAGGCGTAGCCCTTCTCGATCAGCGTCTCGACGAGGTCGACGATTTCGGGGACATGCTCGGAGACGCGGGGATAGACCTCCGCTCGAAGCAAATTGAGCGAGCGCATATCTGCGAGCGTGTGTTCGATGTAGCTCTCCGCGACCGACGCTTCGTCCTCGCCGAGGTCGTCTTCGCCCACGCGGGCGACAATCTTCTCGTTGACGTCGGTGAAGTTCTCGACGTGACGCACGTCGTACCCGAGGTGCTCGAGCCAGCGGTGCATGACGTCGACGTGGACCCACGACCGCGCGTGGCCCAGGTGTGGCGGATCCGAAACCGTCAGGCCACAGTAGTAGAGGAGGACGTTCTCGGGATCCTGTGGCTCGAACGGCTCGCGGTCGCCCGTCAACGTGTTCGTCACGTGCAGGGTCATGACGCTCACTTCCCGCGGCCGAAAGTTAAAGCGTGTCATCTCTCCACGGCGTTAGTCGTGGACTTGAGCGTCGGGCTCCCCTTCGGCCGACAACGTGTCGGAAACGGTGTACTCGCCGTTCGAACGGTGTACTCGCCGTTCGGGTTCACCGTCCCGCGCTTGCGGGCGAGATGATCGTCACCCAACCCCGATAGCGGCTCGAGCCTCGATCCGATTACCCGCCGCTCGACGGAACGACCTCGAGCGCACCCTCGACCGCTCGCAGCGCGTTCGCTCCCTCGAGTCGGTCGACGACGACGACGATCGAATCCCCCCCTGCGGCGGCCACAGTGGGGGTGATCTCCTGGAGGCGCAGGCCCTGCAGGACCGCAGCGAGGGCGGCCGCGTCGACGTCCCCCGTCGCGACGATCGCCGTCCGATCGCCGCCGCTGGGACCGAACGATTCCCCGCCGACGGCGATCAGCGCGTCATCCGATCCGGGGTCGACCGGACCGATCCCGCTTTCCATCCTGACCCGCGCGTCGCAAGCGTCGCGTTCGTACGTCGGCAGTTCCTCGGCATACCGCCGCAGCGCCGTCGCAACCGCGTCGACCTCGCCGTCGATCTCGAGAAACCGGGCGGCGGCGGTGTAGTTCACGACCCCCGCTCGCAGCGCTGTGCGAAGAAACGGATGCCCGTCGGCGGCGCGGCGAGTCTCGGCTGCCAGTGACATATCACAGGCAGCGACCCATATCACTATAAATTCGACGACGTCAACCGACCGAAGCGCGAGGGACGTTAGACCGCGGCGTTTTTGCCTCGAGCGCCCAACCATCGATTATGGATCTGGACGATATCGAGGAACTCATCGAATCGAACCTCGAGGACGCGGACGCCACGGTCACGCACGCACGCGACAAGCACGACGACGATCACCTCGCGGCGACCGTAATCTCGCCGGCGTTCGACGGCGTCCCGCTGGTCCAGCAACACCAGCAGGTCTACGATGCCCTCGGCGACCACATGACGACCGACATCCACGCCCTCGAGCTCTCGACGTACACGCCCGAGGAGTACGACGAGTACGAGGGGTGAACGGCGCGTTTCGGCCGGCGAGTCGGCGCCGCGATCGCTGCAGCCGGAACCGCAGCTTTATCCACCCTACCTGATAGGATATGCGTATGGAATCGCTTCACCCCCGCATCAGGCTGCTCTGGATCGCGCAGGGAGCGATCACGGCGGTCGTCCTCGGCGTCGTCCTCGCGCTCGTCGACCGGTGGATTACCGACGTTCCCACGGTCGCCATCGCCGGCGTCGCCGCGTTCGCACTGCTGCTTGGGATCGTTTACGCCGTCCGCCTCTATCAGGTCTGGAAGTTCGAACTCCAGAACGACGCGCTCTATCTGGAGCGCGGAGTCGTCACGTTCGTCGAGACCGCGGTCCCGTTCGTCCGCGTCCAGCACGTCGACACGCAGTTCGGACCGATCGAACGCGCGCTCGGGCTCTCGAGCGTCGTCGTCTACACCGCGGGTTCGCGAAACGCGGACGTTCGGATTCCGGGGCTGACGCCCGACCGTGCCCGGGATCTGCAGGATACGCTTCGCGAACTCGCCGTCGAGAGCGAAGCCGACGACGCGGTCTGACCGACCATGAATCGACTTCATCCACTGAGCGCGGTCGCGTACGGCCTCCAGTACGGCTTCATCTGGTTATGGGTTCCGATGGTGCTCGTCCTCGTTCTGGGCGGGATCGTCGACCCGATCAGTCCGTCCTGGTTCCCCGTGGCCGCACCGCTCGGGTTCGCCGCCGGCGTCGCCTACGGAGTCGGCTACTACTACCGCTTCGAGTACGGCATCACGCCGGACACGTTCGACGTCGCCTCGGGCGTCTTCGCGCGTCGGTCCCGAGAGATTCCGTACGGCCGCATTCAGAACGTCGACGTTCGACAGGGCGTCTTCCAACGGCTGTTCGGCCTCGCGACCCTCTCGATCGAAACCGCCGGCGGCGGTGCCACCGAAGCCACGTTGAACTTCGTCAGCGAGTCCGAAGCGAACCGGCTCCAAGAGCAGATCCGACGCCGAACGGCCGACGCGAAAGACCGCCGACGCAAGGGCGAGTCGACGACTGCCGAAGGTCGGGTATCGGTCGACGAAACCGGCGAAATGGCAGGTGAAAGCGACGGGACGGGGATGTCCGAGACGGAGCGTTCCGCCGATCCGGACCCAACCGCTCCGTCGCCGGATCCGACCGAGAGCCGAGGGCATCGAACGCCAGCGTACGAACAACCGCGCCGCCGAAAGCTGTTCGACCTCGAGTCCCGAGAACTCCTGCTCTACTCCTTTACGTCGTTCCGACCCGCGGCCGCGGCGGCCGTGCTGGGACTGTTCTTCATCGCGACGGACACGTTCATCCAACTGCTCGTGGCGATCGCTCAGCCGGTCGGCGGTCCAGAATCGATCGGCGAGGGGACGGCCGCCAACTACGGCATCCTGACCCTCGTTTCGATGATCAACGGGATCGTCATCACGTACATGTTGAGCGTCGCCTACACATTCGCCACCTACTACGACTTCCGGCTCGGCCGCGCCGACGAGGACTTCGTCTACGAACGGGGGCTCCTCCAGCGCTACAGCGGGTCGATCCCCGTCGAGAAGGTCCAGTCGGTGACGGTGACGGCCAACCCGCTCCAGCGGCTCATCGGCTACGCCGGACTTTGGGTCGAAACGGCCGGCTACGGCCCCGACAGCAACGGCGGCAGTCAGTCGGCCGTGCCGTTGGCTAAACAGGGTCGCGTCCACCGGTTCACCGAGAACCTGACCGGCGTCGAGACGCCGAAGTTCCGGAGTCCGCCGACGATGGCTCGCCGTCGCTACCTCGTCCGGTACTCGATGGTCGCCGCGGTTGTGGTCGCGATCTTCTTCGGCATCGCGCAGGTGACCGGCCTCGAGCGCTGGTATCTGGCTGCGATCGTCTTCGCGGCGGTGCCCCCCGCGGCGCACCTACAGTACGTCCACCTCGGCTACTACGTCGGCGAGGATCACCTGGTCATCCGCCGCGGCTTCTGGAGTCGCCGAACCACCGTGATCCCCTACTACCGGATCCAGACGGTCTCGACGCAGCGTTCCATCTTCCAGCGCCGGCTCGGGCTGGCGTCGCTGGTCGTCGATACCGCGAGTTCGCGGACGTTCTTCTGGGCGACGCCGACGATCTACGACGTCGACCTCGAGGACGCGCGTGACGTTCAGCGAACCAGTCGCAAACGCCTGCAGTCAGCGCTCCGCGAACGGGCTCGGGACGACGAGCTGGGACTGTCGGTGGACTTCACCTGACGCGGTCTCGTTTTCCACCCGTCGCCGGCGTCGTTTCGGTGGATTTTACCACGCTCACAGCGACGCTCTCCCTATGGGAGACGAAGACACGGACTACCGTATCGAGGAGGACAGTCTCGGCGAGATGCAGGTTCCCAAGGACGCCTACTGGGGCGCACAGACCCAACGGGCCATTCAGAACTTCCCTATTTCGGGCATCTCCTTCAGTCGACGATTCGTCCGCGCGCTCGGCGTCGTCAAGAAGGGTGCCGCACAGGCCAACCGCGACCTCGGCCTGGTCAAGGACGACGTCGCCGAGGCGATCATCGAGGCCGCCGACGAGGTCATCGCCGGCGAACACGACGACCAGTTCCCGGTCGACGTCTTCCAGACCGGCTCGGGTACCTCCTCGAACATGAACGCCAACGAGGTTATCGCCAACCGCGCCGCCGAACTCATGGGCAGCGAGATCGGCGACCGCGTCGTCCACCCCAACGACCACGTCAACTACGGCCAGTCGTCCAACGATGTCATTCCGACCGCGATGCACGTTGCGAGCCTCGAGGCCGTCGAAAAGGACGTCATTCCGGCACTCGACACGCTCCGCGAGGCCCTCGAGCGCAAAGAGGAGGAGTTCGACGACGTCGTCAAGACCGGCCGAACGCACCTGCAGGACGCGACGCCGGTCACCCTCGGTCAGGAGTTCGGCGGCTACCGCACGCAGGTCGAGAAGGGCCTCGGACGCGTGGACAACGTTCGCGAACACCTCGCCGAACTCGCACTGGGCGGCACCGCGACCGGGACCGGCCTCAATACGCACGAGGAGTTCCCCGGCCGCGCTGCCGAGTACATCACCAAAGAGACCGGCGTCCAGTTCCGCGAGGCCGACAACCACTTCGAGGCCCAGGCCGCCCACGACGCGATGAGCGAGGCCCACGGCGCGCTCCGAGTGATTGCGGGCTCGCTGAACAAGATCGCCAACGATCTTCGACTGTTGGCTTCCGGTCCCCGGAACGGGCTCGGCGAGATCGAACAGCCCGAAAACCAGCCCGGCTCGTCGATCATGCCCGGCAAGATCAACCCCGTCGTCGCCGAGGCCGTCAACCAGGTCCACAAACAGGTCGTCGGCAACGACGCCGCGGTTTCCGCCGGCGCCGCGGAGGGCCAGATCGACCTCAACCTCTACAAGCCCGTCCTCGCGCACAACTTCCTCGAGTCCGCCGAACTGATCTCGAACTCGAGTCAGGTCTTCGCCGAGCGCTTCGTCGACCCGCTCGAGGCCAACGCGGAGTACTGCGAAGAGCGCGTCGAGCAGTCGATGGCGATGGCCACCTCGCTCAACGTCCACATCGGCTACGACAAGGCCAGCGAAGTCGCGAAAACCGCACTTAAGGAGGATAAGACGGTTCGCGAGGTCGTCCTCGAGAAGGGCTACCTCAGCGAGGCGGAAGCCGACGAGGTCCTCGATCCCCGAAAGATGACCGAGCGCGGCATTCTCGGTCAGGACGACTGACTCGAGTCGCTACCTGAGCCGATATTTCGGGACTGATCTCTTTCGTATAATTCGAAGCTGACACACTTCTGATACTGTGTCGTGTAACCGAGTCACACGACGTTGCTGTGCGTAGACATGACAGGAAACGGAGTACCCGAGACTGAGTAAACAGGTCGATTGGTCGTTCTTTCTTTCCGTAGCACCTCGGGTAAATCAGCACAGTGAAGCCGAATCACGTCCGTTTCGAACGGAAAAAACAAACCCAAGCAGTTTTGATGGATGCTCGCGTCAGACGAAATATGCACACCTGTCGCAACTGCAACCAGTCCTTCCAGACGGAGCTCGCCCTCGAACTACACCGCGATACGTGCAAAAAGGGACAGCTTTTCTGCCAGGTATGTGGCGACCGATTCCGGGAGGGCGATGCGACCCAGGACGGGTGGCACTTCGAGTGCCCGAACGAGGAGTGTGAGGGTGACGGACTGCAAGAGGACCTGTATCACGTCGACGACGTCCGAGCAGCGACTCACTGATCGAACAACGAACGCTTTCCGACCGAGTCGGTTTTCGACTGCAACTGGTCGCGTCCACACCTTCTTGCGCATCGAGTCCATAAACGAGCTATGGCCGCTGAACACCGCTCTCCTTCCTCGAGCGAGACGGCGGATTCGCAGTCGTCGAACCCGCGTATCGCGTCCGTCGACCCGCGAGCACCGCGGTTCGGCCAATCGATCACGGCGACGCTGTTGCTGATCGGTGTCGTATTTACGCAACCGGTGTTCGTCTACGCCGTGGCAGCGATTCTCGGACTGGCAGTGGTCTCGCGGTGGCGACTCGATTTCTACCGCCTGTGCTGGGAGCACGTCGTGATCCCCGTCCTCGGCCGGCCGGATGAACCCGAACCTGCGGCACCGCACCGGTTCGCGAAACTGCTCGGCGCTGTCGGCGCTGGCACCGCGTCGGTGCTCCTCGCCGTCGGGATTCCGACGGTCGGCTACGCGATCGCCACGGTGGTCGCACTCCTCGCGGGACTTGCGGCCACAACCGGATTCTGTCTCGGCTGCCGGATGTACAGACAGGTATCGTTCCTGCGGTCTCGAAACGTCCTCTAAACGTCGACCGACTCTCTGAGCCGACGCGCACGCATTACTCGAAACTGGACGCTGCGCGCTTGAGTTCTCGGACGGCGTCAGCATCGTTCTCGGCAATTTTGCCGACGAGTTCCCGCGCTCCCGCTTCGACCTCATCGTTCGGAACGACCCGGTTGACGATACCCAGTTCTCGCGCCCGTTCGGGAGCGATCGGCTCGCCCGTGAGAACGATCTCTTTGGCGACTCTGGTTCCCGTAATCGCCTCGATATACGGAACCGTCTCCGTCGGAGCGATACCGAACTGTACCTCCGGCAGGGCGAGTTTGGTCTCCTCCCCGAGCACGAGGAAGTCACACCGCAGGGAGAGGATGAACCCGATCCCGATGAGGGCACCGCGGGCCGCGACCGCGGTCGGATACGGTCTCGAGGTGAGAAATTCGCAGATTTCGGCGGTCAGCGCACCGATCTCGTCCGCGTACTTCTCGTCGTAAGCGGGGTCGGCGACGATCTCTCGGTCCATGCCGGCGCAGGTCACGTCGCCGGCACCCGTGACGACGAGTCCACCGATCTCGTCTTCGGGGAGATCGACGAGCGCGTCTCGGACGGCGGAGCGCAACTCGAGGGTGATAGCGTTGAGCTTCTCCGGCCGATTCAGTGTGACCGTCGCGATACCCTCGACGAGGTCGACGTCGACGAGTGGTGGTGAAGCCATATTCACCCGTCTACACAGTCGCTGTTAATTCCCCGCGGAACGGCTCCCCGACGGCACGAACTCGACTCGAAACCGAGCGACGTCGACCCGCGACGAAAGCCACCGTTCGCGCGTCGTCTCGCTTACGCTACAATCAGGGGGTTCGATTTCAAACACCGTCCTCCATCTCGATCGCCGTGTCAGTCCGTGACCGTCCGTACCAGAGTCGCTCAAGTCCGTTGCCGCCGTCGTGTGTCGGAGTTCAGCTTGTGATCTCACCCTCGAACGAGTCCCGCGCACGGATTGAACCGAGGGATCGCTTGGCACCATTTCGATATATCACTATGTAGTTTACAAGTCCCACAACTACCACCGATCGCAAGGGAATGTGTAGCGGTAACACGACTCTAGCAGCGTCGCCATCGGCTTCTGAAGACGAATGGTATTCCGAACAGCGACGGTATCGCACACACGACGTCGACCGCTGACGGCCGACGGACCAGAACGGATCATCCGACGCCAGTCCCCGTTCGGAACCAACGTTCTCTCTCCACGAAGGAGCCCCGCCGATACCCGCAGCCGTGTCCAGTGGAGCCACTAACGCCCTATCGAGACGCGCTAAGGCCCCATTCAAACGCCACGTGCTACCGGAACCCCCTCTCCGACGCGACAGCTGCGCAGGCGTCCTCGAGAACCGATCCGAGAGTCGATATTGAGACGATCCACACTACCTCGCCGGCACATCCATCTTCCGTCCCTACACCCCGCTGAACTCGCTCGAGACGCTGGGTCGACTCGCGAGGGGCGAAGATACCGCATAGACGAGGACAATTCCTGGTAGGCGAACCCTCCCGTCGGTTTCGCAGTTACCACCACCCCGTAGACGCTTCGAGACCGTGCCTGTCCGTCCACAGTTCGTCCTCGGCCGGTGGCCGTCAATATGTCTTCCGCGCCGTCTGAAGCGGTGCAAAACACCGTGTCGAGTAGCCAGCAGGGTAACCCTCCGTTTGACTCTCCGATGGCCTCGGCGTGCCCCACCGGTCTCACTATCAATCACCGAACGAGATGGAAATAATTCCGAAGGACGGCAAGCTACACTGGCCCGTCGTCCCCGTATCGGTGCTGGATCGACCCATCCTCTCGTAACGGCGCCATATGGCCGCTGAGGCGATTTTATCGATGTTCGAACTATGTGTGTGAAACTACGTTCCGACCGCCTACACCGGCTCGAGGAAGCGCTCAGGCAGGGCCAAATCGCTATCGCTCCTCGACAGACCGGGAACTGGGGTCGTACCGATCGCGGCTACGCGTGCATCGACTCCGATTACCGCGTGACATCGTGAACTGGCATGCTGACTACGGAACAGAGACACGACTCGAGTCGGCCCGGATCCGTTCGGAGTACACGCTGATCGGCGCGTTGTGAGGAACGAGGCTCGGTCCCAGTCGAACGACTCCAGCGAACCGTGTGTCCTCTAGGGCCTCACTCGTGCGAGCCACGGACGTGACGGCCCCGCCGTACCGATAGGGGGTATTCTCGATGAAGTGATCGACCGGCAGCCACTTCAGTGTCGGCTCGATGATGGTCTCGAAATTTCGAGTGCGATATCGACTCCAGTAGCGGGCCGTCTCGGGCCGCGATCGGTCGTCGAAATTCACCCTAAAAACAGCCCACCGTTTCCGCTCAATCGCGATACCAATCTAGGCATATTTCCCTCTAGTCACAGTCGAAATAATGCGATAGTTTTCACGAATTCTTCCCTGCTATTTACTTCTAAAAACACACGATATAACACATCTGTGATAATTATTTCGGCGTGCTAATTAGGCGTCTATTCGTGGGTTTGGTCGCCCGATACTGAACTCCAGTTACCGCAAACGAACTCGATATCTAGAACTGTGGTCCCAGAACGCACCATTTTTAATCCCGAATTGTGTCCCTTTCCAAAAACCAATCCAGAACAGTAGGTCTACATTTGGCGCAAATCTCGACCCACAAGAAGAGATAAAAACACTTAGCTCGAATAATGGGTAGATTAATACTCACCGCGTTTGATGGGTGTTGTATGAGCGATTCGGCGGACACCGACCGAACCACCGTCAAAACCTACGTCCCGTCCTACCAGAAATCTGAATGGCAGTCTCACGCCGACGATCTGGGGATGAGTCAGGCCGAGTTCGTTCGAACGATGGTGCAAGCCGGTCGAAGGGGGTTCGATACCGACTCTGAGGAACCCCATTCTCCGGACCCAAACCCTGGGGGTAACGGCCTCGAAACACGGGTCCTCAAACTACTCGAGTCTGACACGTATTCCTGGGACGAGTTGCTCGAAGCGGTGTCGGACGACATCGAGTCACGGCTCGACGAAACGCTCGAGGAACTCCAGGCGAACAACCGGGTTCGATACAGCGGACGCCACGGCGGGTACACCGCCGTCGACGGTGGTGTCGATGGCGACTGAACGCGGGACCGACGTCCCGGCGGACGTGACGGATCCGATCGCGTACTTCCTCGACGACCAACGCTATCACGGCAAGAGCGAACGGACGCTCGAGGCCTACGACCGAGTCCTCAGGCGGTTCGAGGCGTTCGTAAGTGAGCGCTTTGACGTTGATCAGGTGGGGGCAGCCCAGCGACGGGAGTGTATGGCCTGGATCCACTCCCTTCGAGGGGGGTTCGAACCGAGCACGATCGCGACCTACGCGTCGTATCTCAACCGGTTTTACGACTACATGAACCGCGTCGGGGTCTTCGACGACAACCCGATGGCCCTAGTCATGGAGGAGCTGTCCGAATCGATCGATACGAACCCGACGAGGCGGGATATCTCGGTTCCGGAAATGCGGGAATTTGTCGCCACGATCGACCATCCATTAGAGCGGGCCGTCGTGGTCACCCTATTGAAGACGGGGATGCGCGTCGGCGAGTGCTGCAACCTCGATCTACAGGACCTGAACCTCGAGACGCCCGAAATCGACCGCGAGTGGGACCCGCGCGTCGGACTCGAGCGGCGGCCATCGTCAGTGTTCGTCGCCGCGGCACCCGCTCGCGGTGCGACCGTCAACGGCGAGGAACGAACGGCGTCGAACAAACGCAAGCGGGACACGGTCGTCCCCGTCGACGACGAACTCCGTCGGGCGCTCCTCGAGTGGCTAGCGATCCGCCCGGACCCCGTTTCGGACGCCGACCCGCTCTTTCTCGATACCGGCGAGTCGTGGGGCGAGCGCCTGACGCCGTCGGACGTGCGCTATATCGTCGAAAAACACGCTCGAGAGCGCGGCTGGTATCGCACGGGTGGCGGGACACAGGAGAACGTCACCCCTCACTACTTCCGGCACTTTTTCACGACTCACCTGCGGGACCGAACGGGGGACCGCGGTATCGTCCAGTATCTCCGGGGAGACGTGGCCGGCGACGTGATCGATACGTACACCCACAACTGGGGTGATCGCGTTCGGGAGACGTACCTCGAGCACATCTACGCCGTCAGTCGATAAATCGCGGAGAGCGGTATCGACCGCGGAGTAGCCTGTCACCGACACCGATACTCAGACGCTCTCACGACTATTCTCTGGTTACTGGCCCCACTATCTGAGAAAATAACTACACACGTCGTAATTTGTCGTGTTCGAAAGTAGTCCTCTAAACTGTATTTCGCTATATCTAATTGTCGGTGGACTGTTCCAGAGGTTGACTGTTTGAGTTGCACTACAAATAATCTGGATAAAATCAAGATGGAGATCATATGTTTAGAAAAAGCGCGCTATCGGCCGGTTATTCCCCAGTATGGATACTGATCATCACCGTCAATTCTCACGCAAACTCCCTATATTCTACAAAATAGCGGATAGCTGCCGCTCACACATCCGACAGAACCCGGAAAAGAATTGGAAACGCTACCCTCCCGGATCAAACAGACAAAATCCGACCAACTCCACAATCTCTCCCGCACGCAGCGGGGGTTTCTCACCGAGGTCAACGTTGACCTCATCTCGCAGCACGAAATTCGCAAGTCGCCAGACGTTGTACATCATCACCCCGACTACAAAGTATAGGAACCGGATGCGGTAATCCTTTGATGCACACGTCGGCAAGAAGTGATTTTTGATCGATTTATATTCGTTCTCGATCTGCCATCGTTTTCGATACTGCGTGGTCAGCGCCATTGCCCGGTCCGGCGACACTTCCGCGTTCGTCGTGAAGATCGCGTAATTCTCCTCAATGATCTCCTCCTGATCCAGCTTCGTATCCTTCGGTACGTACATGATGCTCACATCATGCGTGCGTCCATCTACGGTCAACGTGGCATGCTCGACCTTCACGTCGGATACTGGATCGCTCGCTGTCTTCCTGATACCCTCCTTGTCGGCTTTCGCTTGCACCCTCTTTCCGAGAACATACTGGCCTCCGCGTCGGTCGATTACATCCCGTACTTCGTACTTATCGAATTCACGGTCAGCGAAAACCTTGTGGATGTCCACATGCTGTTCGGCTTGTTCCAGCAGTCGGTCAACGAGTTCGCCCCGCGTTCGGGTTTCAATCTCATCGGACTCCCACCATCGATTGTCGCGTACCGGCTCGATACCGACGACGATTGGCGTATCCTCGGCAATCACCGTGACCGTCGCAAACTTATACCCGCGTTCGTGGCTCTCCTTCAAACCAGACACCATCTTCGGATAATCCTCTTTCGGATACACCTCCCGCTTACTCCCGTCGCGATACGTGAGTAACGTGGGCTTTTCTCGCCAATCTACCTCGTTCTCGTCGCGAAATGGCGATGGCCAGAAGTTCCAGTGCGTGATGTCGATAGCCAGTTTGACAGGCTGTTGTAGCCCTTTTCGGTCGCGGCCCGCGATTTCATCCAGTTGCTTCTCAACGCCCGCATGGAACGCGGGTAACACCTCATCACGGATACGTTTCCAGTCTGGCGGCCGCTGACCCTCAGTATACTGGTCGAGATCGGTTTGCGAATTAGGGTCAGCGACTTTTTTCATCGTTCGATTATGCGAGGACCCGTGCGGCACCTCATCTCGCTCGCTGAGACGGGCAAACCGACGGCTTGGCGTCGTCGTACCCGCTTTTGCCATATTTAAATACCCCTGTCGCTCAAAATAGGCCTCCAGTGCGAACTTCGCGTTCGAAGCGCGGTCGGCACTGAACTCGTCGAAGCCGAGTTCGGTTGCTTTCCCCACTGCATCCATAATCGTCTCCTCTTCAATGTCGGTTCCGCGAATCTCCTCAGGATCAAGCGCGGGCGCAACACCCATTAGATCATGTTCCTCACCGAGTTCACGGATACGACGAGCGGCCTTCTTGATGAGGAGTCGGTCATCGAGGGAAAACCGCTCCCGCCAGTTGTAGCTAATTGCACCCTGAGTAGGAGGACGAGGCATCTCGAATCGGACGTACACGTATGATGCACCCCTGAGTCGGCGTTTCAGTTCCTCTTGGGAAATGTCCATCACCCGCTGATAGAGAAACATTCTGACGACACTTTCGAGGCTAAACGTAGAAGAGCGATCATACCCAGTGAACCAGTCTTCGTCAATATCGAGATTCGCGATAATAGGCGCGATATGGCCGCGTAGATGGCAGAGATCCTCGGCTTGCTCAGTGAGAGCCGCCACTATCTCATCGGCGTCGTCGGCCGCCGCGTCCGATTCTGGGTCTGCCATTTCGTTGGTGAATTGATTAGTCTAATTTTGACTTAGCGTCCGGTGCCGAGCTTCCATTTTTCCAGTTAGAAGCGGCGGTCGGCGCGAGCATAAAGAATCATGAGTAGACTATAGTCTATTTTAGATTATAGTCAAATTTAGAGTATACTTCAGATTTATACTCCGCTCTAAGAAACCCCACTGTGATGGCCATTGATCGCCACGAGTTCCTCAAAAAGCGCGGCGCGATTGAGTTACTCTGCGAGATTGATCCTCGCGGGTCCCGTTGGAAGGAATTAGAGCCCGAGCTTAGTGGGATAATTAGCAAACAAACACTCGCAACTCGGTTAGAACAAGGTCGCGACGTGTCGCTTCTCGACCGTGAACCGACTGATAGTGAAACAGGTTCTACAAATCTTCATGTCTTCTCTCCCGAGGGAGCCACGCTTCGGCTGATATTAGAAAAGTCGGGAACCGTTAGAGCCTATCACCAATTTAAACGGTCCCACAACGAGTTTTACAACAAATCCGAACAGATACAGCACTGGGCACGACGAGAGTTAGATACGTTTCGGCCAGCACAACACGAGGAGAATTTTGAGTTACTGAAAGAAACTAATGAGATCCCCTATCCAGACGCCCCGTCCTCCGCTGAAAACGCCGAGACTGGTAACAGTTCGGACGGGTAGTTCAATAATGATTACGTATTGATATAAGGGGGACCGCGTGGCAGTCTAGAAATTCCATTCTTCGTTAGAGGTTTTCCGAAACTAGGGTGCTGTATGTATGGAGTAGATGCTAGGACGTGTTGCATCCAGTGAGTCGGAAAAATGGAAACTCCACGGTTCCACTTATGCACTGGTTTGTGGTGCCATTTCGCATGATCACGGACGCCCGCGTGCTCGAACCCGAGTTCGTGCCACAAGAAGTGGCCTACCGAGACGCCGAAATCGATGCACTCGCGAGCGCTCTCGACCCGATCACCCGCGGCGAAACTCCCGAGCCGGTCTTTCTCTTCGGCCCCTCGGGAACTGGCAAAACCTGTATCGCGAAATATGCGCTCGACCGCCTACACGAAACCATCATTGACCTCTCCCACCAGTACGTGAACTGCTGGGGTGATTACACCCGGTACAAAACGTTATATCGGGTACTCGAAGGGGTCGACAAGGCACTGGATGTCCACCGCCAATCCACGCCGACCGACGCGCTACTCGACCGAGTGTACGAGTACGACGGGCCACCGTACGTGGTGATCCTCGATGAAGTCGATCAACTCGCCGACGTGGACGTGCTGTACGACCTGTACCGGGCGCACAACCTTTCAATGGTACTGATCGCGAACCGGGAAGAGGATGTGTTCGTACAACTCGATGAACGACTTCAAAGCCGCCTCCAATCGGCGACTCGCATTCGATTCGACCGGTACGAGATGGATGCCCTCGTCGGAATTCTTCGCGACCGCGTACGCTGGGGCCTCCGCGAGGACGCCGTCTCAGATAAAATCCTTCGGCGGATCGCGGATGCGGCGGCGGGCGATGCGCGGATTGCGATTGGAATTCTCCGCCGCGCAGCCCAGCATGCAACCGAACAGGAACTGGAGACAGTGACCGAGAGGATCGTTGATAGCGCGGTCCCAAAAGCGAAAACGGAACTTACGCAGAAGAATATCGAGAAACTGAACGACGATCAGCGAGTCCTGTACGAAATTATTTCCGACCACGGGGAAATCGACCCTCCCGATCTCTACAACGAGTATCGGAACCGGGTTGACGATTCGAAAACTGACCGTATGCTTCGGTATTATCTCCAGAAGATGCAACACTACAATCTTATCGTCGCTGACGGCGAGAATCGGGGACGAACCTATCGTGTTGTGGACTCTGAAAAATAACCGGTTCACGGCAAATCGTCGTGCGGTTTCGGTTTCCACCTCGACGATTGATCTGGAGTGGTCGATTCGGTACGTACATCTGCGAAGTTATCGGTTGACAGTTGCAATTTGAAACAGGATAGCATCTATAATCATTGGGACACAAGATAGTCGTATGACAGATGACCGTTCAGAAGGGAAGTCAGAAACGTCCCAATCAGACCCTCGTAATACCCAAATGACGACTTCATTTGGTTCGTCACTCAGAACGGACTACCGTGTTCTGGGACTAACTCTCACAGTTATCCTGTTTTTCGTAGCCGCAGTAGGATACACCTCAGGCGACTATTCGCTCTTAATGACCGTATTACTTCTTACAATTGCCTTTCTCAGCACAGCCATTCCTTTCACATATAATTCATTTAGACAGAGATAGCAGACGGAGTTGGTTGACTTCTACTCACTTCGGTAACGGCTTCCCTACGCTTAACGAAACACCGCTGTTCTTAACAATCGTACCACTTGTCAACTGCTCCTTCTTGGGTTAATGTCATTCCGATATTTCCCATATTGCATCCACTATCTCGGGAATGGCTAGGTGTGTATTCCCAAGATTTGGAATTGCCATTTGAAGTGAAGACAAAAATTTCTAGTGGCTTTTGATTGACATCCCCTGCTCTACCAAATTGGTCTAACTCAAGTGAAAATACGTGACTAAACAACTGTTCCTCTTCATCATCAGTTAGGAGAACTGCCACATCCACAGGCTGCCCAGAAGCATTATCAACGAGTATCTCAATCCCATCTTCGCTAGAAGCACACCCCGCGACCATTGTGCAAGCCGTGACACTAACGCTGTGTAGTAGATTTCTTCGAGATAAGACAGGTGTTGAAGATTTTGTCGTTTGATTACCGCTCATAAATAATATTAACACTCATTGAATAAAAAACTTCGGACTGGTTCTGTCTCACTTCTGGTATCGGCCAGTTCAAGTTGGATTATGTGGAGAGCAAAGCAACACCGAATTGAATCTCATCCGTAGTACCAATCTGGATGGAGGAGGTAGATGATTAGTTGATCGACATATCCTCTATATTCAGCAGGTCGTTTCTGACGCCTATCCGAGAGGTGGGTAGCTGCTCCAGTAACGCCTTCGCCTCTACTGATCGGGTGTTTCAAAGCCAGTTCTAAATAAAGAAACGGGGTTATCGACTACTGTTACGCGTCCGGCGGGGTGAGCGACTTCATTTTGAAATCCGACTTGGCCACGTACCGTCCTGCGAGAACCGCAAGCTCGCGCGTTCGCTCGATATCTGCGAGGTTGTGCAACAGGAGTTGCTCCCACGCCTCGTTCTCATGCGCGGTCACCGCGCTCTCGCTCTCCGCGAACGGGTCGCAATGCTCACCGCCAACGAGTTCGTCGTAGACGCCCTCAAGATTGTTCACGTCGCCTGTGTCGAATCGCTCGTACACGGTCATCACGTCCGCATACGCGACATCCGGAAACGGCCAGTCCACTTCCCGGCGGACGCACGCGCGGCGAAGAAACGGGAGATCGAATCCCCCTTTCCATGTTTCGCCGTGATACGCGGTTAGGTAGTGGCGGTCGCCGTCAATGCGCTTGTGGGCGAATTCGCCGAGTGCGGTGAGCAAGCTGCGCTCGTCGGAATGCGTGGAGACGCGGATGTTTGAGCCGGATTCGTGTTCGACGGCGGTTTCAAGGCGAGAGGCGTCGGCCTCGCGTCCGGTCGTGTTTAATCCGAGCCATGCGCCCATGTCGGTGGCAAGTCCGGCGACGGTGAGTGTTGCACTCGGTTCGAGCCCCGAGGTTTCGATATCGAATGCTATGGGTGTTAATCCTCCCATGTATACATGCTGGGATGCGGGGTGCAGTAAGGCTAGGCGGCGGATTTCCAGTTTTCCACTGTGCCGCGTTGAGGAACGTTCGCCCTTGTGTTCTCGGCGGCATCCAGTTCTAATAGGTGAAAAATTCTGTATCTGCGGGCGTGTGGTTCAGGAGTTGTCATCTGTCTCACTGAAGTGATGCGGATGGAGCGCAGGCGTTAATATGTCAGCGAGAGACTGGTTTGTAGAAATCCAAACAGCCAACCTCTGGTTCAGCGTTCGAATGGTAGCAATAGAACGATACAGCCGCTCTCAGGCCGCTTCCCAACGAATAATGGAGACGCCGTGTCCCGACGCACGGAGATGTTCTCGTCTTGGATCGACTATAGACTGACAGATAGCTCTCGAACTGGCCCAAGTGCCCCGATATCAGACGGCTTCGGCGCGAGCGTTGACCGCATCGAAGATTCGCGGGACGAACCCCTCCGCGAGCGGCGACAGTTCGTAGACGCGACTCCCGCCGTCGCGGAACTTGCCGACCAGTCCCGCATCCTCGAGCGCGTTGAGGTGGTGATACAGATCGTTCTGTCGACGGTCGAGCAGCTCCGCCAGTTCGCCACTCCGCACCTGTCCCTCCTCGGAGAGCAGATACAGAATCGTAAATCGGGTCGGTTCACCCATCACCGACAGTCGGTTTACCTCTCGCTCAAGGTCGAGGGTTCCCTCGAGGAGTTCCGACTCGATGCGGTCCTGGGCGGCCGTTCGTTGGTTCGTTGGGACCTCTCGTTCGCTCATACCTGTCTCTAGGCGTCCAGGGCACTTAGAATTAATCGTTATTAAGACACCGAGCCGATACGAACGTTTACCTGATAGTGGTCTGGATCTGCAAAACGATGGCCGGACTCACGACGTACGAGGGAACGCCGATTCGAACCATCATCGCCCAGTCGATCCCGTACGCAGAACCCGACGACACGTTCGTATTTTTGATGGGGCCGTACAGATTGCTCGATCCGTCGTATCTCTATCCGGATGCCGAATATCCGCTGCCGTCCGATCCGCTCGCGCCCGATCGGAGCGCCGGTGCCCCCGACGAAATCGAAGCGACCCTTCGGACGATCTGTGAGCGGGTGTCTGCCGAGACTTCGACGACGGTGTTCATCGCGAGTGACGTCGATATCCCGACCAAACAGGAAGCGGAACGAGCAGAATCAGACGAGACGGGGATGGCCGTCATCGATCAGTCGATCGCGTTCGCGGAGGCCAGCGAGGGGAACGCGTTCGTTTTCACGAAGGCCGGATTGACGACGGGTGCGGGAGCCGAGGCCGGAGCGATCCCCGAATACTTCCGCCTCAGAAACGACGTCGGCCGACTTCGCGATCCGCGAACGTTCTGTATCTTCGCCGAAGCCACGGCAGACAGCGAACGAAACGTGTACGAACCCCGGTTCAGCAGCGCATCCATCGACGAGATGGACGAGGCGTACGATCTCCGATTTCGGTACTTCGTCGACCGAGCAGAACTGGTCGATACACTCGTCGACTTCATCGAAGCGTACGTCGTGCCACTTTCGAGCGGTATGTGACTCGGTCGCCGGCGTCGGCTGGGTCGAATCAACCGTTATCCGGCGAAAAGAGCCGTTTCGAACGGTTTTCTACTGTTCGACCGTGAGTTCCGTCTCGAGGTCGGTTCCGTTCAACAACGCGCGAACGCCGTCGGCCGTCTCGCTCACTTCCGGCGTGCTCTCTAAGAGCACGGTCTCGCTGGGGAACAACTGCTCGCCCAGCAACAGCCCGTGTTCGCGAGCCGTCGAGCCCGTTACCGTCAGGTAGACACCGAGCCCGGTGTCGGCGATCGCGGCCTCCTCCTCGCGACCCTCTTCGGGATACGCGAAGTCGACGCCGTCGAGCGTCCGCGTGCCGAGGACGGCCTGTACGAGCCGCTCGTATCGCGGTTCGATGCAGAGCGGGCCCTCGTAGGACTCGAGGAAACCCCGGTCGAGCGATGCCGTCGATGGTGACACCGCAGGGGTGGCCATCAGCGTGTGATAGACGGTGTCGCCGAGGCCGGTGACGACGCGAACGTCGGTATCGGACGGATCGATTCGGGCGTTGATGTCGGCGATTCGGTCGAGCGGTTCCGGACGGAGTTCGACGACCTCCTCCAAGACGAGATCGGCGCTATCGAACCCGAGCGCGAACTCGTGGGTTCGCAGGGCTCGAAATGGCTCCTCGCGACCGACGAGCTGGATTTCCGTATTATCCGGGACGCCGTCGACGCCCTCGAGCGGAATCGTGACGCTGTCGAAGACGATCCGTCGGGGTTTGCCGGCCCGATCGTCTCGCAAGAGCGTGTACTCGGGCTCGGTCGGATCCTCGACGGTGCTGTAGTCGGCGAGACGATGGTAGACGTGCTCCTCGGCGTCGTCTTCGGGGTCGACCGTCCCCTTCGTGAGTGCCTTCTCGTGACGAAGCGTCGACGTGATATCGTCCGCGAGATCTGCCACGTCGAGTCGACGCGCGAATCGGTCGAGCACCGACTCGAGCGGTCGCCCCTTGCGTGGAACAGCGATCGGTATCGTCTCGCCCATCGACGAATTCTCGACCGGCGACGGATAAACGCGTTGCGTTTCGAAAACGAGACTGAGAATTCGGATCGAGACCGTCCTCGAAAAACCACGTCGTTCATACGGACAGCCGTCAGTCAGTTCCGAAGACCGCGAACCGTCCCGCGGTCACACCGGGACCCGGGTACAGCAGACCGTCTCACTCCGTGAACATCGAACCGAGCTGATCGCGCCACTCCTGAATGTCGGTAACGTCGGCCTGAACGTCCTCGAGGTCGCCTTCGATCGCTTCGACGTCGTCCTCCACGTCTTCGACGTCGTCGGCCACATCGTCGAGATCCTCGGCCACGTCTGCAACGTCAGCTTCGACGTCGTCGACGTCTTCCTCGAGATCGGTGACGTCGTCCGCGACCGTCTCGACGTCTGCTTCGACAGCCGAAACGTCCTCCGCGACGTCGTCGAGGTCGTCCCCGAGTTCGTCGACGTCCGTTTCGACGGCGCCGATCTCGCTTTCGAGGTTGGCGTTCCAGTCGGAGAGATCGCTCACGTCGGCTTCGACGTCGTCGACGGTCGCTGCCGTCTCGTCGAGTCGGTCGTCCATGGCCGAGAACTCGCCTTCGAGGCGACTGATATCGGCAGTGAGCTCCTCGATGAGCTGTTTCCCGGTGCCGTTCTCCTCGAGGAACTGCTCGAGAGCGTCAGTGTAGGCAGCGAGTTCCTCGACGCGGCGCTGCAGATGGTCGACTTTGGCAACGTCCGGACCCGACGGGTCGAGATCGAGTTCGGCGCGGAGTGCCTCGAGATCGTCCTCGTCGATGTCATCCTCGCGAATCTCCGTCGCGAGTCGGGCAGCGACGGAGCCATCGAACGCGGTCTCCGAGGTGTCCGTTTCCGAGTCGGCGTCGGTCGTGCTCGCTTCGCCGTCCCGTGCGTCGTCTGCGGCGTCTGCGGCGTCTGCGGCGTCTACGGTGTCCACCTCGGCATCGACGGCTGATTCGTCGGCCGCAGTCGATGGCTCGTCGACGTCCGTCTCTTCGGTCGTCGGTTCGTCGTCCTCGAGTTCGGGTTCGTCGACGGACGAGTCGGGCTCCGTGTCGGCGACGTCGCCGTCGTCGGCCGACGGCGCGTCTGCATCGGCGTCAAGGTCCTCGCTCGACTCAGCCAGCGGCGGTTCATCTTCGTCTGCACCGTCGTCGACGTCCGCTTCGTCTTCCTCGACGGTGGCCGCAGCGGCTTCGAGATCGAGTTCGATCTCGGGTTCGTCGTCAGTCTCCTCCTCGTCCTCGAGTTCGGGTTCGTCTCCAGCATCGTCTCCGTCGTCATCGTCGACGCCGAGATCGATCCCGAGGTCCGTCTCCTCCTGGTCAGCGTCGTCAGGTTCCGGAATCTCGTCCTCTTCGAAGCCGAGGTCGATATCCGGCGTGTCGTCTTCGTCCGCGTCGGTCTCGTCGTCGACCGGCTCCGGTTCGGGATCGATGTCGCCGAGATCGAGATCGAGTCCGCCGGCTTCGTTCTCGAGGTCGTCCGCGTCGTCAGCGGCCTCGACTTCGTCGTCTCCGTCGGCTTCGGCCGAATCGTCGTCCTCGAGGCCGGGGACGGACTCGGATTCGCCGGCGATCATATCCTTGACGGCCTGATTGCGGTCCTCCGAGACGATGTTTCCGATGACGTCGTCGGCGACCTCTTCGGCCTCCGTTCCGCCATCGTCGCCGTCGGAACTGACCTCGACGACTTCCGGCTCGGTCAGGAACTGTTCGGCATCGCTCTCGTCGTCGATGCGGATGCCGTAGACCGTGACGAGTTCTTCGTCGGGCTCGAGCGTGCCGGTGAACTCGACGTGGTTGTCCTGGAACGCGGTCCAGTCGTCGCTATTGTACTCCGGGTGGAACCCGACTTTGTCCATCGGGAACGATTCGGGGATCGATTCGGAGAGTCGAAATGCAACCTGTTCGTCACGTTCGGATTCGATCTCGAAGCGGATCGCAGGTACGGGAAACTCGTCCGCCGCGAACGTTTTCCGGACGGATAGCCCGTCAGCATCGACCTCGATCACGTCGTCCGTGTCGGCGGTGCTACTCATGAGGCCAACGTTACCACACCATTACTATAAATGATACGGACAGTATCAGATCTGGTTCACATAGCGCGTCTAGAGATCGACGCGGTCGCCGATCTCGACCAGATCGAGTCGCGTCGGGTACTCGAAACTCTTCGCGTGGTGGTGGAGCACCTTCGGGTCCGAGGTCAGTCCGCGCCACATATCCCAGTGACTTGGGAGGAGTCGCTCGAGTCCCAGCGCCGACGCGGCTTCGACGATCTGGTTCTCGTCGTTGTACCAGCGCGTTCGTTTGGGTTCGCCGGTCTCCTTGTCGGGAATTCGCCCGACGGTACCGAACGCGAGGACGCCGAGGTCGATATCGTACTCGTCGCCGATCCGTTCGAACTCGTCTGACGGCTTCGTATCGCCGCCGTGGAAAAAGGTCCCGGCGTCGTGTTCGAAGACGTAGCTCACGGGGTGGGTCGCGTCGGGATCGTTGGCGTCCTCGACGTGGACGGTAAACTCGCCGATCTCGAGGGTGTCGCCTTCGCCGACCTCGGCGAACTGCTCGTCCGCGAGATTCCACTCTGCGGACCACTCCTCTTCGTCCCGGGCGACCGCGAGGCTGTCGTCGGGTGCGTAGAAGGTGGCCTCAGTCTGCTCGAGAATCGGCGCCTGACTCGCGCCGTGAACGTGGTCGGTGTGTTCGTGCGTCGCGAGAACGGCGTCGGCCTCGGCAACGTCCTCGGGATCGAACGGAACGGGAATCATCCGGACGGTTCGCGGCGGATCGCCCAGCCCGAGGTAGGGGTCGATGTAGACGGTCGTTCCCTCGCTCCCCTTGAGGACGAAGCCGTTGCAGCCGAGATACCAGATCGCGACCCCGTCGGGTGAAGCGTCTTCGACATCACGAACGAGCCAGTCTCCCCAGTCACTTTTGATCATGTGCGTGCGTGCGAGGACCGACTGGGTAAGTGTTGTTGTCTCGGCGAACCGTAGCGGCGTCAACTGGATCGATACAAAATGAACGCGGGTGGGGAGGGCCGAAGCGGGGGATCGAGAGTAATCCGATCCGTCGGCGATCGGCACACGATCGTTCGTTGGGATCGTTCCGTACCGTCGCGTTACAACGGAATCTCCGACTGACCGGTCTCGCTGAGGGTATCCAGGTGGTCGAGTCGCGAGCCGAGCAGCTGGCGCATGAGGACGACGAACCCGTTGTCCGGTCCCTCACCGACGAGGGCGGTTTCGTCGTACTCGCCGTCGGCTGCTGGCGTTCCGAGCGTCCCCAACAAGACCGCTTTGCGGTCCGCAAACACGAGCCGACCGACGGACTCGCCGTTCGGCGGCAGGTTGAGCCAGTCTAACTGTGGCTCCCAGAGGACGACTTCCGGCGCGCGGTCGCGTATGATCTCGCGAACGCGGGGATCCCGCGATCCGACGTAGACGTCGACCCCGCGATCGATCGCGTCTTCGATCCGACGGAAACAGCCCTCCTCGAGCAGCCCCGTCGTCGTGAACATCATGAACAGTTCCTCTTCGGCTGATTCGCAGAGCGACTGACCGGTCGTGACGATCGACTCTCGTCCGCGTACCGTCCGAACCTCATCGCTCGAGTCACCGTCGGTCGATTCGACGGGGGCCGATCCGGTGGCCGACTGCGGCCGTTCGGGGTCGCTGTCGAGCCAGTCGGTGCGCAGGCTGGGATGTCCTTTGTAGGAGACACTGCCCGTCTCAAGATCGTAGGTGACGAGACCGGCGTCGTTCAGGTGTGGCAGGTGAACGTGGACGAGCGAGGTCAGCACCTGCTCGGCGCGTTCCTGAGACACGTCGCGCTCGGCGGTCTCCGCCTCGCGAGCCGCGACGTCTCGAGCGAGGGTCTCGGTCGAGAGCGGGTGGTACTGGTTCCCGAGAACGATGAGGATCGTTCGACGTCGCGAGTCGGCGAGGGCGCCGAACAGGGCGTCGAGATCGGTTTCGTCGTCCGTTCGGCCGGCGAAGGTCGCGTCGAATTCGGAATCGTCGAACACCCAGTGGTCGGTCGTCACGACCGTCCCGTCGCCAGTCTCCGCGACGAGTCCGGCGTCGACCAGCGCGGGCAGGTGCCTGTGCTGACAGTCGACGAGCGCACGCTGGTGATCGTCGTCGGTCACTGACGCGAGCGGGCTATCTGCGGTTACTGCGGCGAGTTCGAAGGCGAGATCGGTCGTCGAGACGCCGCTGGGCGATCGGCCGTGAACGATTCGGAGGATTTCACGCCGGACGCTGTCTGCGAGTGCATCGAAGACCTCGTCTCGAGATCGCGGCGACCGTCCGCCGGCGTCGGGATTACTCATCGATTACTGGTGGGGGGCTATCGGGCAAAAAAACTGCTCCAAACTACTTTGGAATCAGCACTTTATTACCAATCAAATGTTGAATGTGGGCGGAATATATTCTAAACACCATGAATAGTAGTCTGCTATTTCAGTTATCTTTGGACAGTATGGTCATCTTCTCGAGACTGTATTCTGCGATATAATTTCCGCGATCAATCACTTGTAACGTGAGTACTCCCGCAGAAGCGGATGGGGCGAAACCGCCGACCCTCAGCGTTCGCGAGCCGGGTGAGGCGGGAGATACCGAACTCGAGGCCGAAGAAGAACCGATGGGATCTGCATGCGAAACAGACGAACAGGGCTGACGATCGACTGGCCGGGTTCCGTCGGCCAGATGATTCCGTCTCACGGACGAACCGGAGTCGCTACCAGGTGCCGTGGAAGGTGTCGAACGAGAGGCTATCGAGCGGCTCGTCGCCAACGGCGATCCGGTACTCGCCAGGGGTGAGCATCGGTTTGTGGAACTGCGGGCCGTCGTCGGTCGTGATCCGCGGACAGCCGGTGTTGACGAAGGCGTCCATATCGAAGTTCCGCAGTCGATCCGGCGTCACCTCGTCCATGGTGATGAGGTAGGCGTTCTCGTTGTCGTCGATGATGTCCTGGGCGATCTCCCAGCGGCCCTGACCGATCTTGGTACAGAAGATGACGCCCCACTTCTCGGCGTCCATCGCCCGGTGGACGGCGCCGTAGCGCTGCTTCATGAATTTGTCAGTGTCCGCCGGCGTGACGACGTTGTTGACCGGATCCGCGATGACGACGTGTTTGTCGGGGTGTTCCATCGCCAGGCCGAGCGGGTGGAACTTCCCGCCGCCGACGTAGAGCACCTGGTCCGCGGGTACGTCCGCGCTCGCGTAGTTACAGCCGAGCACCTGTCCCTCGTGGGTCAGCCGTTCGTCGCCGCGGCGGCTCTGCACGTCGTAGCCCTGTTCGTCGAGGAACTCGCACATCTCCTCGTAGCGGTTCATGTGCTGGGCGGTCGTGACGAGGCCGACGCCCTCGGTCTCCTCGGGCGGCTCTAAGGTGTCGAGCGCTTCCTCCATGATGGGGAGCACCTCGACGTTCGAGAACAGCGGGACGTAGATCACCTTGTCCGTGTCCTTCATCGGCGAGTGGCCGAAGTGGACGAAGACGTCGGTGCGTTTCATCAGGTAGGTATCGAGGTCGCAGGCGCCGTAACACGGCTGCCCCGAGAGCATGAACGTCACGCCGTCCGTGAGTTCTCGGAGGTCGTCAGCGACCGCGGGACCGCGTCGCTTCAGTCCCTCGGGAAACTGCAGGCCGACCTTCGTCGCGTCTCGCTCCTCGATGGCGTCGACGATCTGCTCGAGTTCGTAGTCCCACTCCCGATCGTGCTTCAACCGCATCCCGGTGTTTCGGAGGTCACCTTCGGTGTACTCCGACTCTTGACTCATTGACCGTCTTAACGACCACGGACGTAAATACTGCACGCTGTGAGGAATACGGCGGATTGGCCACCGTATCGGGTGAATTCGTGTCCGACTCGAGCGGGGCGTATCCGACTGCACGGTTCGAATTCGATGCGATCTGACGGTCGTAGATATCGTGTCGAGTCGGCGTTGATATAGAATGGTAGCGCGACCCAACAGTCATAGTACTGGAGTATAAACCCGGTAGCAATGCCAGCGGAACAGCCTGCAGACGGGTATCTCTTCGATATCTATCGTCGATACATCGGCGAACCGGAGGATCGAACCGACGTCTACGTCGGGTTCAGCCTGTTTCTCGGTGGGATCGGACTCGCGATCGTTGCCCTCCTGCTTTTCGTGTGGAGTGGCACCTTCGAGACTCGGTCCGCATCGTACATCGCCTGGGTACAGCCCGCGTACGCGCTCGTGATGATTTCACTTCCCGTGTTCATGCTCGGGGTCGTCGTGTTGCTCCCGTCGGAACGACGGATGCTGTACACGTCGATCGCCGGCGTCGCGATCACGATCGGTGCCGTCATCGGATTCCTCGGAGCGTACCCCGACGACTGGAACGGGTACGGAAACGATTACACGGTCGAAGTCGTCGCAGCCTATGCCGTCGGTCTCGCCGGAATCACCGCATCAACGGGGGCAGCACTGATTGCCCACTATCTAGATATGGCTCAGCAGGTCCGGACCGTCGACTCGGACGACGAAACTGACGAGGAAGACGAACTCACCGATGCCGATATCCGCAGCGACATCGACGAGGCGATGGAGGACGTCGAACTCTCCTGGGGTGGCGTCGAAAAGACCGAGCACAAGCGTCTCAGCTTCTCCGAGGACGAGTTCGACGCGGTATCGGTCAACACCGACGCCGGAACGAAGACGGCCCGTTCGACGGGCGTCGACGCGCAGGTCGCGGGTCTCAAGGGACTGAAAGGCGGCGAGACGAAAACCACGACCTCGCAGTCGACGGTCGACGATCAGACGGCGAAACTCAAGGAACTGCGCGAGCAACAGCAAGCGGAGGAGCTGGCAACGGCCGAGGACGACGGCTCACCGCTCTCAGGTCTGCTCGATCGGCTTCGAGAGCTATTCGGCCGAAAGTAATCGGCTACTGCCCTGTGTTAAACTATTCTTATTGTCTATTAGTCTGAGCTGTAAGTTATTCACATAGATTTATAATCCATCGGCCGCCTTGCCAAACTATGGCGAAAGGCCTAGACGTTGGAACGATGAACATCTTGTCTGCACAGCAGGATGGGAACGATACGGTTTTCGTGCAACAGCGTAACTCCTTCGTAGAGATCGAATACTCGGATATGGCCGAGCAGATGCTCTCTCGGAGCGAAGTGCTTCACATTCGTAAGGACGATAAGGTGTACGTCGTCGGCGACGACGCCCTCAACTTTGCGAACATTTTCAACAAGGAAACGCGGCGTCCGATGAAACACGGGATCCTCTCGAACGACGAGAAGAGCGCGATCCCGATGATGAAGCTCATCATCGAGCAGGTCGTCGGCGAGCCCGCGTATCCGGACGAGAAGCTGTACTTCTCGTCCCCGGCGGATCCGATCGACTCGGATCTCTCGACGCTGTACCACCAGAAGACGATCGAGTCGTTCCTCGACGATATGGGATACGACTCCGAACCGATCAACGAGGGGATGTCCGTCATCTACAGCGAACTCGCGGACAACAACTTCACCGGACTCGGTATCTCGTTCGGCGCCGGGATGACGAACGTCTGTCTGGCGTACTACGCGGTGCCGGTCATGAAGTTCTCCGTCGCCCGCGGTGGCGACTGGGTCGACGAGCAGGCCGCGCGCGCGACGGGCACGCCCGTCGACAAGGTCACCTCCATCAAGGAGGACGACTTCGAACTGGACTTCACGACGGACGTCGGCGGTGTCGAGGGTGCTCTCTCGATCTACTACGAGAACTTGCTCGACTACGTCATCGAGAACATCGTCAAGGAGGTCGACGAGGAGGACGTCGAGGAAGGGCTCGACGTTCCCGTCGTCGTCACCGGCGGTACCTCGAGCCCCAGCGGCTTCGAGGCGCTGTTCCGTGACCATTTAGAGGACGCAAACATTCCGTTCTCGATCAGCGGCGTCTCACACGCCAACGAGCCACTGTACAGCGTCGCACGCGGTGGCCTCGTGGCCGCACGCTCCGACGAGGACGTCGACCACGACACGGGAGCGGACGACGAAGAAGTCGAAGCGGAAGCCGAGTAAGCGACCCGGTTTTTCCGTCTCTCCAGCCGACCACGAGAGTCATCGCTGCACGGACTCGTGCGACCGCGACGGAATCAGTCGGCAGATACGTCTCGCCAGTCGTCAGTTATTAGCCATCAGCAACATCCGGCCCGATGGCTCATTGTTCGTAAAATCGGTTAAACGCGTCTCGCCAGGACTCCGTCTCTTCCCCCTCCTGGATGTGGTCGACGGGGACATCCGCGAAATCACAGTGCGGACAGGTGACCGTCGAGACATCACCCAGCGAGTATTCCTCCAGCGACCCCTGGCACCGTGGACACTCCATACCTATCTCTCACATGGACTCTCCTTAACTCTATTCAAACTTGTCATGAAGCCGGCACACTCGGTTGACTCGAGCAGCGTGGTCAGTCGCCGGATTCTCAGCCACTATATTACCACTGAGCATTTACAAAGGTTTTTGTATGCGACTCATGTATGTGGTTGCAATGAGTACGTCACCGACCCCCGAACCCGATCGGACGATCGACGCCTGTCAACCCGCCGATGTCACCCCCGTCACGCTCGAGGCGCCGACGCTCGAGTCGACGGCGCCCGGCTACCTTCGGGACCTAAAGCGCGACCTGACCGAGGACGGGCTGATCCCGGCGGAGTTGACCGTCGACGCCTGCTTCGACGAGGACTGCTCGCTTGCGACCCAGGAGGAGATCGACCGCGTGCGAGCGTACGTGCGGGCCGGTGCCTTCCTCGGCGTCGGCACCGTTACGCTCGAGATCGACGATATCGCCGATCCGGAGAAGGTGCGGCCCGCGCTGGCCGCCTGTGCCGAACGCGCCGAGCGCGAGGGGCTCGCGCTCGAACTCGACGGTGCTATCAGCCTCGACTCCTAACGACGCGGTAATGTCCGGCCCGTCGCGACGTACCCTCGCTCGAGCGCTCGAAGCGCTCGCCGACTTTTCCGAGCCATCAGCCGCACTCGAGCAGTATCTCACGCCGCCGGAGATCGCCGCACACGTCTGTCACCAGGCGCGGATGCAGGACGATCTGTCGGGGTGGGTCGTCGATCTCGGGACCGGAACCGGGATGCTCGCGATCGGGGCCTCGCTCGCCGGGGCCGACCGCGTCGTCGGCATCGACGTCGATGCCGACGCGCTCGCACTGGCCGAGGCGAACGCCGCGCGGATCGACGAGGCGGGGCGGGACGGGCTCCTCGAGTGGGTCCGCGGCGACGCGACTCAGCCGCCGCTCTCCGCAGCCGATGCCGACGTAACGGTCGTCTCGAACCCGCCGTTCGGTGCCCAGCGCGGGAACCGCCACGCCGACCGCGCGTTCCTCGAGACCGCCCGGTCGATCGCCGACGTTTCCTACACGATCCACAACGAGGGGAGCCAGGAGTTCGTCGAATCCTTCGCCGCGGACGAAGGTGGCGACGTGACACACGCGTTCCGTGCCGAGTTCCCCATCGCGAACCGGTTCGAGTTCCACACCGACGCCGAGCGAACGCTCGAGGCGGAAGTGTTCCGGATCGAGTGGTAAACGCGGTCACTATCGGTGCCGCTGACCGTCGACGCACACCCGATTGCACGAGACCAGTCAGATAAACGTGAAAATTATTTTACCTGTCACTATCGTCTACTGTCGGTGTCGGTAGCCGCGCTACGTCCGTACGCTCTCGAGGACCGAGCGCTCGAACTGGGAGACCGGAGACGACAAAACACTTGTAGTAGCCGTTAAATCACCCGAACTGACACCCCGCAGATGACGAGCCCTCCACCACGGTTATCGACGGTCGCGGAACGCTGCAGTTCGGTGCTCAAGCCGTTGCGTACGGCTTCCGGCGCGCGACTCGGGATCGATCCGCGCGCACTCGGTGCGTTCCGGATCATGCTGGGGCTCCTGTTGATCGTCGATTTGATCGCCTACCGACTGCCGGGGCTCGTCACCTTCTACACCGACGACGGCGTCTTTCCACGGTCGGCGCTCGCCGAAGTCTACCCGACGTTTGCGGCTGCTTCCCTTCACGCGATATCCGGTTCGGCGTGGGTACAGGGGATCCTGTTCGCCATCGCCGGCTGTGTCGCCGTCTTCCTGCTCGTCGGCTACCGAACCCGGCTAGCCACAGGCGTCTCGCTTCTTCTGCTCGCCTCCCTGTACGCCAGGAATCCACACGTGATCAACGGCGGGAACACGATTCTTCTCACGTTCCTGTTCTTCGGGCTGTTCCTCCCGCTCGATGCGCGCTGGTCGCTCGACGGCGGTCGGCGACACCGAAACGACCGTCGCGTCTGTTCGGTCGGCACCGCGGCAATCCTCCTTCACTTCGTGATCATCTACGCGACGAACGCGGTCCGCAAGTATCAGAGCGAGCCGTGGCTGTCGGGGACGGCGGTCCCCCGCATCTTCCACGTCGAAGAGTACTTCGTCGGGCTCGGCCCGCACCTCGCGGAGTACACCGCGGCGCTCACCGCAGCCAACTGGTTCTGGGTCGGCCTGCTCTCTACGTCCCCGTTTTTGATCCTCTTTGTCGGCCGATTTCGAACCGTGCTCGTCCTCGCGTTCGGTTTCGTACACCTCGGCATGGCCGCGACGATGCGTCTCGGCGTCTTCCCGTTCGTCATGATAGCCGGACTGCTCCTGTTTCTCCCGCCGCGGGCCTGGGATCGGTTCGACGGGGTCCGCCGAGATCACGGCTCGAGCGCGTTCGAACTGATAATTCGACGGATCGAGTTGGTCCGAGACGGAGCGTCCGAACCGGAAGCGACGACGTCGCCGGCGACCGGCGCTCGTATTCGCCGCGGTCTTCGCGGCTGCTGTTCGCTCGTACTCGTCTGCGTTCTGGCCTCGCTACTCGTCTGGCAGCTAGCGGGCATCGGGGTCGTCGATTCGCCGGTGTCGGATGGTGAGCTGGCCGACGCGAGCTGGGCGTTTTTTGCGCCGAACCCGCCCGACACGTCCAGTTGGTACGTCCTCGAAGCGGAACTCGAGTCAGGCGAGACGGTCGACGCAGCCGATGGCGGGGCGGTCGCGTTCGATCGGCCGCCGAACGCCGCGGAGGCGTACGAATCAGCGCTCTGGCTCGAGTACGGGCTCGACATGCGGAATTTCGGTGAAACGCACTACGAGCCAGCAGCGGCGTACTTCTGTCAGCGCGTGGAGTCCGACGTCGAGTCGATAACGATCCATCACGTCGAACAGTCGGTCGATTCGGACGGAGCGGTCGGCGATCCAACGCCGAGCGAACGGATCAGCTACTCGTGTTGATGGCCTGCGTCGATCTGACGGTGGTCGTCAACACTCCCACTCGATGACCGTCGTCCGACTCGGCTCCTCGTACGGTCCCTCGATTGAACTAGGTTGATCGAACCTGTGGACCGTTACGCGCTCGACCGCACCGGCCTGTCCCCTGTCGGCGCGCTCGCAGGCCCAGTCCGCGTACCTCTCGGCGGTAATGCCGGTTTCCGGCCCGCTGCCGGAGTCACGAACGGCTTCCATGAACTTGCGATCCCGGAAGGTGTCGTACTCCTGTGAGGCGTCCGGCGGTCGATCCGTCGTCACGGCTCCGCCCTCGAGCGCATCGACCGTCGTTCCGTCGTCCAGTTCCGCTTCGACGACGTACCAGCTGTACGAATCCGAGGGATCCGGTGCGTACAGCCCCCACCGTTGTTCCTCGAGGAGGGGCGTGTCGATCTCCTCCGGAACGTCGTGTCCGGTCGCGTGGACGGCGCCGAAGAGCAGTATCCAACCGAGAACGATCACTCCGAGCACCGTCAGTCCCGACCGACCGTATCTGCGGACGACCGACCGAGCCGATTCGCGGTCGCTTCGCCGGTGGCGATCCAGAAGACGCCGTTCCGCGGGTCGTCGGTTGAACTGAGCGAGGTGGGCGGCAATCGGACGCGTACCGGGAAACCGCCGAGACGAACGTACGCGATCGACCGCCTCCCAGAAGGGACTCGTCAGGAACGGAAGGATCGCTGCCGCGAGTACGAGCGGAAACAGGCCGATCGAGATGGTCGGGATCATTCCCAGAAACGCACCGATATACACGAGGGCGACCGCCGCGCGTAACCGGCCAACGGGCAGCAAGAGGAACGCAACCGATCCCGCGAGGAGCGTTATCCAGATCCAGTTGATCGCTTCGAGGAGCGCGGGAACGCTCCCGAGGTGGTTTCCGAGATAGATCGTCATCGCATCATTGGCGAGCGCGATTTCGACCGCTTCGCCGGCGTACCAGGTCGTTCCGCGGTGTTTGAGGATTGCGTTTTGAGTGAACACGGCGAGGGGTTGGACGAGAAGCGCCGCGGTCGTCACGCCGACGACGGTGGTCCGAGCCGTCCCTCGCCGAACTGCGTCGACCGACCACCGCTCCCCGAGCGGGGTCAGGAGCGCGACCAAGAGCAACACCCTGAGCAGTCGATCTCCCCCGTTGAGAACCGCCGGATTTCGCCCGTGCAACGAAAGCAACAGGAGAAGCGAGACGAGGGCGACGACTCTCGTCCGATAGCCCGCGATCAGCGCGACCGCGAACAGCGCGGCCACGACGAACAGCAACTGCTGGAACCACAGTTCACCGGACGCGGCGTGGAGCGACAGCCCGCTGAACTGGGGATACGCTGCCTCGTACGCAGCCAACGGATACGCTCCGTCGTCGGTGTAAAACCGCTCGATAGCCCCGGCTCGATGGATCAGATCCAGGAGGAGGAGCAGCCCGAGGGCGATGCGGAGTGCGGCGAGAGATCGCGTGTCGATTTCGAACCGGGATCGGACCGCCTCGCGAATCGCTTCGAGCCGATCGCTGCGGTCGCGACACCCGCCAGTAGCCGGCTGGCCCTGACTTCCGTTTCGGTCTCCGTCCATGTGTCTCGCACTCGGCCGATCGCGGCGGGTTCAACGACGATCGATACGGTGGTGGATGGAGAGATCTTTCTTATAGGTTTTGTGGATCGACGGGACGGCGAACGCCTCGATAACGGTATCGAGGCCGTAACAGCCGATAGTACGCCGAGTTCGGAACCGGTACGCCGTTGTCGGTACTCGCGGACGACTCCCGACTCGACTCCGGACCGTTCCGATTCCCTCGGTTCGGTCCGGCGTTCGTCGCGGGCGCGACAAAGTGAGTGAAGTGTTCGCTTCGGACGACTCCCTACCCGTTGAGGTGCTGAATCCGCGCGTAGCGACTCGCCCGCCAGCCGGTGACGAGCGCAACGACCGTCCCGACGACGATGGCCAGCGCGAGTCCGAGCAGGTAGACCTCGAGCGGCGTCCGGAGCAGCTCCCCGAAGCCGATGACCGACGACGCGAGGTAGTTCAGCCCGGCCGCGAGCGGGGGTGTCAGGATGAGCCCGAGGACCCCGCCGAGGACGCCGATGACGAGTCCCTGGACGGCGATCGTTCCCGCGAGCAGCCACCGAGAGAGCCCGATCGCCCGGAGGGCGGCGAGTTCGTCCCGCTGTTGGTAGGCGACGAGCACGAACAGGTTGACGGTTAGGACGATCCCGCCGACGACGGCGAGGCCGATCAGCGTCGCGCCGCTGGCGAGAACAAGGGGCTGTTCTTCGAACATCGCGCCGATCTGCTCGTCGCTGGTCCGGACGTCGTAGGCCGCGTACTCCTCGTCCAGGTCCTCGACGACGGCGTCGCGGTCGGCGTCGTCCTCGACGCTGGCGGTAATAAACGTCGCCCGATCCGTTCCGGTCGTCCCAGCGATGGCCTGGAGATCCGTCAGCGGGACCGTCTCCGTGTCCGAGCCCAGATACTGCGAGTAGTACGCGGAGATGCCGACGACGGTGAACTCGTGGTTCGGCGCCGACTCTCGACTGGTTCCGACGTAGACCGTGTCGCCGACCTCGACATCGTGAGCCGCCGCGGTGTCCGGGTCGAGCACGATCTCCTCGTTTTCCGGTTCGCTGGGCCGTTCGCCGTCCGGATGTTCGCTCGTGGTGTGGTTCATCCTGCTTTCGAACCCGCCTCCCGCTTCGAAGCCGAAGCCGTCGTGGGTCTCGTGGACCCCGACCGCGGACGTCCGCTCGAGGTCGTCGGCCTCCGTTCCGACGTAGATATCGTGCATCGCAATCGGTGCGGCCGAACTGACGTCGTCGCGTTCGGTCATCTCTGAAGCGAGGGCGTGAGAGCCGACGATCGGGTTCGACGTACCGCTGGCCGAGGGATCGATCGGCTCGCTCGAGACCCAGATATCCCGGCCGGCGTTGTCGATCCCGTCCTCGCCGGTCTGGACGACGCCGACGCCGAGACTCGCGAGCAGCGTCACCGACAGCACCGCGAGCGCGACCGCAAACACGGTGAGTGCGGTTCGTCCGGGCGAGCGCCGAAGCTGTGCGAACGCCAGCCCGACGACGGCTCGCAGCCGCCGGCCCGCTCGTCGAAGGTTCGAGCTCATCGCCCCACCTCCTCGAGAACGGAGGTTCGCGCGGCGACGGCGAGCGGATAGGGGATGGCGACGAGCCCAGAGACGAGCGCGACGGCGAGCGCGTAGGGGACGAGTATCGGGTGGACGACCGCGACGGCACCCGGCGCGACCGTTGCGCCGGCCAGCGCGTTGACGGCGTAGATACCGCCGACGCCGAGGACGATCCCCACCAGTGCGCCCCCGAGGGTCGTCAGCAGCGTCGAGACGGCGACGATCGAGAGCCGACTACGCGTCGGGTAACCGACTGCCTCGAGGACGGCGAGGGTTCGACGGTCTTCGGTGACGGTCATCCCCGCGGTCGTCGCGACGAACGAGGCGCAGATGGCGATGCCGACGACGAATGCGAGCAGGCTGGTCGCGAACGCCAGCCCGTCGCCGAACAGCGCCGACGGATCGGTTCCGTCGTGAGTTTCGACCGCGGCGTCGGGATACTCGTCCGCGGCGGCCGACTCCGCCGCGTCGGTGTCGCCCCAGATCAGCACCCGGTCGGCCAGCCGGTCGTTGTCGGCTCCCGAAAGCGCCTGGAGTTCGCTCAGATGAACGAGCGCGACCGGTGTCTCGTCGTCATCCCCGCCGGCCTCCTCGACGGCAGCGGCCGTCACTGTGGGTACAGACGCGTTCTCCGGGAGCTGTGATCCGCCGACGGTCAGTTCGTCGCCCGGCTCCGCCTCGAGTCGGTCAGCGGCCGCCTCGGAGAGGACGAGTTCGCCCGCCCGCGGACCGTCGTACGAGCCGTTGGCGTAGTGTGGATCGCCCGGCTCGAGCGCATCGGTCGAAAGCCCGCCGACGGTTCGGGACTCGTCGTCCGGGACGACGCCGACGAGGAGAACGGTTTTCGGTTCGCCACCGTCGGCCGACTCGAGTTTCACCGGTTCGACCAGTATGGGCGAGGTGTGGTCGACATCGTCGTTCGAGCGGATCGACTCCGCGCGTTCGTTGGTTTCACCCAGTCGCGGCCCCTCCACGCCGTCGACGGCCGACAGCGCGCCGCTCTCTTCGGGAAGGATCTGGACGTCCGCGTCGGTGTCGTCGACCGCGCCGCCGCCGGCGAGGCCGAGCGCGACCCCGGTCACGACCAGCAGCAGGGCGATCGTCAGGGCGACGGCACCGACCGTCGCCACGACGCGCCTCGAGCGCGTTCGAACCGTCCGTTTCCACAGCCTGACGACCGAGACCCCGACGAGACCGCGCCAGCGCGTTCGACGAGAGCCGTCGCGCGCGGCGTCGAACTCGTCGTCAGCCTCCATCTGAGACCACCCGTCCGTCGCGAAGGGTGACCACGCGGTCGGCGACGGCGAGCGTCGACTCGTCGTGCGAGGCGACCAGCAGCGCCCGATCGCGGCCGATATCCATCAGGAGGTCGAGCACGTCCTCGCCGGTCGCCGTGTCGAGTTCGCCCGTCGGTTCGTCGGCGACGATCACGTCCGGATCGGTGACGAGCGCCCGCGCGATCGCGACGCGCTGTCGTTCACCCCCGCTCAGTTCGCCCGGGAGGTGGTGGATCCGATCGCCGAGGCCGACCTTCTCGAGCAGTGTTTCGGCGCGCTCGCGTCGCTTCGCTCGGGAAATTCCTGCCTGGACGAGCGGCAACGCAACGTTCGCGCGGGCCGAGAGCGACGGGAGCAGATGAAAACGCTGGAAGACGATCCCGACGTGTCGACGTCGCAACCGGGTTCGCTCCCGGTTCGAGCAGGCCGTGAGATCGGTGTCCAGCAGCTCGACGGCGCCGTCGGAGGGAACCAGCAGCCCCGAAACCGCGTGGAGGATCGTCGACTTGCCGCTCCCGCTCGGTCCTTCGAGACCGACGACGTCGCCCGCTTGTACGTCGAACGAGACGTCGCGCAGGGCGGTTACGGTTCGATCCTCGCCCGAGCGGCCTCGGCCCCCGTTCGCCCCGTACTCGTGAGTGACGGACTCGAGCCGAACGGCCGTCGGCGATTCGACGTCGTCGGTACTCGAGTCGTCGTTCGAGGCGGTCGCCTGCCGTGGTGCGTAGTTGCTCATCGGTCCAGAGTTCAACTCGCTCGAACGAACGGCGGAGCCGGATATTGTTTCTCTCCGGCTTCTCTCGACCACGTGGCCGTTAACGGCTCGAGCGAAACCGCCAAACTGGTTCTCAGCCACCACAGTAATCGCTACGCGACCGTCTCGAGTTTCGACTGGTTCGTCAGCGCCGATCGAAGTCCCGTCCGGCGAAACGTCGTCGTAATACTGACTGTCTCGCTCAACTAGCCGTTCCTGCTGGCACCAACCGACCGAAACCGCGGTCTAACTCCCGGTAGAAGCACCGGAACGCCCGACTGATTCCCATCGAGGGTCGATCTCCGAACCGGATCGATCGCTGTCACGAACGGACGGCATACGGACGTTCAGGCCGTCGAATCCGTCTCGCGGGATCGGGAGCGGCTACTCCGCGCTCGCGATGGCGATCCGCGTTCCGTCGGCGGCGGCGTATACGGTATCGTCCTCCCGCTCGAACGTGAGTCCGCTCGCTGCAGTCGACTCGTTCGACTCGGGCAGCGGCGCCGTCTCGACGTCCCCGGTCTCGGTCGACTCGACCTCGAGGGTGAACTCGCCGTCCACGGACGAAATCGTCACGTTCCGGTCGTCGATTCGGACGTCCGCGCGCGACCCGTTCGACTCGTGGGCGAGCTGCGGCTCGTCGCCCTCGGCCCAGATTTCGACCTGGTAGACGCTGTCGTTGCCGACCGGCTCCCAGCCGGTCCGTTCGACGTGGACGGTCTCGCGCCAGCCGGGCCCGCCGACGGCGATCGACTCCTCGCCCGAGAACTCGAGTTGCCGGGCCGGGACCACCTCCACCCAGAGCTGTCGCTCCTCGCTCGCGACGATCACGCCGCTGGCATCGAGGGCGACGGCGTCGGATAGCGGCCCGATCCTGACGGGCGAGACGAGTTCGTACTCGACGTCCTCGGCGTACTGAATCGTGTAATCCTCGATCTCGACGGCCGCGTCCGAGGAGGCGGCTTCGCCGTCCAGTACGAAGAAGTTGACCGGGATCGCCATGCCGGCGAGGACGGCGAGAACGACGATCACGAGCGTGAACGCGGCCTGTCTCCGGCCGACGTCCGAGAGCCGACCCGAGTCGCGAGCGTCGGACGTGGCGGCTATTTCGCCGATCCGCTCGAGGGGAGCAGTCAGGGCTGTCGCGTCGGAGTCGCCCCCGTCACCGCTGTTGCGAGCGAGTTCGACCGGGCGGGCGACGGCCGACTCGGACGGGGGTCGGCGGCCTCGAGCGAACCGGCGGCTGAGCCGCGCCGGAACGACGGGGCGCTCGCTGGCCGTGATCGCGACGGTAACCACGAGCGCGAGCACCGTGACGATCAGTACGCCGGGACCTTGATAGAGGTAGAAGACGTTCCCGCCACCGAACCAGTAGATCTGCCAGAGCCCCTGTGCGAAGCCGAAGATGAGGATCGCAATCCAGATTCGAAGCGCGTCTGGGCGGCGTCCGCGTCGTCGAAGCAGTGCGATTCCGAGCACGAGACCGATGAAAAAGCCGAGGGCGTGTCCCTGAATGGCGATGCCGGCCCACGACGGTGCGGAGGGGGCGCTTGGCTCGGCGACGTAGACCCCAATCGGATTCCGGAGCGCACGGTAGAGCGTCAGCAACACGCCCTGTACGCCGAGGACGCCGACGATCGTCGCGATGGGGTAGTGAACGAGGGCGAACGCGGCGAAGGCGAAGACGACACCCGAGAAGCCGATCACGGGCCCGAGCGCGAACAGGCTCGTGAGGATCGTGATCGCGACGACGATGAGCGGAAAGACCAGCAGTGCGCGGATCCAGGGGTTGGTACGCCATGAGTCAACCGGGTCCGCTCCCCGTCTGTCAGTGTCGGACGAATCGGCTTCCCGTCCGTCGGGGTAGTGTCCCCAGGCGTACTCCGCGATGGGTGCGACGACGACGGCGGCGGCGAGGTTTCCGAGGATGTGGTTCGGTCCGGCGTGGGAGAACGACGCCGTCAGCATCCCCAGCGGATAGAAGTACGAGTACGCCCGGTAGGGGATCGTCACGGGATCGCTGAACGCCGTGATCCCGTCCTGGACGAACAGGTAGACACACCAGACGAGCGCGATGACGATCAGCGACCCCCACGGGACGCCCATCACGAGCCTCGAGCGGGTCACGTCGCCCCACCGAGCGTCGGTTCGATGGAGTCGACTGACGACCGCCACGGAGAGGAGCACCGTGGCCACCGTAACGATGGGGAGGACGACCGTCAGGAGGACCCACTGGACGGTCTCGAGCGAGAGCATATCCAGACGTTCGAGCGAGCGTGTATATGGATTTACTTCTATTGCGCCAGTGCAGCCAGGAACTCGAGTCTCTCAATCGTCTCGAAACAGAGCCAGTAGCGTGTCGGAGAAATATTCACAGCCGACTCGATTCGATTCAAATGGCTGGAGATATATGCTGGACTGAGTATAATTACATAAATCGGTGCAATACACAGGCGAACGACGTAACGCAGCGGTTCGGGAACTTTCCACTCCCTATCAAAAGTCACCTGCTAGATATAGTGGATAGGTTGAGCCAGTTTGTGCATTACAGATACTCACCTAGCGGACTTGCTTTTCCATAATAATTTCGTCATAATCGCGGTATTCGAGCGGGTAGTTCCCGGTTTTTTCGTAACCACGGTCATGATAAAAATTGGGAAGATAGGGATGGTCTTCAGGTGTTGTCAACCGTACAATCTCGTACCCAGCGTCCCCTGCCCACACCTCAGCGACGTTCACTAATTCGCTCCCGATTCCTTGGGTCTTCCACTCCTCGTGTACACCGAGCCGGCTGAGTTTCAACCTGTCCGAGTCGATTGCTTCGAGCCGAACTCCACCAACGACATCTCCTTGAACAGTGCCGACGAACATGTGAGCGGCTCGAATCCATTTTGCAACCGTATCTGCTGTGATGGATTCCGCTTTGGCCGGAAATCCGAGCCGGCGGTTTTCTTGATATGCGCTCCTGTAAACCGCGGCAAGCTGTTCAGCATCCTCAACAGTCGCCTGTCGGATGATCGGGTTCGCCATATGTTCGATACTACCAATATTGGTGTTGAAAACTGTGATTTTGACCTTTCTGCACTCGGTCCCCGAGGACCGATAACGACAGATTCGACCGGAGCAGTGTGCAAGACATGCGCTATATTTTCAGTATGGCTCTCTCAACATCTATATTACCTGATGGAAGTAAGCGCGCTAGGTTCGCGCCCTATATTTTGGACGGAGAGTCCTAACAAGACTTGGATCGGATGTGCGTGCGAAGTTTTCTATGACACGCTGGAGCCAGTGCATTCCCACAGCCGTCGATTCGGATATCACTCCTCGAGAGACGCCACTCCGAACAGAAAGGTACAAGCGGCCGACGACCGGACTCATCGACATGGAACTGCGGGTCACCGAGAGCACCGAGAACGAACTCTCGATCGAGATCGCCGGCGAGGATCACACGTTTATGAACGTCCTGAAGGGGACGCTGCTCGAGCACGACGACATCACGGCCGCCACCTACGACGTCAACCCCGAACAGTCGGGCGGTCAGACGGAGCCGATCCTGACCATCAAAACCGTGGAAGGCGTCGATCCCCTCGAGGCGCTCGAGGCAGCAGCGGGCGACGTCCGCGGGAAAACGACGGCGTTCCGCGACGCGTTCGAAGCGGCCGCCTAAGCAGGATCGATCGCCGACGCGTCTCGCACTTCTCTTTCAACACGTCAGATAGACGCCGTAGAGCGCGCCGTCGGGACCGACGTGGAGGTCGAGTCCTTCGGACTCGAGTCCGGGATCGGTGAGGCCGTCGCTCGCCATCACCGCCTCGGCGACGGCCGCTCCGAGCGCGGCCTCGTCGTCGTAGTCGTCGATCGAGCCGGGGATCGGCACGTTCACACCGACGAGGTCGTTGCGACACTCCACGCCAAAGTCGCTCCCGTCGACCGAATCCGGATTCGCGTCATCGTACGTTCTCGCCACGTCCGCGCGGTTCAGGTATTCGGCGTACGCCGCCAGTCCGTCGTCGGAGGACCGCGACTCGTCCGCGTTCCGTTCCGCCTCGAGTCGGTCGTGAACCTCGCCTTCGGTCGCCTCGAGGTCGATTCCGGCAGCCTCCGTTCCCTCGCCGGGCGCGTCGGGCGGCGACGGCGTTCCGATGCCGGGGATGATCGATGTCGAGACGATCCCCGTCGCGAACAGGGCGACGATCAGGGCGAAGCCGACGATAATCGGCGCGTAGGGTTTGGCGACCTCGAGCCAACTGGGGACCTCGAGATCCCGATCGACGTCGCTGTATCGCTGCTCAGTTTTCTCCAGGTCGTGGTCCCCACAGCGCGAGCAGGGCGGGTTGTTCTTCATGTGCTGGCGACCGCAGCTCGCACAGACCCACATGTACTGCGTGCCGGTGTCGACCGTCTCGAACTCCTCCTGCCGGACGACCGCCTCTTCGAACGTGTTGTGGCCGCAGCTATCGCAGGGCGGATCGTTCGAATCGTGTGGTTTACCACACCACGTACACCGCCACTTCACTGGTAGTAGAGCACGACCGGGCAGATATAAGCGTATTGGAAGCCGAAACGGATGGGATGAAAGGAACCGTACGCTCGACCTCAAAATCGGCCGCTGATCCTCCCCTCAGAATCGGTTGGAATCGCAGTCAGCGTGGAACCTGAACGTCCCGTTCATCAGGATACTCCGTTCCCACCTTGTTCCGCTCGGGTTCGCTTCACTCACCGCTCGCGCAAAAATCTGGTCGAAAAAGGCCGCTCGCTCGTCCCCCGCTCGCGGCTCGCATGTTGCTTCGCTTCCGCTCAGACCTCGAGGTTCAGCGTCGTATCGGCACGTCCCGTTCGTCCAGATACTCCTTTACCTCGCCGATCGAGTGCTCGTCGAAGTGAAAGATCGACGCCGCGAGACCGGCGTCGGCGTTGGCCTCGGTGAACACGTCGTACATATCTTCGGGGCCGCCACAGCCCGAGGAGGCGATGACCGGCGTATCGACGGCGTCACAGACCGCCTTCGTCAGCGGAAGGTCGTAGCCGTCCTTGGTCCCGTCCTTGTCGATCGAGTTGACGAACAGTTCGCCCGCGCCACGGGACTCTGCTTCCTGGGCCCACTCGAGGACGTCGATCCCCGTCCCCTCGCGGCCGCCTTTCTTGGTACACTCGAACCAGCAGGCCTCGCCATCGACCTCGACGTAGTGTTCGCCCTTCTCGTCGAAGCGGCGTCTGGCGTCGACGCTGATGACGATGCACTGGCTGCCGAAGGCTTTCGCGCCGTCGTTGATGAGTTCGGGTCGCTCTAACGCGCCGGTCGTGATCGAGACTTTGTCCGCGCCCGCACGTAGCGTTTCCTTGATGTCGTCGGTCGTGCGGATGCCGCCGCCGACGGTCAGCGGGATGAAGACCTCGTCGGCGACGTCGCGGACGACGTCGAGCATGGTCTCGCGGCCCTCCGCGGAGGCGGTGATATCGAGGAAGACGAACTCGTCGGCCCCGGACTCGTTGTACGCCTTGGCCATCTCGACCGGATCGCCGGTGTATTTCAGGTCCTCGAAGTGAACGCCGGTGTAGACCGCCGGGTTCCCGTCCTCGTCTAGATCCACGTCGATACACGGAATGATGCGCTTGGTCAACATGTGGTCGTTACTCGAGCGTTGGCACCCGGAGTAGTAAAGTGGTCTGCATCGGGTAGTGGGCGTGAGCGATGCGGTGATCTCTGCTCGACTCTCTACAGCTGAACCGATTCGGTTCGCAATCGCGTGTCTTTAAGGCCCTGAGCCGGCAACACGCAGCTATGGCAGACGATACGGATCCAGCAGACGAACCGGATACGGCCGCCGCCGTCGGCCACGACCTCGAGGCCGAACGGACGACCGCTCCGATGAGCGAGTTTACTGCACGCGAAGCGGGTATCGGCTTCGTGATCGTGTTGATCGGCGTCGCTATCGCGTTCGGGGTTCCACTGATCGCCGTCGCTCCCTAAGACAGAACGCGGTGCGGAAACGTGGTCGTTAGAAGACGTACTCGTCGTCGTGACCCATCATACCGTCGTCTTCGAGGCCGCCAGGGCCACCCTCGTCTTCGTCCATCGGTCCACTGGTCTTGTAGGCTTTGATACCGGTCGACAGGAGGTCCTCGATCGCCTCTTCGCGATTGACGAACTCGCCGCGTTCGACCATCTGGGCGATCTGCATCTCGAGGTGTTCCGGTATGGTGATCTCTACTTTCGGCATCTGATTCGGCTTTCGGCGAGGGGGTATTTAGGTTTGACGGGGACTCCACGGTGTCCGGAATTGGGCCACCGCGGTGGCTCTCGGCTGGCCGGCGAATCGTCGTCGTCGTACAGAATGTACTGCCCGTGTTGGATGTGTTACCGCCGCTGTGGGGGCCATCGGAACACCGATCTCGAACGTGTCAGTATCGCTCGAGCGAAACCGACGGAGAAGTGGCCGGTCGGTACGTGGTCCGGTAGTCGCGTCTCGGTACCGCGACCGAAGCGTTGGTCAGCGTCGGTGTCGCTCTACTTGTTGCCCATCATCGAGTCGAACGCGTTCTTGAGCGACGTCCCCGGCTGGGTGATCGTCTCGAGCTGGTTGCGCATCTTTCGCTGGTTGAAGTAGCTCGCGAACGCGAGGATGGTCGGCGGCCAGAGGCCGATGAAGGTCCCGAGCCGGCGCTCCCCGCGGATGAAGAAGTAGTAGAGCGAGAGCCCGACCGACGCGGCCGACGCGATGGCTGCGGGGCCCATGGCCTCTTCGCCGACTTCTTCTGCTGACTGTTCGCTGACGTCCCGTTCGGATAGCTGTTGTCTGCTCGCCATACACTGTGAGGGTGGTCGAGACTGTACTAAGGGGTGGCGAGGGTTTCGAGAGGAAGGGCGTGAATTGTGATGTCGACTCGACTGTTCCACTCCGTTCCAACCGCGGCGCCGTCCCCGAAAATCGGGGTTACGTGTCGGCGATCGTATCACTCGAGTCGGGTGTCACCGAGCACGCGGCTCGAGCGGCGGGAGCGTTCGACCGGCCGTCGTGTCGGTCGTCGCGATCTCGGAGACCGATCGTCGCCGAGCGTCACATCTACGTCCGTCGGCACTAACCCACCCGTATGACTAACGACGTCACCGACGTCACGGAGCTCTACCGGGAGTTCGGCGACGACCGACTCCCGTCCGGACAGCGCGAGACCGAGGCGTTTCCTGTCCTCTCGAAGGGGCCCACGCCCGACTGGGACCCCGAAACGTGGGAGTTCACCGTTACCGGCGCGGTCGAGAAGGAGCTCGCCTTCTCCTGGGAGGAGTTTCAGGCGCTCCCCAGCGAGACGCAGCGACAGGATTTCCACTGCGTCACCGGCTGGAGCAAGTTCGACTGCGAGTTCACGGGCGTCCCGTTCCCGATGCTCGCCGAGCGAGCGGGGGTCATCGACGACGCTGACGAACGACGGTTGTCGGGCAACCGAACGGAGTCGGGTCAGGCCGTCCACGTGATGTTCTCCGCACTCGACGGCTACACGACCGATCTCGCGCTCGAGGACTGCCTGCGCGAGGAGGTGCTCTTCGCGTGGGCGTACGACGGCGAGTCGCTCCCGCCGGATCACGGGGGCCCGCTGCGGGTTGTCACGCCCCACAAGTACGCTTACAAGGGGGCCAAGTGGGTCGACGGCGTCGAGTTCCTCACCGAGACCGAACGCGGCTACTGGGAGAAACGCGGCTACTCCCAGACGGCGGACCCGTGGCAGGAAGAGCGATATAGCTGATCGATAGCCGTTCGTCCCCACGCAGCCGCCGTTTCCGTCGACCGGATACACCGCACGTTCCCGTCAACCCCCACACAGCGTCCGGGATAGTTAGGCTGAAGGCACGGCAGTCCCGAACTGTGTTCGATGGACCAATCGTCGGGTGAGCGTCGACTGGCGGGTGAGACGGGGACCAGGCCAGCCGACGGTCCGGCCACCCTCACTAGCCGGAGTCGCGAACTCGAGGACGTGTCGTTCGGCGCGATCGTCGGCGTCGCCACCGACTCGCGGATTCTGTGGGCCACGCCGGACGGGCTAGAAGTCGTCGGTCGCGGCGTCGCCGCTCGAGTCACCGCCAGCGGACCGAAGCGATTCGACCGAATTCGAGCGCAGACCGCTCGGGTGTTTGACGCGCTCGATCACGACGGCCCTGCGGTCGCGCGACCCCGCGCGTTCGGCGGCTTTTCCTTTCACGACGGCCACGAGTCTGGCCCGCCGTGGACTGGATTCGATGCCGCTTCGTTCGTCGTCCCGCAGACGCTCGTCGTTCGCAGCGACGAGGGCACCTGGCTGACGACCGTCGGGGACGACCCCGACGAGGCGACGGCTCGCCTCGAGCACTGGACCGACCGCTTGGACGACATGCCGACGATGCAACCCAGCGGGACGGCACCCGGCATCGACTCGACGAAGCGGACGACATCCCGCGAAACCTGGACCGAACAGGTCGAAACCGCGCTCGAGCGAATCGAACGTGGTGCGCTCACCAAAGTCGTCCTCGCGCAAGCGCTGTCGGTCGAACTCGACGGCCCGGTCGATATCCCCGGCACGCTCGAGCGCTTGCGCCGGCGGTATCCGAACTGTTACCGGTTCCTGATCGGTCACGAGGTCGGCGGAACCTTCTTCGGCGCGCCGCCCGAGCGGCTCGTCTCCAAACGCGGCGCTCGGGTCGTGACCGAAGCCCTCGCTGGTTCGGTTCCCCGAAGCGACGCCCCCGAGGAAGACGAGGCGTACGCTGATCAGATGCGCGACAGCGAGAAGGTACAACGCGAGCACGGGCTCGTCGTTGAAGCGATCCGCGACCAGCTCGAACCGCTCGCGTCCGAACTCCAAATCGCCGACCAGACGATCAGACGGTTGGCGAACATTCAACACCTCCAGACGCCGATCTCGGCGACGCTCGAGGGAGATCGACACGTCCTCGAAATCGTCGAAGCGCTGCATCCGACGCCGGCCGTCGGCGGGGTTCCGCCGGCGGCGGCCTGGGAGACGATCCGCGACGCCGAGACGTTCGACCGTGGCTGGTATGCGGCCCCGGTCGGCTGGTTCGACGGCGACGGCGACGGCGAGTTCGCCGTCGGCATTCGCTCGGGGATCGCGACCGAGGAGACGGTTACCCTCTTTGCGGGCAACGGTATCGTTGCCGACAGCGACCCTGACGACGAGTGGGAGGAGGTACAGCTGAAGTTTCGACCGATTCTCGACGAGTTACGGTGAGACGATGACCGGACAGGTGATCCCGTGACTGCGCCGAACCGCGCGACGCTGTGGGGCCGTATCCTCGTCGACGAACTCGCGAAGGGTGGCCTCGAGGCCGTCTGTATCGCCCCCGGGAGTCGATCGACGCCGCTGACGGTCGCGTTCGCCGACCATCCCGAGATCCGCGTCTTTTCACACCTCGACGAGCGCTCCGCGAGCTTCTTCGCGCTAGGGCGCGCGAGACGAACCGGCGAGCCGACGGCGCTGGTCTGTACCTCCGGAACCGCGGCGGCGAACTTTCATCCCGCCGTGATGGAGGCTGACCGGGCTCGCGTCCCGCTGCTCGTGCTCACTGCGGATCGACCCCACGAACTCCGCGACAGCGGCGCGAATCAGACCGTCGATCAGGTCGGCCTCTACGGCGAGGCCGTTCGGTGGGACGCGGAACTGCCGGAGCCCGAAGCCGAGGCGCGGAAAGTGCGAAGCCTTCGGACGACCGCCGCGAGAGCGTTGTCGGAGACGGTTGGAACCGATCCCGGCCCCGTCCACCTGAACTGTCCGTTTCGAAAGCCGCTCGAGCCGATCGAGGTGTCCGACGATGTCCCGGATTCGTTTTCGGAGACGCTGGCCGGCGCGGGACGAGACGGCGCGTTCGTCGAGACGAGTTCCGGGCGCGTAACGCTCGAGGACGGCCAGTACCGACCGCTCGTAAAGGCACTCAAGGAGGCCGACCGTCCGCTGATCGTCGCTGGGCCGGCCGATCCGGTCGACCTGGCCAAACTCGATCCCGAAGCGGTCGTCGCCGTCGCCGAACGCGTCGGCGCGCCGATCCTCGCGGATCCGCTCTCGAGCCTTCGATTCGGGGCCCACGTTTCTGACATCGACGCCAGTGATGGGCCCGTTTGCGGCGGTTACGACGGCTACATCGCCGATCTTCCGTCGCCAGATGTCGTCGTCCGCTTCGGCGCGTCACCGACCTCGAAGTCGCTTCGCCACGCCCTGCGCGACAGCGGGGCCCGGCAGTTCCTGTTCGATCCAGCGGGCGCGTGGCGCGAGGCGACGTTCACCGCGACCGACCTGCTCGCGGCGTCGCCCGGGAGCGTGTTCGAGGGGCTGTGCGAGCGACTCGAGTCCGAATCCGTCGAAGGCGCCCACGGAATCGCATCCGCAGCGAACGACGACTGGCGCACTCGGTTCGAGACCGCAGAAGAGCGCCACTGGCACGTCCGCGACGACGCGCTCGCGGAGGGCGCACTCGAGACCGATCCGTTCGAGGGGGGCGTCCTCGCGTCGGTGTTCGCGCACGCGCCGGATCCGGCGACCGTCTTCGTCTCGAACAGCATGCCGATCCGGGACGCGGATCGGTTCGGACGGCCGCGAGCGGCCGATCTGACGGTGCTCGCGAACCGGGGTGCGAGCGGGATCGACGGCATCGCGAGCACGGCGTTGGGTGCCGGGAGCGCGACCGACGACCCGCTCGTCCTCGTCACCGGCGATCTGGCGTTCTACCACGACTCGAACGGGCTGCTCGCGGTCGAGCGCTGCGACGTCGAGGCCACCATCGTCCTGCTGGACAACGACGGCGGCGGAATCTTCCACAAACTCCCCATCGAGGAGTTCGAGCCGCCGTTTACGGACCAGTTCAAGACGCCACACGGCCTCGAGTTCGAACACCTGACCGAGCTCTACGGCCTCGAGTACGAGCGGGTCGACCCCGTCGATTTCGCCGACGCCTATCGCGACTCGCTCGAGCGCGACGGAACGCAGGTGCTCGCCCTCGAGTTCGACTCGGAAGCGAGTCATCGGCGGCGGGAGGCGCTCGAGGATCGGGTTCGTGACGAAATTCGACGCGAGAGCGAGTAACGACTGATCCAGCTCATTTCGATCTCTACAGCCAAGCATACTCGCCTTACCGATTGTCGGTACCGATGGTCCACAGGCGATTTTTGAATCGAGCGAGCCACGTGCGGCGGCGCGCGCTGTCTCGCGGTGAACGAAAGTGACGCGAGTCGAAACTGTGCGAGGTCGTCGTGAACGGAGTGAACGACGGCTTGGAAGGCGCGAAGCGTCTTCCAGTGGATGAGCGAGCGACTGAAAGGAGTGAGCGGTAGCGCGGAACCTCCGGTTCCGCGAACCATGCGAGCGGGCCGAAGGCCCGCGAGCAAAAATCGGTTGGGGAGGGCGTGGAATTCATCGCCGCCAGCGCAGATCAGGACGTTCATGACAGTAAAAAAAACAATTAGAGTATCGATCGATTCATGGCCGAAGCGCCCACCAGAGCGCGACGGCGTAGCCAAATGGGATCCAGACGAAGCCGAGTGCGACCAGCCCGGTGATCGAAAACGCCGGCACGGACGCCACCTGATCGATTCCGAGCGGGAACAGCACGCTCCAAAATCCGAACATCGCGGTCGCGATGCGGGGCCTCGTAAGCAGATAGCCGACGAAGGCGAGCGTGCACGCGGCGACGATCGCGTTGATCGCGAGCGGGAACAGCGGCGTCACGCTCGCCGCGACGAACAGCGGATACAGCAGCCAGAGACAGGCGATCGTCACCGCCGTCGTCTGCGTTATCGCCTGGCCCTCCCACTCGAGGTCGACCTCTCCCTCCCAGTCGTGGACGGCGTACCGAAAGCTCGAGGAAGCGTCGGCGTCGGACGTACTCGAGCCCGCGGACGTCCCTGTGCCACTCGTCGATCCGGTGGCACCGGCCGCCCGGGTACCGGCAGTCGCTCCGGCGCTGGTCGCTCCGGCACTGGTCGCTCCCGACGCACCAGCCGCGGACGCCGTGTCACTGGCAGCCGAGCCGTCATTCGCGGACGATTCGCGCCCGCCCTCGGTCACGAACGTCCAGCCGCCACTGGCTCGCTGCTGGGCCGTCTTCCGCTGGCGTCGCGCGCGCTGGCGGGCGTGGTGGCTTTTGCTTCGCCCGTTCCTGCGTCGATCGCGGCCGGTAGCACCCCCATCGGTGTCCCTCCGTGAGGTGGACTCCGAACGGGTCGACGATGCCGTTTCGGTCTCCGAACTCGAGTCCGGCTCGCCGGTAGCGTCGCCAGTTTCGTCCGCCGCGCTCGAGTCCGGGGACCTCGCCCCGCTCGAGCGCTCGGCGAAGCGAACGTAGGCGTCGTGGCCGAGGCGGTCGTACCGCGCGCGTTCGGTGCCGTCGGTGAGGACGGATCTGGCCGTCGAGACGCGTTTGAACTGGGCGGCGGCGTCGGGGGCGTCGTTGTGATCCGGATGGGTCTCGAGGACGCGCTCGCGATAGGCCGTCTGGATCTCGGCGCAGGTCGCGTCGGGATCGACCTCGAGGACGTCGTAGTACGTTCGCCCCATCGACTACGCTGGAGTTCGGAGCCCAGTCAAAAAACATCACTGATTGGCTGATTGTCAATTCGACTGGTCGCTCTCCAAACTCGGCGATTTTCCAGATTATGACGCTTTGCTCCCAACCGAGCGGGTATCCCTCGGTTCGTCGACTGACTCTGGCACACCAAGTGAACTGTATATTGCTATATGAAATAGCGTTCGGCGCGTCCTGCCTTCGGAGGGCGTCAAATCGCCGGCGGACACCGACGACGGTGGATTTTATTACTCGTTGCGGCGGAATCGATGAATACGGTCCGTCACACAATGGACGACTCGCCACAGCCACTACCGGCCGATCAGTTCGACGCGCTCCTCGAGGACGACAGCCACGAAGAGGCCGTTGCGTCCCTCGAATGGGTCGCCACAGCCGACGCCGAGACGCGGAAGACGGCGCTTCGAGCGTTGCGTACGGGGGCCGAAACGAATCCGGGCGGGTTCAAGCCCGTACTCAGTGCGCTCACGCCGTTTCTTACCGACGAGGAGCGATCGGTCCGTCTGACGACCGCGAAACTGTTCGTGACCGCTGCCGAAACTGAGCCGGAAGCGGTCTCGTCGCTCGTTCCGGCGCTCGCTGCTCGGTTGGCTGACGAGGATGAGTTCTACTACGTGCGGGCCCGTTCGGCAGAGGCCTTGGGCTACGTCGCACTGGAAGAACCGGATACAGTCGCCTCGCCCGAAGTGCTGGCGGATCTGCGGATCGGGCTGTCGTTCGACGAACCCGAGGTGCGGGAGAAACTGGCGAAAGCGCTCGAGTACCTGGCGCTGGCCGATCAGCGTCGGCTCCGCTACCACGTCTCGGACCTCACTCGGCATCTCGACGATTCGAACGAACTCGTTCGGTACCACCTCTGTACCGCGCTCGTCGCGATCGGCTGTGCGTATCCGGACGCAGTGTCGGAGCGTACCGCCGCCCTGGCTGATCGACTGGACGACGAGAGCCATTTCGTTCGGGGACGGGCGGCCGAGGCGTTCGGCCTGCTCGCCCGCTCAGACTCGGCCGTGTCGGTACCCGACGTGACTCGAGCCGTGGAATCGGACGTGAGTTCGAACGCGGACGACGAGGGAGAGCGGTTCCTCCGCGACCGAGTTCGATTCGCGACGGACGCAAGCGGCGAGGAGTCGACCGACACCGGTTCCGGCGGAATCGGGACGATCGAGGGGATTCGCGATCGAACTGACGAGGTCGTCGATGCCATTACCAGCCCCGACGGCGACGAGTGTCCCCACTGCGGACAGTCGCTTCCCAAAGCGGGGCCACCGATCTGTCCACGATGCGGCGGCCCCCGGTGAGCTATCGGCTGTATTAGGTCGGCCTAAAAACCGGAACGGTTTTATCTTTTAGGTTTGCCTAAATCAATATGGCGGACCAACTCAGTGAACAGGACGTGTCGGCACGGCGAAATTACAGGGGCTCCGAAGCAATCGACGACGTATCGCTTCGGCGACGTTCGAAGCCCGCTGGAACGCGTAACGAGTCACCGACTGGACCGCTCGGTACCTCCTTGGATACCGCCCTGGTCGACTCAGTCGACGTGATTTCGCGATGAGTAGAAGGCGACCGAATCTCGAGACGGACCCGACCGAGCGGTCGGTGTCTGACGGCACGCGGTTCCGGTGGCTGTTCGATCCGAAACTTCTCACGGTAGTGTTCGGGAGCCTCTCCGTCGTCTTCGTCGGCGCGCTGATTCAGGTGAGCTACGGCGCGTACTCGATGACGTTCGCCGAGGCGTGGCGAGCGGTGTTCAATCCGAACGTGCTGTTCAATCCGCACGCGTGGGACGCGTTTTTGCTCGGCGAACCGATGCCCGAGATGAGCACCGAGAGCCTCATCGTCTGGAACATCCGCCTTCCGAGGGTGTTCGTTGCGGTGCTGGTCGGCATGAACCTCGCCGTTTCGGGGGCGATCTTCCAGGCGGTCACCCGGAACGAACTCGCGAGTCCGTTCATTCTCGGTGTCTCCTCCGGTGCCGGGCTCATGATCTTGCTCACGCTCGTCGTGTTCGGCAGTCTAACGACGTTTCTGCCGCTGATCGCTGCGCTCGGCGGTGCCGTCTCGTTTCTCATCGTCTACGTCATCGCCTGGAAGAACGGCACGTCACCGGTCCGATTGGTCCTGGCCGGCGTCATCGTCGGCACGGTTTTCGGGTCGCTGCAGACGGCGCTGTTTTTCTTTGCGGACGACATTGGGGTCGTTCAGTCGGCCATCGCGTGGACCACCGGCTCGCTCACCGGTACCGACTGGGAGCAGGTCCGAATCGTGCTCCCGTGGACGATTGCAGTCGTCGTCCTCTCCATCGCCGGTTCGCGCCAGATGAACGTCCTTCTGTTGGGCGAGCAGACGGCGAAGTCCCTGGGGATGTCGATCGAGAAAGTCCGCTTTGCGCTCTCGGGCGTCGCCGTTCTTGCGGCAGCGGCGAGCATCGCCGTCGCCGGCATCGTCGGTTTCGTCGGCCTCATCGTCCCCCACATGGTTCGGAACCTCGTCGGAAGCGACTCCAAGAAGTTGATCGTCGGCTGTCTGTTCGTCGGCCCGGCGTTGATGGTCAGCGCCGACGTGGGCGCGCGACTGGCGTTGAATCCCACCCAGATTCCCGTCGGCATCGTCACCGGACTCATCGGCGGTCCGTACTTCCTCTACTTGATGCGAAAACAGCAGAACATGGGTGAGATCTAAATGGGGCGCACCGTCACGGAGAGCCAACGGACGAACGAATCGAAAGACCCAGCCGTCGTCGACTCGGCGGCGAGAACGCTTTCCGGTTCGGAGCTCGTGTTACGGTACTCGAGCTCGGACGAACCGATTATCGCCGGTGAATCCATCACAGCCGAACCGGGAGCGGTCACCGCACTCGTCGGCCCGAACGGATCGGGGAAGAGTACGCTTTTGAAGGGGCTGGCAAACCAGCTCGCGCCTGAGGACGGTTCGGTACTGCTCGGCGGCGGCGACGTGCAGTCGATGGGGACGAAGGCGCTCGCCCGGAAGCTCGGCTTGCTTTCCCAGGAGAGCACGTCGCCCAGCAGTATCACCGTTGAGGAGCTCGTTTACCACGGCCGCTATCCCCATCGAGGCTTTTTCGAAACCGTCACCGACACGGATCGGGAGGCGGTCGAGCGCGCATTCGAACTCGCGGGCTGTGACCATCTCCGCGAACGCGAGGTCGGGAGCCTCAGCGGCGGACAGAAACAACTCGCGTGGATCGCCATGGTATTGGCTCAGGAAACCGACGTGCTCTTGCTCGACGAGCCGACGACGTTCCTCGACCTCCACCATCAGCTCACTGTCCTGGAGATCATCGAACGGCTGCGTGAGGAAAGCGAGATTACGGTTATCGTCGTGCTTCACGACATCGAACAGGCGGCACGGCTCGCCGACCGCATGGTCGTTCTCGAGAACGGCGAGATACGGGCTCGAGGGGCACCGTCGGAGGTCGTCACCGAAGCGCTTCTCCAGGAGGTGTTCCGCATCGATGCCGAGATCGAACTGACCGAGCGCGGACCGCGGATCGACCCGCTCTGCGCTCGCAGCGACGCCGGCGATTCGGATCACGACTCCGAATTCGGGCGACGAAACGACGGCGTGGAGGCCGAATAGTGGCCGAACACGAGGAGTTCGAAACGGAACTCGACGCCTACCGCGAGCGAGTCACACAGCCGTTGCTTCGACTGTTCCGTACGTACGGCCTCGGTGAGGCTCGCTGGCTCGCACTCGGGCTGTTCTCCAGCGTGCTCGCCTACGGGACGATCCTCGTAACGCCACTCGTGCTCGGGACGACCATCGACGCGGTGTTCGGCGAGGAAACGTACGCGCTTCCGCTCGTGCCCGCCGCGTGGCTGCCGACCGACCCGACCGCACAGTTCTGGCTATCCGCGACCGTTATTGGGGTCGCGCTGGCGGGCGGCGCGCTCCTCCAGTGGGTTCGGGGCGTAGCGATGAACTTCTTCGCCCACGGGGTGATGTACACGATTCGAACGGAGACGTACGAGAAGATGCAGCGCCTCGATATGACGTTCTTCGACAACAAGGAGACCGGCGAGGTCATGTCGATTCTGAACAACGATACCTCGAACCTCGAGGTGTTCTTCGATAACGCGCTGGGCGACAGCGTGCGGATCGGCGTGATCGTCGTCGGGATCACCGCCGCGTTGCTGTACACGAACTGGCAACTCGCAGTGGTCACGCTGGGAGCCGTGCCGCTGCTGGTCGCGTTCACCTGGTGGTTCGTCAGGGTGATCGAGCCTCGATACACTACCGTCCGCTCGACGATCGGTGATCTGAATACGCGCATCGAGAACGGTCTCAGCGGGATCGAACTCGTCAAGACCGCCAGCACCGAGGAGTACGAGAACGGCCGCGTTCGCGACGTCTCACAGGAGGTCCTCGACGCGCAGATGGACGTGTTGAAGCTGAGTTACTTCTACCGGCCCGGCATGGAGTTGATCACCGGCGTGGCGCTGCTCGCGACGTTCGTCGTCGGCGGACTGTGGGTGTTCTCCGGACCGCCGCTGTTTTTCTCCGGCGAACTCACCACGGGCAACTTCGTCGTCTTCATGCTGTTGACTCAGCGCCTGACGGGGCCGATGGCTCAGCTCTCGAGCATCGTCGACTGGTACGAGAACGCGAAGGCGTCGGGCAAGCGTATCTGTGGACTGATGGACGTCCCGGTCCGGATTCAGGACACGCCGAATTCGGTCCCGCTCGAGGACGTCGATGGTCGGATCGAGTACGACGACGTTCGGTTCAGCTACGAGGGCGAAGAGACCGTCCTCGACGGCGTCGACTTCGATGTGGAGCCAGGGGAGACGGTCGCACTCGTCGGCGCGACCGGCGCGGGGAAATCGACGGTCGCGAAACTCCTGTTGCGGTTGTACGACATCGACGACGGTGCGATCCGCGTCGACGGTCACGACGTACAGGAGCTCCGCGTTTCGGACCTGCGGGGAGCCATCGGCTACGTGAGCCAGGAGACCTTCCTTTTCGACGGCACCGTGGCCGAGAACATCCGTTACGGGCGCTTCGACGCGAGTGACGACGAGGTACGGGCGGCCGCCGACGCGGCGGAAGCCCACGAATTCATCCGAACGCTTTCCGAGGGGTACCGAACGCGAGTCGGCGAACGCGGGGTCAAACTGTCGGGCGGCCAGCGCCAGCGGATCGCACTGGCCCGGGTGATCCTGCAGGATCCGGCGATCATCCTGTTGGACGAGGCGACCGCCAGCGTCGACACGGAGACGGAGTACCTCATCCAGCGCTCGCTCGAGCGCTTGACCGCCGACCGGACGACGCTGGCGATCGCCCACAGGCTGTCGACGATCAAAGACGCCGATACCATCCTCGCGCTGAAGGACGGACGGGTTGTCGAGCGCGGCACCCACGAGGAACTGCTCGCAGCGGACGGCCTGTACGCCAATCTGTGGGGCGTACAAACCGGCGAGATCGACGATTTGCCCGAGACGTTCGTCGATACCGTCACTCACGGGGCGATCGACGGCGAACGATGACTTTTAGGCACACCTAAAAATCGGAGTATTTATTATGTTTTAGGCGAGCCTAAACCCATGGGTAGAGAGAAACCGGCACGTGGGGAATCGACGCGGCGGGATTTCGTCACGTACGGCGGCACGGCTGTCGGTGGCGGATTACTGGCCGGCTGTTCGGACATCGTTGGCAAGAACGACTCGGGGTCGACGGCGGAAGCAAGCGGGGGCGCCTACTCGGTGACGATATCACCGGTCGGACCCATCGAATTTGAGAAGGTCCCCGATCAGGTACTAACCTATAGTATAAATTACGTCGACATGGCGGTGGCTTTCGGCCACGGTGAAGCGATCAAGGCGATGCCGACGGAGCGTTTTTATACCGGATATTACGACCAGTTACCCGGTGTCGAGTTTGATCCCGCTACGCGGATGACGAGCAGTTACGACAACAAGGAACTTATCTACGACGTCGATCCCGACCTCATCTTGCTTGATCCGACGTGGTACACCGTTTACGGCGAGTACTACGACTTCGATGAGAGCGATATCGAGGAGATCGAGCGGAACGTCGCTCCCTACTTCGGGAATCGGTTCTCGCGGGCGCACAACGAGCGAGTCGATCACAGCGTCGAGAATTACGAATTCTACACCGCCTGGGAGTTATACAACAAGGTAGCACAGGTATTCCGCGAGACGGAGCGGTATCAGGCGTTAAAACGCGTCCGTGACGATCTCGTCTCACTCGTCGAATCCACCCTCCCGCCTGCGGACGAACGCCCGACAGTGGCGCTGGTTGCGATGAACGACTGGGGTGTGTTCTCGCCGTACAAAATAGATAACGAGGGATACGGCGTCTCCCACTACCGGCCGCTCGGCGTGCGGGATGTATTCGCCGAGAGCGACCGCACGTACGAATCGGACGCGGGAACCTACGACCTCGAATTGATGCTCGAAATCGATCCGGACGTTCTCATTCACAACTTCGGCACGGGCGGCTTTGACGAACGGTATCAGTCGATGCTCGAACTCGAAGACGATCCGGTTGGCTCGAAGTTGAGCGCGGTACAGAACGATCGACTGTACGGTGGCGGCGATTCGATGCAGGGCCCGATTTATAATCTGTTCCAGATAGAGATGGCTGCGAAGCAAATCTACCCCGAGCAGTTTGGCGAGTTCCCGACCTACAACGACGATGGGACGTACGACATCCCGGAATCGGAGCAGCTGTTCTCGCGAAAGCGCGTTGCGGACATCATCAACGGAGACTTCGAACAATGACTGGCCCGAATGTCGATGCGAGTGATGCACCGACGCGCAGAGACTATATTAAGTACGGAGGCACAGTTATCGGTGGTGGACTGCTGGCAGGGTGTTCGGACTTAGCAGGCCAGAACGACTCGGGATCGACGGCGGAGACAAGTGACGGCTCGTACTCGGTGACGATGTCGCCGATGGGAACCGTCGAGTTCGATTCGGTTCCGCAGTCATACATGTCCTACCGCGTCACCCACGCGGACATGGGCGTCGCCCTCGGTGTCGGCGACCGATTGAAAGCGGTTTACAATATCGGACAGTATCCGTTCGAATTCTACGACGAGCTTCCGGGGGTCGATATCGATGTCGACTCGCTCTCGGAGATAGAAGTCAATTCAGACTACGAGGCCGACAAAGAGTGGTTCTACGAGATGAACTGCGACGTCCATCTGATGGATCCCGAGTACATGTCGCAGTGGCTGCTCACACCCGACGATGTCGACGAAATAGCACAGTCTATCGGGCCGTTTTTCGGCCACTACGCCCGTCGACGGATCGGCGAGGAACGCGACTACCCGTTCCTCTCGCTGTACGACATCTTCGAGCGCGTCTCGAGGGTATTCCAGCGTGAAGAACGATACGTCGCGTTCGAAACGCTTCACGACGAGTTTATCAGCGGCCTGCAGGACGACCTTCCGCCCGAGTCTGAGCGTCCCGCCGTCGGGCTCGTCGCCACCGGGCCCGAAATGGTACAGAACGACGAGTTCGGCGCGTATCACATCGACCCCGGCTATGGAAAGAAACAGTACATCGACCTCGAGGTGGAGAACGCCATGGAGGGGGTGGTGCCCGAAGACACGTCGTACGCACAGGTCGATTACGAGACGCTCCTGGATGCCGACCCGGACATACTGATGATCCATAACGGAATCATCGGGACCGATTCTCGCGAGGACTTCATCGAGCAGGTGATCGATCCGATGCGAGAACACACCCTCGGGAGCCAGCTCACTGCGGTACAAAACGGTGACGTCTACCGCGGTGGCAACAACACGCAGGGGCCGATCACGAACCTCTTTCAGACGGAGGCAGCCGCAAAGCAGCTGTATCCGGAACTCTTCGGGGAATTCCCCGGTTTCGGTCGAATATCCGACGACGCGCAGCTCTTCGACCGACAGGCGGTTGCAGACATCATCAATGGTGATCTCTAAATATGAGCGACGACACCACCGACACGACGCACGAGGCACCGACACGCAGAGACACGCTGAAATACGGCAGCACGCTCGCCACAGGAACTCTGCTAGCCGGCTGTTCGGAGCTGGCTGGGCAAGACGACGGCACAGAGGGGGCCGACAGTCAGGGTTCGTACGAAGCCTGCATCGAACCCGTCGGCTGTCTCTCCCTCGAGGAGGTTCCGGAGAGCTGGATGGCGCTTACGGGCCCGTGGGCGGATATGGCCGTCGCACTCGGTCAGCGCGATGGGTTTCGGCCCGCCGGATGGTATCCGGAGCCGTACTTCTACGACCGCGTCGGCGTGTCGATGCCGACGGACGTTCCGAACCCGCTCGCCGGGGGCGGCTGGGACAAGGAGTTATTCTACGAACTCGATCCGGATATCATCCTCTGTGACCCGAACTACCTCCACGGAACCGGCTTCGACGACTCGTGGGACGAGAGCGATACCGAGGAAATCGTGGAGACCGTCGCTCCCTTCTTCGGGAACAACATCGTCCGCCGTCGGGAGTTTCACGACTACGAACTCTACTCGCTGTACGAGGCGTTCGATCGGTTGGCCGACGTCTTCGACGAGCGCGAGCGGTACGAGGCGTTCGTCGACGTTCACGACGACCTCTGGTCCGAGATCGACTCGAAATTATCGGCTGACCAGGACCGCCCCGAAATCGGACTGATAAACTTCGGATCTGACCTCGAAAGCGGCGAATTTGCGGCGATGACGACTGATTCCGAAGGGCTCGAGATGAAGCAGTATCGCGACCTCGGCATCGAATCGGCGTTCAGCGACGAACAGACCGACGGAATGCTCGACTACGAGTCGATGATCGATATCGATCCCGAGATCATCGTCGTCCACGGCGGCGTTCGCCTCACGGACGATACCGGCGAGTTCTCCGCACGCGCGTTTCACGACCAGTTCGTCGCGCCGCTTTCGGACCATCCGGTCGGCCGTCAACTCACCGCCGTCCAGAACGACGCCATCTATCCGGGTCCGTACTTCCAGCAGGGGCCGATCGTGAGCCTGTTCCAGACCGAACTCGTCGCACGCCTGCTCTACCCCGAGACGTTCGGCGCGTTCGATCCTGAGCGGTTTCCGGACGTCCCCGAGGACGAGCAGTTGTTCGATCGCGAGCGGATTGCAGAGATCATCAATGGAGACATCTGACATGAGCGACAACACCACCGATGCAACCCACGAGGCACCGACACGCAGAGACACGATCAAGTACGGCGCGGCGCTTGCGACCGGGACCGCCCTCGCGGGCTGTTCTGAGTTAGTCGGACAGGAGGAAGATGTAGGGCCCGAGACGACCGAAAAGGAATCGTACTCGGTGTCGATGGAACCGATGGGGAGCGTCGCGTTCGACCAAGTACCCGAGCGGTGGATCGCCTACGACGGCGGCTACGCCGATATGGCCGTCGCGCTGGGACAGGCTGATGGATTAGCTGGCATCGGTGGTGCGGACCGCTACTACACGTACGTCTACGACGAACTGCCCGGGGTGACCGTCGACCGGGACGTCCTCGAGCAGTATCCGGAGGTTCGGACCAAAGAGGAGTTCTACGAACTCGAGAGCGACGTCCACCTGTACGATCCCCAGATGCTCGTCAACTGGTTCGACTGGAACGATGGCGACGTCGAGGAAATCGCGTCGAACGTCGCACCGTTCGTTGGCAATCTGATCTTCCGGCGCTCCGACGAGTGGCACGACTACCGCTACTACACGCTGTACGAAGCCTTCGAGAAAGTGGCCGCGGTGTTCCAACAGCAGGCACGCTACGAGGCGTTCAGCGAACTGCACACCGAGTTTATGACGGCGATACGGGAACGACTTCCGCCGGTTGCGGACCGGCCGGACGTCTTCCTCACGTTCGAGGGGGCCGACGAACCGGAGGCGTTCTCGCCGTACCGACTCACCGATGCGGGAACGAGCAAAAAACAGTGGCGGGATCTCGGCGTCCACGACGCGCTGGCGGGGACGGACGTCGACAACCTCAGTACCACGAACCGCGGCAAACTCGATTACGAGAACGTACTCGAGGTCGACCCCGACGTGATTCTCGTCCGCGGCCACGAGCGAAAGTCCGCGACGGAGTTCCGCGACACCGTTCTCGAGTATATGCAGAGCCATCCCGTCGGGAGCGAACTCACTGCCGTCCAGAACGGACGGGTGTATCGCGGTGGGTACCTCAATCAGGGACCAATTCACAACTTCTTCCTGACCGAGCGGGCGGCGAAGCAACTGTTTCCCGACGAGTTCGGCGACGTAACCGGCGACGAACGGCTGTTCGACCGTCAAGCGGTTGCAGACATCATCAACGGAAGAGAGATAAATGAGTGATGATATCGACGGCACGACTGGAGAACCGACGCGCAGAGAGACGCTAAAATACGGCGGTGCACTCGCGGCTGGCACTGCCCTCGCGGGCTGCTCGGAGTTGGTTGGGCAGGACGGAGACGACGGGACCGAACCGTCCGATACTGGGACGTACTCGGTGACGATATCACCGGTCGGAACGGTCGAGTTCGATAGCGTCCCCGAGGCGGCGGCCGTCTACGATCCGCAGGTGGCCGACCACCTCGTCGCGCTGGGCCAACAGGAGCGGATCGTTTCGCTGGGCTTTCCCGATCGCTACTACACCGGATTCTACGACGAACTTCCCGGCGTCGAGTTCGACACGAGCGACCTCACCGCGTTCTACACCGATCAACTGACGCTCGACACGGAGATACTCTACGAACTCGACGCCGATATCCACCATCTCGATCCGCTCCGATGGGAAGGGACCTTCGACGCCGCGGACATCGAGGAACTCGAACAGAACGTCGCACCGTTCTTTTGCAACCGGTTCAGCCGGGCACACGGCTACCAAGGCGACCAGTCCTACGAGTACTACACGCTCTGGGAACTCCTCGACAAGTACGCACAGGTGTATCAGGTACAGAGCCGAAGCCAGGCGCTAGTTCGGGTTCGAGCAGAGATGCTCGAGACGATCCGAGACGCCCTCCCACCGCAGGAAGAGCGGCCGTCGGTCGCGCTCGTCGTCTACAATCACGACGAGGACACGTTCGGACCGTACCGACTGAACGGCCCGGGATTCGGAAAGGCACACACGCGCCCACTCGGCGCGAACGACGCGCTGGCAGAGGGGACGAAGAGCTACGCTTCGGACTACGGGAACAACTACTCGATGGAGGCGATGCTCGAGTTCGACCCGGACGTGATGATCCACAATTTCGACTGGACCAACGTCCGGGAGCGGACGGAGGCGTTCTTCGACCTCGGCGACCACCCCGTTGGCGGGGAGATCACGGCCGTCCAGAACGGCCGACTCTACGCCGGTGGATCGGCCCTACAGGGACCGATTTTCAATCTCTTCCAGGTCGAACTCTCGGCGAAACAGATCTATCCCGACCTGTTCGGCCAGCCGCCTGCCCCGGATCAATCCGTCCCGGCGGATGAGCGATTATTCGACCGACAGGAGGTTGCGGATATCATCAACGGAGCGGTCGAGCAATGAGTGACGATACCGTGATCCAGTCCAATTTACTGACACGGCGAGACACCCTGAAGTACAGCGGGGCGCTCGCAACCGGCGCTGCCCTTGCGGGGTGTTTGGACGGTAACAGCGAGTCGGAGTCACCCGAGGAGACGGATGACGGTTCGTACTCGGTAACGATGGCTCCGGCCGGTACCGTGGAGTTTGAGAAGCCACCGGAACGCGTGCTTACGGTTCTTCCACATCACGCCGACATGGCGCTCGCGGCCGGCCACGGCGAGGCCGTCTCCTCCATGCTGTACAATCCCGAGTACAACGACACGATCTGGAATACGTGCCTCGAGCGGCTCCCGGGCGTCTCCGCCGACTGGGCGGACCTCCCCGGAACGTGGGACCCCGACAAGGAGTTCCTCTACGAACTCGACAGTGACCTCCACCTCGCGGACCCTGCGTACATGACGAACATGCCGAGTTGGACGCGCGAGGACACCATGAAAATCGGGGAGAACGTTGCCCCGTGGTTCGGCAACACGCTCAGCAACGCGAACAAGGAACCGGCCGCGGAGTGGGCCGACGACTACGAGTACTACACGCTCTGGGAAATCTTCGAGCAGGTCGCAACCGTGTTCCAGGCGACGGAGCGCTACGAGGCGCTCAAAGCCGTCTACAGCGAGATGGTCGCGACGATCGAGGAGAATTTGCCGCCGGAAGACGAGCGGCCGTCGGTGGCGATGATCATCCTCATCCAGGGTGAGGACAGCATGTACACGTATGCATTGAACGGCCCTGGCTTCCTAACCGCCCACACTCGCCCGCTCGGTGCAGACGACGTTTTTGCGGACGTCCAGACCGAATCGACAGTCGACTACGAGGCCCTCGTCGAAGCCGATCCCGACGTGATCCTCTGTCTCGCCGGACTGTCGGAGGCGCGTCACGTGACGAAGACTCGAGAACGGTTCCAGGACGGCCCGGTAACCGAATCGGTTGCAGCGGTCGAGAACGACCGCATCCACACCCAGGGCGGGCGCAACCAGGGGCCGCTGATGAACCTCTTCCAGACCGAGATGACGGCGAAGCAACTCTACCCCGACATCTTCGGCGAGTGGCCGACGTACACCGAGGGGCCGTACCCCGAAATTCCCGCGGACGAACAGCTGTTCGACCGGCAGGCGGTTGCAGACATCATCAACGGAGAGAGATAAATGAGTAACACTACCGATACCAAGAACGAAACACCGACACGGAGAGACGCGCTGAAGTACGGAGGGACGCTCGCAACCGGTATCGCCTTCGCAGGCTGTTCCGAACTGGTCGGACGGAGCGGTGAGTCGGATGGACAGTCGGGCGATGGTACCTCGTCCGGCGATGGCACCTATTCGGTCACGATGGCCCCCATGGGCGAAGTCGCGTTCGACTCACCGCCGGAGAGCGTGTTTACGCGGCTGACTCACCTCGCCGGGATGGCGTTCGCCATCGGACGGGGGAACGACGTCAACGCGATGCACGCGCCGGAGTACTACGACCAACTGTGGAATCAGTTCACCGAACGACTACCCGGCGTCACGCTGGACTGGTCGGGGTTGTACTCCTCCTGGGACCCGGACAAGGAGATGCTCTACGACCTCGATAGCGACGTCCACCTGGCCGATCCGGCGAGCGTAAACGCCCTCGACAGTTGGAGCATGGCCGACATCGAGGAAGTAACAGAGAACATCTCACCGTGGTTCGGGAATCAATTCAGTGACAGACACGGCGAACCGCCGGCCGATTGGGCCGACCGCTACGAGTATTACTCCCTCTGGGAGATGTTCGAGACGGTCGCAGCGGTGTTCCGCGAGGAAGCGCGGTACGAAGCACTTGCGAAGGTACACGCGAACCTGTTAGAAACGCTCGAGGCGGATCTGCCGCCGGAGCAGGAGCGCCCGACCGCGGTCATGGCGGGAATGAGCGACATCGAGAGCATGTACGTCTACACGCTGGATACGCCCGGATTTCTGACGGCGCACGTGCGCCCGCTCGAGCCGGTCGGTGCGCTGGGCGACGACGTCTCTTCCGGCGATACAATCGATATGGAAGGGTTGCTCGAAGCCGACCCCGACGTCATATTTGCCCCGGGCGGAATGCACCCGGGAACGGATATGTCGGGGATACGGGACGCGTTTCAGAATCACTCCATCGGACAGCGGATTTCCGCGGTCGAAAACGGTCGGATCTACGCGCAGGGGGCGCGCTACCAGGGGCCGATTCTGAACCTGTTCCAACTCGAGATGACGGCAAAGCAGCTCTACCCCGACGCGTTCGGTGAGTGGCCGACGTACACCGACGGCCCCTACCCCGAGATCCCCGCGGACGAACGGCTGTTCGATCGTCAAGAGGTTGCGGAGATCATCGCGGGTGATCGGTGAATGCGCGCTCGAGAGTGGGCGATTGCGGGATCCTTCCGCGAGCCCGAAGAGTACGGCATCCCCGACCTGCCGTCGTGGCGAGTCCGTCGCAACGAGTGTGGCGGGCTGGCGTTCGCCGACGGGGACGGAGAGCCGTTCATCGCCGCCGATCATCCGGTGACGGTGAGACGCTAACGACGATCCATGATCGACGCCACCACCGGTATCGCACGCGGGAGACGTGGAGACCCCGTCTCGAGTCCGTTCGCGCGCGATTCGAGGCCTCACAGCGAGTGCAAAGGAGGCGAGGGCTTCCTCGAGAACGAACAGCTAGTCGACCGCCAGCAGGCTGTAGACAGCGACAACGGAGAGAACGATCCATGAAAGACGGTACTGAAAACACGACAGGGGCACCGACACGCAGAGAGACGCTGAAGTACGGCGGCGCCGTGATCGGCGGCGGGCTGCTCGCCGGCTGTACGAGCGGAACGGAAGACGAGACGGGGCCGACCGAAACGGACGAGTCGTACTCGGTGACGATGGAGCCCGTCGGCACCGTCGAGTTCGAGTCGGTTCCCGAAACGTGGTTCCCGTACACCGGGGATTACGCGGACATGGGCGTCGCACTCGGGCGGAGCGACGGCCTCTCGGCCATCGGCCTCCGCGCCCGATTCGCCTCCCACCTGTACGACGAACTCCCCGGCGTCTCCGTCGACGAAAACGAGCTCACCGAACTCTATCAGAACGGCACCGGCAAGGAAATCTTCTACGAACTCGAGGCCGACGTCCATCTCATCGATCCGAACTTCATGGTGAACCGCCTCCAGTGGAATCAGTCCGACGTCGACGAGATTCGAGACAGCGTCGCTCCGTTCGTGGGGAATACGATCTTCTCGCGCGTCTACGACTGGCACGACTACGCCGACTACACGCTGTACGAGGCGTTCGAGAAGATCGCACAGCTGTTTCAGGCGGAGGCTCGTTACGAGGCGTTCGCACAGTATCACGACGAGGTGCTCGCGGACGTTCACGAACGGCTCCCCGAAGAGACACCGACTGTCGCCGTGCTCTACCCGGCGGACGTTCCGCCGGAATCGTTCTACCCGTATCTGATCGACTCCGGGACGCAGTCCAAACACTGGAACGACCTGCACGTCGAGGACGCCCTCGCACCGCACGGCATCACGGACACACAGGCCGGTGGCGGTACCATCGACTACGAGACCCTGTTGGAGATCGACCCGGATGCGCTCGCGATCAGGTTGCAAGGCGAGATCACACCGGCGTACTTCGACGACGAGATCGTCTCACACCTCCAGCATCACGACGTCGCGAGTGAGCTCCAGGCCGTACAGAACGACCGGGTGATCTACGGCGGGGTGACCTACCAGGGGCCGATCATCCATCTCTTCCAGCTCGAGCGCGCGGCACAGGAACTGTATCCCGACGCGTTCGGCGACGAACAGCTATTCGACCGCCAGCGGGTTGCGGACATCGTCAACGGAGCGTTTCAACAATGAGTACTAGCGACACGACCCAAACTGAAGCAGCGTTCGATCACGACGTCGTTGTAGTCGGCGGGGGTCCCGCCGGCTGCTCGGCGGGCGTCTTTACCGCCCGGAACGGCTTGGATACGGTGATCTTCGACCGCGGACGCTCCTCGATTCAGCGCTGTGCCTACCTCGAGAACTACCTCGGCTTCCCCGCGGGGATCGACATCGAGACGCTGTACGGACTGATGCACGATCACGCCGAGACGGCGGGCTGTGAGATCGTTTCCGACCTCGTCGAATCGCTCGAGCCCCTCGAGACCGGCGAAGGGTTCGTCGTCAGCCCGCAGGAAGGGGACCCGGTCACCGCTCGCCGAGTGATCGCGGCCACGCGCTACGACGGCGAGTACATGCGCGGTCTCGACGACGAGGCGGCGATGTTCGAGACGCACGACCACGACGGCGAGGAACACGAGGACTTCGATAAGAGCTACGCCGAAAGCGACGGGACGACGCCGGTCGAGGACCTGTTCATCGCGTCGCCGTACGGCGACACTGGCTATCAGGCGAGCATGGCCGCCGGACACGGCGCGCGGGTCGGGATAACCGTCGTCGAAGACATTCGACGAGCGCAGGACTATCCCGAACGTCTGGCGAATCACTACGACTGGAGGCGCCGAGAGACGGAACTCGACGACGAGTGGAGCGAGCGAAGTCGGTGGCGGGAGTATTTCGACAATCAACTCCCCGACGATCACGACTTCGAGGAGGCGCGACTCGCCGAGATCCGCGAGCGAGAGATCGACCGCAGGCTCGCGACGTACCTCTCCGACGACGAGATCGAACGGCGGGTCGAGCGCGGTCACAGGCGGCTGCTCGAACACGTCGACGACGAGTTAATCCTCGAGGCGGCGCGCGAAATCGAGGCCGAACGCGAGGTGGGGGGTGAGTAGCATCGCTCCCATCAGCGAACCGACGGTTCTCGAAACGCCGGTCGCCCTCGATCTTGTCGTCTACCCGCTCTCGGCCGTGAGGAACGGTCGGGTCTACACGTCGGGTGTCGGACGGGCGGGGGACCATCCGGGGCCGATCCAGTGACAGATGACCGGTGGTCCCCAGTACCTCCTCGTGGTCTTCCTCGCCGAACGACAGGACGGCCCACCGGTTTCGTCCGGGGCCGTCGCGGATGCGGTCGGTCGGTCGCCCGCAGCGACGACGGAGATGCTCCAACGACTAGAAGCGAGGGGGCTCGTGACCTACGAGCCGTACGACGGAGCGACGCTCACCGAGGAGGGACGAGACGCCGCCGAAGAGCTGTACGAGGCCTACGATATCCTCTCGCGATTCTTTCGCGACGTACTCGAACTCGACGAGTACGAGCGCGAGGCGATGGAACTCGCGGGAGCGGTCAGTCCGACAGTCGTCGACCGACTCGGATCGACCCTTCTCGCCGACAGCGAGTCATCCGAAGAGACACAGATGTCGCTCCCATCCGCCCTCTCGGACTCCCGATAACGGCTTGCGTGTACTCCGGTCCAACTGGTACCGCCGGCCGAACCAAACCGTACGCTTTTTGTTTTAGGCCTGCCTAAACAGCGCCAATGGCCACCGGTACTCGCTCGGATGGCGAACGTGACTCCGAACCGGCTCCGAACCACGGACCCGAGATCGCAGTCTGTGAAAGCGGTCCCGACACGCTGGTGTTCATCGAATCCGGGAACACCGAGGGATGGATTTCGAGCACCCGTATCGTGGACGTCACTCGATGAGTTCCGGCTACAGAGAACGTCTACGGTAAAAAGTCGATAGCTACACTGGAACGCTCGAGGCGAACCGACGGGACGCCACTCGAGGCCCGACTCCGTCCGAGGTCCGCGCTACTTCGTCGCGGACTCGAGGACGAGGGTGTCGTCTTCGAGGTAGTGTTCGATGTGGTGGGTGTGTTCTTCGACTGTTTCGAGTTGCTCACGGAGCATCTGACTCGTCGCGTAGTCGCCGAGGCCCTCCGCGAGTTCGATGTGCTGTCGGTAGCTCTCGATGATGTCGCCCATCATCTCGAGGTCGTTGGCGAGCGAGGTCCGGACGTCGTAGACGTCTTCGTCTTCGGGTTCGACCGTCGCGTTGGCCGCGAGGGTCGTCATGCTGGCGTGTGGGACGCCACCGAGCGCTTGCAGTCGTTCGGCGAGTTCGTCGGCCGCGTCTTCGACGTCCTCGTAGACCTCCTGGAGGAAGACGTGGATATCGAGGAACTCCGCTCCTTCGACGTTCCAGTGGTGTTTGTGGAGTTGGTGGTAGAGGACGTACGCGTCGGCGAGGTCGGTATTGAGCGCGTCAACGATCTGTTCCGCCTTCTCCGTGTCGAGTCGAAGGGCGTTCTCTTCGACGGTGTCCGCAGGCTGTCGAGTGGTCTTTTGCGTGTTCATCACAGTTCGTAGTTGGTTCTCCCTCCTCTTATAACTTCTCAATTTACGAACAATTTTTCGTACTGCCTAAACCGTCTCTCACGCGAAGTGGAACGGTGATCGGCGAGGGAGAGACTGTCGTCGCTCTCGAAGCGAGACGGCTACCGACGCACGACGGACCGGCCGCGCTACGGCGCGAGTCCGGTCTCGCCTACTCGATTCGCGGCCCCGTCTCGTCGGTCCGGCCGGGAAGCTCGAGTTCGATCTCGAGTTCCGGCTCGTCCATCCCGTCGAAGTCGATCTCGAGGGAGACCGGGTCGCCGAACGCGAACGGGAGGACCCACTCGTCGTCGCCGATCGTGAGTTCCTCCCCGTCGCGAAGCTGTTCGCCGAGCGCGATGAGGAACTCGCCGGCGTCGCTCGCGTCGAGACGGTACTCCCGTTCGAAGTTGCGCCCGGCGCGGATCGTCGTTCGCTCGTCGGTGTCGGGTTGGTCGGCTGTCATCGTCCGTGGTACAGGGCACCGACGGATATGTCGTTCACGGTCGGTCCGTTCGAATCGCAGCGTCTCGATACCCGGATCGTTCACCCGCCGATGCTCTCGACCGGCCTCGAGGCACGACGCGAACCTATTTCACGCGCTGCCCACCAAACACGAGCCAATGGTTTCAGAACGCTTCGACGCGGAACAGTGGGAGCCGGTCGCGGACCTGAACGACGAGTTCGAGGACATCACCTATCATCGAGCGGTCGACTCCGGCACGGTCCGGATCGCCTTCGATCGGCCCGCGGTCCGCAACGCGTTCCGACCGGGAACGGTCGACGAACTGTACGACGCGCTCGACCACGCCAAACGCCAGACCGACGTGGGCTGTATCCTGCTGACGGGGAACGGCCCGTCGCCGAAAGACGACGGCTGGGCGTTCTGTTCCGGCGGAGATCAGACGATCCGCGGCGAGGACGGATATCAGTACGAGGGCGACGAGGAGCGGGCGTCGGAACAGGGGCGCCTGCACATTCTCGAGGTCCAGCGCCTGATTCGACACATCCCGAAGGTCGTCGTCGCCGTGGTGCCGGGCTGGGCCGTCGGCGGCGGCCACTCGCTGCACGTCGTCTGTGACCTCACGCTCGCGAGCGCGGAACACGCGAAGTTCCTCCAGACCGATCCCGACGTGGCCAGCTACGACGCCGGCTTCGGCTCGGCCTATCTCGCCAAACAGATCGGGCAAAAGAAGGCTCGAGAGGTGTTCTTCCTTGGAAAGACCTACAGCGCCGAGGAGGCCGCAGAGATGGGGATGGTCAACGAGGCGGTTCCGCACGAGGAACTCGAGGAGACGGCTCTCGAGTGGGGCGAGCGCATCAACGCCAAGAGTCCGACGGCGATGCGGATGCTCAAGTACGCGTTCAACATGACCGACGACGGCATGGTGGGCCAGCAGGTGTTCGCCGGCGAGGCGACGCGACTGGGCTACATGACCGACGAGGCGAAGGAGGGACGGGACGCGTTCGTCGAGGGTCGCGACCCCGAGTTCGACGACTACCCGTGGCACTACTGAACGTAGCGATTTGATCCGTCACCGTCGCGTGCGGCTGTGAACGTTTTGGGTCTATTCTTGTATCGAATGTCCGTCTCCGCTTGAGACACGTGCTGTCTCCTTGAGCGTACTGCTCATGCTGGCGGCGGGGATTTTCACGCCCTCCCCAACCGATTCACTCACTCCCTACGGTCGTTCGCTTATCCACAGGGAGACGCTTCGCGTCTTCCACGCAGTCGCTCGTTTCATCTGCTTACGGGCGCTATGCGCCCGTTCGCACGGTCCGCGGGACCTTCGGTCCCTCGCTACTCGCGACGACCTCGCGCACCTTCGTCGACGCACCCTCGTCGTGCTCGGGTGCGTCGTCAGCGCGCGCCACCGCAGAGTGTTTGACCGATCCAGGCAACTTCCTTGCCCAGTACTGCCCGCCGTCGCACTCGAGCACGCCCGCTCCATACCTCCGACCCGGTCGCGGTAGCATCGTCAGGAAGAGTAACGCTTTGGGTCTTCCAGCACCGAAACCCAGCCAGTGACACTCCCCGAACGGTCCGCGCTGTCCCGGCGGGACTACCTCCGGGCGCTGGTCGCCGTCGGCGGCGCGAGCGCGCTCGCCGCCTGTACCTCCGAGGGCGACGACATCGACGTGCCATCGGGCACGGACGACCCGTCGTCGCTCCCCGAGCGACAGCACGCCTGGAACGACGCCCTCACGCGGGACGACGACGGCAACGTGCGGCCGCCGGAACACCACGTCCTCGTTGCGCTCTCGCTCGTCGACGAGCCGACCGACGAGGCTCGAGCACAGGTCGAGGCCGCCCTGCAAGACCTCGAGCGCGCCTACGAGTGGAGCAACGAGGGGCTGCTCTTCACGCTCGGCTACACGCCGGCGTACTTCGACCGGTTCGACGGCTCACTACCCGACGAGATCGATCTCCCGGAGCCGGAAGCGATCGTGGGACAGGCCGACGAATTCGACGAGTTTGACGCCATCTTCCACCTCGCGAGCGATCACTCACAGGTCGTCCTCGAGGCCGAGGAGGGACTGTTCGGCGAGGGAGACGAACTCAACGGGCGCGAGATCGAGACGGATCTGACGGGCGTCTTCGAGCGCGTCGACGAGCACCGCCGAACCGGCTTCGTCGGTGCGGGACTCCCCGCGGAACACACCGACGTCTCGGGGGTTCCCGACTCCGTGCCGGCGGAGGCCCCGTTCTTCATGGGCTTTCGGTCCGGCTTCGCGGAGAATCAGGCCACCGAAAACCGAGTGACGATCGAAGCGGGGCCGTTCGCGGGTGCGACGACCCAACACGTCGAGTCGATGACCATCCAGCTCCGAACCTGGCTCGAGCAGGACAGCCACTATCAGCGGGTCGCGAAGATGTTCAGTCCGGAGCACGCAGACGAGAACCTGACCGGCGACATCGGCGAGGCGCTGGGGGCCTCGAGCGGGCTGACCGACGAGCGGATCGAGGCGACCGAGTCCGACGCTCGCGGCGGCGTCGTCGGCCACGCCCAGAAGGCCGCTCGAGCGAGAGAGGACGGCAATCCGCTGTTGCTCCGGCGCGATTTCAACACCGTCGACGGCGATACGCCGGGGCTTCACTTCCTCTCGCTGCAGGCCGGCATCGACGAGTTCGTCCGCGTTCGCGAGGCGATGGAGGGCGACGACCTCGGCGCGCCGAACGCGAACAACGGCATTCGGAGCTACGTCTTTCCGAATCGGCGGGGCAACTACCTGCTCCCGCCCCGGTCGCTGCGGGCGCTGCCGGCGGCGGATCCGGAGCGGGCGTAACGATCGACGACGGTCCACGGGACACGAGTACACAGATGCAACGACGCGATATCGATCGACGGGCGGTCGTCCGATTGGCGGGAGCGACGACCGAAACGCTCGCTCCTGCGGGCCGTTTGGGACGTGCCGACGACGGTGGACGAGTCGATTCGCTCACGGTCACGATCGACTCGCCGCTACGGGTGCCTCGCCAGCAGGAAGACGAGACGGCCGTTCTCGAGGGGGCGCCGATCGAACTAACGGGACCGGAGGACCGATGACGGGACCGACGTCGCCGCGCCGGTCTGGTGCCATCGCGCTGGTCGTCGCGTGTGCGCTCGTCGGTGCGCTGCTCGCTCCGGCGGCGGCGGTCACCGCCGGCGACAACGCGACGACGTTCCAGTTCGATCCGCACGAGATCGAGGCGGAGCCGGGTGAAACCGTGACGCTCGACCTCGTGGTGAGCACGCACGGCGGGTACGGCGGCGAAGGGATCGACGAACTCTCGATCGACCTCGAGTACGATCCGGATGCGCTGAGCGTCACGGACGTCGAGCACGGCCCGATGCTGACGGCGGGCAACGACGGCGCTGACGCGAACGGCTCAGCCGACGGCGACGACGCGACTGACGACGAGGGTTCGGCCACCGTCGACGGCTCGGCCGACATCGACAACGAACGCGGGACGGTGCGGATCGAACAGCAGCGCGAGCCCTCGGGTGACGGTGCCGTCGGGACGGATACGGCGGCGACCATCACGCTCGAGGTCGCCGAGGACGCGCCGTCGACGACGACCCTTGAGATCGACGAGGGCGAGGCGATCCTCGTGACCGGCTACCCGCAGGCGTCGCTCGAGCGAGACGCGACCATCACCGTCGACGACGGGGACGATACCGTCCCCGGGTTTACGGCGTTGCTGGCGGTCGCCGCGATCGTCGCGGCGATCATATTCTACAGCAGGCAGTAGCCCGCATTGGCCTCGAGAGGAGTGAATACCGCTGCAAACGACCGTCTGGTCGACTACCGGAACTGCCACCGAGGCTTTCCGATCGGCTGCAATGCCAACGTTGACACTCCCGCGAGTCGGACTCTCGAGCAATGAGTACGGCGGAGGTCGACATTTCACGGACGAAGGCGTGGTTGATGGCTGCACGCCCCCAGACCTTGCCCGCGGCGGCGGCGCCGATAATCGTCGCCACGGGACTCGCGGTCCACGAGGGCGTGTTCGCCCTGTTGCCGGCGGTGATGGCGTTCGTCGGGGCGGCGCTGATCCAGATCGGTACCAACTTCGCGAACGATTACTACGACGCGATCAAGGGCGCCGACACGGACGACCGGGAGGGCTTTACGCGGGTCACGCAGGCCGGGATCATCGAACCCGAACGGGTGAAACTGGCGACGATCGTCACGTTCGCGCTGGCGATCGCCACCGGAACGTATCTCGTCTATATCGGCGGCGTCCCGATTCTCGTCGTCGGACTGGTGAGCGTCCTCTGCGGCTGGGCGTACACCGGCGGCCCCTACCCGCTCGGCTACCACGGTCTCGGGGATCTGTTCGTCTTCGTCTTCTTCGGTATCGTCGCCGTGATGGGCACGTTCTACGTGCAGGCCGCGGCGACGGTCGCCGAGCCGCTTGCGACGGGGATTCCCGAGAGGACGGTGACGCGCGAGGCGTTCCTCGCGAGCCTGCCGGTCGCCGGGATTTCGACGGCGATTCTGGTCGTGAACAACGTTCGCGACCTCGAGACCGACGCCGAGACGGGCAAGCGCACGCTTGCGGTTCGACTCGGCTACCGGTGGAGTCGCGCCGAGTACGTGGCGCTGCTCGGACTCGCCTACGTTATTCCCGTCTGGCTCTGGGTCGACGAGGGGTTCGGCCCCGGCGCGTTGCTCCCGCTGGTCACGCTTCCCTACGCGGCCGTGATCGCCCGAACCGTCTGTACCCGAACCGACGGCGAGGCGCTCAACCCGGCGCTCGAGGGGACCGGGAAACTGCTGGCGATCTACGCGGCCCTGTTCGCCGCGGGGGTGGTACTGTGACCAACGACTGCGACTACGCTCGAGACCTCGAACTCGAGTATCGGCCGTTCTCGCTGTCGCTCTCCAGTCCGCTCGAGACGGCCGACGGGACGATCGAGTCTCGAGACGGGTTTCTCGTCCGAATCGTGGACGTGACGCTCCACGACGGCGACCCGGTGGTCGGCTACGGCGAGGCGACGCCGCTTCCCGGCTGGACGGAGTCCCGGGCGGACTGCGAGGCCGCCCTCGAGCGCGCAAGCACCGCGATCGAGACCGATCCCGACGCCGCGCTCGAGGCGGTCGAAGGACAGGTCGCCGCCAGACACGCGATCACGCTCGCTCTCGCGGACCTGCAGGCGACCCGCGAGTCGACGCCGCTGTACCGGTACATCGGCAAGGGACCGATGGTCGGCCGGGTGCCGGTGAACGCGACCGTCGGCGACGGCTCGCCCACCGAAACCGCGAGCGAGGCGGCCGCCGCCGTCGGGCGCGGGTTCGACTGCTGTAAGCTGAAGGTCGGCCGCAGGGACCTCGAGACGGATATCGAACGCGTGCGACGCACCCGCGAGGCGGTCGGTCCGGACGTCGAACTGCGGGTCGACGCGAACGAGGCCTGGACCTACGAGGAGGCGACGACCGCGCTCGAGGCGTTGGCTGATCTCGACGTCGCAATTCTCGAGCAACCGCTGCCCGCGGGGGCGCTCGAGGGCCACGCCGATCTTCGGAGGCAGGCGGGCGACGACGGCGTCGCGATCGCGCTGGACGAAGGGCTGCTCGAGCACGGCGTCGATGCGATCTGCGACGCGGCGGCGGCCGACGTGCTCGTCCTCAAACCGATGGCGCTCGGCGGGCTCGACGTCGCCCGGAAGGTCGCAGCCTGGGTCGGAATGCTCGAGGTCACGCCCGTCGTAACGACGACGATCGACGCGGTCGTCGCGAGGACCGGCGCGGTTCACCTCGCGGCGTCGATTCCGGACGTGCCGGCCTGCGGGGTGGCCACGGCGGAGTTGCTGGCCGAGGATCTGGGCCGGGATCCCGTCCTCCTCGAGAAGGGGTCGGCCGTCGTTCCGCAGGCGAAAGGGCTCGGCGTCGAGGGGGTGTGGCAGGAGTGATGGGCGCGCCGGACGAGTGGCCCACCCGGGACCTGCTGTCCCACCGCGCCTCGACGACGCCGGACGCGACGGCCGTGATCGACGCCGACGAGGGCGAATCGTGGACGTTCGGCGAGTTCGACCGTCGGGTCGATGTCGTCGCGAACCGGCTCGAGACGGTTCTCTCCGGTCCCGAGAGTGCTGCAGCCGATGCCGAGAGACGACTCGGCGTCCTGATGGAGACGCGAGTCGCGTTTGCCGAGGTCTATCTTGCTGCGATACGTCGCGGGGTCGCGGTCGTGCCGCTGAACGTCCGCGAGACGGCCGTCGAACTCGAGTCGAAAGCTCGTCGAACCGATCTCGACGCGATCGTCTGCGAATCCGAGACTGAGGACCTCGCGCTCGAGGTTACGGACCGTCCGATCGCCTCCGTCGACGACCCCGAACGTGACGGCGTCACCTCGCTGTTTTCGTCCCGCTCGAGAGGTGGCGCGGAGACGAGTCTCGCTCCGACTCCGCTCGAGCGCGACCGAACCCACCTGCTCATGTTCACGTCGGGGACTGCGGGCACCCCGAAGGGGGTTCGGCTGACGGTCGGTAACCTCGTCGCGAGCGCGGCCGCGTCGGCGTTCCGCCTCGGCGTCACGCCCGACGACCGGTGGCTGTGCTGTCTGCCAATGTACCACATGGGCGGGCTGGCTCCGGTCGTCCGCTCGGTCCTCTACGGCACGCCCGTCGTGATCCAGCGGGAGTTCGATCCCGCGGCGACTGCCGGCGTGATCGAAGAGTACGATATTTCCGGCGTCTCGCTCGTTCCCACGATGTGCAAACGGCTGCTCGACGCCGGCTGGAATCCGCCCGACTCGTTGCGATTCGTTCTGCTCGGCGGCGCGCCGGCCTCGAGCGACCTCCTCGAGCGCTGTCGAGCCGCTGACGTGCCGGTCTACCCGACCTACGGGATGACCGAGACGGCCTCCCAGATCGCGACGGCGACGCCCGCGGAGACGAGCACTCACGAGGGGACAGTCGGACAACCCCTCGTCTGCACCGACGTGACGGTCGTCGACGACGCCGGCGAGCGGGTTCCGGCCGGCGAGGCCGGCGAACTGGTCGTCTCCGGGCCGACGGTGACGCCGGGTTATCTCACCGAGGCGCAGACGGAAGCGGCGTTCGGCGAGTACGGGTTACACACCGGCGACATCGGCTATCGGGACGCGAACGGCCGACTGTGGGTGCTCAACCGTCGCAGCGACCGGATCGTCACCGGCGGCGAGAACGTCGATCCCGGCGCGGTGATCGAGGCGTTGCGCTCGTCTTCGCGGGTCGAGGACGCCGCGGTCGTCGGCCTCGAGGACCCCGAGTGGGGCGAACGGGTGGCTGCGCTCGTCGTGCTCGCCGACGGCGGTAGCGGGTCGACGGAGCCGAGGACGGTCGACCTCGAGTCGCTGCTCGAGCACTGTACCGAACGCCTCGCCGGGTTCAAACGGCCCAAGACGATCGCCGTCACCGACGCGCTCCCGCGGACGGCGTCGGGGACGGTCGATCGGGAGGCGGTTCGAGTGCGGTTGCTCGAGTCGGGAACCGACGTCTCGAAGCTGTCCTGATCGGCTATGGTAGCCACTGAAAGTCAATGCACACCTGATCGCAGGACTGCGTTGCGATCAGTGTGTAAATCGTTTCAGTTATTACTATAACGGCGACTGTAGCCGCCGGAACCGAAGTTAAGACGCTCGCACCCCTATCCTCGACCGTGTGTACACTCACCCTCGCCTGGCAGATCTTCGAGGACGCGCCGGTCGCGGTCGCCGCGAACAGGGACGAAGCGATCGAGCGGGAGGCGCTGCCGCCGGACGTTTATCGCGAGGATCCGCTCGTAGTCGCCCCGCGGGACGCAGAAGCTGGCGGCACGTGGATCGGCTACAACGAACGCGGCGTCTTCGCGGGAATCACGAACAAGTGGACCGCCGCTGAACTCGCAGCCGAGCGCTCGCGGGGCCTGCTCGTCGCGGACGTCCTCGAGGCCGAATCTGCCGCTGCGGGGGCCGCAGCTCTCGAGGATGCCGTCGCCGAGGACGAGTACGACGGCTTCTACCTCGTGATCGCCGACCAATCGGACGCCTACTGCTACTACTGGGACGGCGACCTCTCTCGAGTCGAGTTCGAACCCGGCGTACACGTCGTGGTCAACGTCGCCGTCGACGAGACCGTTGACGTGCCCTCGGTCCGACCCGACGTCGGCCGTCAGCAAGCCGACAACGCCCGCGCAGTTCGCGAGGCCCTGTCGGTCGAGGAGGGGAGCGACGAGTCAGTTTCGGCGTGGCTCGAGCGAGCCGGGACCGTGCTCGGCGACCACGAGTACGGCGTCTGCATTCACGAGAACGGCTTCGGAACGCGGTCGTCCTCGCTGATCGCCCTCGGCCCTGACGGCGGGCGGTACTCGTTCGCGGCCGGCCCGCCCTGCGAGACGGCGTACGAGCCGGTCGATCTCGAGGCCGCAGACAGCACGGAGACGGTCGGCATCGGCGGCGAGTGCGACGCCGAAGGGCACATTTAAGCGCCTCGCTCTATCTCATACGTACATGGACGCACCTCAGTCCCGAGCGACGAGCACGGAGTGGTGGTCACCGTGAGCGTTTCTACGATCGAAGCCGAACTCTCCGAGGACGAGCGCGCCGGACTCGAACTCGTCCGCGAAACCGGCGGGATCCACCAGAGCGACTTCTGGAAGGAACTGGACGTCTCCTCGCGGAAGGGGAGTCGAATCGTCGAGTCCCTCGTCGAGAAGGAACTGGTCGACCGAGAGGAGACGGTCTACGCCGGACACAACACCTATCACATCTCACCGACCGCTCGAGACCTCGACTTCACCCTGCTGATGGCCGGAGACATGTTGTCGCCGTTTATCGGCGAGGAGGAGGTCGATCCCAACAGCGACGCCTTCTCGCAGTGGATCATGAACCTCGCCTACGAGGAGTAGTTCGGCACTCGGTTTCACGGCCATCATTCGATTTCTCGAGTTCTATACTGAACGGCGGGATGACCGGATTATCGCCAGTGGATCAAAACAGCACCCGAACACCGCCTGTCAGTCGTACGGATCGAATCGCTCGATGAGGACGAACGGATCCCGTTCGCGGTTGTAGTAGGAGACGTCGCCGTCGATCGCTTCGATGAGGCGTCTGTGGACCTCGCGTGCGGCTCGCCCCTCGTCGGGTCCTAGGTGGTGACGACCGCGCATATCCGTCCAGAAGCCGCCGTCGAGCCAGAGCAACGTCTCGTCGTTGGACTGGTAGACAACCTCTCCGTTCTCCGTCAGACCACCGATCGCGAGCTGGCGACCGGAGAGCTGGGCCCGTGCGAGTACGGCGACGAGCTGGCGACGAGAGACCGGCGCGTGGAGCGCGACGTCGTCGATGGAGTCGCCGAAATACTCCTCGACGAGATCGCACGCGCGGGAGAACTCGTCGAATTCGACCTCGTGTTCTTGGGTAATCTTCATTGGACGATCACCGAGCGACCGGTTCGGTATGGGTACTGTTAGCAAAAACACTATAAAAATCTATCTTTCGATTCAGCGAGTGAGGCGCGCTCGAGTCAGGCGAGCGCACTTGCAGCCCGAATCAGGCGCTCCTCGCCGAAGGCCGGACCGACCAGCTGCAGGCCGACGGGGAGTCCGTCGGTTTCGCCGGCCGGCACCGAAATCGCGGGCAGGTCGGCGAGGTTTACTGGGACGGTGTTCGCGTCGGCAAGATACATCTGAAGCGGGTCGTCGAGGCTCTCGCCCAGTTCGAACGGCGGGACGGGCATCGTCGGCGACGCGAGCACGTCGGCTTCCGAAAGCGCCTCATCGAAGTCCTGTTTGACCCAGGCGCGGGCGTCCTGTGCCTTCTTGTAGTACTTGTCGTGGTAGCCAGCCGAGAGGGCGTACGTCCCGAGCAGGATGCGGCGTTTGACCTCGTCGCCGAAGCCTTCCTTGCGAGTCTGGGCGAAGCGCTCGTTCCAGTTGCCGTCGGCGTCGGCGTCGTGGCCGTAGCGAACGCCGTCGAACCGCGCGAGGTTCGAGGAGGCTTCGGACATCGCGATCACGTAGTAGGCCTCGACGGCGTGTTCGACCGACGGCAGCGAGACCTCGTGATACTCCGCGCCGCGGTCCTCGAGGTCGGCGATGGCGTCCCAGAACGTCTCGACGACGCCCTCGTCGGCCCCCTCGAGCAGTTCCGTCGGAACGCCGATGGAGAGGTCGTCGACGTCGCCGGTGGCGGCGTCGGCGTAGCTCGTGTCGTCCTCGACGGGTACCTCGCGTGTGGTCGCGTCCCGCTCGTCGTGTCCCGCAATCACGTCGAGCAGCGCTGCGGCGTCCTCGACGGTCTCGCCGAAGGGGCCGATCTGCTCGAGACTGTTGCCGTAGGCGACGAGTCCGTACCGCGAGACCAGCCCGTAGGTGGGTTTGATGCCGACGACGCCGCAGAACGCGGCGGGGCAACGAATCGAGCCGCCCGTGTCGGATCCGAGTGCGACGTCGGCTTCGCCCGCGGCGACGGCGGCGGCCGAGCCGCCCGAGGAGCCGCCGGGGACGTGGCCGGGTGCGGCGGGGTTTTCGGTCGAACCGAAGTGGGAGGTCTCGGTCGTCGACCCCATCCCGAACTCGTCCATGTTCGCCTTGCCGACGATGGTCGCGCCCGCGTCTTTCAGTCGGCTCACGACCGTCGCGTCGTACGGCGGGACGTACTCGGCGAGCATCTTCGACCCGCAGGTCGTCCGGACGCCCTCGGTCGAAATGTTGTCCTTGACAGCGACGGTCGTGCCGGCGAGCGGACCGTCGTCGTCGCCGTCGATAGTTTCCTCGGTGATGAAAATATTGTCCTCGCTGAGGGATATCTCTTGAGTCATGATCAGGAAACGTTCGGCCCCTTGAAGTAGCCGTCCTCGGTCTCGGATGCGTTCTCGAGTGCCGCCTCGCGGTCGAGGGAGTCGCGCTCCTCGTCCGGCCGCATCACGTTCGTCAGGTCGGCCTCGCGGTCGACCTCGGGCACCTCGTCCAGCGTCTCGAAGTACTCGAGGATGTCCGCGAACTGTCGCGTGAACTGGTCGACCTCGTCGTCCGCGAGGTCGACGCGAGCCAACTCCGCGACGTGGCGGACCTCCTCGTCACTGACGGCGTCGCTCATGGGTGCACGCACTGGCCAGCGGGGAGTAAGGGTTTCGATACGTTCACCGGCCGGTCTCAAATTCCGCTTTCGCCCGAAGATCCCGCGATCGGGCACACACGTCGGCGATCAGCTGTCGGAAGCGGTAGACACGTTCGACAGTCTCACAGGATACTCTACCATTCATCTCACGACACGATCGAAGAATTTAAGCGTCGGCGGTTCATCTGTGTATGTCACGATAGCACGTTTTCCAGCGAGCGTTGTGATCGATTTCCAACACAATGTCAGATACCACCATCCAAACACGGAGCGGTGAGCGACGTCAGCAGGAGTCCGAAGAGTCACCAGAACGGTCGAGCGAGCGAGAGGAGTGTCCCGAATGCGGCGGACGCCTCGTTTCCGACACCGAGCACGCGGAGACGGTCTGCGACGATTGCGGCCTCGTCGTCGAGGAAGGTGAGATCGACCGCGGCCCCGAGTGGCGTGCGTTCGACGCCGGCGAGAAGGACGAAAAGTCCCGCGTCGGCGCGCCCACGACGAACATGATGCACGACCAGGGGCTGTCGACCAACATCGGCTGGCAGGACAAAGACGCCTACGGTCGGTCGCTTTCGAGCCGTCAGCGCCAGAAGATGCAGCGGCTTCGCACCTGGAACGAGCGCTTTCGCACCCGCGATTCGAAAGAGCGCAACCTGAAACAGGCGCTCGGCGAGATCGACCGGATGGCCAGCGCGCTCGGCCTCCCGGAGAACGTCCGCGAGACCGCCAGCGTAATTTATCGGCGGGCCCTCGAGGAGGATCTCCTTCCGGGCCGCTCGATCGAGGGCGTCGCGACGGCCTCGCTGTACGCCTCCGCACGGCAGGCGGGAACCCCCCGGTCACTCGACGAGATCTCGGCCGTTTCCCGCGTCGAGAAGGACGAAGTGGCACGCACCTACCGCTACGTCGTTCGGGAACTCGGTCTCGAGGTCAAGCCCGCCGATCCCGAACAGTACGTGCCGCGCTTCGCGAGCGACCTCGACCTCTCGGACGAAACCGAGCGGCGCGCACGGAGCCTGCTCTCCACCGCGAAAGAAAAGGGAATCCACAGCGGTAAGTCGCCGGTCGGCCTCGCCGCCGCCGCGGTCTACGCTGCGGCGCTTCTCACGAACGAGAAGGTCACCCAGAACGACGTCAGCGAGGTTGCGAGCATTTCCGAGGTCACCATCCGCAATCGGTACCACGAGTTGCTCGAGGCCGAAGAGGGCGCGCCGGCCTGATCGGTTCACGGGTCGACTGCTCTCTCGACGCCGATTTCCGCGCTCGTCAACAGTCGATTGTCGCGAGTTATTCCGACACTAACCGCTTCGAACCAATTATAGTCTGTCCATAGTGAATATACGCCTTCGCTACGTGTCGGGTATGAGCTGTGACAACTGTCCGTCGGAGGAGGTCGCCTACACCTTGACGACTCACGTGTCGGATAGCCCCGGCGAGCAGATCGATCTGCACTTCTGTTCGAACGAGTGCCTGCGCGTTTGGACGTGACCGAGTCCCCGACTGTTCGCAAGCGGTGTCCGTCAGTCGATCGGAACTGGAAACGAACGAGCGTCGATCGGGCGACTCTCACAGGTCGTCATAGATCTCGGGATTCGGCTCGCCCTGGACGTCGATGACGCCGATCATCCCCCAACGGATTTGACGCACCGCGTGGCCAGTGTACGTATGGCTTCGAGCACGTCAGCGCACCTCGAGACGGCCGCGGAACTCCCGTCGTCGCTCGAGGTTGAATCGACGGTCCAACCCGTCAACGGAATCGAGCTACACGTCGTCGCGGCCGGCGACGAAGCGGATCCGCTGGTCGTTCTCCTACACGGCTTTCCGGAGTTCTGGTACGGCTGGCGACACCAGATCAAACCGCTCGTCGACGCCGGCTATCGCGTGCTCGTTCCCGACCAGCGGGGCTACAACCTGAGCGAAAAGCCTGAGGGCGTGCGACCGTACCGGACCAGGGAGTGCTCGCGGGACGTCGTCGAGCTGATCGCGAGCGAGGGCCGTGATAGCGCTCGCGTCGTCGGCCACGACTGGGGCGGTGCGGTGGCCTGGGACCTCGCGCTCCGACACCCCGAAGTCGTCGATCGGCTCGCAATCGTCAACGCGCCACATCCGGTCGTCTACCGCCACCACCTGCTCTCGAACCCGGAGCAGCTGCGCCGGAGCTGGTACGCGTTTACCTTCCAGCTACCGTGGCTCCCCGAACTCGCCTCCCGCGCCGGAAACTTCGCGCTGCTCGAGCGAGCGCTCACTGAGGTGGCCGCCCCGGGTACCTTCAGTGACGCCGATCTCGACCGATACCGCTGCGCCTGGCGGCAAGATGGGGCGCTCACGGCGATGCTCAACTGGTATCGGGCGGCCGCCCGATACCCGCCGACGGTTCCTCGAGAACGGGTCGAGGTTCCGACGCTGATCGTCTGGGGCACGGACGACGTCGCGTTGACGACCGAACTGGCGATCGACGCCGACCAGTACTGCGACCACAGTCGGCTCGAACTCCTCTCAGAGACGAGCCACTGGGTGCAGCACGAACGGCCGGAGCGATTGACGGAACTGCTGCTCGAGTCGTTCGCCAACGGGCCGTAAGCTGCCAGCCCCGACTGGCCCCCGGACTCACTCCGCCCAGATGGCGGTCACGACCTCGTTCTCGTACTCGACGGTTTCGAACGCGTAGCCACGGTCCTCGAGTTTCGGGTAGAGGAACTGCGGGACTCGGTCGTTGCGCTGGATCAGGACGGTCTCGTCGGGACGATCAGCGAGCGTCTCGAGGGTCTTCGCGAGCGGTTCGGGCGGGCCGAGCGAGCGCACGTCGAGGATCTCCCGCGGTCGGTCGCTCGGCGCATCGGTCCGCTCGAGGACGGTATCGGAGGACTGCATACGCGGTGGTTCGCGACGACGCTACCTCGGTTTCGTCCCGTACGTGTTCGGTCGCACGGTAGAAGTGCGAACGGGGGTGTGGGTGGTGTGTCGTGTTACCCCGGTCGTGGTGTCAGGCGATCGCTTTCGGGAACCAGGCGACGAACTCCTCGGGACCGACGCGTTCGACCTCGTAGCCGTCGGCGTCGAACGCGTCGACTTCGGCCTGGAACTCGTAAAACAACGGCTTGGGCTCGTGATCGTTGACGATCGTCAGCGTCTCGCCTGGCTCGAGGTCGTCGAACGCCTCGTGGATTTTCGGATGGCGGTTCACCGGTGGGATCTCCCGGACGTCGAGTTTCGTCATGCAACTTGTTCTGCGGAACGCGGCCGCAAGGATATTCGTTCGAACGTGTTCGGCCCTCGAACTCTCGTCGAGGGACCACTCGCCCTCGGGCCACGCTACGCGCGTTCGATACGGACGTACCAGACGCCGTCGCGCTGGTCGCTCTCGTGGGTGAACCCGCGGGCCTCGAGGACCTCGTACAGCGGCTTCGGTTCGAACGGTGCGATCAGTCGCAGCCGGCCGTCGGCCGCGAGCGACTCGAGTGCAGCCACGATGTCGTCGAACGGCGGGCCGTCGATCTCGCGGACGTCGAGCGTCGTCTCGGTGGCGGTGTGTTCGGGTGCCATACGTCGAGAATCGGCGCGAACCACGGTGGAGATTCGGGCGAACGTGTTCGAACGTTCCGCATTCCCACGGGCTGGGAACGGTCGCGAATATATTCGATGGCACGGGTACATACTGCTACACGGAACACGTTCCTATGGCTCAGGCGACACTCACAATCACGATGCCCGAACAGGTCTGGATTCAACAGCTCTCGACGGCGTATCCGACAGCGAGCTTTCGAGTGCTGGCCGCGGTCCCCGGCTCCGAGACCGGCTTCGCCCTCGTCCGGATCGCCGGCCCTGAGGTCGCCGATATCGTCGAGGAGATGCGCGACCACCCCCAGATTACCGAACTCTCGCTCGCCCAGTGGAGCGAGAACGAAGTGACCGTTCACTTCGAGACGACCGCCCCGCTGTTGCTTTTCTCGTCGCGAGACTCCGGAATGCCGATCGAACTCCCCGTCGAGATCGTCGACGGCGAGGCGACGGTCGAGGTGACCGGCTCGCGGAATCGGCTCGCCGAACTCGCCGAACAACTCGAGCACTTCGGGCTCGGATATCGGATCGAACACGTCCGCGAGCGGCTCCACGAGAGCCAGTTGCTCTCGGACCGACAGCTCGAGGTCGTCGTCGCCGCCGTCGATGAGGGCTACTACGACACGCCTCGACGCAGTTCGCTGACGGAGCTCGCTGGGCATCTCGACATCGCGAAATCGACCTGCAGCGAGACGCTCCACCGGGCGGAGGAAGCGATCATCAAGCGGTTCGTCGAGGATCTGCCGAGCGTCGACACCGAGGAGACGGTCGAGGACCCGCTCGCGAGTGGTTGATCAGTCGGCCCGCCGCGCCAAGACGAGCAGTGCCGTCGTGTCCGCCTGTGCTTTCGGAGAAATCTCCTGTGCCCCGTCGAATCTGACGACGTCACCCTCTCGGACATCGTACTCGTCGTCACCGAGTGACACCGTGAGGTGGCCCTCAAGGACGTGCAAAACGATTTTTCGGTCTGGATGTTGATGCGTCGGAATCCGCTCACCGTCGGCAAGCGCCAGTCGAATCGTCTGCGGTTCGCCGTCGAACAGGTGTGCGTGGGGTGTTTCCTCGAGGAAATCGAGACGGCGTCGTTCCGTCGGCGACGGTGGTCGATCGGTCATACTCGAATCTGAGCGTTCCTCGAGCGTCGGTACTGTGCCGAACAGGTTCGGCCGCTTCCGTTCTCGACATCGTGCGTAAAGTCGATTGCAGACGCGAGTTCGATAGCCATGCGTATGTTGACACATATTGTGCGACGACCGTTCAAAAACCTACTTAGATAGTATCTATCTCCCAACTATTCCGTTTCTCGGTCGCGCGTATTTCGAACCGAACTCCTGTACCTGACAGTACAGGTAGTGGCTATTACGCAACCTTAAATATGGGCGAACATATTCGCGTCAATTCTCACGTCGTGGAAATCGGCTCAACACTTGAACGTTATCTAGTTATGAGTGCGGTACAGAGGATCCACAGATGACCGTATTCAATTGCGTGTCGGCGTGTAATTACTTCGCATCGAGCGGATTCTCGTCCAGAGGTGTTCGATCGGAATGAGCACGGACGACGAATCTTTCCACCCGCTCGGTCAAGAGTGGGAGACTGAACTAGAGGGGATGCTCGACGAAACCGAGTACGATTCTGATCTCGGTATGCAGATGGCCCAAGACGCGATGCGCGTCACCAAGGGCGAACTCTCTGAAGCCGAATTCCACGAGAAGTATCACGACGACGTGATGGACGAGTTTGGCGTCGACGACCGCCCGACCGAAGCCGCCTACGACCAGGCTCAAGAGGAGTCGAACGGCACGATGGGGCGGATGCTTTCTGCCTTCGACGGCGACGGCGAAGAAAGCCGCCGCGATGTCATGAAGAAGATGGGCGTCGGTGCGGCCGCCGTCGGACTCGGTGCGTGGGGCACCGTCGACGACGGACAACCCAGCCTCGCAGACGACGGCAACATCACTGACGCACAGCCCAACAGCGACGTCCAGTGGGGGATGGCTATCGACCTCGAGCGCTGTGACGGCTGTCTCTCCTGCGTCCAAGCCTGCGCCGAGGAGAACAACCTCGACCAGGGCGTCAACTGGATGTACGTCCTCGAGTACGACGAGCCCAGAGCGGGCACGCCAGAGAACAGCCGCAACCGGCTCGTTCGCCCGTGTCAGCACTGTACCGACGCCCCCTGTGAGAAGGTCTGTCCGACGACGGCCCGACACACTCGGGACTCGGACGGCCTCGTCCTGACAGACTACGACGTCTGTATCGGCTGCCGATACTGTCAGGTCGCCTGTCCGTACGGCGTCAACTACTTCCAGTGGGACGAACCGGATATTTCGACCGACCAGATCGCCGAACAGGCCGAGGACATGGGCAACGACGGCGACCACATGGTCGACGAGCGCCAGCGCTGGGTCGACAGTCGCGCCCCGCGTGGCACGATGAGCAAGTGTACGATGTGCCCGACCCGACAGGACGGGTTCTCGGGTGACGATCGAGTCGGCACGACGGCCTGTGAAGAGGCCTGTCCGCCGGACGCGATCAACTTCGGGAACATGCAGGACGAGACCAGCGATCCGCAGGTCTACGCGTCGAACCCGAGCCGAGCCCGCACGCTCGCTCGACTGGCCGTCGGCGAGGACTTCCTCGGCTCCCTCGAGGAGGATCTCGACGGGGAGGACGACGACCTCGAATCCGTCCTCAACGCGACCGCGCTGGACGAGGATACGCTCGGACTGCTGCTCGCCATCCGGATCACCGCCGAGAGCGGGATGGCCGCCGGCGACGGCGACATCGCTGCCTACGAAACGGACGTCCAGAACGTGCTCGAAGCGCTTTCGGACCACGGCCTCGACCTCGAGAGCGAAGAAGTGCTCTCGGAGCTCGGCCTCGCCGATGCACCCGACGAAACCGAACTCGACGGCGAGGAAGAGAACGGTGACGAAGAGAGCGCCGAGGACGAGAATGGCGAGGAGGAGAACGGTGACGAAGAAGAAGCCGAAACCGGCTCGTTCATTCAGGAAGACGAGGGCGAAGCGGAAGCGGAAGACGAAGACGAGTTCGAGGGCCCGGACGTCGAGGCCGCACAGAACCTCCTCGATGCGTTCGCAGGCGTTCCGTCGTCGAGCTTCCGACTGCTCGAGGATATGGGAACCAACCCGAACGTCGTCTACCTCGGTAACGAGCCCGGTCCGAACGCCGAACAGCGCGAGCCGACCGGCTCGGGTGTCGCCTACGAGAACATCTCCTACCAGCGAGCGGACGGCGAGCGTACCAACCTCGTCGACAACCGAAAGGACGTGCTCGACGAGAAGACCGTCGGTGACACCGGGTGGTCGCTGTGAGCACCAAGACGCCATCTGAGGCGGACATCCTCCGCCCGGTCAACAACGTCTCGAAACAGTACCTCATTCTGTTCGGGATCTGTGCGCTGGCCCTCGGGGCCTTCCTCGTCGCGTGGATGTACCAGCTGGCCGAAGGCATGGCCGTCACCGGACTCTCCGACTGGGGCTCCGGCGGCGGCGCGACCTGGGGACTGTACATCGGCGCGTTCATCTGGTGGGTCGGGATCGCTCACGGCGGTATCATCCTCTCCGCCGCGGTCCGACTGCTCGGCATGGATCGATACATGCCGGTCGCCCGCCTCGCAGAACTGCTGACGATCGCCGGCCTCTCCGCGGCCGGCTTCTACATTCTGGTCCATATGGGCCGTCCGGACCGGATGGTCACGAGCGTGCTGGGCCACTACCACATCACGGTGAACAACTCGCCGCTGGTGTGGGACGTCACCGTCATCACGGCGTACTTCGTGCTGACGGCGACCTACCTCGCACTGACGCTTCGGTACGATATCACCCGACTCCGCGATGATCTGCCGGGCTACCTCTCGCCCGTCTACAACGTCCTGACTCTCGGCTACACCGAGGACGAGGACGAGGTCGTCGAGCGGATGGTTTGGTGGCTCGCACTCGCGATCATCATCATGGCACCGCTCCTGCTTCACGGCGGTGTGATTCCGTGGCTGTTCGCGGTGCTCCCCGGCATGCCGGCCTGGTTCAGCGCGGTGCAGGGACCACAGTTCCTGACCATCGCACTTACGTCGGCGATCAGCGGCGTGATCATCGCCGCCTACGCGTTCCGTCGTGCCTACGACTGGGACCACATCATGACCGACGACGTCTTCCGCGGGCTGCTCCTGTGGCTCGGGTTCTTCTGTCTCCTGTTCCTCTGGCTCCAGCTCCAGCAGAACGTCGTCGGCCTGTTCGCCGCGCCGGTCAGCACGGGCGTCGCACAGGAAGCGACGATCTCGCACCCGGTCTACATCACCGCGATGACGCTCGTCTTCGCGACGCTCGTTTACATCTTCGCGCAGACGATCCGTCCATCGCTGTTCACGAAGCCGCGAGCGCTCGCCGCCGCATTTACCGTCCTGTTCGCGACGCTCATCGAGAAGGTGCTCTTCGTCGTTGAAGGATTCATGCACCCCGAGTTCGAGATCTACGCGGCGACACCCGGGGAGTACTTCCCGAGCGCCATCGAGATCCTCTCGCTGGTCGGTACGGTCGGGATGGTCGTCCTGATCTTCCTCGTGGTCTCGAAGGTCGTTCCGATCGTCGAACTCCACGCGATCGAACACCTTCGCGGCGACCACGCGCACGGACACGAGGACGCGGATGAAACGGCGACCGAACCGGAGGTGAAAGCATGAGCACCGTCGCAGCACTCGCCGAACCGCTCTACCACGGCTACAGCGGCACCGAGGGCCTCACGGGCTTCCCCAACATCGGGACCTACCTCATCTTCGCCGTAATCCTGGTACCGGTTTACATCATGGTCGTCTCGTGGTTCGCCGGCACGCCCCGTGACACGAAGACGGGGCTGCTCGGCGTCTCCTATCTCGTCGGGATCACTGCCCAGATGTGGATCGGGATGTTCATCCTAACCATGATCATCGGCTTCGTGTTCTACGGCGGCCTGCCGGAGCCACTCGGCTCCCCAGGCCCCACCGGTAACATACCGATCTTCGGGTTCCTGTTCTAACCCGATCGATCGAACGATCTCCGCTTTCTCTCGTTTCGCTTCTCGACGCTTTTTGCAGCCGCGTTTACTGTCGCCGCCCCGTCGATAGGGACGTCTTTGTGATCTTCGCCCTCGTTCTCGAGCGGATCTTAGACGTTCGTTCGACAGTCATCGCCGGTCGTCGTTATGAGACCCATGCACAGTCAGGGGAAACCACAACCCCGACTGCGGGTAAAAGACTCTCTATGACACTTGTTGACATTCTCTCCCTGATCCTCTACCACGGCTACGAGGGAACCGAGGGGTGGACCGGGTTTCCGAACGAGGGGACCTACATCATCTTCGGGATCGTCCTGCTCCCGATTTACGTCATGCTCATCGCGTGGTTCGTCGGCACGCCCCGAGACACGAAGACGGGGCTGCTCGGCGTCTCCTACCTCGTCAGCATCGCGACCAGTATGTGGGTCTCGATGCTCATCATGACGGTCTTGATCGGAATCATTTTTTACGGACAGGCGCCCAGCATCTACTGAGGGTGAGAGCCGGCCTCGAGGTCGAGTACGACTTCGCGAACCGGTGCTCACCGGCAGGTTCGAACGCCGAACCATCACACGTATCCCGTTCGGCTCCCTTATGATCGGATAACGCATACGACGTATTATGAGCATTACAGAACACGAACTCCAGATCAAACTCGAGGGGATCGAAGACCCGGATATCGGCGAGGACATCGTCTCGCTCGGCCTGGTCAACGACGTCCGAATCGAGGACGAAACCGCCCGGATCGACCTCGCGTTCAACGCCCCGTACGCGCCCTCCGAGATGAAACTGGGCAACCGAATCCGCGAGGTCTGCGATGAGGCGGGCCTTCAGGCGGACCTACGTGCCCACGTCGGGGAAGAGCACGGATTCGACGACGAGGTACTGCCGCGGGTTCGCAACGTCATCGCCGTCGCCTCCGGGAAGGGTGGGGTCGGCAAAACGACGGTCGCCGCGAACATCGCGTCGGGTCTCGAAAAGCGCGGGGCGATGGTCGGTCTGCTCGACGCCGACATTCACGGGCCCAACATTCCGCGGATCCTGCCGGTCGAGAGCGAACCCGGCGTGACGCCGAACGAGGATATCGTCCCGCCTCGATCGGACGGCGTCCGGGTCATCAGCATGGGGATGATGACGGAACAGGAGGACGATCCGGCGATCCTGCGCGGCCCGATGGTCAACAAGTTCATGCTGAAGTTCCTGGAGGGCGTCGAGTGGGGTCGACTGGACTACCTCATCGTCGACCTCCCGCCGGGGACGGGTGACGCGACGCTAAACCTCCTGCAGTCGATGCCGGTGACCGGTGCAGTCGTCGTCACGACGCCCCAGGAGATGGCCCTCGACGACACCCGAAAGGGGATTCAGATGTTCAACAAACACGACACGCCAGTACTGGGCGTCGTCGAGAACATGAGTTCGTTCATTTGCCCCTCCTGTGGCGACCAGCACGGCCTGTTCGGCACGGAAGGGGCGAAGACGATCGTCGACAAGTACGACGTCCCGCTGCTCGGACAGATCCCGATCCACCCCGACTTCGGCGCGGAGGGCAGCGAGGGGGCGATCGTGAAGGACGACGAGAGCGAGGTCCAAGAGACCGTCGAGAATCTCGTCGCGGAGGTCGCCGACCGCATCGGCGAGACCAACCGCCGCACGGTCGCCGACAACGTCGAGGGCGGCCCGGAGAACCAGCTCCCGACCGAACTCGAGGACTAGCGGCCCCGTTTTACTCCCGTCTCGAGCGCCGTCGAATCGGTTCGAAGACTGGCTTCAGGGTTCTGTTTCGACCTCCCATTCGAGCGTTATCGTCAGTTCCTCCCGCGGGCCGCCGAGCATCGGCGATCGCTCCTGTACTTCGATGCCGTACTCGAGTTCCGGTGCCGGCGAGAGCGTCAACATCTTGTTCCCGACGCGCACTTCGGCGGGGCCCTCGCTCCGCAATTCTCGAGCGACTTCCTGTACCAGATCGGCCGCCTCCTCTCGAGACACGTTCTGCTCGTGGTTTGTCTTCTCTCCCATAGCAAAACGACCACCGAACGAACATAAATAGGTTGGCCGGGAATCGGCAGGCACGACTTTGGTGACGGCCGTTTTCGGCCAGAGATACCAGATCCCGAGACGGTGTCGAGTCGACAGAGACGGCGTCGGGGACTCAGGATTCCGGCGGTTCCGGGCCGTCCTCGAGCAGCGAGCGGACGTACTTCGTCACGTGGTCGTCGATCCGGCGCTTATAGCCGGCCTGTCGGGCGAGACGGTCGAGTTCGCGAGCGACGAGACTGCCGTACTGGACGGCCTTTTTCTCCCGAGAGACGACCTCGGCGGCGAGGGAGTCCGCGGCGACGCGACGAAGCGCTCGTTTGCGCTCGGTCTCGTCAGCCAACAGATCGTCGGGCAGTCGAAGCGCGGCGTCGACGACGGCGTCGTGGAGGAGGGGAGCGACCGGCTCGAGGCCGGTGGCTTCGATCGCGTGAACGTCTCGCGGAAGCTGTTCGGAGAGCGTCGCGATCTGTTCGCGGACGGCCTCACGGGTCGTCTCGGCCTCGACGCGGTGGTCGAGACGGACGACTTTTTCGTAGCCGCCGAACAGTTCGTCCGCACCCTGGCCCACCGCCAGGGCGTCGAAACCGTCGGCGGCGACGCGCTCGCCGACGAGATAGAGGGGGAGGGCGATCTGGACGTCCATCGCGTTCGTGCGGCCGGTCGCGCGGGCGAGGTCGGGCACCGCTCGCTCGAGGTCGGCCGGCTCGAGCTCGACGACGGTCAACTCCCGCCCCATCGCCTCGGCGGCCGTCCGCGCGGCCGCGACGTCGTGGCTATCGGGGAAGCCGACGACGTACAGCGGGGCGTCGAGCAGTTCGGCGACCAGCGCCGAGTCGACGCCGCCCGAGAAGGCGACGGCGATGTCGTGGTCGGTATCGAGCGCGTGGTCGGCCGCGATCTGGATCGCCGCGGCGAGTCGCTCGAGTGCGGCGTCGTGGTTCGTCTCCGGCTCCGGATCGGGGAGCGTCCAGCGACGTTCGGGTTCGGCGTCGGGGGCCGTCAGGTCGAGTGTGGTCCCGGCGGGGAGGAGCGCCGGCGCTTCGAGGGCCGTCGGTTCGAACGCCCAGTCGACCGTTGGTGTACGGCCATGGTCCTCGCGCTCGACGTACACGGGCACGCGGCCGAGCACGTCGCGAACGAGCGCGCCGTCGAGTTCGCCGGCGAAGCCGGTCGTTCCCGGCAGCGGCTCGTCGCGCTCGAGGGCACCGCAAACGGTTTCGGGGTCGGCACCGCGAAGCGTCATCGGAACAGCCCCACGACGGAGTTTCTGACGCGACGCGAGACGCCGCCGGCGGCCTGCCGGAAGCTGATGTGCCACGGCGTTCGTTTGCCCTCGACCGTGGTTCGGCCCTCGCGAATCGCCTCGAGGATCGCGGCGGCGGAGCGGTCGTCGGCCTCGACGCGGGTGACGGCCTGGCCGACCATCTCGCTGATGTGAGCGTCGCTGCCGGCCGTCATCGGCAGGTCGTGGGACTCGGCGAACCGTTCGGCCTGTCGGTTCGCGCGGCCGGTGAGCAGCCGCGAGTTGTAGACCTCGATCGCGTCGCCCTCGGCGAGTTGGTCCCGGGAGATGCGGGCCATCACGCCGTGGCGCGACTCCTGGAAGGGATGGGGGATCACCGCGAGTCCGTCCTGCTCCCAGATGGCCTCGAGCGTCGACTCGTAGGAGAGTCCGGGCGGGACGGCGTCTTCGAGCCCGAAGCCGAGGATGTGGCCGGCTTTGCTCGAGATCTCCATGGCGGGGATGCCGATCAGTCCGTACTCGGGGGCGCGTTCGGCGGCCTCGAGGCTCGCGTCGATCTCGTCGTGGTCGGTGACGGCGATCGCGTCCAGACCGACGGCCTGGGCCTGTTCGAGGATCAACTCGACCGAGTCTCGGCCGTCGTAGGAGAGCGCGGAGTGAGCGTGGAGTTCAACCGACAGCACGGGTATATCACGGTGGTTCGTGTGGACCGATCAAAAACAACTCGGTACGTGATAGCTTTGCGAGAACGGAATGGGGGGTGTTCACACGGTTCGAGCGAGAGGGCCTCGAGATCCTACTCGTCGGTGTCGAGTTCGACCATCTCGAGCGACCGGTCGAGGTGACAGACCTCGTGTGGCGGGTCGCCGAGGATGTCGCGAATGCGGTACTCCTCGTCGAACTCGACGGCGTCGGGTTCGCAGTACTCGTGGCTCGGACACTCGACGTAGGGACAGGGGCCGGAGAGGCTCGCCTTGCTGCCGGCGAACGCCCCCTTCGAGGGGATGTTCGCGCGCACGGAGACGGGTTCGACCTCGACGGCGCGGACGCCGCCGTCGTGCATCGCACACTCGAGGGTCTGGGCGTTCTCCCGGACGGACGTGATCCGGTACTTGGTATCGGGCTGGAGGTTGAGACACTGACTGCGATAGGGACAGCCGGCGCAGGCGTCGGCCTCGCCGTGGTAGACGAACTCCGTTCCCGGGTCGGCGAGTCGGGTTCCGACGAGCGTAACGGTCGACATAGCGGCCCCTACTTCGCGACGCCGGTTAAGACTCACGTGTCGACTCGTCGACCAACGGATCGCGGACCGCCGCGTTCGTCGCGATGGCCGGTTACGCGGATTCGCTCTCGGAATCGTCGTCTTCGACCGTGCCGGTCAGTTCGTCGAGTCGATCGAAGTACGTCTCCCGGGGGACCTGGTAAAGGCCTCGGTAGTCGACGTCGCCGGCGTCGAACGCGTCGGCGAGGTCGAGCGCGCGCTCGAGGGCCTCGCCGCGTGTCTCGAATCGTTCGTTGTCGGCGGAGACGTCGGGCTCGAGATAGAGGGTGACGTACCAGTCGTTGCTCGGACGGCTGGTCGGATTGGTTCCGGGGCGACGGGTGCGTTTTCCGTGGGTCAGGTACAGTGTGGGAAGACAGGCCGCCGGAAAGTCGTCGCCGTTGAAGATGTCCGGTCGGTATGCGAGCACGAGGCGGCCGTCGTCACCCTGACTCCAGACGGTCCAGGCGTCGGGGAGCGACGAGAGCGGCGGTTCGGGATCCCCGCCGGTCTCCGAGTTTGTCATATGCGGCGGTAGGTCGGCCGGTCCTAAAGCCTCGTCGTCGCGGGGACTCGAGGTGAGGCGTGTTGTGTGCTCACACGCCGAGCGCGCACGAGCGAAACCGGCCGCTGCAGGCCCGCAACTTATGCCGTCGATCGACCAAGGTGTGGTATGGTAGCGTGGGGCAACATATAATACATCCTACCACCGTGCGGAATAATATTCTGGTAAATATCTTTTGGGGCTAAAGCTAAGTACCTGGATTACTCACTCATTAAATACTATCGGTATCCGTTCGCCGGACCGATCCACTCCGCGCCCGTCCCCGGCGCGCCGTTGGCCGAGCCTCTGAGGAGGTCATCGCGCAACGTGAGTGGTGATCGATCACACATGGCACGACAGACCGCCGCCCGACGCAGTTCGGTTCGTTTCGAGAGCGAGTTACTCCCGGAGCCTGCCGACTGCCGTGACGATGTGTGGTCGACGGTGACACGGCTCGACGGATCCCGACGGTTCGGCCGCGACGAGAGTGGTGGTCGAACGACGTCCGCACCGACCACTCCGCGTGATCACGGACGATGCAAACGGGGGAGATCGCAACTGGCAATGATACCATGACCGGTGATATCGAGACACTCGAGACGCTCAGTACGGACTACAAGGAATCGATGCCCGCGGACCTGCGGGAGACCAAGTCCTTCGACTGGTACTTACAGGAGTGCTACGAGGACGCGAAGATCACCCGCAACGCCCACCAGCGCGTCGCGGACATGTTCGACTACTACGGGACGGCCTACGACGAGACCGAAGGGGTCGTCGAGTACCTGCTCGCGAGCGAGGATCCGCTCGGCGAGGGTGAGAACACCTTCTACGGGAAGGTAATTCACCAGTCGATCCACGAGTTCGTGAACAAGGTGAAGTCGGGTGCCCGCCGGCTCGGCCCCGAACGGCGTATCAAACTCCTGCTCGGCCCGGTCGGCTCCGGGAAGTCCCACTTCGACAAGCAGGTCCGCAAGTACTTCGAGGACTACACGCTCCGCGAGGAGGGCCGGATGTACACCTTCCGCTGGACCAACCTCTGTGACGTCATCAAGGATCAGGACCCCTCCGACGACACCGTCCGGTCGCCGATGAACCAGGATCCGCTCGTGCTCCTCCCGATCGAGCAACGCCAGCAAGTGCTCGACGACTTAAACGAGCGCCTCGATGCGCCGTACACGATCCAGAACGAGCAGGCCTTAGACCCCGAAAGCGAGTTCTACATGGACCGACTGCTGGCCTACTACGACGACGACCTCCAGCAGGTCTTGGAGAACCACGTCGAGATCGTCCGCTTCGTCGCCGACGAGAACAAGCGCCAGGGCCTCGAGACGTTCGAACCCAAGGACAAGAAGAACCAGGACGAGACGGAGCTCACCGGCGACGTCAACTACTCGAAGATCGCGATCTACGGCGAGAGCGACCCGCGGGCGTTCGACTACTCGGGGGCGTTCTGTAACGCGAACCGCGGCATCTTCTCCGGCGAAGAGTTGCTCAAACTCCAGCGCGAGTTCCTCTACGACTTCCTCCACGCCACCCAGGAACAGACGATCAAGCCGAAGAACAACCCCCGGATCGACATCGACCAGGTGATCGTCGGCCGGACGAACATGCCCGAGTACAAGGACAAGAAGGGCGACGAAAAGATGGAGGCCTTCAACGACCGCACCAAGCGGATCGACTTCCCCTACGTTCTCTCCTACGAGGACGAGGCCAACATCTACGACAAGATGCTGAACAACGCCGATGTGCCGGACATCAACGTCGAACCGCACACGTTAGAGATGGCGGGGCTGTTCGGCGTCCTCACGCGGGTCGAAGAGCCCGACACCGAGACGGTCGACCTCCTCTCGAAGGCCAAGGCGTACAACGGCGAGATCGACGAGGGCGACGACATCGACATCAAAAAGCTCCGCGACGAGGCCGAACAGAAGGCCGAGATCGGCGAGGGGATGGTCGGCGTCTCGCCCCGGTTCATCGGCGACGAGATCGCCGAGGCGATCATGGACTCCAAACACCGCAGCCGCGGCTTCCTCTCGCCGCTGACGGTGTTCAACTTCTTCGAGGAGAACCTCGAACACCACGGCTCGATCCCCGAGGAGAACTTCGAGAAGTACTACCGCTACCTCGAGACGGTGCGCGAGGAGTACAAGGAGCGAGCCATCGAGGACGTTCGCCACGCCTTAGCCTACGACATCGACGAGATCCAGCGTCAAGGCGAGAAGTACATGGACCACGTGATGGCCTACATCGACGACGACACCATCGAGGACGAACTCACGGGCCGCGAGCAAGAGCCCGACGAGACGTTCCTCCGATCGGTCGAGGAGAAACTCGACATCCCAGAAGACCGCAAGGAAGACTTCCGGCAGGAAGTGTCGAACTGGGTCTCCCGGCGCGCACGCGAGGGCGAGGCGTTCAACCCGCAGGACAACGAGCGCCTGCGCCGCGCGTTAGAGCGCAAACTCTGGGAGGACAAGAAGCACAACATCAACTTCTCCGCGCTGGTCAGCGCCAACGAATTCGACGACGACGAGCGCTCCTCGTGGATCGACGCGCTGATGGAACAGGGCTACTCCGAGGGCGGCGCGAAGGAAGTGCTCGAGTTCGCCGGTGCGGAGGTTGCCAAAGCCGAGATGGATTGATATGACCGGAAACGACTACGTCACCGAGGCCGACCGCACGTTAGAGGAGACCTACGAGGAGCCGATGGACCTCGCGACCTACGTCGATCGGATCTTCGCGAATCCGACGATCGCCTCCCACGCCTCGAAGTACCTCCTCGAGGCGATCGAGGCGGCGGGCACTCGGACCGTGGTCGAGGAAGGCGAGGAGAAGGAACGCTACCGCTTCTTCGACGATCCGCACAACGACGGCGAACACGCGATCCTCGGCAACACCGAGGTGTTAAACGGGTTCGTTGACGACCTCCGATCGATCGCCGCGGGCCGGGCGAAAGACGAGAAGATCATCTGGTTCGAGGGCCCTACGGCGACCGGCAAGTCCGAACTCAAGCGCTGTCTGGTCAACGGACTGCGCGAGTACTCGAAGACCCCCGAGGGTCGCCGGTACACGGTCGAGTGGAACGTGACGACGGCCGAAGCCGAAGACCGCGGACTGAGCTACGGCAGCGGCGACCCCACGGCGAGCGACGACCAGCACTGGTACGAGAGCCCCGTCCAGGCGCACCCGCTGTCGGTGTTCCCGGAGGAGGTCCGCGAACGCGTACTCGAGGACCTCAACGGCGATCTCGATGACCACGTTCCCGTTCGGGTCGACGCGAAACTCGACCCGTTCTCCCGGGAGGCGTACGACTTCCTCGAGGAGCGCTACCGACGCGACGGCGAGGAAGCGCTGTTCTCGGCGATCACCGACGACGACCACCTGCGGGTGAAAAACTACGTCGTCGACGTCGGCCAGGGCGTCGGCGTCCTCCACAGCGAGGACGACGGCCCGCCAAAGGAGCGACTCGTCGGCTCCTGGATGCACGGCATGCTCCAGGAACTCGATTCGCGCGGGCGCAAGAACCCGCAGGCGTTTTCCTACGACGGTGTGCTCTCGCAGGGCAACGGCGTCCTCACCATCGTCGAAGATGCGGCCCAACACGCCGACCTGCTGCAGAAACTGCTGAACGTCCCCGACGAGCAGTCCGTCAAACTGGACAAGGGGATCGGGATGGACGTCGACACGCAGATGCTGATCATCTCGAACCCGGACCTCGAGGCACAGCTCAACCAGCACTCCGACCGAAACGGGATGGACCCGCTGAAGGCGCTCAAACGCCGGCTGGACAAACACCAGTTCGGCTACCTGACGAACCTCAGCCTCGAGTCGGAGCTGATCCGTCGCGAACTGACCAACGAGTCCGCCGTCTGGGAGGCCGAGAGCTACGAGGAACTCGAGGCGCGGATCCGCGAGCCGGTGCGCGTCTCGGTCAAGGATCAAGGCGGCGAGACGCGGACGGAGGAGTTCGCGCCCCACGCGATCGAAGCCGCCGCGCTGTACGCGGTCGTGACGCGACTCGACGAGGAGAACCTGCCCAACGGGCTGGATCTCGTCGACAAGGCGCTGATCTACGATCAGGGCTACCTGCAGGAAGGCGACACGCGACGCGAGAAAGACGAGTTCGACTTCAACGGCGAGGCCCACGACGGCGAACACGGGATTCCGGTCACCTACACGCGGGACACGCTCGCGGAACTCATCCAGACCGACCGCGATCGCCACCACTCCGAGCTGGCTGTCGAGGACATCGTGATGCCCCGAGACGTGTTGAACACGATGGCCGAGGGACTGTCGGACGCCCCCGTCTTCTCGTCGGGCGAGCGTTCGGAGTTCGAAAACCGGATCGTCCCCGTGAAAAACTACATCTTCGACCGGCAGGAGAGCGACGTCATCGAGGCGATCATGCACGACAAGCGCGTCGACGAGGGGACCGTCGCCGAGTACGTCGAACAGGTCTACGCCTGGGAGACCGACGAGCCCCTGTACAACGACCGCGGCGAGGAGGTCGAGCCGGATCCGCTGAAGATGAAGCTCTTCGAGATCGAACACCTCGGTCGCTTTTCGGAGGCCGAGTACGAGGGCAACCTCCCCCGCGAGAGCGTCCGAAACTTCCGCCGGGAGAAGGTTATCACGTCGCTGAACCGCCACGCCTGGGAGCACCGCGACGACGACTTCGCCGTCGAGGACGTCGATCTCACCGCGATTCCGGTAATCAAGAGCGTCCTCGAGAGCCACGACTGGGACGACGTCCAGCGGACGTTCGAGGACTTCGATCCGCGCCAGTGGGACGACCCGCCGAGCGGGACGGAGACGGCGACCGTGAAAGAACGGACGATCGACACCATGGTCGATCTCTTCGACTACTCGGCGGCCTCCGCCGAGCTAACCAGCCGACACGTCATGGGACAGGTGAGCTACAGATGGGACTGAGAGACGACCTCGAGCGATTCCGTGAGGTGGGCGAACAGCGACGCGAGGATCTGGCCGACTTCATCCAGTACGGCGACCTCGCCGGCGGCCGCGGATCGATCCAGATCCCGGTTAAGATCGTCTCGCTGCCGGAGTTCGAGTACGACCAGCGCGACAAGGGCGGCGTCGGCCAGGGCGAAGATGGTACGCCCCAGCCGGGCCAGCCGGTCGGCCAGCCACAGCCCCAACCGGGCGACGGCGACGGCGAGGACGGCGAACCCGGCGAGGAGGGCGGCGAGCACGAGTACTACGAGATGGATCCCGAAGAGTTCGCCGAAGAACTCGACGAGGAGTTAGGGCTCGACCTCGATCCGAAGGGGAAGACGGTCGTCGAGGAGAAGGAAGGTCCCTTCACCGATATGACCCGGAGCGGTCCCAACAGCACCCTCGACTTCGAGCGGATGTTCAAGGAGGGCCTCAAGCGCAAGCTTGCGATGGACTTCGACGAGGAGTTCTTGAAGGAACTCTGCAAGGTCGAAGGCATCGAGCCCCGCGAGGTGTTCGAGTGGGCCCGCGGCGAGAGCCTGCCCGTCTCGATGGCGTGGGTCGAAGAGGCCCACAGCGAGATTCCCGACGAGGAACGCGGCACGTGGTCCTCGATCGAGGAAGTGGAGGAGAACGTCGAACGCGAGTCGGTCCAGCAGAAGATCCGCCGTGAGGGGATCAAACACGTCCCCTTCCGCCGCGAGGACGAACGCTACCGCCACCCCGAGATCATCGAGGAGAAAGAGAAGAACGTCGTCGTGGTCAACATCCGCGACGTCTCCGGCTCGATGCGCGAGAAGAAACGCGAACTCGTCGAGCGGACGTTCACGCCGCTGGACTGGTATCTCCAGGGCAAGTACGACAACGCCGAGTTCGTCTACATCGCCCACGACGCCGACGCCTGGGAGGTCGAACGCGACGACTTCTTCGGCATCCGCTCCGGCGGCGGGACGAAGATCTCGAGCGCGTACGAACTCGCCAACGAGCTGTTAGAGGAGTACCCTTGGAGCGACTGGAACCGGTACGTCTTCGCGGCGGGCGACTCGGAGAACTCGAGCAACGACACCGGCGAGCGCGTCATTCCGATGATGGAACAGATCGACGCCAACCTCCACGCCTACGTCGAAACTCAACCCAGCGGTAACGCGATCAACGCCACCCACGCCGAGGAACTCGAGCGACACTTCGGCCCCGACGCCGAGGACGTCGCGGTGGCGTACGTCAACAACAAGGAGGACGTGACGGACGCGATCTACGAGATCCTCTCCACGGAGAGTGACGACAATGAGTAAACGCAACTCCAACGCGGATCGATTCCGCAAACAGGCGATCGCCGCCGACCTCGAGGAACCGGTCGACGAGGCCAGAACCCTCGCCGTCAAACTCGGCCTCGAGCCGTACCCGGTCAAGTACTGGATCATCGACTACGACGAGATGAACGAACTCATCGCCTACGGCGGCTTCCAGAGCCGCTATCCCCACTGGCGGTGGGGGATGCAGTACGACAAGCAACAGAAGCAGGGCCAGTACGGCGGCGGGAAGGCCTTCGAGATCGTCAACAACGACAATCCGGCCCACGCTTTCCTCCAGGAGTCGAACACGTTGGCCGACCAGAAAGCCGTGATCACCCACGTCGAGGCCCACTCCGATTTCTTCGCGAAAAACGAGTGGTTCGGCCTCTTCACCAGCGGTCGGGCCGACGACGATCAGGTCAACGCCGCCGCGATGCTCGAGCGCCACGCGCGAGCCATCGACGAGTACATGTCCGATCCGGAGATCGATCGCGCGGAGGTCGAGAAGTGGATCGACCACTGTCTCTCCCTGGAGGACAACATCGATCAGCACCAGGTGTTCAGTCGGCGACTGGAGATCGACGGGCCCCGCGACGACCTCGACGACGATATCGCGGAGAAACTCGACGAACTCGGACTCTCGGACGAGATCAAGGGCGAAGTGTTCGACGACGAGTGGCTCGAGAAACTCGAGGAGGGCGACGAGGCGGTCACCTTCCCCGAGGTGCCCCAGAAGGACGTCCTCTCGTTCGTCCGCGAACACGGCAAGCAGTTCGACGACGAGGCGGGACGGGCCGCCGAGATGGAAGAGTGGCAGCGGGACATCCTCGACATGATGCGCGCGGAGGCCTACTACTTCGCCGCCCAGAAGATGACGAAGGTGATGAACGAGGGCTGGGCCGCCTACTGGGAGTCGACGATGATGACCGACGAGGGGTTCGCCGGCGACGACGAGTTCATGAACTACGCCGATCACATGGCCAAAGTGCTCGGCTCTGGCGGGCTCAACCCCTACAGCCTCGGGATGGAGCTCTGGGAGTACGTCGAGAACCGGACGAACCGCCGAGAAGTCTTAGAGCGGCTGCTCCGCGTCGAGGGCGTCTCCTGGCGCAACCTGATGGACGTCGTCGACTTCGATGCAGTCCTCGAGACGCTCGAGCCGCCGGAGGCCATCGCGACGATCACGCCGGAAACGCTCGATCGACTCGAGGAGGTTCCCGAAGAATGGGTCGACCGCGACGCGCTCGAGCAGGCACGGAACGGCGAAATCGACGTCGAAACGTACCCGTGGAAGGTGCTGACCACCGAGGGGCTGGCGCGACGCCACTACTCGCTGGTCAAGCGCCAGCACCGCGGGTTCCTGACTCGGGTCAGTCAGAACGATCTCGAGCAGATCGGTCGCTACCTCTTCGACGATGCGCGCTACGAGACGGTCGAAGAAGCGCTCGCGGACGTGGACTTCTCGGCGGGCTGGGATCGAATGTACGACATCCGTGAGAGCCACAACGACGTCACGTTCCTCGATGAGTTCCTCACGACGGAGTTCATCACGGAGAACAACTACTTCACCTACGAACACTCCCAGGCGACGGGCCAGTTCCACGTCGCCAGCGACGCCGCCGAGGACGTCAAAAAGAAGCTACTGTTGCAGTTCACCAACTTCGGGAAGCCGACCATCGCGGTCTACGACGGGAACTACAACAACGCGAACGAACTCCTGTTGGGCCACCAGTACAACGGCGTCATGCTCGATCTCGGGCAGGCCAGGGAGACCTTGAAGCGGATCTTCGAGCTGTGGGGCCGGCCCGTGAACCTGTTGACGATCGTCAAGGACGTCGATGAACACGATATCGAGGTGGCGAAACGACGCAACCGAGAGCCCGAACCCGAAGAGCGCGGCAAGCTGATCCGGTACAACGGGGAGGACGTGACGATCGACGACGTTCCGTGGGAGGAAGTCGAGCACCTCTCGGCCGACGACGTCGATTACGACACGAAACCCGACGAGTGGCTCGCCTGACCGTTCTTTCGGCCATTTTCGACCGCAGTAAACACTCGGAAGGCTTTTGCCGCCGATCGCACATGCTCGGGATGTGATGGATGGGGAAGGGGGCGAGGCGGTCGAACAGCGACGAGTCGACGCTGACTCGTTCGACCTGCCGTCAGTCCTCGCACAACTGGATAGGCGCGAACCGACCGACCAACGAGCGGCCGTCGAAACGATCCGCGACACGCTCGACGAGCGTCCCGGCGACTGCGTGCCGACGGTTCCGAAGCTCCGCGCACTGCTCGAGCAGCCGGCGCTCGAGTTTCACGAGTCGGTCGCGTACTGCCTGGCCGAACTCGCGGCCGAGTCGCCCGCGGACGTGGCGCCGTCGGTCGACGTGATCGTCTCCTTCGTCGATGAGCATCCGGACCGGCCGGCGACTCGAGAACTCCTCCGATGTCTGGCTATCGTTGCGGGGGAGCAGCCGTCGGTCGTCGTCGAACACACCGCCACGATCGCGGACGTGGTCGATCGACGATCCGGCTACGACGACTGGGGACTCCGCGCGATCCAGCAGGTGTCGCGAACGACGCCGACCGCGGCGCACTCCGCGCTCCCGGTGCTTACCGATGCGCTAGCGGCGGATCCGGAGACCAACGGTGTTCCCGTCCTTCCGACGCTGGGTCGGCTGACTCGATCCGAGACACCCCCGGAGCGACTCGAGTTCGTCGCGCGGGCGACCGAACTCGTCGACCACGACGACCCGTCGCTTCGACGCAACGCCATCGGCTGCCTGGCGGACATCGCCCACCGCGAACCCGCGGCGGTCGAGCCGGTCTGTGACGATCTCGGTGATGCTCTCGAGTCTCCGGATCCGGAGACGCGCGCGAACGCCGCCGTGTTGCTCGCCCGCGTCACCGCGGCAACGGGCCGGGACGTCGGTCCCGCACGAGAGCCGTTGCTCGAACTGCTCGCGGACGATTTCGATCGCGCGCGGGCGAACGCGTGCGTCGCACTCGGCCACGGACGCGTCGAGGCGGCCGCGGATCGACTCGAGACGCTGGCAGCCGACGATCCGGCGTCGATCGTTCGCGAGCGGGCCGACTGGGCGCTGGACCGACTCTCCTAATTCTGTCCTCGACTCCGGCGACCGTAACGCAGTGGTGTCTGGCCGACGAGAACTCGCATATGACACGGGAGACGTTTTCCGTCGAAACCGATGCGCGGTTGACGACCGTCGACGTAACTGATCGAATCGCCGCGGCCGTCCCCGCCGACCTCGAGTCCGGCACGGCGACGGGGTTCGTCGAGCACACGACGGCCGGATTGATCGTCCAGGAGGACGAGTCGCGGTTACGCGGCGACCTCGAGTCGTTCCTCCGGGAGCTGGTTCCCGACGAAGGACACGCACACGATCAGTTAGACGGAAATGCGGATTCGCACCTCCGAACGGCGCTGCTCGGCCCGGACGTGACGATACCGGTCGAAGACGGTGAGCTGGCGCTCGGAACGTGGCAATCGGTGCTGCTGGTCGAGTGCGACGGGCCGCGCACGCGGACGGTGTCGGTGACGACTGTCGGCGAGTAGTGAGCGTGCGCGAATCGGTCTCGAGGGGGGATTCGCCGCGCGAACCCGACAGACGGCCAGTACGATGCTCGATGGACTGAGGCGCGAGCCATGGTTGCGAAACAATTTTCATAGATCATCATAACTGAAGGATATGAAAACCGAGCACAAGCTCATTTCCGCCGGAGTCGCGATCGCTCTCATCGGTTTTCTCCCGGAAATATACGTCGCCGTTCGAGCACTGCGGTCGCACCTGCTTCTCGTCGGGTTCGGCATCGCTTTCGTCGGGATCGGTCTGTCGTTGCGATCCTCCGCCGAATTCGACCTGGCGTAACGCTATATCCGGAGCGGCCGATCCGCCGAGACGCAGTCGACGCCGCGCCACTCGAGCAACTTTGCCGTAATCCGCCGCTCGAGCGACCACGCGTGAATCTCGAGGTCGACCGACTTCGCTCGCGGGACGAGATTCGTCGTCAGACAGCGCCAGTAGTTCGCGCCGATGACGTCGCAATCGAGTTCGACCGCGGTCGTGACCGGCGTCTCGAGGCGGCGACTCACCAGCAGCCCCGTCGGCTGGCTGCGATCGATCTCGCGGATCGTCTCGAGTTCGGGCAGGAGAAAGGAGGTCGTGACGACGCGGTTCTCGACGTCTTCGATGGCCTCGAGCACGTCCGCAGCGATTCCGGTGGCCTTCATCTCGAGGTTGACTTCGACGTCCGGCGGGAGGGCCTCGAGCATAGCCTCGAGCGTGGGGACGCGTTCCCCGGAGCCGAGGACGGTGTGGGTCTTGAGTTCCTCGAGCGTGGTGTCGGCGACCGTACCGTTGCTCCCGGTCACGCGGTCGATCGTGTCGTCGTGGATGACGACGAGTTCGCCCGAACCGCAGCGCCGGACGTCGAACTCGACGGCGTCCGCGTACTCTGCGGCCGATCGAATCGCTACGATCGTGTTCTCGGGGGACGTGGCGGCAAAGCCTCGATGGGCGATCAGACGCATTCGGTAGGACAACGGCCGCAAGCGGCTTTAGTGACTCGTTCGGTTCGAGACGCCGCCGCAGCGCCCTCGGGTCGACCGGCTTTCACCCCGGACGTCTGCCGTCTTGCGATTTTCGGAGAGAACTCGATCCGAGTTCCAAACCGTGTAGTAAGTACGGTTAAACAGGCATCGGGACTACAGGGAAACGATTACAGTCCCCGATGCACCAGTCACGAGTACGCCGTACTACCGATAGGTGATGATCGAGTTATGACCGACCGAATCGACGATCCGATCGACGTGCTCCTCGTCGAGGACAATCCAGGCGACGTTCGACTCACGCAGGAGGCGTTCAAACAGCTCTCGATCGAGACGACGATTCACGTCGCCACCGACGGCGACGATGCCCTCGAGTTCCTCACGAAGCGCCGCGATAGCGATCCGGACACCGTTCCCGACCTCGTCCTCCTCGATCTGAACCTACCTCGGATGAACGGCCTCGAGTTCCTCGAGACGATCAAAGACGACGCGACGCTCACGCGAATTCCCGTCCTCGTCCTAACGAGTTCCGAGGCCGTCGAAGACGTCCTCGACAGCTACGAACTCTCGGCGAACGCCTACCTGACCAAGCCGACCGATCCGACCGAGTACGAGGAAACGGTCGAAGCCGTCGCGGAGTTCTGGCTCCAGAAAGCCGCGCTACCGCCGGTCTCTTCGTAGCGTTCGTTGCATCCGGGCGGTCACTCCTCGAGTGCGCGTTCTCCACGTTCGCACCGCGTGTCGACCCACTCACCCCCGACATTGATCTAACAGGCCGTGGCAGTGACGGTATGCCTTCGACCGAGTTCGACGTCGACTTCGACGGAACCGTCGCGGTGATCACGGGCGCGAGCGGCGCGCTCGGAAGCGCGGCCGTCGACCGCTTTCGGGCGGCCGGCGCGACCGTTTGTGCCGTCGACGTCGTTGCCCCGGACGACGAGGACAGCCTGCTCGAGACCGACGAGCGGACCCACTTCTACGAAGCGGATCTGACGGACGAGACCGACGTCGAGCGACTCGTCTCGGCTATCGCCGACGACCACGACCGGATCGATCACCTGCTGAACATCGCGGGTACCTGGCGCGGCGGCGACTCGATCGAGGAGACCGATCTCGACGAGTTCGATCTCCTGATGAACGTCAACCTGAAGACCGCGTTTTTGGCCGCGAAACACGCCCTCCCACAGCTCCGGGAAAGCGAGGGTTCGATCGTGAGCATCAGCGCGCGGTCGTCGCTCGAGGGTGGTGAGGGCGACGGTCCCTACCGAATCACGAAAGCCGGGATTCGGCTGCTGACGGAGACGCTGGCCGAAGAGAACCGCGGTACCGTTCGAGCCAACTGCGTGATGCCGAGCGTGATCGACACGCCGATGAACCGCGAGATGATGCCCGACTCGGATCACGACTCGTGGGTGGACCCGGCCGAGATCGCGGACGTGATGGCCTTTCTCTGTAGCGACGGCGCGGCTGTGACCAGCGGCGCCGCTGTGCCGGTGTACGGCGAGGCCTGACGGCAAAAAACGAACTGCGACGCAGTCGACTCTCGTTACGCGTTCTCGCCGATCCAGTCGGCGAACGAACCGGTGAGGAAGTCGACGTAGTCCATCACTCCCAGCGAGAGCGAGACGACGAGCACGACGAGGATCGGCACGCGAATCGCCCAGATCCAGACGGTACCGAGCGAGCCGAGGTCGCCGATCCCCTTCTCGAGTTCTTGCACGGCGAACTTCGGCGTGATCCAGCCGACGAGGATGACCAGCATGAGCGCACCGAACACCAGCAAGACGCCGTCCGCAAAGCCGTCGAGCAGGTCGAGGAAGATCAGGTCGTAGGTGACCGGCACGCCCAGCAGGTAGATGACGCCGCCCATGCCGAGCGCCGCCTTCCACCGTTCGACGCCCTTCTCGTCGATGACGTAGGCAGTCACGACCTCGAGCAGGGAGATCGCACTCGAGAGCGCAGCGATGGCGACGGTCCCGAAGAAGAGGAGCCCGAGGATGTGGCCCCCCGTGACGTCCGCGAACGCGGCGGTCATCGAGACGAAAATTGCACCGGCACCACCCTCGCCCGGTTCGGTGATTCCCGCCGAGAAGAAGATGGGGAAGACGACCAGCCCGGTCAGGAACGCGATCCCGGTGTCGAAGCCGATGATCGCCGTCCCGTCTTTGGCAAGGTTGCGGTCCTCACCGAGATAGGAGGCGTAGGTAACCATCACGCCCATCCCGAGCGAGAGGGTAAAGAAGGCCTGCCCGGCCGCAGCGGGGAGCAGTTCCATCCAGTTGTCGGCGATGACGCCGAACTCCGGCGAGAGGTAGTACTCGTAGCCAGCACCGGCGTCGGGAAGCGTAAAGGCCCAGATCGCCATTCCGACGAGCAGGACGATGATCGCCGGGACCATCACCTTCACCGCGAGTTCGATTCCCTGTCGGATTCCGAGCGCGACGATACCGATCGTCAGCGCCATGAACACCGTATGGAACAAAAAGGCATCTAGTCCGGTCGACAGCTCGCCGAACATCGCCCCTGCTTCCCCGCCGTACTCGGCGAGGTGACTCGCGTAGCTGCCGCGAAACCCCTCGAGGAAGTAGCGGATGAACCAGCCCGCGACGACGCTGTAGTACGAGAGGATGACGAAGCCGGTGACGATGAAGATACCACCGATGTACTTCCAGGCGTCACCGCCCAGTTCCATCAGCGCACCGACCGGATTTCGTTCGGTCTTGCGGCCGACGACGAACTCCACGAGTATCGCCGGGAATCCGACCAGTGCCACGAACAGGAGGTAGACGAGCAGAAACGCCGCACCACCACCCTCTCCCGTGACGAACGGGAACCGCCAGATGTTTCCTAACCCGACCGCGCTCCCGACCGCGGCGAGAATAAAGCCTGTCCTTGTCGCCCACGTTTCGCGTTGTACCATAATCCAGTCGAGAAAGTCCTGTTTTAAATGCCTTCTTAATACCGATTCAATAGCTCGTATCGAAACAATAGTTGTGGCATCCGAACCCCGGAATTTCCATATAGGACGGTCTCATACTATCTATTTAACAGTATAGAGAATCTCAAAACCGAAGGATTATTTATCACAGCACGTTCGTGGTTATGTGATAGCCATACTCATGGACGTATCAGATACAATTGCTCGGGGGAAGGAGCAACTGCGCATGCAACCACTCCTCTTATTGGCGGTGCTCGCTGTGGTGGTTCTTACCATCGACCTGATCGCCAGACTCGCTGGTGTTGAGGTCCCGCTGTCAAACGGACGCTCTTTCGGTGGGGCGCTCTCGATGAGCAGATTCGGTGGTCTCGTGTGGAACGGGATTATCGTCGGACTCATCTTCGGGCTCGCTGGTATTGGGCTCTCAATGACGTACAGCATTCTCAATTTCGCTAACTTCTCACACGGCGACCTGGTTACGACCGGTGCGTTCACCGGCTGGGGCACGTCGCTGTTGCTCGCCGGATGGGGGATCGGGGACCTGGGTCACCTGCTACTGGTTCGACCCGGGAGCGGTGCCAATCCCAACGAAATCGGGGCCTCGATCGTTCAGGCGCCGCTGTCGATCATAGTAGGCGTCATCGTTGCAGCCGTAGCCACCGTTCTCGTTGCCGTCGCGATCGATCGTATCGTCTACAAACCGATGCGGGACCGCGGCGGTATCGCGCTGCTCATCGCCAGTATCGGTGCGGCCCTCGCACTCCGGTACGTCATCCAGTTCGTCTACGGAGGCCGCAACCGTGGCGTGACGTCGACCCAGGAAGTCACCACACCGATCGCCGGGTTTTCGGTCAACATGCACGAAGCCACGCTCGTCATCGTTGCCGGCGGACTCATGCTCGGGATGCATTTCATGCTCCAGCGAACCAAACTCGGGAAAGCGATGCGCGCGATGGCGGACAACAAAGACCTCGCGCTCGTCACCGGGATTCCAACCGAGCGGGTCGTCACAGCGACGTGGGTGCTCGGAGGGGCGCTCGCCGGTGTCGCCGGCTACCTGTACGTGCTCGAACGCGGTACCATCGAATTCAACCTCGGCTGGTTCCTCCTGTTGTTCATTTTCGCAGCGGTGATTCTCGGGGGAATCGGGTCGATCTACGGTGCAATCGCCGGCGGCTTCGTTATCGGACTCGTCCACGAAGTGTCCCTGATCTGGATCCCGTCGGACTTTAACGCTGCCGCCGCGTTCCTCATTATGATCCTCGTATTACTGTACCGTCCGCAAGGGATCTTCGGCGGGGTGACTACAGCATGAGTGCAGAAACCGGGAGCGGCCCTGGGAGCGGGGAACCACGGGCTGACGGTCCTGCCGATCTCAAGAACTATCTGATCGATCAGATCGGTGCGACCGACTTCCGAATCGTTATCGCAACGATGCTCGGTATGTACGCGCTCTTTGCCGTGTTCACGTTCCTCGCGGGAGGTGGTATCAATTCGCTCGGGTCCACGTGGATCCGTCTCACCTATCTGTTCGCCGCGTACGCGATTCTCTCGCTCGCTCTCAACCTCCACTGGGGATACACCGGTCTGTTCAACATCGGTGTCGCCGGGTTCATGGGCGTCGGCGTGTACACGATGGCGGTGCTCTCGACGCCACCCGACGCGATCTCCGGGATGGGGCTCGGCCTCCCGCTCATCGTCGGCGTCGTGGGCGGGATGATCGCAGCGGCCCTCGTTGGCTTGATCGCCGCCGTCCCGGCGCTCCGACTGCGCGCCGACTACCTCGCGATCGTCACCCTCGGCCTGTCGGAGATTATTCGACTGACGCTCAACTCGGCCACGCTGTCGAACTGGACCATCGAGGTGTTCGGGTTCGGCACCGGCGGGGGTAGCGGGATCGACCTTCCCGCCCGCCCGACGGACGGACTGGTCAACACGGCGGTGGGCGAAGTAATCGTCGACCTCTTGAGTCCAACGATAGCGACTCAGGTCATCAGACGGCTGTTGTGGGTGTTCGTGATGATCGGGTTCGTTATCGCCGTCTACTGGTTGCTGGCTCGAGTCGGCAACTCCCCGTTCGGGCGAGTGCTGAAGGCGATTCGTGAGGACGAACTCGTGGCCCAGTCGCTCGGCAAAGACACCCGCTGGTTCAAAATCAAGGTGTTCATGCTCGGCTGTGCACTGATGGGGCTCGGTGGGATCCTCTGGCAGGGCTCCCAGGGATACGTCAGCCCGGACTCGTTCCGTCCGATCGTCACGTTCTACGTCTTCGTCGCGGTGATCATCGGCGGATCGGGCTCTAACACGGGCAGCCTCGTCGGATCGATCCTCTTCGTCGGCCTGTTGTTCGAGGGGCCACGCACGCTCGGGAACCTCATTTCCAACACGTTCAGTCTCGGCTCCGCCCCCGGGACGTTCGACGGAGCCATCGCACCGCTCGCTTCGCTCGATATCGGGCCGTTACTGGCATACATGATCAGCAACATCTCAGCGTTCCGATTCATCCTGCTCGGCGTCGTCCTGGTCGTCCTCATGCAAAAGCGTCCCGAGGGTGTCCTCGGTCACCGGACGGAAACGGCGTCGGCAATCAGTCTCGACCGTCCCGCCTCGAACGGAGGTGAGACCAATGAGTGACACTACCAACGCGAAGACGGCTGCAACCGATCGATCCGACGAGGTCGGACGGGAAGAAACAGCAGATACCGGCCGACTGGATGCGGCATCGACCGACGTTCCGCTTCGAGTGGAAAACCTCAGAAAAACCTTCGGCGGTATCGTCGCCATCGACGACGCCAGTTTCGAAGTCGAAGCCGGCACACTGACTGGGCTTATCGGACCGAACGGTGCCGGTAAGTCGACGACGTTCAACTGCATCGCCGGCGCGCACACCCCGGATTCCGGCACGGTCGTCTTCCAGGGCGAGAACATTACCGGACGTCGTCCGGATCAGATCGCGAACAAGGGCCTCGTCCGTACCTTCCAGATCGCCCGCGAACTCGAGGAGATGACGGTGCTCGAAAACCTGATGCTCGCTCCACAGCGTCAGATCGGCGAGAAACTCTGGAAGTCGGTGACGCCGATCGTTCGGAACGACGTGATCGAGCAGGAGGGCGAACTTCGCGACCGCGTCTGGGATATCGTGGACTTCTTCGAGATCGACCACATCGCCCACCAGGAGGCCGGAACGCTCTCCGGGGGGCAACGCAAACTCCTCGAGATGGCGCGAGCGATGATGACCGACCCGGAGATGTTGCTGCTGGACGAACCGCTCGCGGGCGTCAACCCGACGCTCGAAGAGAAGCTGTTGGAGCGAATTCACGACCTCCGCGAGCAGGGGTACACGTTCCTGCTCGTCGAACACGATATGGACGTTATCATGGAAAACTGCGAACACGTTATCGTCATGCATCAGGGCGCAGTCCTGGCCGAGGGTGAGCCCGAAGTCGTCCAGAACGACGATCGAGTCGTCGAAGCATACCTCGGGGAGATCGACGTATGAGTACAGATCCAACACCCGAACCCACGTCCGAGGATGCGATCACCGCACAGCGTGATCCACTCGCCACGGCGCCGGAGGAATCCATTCTTCGCGTTCGCGACCTCGACGCCGGGTACGGTGACCTACAGATCCTCACTGATGTCGTTCTCGACGTCGGAGAAGGCGAGTACGTCACCATCGTTGGCCCGAACGGTGCCGGCAAGTCGACTGTAATGAAGTCCGTGTTCGGTCTGACCACGTACTTCGGCGGCACGATCACGTTCCAGGGGTCAGAGATCCAGCAACTCGCTCCGGAGCAGATCATCCACGAAGGGATCAGCTACGTGCCACAGAACGACAACATCTTCGGCTCGCTCACCGTGGAGGAGAATCTCGAGATGGGTGCGTACATCCTCGACGAGGTTCCAGAGGATCAGATCGAAGCCGTCTACGATCGCTTCCCGGTCCTTCGCGAGCGACGCACGCAGAAGGCGGGGACGATGTCCGGCGGGCAGCGCCAGATGGTCGCTATGGGTCGAGCGCTGATGCTCGACCCCGACTTGCTTCTTCTCGACGAGCCGTCGGCCGGTCTCGCACCCGATCTGGTACAGGACATGTTCGATCGGATCGACGATATTAATGCCGACGGAACGGCCATCCTGATGGTCGAGCAGAACGCAAAGACCGCACTCCGGCGCTGTGATCGTGGCTACGTCCTGGCGCAGGGAGAAAACAGCTACACCGACACCGGCGATCGACTGCTGGCCGACGACGAGGTCCGCCAGCAGTTCCTCGGCGGCTAATCGCGTCTGTAGGCTATTATCGAGAGGACGATACTGCTCGTGAGAGGTGACGAGTACTGTGGCTTGCATCTGAGGTTGTTCGATTACGAGCCAGCGAGCCGTATGGGTAGTTTGCAAACCAGTCGCATCCGAAGCGACACACTACTGATCGCAGCCCTCGCTTGCGATCGGGTGTGTACTGACTCAGCGACGACGACAGATTCCGAACTCGGATCCAGTTCTCGAGTACCTGTCCGGCTGTCGGCATACCATCGTCAAAAACCGATATCGGGACGGAAGTCGTCGTCAGTTCTCGAAGTCGATCGATCGCTGCGTTTCGAGTTCGCCGTCCTGGAAACGCATCACATCGTACGTGACGGCCATCATGTCGCCGTTATCGTCGAAGTTGACAGGCGATGACGCACCCTCATAGTTGATCTCTTCGCCGTCCGCAACCATCGCGACCGCTTCGTCGAGGTTCGTCGGATCCACCTCGGTCCCGTTGGGATTTGCAATCTCGCGAATGTTATCCCGGATCGCGGTGCCGTCGGCTTCGTCCCCACCTGCAGCAACTGTTGCGAGGGTGATGACGGCTGCCGCGTCGTAGGCGTGACTGTTGAACACGGCGGGTTCCGCGTCGAACTCCTCTTCGTACATGTCGGCGAAAGCGTCGGCACCCGGACCGGCCGCACTCGGTGCTGTTCCCCAGACATCGTCCATCCCGCTGCCGACTTCACCGGGGAGTGTACCGTCGATGAGTCCGTCCGGGACGATGATCTGGCCGTCCCAGTCGTCGGCGTAGTTGTCGTAATAATCGCGGAAGAGCGTAATGCCGGATTGTGGGAAGCCGACGACCATCAACACGTCCGGATCGTCGTCCAGCGCTTCCCCGATCTGGGAGGTGTACGACGCCTGTTCAGGTTCGAACGAGACGCGGTCGGTGACCTCACCGCCCCCGTCTTCGAAGGCATCCACGTACGACTCCTCGAGTGCCTGTCCGTAGTCGTCGTTGAGGTATAACGTACCGGTCGTCGTGCCCTCGAGATCGTCCATGGCAGCCTCCGCCATTACCGGCCCCTGCAGTGCGTCGCTCGGGCAGGTCCGGAAGACGTAGTCGTCGTCGTCCAGTTCCGTTACCGCCGGTGCGGTCGAAGACGGTGAGATACCGACGACCTGATTCGGGATGTACGCCTGGCGCGTCACCTGAAGGTTGACGTTCGATGACGTCGGCCCTACTACGGCTGGATAGCCGGCATCGATGAGACTCTGCGCGGCGGAGATCCCCGCTTGCGGATCGGTTTCCGTGTCACCCGTCTGGACGTCGAAATCGAGGACGCCGCCGAGTTGGCTCTCGACGAGAAGGGCACCGTCACGGATTGACGGACCGAGGCTACCGAGGTCACCCGTCTCCGGCGTCAAGACGCCGAATCGAACCGTCCCACCGTAATCGTTCTCTACGCCGCCGTTGCCGACACCGCTCCCGTCGTCATCGTCGCCGCCAATACAGCCAGCAAGGCTGATTGCACCTGCCGCACCAATACCACTGAGCACACGCCGTCTATTGAGTCGTTGCACCATGGGTAACAGTGGCAACAACTCCTATATATGTCTTTTGTGAACGGCGTACATGAATTCTGACTGTGGGATCAACACTCAGAATATCTGTACTATTTCTAATTGTGCTTCGATAATGGCAGCGAACATCTAATTTATAGTAACAATTGAAACGATTTACACACTGATCGCAGAGCTGTCGTGCGATCTGGTATGCATTGACTGTCAGCGGCTACTATAGCTGCGTTGGCTGCCGAATAGCTCGCGAAATCGATTCCGTGTAGCTTCGTTCTCCCCTGGCAATAAGATAGACATTCACACACATGGGCGGGATAATACTACGAGTTACCGAACGCTTTTGAGGAACGTGGTCGTTGCCTCGGGCAATGAACGGGAGGGTTCATCAATGACCATGGAGGATCGGATCAACGAACTCGAGGAGCTTCGGGAAGAGGCCCGCCTCGGCGGTGGAGAGGAGCGAATCGAGAAACAACACGACAAGGGAAAGATGACCGCTCGCGAGCGGATCGACTACTTCCTCGACGAGGGAACCTTCACCGAGTTCGACCAGCTTCGAACCCACCAGACCAGCCAGTTCGGGATGGAGGAGAAGAAGGTGCCCGGCGACGGCGTCGTCACGGGCTACGGCGAGGTCAACGGGCGTACCGTCTTCGTCTTCGCCCACGATTTTACCGTCTTCGGCGGCTCCCTCGGCGAAGTTTTCGCCGAGAAAATTTGCAAGGTCATGGATATGGCGATGGAGGTCGGGGCACCCATCGTCGGACTCAACGATTCCGCCGGCGCTCGTATTCAGGAGGGCGTCAAGAGTCTCGCCGGCTTCACCGAAATCTTCCGCCGAAACCAGGAAGCCAGCGGCGTCGTCCCGCAGATCTCCTCTATTATGGGTCCCTGCGCCGGCGGCGCGGTCTACTCGCCGTCGATCACCGACTTCATCTTCATGGTGAAAGACACGAGCCACATGTACATCACCGGCCCCGGCGTCACCAAGACCGTCACCGGGGAGGAAGTCACACATGAGGAACTGGGCGGCGCGATGACCCACGCCGGGAAGACCGGCGTCGCCCAGTTCGCCTGCGAGAGCGAGGAACAGGCCCTAGACGACATCAAACGGTTGCTCTCCTATCTCCCACAGAACAACGTCGAGGATCCGCCGCGCGTCGAGCCCTGGGACGACCCCGACCGCCGCGACGAAGAGCTCAAGTCGATCGTGCCGCCAAGTCCGCAGAAGCCCTACGACATGACTGACGTCATCGACAGCGTCGTCGACGAGGGCTCCTTCTTCGAGGTGGCGGACAACTTCGCCAAAGAGATCGTCGTCGGCTTCGGCCGTCTGGACGGCCGCTCGGTCGGTCTCGTCGCCAACCAACCTCGAGTCAACGCCGGCACGCTCACCGTCGACTCCTCGATGAAAGGGTCCCGGTTCATCCGCTTCTGTGACTCCTTTAACATCCCCATCGTCACCTTCGTCGACGTCCCCGGCTACATGCCCGGGACCGATCAGGAACACCGCGGGATCATCCGCCACGGCGCGAAGCTCCTCTACGCCTACTCGGAGGCGACCGTCCCGCTGCTTACCGTCATCACGCGGAAAGCCTACGGCGGCGCCTACTGCGTCATGGCCTCTAAAAACCTCGGTGCCGACGTCAACTACGCCTGGCCGACCGCCGAAATCGCAGTCATGGGTCCCCAGGGCGCGGTCAACATCCTCTATCGCAAGGAACTCGCCGAGTCGGACAACCCCGACGAGTTGCGCGACGAACTCATCGAGGAGTACCGCGAGGAGTTCGCCAACCCGTACACTGCAACGGACAAGGGCTTCCTCGACGACGTCATCGTCCCGACCGAGACCCGGCCGCGCCTGATCGACGACCTCGAGATGCTCGAGACGAAACGCGAGTCGAACCCCGACAAGAAACACGGCAACATCCCACTATAACGCATGGCATCACAGAAACAGGCCGAACCGGGCGATGCGGATCAGTCCGCGACGGACGAGGGAGACGGGGCGGCCGCGAACGTGCTCCCCGCCGATGTCACCCTCGAACTCCCCGACGACGCGAACGACGAGGAAGCCGCGGCTATCGCGGCGGCCGTCGGCGCCCACCTCCACGACCATGCGCTGGCGGTCGCTGCGGCGGCGGCCGCGTCCGGCGAGGAGACGTGGGACGAGAAGCGCTGGGCGTTCGCGGGTCGGATCCGAGCCCAGCAGTCGCGGACCGTGCGCGTTCCGCGAGACGCGCCGACGAACGCCTGGTCGGCTGCCGGGCGAACCGATCGGTTCTGACGCGGATTCGACTGTCGCCTTCCCCTCGAGTCACGTTTTCTGTCGAACCCAGGGAGATTCGGTCATCCTCGCGTCCGGCCGCGAGTGGCCACCGCTTGCGGGTCAATGAATGCAATTAAGAGACCCCACACACAACCCCCGGGCATGGCCACGGAAACCGAGTCTACGACGGATATGGGTGTTGGACTGGCGCTCGCGCTCGGCGCGGTCGCGTCGATCGGTGCGCTGTTGATGTTTGTCGGCGCACCAGATATAACGGCTGCCTGGGGATTCGCGGCAGCGATGCTCTTTAGCTCGCTGGCAGTCGTCGGCATCCACCTCTACTGGGACTAACTCACACACCGGCCGAAACGCCGGTGACAGTCAGCGTAATCGACCTGAAACGGCCTATAAAAGTTAAGAGCAACGACGCCCTAGAGGCAGCCACGGACGATGACCGACTACTCCAACGAAGAGCAGCGAATTCTCTCACACCTCCGAGAGAGTGCCGCCCGAGGTGAACAGTACTTCCGGGCGAAGAATATCGCGGACGCGATCGGATTGTCCTCGAAACAGGTAGGTGTCCGTCTCCCTCACCTCGCGGAGAAAGCTGACGAGGTCGACATCGAAAAGTGGGGCCGTGCCCGTTCGACAACCTGGAAAGTCACCATCAGTTGAATCCGATGCTACGCGGTTTCGTGTCCGGCTGTCGATCCCCGCTCGGTCCACGGTCTTTTTAATAGTGACTCACGCAGGTAGAGCCATGACTGTACGGGTCGACCGTTCGTTCGAGCTGTCGGCATCACCCGAGCGCGTCTGGGAGTTCATCGCCGACCCGGAGAACCGGGCTCGGGCGATCAGCGTCGTTCAGGAGTACACCGTCGACGACCCCGAGGGTCGGCGAGTGACCTGGCACGTCGAGTTGCCGATCCCGCTCGTCCGCAAGACCGTCGCCGTCGAGACCGAAGATATCACTCGCGAGCCGCCGGAGTACGTCGAGTTCGTCGGGAAATCGAAGGTGATGCGGGTCACCGGGAAACACGAAATCGTCGAGACGGAGAACGGCACTCGCCTCGAGAACAACTTCACCGTCGACGGCAAACTCCCCGGCGTCGAGAAGTTCTTCAAGCGCAATCTGGACGGCGAACTCGAGAACCTCCGCCGGGCGCTCGAACGGGATATCGAGCGGACTCGCTCGGAGGAGTCGTGATGGCGGCCTCGACCGAGAACGGCCTTCGGATCGCGCTCGCCCAGATCGAGGTCGAACCCACCGAGGTTGACGCGAACGTCGAGCGAGCGCTCGAGGCGGTCTCGAGCGCCGCCGCCCGCGGCGCGGATCTGGTCGCGCTCCCGGAACTGTTCAACGTGGGCTACTTCGCGTTCGACAATTACGAGCGCCTCGCCGAACCGTTCGAGGGGGAGACGTTTACGCGGCTGCAAGAAGCCGCGGCCGAGCACGAGATCGCCGTCCTCGCGGGGAGTATCGTCGAGGACCTGGCGGCCACCGAGACCGTCGCAACGCCCGCCGAAGAGGGACTGGCCAACACGGCCGCGCTGTTCGACTCGAGCGGCGCGTTGCAGCTGGTCTACCGGAAACACCACCTCTTCGGCTACCAGTCGGCCGAGTCGGAGCTGCTCGTGCCCGGCGAACGCATCGAGACCGCCGAAATCGGCGGCGTCACCGTCGGCGCGACCACCTGTTACGACCTGCGATTTCCGGAGCTCTACCGGCGGCTGATCGACGCCGGCGCGGAGCTGGTGCTCGTACCGAGCGCGTGGCCCTATCCGCGCATCGAACACTGGGAGACGCTCTCGCGTGCCCGTGCGATCGAAAATCAGTGTTTCGTCGCGACGATCAACGGTTCCGGCGAGTTCGACGACGCCGACGCGACGCTGCTCGGCCGCTCGACCGTCTACGACCCCTGGGGGACCGCGCTTTCCTCGAGCGGCGACGAGCCGGCGCTGGTCGTGAGCGATATCGACCTCGGTTCGCTCGAGCGCGTGCGCGAGGAATTTCCGGCGCTCCGGGATCGACGGCTGTAGTCTCGAGGTGCGGAATCCACGATTACCCCCGGCTGAGCGCGGATGAAACCATCAGACGACGAGACGATCCCGCGACCGCTGACTTTTTATCCCGTGGCGGTAATTATTCGAGTGCCGGTTGATAGGCGCTTTTCACGTCACGACCGGCATTGCGCGTCGCTCCGGCCCGTCGCTCGCTCGTCTCCCGGGAACGAGCGACTCACTCCGCCCCACGTCTCGCCCACTCCCTCGTCCACATCCCTTTCGGACGAACTAACTCGAACCCGTGTACCATAGCCGTTGTTCTATCCATCCAACGGCGACCCGTTGCGAAAAAGTAACGTAGCCGGTTCGCGTCTGTTTTGCCAGGAATGTTCAGGAAGGTTCTCGTCGCGAATCGAGGAGAGATCGCTGTCCGAGTGATGCGAGCGTGCGAAGAGTTGAATATCGGCACGGTCGCCGTCTACTCCGACGCCGACTCGGACTCCGGCCACGTTCGCTACGCCGACGAAGCGTACAACGTCGGTCCGGCCCGAGCGGCCGACTCGTACCTCGATCACGAGGCCGTCATCGACGCCGCACGTCGCGCGGACGCCGACGCGATCCACCCCGGCTACGGCTTCCTCGCGGAGAACGCCGAGTTCGCGAGCAAGGTCGAAGCCGCCGATGGGATCACGTGGGTCGGTCCCGCGAGCGACGCGATGGAGTCGCTGGGCGAGAAGACCAAGGCGCGGACGATCATGAACGAGGCCGACGTCCCGATCGTCCCCGGGACCACCGACCCCGTCACCGATCCCGAGGAGGTCAAAACGTTCGGCGAGGAACACGGCTACCCGATCGCCATCAAGGCCGAAGGCGGCGGCGGCGGTCGCGGGATGAAGGTCGTCTGGGACGAAAGCGAGGTCGAAGAGCAACTCGAGAGCGCCCAGCGCGAGGGTGAGGCCTACTTCGACAACGACTCGGTCTACCTCGAGCGCTACCTGGAGCAGCCGCGCCACATCGAGGTCCAGATCGTCGCCGACCACCACGGCAACGTCCGCCATCTCGGCGAGCGCGACTGTTCGCTCCAGCGGCGTCACCAGAAGGTTATCGAGGAGGGGCCGTCGGCGGCCCTCTCGGACGAACTGCGCGAGAAGATCGGCGAGGCCGCCCGCCGGGGCGTCTCCGCCGCGGAGTACACCAACGCCGGCACCGTCGAGTTCCTCGTCGAGGAGGAAGAACGAGAACCGGGCGAACTGCTCGGACCCGACGCCAACTTCTACTTCCTCGAGGTCAACACCCGAATCCAGGTCGAACACACCGTCACCGAGGAAATCACGGGCATCGACATCGTCAAGCGCCAGATTCGAGTCGCCGCCGGCGAGGAACTCGACTTCGCACAGGACGACGTCAATATCGACGGCCACGCGATGGAGTTCCGAATCAACGCCGAGAACGCGGCCAACGATTTCGCGCCAGCGACCGGCGGGACCCTGGAAACGTACGATCCGCCGGGCGGCGTCGGCGTCCGCATGGACGACGCCCTGCGTCAGGGTGACGACCTCGTCACCGACTACGACTCGATGATCGCCAAACTCGTCGTCTGGGGCGAGGACCGCGACGAGTGTATCGAGCGCTCGCTGCGCGCCCTGCGGGAGTACGAGATCGCGGGCATTCCGACGATTATCCCGTTCCACCGACTCATGCTCACCGACGAGGAGTTCGTCGCGAGCACGCACACGACGAAGTACCTGGACGAGGAGATCGACGAGAGCCGCATCGAGGAGGCTCAGGCCCAGTGGGGTGGCGACGTCGGCGACGGAGGAAGCGGCGACGACGAGGAGACCGTCGAGCGCGAGTTCACCGTCGAGGTCAACGGCAAGCGCTTCGAGGTCGAACTCGAGGAACACGGCGCACCCGCCATCCCGGCCGGCGACGTCGACGTCAATGGCGGCGGCGCTCAACCGCCACAGCCCGCGGGCGGAGACAGCGGCGGAAACGAACTCGAGGGAAGCGGCGAGACGGTCGACGCGGAGATGCAGGGGACGATCCTCGACGTGAAGGTCGAGGTCGGCGACGAGGTCGCCGCCGGCGACGTGTTAGTCGTCCTCGAGGCGATGAAGATGGAAAACGACATCGTCGCCTCCAAGGGCGGTACCGTCACCGAAATCGCCGTCGAGGAAGACCAGAGCGTGGATATGGGCGACGTGCTTGTCGTCCTCGAGTAGGGCGGTTTCGGTCTCGAGTAGCGCGTCTCTTTCTCTCGAGTTGCGTCGTCTCGATCGGTTCGGCGCGTTCGACCGCTGAGTCGATCTCGGCACTGAACGCGATTCGTTCCGGATCCCGTCAGTGAATATGTGCGGGCCAGCGGTGAAGTGGGGACGGTCGAAACGGCCGGTGCACGCGGTCTCGAACGATTTCCGTTCGACGCCGCTGCGACGACACCGTGTCGCCGGGTCGTCTTCGGACGATCGGTACGCGGTGACACGCCGAAGGATCGGCTCGGGTGGACGGAGCGACGTCGGATCGGGGTGGTGCCCGACTCTGGCGTCTGACTGGTCAGTCATTGGTGCTCCGATCACCCGCCGACCTGTTCTCGGTCTCGAACGCGACGGCCGGCGGCGTCGCGGACTGAGACGATTGTCGAGGGCGATCCCGACCCGCACAACAACGTTGGCGGCGACCGACTCACTTGCCCTGCGCTCGCGAACGCCGCTGCTGTAGCGAACCTCGGCGGTTGTCGTCCCGCGTCGCACCCAAACCGTTGCTCCGAACTCGTTCGAGTCCTGGCTCAACAACAGAACATGAACGGGTAGATGAGGGCCACGCGGTCGCCGTCCTCGAGTTCGGTCTCGAGACCCTCGTAGTGCTCGTTGAACCGGCCGTTGATGCAAACGCGAGCGAACGCCCGGGTCTGCTCGCCTTCGGGGTTCTTGCGCCAGGTGCCGGGCAGTTCCTCGGGCGTACGCGCCCAGCCGTGGGCGGTCGCCTCCGCCTCGGTTTCGGCGATCAGCATCTCCTCGACGTCGTATTCGGCGAAGAAGGCCTCGAGGAACTCCCGGAGCCGGTCGCCCGCGAAGGTGTACTCGAGTTCGTGGGTGCCCACGGCATCCCGAACGTGGCCGGTGCAGCGGACGGTGACGGTCGTTTGCGCTCGCTCCTGTTCTCGCGCGTCTTGGTGAACCTGCTCGGCGGTCATACTCGATAGTACGGACGCGAGCCGCAACCGTTCGATCCCGAACTTGTTCGGACACAACTGCACGGCGGTGGATACCCGACTGTCGGATATGAGCCAGATTCGAGGCGACCTCCGAACGGACCAGCAACCGCCGATGGCGATTCCGCTCGGCCACTTCGTCGTCGGACTCGCCTTCCTCGTGGCGGGCGTCGTCGGCGGAACCGTCACGGCCGTCACGACGGTCCCCGGGCTGTCGAACGCGGCGCACGTTCACCTCCTGTTGATCGGCTGGATCGCAATCACGATCATGGGCGCGATGACGCAGTTCGTCCCCGTCTGGTCGGGGGTAGCGATTTACTCTCGACGGCTGGCAGTCGCGCAACTCGTCCTCGTCGCCGTCGGCGTAGTCGGCTTCGCGACGGCGCTGCTCGCGACGGCGCTATCCTGGCTCCCCATCGCGGCCGCAACCCTCCTGGTCGGGCTCTGGATCTTCGTCTACAACGTCGGTCGAACCCTGGTACGGGCGCGGCCGTTCGGTCTGACCGAGCGACACTTCGCGTTTGCACTCGGCTGTTTCGCCCTCGCCGCACCGCTCGGATTCTTTCTCGCCGTCGACTTCGCGGTCGGCGTTTTCGACTCGACCGCCGTCGATAGAGGCGACGTTCTACTGGTCCACGCAACCCTCGCGCTCTTCGGTGCCGTCCTCGCGACGATCGTCGGTGCGCTCGCCCAACTCGTGACGATGTTCACTCAGACCGATCGAACGCCGTTCGACGACCGGTTGGTCGGACTCGAGCAACTGCTGTTCCCGACGGGTCTGCTCGTCTTCGCCGTGGGTCGCGGACTGGCCACGGAGTCGCTCGCTCGAGTCGGCGCGCTCGCCGTCCTCCTCGGCCTCGCCGCGTTCACCGTCGTCATCGCACGCCAACTGTCGCGATCGACCGTCGATCGCTCCCCGATGACCGCGCGGTACTGGGTAGTCGCCGGGTCGCTGTGGGCCTGGATCGCCCTCACCGTCTCCGCGTGGTGGCTCGAGCCGGCGGGCTACGCGACCCTGTTCGGCCACCCCGACGCCACAAATCTGCTCGTCTTTGGCGTCTTCGGGTTCGTCGTCGTCGGCTCGCTCTACCACATCGTCCCGTTCATCATCTGGCTCGAGCGCTACAGCGACCGGCTCGGCTTCGAGCAGGTTCCGATGGTCGACGACCTGTACGACGGTCGACTCGAACGGGCTGACTTCTGGCTCACGCTCGTCGGCTTGCTCGGCATGGCCGCTGGCCCGCTGTTCGCACTTCCGACCGTCGTGAGAGTATCGAGTGCGATTCTCGCCACGCTCGGATTCTGCCTGTTCGTTCTGAATATGCTACTGACGCTCCACCGACACGCACCCGACGGGATCAGTGGGGTGCTCGCGGGAACCCTCAAAATCGACGCCGGCGTAGACGGTGTTGGCAATCACGAAAACCGGGAGGATGTCGGAGACGTCGGTCCTCGTCCGTAGCCACCGATTGTGAGTTGCACTCGTCTTTCGATCGGTTAGCGGGCTTTCACCTACTCGGACAGGGAGTTCGGCACCGATCCCGTTTCCCGAAGCGAGCGCTCGAGTCGCTCGAGCGAGGCATCGAGCGCGTCGGCTTGCTGGTGTGACGGGTGTACGCGAACGCGGACGATATCGTACTCGTGATGGTCCGCGAGCCCGTTCCACGCCCGAAAGGCCCCCTTGATCAGCGCGTCTGCCGCCGGACAGAACTCCGTCGTCGGCGTGAACTCCGCTCGGAGGACGGACGGATCGTCGGCGTCAACGGCGTAGCGAAATCCCGATTCGGGATGTCGCCGATCGAGATTGAGACGTGCGAGATTGTAGCCGAACGTCGCATCGTAGACGCCGCGTTCCTCGAACAGGGCTCGAGTGAGGCGATGAAAGGCGGCGTGCTCGTCGCCGGTGAGTACGGCGTGGCCCTCGAGAAACGGGCCGGACTCGGGGACGTGATCCGGGTCGAACGCGTCCCATCCGTCGAAGCTGTCGGTTGTACGCACCGTTTCGGTCGGTGAGGATGGCTCCGTCGCGAAGGGATTCATCACGACTAGCAATGGAATCAGCTCATTCCAGTAGTTGATTCCGAACATATTCGCAAACGCCCCATCACAATGTCTGCCTGTGCGATGGGTATACTCATATCGATAGTTCAGGATACTATCTATGAAATTGTTTCAAATAGACTAATTATAGAAAGATATACAACGGTGTACAATACTGAACCTCACAACCCACTACTGTCTAACAAGGAGAGATTGGGGCCAGAGGATTTATATCCAGTGACTGTAAGAGTCTGGCCAATGCTACTCTCAGTCGATCGATCGGATACCGCTGCCATCCACTCAGTCAGTTTTGACGTAATTGCCGCAATCGCCGAACGTGAGGGTGTCGACCCGATGGATATCGAGCCGCCGGAGTACGAAGCGTTGTACGATGCGATCAACCCGGAAGCCCTCGATGCACTTTTTGCACCGCGAGAGGACGGCAGCCCTCGAGCCTCCGGTCGCGTGGAATTCCCGTTCTGCGGCTATCTCGTCGTCGTCTCGAGTGATGGTGACGTAGACGTCGAAGAGTTGAACAACGGGAGATAAGGCTCGCTATCGAGACGGTTCGCAGTAGCCGCTGACGCACCTCAGTCGCCCGCCTCGTCGATTCGACGCCGCCATGCGTCTGGAATCGGTTCGGACTGCCCCGTTTCTCGATCGACGAGCACCTGAACCGTTCGGGCCGTCGCGGCCGGTTCGCCGTCGGCTCGAATTTCGTAGGCCATCGTCAGACTCGAGGTTCCCAGTTCCGACGCGCCTACCGCGACGGTGACCTCGGCGTCGCTTTCGATCGGTCGGACGTAGTCGATTGTGAGGCTCGCGATCACGGTTCCGACGTCGGTCAGCGAGACGCCGAAGATATCCTCGAAATACGCTTCTCGCGCCTCCTCGAGGAACGTCGCGTAGATCGCGTTGTTGACGTGGCCCATGAAATCGAGGTCGCGGAGGCGAACGTCGATACCGATCTCGCACTCGTAGTCGGTGTTCTGGTCGTCGTTCTCGCCGAACTCGTCAGTCATCGGTTCCCGCTACCGAGTGCAGCGTCCTATACGTACGTGCTACGATCCGGACGATCCCGACAATGGGAATACAGCGCCACCTGCTCACTCGCCCGCACAGGCCGCTTCGAAGACGGTCTCGTGAAGCCGATCCGTGACGATTTCCATCAGCGGTTCCATGTTCTTCGTGTCCGCACGGTTGTACTCGACGAGGGTCTCGAGTGCCGCCTCGTCACCGCGTTCGTACTCGTGCCAGAGCCGGACGGCGTCCCGGCCGGAGAGATCGGGCATGTCTCGATCGATTCCGAGATCCTTCTCGATGGCCTTCAGCCCGCCGTCGAGCCCGATCTTCTTGCAGGGGTACATGAGATCGACGTGGGGCGTCGCGACGTCGATATCGTAGCAGGTCTCCAGGAACGGCACGTCGAAGCGCTGGCCGTTGAACGTCACGAGCAGCGAGGACGCCTCGAGTTCGTCCTCGAGCCGCTGACTCGTCAGGTCCCGACCCTGCACGAAGGTCTTCGTCTCGCCGCCGCGGTGGACGCTGACGGTCGTGACATCGTTACAACTCGCGTCGAGACCGGTCGTCTCGATGTCCAGAAAGCAGGTGTTCTCGCGGACGTTCTCGTAGCACCGCCAGCGGCTGGCCGCAGGCAGCGCTTCCGTGAAGACGGAGACGTCGCCGCGCTCGAGGTGGGTTCGGCCCTCCTCGATGAACGACTCGATCCGGTCGGCGACCGTGTCGCCGACGACGCTGCCGTCGAACTCGTCCCAGTGGGTGATCCCCGCTCGCCACAGCTTGCGTTCGGTGGTTTCCCCGACGCCGCGGACGGGAATGAAACTGTTCTCGATTCGCACACCAGTGTCAGGGGCCCGGGCGAACTAAAAGCGATTGGATCGCACTGGGGGACTGCCGATCGCGGGCTGGACTCGAGTCCGTCGGAGACGGCGAGCGGACGCACCGTGGACGGATTGTATACGGGCTTCACGTACCATCTTCCCGGTAAGATAGATTGGAAACTGACTGCGGATCGGCCACGGCCGAATTCGCTTAGTTACCGTCGGAACTGTTGTCCGAGAGGTACAGCGTCCGATCGATGATGCTGACGGCCGCCTCGCCCCACCGCTGAACGGCGGCTCCGTCCGAGTCGGGAATCTCGATGACGATTCGATCCCGTCCGATGCGCACGTCGCCGTCGGGCGTCGAATCGCGGTCCGCAAAGCTCCGCATCTGATACTGGAGCAATCGCTTCGTCGAGCCGCTGATGTCGACCGTCTCCGTGTCGAACTCGAACAGCAACGTGGCACCGCCGCGGTCGTCGTCTTCACCCTCGAACACCTCCGCCGTCACGTCGAAGTGGTGACTCGAGAGCTCCGGCGCCGGTGCGTCCTCGTTGATCGTCTCGACGGCTTCTTCGACGGTCACGTCGTCTGCGTCGTCGAACTCGAACGTACCGACGTCGCCGCCGAACGGATCGGCGGGAGCGTCGTCGGTGCCGCTCGCGTCGTCGGAGTTCATCACGCTCGAATCCTCGTCGGCGATTGGTTCGTCCTCCTCGAACTCGAGGACGTCCGTGCCGGTCGACGCCGAGTTACTGGTCTCATCGGAGTCGTCGACCTCCTGCATAGCCGAGTCGACGTTGTCCGTCTCGCCGGCAGCCGACCCGTCGCTCGGGTTCTTCCCGCCGTGATCGTCGTCCCGATTTGTCTCAGCACTGGTGGACGGCTCGTCCGACCCGCCCGAATCATCGTCGGCCGTTTTGTCTGGATCGCTATCGGCCATCTCGTCCGTATCACCCACTTCGGCCGTCTTGGACACGCCATCGGCTTCGGCTGGCCCGGATGTCGCAGCCGATTCCACGGGTCCCGCAGCGATAATCTCCGACTCGTCGACAGCCGCGTCCGAACCGTCGGTTAGGGCACCGGCAATCATCGGTTGTGACGATCGGAGCGCCTCGCGGTCAAGCGGGGTCGCGTACCAGGCCGTTCGATCGGGCGAAGTAGTAAATCGACCTCGACTTCGCTCCGCTCGCGGGTGGGCCGATTTGGACGATGCCGTCGACTCGGCGGCGTCGTCGTCTGAAGTGGATTCGCCAGTCGGCACGCCGTCTCCGTTAATCGGCACGTCGTCCGCGTCTGTCGTACCGTCGGCTGACTGCTCGAGACTGCCGTCACCGTCTCCACCGACGGGGGCCGACGGCTCGTTCTCGCCATCGACAGCACCGGGATCACCGGCCTGTGACGGCTGCTGGCCGGTCCGGGGCTGTTGGGACGCCTGCTGCACCGTTTCGTTGGCAGCCTGTTGCGGTGCCTGCTGTGGCCCCTGTGGCTGTCCCTGCGTCGGCTGTCCCTGCTCCTGCGGGCCGGAGCTAATCGTGCCGCCGCTTAGATGAAGCTGCGTCCCGCCGTTGTTCGATCCGTTCGAGATCCCGTCCAGCGCGTGGGCGATATTCATTAAGTCGTCGTCGATATTGTCCTCGAGCTTGTCGATTTTGTCCCCCACGCTTCGGAGTGCGAGGGCGACGTCCCAGAGCACGACGACGCCGAAAAAGAGTAGCGCAAGGAAAACGGTTACTGCAGCCCCTACGAGAAGCTGAATGTCAAGTTCGACCATATATGGTACTCTGTAATCCGATAGGTCGTTCGATATATAGACCTTCTGCCGTAACACCAATAACACTGGACTGAGACCGTTTAGGACGGCCATTACAGGCGATCTCGTTCGGCGAGGATTCGACCCACTATCCGACGTTTCACACTCGAGCGCCAGGTATCACTTCCAGATTACTGATACCACTTCCGTCATTCGAGCAACCACAACAGGGTCAATCGGCAGCACGCTCCGTGGATCGATCCGAGATCCGGGATCCGGCCGAGGAATCGACCGACCGGATTTTTGCACCCGGCGTCCGTAGGCCAGCTATGGCCGATCACGACGACGATCTCGCAGACGCCGTCCGCGAGCTCACACGGACGATCGACGACCTCCGGGCGGAACTCGAGTCCACGCAGCGCCGTCCCCGACTCCGGCCGCCGGCACCGCGACCGCCGACGCCGCGAGACCTCCTCCGCTTCGCCGACGAGATCGCCATCCCCGCCGCGATCGCCGTCCTCGAGACCAGCGTGCGGGCGCTCGAGGGGTTCCAGCGGGCGCTCGAACTCACCCGCACCGAACGAGAGGTTCGCGACCGGACCACGGAGGCCGCGGACACCGCCGGCGAACGGGCGAACGCGTTGCGACGGACGACGCTCTCACAGCTCGATACCGTGCTGGCCCAACTCCAGCGAGCGACGAGCGCGGAGCCCAACACGTCGAACGAGGGGCTCGACGAGTTGCTCTCGCAGGCCCGCGCCCTACGGGACGACGTCGACAGCCGACTTCGAGACGTGGACGACGACCTCGAGCGAACCGACTCCTCGACGGACGCGATTCGGATCGACATCGACGACGCCGATGTCGTCGGCGATGATAACGACGATCGCGGCGAGACGGCACGCGACGACCCGGGTTCGCGCGTCGACGTCGACGCCGAACTCGAGACGCTAAAAGATCAGTACGGCTCGGAGGAACCGGACTCGAACGGTACGGACCACGCCGAGGAGGACGAACACGCTGTCGGCGAATCCGGTGTTGACGATGGTGACGACGATTCTACCGGGAGCGACGAAAACAGCGCGAGCGATTCCGATCGATCCGATTCTCGCGGGGACGATGCCGAGGAAAACAGTGCTGGCGACGATCCCGATGCAAACGGTGACGGTACCGACACCGATTCCGACTCCTAAACCGGCTCGAACCGCGGTCGGAGCGACGCTCCTCCCTGATTCGAACCGGCTTCACATCTGTGTTCTGTTGCTCACGGGTGTTCGCAACAGAACACAGGGCTCAGACCGGTTCGAACCGATACCCGTCCCAGTCCTGACTCTCCGGCTCGCGGATGCCGGCTCCGGGCTCGCGGAGTTCGTCGACGTACACTGGTTCGACCTCGTCGCCGGTTTCGACCTCGTCCGTCGTCACCTGTCCGATCGCGCGGACCGATTCCCCGTCGACGTCGAACTCGACGATCGCGAGCGTGTTCGGTTCTCGCACACCCGGCGGCGTCGCCATGCTCGTCGTCCAGGAGATCACTTCGGCGCTGTACTCGCTGAGATCGATCGTCTCCACCGGCTCCGACCCGCCGGGACCGCGCGGGTGGCCGGGGTAGCTGATCGAGCCGTCCTCGTATCGCGTGGCTTCCATCGTCATTGTGCTGCCTCCATGATGGTCGTGATAACGCAGTTTCCAAAGCCGCCGACGTTACAGCAGAGCCCGACGTCCGCCTCGACCTGTCGCGGTCCGGCCTCCCCGACCAGTTGTTCGTATATTTCGACCGCCTGTGCGACGCCGCTGGCTCCGAGCGGATGTCCTTTCGACTTGAGTCCCCCCGAGGTGTTGATCGGGAGCTCTCCGGTGTCGCGCTCCGTATACCCCTCCTCGACTAACTGCCACGCTTCGCCCTGCTCGGCGAAGCCGAGCCCTTCCATCTGGAGGAACTCGAGGATGGTGAACATGTCGTGGAGTTCCGCGACGTCGATGTCGTCGGGGCCGTAGCCGCTCATCTCGTAGGCCCCCTTCCCGCTCTCGACGACGCCACCCATGATCGTGGGATCCTCGCGTTCGTGGACGACGTGGGTGTCCGTCGCGCCGTCGATGCCCGAGATCACGACGTAGTTGTCTGTGTACTCCTGAGCCACGTCCTCGGGACAGAGCATTAGCGCCGCCGAGCCGTCCGTGATCGGACAGAAGTCGTACAGCCGCAGCGGGTCCGCGACGATCGGCGACTCGAGTGCGGTCTCCTCGTTGATCTCCTTGCGAAACTGGGCGTGGGGGTTGTCCACGCCGTTCTTGTGGTTCTTGACGGCGACCTTCGCGAGACTGTCCCGGGGCGCGTCGAAGCGCTCCAAGTAGTGACGGGCCGTCAGCCCCGCAAAGGAGGGGAGCGTGACGCCCGTCTTGTACTCGACGGGATGGGTCAGCGACGCGATGACGTCCGTAGCTTCGCCGGTGGTCTTGTGAGTCATTTTCTCGCCACCGACGAGCAGCGTCATGTCGCTCGCCCCGCTGGCGACGGACTGCCAGGCGGCGTAGATTCCGGCCCCGCCGCTCGAACTCGTTTGATCGACGCGCTGGGTGTACGCCGGCATCGCCTGCAGGTCGTGTGCCAGCGCGTTCGGCACGCCGGTCTGTCCTTCGAACTCCCCGCTCGCCATGTTCGAGACGTACAGGTGCTCGACGTCCGCCGCGTCGACGCCCGAGTCCTCGAGGCAGTCGATTCCGGCTTCCGCGAGGAGGTCCATCACCCACTCTCCCTCGCGTTGCCCGAACTGGGTCATCGAGGCTCCGATGATTGCAACACGTTCCATATCCTACTGGAGTTCGGTCAGCGATTTATAGGATGGGGTCTCGACAGCGAGTGATAGCGGTCAGACCTGCGATCTGAACGATACCGTACAGTCACTCCCACGAACGGCTACGCTTCGGCGACCGCAAGCATGTGTACCGACAGCTCCGCCACGAGCGAATCACTGTTGGTCCGCCGCACGGTCTCTTCGAGTGCGGCCCGTTCAGCGTCTGTGACCTCGTTCAGACGGCTCTTGAACTGACTGTCGTGGAGTGGAGACGCCAGCCCTTCCAGCCCGACCGTCGTCACGACGTCGAGACCGCCGTTCTCGAGGAGTGATTCCAGTTCCGCGCGTCGGAAGAAGTGCGTCGCGGTGAACTCGTTCTCGTACCCGTACTCGCCGAGCAACGCCGAATCGTAATCGCCGTGCTCGAGCAGCGCCGGTAGGGCCTCGAGATTGTGTCCGGTCAGGAGGTACAACTGGACGGCACCGAGCAGACCCATTACGGAAACGAACACCGGTGCCCCGGGGGCACTCGCTCGCTCGAGTTCACGAACTGCGCCTGTTCGATCCGTCTCGTCTAACACGTGAGAGAGCGGACCACCGAGACAACACGTCGCATCGAACGCGTTCGCGGCCACGCCGAGATCAGTGATGGTCCCCTGTGAAAGCGTGACGTTCGACTCGACATCGTGTTCGCGGATTCGCTCGCGAGCGATGGCCAACTGACTGCGACTGAGATCCACCAGTGTAACGTCGTATCCCTGCTCGGCGAGCCAGATACTGTACCGACCCGCACCCCCTCCGGCGTCGAGCACGCGTCCACCAGAGGGAAGGTGTTTCTCGAGCGCTTCGATCGTCAGTGTGTACTCCAGTCGACCGTCGATACCGTCCTCGAGGCGTTCCCACTCGCGCTCGCCATAGGCGTCGTAGAACGCACGTGGATCGTCAATATCAGGTGACGAACGTGATGGCATGTGTTTGCCATCTCGGGATTCCGTCAAAACACGTTCGAAGAAACTACGCGGATTCAGCAGCGGTCGTCCGCAACTCCGTCGCGCGCGAACGAGCCTGCTCGATGACCGCAGGACGAGCCTCGAAGGAGACGACGACGTCCTCGTCGCCGTAGGTGACGTCATCGACGTTCGCGTTGTCGTGGATCCACGACACCACGCTCATCGTCTCGTCGGTCATCGGCAGGAGGAGTCGTTCTTCTTCCCACTCGGGGAGTTCGCGGTCGATTCGCTCGAGCAGTTCCTCGACGTTCGTCCCCTCCATGCCGCTGACGGTGACCGGGTTCGGCGCGAGCGACGAGAGGGCCTCGCGTTTCTCCGCGAGTTCCTCGTCGTCGATCGTGTCGATCTTGTTCAACACCGTGACGATCGGCGCCTCGTTGCGCTCGTAGAGGGTGTCGTGGCAGGTGACGAGTTTCTCGTGGATCTCGTCAATTGGTTCGCTGACGTCGACGACGAGCAAGACCAGATCGGCCCGGTAGACGGAATCGAGCGTCGACTTGAACGATTCGACGAGCCAGTGAGGCAGGTCGCTGATGAACCCGACAGTGTCGGTTACCAGGACGTCCCGCGGCTCGATGGACGCCCGACGAGTCGTCGTTCCGAGCGTCGTGAACAGCTTGTCCTGGGATTCGGCCGTCGCGTCGAGGTCGGGGTGGAGTCCCTCGTTCTCCTCGACGGTGAGATCGTCGGCCAGCTGTCGCAACAGCGTCGACTTGCCGGCGTTCGTGTAGCCCGCCAGCGCGACCAGATCGAACCCAGAGTCTCGGCGGCGCTCCCGCCGTTGCTCCTCGGTTCGCTCGATCTGCTCGAGTTCGTCGTTGATCCGGCTGATCTGGGCTTTGATGTCCCGTTCGCGGCTCTCGTCGTACTCGCCCAGGCCCATGAAGCCGGGGTGTTCGTCGCGTTTGGCGAGGCTCGTCTTGGCCTCGGCGCGGGGCAGTTCGTACCGGAGTTCGGCCAGTTCGACCTGGAGCTGTGCCTTGCGCGTCTGGGCGCGCTGGCCGAAGATCTCGAGGATCAGGGTGAACCGATCGATGACTTCGACGCCGTCGGGAAGCAGCTGTCCGAGGTTGTACGTCTGGTAGGGTCCGAGCCGGTTGTCGAAGATGACCGTCGTCGCTTCCGTGGCGACGGCGACCTCGGCCAACTCCTCGGCTTTTCCCTCGCCGAGTTGGAGGGCCGCGTCGGCCCGCCGCGACTGGGTGACCTCTCCGACGACGGTGTACCCTGCCGCCGCGGCGAGGTCGCGAATTTCACTCGTGTCGGGCGTTCCGGAGTCGACGCGTTTGGCGATGATGGCGTTCATGCGGGTGGCAAAATGCGGGTGGCGTTCGGGGATCGGTGCTCGCGTCCTCGCGCGAGGCCGTACTCGTCGACCCGGCGAACCGTCGCTCGCGCGCACTGCTCGCGCCGACGCTGCAGGCGACGCGACGGGTGTCCGACCACACTACGGATGCCGGTCGAACACCTCCATTGGCTGGACGATACTCATAGCTACCCGTACGCGTCCGATCGTCTTGAATCCCGTGCACGATGCCGTCTTGCGGTTCGCTCGTAGTTCCACGACCGACCGCTCGTACTGGTAGCAGTTCGGCGGTCGAACCGCTGACCACACTCCACATATCAGGAAAGCAGAAACTCAGACAACCACAACAGTAATCGTACCGGACTCGAATACGAACCCGTGATGCTAGACGTCGATCTGACGACGCTCGGTCTCGAGTTCGGGGGTGGGGCGGTTATCGGGGCGGTACTGGGATTCGCGACGAAGCAGGTCGCAAAATTGCTGGCAATCGTCATCGGCGTTCAGTTGATGGCCTTTCGATACCTCGAGTCACAGGAGATCGTAACCGTCGACTGGAGCCGTCTCACGGCTGGCCTCCTCGAGACGCAGGAACACGCACAGAACGAGATTCACTGGCTCGAGTCGGTGCTCTCGATGGTCTCGGTCGGCGCGGGCTTTACCAGCGGCTTCCTGGTGGGCTACCACCGCGGTTAGGAACTGACTGGGAGCGTACCCGTTTCGCTCTACCGCGTCTTCAGATCGTCCTTGTCCTTGATGATCTCCGTCTCCGCGTTCCCGCTCGAGTGTTCGTTAACGACGTTGTAGAACTCGTTTTGCAACCCCGCGGGGAACGTGATGACGCCGATCCAGGAGCCGTCGGGCTGCCACTCCTCGCGCTCTAAGTCGCCGAACTGGCGGACCTGCGCCTGCGCGCTGCCGGCGTACTCGGCGGGAATCTGGGCCGCGATCGTTACCTCCTCGAATCGAATCGGAATCACCGGCCGCAGTGCGTCCAGTGCGTCGTCGACCTGCTGTTGAACCGGTTCCATCGGATCGACGGTGAAGCCGGCCTCCTCGAGCGCGTTCTCGATGCGCTCGGGTGGGTGGGGTGCGTTGTCCATCTGCGGGTTGACCGCGTTCCGCGTGATGGTGTCGATCAGCTGTCTGCGCTTTTGTTCTTGCATCTCGCGGCGCTGGTCGGCCGTGATCTGAATCTCCCCTTGCTTGATTACTTCCGGGATGATCTCGAGCGGGTCCGTCGTCTCGAAGACCTTCTCGAGATCATCCTCGGCGGGGCGGTCGCCGCGCGAGGCGTCCTCGAAGACGTCTTCGGCGGCGATGACCTCCTCTAGATCGCCGTCGAACTCGTCGCGTTTGATCGAAAGCGCCGCGTCCGGGTCTACGAGCACTTCGAAGCGCGCCCCGTGTGACTCGAGTCGCGCCGTCACCGCCTCGTCGAGCGATATCATACCAGGGAGTACCCCCGGCCGCCTAAAAGAGCTTTTCCTGACGGCATCCGCCGCGACCGTCCGGCGTCGCGCGGGCCGTTCGGTACGAAACCGCGAGGAGTGCCGCCGTCTCGATTACTACTCTTCGGGTTCGTCGTCCTCACCGTCGTCGAGGAGGCCGTTCTCCTCGAGGTGGGTCTCGATCTTGTCGTGGTCGAACTGCTCGAAGGATTCGCTCTCGACGTCAATCGTTGCGAGACCGACTTCGTTGGGCAGCAGCGAGCCCTCGTTGACCGACGCGAGCGCGTCGAGCGCGAGCGCGATGCCGCCGTCGAGGTCGGCTTCCTCGTCGTAGTTCTCCTCTAAGTATTCCTGCAGTTCGCCGCGGTCGGAGCCGACGGCCAGGGCCTTCCACTCGTATGGGGTCCCCGACGGATCGGTCTCGAACAGGCGCGGTTCGCCGTTGTCGATGCCGCCGACGATCAGCGCGACGCCGAACGGGCGAGCGCCGCCGACCTGCGTGTACTGCTGGATGTGGTCGGTGACCTCCTTGGTCAGCGTCTCGACGCCGATCGGCTCGCCGTAGCGCAGCTGGTTGACCTGCGTCTGGCGGCGGGCGAAGTCGATCAGTTGGCGCGCGTCGGCCACGTGGCCGGCGCTCGCGATGCCGACGTGGTTGTCGGCCTTGTGAATCTTCTCGACGCTCGAGTCCTCGAGCAGCGGGGAGGGGACTCGCTTGTCGACGGCGAGGACGACGCCGTCTTTCGTTCGGACGCCGATGCTCGCTGTTCCTCGTTTGACCGCCTCGCGGGCGTACTCGACTTGGTAGAGTCGGCCGTCCGGCGAGAAGATCGTGATACCTCGGTCGTATGCCTGCTGTTGTTGTTGTCCCTGCATAGTCTCACACTAAATCGTAATCGAGGTCTGTCGCGCCCGTAAACGTCTCATCGAGTCGCACGTCTGCCTCGCATTCCCGCAGGACGGCGACTCGCTCCTCGTTCCCGAACACGACGTTTCTCTCTTCCGAATCTTGCCGGCGTTTACCTAAATAGTTTTCTTCAGCGGCACGGATCGTGCCACTGATACCGCGGACCCGAATTCCGACCGCAGCGCCGTCGATACCGTCGATACAGGCGACGGCCGCGCGAGCCGGCTCCGTCTGGCCACGGCGGACCCGAACGATCGCTTCGCCGATTCCGTCGTCGAACGCGAACCTGACGACCGTCATATCCGCGCGAGCGCTGCCCGGATCGCCCAGCAGGTTCTGGGCCGCGTACCAGCACTCGCGCTGGAACGCCCGCCGATCGAGAGCGGCGTCGGGCCAGCTTTCGATCTCGACGGCGAGATACCGCCAGCGCGGCTGGAGGTGTTTCGGGAGGTGTTTCATTCGCCCGTGTTGGTCTCGTCGTCCGCGTCATCGCCGGTGACGCCGTCGGCCTCGGCCGGCGTCCGCTCGGCGACCAGGACGCCGACCTGGTCGTGGACGCGTTCGACCGCGGTCAGCGAGAAGCCCGCGTCGGTGAAGGCGTCCGCGAGGGTGCCGACGGTCGCCGGATCGTCGACCTCGGGCGAGTAGAACGGCTCCTCGGGATCGGGTTCGCCGAAGAACATCACGTCCCCGAGGACGAATTTTCGGGGCTCGAGGGCCGCGATGACGTCGATCGCCTCGCGCTTTTCCGTGTCCGAGAGGTGGTGGAGCGCGAAGTTCGAGGTGACCACGTCCACGTCGTCGTCGTAGTCGGGCTCGCGGAACGTGCCGCGGCCGAACTCGAGGTTCTCGAGCCCTTCGGACTCGGCTTTCGCCTCGGCTTCGGTCATCATCCCCTCGCTGATGTCCCGGCCGACGACGCGCTTCGCACCGGGTGCGAGCGCGAGCGCGATGGCACCCGTTCCGGTGCCCAGATCGAGGACGATGTCGTCCGCCTCGGGGGCGGCGTGTTCGATCACGAGGTTCGCACAGGCCCGATACTCGTCGGAGTTCGAGTCGTCGTACTCGCCGGCTAGCTCGTCGAATCGAGCGGCGTGATCCTCAAGGCTCTTTTTCATATCTCCCCCGTTCGACCCCCGGCTCAATGAACGACTCGGACTGCACGTGTCGGTTGCGCTCGGCGAGTCGGCCCCACTCCGCGAGCCCGTCCTCGATAAACTCGCTCGAGAACCCCAGTTGCTCCCCCACGGCGATCAGTTCGCGAGGAGCGCGCAACTCGAGGTGCGAGGCGGGGTCCGCGCTCACGACGTACGGCGCGTCGTAGTAGTCGACGATCTCCTCGAGCTTTCGCAGCGACTGGATCTCCCTGACTCGACGACCCCCGCTCTTGCGGAGGACTCCCGAGAGGGAGAACTCGAGGCGAACGCCGTTCTCAACGGCGGCTTTCACGAGGACGTGGTTGACGTCGCCGCGGTCGGCCATCGGATGGGCGAGCACGTCGACTTTGTCGTTCTCGACCGCGAACCGATTCATGTCGTTCGTCCCGCCGTGCAGCGCGACGATGGTCTGGTCGGTGCGGTAGTTTCCGACGGAGCCACCGGCCTCCTGCGGGCTGTCGGCCCGGATCTCGACGCCCTCGACGACGTCGATGTCGTACTCCTCGCGGATCGCCGCAGCGTCGTACTCGGCCCTCGAGTCGTGGTGGTTGCGGACGACCACGCCCTCGAAGCCGTAGTCGGCCGCCGTCTTGGCGAGTCTGGCGACCGTGCTGTCTCCGTCGGGACGGGCGTGGACGGCCTCGTACATACTCGGGTCGTCTCGCGGCGGCGACTTGGGGTTTGCGCCATGCACCGAACAAAAATTCGTGGCCGGGAACACGCTCGCCGGAACCCGGCGAGCGTGCGACCCGGGGGAGGGCAGGCCGCCACCCGATGCTCACCGCGAGCGAACCCGAAGGGTGAGTGAGCGGGCCGACGATTGATGTGAACGAGCGAGGGTGCGACGCGAAGCGTCGCTATCGAGCGAGAGAACGGAAGGAGGAGTGCTTTTTATAAACATTTTACCGAGTGACGACGGACTGTGCGACAGCTACGCTGTCGTCAGTCCGTCAGAACGTAGAGTAAAATGTTTTAGTTGAGAATCGACTGCGCGACTGTCGCGAGCTGGCCGTTGTCGGCCTCGTTGAGTCGGTCGTCGCCGATCTTGAGGCGGAGTCGCGGGCGGCCGACGTCGATCGGGACCTTCTCGGTGTCGATGAGACCCATGTCCTCGAGTTTGGTCTTCGTTCGGCTGAAGGTCGCCTTGGAGGCGATACCGACGTCCTCGCCCCATTTGCTGATGTCGTAGAGGAGCGCTTCGTTCTTGGCCGCGACGAGCAGCGAAATTGTCACTTCGTCGAGTCCGTCACCGTCGCCGCGGGCGGTCTCGAGCGAGTTGAGGATCGCCGTGAAGTCCTCCTCAGCGTCGGGGCTGATCTCGTCGGCGAGCGTCTCGCGAACGGCCGTGATCGGCGGCGTTCGGAGGTTGAACTGGGAGGCGTCCGCCCAGCGGTCCGCGTAGGTGTCGAAGGTGTCCTCGACGAAGCTGTCGTCGTCGGTGACGAGGCCGCCGACGCGGTCGCCGGCGTGGACGACGGCAATAACGCGCTCGTCGGTGACGAGCAGCGAGTTTTCGGGGGCCTCCTCGAGCGTTCGCAGGGCGAGTGCGTCCTGGCTGATGAGGTCGGCGGCGTTCGAGGCGACGATGAAGTCGTCCATAACGTCTTTCAGCGTCCGTTCGTCGGCGAGCATGTGTACCGTCGGCAGGTCGCCATCGAACGCGATCGCGACTGAAACGAACTCTTCGATCGCATCCGCGGATGGATTGACCATGTACACGTCGCCTGACGCGTCCTCGAGGATGGAGTCGAGGATATCGTCAATCTGGTGGTTGAGTAAATTCGAGGTCATGTCTATACAGAAGTAATCGTCTGCAAAGCACTTAATTTTGTTGGCCGATTCGCCGCTACAACTTGAACTCTGCCGATGTTTGCGGTAGGATTTGTCGATTCTTCCATCGAATTTTCAGTGTGCTTTCAAGATACAATGACGGTCGTGTAACACGATTGTGGCGGAGTCGTGCAATGTGCGACCGTCTCGGTCGACTATGCAGTTCATGTTCGGTTCGATGCTGGCCCCGAAAAAACAGTCATCGTGGCATCCGGATTAGGGACCGCTGTACGTACTGACTCGATTGAGAATGGTAAAATCTCCACCCAGTGATGCCATGACTGAACCTGTTTCGTACAGTGCGGTACTGACCTCGAGTATAAGCATCGGTTCCATACGGTACCATAGTGCACGGCATTCTATTTAACTATACGGTATCAGTTAAAAATAGATGCCCACCGCAAATTGATTAACAGTGCTACCGAGTAACGGTCGAAAAGGGCCGGTCGCCGACGCAGAGGATTCGATTGGTCACCGCGAAACTATCGACGCCCTCGCCAGCCACGGATGAAGACTCCGTTTCCCCGTACACACGCGACAGGGTCACGGCTCGCGGAAACGTTCTCGGGTACGGCGATAAATTGAGCGCGAGCGTGCCAGTTACCGATCCACTATGTATATCATCGTGTCGGCCAAAGGTGAGTACATGCGTGACGCGTACACCTGTTCTCGAGACGTGACGGTCGACGCCGTTGAGCAGTCGTCGCAGGCGACGACGCGGCCGGAGCGGCTGCAGGCGAAACGGGTCACAACCTACAGCGGACCATAATCAGCGGTCGAACCGGGCAGCGAGTTCTTTCGACCAGTAGAGATCGCCGTCGTAGATGACCGACGCATCGGTTTCGCGGAGTAAGGAGTGGACGCCGGACTCGGAGAGCGTGAAGTTCGACGTCCCGCCGCAGAGATACGCGTACTCGTTATCCTCGGTGTGGGGGAAGTAGTACGACCCCATCACTCGCGTCGAGTAGCAGTCGAACGTGGCTAAATACTGGTCGCCCTCGGATTCGAGTTCTTCGAGCGTGATGGTGATCGGTAACTGGTGTTCGCCCTGCCCGAGCGAGTGGGTCCCGTCGCCCACGACGGCGTAGTCTTTCCCCATCATGATACGTCGGCGTGCAAGCCCCATCGCGCGCTCGATACTAAATCCGTGGACGAGGAGTTTGGCGAACGTCGACCCGACCTTGATCGCGTGATCGTTCAACACCTTCGTGAACGTAACCGCGCCGGCGACGCTTCCCTTCTCGATCAGTCCCATCCCCTCGTAGTAGGAGCCACACGCGTTAAGGAAGAACGTCTGGGCGTTACACCGACCCAGGCTGTCGGTCGAGAGGTAGCCGTCCGGACAGCGCAGTCCGTCGGTCTCGCAGTGCCCGATGTAGTGGACGAAGTCGTGGTCGTCCTCGAAGACGCGGGCGAGGTCGGCCGTCGTCAACGACTCCTCGACGGTCACGTCCATCGTCAGCTCCTCCGAGCGCTGGCGGTAGATTCTGGCGACATCGTCGTGCTCGCCGGCCATCTCCGGATCGTTCAGGACGACACAGATCGAGGTTGAATCGCTCGAGCGCTCGATGAAGTCGAGTCGGTTGTGGTAGGCGTTCAGCGTCGTTTTGAAGACGTCGATGGGAACACCGTCCGCCAGCCAGCCGTGGACCCGGCCGTTTCGAAGTTCGGGTTTGACGATATCCACCGACGCGACTTTGCCGGCGCTCGCCCTGTCGAGTACGGCGGTTCCGGGTCCGGAGTCTCGACTGCCGCCGCGGTAGAAGTCCTCCAGCGAGCGTTCGACCAGCTCTCGCCCCTCGAGTTCGGAGGTTCGGGGGGTGTAGATCATGCTCAGGCGATCGAGCAGGAAAGGGAGCGATTCGATGCTCTCGTAGCGTGGCGAGACGTACGTCGAAAGATGCCAGTCGGGGAGTCGGTGCTCGATCGCCGTGTAGGGGACGTCGAGGTAGGTCGCGAGTCGCTCCTGTGGGCTCGCCTCGTACAGTTCGTCGGCGTCGAGTCCGAGCACCTCGAGGACGCTCAGCTCCGCCAGATCGGTTCCGTACGGGCCGGCGTTGCGCACGAGACAATCGAGGAAGAACACCTTTCGAAGCAGTCGCTCGACGTCGCGTTCGAGCTCGGGCATCGGCGAGAGGCTCGTTTCGACGGCGAACTCGGGAACGCGGAGTGTCGGCCGAACGGGGGTGGTCCCGCGGTGGTCGCTAGTCCGGACGGTCGCCTGAAGGTAGTAGGCAAGCGGGGCGGTCACGAACAGCGACTCGTACTCCGGCGGCACGACCAGTTCGATGCCCGACTCGGAGAAGTCGTCGCGAATACAGTCGGGAATCTCGAGGGCGTCGCCATGCTCGAGAAGCGACGGATGTCCGCGAAGCGTCGGGTAGGTCCGGTCCGGTCCGTCCGTTTTGTGCGAGGCCGCGAGGTGGGTGATCCCCGCCGCGAGTCCGTCTGGCGTGTCCGGGACGGTGATCGTCCCCGCGGGAAGTTCGTGGTGGCTCCGAAAGCCGACGATGACGCGGACCCGGTCCGGAAACGTGACGACGGTCTCCTCGAAGCCGTCGGTCTTTTCGATGGTCGCCGCGCCGGAAAACCGGAGGTAGGTCTTGATCTCCGTATCGATGTCGACGACGTACTCGCCGGGCGGGAGCGAGAGCGGCGAGCCGTCGGGGTCGAGTTCGTGTTGCTCGTCCGAGCCGAGCGAGAACGCGTAGGCGACGGCGTGGGGGAATCGGAGTTCGTTCGTCGTCACGACCGCGGTCTCGTCGACCGGGCGCTGGATGTCCGGGCCGGGACCATCGACGACGAGTTCGCCACCCTGGACCGACAACTCGGTGTTGTCGGCATCCGTGACGCGGAGCGTCTCGTCGTCCATCGTCCACTCTATCATTCGGTACGCTGAATGTTTCTCCGGTAAGTTAGTTGTATCGGGTGGGGGAACGAACGGGGGATAGATCGGTCGTCACTCGCTCGTGAACATCAGTCCGTTTGGGAGTTACGGAGAGTTCCCGAGCGGTCCCTCGTCCCCGTTCGAGACGCGCGAGTAGTGGCTCCACTTGCCGAAGACGGGTACACTTATGCGGACGCCAGACCGCACATCGAACATGGACCACGAGCACGTTCGGGACGTCGATCCCGCCGTCGCCGATGCACTCGAGGGAGAGGTAGATCGCCAGCGGAACTCGCTGCAGATGATCGCCAGCGAGAACCACGTCAGCGAGGCCGTCATCGACGCCCAGGGGAGTGCGCTGACGAACAAGTACGCCGAGGGTTACCCCGGATCCCGGTACTACGGCGGCTGCGAGTACGCCGACGAGATCGAACAGCTCGCGATTGACCGCGCCCAGGACCTGTTCGGTGCCGAGCACATCAACGTCCAACCCCACTCGGGCACGCAGGCGAATCAGGCCGTCTACTTCGCGATGCTCGAGCCGGGCGACAAGATCCTCTCGCTGGATCTGACCCACGGCGGTCACCTGAGCCACGGCCACCCGGCGAACTTCGTCGGCCAGTTCTACGAGGTCGAACAGTACGAGGTCGACCCGGACACCGGCTACCTCGACTACGAGGGCCTGGCCGAACAGGCCGACGAGTTCGAACCCGACATCATCGTCTCGGGCTACTCCGCGTACCCGCGCGAAGTCGAGTGGGAGCGCATCCAGGAGGCCGCCGACAGCGTCGGCGCGCTCCACCTCGCCGACATCGCCCACATCACGGGGCTCGTCGCCGCCGGCGTCCACGACTCGCCGGTGGGAACCGCCGACTTCGTCACCGGTTCGACGCACAAGACCATCCGCGCCGGCCGCGGCGGCATCGTCATGTGCGACGAGGAGTACGCCGACGACGTTGACTCGGCGGTGTTCCCCGGCGGACAGGGCGGCCCCCTCATGCACAACGTCGCCGGCAAGGCCGTCGGCTTCAAGGAGGCGCTCGAGCCCGAATTCTTGGAGTACGCCGAGCAGACGATCGCGAACGCGAAGGCGCTCGGCGAGAGCCTCGTGGACAACGGTTTCTCGCTGGTTTCGGACGGGACGGACAACCATCTCGTGCTCGTCGACCTCCGCGAGAGCCACCCCGACACGAGCGGCGGCGACGCCGAAGAGGCCTTAGAGGACGCCGGCATCGTCCTCAACGGGAACACGGTTCCCGGCGAGACGCGCTCGGCGTTCGATCCGTCGGGCATCCGCGCCGGTACGCCCGCGCTGACGACCCGCGGCTTCGACGAGGACGACTGCCGTCAAGTCGGCGATCTGATCGCCCGCGTGATCGACGCGCCGGAAGACGAGTCGGTCATCGACGAGGTCCGCGAGGACGTCCAGTCGCTGTGTGATGCGAACCCGCTGTACGAATAGAAACTCGCGATAGAGGCCATCAGTCGCTTGAAGTCGGCTTTTAATTCTCCGGTCCGCGAACGACCACTCGTGGGATCTCGATCGCCCGCACCGCGACGGGAGTGAGACATTGACGGCCTGGTGAGACGTAGTCGACCCAGTATTACCGCTTCTCGAGTATCGTTCGCCACTGGGTCTCTCCGCGCTTGGTCGCGACGACCTCCCACGGCGTTCCGATCGTCGCTTCCCGGAGTCGGTCGACGCTGAACACGCGAAAGAGCAGCGTTCGCCCGACATCGCCCTCGTACTCGCAGTGGTACACTCGATGGGCGAGCCCGGGTGCCGGATCGTCTCGGTAGCCGAAGACATCGTTCGCAGCGTCGCCCCTGGGGACGTAGTTGTCGAGAACCGCCGTCCCGCCGGGCGTCGTCACGTACGCGAGATCCTCGAGAAACGCACGAACGCCGTCCATCGAGCCCGCCAGCCCGACCTGCGTCCCGATCGAGTGGGCCGATCGGAACCGATCGCGGTCGAACTGGTCGCGGAGCGAAAACATGTCCGCCTGACGGGCGTCGTTCACGCCGCGATCCTGCATCGTCTCGACGAGATGGTCGCTGACATCGATCGCGACGGTCTCGAATCGCTCTTGGTAGTAGAGGGCGTCTCTCCCCGCACCGGCTCCCAGATCCAGCAACGGGCCGTTCAGCCATCGATCCCGCCACGCGCAGTCGTCGTGTTCTCCGAAGTACCAGTCCTCGATGGCGTGCTCCCGAACGGCGTCGCCGTCGCGGTCGAGGAGCGGTGCCTCCCGGACACCGAAGTGGTGGTCGCGGATCGCACGACCGAACGGATCAGTCGATGTCACAACGTGTGACACACGCCCGACTGTCATAAATATGCAATGAAATCCGGTACCGATCCACACCGTATTCGGACACGTCTGGGACCGGAACTCGAGGCCGGGGACGATCACGTCGTCACCGCCGAGTGCGACACCGACGAGTAAGCGGTCTCGGAATCGGGTACGTCAAACCGAAGCTCACAGCGGAGCAAACGGCGCTCGAGAGATCGCCGGTCAGTCGTCGCTGTCCGTATCGCCGCCGCCGATCGACTCGTGTTTGTGCAGCAACGCCATCTTGTCGCGGAGGTCCTCCCCGTCCTTGTCGTACGTGCGGACGCGGTAGACGTACAGCAGCGAGACCAGTGCGATCCAACCGAACTGAACCCCGAGCGCGCTCGGTGCACCCAGTGCGACGAACACCATGAAGATCGCCGAGACGATGACGTTCCCCACGGCGACGACCTTCAGTAGCGGCATCGGGAGCTTGTAGAACGAGTACTCGTACCGGTCCGGGAAGATCTTCGGGAGGTTCCACAGGGCGACGCCGCTGATCATGAAGCTAATGAAGATCCCGGTGACGGTGATCGTCACGAGCCAGTCGAGTACGTCGACCGCGAGTATCCCACCGAGGGGACCGGTCAGTGGTGCGACCAGCAGCGGCGGCACCGCGAGCAACATCAGCGCGCGATTCGGCGTGCCGAACCGGTCGTCGATTCCCGCGAAGAAGTTGGGGATAACGTCGTCTCGAGCCGCGCGCATGATCGTTCGCGAGTAGGACGTGTACAGCGTGTTCGTCGTCGTCGCGGCGGCGACAAGTGCGCCGAACGCGACGAACGCGATCGCCCAGCCGGGCATGATCCCTTCCGCGACGGCTGCGAGGCCGCCTTCGACGGCTTCGCCGTCGTCGCCGACGATCTCCTGCCACGGCACCGCACCGATCAGCGCCACGATGATGCCGATCGTCAGAACGGCGACGAGCGTCATCCCGACCGCGAGCACGCGCGGGATGTTCTTCGCCGGATTCTCGAGTTCCTCGCCGATCTCGATGATCATCGCGAATCCCTGGAACGGGATGTACAGGGTGACGGCGGCGAGGAAGAACGGCGCGTAGCCGTCGGCGAAGGGCTCACCCTCGCCCGACGGGAACAGCGGCTCGAAGTTCGAGGCGTCGAACGAGGTGAATCCGCCGGCGATGAACGTGAGCATCGCGGCCATCAACAGACAGACGAGGACGATCTGGACGTTCGCAGCGAGCCGAACGCCGACGTAGTTGAACACCAGAAACGCTCCAAGCAGAAGGTAGACAGACGCCAGCGTCGGCAAGTCGGCGAAGACGGGGACGTACTCGGCGAAGCCGAGCGCCGCGAACAGGAGGTACGCCCAGACGGACATGACCGGCACCGCGACCCCCAAGAAACCCCAGTACGGCCCGACGAGCCGCGAGGCGTAGACGTACGCCCCGCCGGCGACCGGAATCGCGCCCCCGAGTTGTAACAGCAATAGGATGCCCAACACCATCGGAATGATGGATAGCAAAATCGCGACGATGATGCTCGGCCCGGCAACGACCGCCATCTGCGTCGGCACGATGAAAATGCTCATCCCCACCGCCGTCCCGATGAGCAGTGCAACCGCGGCAATCGGTCCAACCTTCTCGTTGATCAGCTTGAAGTCGTCTCTCGACATCGATAGTCTGTCAGAGTATGACACCCAGGGGATCTTTAAAATACTTATTCTTGCGAAAATACGCTTACCATTTCTGTCCAAACAGCCGCTTGAACGAACCGCTGTTATCTCGTGTGGCGTTTATAACTATTTGCGTTCAAGGAATGTATGGTTCCAGAGAGGAAACCGGAAGGCGGTGTCCCAGTCGCCGACTACAGGGACCGTCGGCGACACCGGCCCCGTACGAACTCAACCGCCTTGGCCCGCCACACGGTCTCTCCATCCACAACTGGGCTTCGAGGAGCCGTTGGCTGACCGGTTCACGTAGGTTTTTGTAGACGTGTCATGTCAGCAACTCTCATGGGAACTGATGGAGCGACGGCGATGTATCGAACCAGGACCGACGCCCTCACGACCGAGCGCGGCGACGGGCGGCCGGTCGTCTTCGCTCACGGAACGTTGATGGATCGAACGATGTTCCGACCGCAACTCGAGGCGCTCGCTCCCGACTACCGAGCAGTCGCCTACGATTTGCGCGCGCGGACGGATCGGTACGCGCCGGGATACGACCTCGGCGATCTTGTCGCGGACTGCGACGCACTGCTCGACGGAATTGGGGAAGAGAGCGCCGTCATCGGCGGGATGTCCATGGGTGGATTCATGGCGCTGCGGTTCGCGCTCGCCTATCCCGAGCGAGTCGACGGACTGATCCTGATCGATTCGATGGCCTCACCGCACGAGGCCGAAGAACGGGAGACCTACGGCCAACTCGTCGACCCACTCGAGGGCTCGACCGATTCCACCCCGCGGTCGCTGGCGGAGGGGGTCACCGGCTATCTCTTCGGCGAGACGACCCGCGAGGAGAACCCAGCACTCGTCGAGGAGTGGGTCGATCGCTGGGCGACCTACCCCGGCGCGGCGGTCTATAACGAACTGCACTCCTGGCTCGACCGGCCCGACGTCACGGACCGACTCTCGGAGATCGATGTGCCCGTCCTCATCGTCCACGGCGAGGAGGATCCCTCGATCGACCCCTCGCGAGCCGAACCGATGCTCGAGGAGCTTCCGGACGCCAGGATGGAACGGATTCCGGCGGCCGGTCACACGTCGAACCTCGAGCGCCCCGAGCCGGTCAACGAGGCGATTCGAGAGTTCCTCGAGGAACGGTTCTGACGGCATAACTATACACATGCGTGCATATTTGGCGCGTGTTAATTCTAATTCTGAGCACGAACCCGAGGGTTAATGAGCCTCGCGGTCGCCCAGTCGAACAATGACGGAGATCATCGACGGCAACGCGGTCGCGAGCCAGATTCGTGACGATCTGACGGACGCAATCGAGACGCTCGCCGACGCGGGCGCGCGACCGGGGCTAGCGACCGTTCTGATGGGCGACGACCCCGCCAGCCAGACCTACGTGAACATGAAACAGCGCGACTGCGAGGAGGTCGGCATCGAGAGCATTCACGTCGATGTCGACGGAGACGCGCCGCCAGAGGAACTGTACGAAACGATCGCCGATCTCAACGACGATCCGGATGTCCACGGCTACATCGTCCAGGCGCCCGTCCCGGATCACGTCGACTACCGCGAGGTCATCCGCCGCGTCGATCCCGCGAAGGACGTCGACGGCTTCCACCCCGAGAACGTCGGCCGCGTCGTTGCGGGCGACGCTCGATTCCGGCCCTGTACGCCCCACGGCGTACAGAAGCTGCTCGAGAGCGCCGGCGTCGAGACCGAAGGGAAGGACGTGACGATCGTCGGCCGTTCGGATATCGTCGGCAAGCCGCTGGCGAACCTGTTGATTCAGAAGGCCGACGACGGCAACGCGACGGTGACGGTCTGTCACTCCCGGACCGAGAACCTCGCCGAGAAGACGCGCGGTGCGGACGTCGTCGTCGCCGCTGCCGGGGTTCCCGAACTGATCGACGGCTCGATGATCGGCGAGGGCAGCGTCGTGATCGACGTCGGCGTCAACCGCGTCGATGCCGATAACGAAAAGGGGTACGAACTCGTCGGCGACGTCGAGTTCGAGAGCGCGAAAGAACAGGCCAGCGCGATCACGCCGGTTCCCGGCGGCGTCGGCCCCATGACGCGTGCGATGTTACTCTATAATACGGTCGAGGCGGCGAGCCAGCAGACGGACATCGACGTCGAGTTGCCCTGAGACACGGTCTATTCGACTCGGCTTCTCTTACCCGTGTCGAGTTCGCCGCACCCCTTCTTCGATCGCTTGCCGAAGTTCGTGTGGCCGTTCCGATCCGAGAAAGATCGCCGGGCCGTTCCTCCGGTGTATGTCGACGCCGTCGCTCGCGTTCGGTCGATACTCCCAGCCCCATCGCGTCCGCCGGAGCCCGTACTGATAGGCGCGACGCTCGCTCCGTCGGACGTTCTCGATCTCCTCGAACGAAACGTAGCGTTCCGACCAGTGGAACGGGCGAAACCGGAAGTACACACCGTCGTCGCGGACCGTCGTTCGGAGCGTCGATCGAAGGATCAGCGGAATCGGTCCCAGGACGGCCACCACGGTCACGACGACGAGCCCAGCCCCCCGAAGCGTCGGCCCCCCTGCCTCGAGGACCGCGACGAGGGCGACCACGAGCGCCGGTATCGAGAGCACGACCAGCGCCGGTCCGAGCCAGGAGGGGAGCGACTGGTGCTCTTCGAACGTCGGTTCCGTTCCGGTCGGTCCGCGCTCGGTCCTCACGCCGATCACCTAGCTTCCATCGAACTCGAGTCCCGTCAGTCGGTCCTGTGCCTGCGAGAACGCCACCTCGTCGCCGCGCAGTCCGTTCGCGAGGTCGCGAGTCGCCTCGACCAGGCGGTCGGCCGTCCGAGGGTCGACGTCGCCATCGAGCATCCGTACGCGGGTGACATGTTCGCCGAGGGTCTCGAGAGCGGTACGCTCGGCCGTCGTCAGCTCGCGGTCCGCGATCCAGGTTCGAACGTCGCGCCGGTACTCGCGGACGGCGTTCGCGTACGCGAGCCCGCGGGCCGCGCGGAGGGACGTGGGGATCTCCGCTGCGGGCGGACGTTCGCCAACGTCGGATCGAGGCTCCGACGAGGATCGCCTCGCGTCACTCGACTCACCGCCGTCCGCGTCGCGAAGCAACGAAAGGAAGTAGAGCTCCTCGCGTTCCTCGAGACGCATATCACGGGCCACGATATCGGCGACGTGGAGCAGTTCGCCGGCAGCCAGGTAGCTGTCGTCGAGGTCCCGAAGCTCGCCGGCGGTAATGAATCCGCGCCGGCGGATATACTCGCGACACGCCTCGCGGGCGCGATCCGCGAGGTCGTCGTTCGAGACCTCGTCGATGGCGTTGCGGACCGCCGTGAGGTCGAACGCCACCGGCATATCGGTGTGTTCGGTTCGGTCGTCGACGCCGACGCTGCGGAGGCTGCCACAGCCCGGACAGCCGACGCTGCCCGTCTCGTAGTACGACCAGCGGGTTCCACACTCCGTACACTCTCGCTCACCCCGTATTTTCATACGTGACCGTACGGATAGGACACCAAAAACCACACCGGAGTCGAGCGCTCGGGCCCGCTGCGCTCTGGCCTGCGTCCGCGGGTTCGAGTCGAGCGTCTCTCTCGAGGGCACTACGGCTCTCTGGCGAACAATCCGGCCGCGGAGATGCCGCCGATTCCGATCGCGAGCCAGTACGTACTGAGCCGATAGATGAGCGCGACGGTCAGGGCGGCGGCTGGCTCGAGCGAGCCGAGCGTGGTGAGTCCGGCCGTCACGACCGCTTCGACACCGCCGGTCCCGCCGGGAGAGGGGACGACCGATCCCAGCTTCCCGAGCGCGACGACGATAGCGACGACGGGAAGGGTGAGCTGATAGCCCAGCGCGATCGCGCCGATGTACACCGGGAGCATCAGGAATGCCATGCCGAGGTGGGCGTAGACGGACGCGATTACGAGGGTCCGTTTGTCCGCCGTTATCGTCTCGACCGTCGTATAGAACCCGTCTAGTCGCGACCGAACGGCACCGGCGGAGAGCTGTTGATCGAATCGGTCGGTAAATTGGCTGACGATACGGCGACCGACGCCGGCGATTCCGAGGACGAGCCTGTAGACGACGATCGGTCGACGGACGGCGACGAATACGACCGAGGCGACGACGACGAACAAGGCACCGAACGCAGCGAGTTGGGTGCTCATTCCGGTCCCGATCGCGCCGCCGGTGGCGATCATCCCCAGCGCCAGAAAGCCGAACGTGTAGTAGGGAACGTAGTTCAGCAGATCGGCGGAGATGACGCTCGCGAGTCCGTCCTCGTAGGCCATCTCACCGTCGCGCGAGATCAGGTAGGCGACGAACGGCTCCGTCGCGAGCTGGCCGTACGGCGTCGCGTACTTGACGAACATCGCCGTCAGAAAGACCCCGGCGATCCGGCTGCGGGGCATCGTGTCGTCCACCAGCGAGACGAACCGCTCCCAGACCAGGCCGCGAAAGGTCAGTGCGAGCAGTCCGGAGAGCAGTCCGAGACCCAGCAACCGGAGATTGGCCGTCGACAGTTCGGCGACGATGTCCTGACTGCCGACGGCGCGAACGAGGAGGGCGAGGAGGGCAACGGCGAACACGAAACCGAGGGCGATCCGGCGCTTCACGATCCGAACATTGCACTGAAACTACAACTATGTTATGAATGAGTCGGCGCTCGTAATTTAGCCCTCGCCGGCAGTCTCGACGGCGCTCCACGGCCGAGCGCCTCGCGAACGGTGTCTCCCGACCGACGATTTCACCGGTCCAACCGGAGTTACCCGCCGAACGGTTCTCGGTCGATGACGGTCACACGTTCTGTGGTTACGTTCAACACGTCATTAACGGACGGCAGTTGCAGGCCGCACTGAAACCAACGGAAAGGTCCTATCCAGAGATATGTCCGATTCAGAACTGAACCGACGCAAGTTCGTCGCCGCAGCAGGTACCGCAAGTGCACTCGTCCTCGCCGGCTGTGCCGACGAGGGTCCCGGTGACGATAACGAAAGCGAAAACGGTAACGAAGCCGAAGAAGATCCGGGGACAGAAGAAAACGGAGCGGAAGAGAACGAGACGGAGGACAACGAGACCGAGGACGAAGGTGAAGACGGCGAGACGTACACACTGACCGTTACCGTCGAAGATGACAGCGGGGAACCCGTTGAGGGCGCGACCGTCGAACTCGACGAAGCCGACGGCGGCATGATGGACGACGACGAGAACGGTCTCGCGGACGACGACAACGAAACCGACGACAACGAAACCGACGACAACGAAACCGACGACAACGAGACGGAAACCGGTTCATCCATTCAGGACAACGAGACCGACGACAACGAAACCGACGGCAACGAAACCGACGACAACGAGACCGAAGAGAACGGCCTCGCCGACGACGGGGGAGAGGACTTCCCGCGCGAAGAGGAGACCGACGAGGACGGAGAAGTCGAATTCGACGAACTCGAAGACGGCGAGTACACCGTTATGGCCGAATCCGACGGTGAAGAGGCCGAGGACGAAGTCGAAATCGACGGCGACGACGAGGAACTCACGCTGACCCTCGGCGAGGACGGCGGGAACGGCCTCGCGGACGACGACAACGAGACCGACGACAACGAATCCGACGACAACGAGTCCGACGACGGGCTCTAATCGGTAGCGACGTCGACGCTCAAGTGCACGCTGCGGTCGCTACGAATACTGGCGGCCGATCGGCCGCCGTATCCCATCGATTTTCTTCGGCGCGATAGGTTAGCCAGCGGCTGCTGTCCGAACCGCGACTCGAGACAGTACGCCGTTCGAACTCGTGGCTGTCGCGCGGGCGTTCGCGAGATGGATCGCAAGCTCGCCCGTGGTTCGGACGCCGGCCCCTGTGAACTGTTTGTACAACTGTTGTCGGATCGAAACCGGCGGCTTCACGCTGAAAGTGACGGGAACGGTCTCGAGGAACGATCCTAATCCGGTGTTGGTCCCTCGACACCCGCTGTTACTCCTCGCTTCGAACGAGTGGCACTCGTCGCTGGCGATGGTGGTCGAATCGTCGGCGAACGCCTGTCGGCGGATTTCGATCCAGCAAGCCCGATCACGGCGACCTTTTTTCCGTTCCGCACGCGTACTGACCACCCATGCGAGACGAAGAAGAGATCCGCGAGCAGTACGAGTTCCTCACCGAGCACCTCGAGAGCGAGGAGATGCGCCACGATGGCGTCAGAGAGATGTTTACCTACTACAAACGGGCGATCGGCTGGGTTCTCGAGGAAGAACATATCTAACCGATCGGACGAACGGACGTATCACCAGTCCGGTCGGTGTCGTTACCTTTAAGTATACTCGGCAAAATCGTTCACCTGACGCTTCGCTTGGAGGGCCGAAGCGTCAGCGGGGACCAATTCAGGGCGGCAAGCGATCGCGTGGCATTTTTCCGCCACGCGATTTGCTTTCCTGTTTCGACGAACGCTAACCGAACAGCGCCAGCCTCATTCGTCGGTGGACGCTCGATAATTTGAGCGACGCGTTTCGCGTTCTACTATTATAATAATACCGAAATTATTTGGCTGGACTGTAAACATGAACCGCACGTTACCTAACTTCGGCCGAGAATCCATCATAGGGGTTATCATTCGGTTTTGCTCCAGAAATCGATTCTCGACGGTAATATCCCGGTTTCGATCGAAACAACCCGATAGCCTTATTAAAATTCGACAGTAAGTGCAATTGGTACTTTCCCAATGTACGACCTGACAGGATTCCAGCGTGACCTGCTGTACGTTATCGCTGGCGAGGAGGAACCCCACGGACTAGCAATCAAAGAGGAACTCGAGCAGTACTACGAGAAAGAGATCCACCACGGCCGACTCTACCCGAATCTCGATACCCTCGTCGACAAAGGGCTCGTCGAGAAGGGACGGCGCGACCGCCGAACCAACTTCTACACGCTCACGCGTCGCGGCCGACGCGAACTTGAGGCCCGCCGCGACTGGGAAGGACAGTACGTCGAACTCTAGGCCGTTCACGAACGATCACCACGGTCGCGGGATTGCTGTGCGGACTGGTAGTGAGCGTCGCTGCCTGGGTGTGCTTTGAGACGATTTTGTTCGTTCTCTTCCTCAATAGAGCTAACATCGTGGTTTCAAAACGGGTTGAATCTAGTCGGATCGCTCCGTTTTCTTCGTCTTGACCGGCTGTGATTGCTCCGTTTCTGGTTTCTTCAGAGGCTGACGTTCTCCGTAGGTGAGAATTCGCCAGACCCATTCGATGGGGCCGTATCTGAAATGTCGAAGCCACAGCACTGATAGTGGGATCTGAACAGCCCAGATCATGAGTACGACTGCGAGTGCCTCCAACCGTGTAACGGTTCCGAACAGACCGAGTCCGTGCCCGTAAAAAATCGATGTTGCAAGAATCGTTTGAAGCAGATAGTTCGAAAACGCGGTCTGTCCGACCGCTGCCAGTGCCGCGGAAACGACCCCGGTTGGTCGCCGTCGACACCAGAGCATAATTCCAGCGACGTAGGCCACAGCGAGTGGGATGCTCCCCCAGTAGTTAAACTGCCGTCCAATGAAGAAAGCCTCGCTGAAAGTCCACTCCTGAGTCGTGTTGTACCAGACGCCCACGAGGATCAACGAAAGGCCGGTGACCGCTCCGGCAACAAATAGCCGGCGGTAGAAGCGCTCCGATCGATCGTTCGAGAGGACCCCCCAAGAAAACAGCGCCATGCCGATCAACATCAGGCCGCTGACCCGCCAGAACAACCAGACAGGTATGTCGAAGAGATGGGCTTCGAGCACGGTCGGAACGCGGTATGCGAACTGGTCCGCCCAGGGTCCTTGATACGCAGTGATCTCGTCTCGAATCACCGCTTGTGATGGGTTCCATAGTGCAAGCGTCTCTTCGGGCACGTGCTCGGCGTAGCGCCATCCGAGTACCGAAAAGAGCGTTGGCACCGCGAGCATTGTGAGTCCGGTGAGCGCCTGCTTGATCGGTGACCAGTTTCGGGCGAAGATCACAACGAGAGCGCAAATGCCGTATACAACGAGGATATCACCGTACCATAGCAGATAGGCGTGACCGAGACCAATCAGTACCAAAAGGATCGTTCGGCGATAGTGAAGTCGAATCGCCGGTTGTCCGTTTCGCTCTTTGCTTGCCGTGAACAACAGTATTCCTGCTCCGAACAAGAGCGTAAACAGCGTCATGAATTTCTGGTCGAAGAAGACGTGACTGACGAACCAGACCGCGTAATTTGCGCCCGTGAAATCTCCATACGCCGTCGGATTGAATGCCGCAGCTTGCGGCATCGAAAACAGCCAGATGTTGATAACCAGGATACCGAGAAGTGCAAAGCCGCGAAGGACGTCCAAGCTGACGATTCTCTCGGACGGCGCAGTCGGCTTCGGCGCGTCCTCGTTCGATTCAGTTCCCGACGCAGGTTCGGCTTGTGTCATCACGTTCATGGTCTCAGGAGTGGACCTTGCAAATTAGTCCAACATGTTGGAGCCACACTCAGTGGAATGGCGGGTATCTGATACGAGTGAGAATGGGCGATACGCACACCGACTCGAGCCGACGACATCGGAAGAAAGGGGCAATGATTAGCGCCAAATTCCGGGTTCAACTTCCGGAAGGAATCTGGGTAGCCGACACGTCACGAGCGTTTCCAGACGCAACGTTTAGACTCCTCTCGGGGCTGCGTATCGGCGAGAAAGCGGTTGAACTCGGTGAGGTCATCGCCGACGACCCGCAGGCGATCATCGATCGCCCACAGTCGTCGATTGACGGGTGGGAACTGCTCGAAGCAACCGACGAACGCGCCCTCACGAAGTACGAAACGACCGACATTGAACTCTACGAATTCGTCGAATCGTCCGCGCTGACGGTCGAATTCCCCGTCGTCGTCCGAGACGGCTGGTATGAGTTCGACCTGACAGGAACACGGGACGACCTCGAACGGTTTGGAGACGCCCTCGATGAGGCTGGTCAGCCGTACGAACTGCAGTCGATTGTCGGAACAACGGATCCGGAATCGCTGTTGACTGATCGTCAGCGCGAACTCCTTGACGCCGCGCTCCAAGCAGGCTACTTCGAAGTCCCTCGAGACTGTACCCTGGCTGAACTGGCCGAAACTCTCGGCGTGGACAAATCAACCGCCAGTACCGTATTACGAACCGGTGAAGCCAAACTCGTCGCTTGGTTTCTGACGGGGCCGAAACAGAACTGACATCGAATACGGAGAACAAGAGTAGCCACTCGGCCTACCCGTTGGTCGAGCAATCGAAATCTCGAACGAGCGAGGACTCGCGAACGACATGTTCTACACGCGGCGTGTCGGCAAGCGCGGTATCGAGAAACTCGACTGTGAAGTCGGTAATGAACACACTCAGTAGCCGACGCCATCCGTTCCGGCTGGTCAGCGATTGATCGATAAATTGTTTGACGAGAGCAACCCCTGTCACTAGCCAATACATGGGTTCGGTACGGAGCCCCGCACAACCCCCTCTCGAGACAGCACCGATCCAGACACCAATTCCGGGGACGCGGACGAACAAATCACGGTCGGCGACGACGGCTATGAGCTCCGGATCGTCGACGTGCCCACCGGACGGCAATTCATCATGGGCTCTTCCTCCCGTTCGTTCCGTTCGTCTTCGGGTGGGGTCGATCGAACGGGATGGCCGAGCGGTCCCGTCGGCAAACGACGAAACAGTATCTCGCCTGTTCGTTTCGGACCACGGAACCGTCGTGTTCTCGGGAAGGGGCCACGGAACCGTCGTTCGAGTACTGTCCGCGGGACGGGCGACGACTGCGCGAGGAGTCCGCGTAGCGCTCGAGCGATCCTGTACGTGATCGCTGGCGCAGTGGCTGCCGCCGGTCGACCGTCACTATCGCGGCCGTCGATCCGTAACGAGAGCCGTCCACGCCGACGACTCCGGCAGGTCGCTTATGTGTGCTCGTGGTGAACGTCCGGGAGTGAACGAGGTTACGTTGCAGCTCGCGGACGCGCCGCTGGACGAGACCGTCGTCCGACTCGCCCTGGCCGGAGCGCTCGGGATGTTCCTCGGTCTCGAGCGCGAGTGGTCCCAGAAGTCGGCCGGCATCCGGACGTTCTCGCTGATCAGTCTCCTCGGCGCCGTTTTCACCCTGCTGGCCTCGGAAACCGAGATCGGCGAGGGGCTGCTCGTGCTCGGCGGCATTCTCGTCATCGTTCAGGGCGTGTTGCTGGCCGTGCAGGGGTTGTTGGACGACGACGGCGAAACCGGGCTCTCGCTGACGACGTCGGTGTCGATGCTCGTCGCCTACGGGATCGGCGCACTGGTCGCCGCCGGGTTCATCCTCGAGGGTGTCACGGTCGCCGTGCTCTCGTCGCTGTTGCTCGTCCTCAAGCGCGAACTCCACGAGTTCGCGTGGGGACTCACCCGCGAGGAGATGCGCTCGACGACCGAGTTCGCCATCCTGGCGTTCGTCGTCTATCCGCTGTTGCCCGCCGAGTGGAACCCCGAGATCGCCGGAATCGTCATCCCGCTCGAGCCGCAGGTGATCTGGCTGATGGTCGTCGCCGTCGCCGGGATCGGCATCGTCAACTACGCGATCGTCTCGACCTACGGCGGCCGGGGGATCGCGGTGACCGGCTTCTTCGGCGGGCTGGCCTCCTCGACGGCCGTCGTCGGGACGATGCTCGATCACGTCCGTCAGCGCCCCGAAGCGGCGTCGTACGCCGTCGCCGCGATCCTCCTCGCGAACGCGGCGATGGCCGCGCGCAACCTCGCCATCGCGGTCGGCTTTACCGTGGGCAGCGACACCACCGTCCTTCTCGAGGCGATTATCCCGCTCGGGGCGGTCATCGTGATCGCCTTCATCATCGCGGCCACGACCGCCGACTGGCGAGAGTCCGGGCCGATCGAACTCGAGAGCCCGTTCTCGATGAAGAACGCGCTCGCGTTCGGGGCCGTCTTCCTCGTCGTGCTCGTCTTCGGGTCGCTCGCCGAGACGTGGTTCGGCACGCTCGGCTTCTACGCGACGGCCGTCGCGAGCGGCTTCGTCTCGAGCGCCGGCGCGACCACCTCGGCCGTCGTCCTCTACCGCGGCGGGCAACTGGGTCCGGCGGAGGCGACGATCGCGATCTTACTCGCGACGGTCTCGAGCATTCTGGTCAAGACGCTCCTCGCGTCGACGTCACCGAACCACGACTTTCGGAAGCAGGTTGCAGCCTACAGTGCACTGCTCCTCGTCGGCGGCGCACTGGCGTCGATTATCATCGTCATTTAGGGCTCGAGTCCCGCTTTGCTCCCGGTCGTCGTACGAAAGCCTCGGCCTCTTTCCGCTCCCGTGTGGACGTGTGGTACGATGCTCGGAGCACTCTCGGTCGGCAAAAAGGCGGTGTCGTTCGGCTACAAACGCTACGGCGTCCCGGGAGCGATCGCCTCCGGCGGGGCCGCCCTGGTCGGCTACGTCGCCGTTCGACGCGCCCTGCAGGCGGCGACGGAGGCCGACGAGGACTCGCTCGCCGCGGCTATCGATGGCAAATCGCTCGAGGCGGCGATCGACCAGAAGGGACTACAAGCAGTGACCGACGTTGGGACGATCGACGAGGCGATCGATAGAGACCAACTGCGCTCGAACGTCGACATCGGTAACGTCCAGTCGGACGTCGAGTCGTCGATCGAGGAAACGGACGAGTTCGAACAGAATCGGGGCGGCGAATAACGAGCGCGGAATCGAACCGTCGCCGACGGCCGGTCGAGCTATTCTTCGCGGAGTTCGTTCATGTGATCGATCCGCCGCTGGACGAGATCGGGTTTGCCGATGTCGTGGCGCATGTGTAGCCCCTCGTCGCCGGCAACTGCGAGGGCGTCCTCCGCGATTTCCTCGGCCTCGGTGATCGAATCCGCGAGACCGACAACGGCGAACGAGCGCGAGGTGGTCGTGTAGATGCCGTCGTCGCGCTCGTCGACGCTGGCGTAGTACAGGAGCGCGTCACCGGCACTCTCTTCGTCCACTTGCACTTTGGCACCCGCCTCTGGATCCGTCGGATACCCCTCCGGCACGGCGTACTTGCAGACCGTTGCCTGGGAGGCAAAGTCGAGTTCGGGCGGGGCCTCGCCGTCTCGAGCGGCCGTCAGCACGTCGAGGAAGTCCGTCTCGAGGACGGGAAGCGTGTTCATCGCCTCGGGGTCGCCGAAGCGGGCGTTGAACTCGATGACCTTCGGGCCCTCGCTCGTGAGCATGAACTGACCGTACAGAATCCCGCGATAATCGTCGAGAGCGTCGACGGTGGCCTCGATGATCGAGACGGCCTCCGTGTAGTCCGCTTCGGTCATGAACGGAAGTTCGTTCGTCGCGTCGGAGTAACTGCCCATTCCGCCCGTGTTCGGCCCTTCGTCGCCCTCGTAGGCGCGCTTGTGGTCTTGCACGGCGGGTGCGGTCTCGAAGGCCCCGTTGGCGACGAACGCCTGAATCGTGACCTCCTCGCCGATCAGGCGTTCCTCGAGGACGATCCGGTCGTAGTCGGAGTTGCGGATGTACGCCTTGCCCTCCTCGGGTGTAACCTGATCGCCGATGACCTTCACGCCCTTGCCGCCCGTGAGGCCAGCGGGTTTGATCACCAGATCGCCGTCGTAGTCGTCGATGTAGTCGCAGGCGGCCTCCATATCGTCGAAGGTCTCGAAATCCGGACAGCCCGGGATGTCGTGTTCCGCCATGAACCGCCGCTGGAAGGCCTTATCCGTCTCAATCCGGGCCTCGTCCTCCTTCGGGCCGAACGGGTAGACCCCCGCGGCCTCGAGTTCGTCCGCGACGCCGGCCTCGAGGGGTGCCTCGGGACCGATAACGGCGATCGTCGCGTCTACTTCTTCGGCGTATTCGACGACGGCTTTCGGGTTGGTCGTCTCGAGCGTCTCGAACTCGCTCGCGATCCGAGCGATTCCCGGGTTTCGGTTCCCCGCGCAGGCGTAGAGGTCGGCCTCGCTGTCCTCGAGCGCGCGAGCGATAGCGTGTTCGCGGCCACCGCCGCCGATCAGGAGCACGTGCTCTCGCATGGTCGATAGCGGAACGCACGAACCTGTAAGCGTTGCTCTTTCTCCGAGCGAATTGTATCCACACCCGTGTATATCTCAGACGACGGTCACCGGCACGGGTGAATCGCGGACGACATCGTCCGCGAGGGGACGCACGAGCAGTTGGCTCGCGCCGCTTCGGTCACGGTCGCCGACGACGATTCGGTCGACGTCGTGTTCGGCGGCGTACTCGTGGACTGCCCGCGGTGGGTCGCCGGTCGCTTTCGCCGTCGACAGCTCTCGGTCCTGGTCGATCGCTCGTTTTCGCGCCCGTACGAGGGCCGAGTCACCGTCACCGCCGGACGTCGCGTCCTCCGGTTCGTCGTCGACGATCGCCGTGTTCGTCCCGCCGTAGCCGTCAGCCGGCTCGACCACGTAGAGGACCGTAATCGCTCCCGCCGAGTACTCGGTCAACGCGTGCTCGAGCGCGGCGCGGGCGAACTCCGAGTCGTCGTACGGAACGAGAACGTGAGTGGACATAATTTCTCTACCGACAGGATCGGCAAGGTCGTACGCATTGCAGTGGCTGGTGACAGGCAACTGGTGAGTGCGGTCCAGTCAGGCGTAAAACAGCGGCGGCCGCCGGTCGCCACCGTACTCCCCATCGGGAAGATACTCCTCGAGCGCGTCCACGTCCTCGTTTCCGAGCAACTGGTCCAGTACGTCCACCGCAGCCCCGCGATGCAGCGGCTGGTTGTCGTTCCCGCACTGCTCGTCCATTACACACGCGGGACACCCCCCGACGTTCCCGCAGTCGCAGTCCGCGATGAGGTTCCGCGCGCGCTCGGCAACGGCTTCGTAGTTCTCGTAGATCGCCCGCGCGAAACCGAGTCCGCCCTCGATCCCGTCGTAGATGAACCAGCCGCTCGCGGGGGTTCGATCGAGATCCATCGCGATCTCCCGCACCGTCGCCTCGGCGGCGGCGATGTTCTGCGGTGCGTCGTCCTCGCCTGCTGCAGTGCTGGCTCCGATACCCGGCCCCATCCCCGCATCCGTCTCGTCAGCGACGGCCGCCTCCTGATCGAGGTGCGAGTCGATCGTCAGCGTCGCCAGCCCGCCCAGATCCCGTTTGTCGACCATCAACTCGAGCGGCGCCACGCCGATCGTCGCGTGCTCGGCGGCGTGGAGTCCGCCCGCGTAACCGAGGTGGGCGGTCCCCGCGAGACCGTCCTCGAGTTCCGGCACCGAGAACTCTCGATACTTTTCGATAAGCGCGTCTTCAACGGCCTGGGGCACCTCGAGCCAGCACAGTTGCGTTGCCATCGACAGCGGCGGGTTGTCGGTCGGAATCCCCTGTTCCCGCTTTTTCCCGCCGTGGATCGCGACCTTATCGTAGGTGCCGTGGTAGACGAGCACCCGTCCACGGCCGAAGTGCAGCGTAAAGTCGCCGATCTCTCGGGACTCCTCGGAGACTGCGTCGAGGACGGTCACGTCAGTTCGCGTGCGCGTGTAGTACTCCGCGTTCGTCGGCCGGAGCGTGACCGAGGGGCGCGGTGACCCGTGGTCGACCTCGATAATTTCGTACTGCTGGCCCTGATGAAGCCGCACTGCGCCCTCATGGAAGTCCCGGAAGACGCGTTCTCTCGCGAGCGGTTCCATCTCTGGATCGTGCTTCGTGTCGACGCCGTCGGCGAGTCCCACCTCGTACTCCTCACCCGCCGTCGCGTACAGCGAGATGGACTGCTGGGGTCGCGGCGGCCCGACGTAGGAGACGCCGGTCTCGAGCGCTCCCGTCAACTGCCCCGCGCGCCGCCACATCTCGACGGCGCGCTCGAGGCGCTCGCGTTCGGCGAACCAGCCAGCGTCCGATACGTCGAGCGCGAGTTCGTCGGCTGCACAGCGCAGGTGCTGAGCGAAGACGGCGTCGTTGTCGATGTCCACGACGGCGTCCTCGACGTCGTTCTCGAGCAGGTAGTCCGGATTGTTCACGACGTACTGATCGAGCGTGCGGTGTTCGGCGACGAGCACCGAGAGCGCCCGCCTCGCGCCTCGGCCCGCTCGCCCGATCTGCTGCCAGAACGACTGGCGCTGGCCGGGGTAGCCCAACTGGACCGTCGCGTCCATCGCGCCGATATCGATCCCCAACTCGAGGGCGTTCGTCGACGCCACGCCGTCCAGAATCCCGGTCTTGAGCTGATGTTCGGTGCCGTGGCGTTTCTTTCGCGAGTGACCGGCGTGGTACGGTTCGATCGCGCTCCCACGGTCGGGGTTCGTGTAGTAGTGGTTCTCGTGGCGGTGTTTCGACGCCCGCTTGACCGAGAGTTCGGCGAGCTTTCTCGACGGAGTAAACAGCAGCGTCTGGGCGTTCTGGTAGGTCAGATGCGAGAGCAGCCGCGGGGCCTCGACGGTGGCGGGAACGCGCTCGAGGACGGCGTCCTCGGCTTCTCTCTCGTCGTCCGCGTCCTCGTCACGCCACTCGTCGCGGTCGTCGTCTGCGTCTTCGCGGCTCACGTGTCGCTCGGTCCGCATCGCTCCCGTTCGCGTATCCGAGGACTCGCTGCGCTCGTCCTCGCGAGCCCGAGGCGGCGGATTCCAGAGCACCAGATCCCGCGGCCCCGCGGGGGAGCCGTCCTCGTCGACCACGGTGGCGGGTTCGTCGATCAGCGCGGCGGAGTGTTCCCCGGGATTGCCGATCGTCGCGCTCGTGAGGACGTACTGGGGATCGGCGTCGTAGTACGAAAGGACGCGCTCCAGCCGCCGGACGATCCAGGCGACGTGCATGCCGTGGACACCGGTGTAGGTGTGCGATTCGTCGATCACCACCAGATCACAGGCCGAGAGGAATCGCGCCCAGCGGTCGTGGTCGTGTAAGTAGGTGTTCACGCCCGCGAAGTTCGTGATGATGACGTCGGCCTCCTCGCGGATCCGCTTGCGATTCTGCCCGCGTTCGGTGTCGCCGTCGTAGACCCGGACCGTGATCTCGAGACCCAGTTCGTCGAAGAGATCGTTCAAACTCCGTTCCTGATCCCGGGAGAGGGCCTTCGTGGGATAGAGGAGGTAGGCGGTGGACTCCTCGCCTCGAGCCCGCGCCTCGAGGTAGTTCCGCGCGATCTGGAGCGCGTAGACGCGGGTCTTTCCGGAGGAGGTACTCGTCGCGACGCAGACGTGCTCGTCGCGTGCGAGGGCCTCGAGCGCGTCGGCCTGGTGGGTGTAGAGGTCGTGCTCGAGCGGCCCCGCGAGTTCGGGTCGGAGGACGTCCGCACTCGGCACCGTCTCGGCGGGCCGACCGGGGCGCTCGAGGAGCGAAATATCCTCGGGATTCCGGTAGCCGGGGAAGGTGTCGACCAGTTCGTCGCCGGTAACTGGAACGGCCGCCTGCTCGTCGTGGTTTTGCTCGCTCATGGTTAGAAATCACTCAGTCCGGTCTGTTCGCCGCCGCTCGTGTCGCTCGAGGGTTGTGGGTTCGACGTTCGATCCGTCGAATCAGCGCTGGATCCGTCCGTCGCCGTCCGACTCGAGTCTCCGCCATTCGAGACTGAGACCGAATCGGATTCGGCCTGCGCCGCGTCCAGAAGCCGCTCGTAGACGTGCCACAGCGCTCGGCAGTCGTCCTCGCAGTAGGCTTCGTGGCGAGCCCACTCGAGTGGCTCCCCTGTTCGCACGAATTGCTGGTAGGCTGCCGCGGTCTGCGCACCGTCGAGACCGGTACCGGCACTGTCGTAGCCGAGCGCGTCCGAAACGGCCTCGAGTTTGTTCGTCCGCCCGGGCAGGAGCGCGTTGTCGTTGCCGACGGCCCAGAGGTAGAGATCGAACTTGGGGATCGACTCCCACTCGTCGACGTAGTAAGGAACGTGCCGGGCGATGAAAGCGCCGAGGTGCCGGTAGTCGAACCGCCAGCCGTTCCACGTGAGCAGGGCACGGTTGGGGTGGACGCCCAGCAGCCAGTCGCAAAAGGCCTCGAGCACCGACCCAGGATCCGACGGATCGTCGCGCTCGACGAACGTGCGGTAGTCGTCCGTCGCGGGATCGTAGACGCCGACCTGCCAGATGATCGTCGGCGAGAGGCCGTCGGTCTCGATGTCGACGCAGAGCGGCGGCGTGTGCCAGTTCTCGCCGGGCAGGGACTCGTCCGTGAGCCGTCGTGGCTCGCCCGTCTCGAGGACCGACGCGTGTCGGTGCATCGTGCGGGCACGGTCGCGGCCGACGCGAGGGAGGTCGGCCAGCGTCTCGAGGGACGTCTCGAGGAGTTCCGTGCGTGTCGTCACTCCTCGCTCGGCGAGTCGCTCGGCAGTCTTCGGGCCGATTCCGGAGACGGCCTCGAGACCGAAGTTAGTGATTTTGTGCGTTTCGACGCCCTCGATCCCGCCGGCGGTGAGCGTCAGGCTCGCGACCGACTGTCGGTGGTTGTATCCCTCGACGGGGCCTGCCCCCTGGACGCGAACGGAGACACAATCCTCGTCGAGTGGCTCGAAGCCGCCGATCAGGTTATGGTCGACTCCACGGACCGCGCCGGTGTCGGGTTCGAGGTGCCACAACTCGTCGTATCCCGCGGGCTCACTGCCCGTCAGGACGGTCGTGACTCGTCCGGTCGAAAGCGCGCTGGCGAGCGCGTCCGCGCCCTCGAGGGTCGTCTCGAGAGCCGTCGGACGAACGGTCGTCGTCACGTCGTCGCAGACGAGCGCGGCGATACCGGGTCGTTCAGCGAGCGCGCTCGAGACGCTCTCCGACTGTGGATGGAGGGACCTGATTCCGGCAGCCACGGCGATCTCGAGGCTGCCACCGCCGATCTTTTGTCGGTGAAACGGACCCTCGCCGCCGGTCTCGAGCGGCGGGTGAAACGCCGGCGCGTCGAACGCGCTGCGGGCCCGGGCGAACGCCTGCGGTTCTCGAGACGGGCCGAGCACCCAGACGGCGTCGGGTTCGAGGGTCACCTCGAGATCCTCGAGCGTCGCGACGGGGCGGTCGGCGATCGCCGAAGGCGGAAGGGCGAGGAGGGTGGCGCCGTCTCGAGCGGTCATCGCTCGTCGGAACGCGCGGCGCGATAAAGAGGGTTTGGACACCGCGGTGAAAGTGATCCGTTAGCCCGCGGCTCGTCTTCGCGGCCGGAGGGAAACTCAGCGGCCCGAGTCGTCCGGATCCGTCGGCGCGGGGTAGGACTGATCGCGCGCAACGAGGGTGTCCGGATCGAACTCGATGAGGCGATACTCGCACGGATCCAGTCCGCGGAACGTCTCGGGCCACGCCGCCTGTTCGCCACCGAGGTACTTCCGCAGGAGTCGCTCGGCGCAGTCGGCGTCGTAGGGCTCGAGGCTCGCTTCGCCGCGCATACCGACGTGTTCGACGCGCCCCGCTCGAGCGTCGAAATCGACGATCGCGACCGCCGATTTCGGATAGCGTTCGACGCGGCTGGGATACGAACGCCCGCGCAACTGCGCGATCGTCCAGAGGGTGGCGTCCTCCCACAGGAACCAGAGCGGAGAGACGCGCGGCCCCGCGTCGGACGATTGCGCGACGAAGCAGAACAGCGGACGAGCGAGAAACGACTCCAGGTCACATTCGAGACTGTCCTCGATGATGTTCATACGGTGGCGTCGTCCGAGATCGTGTTAGTAGTGTGGATGGTCGACGAATCGAGCGGTCGACCCGCCGCTCCCGACCGGTACGGATAAATCCGCAGGGTCAGAAATCCACTCTCAATGCGACAGTACCTGGATCTCGTCGACGCGACCCTGAGCGGGGGCACGTACAAGCCCAATCGGACCGGCGTCGACACGATTTCGGCCTTCAGCGAGCACTACGAGGTCGATCTGCAGGAGGGGTACCCCCTCTTGACGACGAAAGCGATGGACGGCTACCGCTGGAACTCGATGCTCCACGAAGTCTGCTGGTATCTCTCCGGCGAGGAGCACATTCGAACCCTCCGCGAGGAGACCAAGATCTGGGACGCGTGGGCCGACGACGAAGGCAAACTCGACACCGCCTACGGCCGCTTCTGGCGACGGTATCCGGTTCCCGAGCAGGGCGCACAACTCGAGGGCGAATCCTGGCCTGATGACTCTCACCAGTGGGTCACCGAGGAGGACGACGGCAGAAAGACCTTCGACCAGTTGCAGTACATCGTCGACACGCTCTCCGACTCGCCGAACTCACGCCGTCTGGTGGTCAACGCCTGGCATCCGGCCAACGCGGCCGTCTCGACGCTGCCGCCCTGCCATTATTCGTTCGTCTTCAACGTGCAGGGCGACCGGCTGAACTGCCACCTCACGCAGCGCTCGGGCGACATCGCACTCGGCGTCCCGTTCAACATCGCGGCCTACGCGCTCCTGACGAAGGTCGTCGCCCAGCAGACCGGATTCAAACCCGGCTCCTTCGCCCACACCGTCGTCGACGCACACGTCTACTGCGGGCGCGGCGCGCGCGGGGAGTGGTACGCGGACAACCTCGAGGCGCTCCAGTCCCGGCTGGCCGACGTCGACGCCCGCGAGGACTACCTCGCGGTTCGCGAGTGGCTCGAGTCCGAAGCGCCCGCTGAAGCCGACGGCGACGAGCGCCTCGACCACGTCCCTGGCCTGCTCGATCAGCTATCTCGAGAGCCGCTCGAACGACCGACGCTCGAACTCGCCGAAACCTCGATCGACGACCTGCGCTACGAGGACGTCCAGCTCAAGGACTACGAATCCCACGACGGACTCGAGTTTGCGGTCGCAGAATGAGCGAGCCCGAATCCCCCAACCTGGAAACCGACCGCGAACTCGTCGGCATCGTCGCGGTCGCCGAAAATGGCGTCATCGGGAAAGATGGGGACATGCCCTGGCACATCCCCGCGGATCTCCAGCACTTCAAGGAGACGACGATGGATCATCCGATCATCATGGGTCGAGTGACCTACGAGGGCATCCTCGAGACCCTCGGCGAACCGTTACCTGGCCGGACGACGATCGTGTTGACAAGTCGTGATCTCGAGACGCCCGAGAACGCCGTCACCGCGGGGAGTCTCGAGGACGCGCTCGAGAAAGCCGACGCTGCCGCGCGCGAGCGTCACGACGACGCCGACCGACTCTTCGTCGCCGGCGGCGCGACCGTCTACGAGCAGTTCCTCCCCGCGCTGGATCGGTTAGTCGTGACCGAAATTGACGACGACCCCGACGGCGACACGCGGTTCCCCGACTGGGACCGAGACGCATTCGAGACCGTCTCTCGCGACGAACGAGACGGGTTCGCGTTCCTCGAGTACGTCCGTCGCGAGTGACGCGGCGTCGAATTGGGCGGCTCTGTCGGAATCTACGATCGAGGATAGCTTTTCGAAGCCGTGCTGAAGAGAGAGGACGAGTTCAGCACGTACAGTTTATCCGAATAGGACCCGAAGGACGAAGCTATGGCCGTCATCCAATGTAATGGGGCCGACCTCTATTACGAGGACTACGGAGAGGGGCAGCCGATCGTTTTTCTCCATGGCGTATTGCATGGGCTCCGGTTCTTCGAACCGCAGTTGGCCGGACTCTCGGACGACTATCGGACAATCGCGTTCGATTGTAGAGGACACGGCCGGTCAGAGAAGACGGAACTCGGCCACACGGTCCCGCAATATGCACGGGACCTCCACGCGTTCCTCGAACAGCGCGACCTCGAGGACGTCGTCTTGGTCGGCTGGTCGATGGGCGCGTTCGTGTCGTGGGACTACGTGGATCAGTTCGGTACAGACCGGATTCGCGGGTTGGTCGATGTTGATATTGAAGCAACCCGGTTCAGATGGGACGATTACGACTACGGACTCGCTCGGCTGGAGGACATACAGAGCCTGCTTGAACTGGCGCAGTCAGACCAGCAAGCTCTCATCAATCGGTTCACGGAGCAGGTTTTCGCCGACCCGACAGCCGAGACGAGAACCCTACAGTACGACGAGATCTCTCGGACGCCACCGCCGATTCAAAGCGCAATCCTGTTCGATACGCACACGCGAGACTACCGATCTGTCCTCCCCGAAATCGACGTTCCGATGCTGGTCTGTGCTGGTACCGCCGAAACGAGAGGCTCCGTCGACGCCGTTCGGCACGTCGCCGAACTCGTTCCCGAGGCGAGGGTGGAACTCTTCGACGAGAGCGGCCACGGTCCGCCGTTCGAAGAACCCGAGCGGTTCAACCAGGTCGTGAGCCGGTTCGTCGACTCGCTGTGACCGATACGTACCCTGTATTCAGCACGCCATTCATATCAACTATTGAGGAGCTCAATAGAGCCAATTAGACGAGATGAGCCTTTTTGAGGACACTTCCTCCCGATTGCGCGTTGGCAGTCCCGAATCATAATAGAATATTAAGAATACAACCACACACCAATACCGTCAAATACGGGGGTATTAGTATGTGTTACAGCGGATTCTCGGGAGATTCAAAACCCCCCGGTCCGAAGTCCTCCTATGGCAACTGATGAGTTCTCGGACGCAATCCGGGAGTTCGAACACGATGGCGAGACGTACAAGATGGCAGATCTCACGGTACTCGAGGAGCAGGGCCTCTGTGACCTCGAGAAACTGCCGGTGAGCATCCGCGTGCTGCTCGAGGCGGTCCTCCGAAACGCGGACGGCGATATGATCTCGGCACAGGACGTCAAAAACGCGGCCTCCTGGGAGCCGGACGTCCCGGACGTCGAAGTTCCCTTCCAGCCGTCCCGCGTGGTTCTTCAGGACCTGACCGGCGTTCCGGCGGTCGTCGACCTCGCGGCGCTGCGGTCGGCCGCGGACCGCGCGGACAAGGACCCCTCGATCGTCGAACCCGAAGTCCCCTGTGACCTCGTGATCGACCACAGCGTACAGGTCGACTACTTCGGCAGCGAAGACGCCTACGAACAGAACGTGGAACTCGAGTACGAGCGAAACGAAGAGCGATATCGTGCGATCAAGTGGGCCGAACAGGCCTTCGAGGACTTCAACGTCGTCCCGCCGGGAACGGGGATCGTCCACCAGGTCAACTTGGAACACCTCGGCAAGGTCGTTCACGCACGCGAAGAGGACGGCGAGCAGTGGCTCCTCCCCGACACCCTCGTCGGCACCGACAGCCACACGCCGATGATCAACGGCATCGGCGTCGTCGGCTGGGGCGTCGGCGGGATCGAGGCCGAAGCGGCCCTTCTGGGCCAGCCGATCACGATGACCCTCCCCGAGGTCGTCGGCGTCGAACTCACGGGCGAACTCCCCGAGGGCGCAACCGCGACGGACCTCGTGCTCCACATCACGGAGAAGCTCCGTCAGGTCGGCGTCGTCGACAAGTTCGTCGAGTTCTACGGCGACGGCGTCTCCCAGCTCTCGGTCGCCGACCGCGCGACCATTTCGAACATGTCGCCCGAGCACGGCTGTACAATCTCGATGTTCCCCGTCGACGACGCGACGCTCGACTACCTCGAACTCACCGGTCGCGACGAGGACCACATCGAACTCGTCCGGGAGTACTTGGAAGCCCAGGGCCTGTTCGGCGACCACGATCCGGAGTTCACCGAGACGGTCGAGTTCGACCTCGGCACCGTCGAACCCAGCCTCGCGGGTCACAAGAAGCCCCACGCCCGGATTCCGATGGGCGATCTGGACGAGCACTTCCCGACGCTGCTCGCCGAAGAGGGCGTCATCGACTCCGGCGCCGCCGAGAGCGACGGCGGACTCGTCGCCAAGGAACAGCCCGGACTCGACGAGAAGATCCCCGTCACGCTCGAGGACGGCACCGAGGTCGAGATCGGTCACGGGAGCGTTCTCGTCAGCGCGATCACGAGCTGTACGAACACCTCGAACCCGTCGGTGATGGTCGCCGCGGGCCTGCTCGCACGCAACGCGCTCGAGCAGGGCCTCGACGTTCCCGACTACGTCAAGACCAGTCTCGCACCCGGCAGCAAGGTCGTCACGGAGTACCTCAAGCAGGCCGACCTACTCGACGACCTCGAGGGCCTGGGCTACCACGTCGTCGGCTACGGCTGTACGACCTGTATCGGTAACGCCGGCCCGCTCGCCGAACCGATCGAGGCCGCCATCGACGAACACGACCTCTGGACGACCAGCGTCCTCTCGGGGAACCGAAACTTCGAGGCCCGAATCCACCCGAAGATCCGCGCGAACTACCTCGCCAGCCCGCCGCTGGTGGTCGCCTACGGTCTCGCGGGCAAGATGGACATCGACCTCGAGAACGAACCGATCGGCACGAACGACGACGGCGAGGAAATCTTCCTCGAGGACATTTGGCCGGACCCACAGGAGGTCAAAGAGACGATTCACGAGAACGTCTCCGCCGAACTGTTCAAAGACAAGTACGCGAGCGTCTTCGAAGGCGACGACCGCTGGGAGGCGCTCGACGCACCGACGGGCGACGTCTACGAGTGGGATTCGGAGTCGACCTACATCCGCGAGCCGCCGTTCTTCCAGGACTTCCCCCTCGAGGAACCCGGCGTCGAAGACATCGCGGACGCCCGCTGTCTGCTCACGCTCGGCGACACGGTCACGACCGACCACATCAGCCCGGCTGGACCGTTCAGCGAGGATCTGCCCGCCGGCCAGTGGCTCTCCGAGCGCGGCGTCGAACCGTACGAGTTCAACACCTACGGCTCCCGCCGCGGGAACCACGAGGTCATGATGCGCGGCACGTTCGCGAACGTCCGCATCGAAAACCAGCTGCTGGACGGGAAGGAAGGCGGCTACACGATTCACCACCCGACGGGTGAGGAAACGACGGTCTTCGACGCCTCCGAACGCTACCGCGACGAGGAGACGCCGCTCATCGTCATGGCCGGCGAAGAGCTCGGGACCGGCTCGAGCCGCGACTGGGCCGCCAAGGGGACCGATCTGCTCGGCATCCGCGCGACGATCGGCAAGAGCTACGAGCGGATCTACCGCGACAACCTCCTCGGCATGGGCGTCCTGCCCCTGCAGTTCGCCGAGGGCGAGGGCTGGGAAGAACTCGGCCTCGACGGCACCGAGTACTTCGACATCAAGGGACTCGACGACGGTCTCGAGCCGAACGCCGAACTCACCGTCGTCGCCGAGGACGACGACGGCGAGACAACCGAGTTCGACGTGACCGCACAGGTCGGCACGCCCGCGGCCGTCAAGTACGTCGAAAACGGCGGTGTGCTCCACCTTGTGCTCCGCCGCATGCTGACGGAGTAAGGGGCTCGAGTCTCGGCGGTTCGCGTTCATTTTTCCGCCGATCGATCATCGCGGTATCTTACCGGTCCGTTTCCTGATTTATTGCTAAATAGTGAGTGTAGTATATATCCTCTGGAAGCGTTCATACTACCTGAGGAATAATGTCAACAGAAACTACTGAGGAGTCGTACGCCGAGTTCCCGCTCGACGTCGACTGGCAAATGATCGGGATCATCGGCGGTATCATCGCACTGATCGGCGTGCTTGCAATCGCGTTTCCCCTCGCAACGGGGCTCTCCGTCACGTACGCGCTGAGTGCCCTCCTCATCGTGAGTGGGATCGTCCACGGGGTAGCCGCGTTCTCGAACCGCGGTTGGAGCGGCACGGTCTGGCAACTCGTGCTCGCCGTCGTCGCCATCCTCGCGGGTATCGTGCTCCTCGCGAACCCCGTCGTCGGGCTCGCCTCGCTCACCGTCCTCGTAATCGCCTACCTGCTCGTCGACGGACTGGTGGAACTCGCCGCCAGCATCCGGATGAGCGGTCAGGAGGGGAGAGGCTACATCGCAGCCAGCGGGGTCCTCTCGCTCGTCCTCGCCGTATTTCTCTGGGCTGGATTCCCCGCCGACTCGGCCTGGGTCGTCGGGCTGCTCGTCGGCGTGAGCCTGCTCATGACCGGGTTCTCGATGGTCCTCGTCTCCATGTCCGGTCGCCGGATCGAGAAAGACCTCGATGCGGGCGTGGTCGACTCGCGAAAGGCGTGAGCTGCCATTTTTAACTGGACCGTCTTCGCCACACCGTCTCTGCAGATTGACGACCGACCGGTTCTCGGGTGATCGACCGAGCCGAAAATGAACGCCGTACTCCACGACAGCGTTTGCGTACCCCGCGTTTTTACAACCGCCGTTCGTAGAAGACCCTATGACCGACCCGACTCAGCGCAATCGGCTCGACGAGGAGGAAAGTCCGTACCTGCGCCAGCACGCGGACAACCCCGTCAACTGGCAGCCGTGGGACGACCAGGCCCTCGAGGCAGCCAGGGAGCGCGACGTGCCGATCTTTCTCTCGATCGGCTACTCGGCGTGTCACTGGTGTCACGTCATGGAGGACGAGAGCTTCGCGGACGACGAAGTCGCGGAGATGCTCAACGAGAACTTCGTCCCGATCAAGGTCGACCGCGAGGAGCGTCCGGACGTCGACAGCATCTACATGACCGTCGCCCAACTCGTCACCGGTCGCGGCGGCTGGCCGCTCTCCGCGTGGCTCACGCCCCAGGGCAAACCGTTCTACGTCGGGACCTACTTCCCGAAAGAGGCAAAGCGAGGCCAACCCGGCTTCCTCGACGTCCTCGAGCAGCTCACGAACTCCTGGGAGCAGGACCGCGAGGAAGTCGAGAACCGCGCCCAGCAGTGGACCGACGCGGCGAAAGACCGACTCGAGGAGACGCCCGACTCCGTGGCTCAGGCGGAGCCGCCCTCGAGCGAGGTGCTGACCAGCGCGGCCGACGCCGCGCTCCGGAGCGCCGACCGCCAGCACGGCGGCTTCGGCTCCGGCGGGCCGAAGTTTCCCCAGCCCTCGAGGCTCCACGTTCTCGCCCGCGCGTACGACCGGACGGGTCGCGAGCAGTTCCGCGAGGTGCTCGAGGAATCCCTGGATGCGATGGCTGCAGGTGGGCTCTACGACCACGTCGGCGGCGGCTTCCACCGCTACTGCGTCGACGCCGACTGGACGGTGCCCCACTTCGAGAAGATGCTGTACGACAACGCGGAGATTCCGCGGGCGTTCCTCGCGGGCTATCAGCTGACGGGCGACGAACGGTACGCCGAGGTGACGGCGGAGACCCTCGAGTTCGTCGACCGAGAGCTGACCCACGAGGATGGCGGCTTCTTCAGTACGCTCGACGCCCAGAGCAAGACGGAAGACGGCGAGAAAGAAGAGGGGGTCTTCTACGTCTGGACGCCCGAGGAAGTCAGCGAGGTGCTCGCAGACGCGACGGACGCGGACCTCTTCTGTGCCCGCTACGACATCACCGAGTCGGGCAACTTCGAGGGGACGAACCAGCCCAACCGCGTCCGTTCGATTCCGGACCTCGCCGACGAGTTCGATCTCGCGGAAGACGATATCGAGCAGCGACTCGAGTCCGCCCGCGAGGAACTGTTCGAAGCCCGAGAACGGCGCCCGCGACCGAACCGCGACGAGAAGGTCCTCGCGAGCTGGAACGGGCTCATGATCAACACCTGCGCCGAAGCGGCGCTCGTTCTGGGCGAGGACGACTACGCCGAGACGGGCGTCGACGCGCTCGAGTTCGTTCGGGATCGGCTCTGGAACGAAGACGATCAGCGGCTTTCGCGCCGGTACAAAGACGGGGACGTCGCCGTTCAGGGCTACCTCGAGGACTACGCCTTCCTCGCGCGCGGTGCCCTCCGGTGTTACGAGGCGACTGGGAACGTAGACCACCTCGCATTCGCGCTCGACCTCGCCCGTACTATCGAGACGGAGTTCTGGGACGCGGAACGCGGAACGCTCTACTTCACGCCCGAGAGCGGCGAGTCGCTCGTCACCCGACCGCAGGAACTCGACGACCAGTCGACGCCCTCCGCAACGGGCGTCGCGCTCGAGACGCTGCTCGCGCTCGACGGGTTTGCCGAGGAGGACTTCGAGCAAATCGCGTCGACCGTCCTCGAGACCCACGCCAACCGGATCGAGGCGAACTCGCTCCAGCACGCTTCGCTCTGTCTCGCCGCGGATCGACTCGAGGCCGGAGCCCTCGAGATCACCGTGGCCGCGGACGAACTCCCCGCGGCGTGGCGCGACCGCTTTGGGGCGGAGTACCGCCCCGACCGACTGTTCGCGCTCCGGCCGCCGACCGCTGAGGGGCTGGAGGCCTGGCTCGAGCAGTTAGGACTCGAAGAACCCCCTGCGATCTGGGCCGGCCGCGAGGCCCGCGACGGCGAGCCGACGATGTACGTCTGCCGGGATCGGACGTGTTCGCCGCCGACGCACGATATCGAGGACGCGCTCGAGTGGTTGGACGACAACGCTAACGCTGTCGAATCCGATAGTACGTCGCTCGACGACCCGGAGAGTCCGTTCTAACGGCACTCGCCGAACGCCCGTTGCTACTGCTGTCACTCGAGAGGAGGTGGAACGACGGTACCGAAACGGCGATCTCGAGTCGAGCCTACAGCTCTTCCTCGAGTTGCTTCGCCAACCAGATCGCCGGCGGGAGGTCCTCGGACTCGACGAACCGCGTCACTTCCTTGCCGTCGTCGGTCTCTACGACGACGGTCGGGATGTACTCGATATCGTACGCGGAGACGCCGGGACCCTGCTTGTCCTCGTCGAGGGCGTACTCCTCGATACGGTCCTCGGGAACGGCCGCAGCCTCGAGTGCGGCCCCCAGATCCGGCAGCAGTTTCCGGCAGTCCTTACACCAGTCGCCGCCCCACACCTTGTATACCAGTTCGTCGTTGTGCGCTGCGAGCGTGTCGACAGCCTCCTGGTAGGATGCTTCGTCCCACGTGGGGTTCGGCCGCATGGTCTCGAGACTCATAGCAGGGGGTAGTGAGTCCGGGGGCTTAACGACGGTGTTTGTGGCAGGCGTTTCGCTCAGGGACGATGGTACTCGTACGATATATCGTACACAAGAGACGGGTCGAGACCCCGATCGACAGTCCGAAGCAATTTTCACACTAACCACAAGTATTATATCTATGGTATTCGACTCGAGCGCTCACTCGGATCACGAGCAGGTATCGTACTTCACTGACCCCGAAACCGGGCTACAGGCGATCGTCGCGATCCACGACACGACGCTCGGACCGAGCCTCGGCGGGACGCGACTGCTCGATTACGCCTCCGAGGATGCCGCCCTCGAGGACGTGCTGCGACTCTCCCACGCGATGACGTACAAGGCGGCCGCGGCCGACCTCCCGCTGGGTGGCGGAAAAGCGGTGATCCTCGGTAATCCCGACGAGATCGAACGCGAGGCCCTGTTCGAGGCGTACGGTCGGGCCGTCGACTGCTTGGGCGGTCGGTACATTACCTCCGTCGACGTCAACTCCGGCGTCGAGGATATGGACGTGATCGCTCGAGAGACTGACCACGTCGTCGGGACGAGCGGCGGGTTAGGCGATCCGTCGCCGATCACGGCCCACGGCGTCTTTCACGGCGTCCGAGCCTGCGCGGAGTCCGTCTACGGAACGCGGTCGATGGACGGCCGCGACGTCGTAATTCAGGGGCTCGGCAAAGTCGGCCGCTCGCTCGCCGAGGAACTGCTCGCCGACGGGGCCTCGGTGACGGTCTCCGACGTCGACGACGACGCCATCGACGCGTTCGCCGAGGAGTACGACGTCGAAACCGTCGATCCGGAAGCGGTCTACAGCCAGTCCTGCGACGTCTTCGCACCCTGTGCCGTCGGCGGCGTCGTCAACGATGAGACGATCCCCCAACTCGACTGCGACATCGTCGCGGGCGGGGCGAACAACATCCTCGCCGAACGGCGACACGCGGCCGTGCTTCGGGAGCAGGACATCCTCTACGCCCCGGACTACGTGATCAACGGTGCCGGACTGATCACGGTCGCCAAGGAGTATCTCGGCGGTACCCGCGAGGAAGCCTACGAGGAGGCGGCCGCGCTCGGAGATCGACTGCTCGAGATGATCGAACTCGCCGACGACCGAGACACGACGGTGCTCGACGCGGCCGACGCGTACGCCGAAAACCGAATCGAAGGCGGCGAACGGACGCCGACGATCCTTTCGTAACTCGACTTCATTTCGTCGATCGCGTCTCGAGACCGTATCGACGGGGGCGTCCGATACACCGGCACGTCCTGCCAGTGTCCAGCATCGGTTTATGGCTCGACTTCCTAGGGGTTGCCAATGAAAGGGAGCATCCTGGACACGATCGGCTCGCCGCTCGTCCAGGTCGACTCGCCGGAGGGCGCGACCGTCGCCGCGAAGGTCGAATCCTTCAACCCCGGCGGCTCGGCCAAGGATCGGCCGGCCCTCCAGATGATCCGGGCGGCCGAACGCGACGGCACGATCGAACCCGGCGACCGGCTCGTCGAACCGACCAGCGGAAACACCGGAATCGGTCTCGCACTGGTCTGTGCGGCCCGAAATTACGATCTGACGATCGTGATGCCGTCGGACAAATCCGCGGAGCGTCGCCGGATCATGGCCGCTTACGGCGCCGACCTCGAGTTAGTCGACGGCAACATGGAAACGGCCCGCGCACGCGCCGACGAACTCGAGGCGGAGGGCGCGATCCAGTTGGGGCAGTTCGAGAACCCGGCGAACCCCGAGGCGCACTACCGGACCACCGGTGCGGAGATCGTCGAACAGGTCGGTGACCGAGAGATCGACGCCTTCGTCGCCGGCGTCGGCACCGGCGGCACGATTTCGGGCACCGGCCGCCGGCTCCGCGAGGAGTTCCCCGAGATGGACGTTATCGCGGTCGAGCCGGCCACGAACGCCGTCCTCTCGACGGGCGAGGCCGGCGACGACGACTTCCAGGGGATGGGTCCCGGATTCGTCAGCGACAACCTGGATCTCGATCTGATCGACCGCGTCGAGACCGTCGAACTCGAGGACGCCGAAGCCGAGTGTCGCCGACTTGCCCGCGAGGAGGGCGTCCTCGTCGGCCAGTCCAGCGGCGCGACGAGTCTGGTCTCCCAGAAAATCGCCCGAGAAATCGCCGAGCCCACCCTCGACTGCCCCGAGGTGCCGGGCGCGTTCGACGAACCGGCCGCGACGCCGGAGCCGGACGGCGGCGAACGGTTCGACGACTGCCCGCTCGTGGTGACCGTCTTCTGGGACAGCGGCGAGCGATACCTCTCGACGGGACTGTTCGACTGAGAGCGCCTCGAGCGGGGCGACCACCTCCGACCGATCGAACGACGAAACCGCGAGCCGCGACGCCAAAACGATTCTTTCACCTTAGCCAATGTACTTTACCCGTCTCCGTCTATGTCACCGGTAATGACGGAGTCCTCCAGACGAACGCTGCTGTGTGCTAGCGCCGGCCTACTCACCCTCACGGCCGGCTGTCTCGACGAATTCGGCAGTTCGACGAGCGATGACAACCCGTCGAACGACGATGATTCCGACGAGAACGATCCGGAATCCAGTGATGATGAGACCGAATCCACCGCTACCGGGAGTCTCGAGACCACGGACAACGTGTCCTTCGAACATACGGACGTGCCGATGGAACCCGAAGCGACACTCGTCACCAGCGCGGATCGCGCCGACAGATGGCTCGACGAGCACGAGTTCGTCGACGACGTAATTCCCGAGTTCGTCGAGGAGACGTTATTCGAGGAGTCGGTGCTGCTCGCCCTCGAGAGCGACGCGCCGACCCTCTGTTATGCGATGGCACTCGAGGAGGTAACGCTTGAGGAGATCGACGAGTCGGACGACGGCGAGGCGCAGCTCTCACTCGACGCAGCGGTGATCGACGAATCCGACGACGACGAGGCGTGCGGACAGCAGATGATCGCCGTCGGTCAACTCGTCCGCGCGACGTTCGACGGCGAGCCCGCGACCAGCGCGTCGGTGACGATTACCGATTCCGACGGCACCGACCACGAAATAGGACTGGCTACCGACAGTGCGAGCGAGTCGGATGTCGATCGGGAGTCCACCGACAACGCCTGACCGGGCCACCCCTGACTCTCTCTGGCTCCCGCTCGAAATCGTCTCGAGTCAGGGCGCGTGTTCGGCTTCGGTGAGTCGAACGACCAGCGTCTCCTCGACGTCGCGGAGATCGTACTCCGGGAGGTCGCCGTCTGTTCGGCGCACGTACAGCGGTTCGACGAGTCGCCACTGCGAGCCGACGACCCCCGGAGTACCGCTCGAGTCGGTTCCGTTGTCCGCACTCGAGTCGGTCTCGCCGTCGGCATCCGGGTCACTCGTCTCACCCGACTCGACCGATGTCGTCGGCGCTCCGGCCGGGGTTCCACCGTCGCTCGCCGCGCTCGGCTGTTCCGTGCCGTCCAGCTCCGGGCCGACTCGCTCGAGCCCGTAGATCTTACAGAACTCGGCCGTATCGGCCGGCTCGACGGCTCCGTTGCGAAGGTCCGTGGCGAGCGGGCGCGAGAGCCACTCGTCGTCGCTGACGCTGGGTTCCTGGACGAGCGCTTCGTCGACGAAGCGGGTGAGATACCAGTTCAGGTCGTTCAACAACGAGATGGCGGCGCCAACGCTGACCGTTCGGAGTGCAATGGAGTTCTCGAAGGGGCGCTCGAGATCGTACGTCGAGAGCGCCTCGCGGGATGTCTCCCGGGAGAGGAGTTCGTACTGGAGGTTGCAGTCGGCCGTCCCGATGAGACAGACGCGCGTCACTGGTCTCCCCTCGGTGCGTCGGCGTAATGTGGGTTTCGCTCCCCGGCGGTCGGGTGGGAACGGCGGCTACGCCGGCGCCTCGTTCACGGCTCCACCAATTCCGCGTTTCGCGCGGCTGCTTCGGCCCGCTCGAGTAGGTCGTCGGGCTCCGCTTCCAAGAGCGGCTCCAGGCGCGCGTTCGTCTCGACGCGGTCGGGAGCCACCCGGTTGCAGCCGGCGTTGATCGTCGAGTCAGTGTAGGTGTCGATCGCGCGGGCCTTCGCGACGATATCCTGCTTGTCCAGCGTGAGCAGCGGTCGGTGGACCGGCAGTCGAGCGGCGCGACTCGTCACGCCGAGGTTCCGGACGGTCTGGCTGGACTTCTGGCCGACGGCCTCACCGGTGACGATGCCGTTCGCGTCGACGAGTTCCGCCAGCGTCTCGGCGGCCCGGTAGAAAAAGCGGCGCAAAGAGAGCATCCGGCCCTGCTCCATCTCGCTGACCAGCAGATCCACCGTTTCGCCGCCTGGAATCTTGTACACCTGCGTGTCGAAGTTGGGCGCGTACCCCGAGAGTTTTCGGACGGTCTCCATCGCACGCGCCTCGTGGTCGATACCGCCGTAGGCGCCGAGATCGACGTACGCCGGCACGATCGGACAGCCGCGTTTCATCATCTCGTAGGCCGCGACGGGCGAGTCGATGCCGCCGCTGACCAGCGCGATGACCGGCTCCTGAGCGCCGAGTGGCAGCCCGCCGGGTCCCGGGACGTGCTCGAGGTAGACGAACGCCAACTCCTCGCGTACCTCGACGCCGAAGGTGATGTCCGGATCGTCGAGGTCGACTTCGGGTTGGAACTCGTCCTCGACGGCCTTCCAGATGGCCGTCCCGCCCTCGCGGGCCAGATCCTCGCTGTCGTAGGGGAGGGTCTTGTCGGCCCGTCGGGCGTCGACCGCGAAGGTTCCGCCGGTGTACCGTTCGCGCGCCGTCTCGACGAGGGCCTCGAGGATGCGCTCCTTTTCGGTACTGACGACTAGTGCGGGACTCGCGGAGACGATCCCAAACGCGTCCGTCGCGGCGGCAGTCGCCGACTCGACGGCGTCTTCGGTGGTGTGAATCAACGGTCGATTCCACCGCTGTTCGACGTCGCCGGAGATCGAACGGTCGGCCAACAGCGCCTCGAGGTTCTCGACGAGGATCTCCTCCATGTACCGCTTGACGGTGTTGCTCTTGGTGTTGACGTCACCGTGACGGAGGAGGACGGTGTCGGCTCCCGGCGGGTGCATAGGCGGAATAGACGGGCGGAGCTATAAGGGGATTACGAGGGGCGGACGCGAGCCGAGTTACGGAGGCGACCGAGGGCCGAATCGCGAAGTCGAGATCAGCCCGCGTCTCGGACGGACGGTTCGTGAGCTACCGGTGGTCGGTGAGCTTTCGGTAGGCCAGTTTCGGGAGCTGTCCGACGACCGCGGGGAACGTAAGGCCCAACTGGGCGTTTCCGTCCGCCGTATCCCAGTACGTTCGACCGGTAGTCAACTTCCCGTCCTCGAGTCGGACGGTGGACATCCCCCGGAGGATCAGCTGGCGGCCGGTCGGCGGAATGCCCTCGAGCGGCCCGTCGTGGGTCCCCGTGAGCGTCCACTCTACCAGTACGACATCGTCGTCGGCGACAACCGATTCGGGGAGGACGTGAAAGTCCGGGAATGCCGTCTCGGTCTCCCGGAGGTGCTCGCGGAACTCGCGGGACCCGCGAACCGGTTTCGAGAGGGTTGGATCCGTGTACGTAAACGCGTCGTCGACGAACTCCGAGACCCTGTCGAACTCGTGGTCCTGCCAGAGTGCGGTCACGTAGTCGCGGACGATGCGTTCGTTTTGCTGGGGGATGGCGTCTACTTCCATAGTGGTTCTTCAGTGCTCGTCCGGGTTGCTCCGGGCTCTCGAGGGAGGATAGTCACTCGAGTGCGCCGCGGGGCGACGAGAACGTACGCGCCTAGAGGCGCTTCGAAACGTTAACCCTTCCCACCATGATCTGCCCCGTCGTGTTGGTTAGCCAACCGATCCGCTAATCGTTGGGCTCAGGCGGCCGGTGTGGAAGTAGATCCCGACGAGCAGGACGACGCCGGCGAGCATCGGGACGACCGCGCTGACGCCGTAGATGATCTCGAAGCCGACGACGTCGACCAGCGGAAGCGAGACGAGGGGTCCGAGCCCGCCCCCGACGTCGCCGAGGACGTTGTTCGTTCCCATCGCGCGGCCGACGCGCTTCTCCGGCGTCAGATCGGCGAGCAACGCCGTCAGTGGCCCGCCGACGCCACCCTGTCCGGCGCCGATCAGGAGACACGCGAGGACCAGCACCTCGAAACTCGAGCCGAACGCGAGGATCGAGAAGCCGACACAGGAGGTGATCAGAAAGCCGATCATGACGGGAACGCGCGCGCCGACAGAGTCGCTCAGGTAGCCGCCGCCGAGCGTAAACACCGCGCCGGCCAGCACCGTCAGTCCCATCAGCATCCCCGACGAGCCTTGCGCGTCGAGCCCGAAAATGGAAATCGCGCGGGCGTCGAGCAGCAACACGAGCGTCGAGAAGAGCACGCCGATGTACGCGAAGTAGAGCCCGAAGTTGACGAGCCCGATCGTCAGCGCCGGGACGCTCACGTCGACGTCCCAGGGCTTGACCGACGTCTGTTCCTCCTCGACGTGGGTCTCGGGGACGATCAGGTAGGCGATGACGCTCGCGAGGCCGGCGAACGACGCCGCGAGGACGAACGCCTCGACGTTCCCCCAGACGTCGCTGACGACGCCGCCGAGGACGAGTCCGGCGGGGAAGCCGAAGGTGATGCCCGCCCGGACGATGCCCATGCTGGTTCCCCTCGAGTCCGCCTCGCTCACGTCGGCGGTGATCGTGTACGCGGTCGCGAAGACGAGTGCGCTCCCGATCCCCCAGAGGATGCGGGCGATCATGAACCAGAACTCGGGCATCGGCGAGAGGATCGCGACGACGTAGATGAACGTCGCGACGCCTTCGATGGCCAGCCCCGCGACGAACGGTTTTCGGGTGCCGATCCGGTCGACGAGCACGCCGGCGGGCGCGTTCGCGACGAGCCGCGTAAACCGGTTCGCACTCAGGATGAGCCCGACCATGACCGCCGAGATGCCGAGCACCTCGCCCAGGTTCGGCAGGATCGGGAAGATGACCCCGCCGCCGAAGCCGACGAAGAAGGTACTCGCGACGACGGCGAACACGATCCGGTTCGAACCGACAGAGGGGAGGTTCACTGGCGGTCGCTCTCGAGTACTGTTTCGATTCGTAACTCGCTCGGTTGTGCGAACGGGGCTGTGGCTAAAGGTCCTATCGAAACCGGTGATCCCACGGGGCGGAATCGTCCTGCCTGTTGTACTCTCTGTGCCCTCGAGAGAGACTGGAACCGAGTGCAGTGCTGGGGATCCAGCCGCACAGTCCCAGCGGCTCGGCGTCGGCTACCCGTTATATAAGACGGCTTGGTGACAGAACAGATATAATGCTCACACAGCGCGGAGACCGGTTCTGGACCTACGAGGAATCGCTCCGATTCTTCGGCGTCGAGATCGGTCGCATTATGTCCGTAATGCGGCTCTCGAGCGGCGGTCTGTTCGTCCAGTCGCCGGCCGAACTGACCCCGGAACTGAAATCGGCTTTGGACGACCTCGGCGAAGTCCGGTTCGTCGCAGCGACGAGCAAACTCCACGGGCACCTGTACATGGAGCAGTACAGGGCCGCGTATCCGTACGTCGAACTACTGGCTGCCCCCGGCCTCGCCGCACGTCGGACCGATTTGCAATTCGATCACCTACTGGGCGATACGCCCGATCCGCGGTGGGGTACTGACGTCGATCAGGCGGCGATCGTCGGCCACCGGTGGCTCACCGAAATCGCCTTCTTTCACCGGCCGAGTCGGACGCTCATCCTCGGCGATGTCGGCTTCCACATCGGCGAGCGCAGCCCCCTGAAGACCCGTCTCGTGGCCCGCGCCCTGCGCATCTACGAGCGGATCAGCCCGCCGATCGAGCTCCGGCTCACGATCACAAACGAGGCGACGTTTAGACGGTCGATACGGGACGTCCTCGCGTGGGACTTCGACCGCGTCGTGCCCGGTCACGGTGAGATCGTCGACTCAGGCGGAAAACGGGCGGTTCTCGAGGGCTACGACTGGTTGTTCGAGTAACGGTCGAAAACGCGACTCTCTGTGCCGCCCCTCAGAACGTCGTCAGTTCGCCGTCGATCACGCGGCGCGTGATTCCGGTGACGTCGGCGAGTTCCGCGTCGACGATCGCGTTAACCTCGTCCTTTACATCCCCAAGCGCGACGCCGTCTTCGGTGACGGCGTGGACGTCGGCGACGTGTGGCTGGTCGATCGGCCGGCCGATCTGGGAGAGCAGTCGAACGCGCAGGTCGCGGATGCCGTCGACCTCGCCGACGACCTCCTCGGCGATCTCCGTCGAGAGCAGGTTGTAGATCTTTCCGATATGATTGACCGGGTTCTTGCCGCTGGTCGCTTCCATCGACATCGAGCGGTTGGGCGTGATGAGTCCGTTCGCGCGGTTGCCGCGGCCGACGGAGCCGTCGTCGCCCTGCTCGGCGGAGGTGCCGCTCACCGTAAGATAGATCGAGCCCTCGTCGTAGTCGTCGGCGGTGTTGACGTGGACGTCGACCGCGCGGCCGGTGTGTTCGTTCGCGACCCCCTCGACGAACTCGCGGACGGACTCGACGGCGTCGATGTAGGCGTCCAGATCGGCGATGTGCTCGTCGACCATCGCCGCGGCGACGGTGACGTCGATCTCGTCGCCCTCGCGTTTGCCCATGATTTTGACGTCCGTCCCGAGTTCCGGGTTCTCGTCGGCGTACTCGCCGTTGAGTCGGTGTTCGGCCTCGAGGACGATCTGTTCGGTCTCGGTCAGGGGTGCGTGACCGACGCCGAAACTCGTGTCGTTGGCCATCGGGACGCTCACTTCGTCCTCGCCGAAGACCTCCTGTAAGTCGCCGCTGCCCTCGCCGAGTTTGACATCGACGACGATGTCCTCGCCGAACGTGAGTTGGGGGATCGTCTCCGCTAAGTACTCGCGTGCGGCGCGCAGCGCGATGGGTTCTGCGGGGATGGTCTGACCCTCGTAGTGTTTGGTCGCGCGGCCGACGATCAGCAGATAGATGGGATCGACGACTTCGCCGCCGCCGAAGGCGGGTGCGGCCTCTCCGGCGACGAGCTGTGTCTCGTCGGTGTTGAAGTGTAACACTTCGCCCACGCGGTCGATGTACTCGCGGGCCAGCGCGCCGGCGACGGCCTCGGCGATTCCGTCACAGATCGAGTCCGGGTGGCCGATTCCCTTCCGCTCGACGATCTCGACTTCCTGATCCTCTACTGCCTGACGGTCGATCGGCTCGACCCGAATGTTCCGCTCACTCATTACCGGGAATTGGGGGACAGGCGTTCTATAACTTGCGGAAACAAAATCGAAACGAAAATGTCTGGAAGTAATACGGGTCGCCCGTCCGAGCGCCGAATACGTGCGTCTACCGTGACTCGGCGATGTCAGGACTCGAGCAACAGCCCCAGATACGACGTCCGAAGCTGCTCGTCGGGATCCAGTCCGAGTCGCTCGAGGACGTCGTAGGCCCCGTTACGGGCCGACTCGAGGTCGGCTTCCGTCTCCACGTCGGTCTCGACCTCGACGTACTCGCCGACGCTGTCGACCGAGTCGAGGGTGATCGTGTAGCCGTCGAGGGCGAAGCGCTCGCGTTCCTTGCGGACCGTCGCGGCGGGCTCGAAGCCGAGGTTCGTCAGGACGGCGTCCATCGTCTCGCCGTCGCCGACCGTTGTCTCGTGCTCCTCGCGGCTCTTGGATTGCTCGTCCAGCAGGGGCCCCTTGTACGTGATTCTGGTCTCGTCGCTGCCAGCTTCGGGATTCGACTCCCGGCGAATCCGCAGCGCCTCGTCGGTCTCGACGAACGAGCGGTGGGGCGCATCGTAGTACGTATCCACCTGGACGATGGCCCGTTCGCGGTCCGCGTCGAGGGCCTCGAGTCGCGTCCGGACGGCCTCGAGATTCGCGGGGACCTTCACTTCGACTTCGTACATGGACGGAGAGACGAAAAGCGGCCGTAAGTATCGGTCGCTCTCCGTCTCGCGTGAAAACGTGTACCTTAAATGTAGACGGCGGGACGTACAACGTATGACCGAGGAACAGGAGGCCGAGCTCGAGGAGCAGGCCGATGACGCCGACGCAGAAGGAGACGAGAGCGCCGAGGAAGCCGAGGGGCTTCAACACGGCGACTTCGTCGAGATCGACTACACCGCCTACACCGCGGACGGTGACCAGCTGGTCGACACGACCGACCCCGACGTCGCCGAGGAGGAGGGTGTCGACGACCAAGGTCAGGAGTTCAAGCCGCGAACGATCGTGCTGGGCGAGGGCCACATCTTCGAGGGCGTCGAAGACGCGCTCGTCGGCAGCGAACCCGGCGACTCCGGCAGCGTGACGATTCCCGCCGAAGAGGCCTTCGGCGAGCACGATCCGGACGATGTCCAGACCGTCAGCGCCGAGAAGATCGACGAGGACGACCGCTACCCCGGTGCGAACGTGCAGGTCGACGGCCAACAGGGATACATCAGCACGATCATCGGCGGCCGCGCCCGCGTCGACTTCAACCACCCGCTGGCCGGCGAGGACGTCGAGTACGAGTACGAGATTCTCGAGGAAGTCGACGACCGCGAACAGCAGGCCGCCGGCCTGTTCGAGATGTACCTCGGGATGGAGCCCGAACTCTGGATCGAGACGGACGAGGTCGAAGAGGAGGTTCCCGTCGAACCCGACGAGGACGACGAGGACGCCGAGCCCGAGTTCGAGACCGAGACCGTCGAGAAGGAGACGGTCTACCTCGAGGCCACGCCCCAGATGACCATGAACCAGCAGTGGATGATGGGCAAACAGCAGATCGGCCAGCAGATCATCGACCAGATCGGTGTCGACCGCGTCATCGTCCAGGAGACCATCGACGGGATGGGCATGGGCGGTATGGGCGGCATGATGGGCGGTATGGGCGGCATGGGCGGCGGCGACATCGAGGAGGCCCTCGAGGACGCCGACGTCGACGCCGACGAAATCGTCGAAGAACTCGAAGGCGCCGAAGAGTAACGTCGGCCGTTCGGTTCGATTTTCGTATTTTTCGCCGCTCGAGCACTGGCGCTCCCGATTCGATCGACATTCGGGGTGCGAAATCGAATCGGTTTGCGTCTGTACTCCCGCTGCCGGCGGACCCTGTCACGACCCGTAAGCGGTGGTTACTCGGTAGCCGAGCGTAATGTCGTTCGGTTAGATCGCACAACCCGACGACCCTGCTGAAGTAACCCACTTTTGTTCATGGAATAAACACTAAGTTGTTTCACCGGTACGTGTAAGGTCTAATTACTTCGGTGGCATATACCTTGAGTTAATTATATTATCTCCCTCGATCAAGGAACGGTTGCAATGTCCGAAAGCAAATCCCAGATCCAAGCGTTCTTCGCCGAGCATCCGCGACTGATGGGCGTCCTGTTCGCAGCGTGTGTACTACTCTCACAGGCCGGCACCGCCGTTGCCGGAAACGGTGGCGGAACGTACTGAGAGCCGAGACAACGTTCTTTTGTTACAGGTAGCTAAACCGGTCGTCAGTCGACCAGCAGTGCTCACCGTCGAATTCAACCGCGATCTCCTCGAGTCCTAAAAACCGAGCGAGTGCGTCTCCGGGGAGGTCGATCGGGGGCAGTTCCTTGCCCGCGAGATAGTGTCGATCGATGCCGTCGAGATAGGGGATGTACTGCGCGCCGACGCCGCTGTCGACGTGGTAGAGCTGTACGAAGAGCCGATAGCGCTCGTCGTCGATCGACTCGATACGGCAACTGTTCGGAACGATACTTCCGGACTGGCCGACGGCCAGACCACCGTCTCCGACGACGATGTACTGATTGCCGACGAATCGGTACGATCGCGCCATCGCGACCGCAGACCGAAGCGTGAACCCGTTGTTCAGCAGTCGGGCGACGAACTGTCCCACGGCGATTGCGTCCTGGTTGCCGACCTCGCTGAGCGTGACGATCCCCCCGACGCTGCCGCTCTCGATCACTCGCGCTCCGATCTCGTACGACCGACAGCCGTTGATGAGGAAGGCGTCGACGCCGACCTTCGTGAGGGTACTCGGGTCGAGCGTGCCATCGCGACAGACGAACGCGTCGTCCTCGACGTGGCCGACGTAGTGGAGGAAGTCGACGTCTTCGGCGAAGAGCCGCCGCAGTTCGTCGCCGCTGACGTCCCGGTGGACGGTGACGTCGAAGGGGAGTTCCTCCCGGTCGCCGTAGAGGCCGTCGTCGGTCGCCTCGAGTTCGGCCGCCATTCGCTCGTCGTTACAGACGATGGTGACCTCGACGCCGTCGCCCGAAGGCGTGGCCTCGAGTCCGTTCTCGAAGCCGGCCTGGAGGAGTTTGTTCGCACCGATCGGGATCCCCTCGCCGAGCCACGCCCGCTCGAAGGCGTCGACCTCGGGGATCGAAACGTACGAATCGATACCTCGGTCGGCCGTCGACTCACTCTCTCCGGAGCGGGGAGTCGATCTGGTGAAGGCCTCGATCTCGCTCGGCACCGACGGTGCCGTGGCTGGCTCCGGGTTCGCGGGCAGGGACCGAACGCTCGCGAGTTCGTACGCCAGATACGGGAGCGCGGCCGCGTTCTCGGGAGCCGACGTCGCGTACGTGACCAGTCGCCACCGCGGAACGAGGTCCGCGACGGCGTCGAACGGAATCGAGAGCGCGGTAGCGAGTCGGTCCGCCAGCGACTGCTCGTAGAGGTCGTCGAACGCTAGCTCGAGGCGGTCCGCGACGCGCTGGCGCTCGTACAACTCGACCGGATAGAACCCCTCCGTTCGGGTCACGCAGTCGATGAAAAAGACGTGCTTGAGAACGCGATCGACCAGCCGGTCGAACGCGTACTCGGGGCGGTCCAGCGAGTACTCGAAGCCGCGGTCGGTCTCGATGCGCGGCTCGGTCCCCGTTTCGACCGTCGCGCCGAGGTAATAGGCGAGCGAACTGACCGCGTAGACGGCCGCTCGCTCCGACGGGACGACGATCCTGACGCCGGTGTCGGGAGTCTCGAGTCCGTCAGGGATTCGAACGTCGTCGGCCAGCGCGAGCCGCGGCGGGTGACCCCGGAACGACGGCAGCGAGCGCTCGGGGCTCGTCGTTTTCAGCGCGGAGCCAAAGGTCGATACGGCACGCGCCAGGTCGTTCGGATCGGCGGGCGTTTCGACCGTGGTCGCGGGCCGTTCGTGGCGCGACCGCGCGCCCAGTCGGACGGTCGTCGCCTCGCCGAAGTAAAACGCCAGGCGGTCGTCGGATGACGCGACGGTCAACTCGCCGTCGACGCGAACGTAGAGTTTGACCGGCGCCATCAACTCGACGAGGTACGTCCCGTCGGGCAGCGTCTCGTAGGCGTAGTGTTCGGCCTCGAGCAGCAACTCCCCCTCGGGATCGCGAACGTACGTCGGGACGACGAAGGGGAGGACCAACCGCTCGGTCGTCACCGCGGCCGCAGCGTCGACCGGGAAGGAGAAGTCGTCCGTTTCCACTGCGGTCGGCGTGACCCGCTCCGACGTCTGGATCGGGCACTGTCGGTTCTCAATCGGGTCGACCACCGTGAGTCCTGGTCTGTCATCGGCCGATTGAAACGTGGGTGTCAGTGTCATTCGTCGAGGATCGTCGTCTCGTCGGCTTCGGATCGTTCGCTCCCGTCGAACGGCGACCGTCGACGGGCTGGACAGGTCGCCACTCTTCTACCGCGAGTCCCGCAACGCGAACCAGTCGGTCGTGTAGTCGCTCTCGTGGAGGTGCCAGCGCTGTTCGGCCCCAAACTCCCCGACGCGGAGTTCGACCGTCGCGTCGAACAGTGCTTCGAGTCGCCGGACAGCGTCCGACGATCGCTCGATCGGAAGGACGTAGTGTCCCAGCGCCGAGACCGCTTTGACCGATCCGCAGACGGACTCGAGAAATCGCTCTGCCACTTCGATGTCTCGGTCTTCGATGATCGGGCGCAACGAGTCGACACAGAGACGGGTTGTCGCTGGACTCGACTCCGTTTCGGCTGCCGTGATCGTTCGGAGCGTCGAATCGATGGCCTCCTCGAGAGCGTCGATATCGTCGGGTTCGGAGACGATGCTGGGCATCGTCTCGGTATCGACACCGGGCTGAGCGCTCGCAGCAGACCGCGCGGTTGCCGCGTAGTCGACGACGTGTGCGGTCGACGCGTCTCCGGGAGATAATCGCGTACAAACGGCGTCGATATCGCGATCGAGCAGGGCGAAGAGGCGGCATCGGTCGCGCCCGCAGTTGCCCAGGAGTCTGGTGCTCGCGACGTCGACGAGATCGTCCGGAACGGCACCGACGACCAGCACGTTGCCGCCGACCCGTTTTAGTCGCCTGAGCGTCGAGCCGGCCGCGATCGTTCCGTCCGGGCGCACGACGACATCGTATCCGAGCGTCGAGAACGCGACCGTCGCGCCCGATCGCGGTGTGCCGTTCCGTCGGCGTTCGTTGAGTCGCACGACGGCGTCGAGATCGATGGTGTCCGCAATCGCCGACCGGACGTACGTCCGGTCGTGGTCGGTGTGCGCGGCGACCGCCGAGACGATTCGGACCGCTGCATCGTTCTCGCGGGCGACGTCGACGTCGGAGACGTGGGGCCAGTCGTCGGTCGCCGGCGGCTCGTCCGGGCTGGATGTGGTCACTCGGCCGTCGGCGGTTATCCGAACGCGCCGGTTCGCGTAGGAAAACGTGACAACCGCCCCCGCACCGCGATTCGATCCCCGGACGCTGTCGTGGAGGGCGTCGAGCGCGTCCGGATCGACGGTCTCGTTCAACTGCGGGAGTTCCATCGGCGAGACGCCGGTTTCGTCCGCGATCCGTTTCACCACCGCCACGCCGGACCGCATCTGCATCCCCCCGTCGATACCCCGGTGATGGGGAAACTGGTCCCTCCCGTCCCGAGAGGTATCCTTCGTCATCTGGACCCGCGTAGGCGTGGCGCGTACGAATAGTTCTCGTATAATTTCACGACTAACATATAACGTGTTAATTCAGAAACGAGTAGAACGGACTGTACGTCGTGTCGCCTCGTCTCTCTTCCTTTCGAATACGCTAATCCGGTATTCTCCTAGTACGTTTATTGCCGTCCCGCGACTGGCTACGATTATATGGTCGATTTCAGCCCGGAGGATACGGGCGGGCGATCCTCGACGCCTCACCGCCGCTTCGACCCCCCAACCCGGTCCGAACGAGCGTCGCCGCTCGACGAGTTGCTCGTCCTCCTCAGTCACCAGCGCCGGCGCGACGTGCTGTACTACCTCAGCGATCACGAGGTCGCCAGCCTCGAGTTGCTGGCGGCGACGATCGCCGCCAACGAAGCGGGGGTGGCTGCGGAACGGGTCTCCGCCGAACGACGCGAGTCCGTCCTCATCGATCTCTACCACAACCACCTGCCGAAACTGACGGATCGAAAGCTGGTCGAGTACGACCACCGGAGCGGGGCGATCAGGTGGTCTTCGCCCCCGGCGCTGTTCGACGAACTCCTCGAGTGCTGTCACTCGCTCGAGTCGACCGACGGGTCAGCGACGGACGACGAGTCCGGGACGAACGGCAACTGACACCACCGTCACTGACTCGCTCGGCAAGTGCGGCCAAATTGCGACCGGGCGTGTCCGCGTGGGTCTGTTCAGGCGATATCCCGGCTCGTATCGATCGCGACCTCTTCGGTTAACTCGAGTTTGATCGCTTCGGTCGGCTGGGCACCGCCGCGGAACTTGGGAATCGTCAGGTGGTTCTCGAGTTCGCTGCCGGCGGTCTTGGTCCGGAGATCGAAGACGGCGTCGGCGGCGTGGATCGTCCGCGTTCGTCCGTCGGGCACGTCGTCGCCTTCCAGACAGTGTAACACTGCGATCGAACCGGTCTCGAGCATCTGTGACTTGAGTTCGTTGAGAAAGGTAACGTACTCGTCGGTCTCGGCGCCTTCTAGAACGTCCATCGTGTCGATGATGAGATTTGCCCCGTCGGGGAGTGCACCGATGAGCCGGGTCGCCTCCTCGAGCGGGTCATCGCTGGTAACGTGTCGGACGGTCGGACTGCCGACTTCGGAGGGTGAGGCCTCGATCGCGTGACGGACGGCGTCGTCGGAGCGCTCGGTCGAGAGATACAGGGTGCCGCGGGCGGCCGTGAGTTCGTAGAGGAGAAGCTCCGACTGGCTGGCCGGCTGGGCGGTGTACGCGACGATACACCCCGGCGGTAACCCACCGTCGAGTTTCCGATCCAGCACGTCGATCCCGGTATCCAGTCGACCGACCATACAATTGTGATCAGTAGCCACAGCGCCCGCATAACTCTTTGGCTTCGAATCAATTCTTAGAAACAAATCAGTTTGCGCTGTAAATATACTGGTGGATAGCTCTTTGCCGACGTCCGAGCGCGGCGACGCGGGGCGGCCACCGACGCGCTCTGCGGGGTCACGGTGTATGCCGAACTGATCGTCGGCTGGTTCTGATACGGATTGCTGTAACGATTTACCGGCCCGACCGCAGGACGGCTCGCGGTCGGGCCGGAAATGACTTACAGTAAACCGTATGAGGGAGGCTGGTCCATCCGGAGTCTACCGACGACGCCGAATGGAGAGATTCAAGGGCTCGGCAGGAGCCAACACGAACGAATGCGACACGATCACCTCATCACGAGCAAACAACTCTCGCGGGCGGACATCGAGACCGTCCTCGATCGGGCGGCCGAAATCGACGACGATCCGTCGGCCGTCGCCGACCGTCACGCGAACCGATTGCTCGGCTTGCTCTTTTTCGAACCGAGTACGCGGACGAAGATGAGCTTCGAAACTGCGATGAAACGCCTCGGCGGCGACGTCGTCGACATGGGTTCGGTCGAATCCTCGAGCGTCAAAAAAGGCGAGACGCTCGCCGACACCGTTCGGGTCATCGAGGGCTACACCGACGCGCTCGTCCTGCGCCACCCCAAGCAGGGCGCGGCGACGATGGCCAGCGAGTTCGTCGACGTCCCGCTGTTGAACGCCGGCGACGGCGCGGGCCACCATCCCACGCAGACGCTGCTCGATCTCTATACGATCCGCGAGAACGCCGGACTCGACGACCTCACCATCGGGATCATGGGCGACCTGAAGTACGGCCGAACCGTCCACTCGCTGGCCTACGCGCTGACGAACTTCGACGCGCGCCAGCACTTCATCAGCCCCGAAAGTCTTCAGTTGCCTCGCGAGGTCGTCTACGACCTCCACCAGGCCGACGGCGGCGCCGGCATCCGCGAACACGACTCGCTCGAGGAGGTGCTCCCCTCGCTCGACGTACTCTACGTCACCCGCATCCAGCGCGAGCGATTCCCGGACGAACAGGAGTACCAGAAGGTCGCCGGCGAGTACCAGATCGATATGGAGACGCTCGAGGCCGCGAGCGACGATCTGACGATCATGCATCCGCTGCCGCGGGTGGACGAGATCGCCCCGGCGATCGACGAGACCGAGTGCGCGGCCTACTTCGAGCAGGCACACAACGGGGTGCCGGTACGGATGGCGCTGCTCGATCTGTTATTGCGGGAGGGAGGTGATGACGATGAGTAACGGACGCGACGAGTACGCAGACGGCGGTGATTCCCAGAACGGCGACGACCACCAGTTGCGCGTCAGCAAGATCCGCAGCGGCACCGTAATCGACCACGTTCGCGGGGGGCAGGCGCTGAACGTGCTGGCGATTCTCGGCATCGACGGCAGCGAGGGCGAAGAGCTCTCGGTCGGGATGAACGTCCCGTCGGATCGACTCGCGCGCAAGGACATCGTGAAGGTCGAAGGTCGGGAACTCAGCCAGGACGAAGTGGACGTGCTCTCGCTGATCGCGCCGGACGCGACGATCAACATCGTCCGGGACTACGAGGTGATCGAGAAACACCGGGTCGACCGCCCCGAAATCGTCGAAGACGTGCTCTCCTGTCCCAACGCGGGTTGCATCACGACGGGCGACGAACCGGTCACGTCCCAGTTCGAGGTGCTCGACGACGGCGTCCGCTGTGCGTACTGCGGAACGATCGTCCGCGAGGAGATCGCGGCGCTGATCGACACCTGAGGGCCGCACAGCGTCGACGACTGGAATCCGGCAAACCGTTCTTCATTTCTAGAAAACTATCCAGAATATCTAAGTGGGATGCAATGTAGTGTCTAGCTGTACATGTCTCGTACAGTCAAAATCCTGGTCGCCCTGTTCGTCATCGCCGTCCTCTGGAAAGTCGTGCTCAGCGGCTCCTCCGACGTCGATATCGAAGAGGTCGAGTACGACCCAGTCGAGTAAGTAGAGAGAACCGTTCGATTCCGAACGGCTTACGGATGCGGCGCCGTACCCGACAGTATGTACGGCGTCGTCACGCGTAACGCAGAAGAAGTCCGCTGGCCGGAGTTCGACCGCGGCTTTTACGAGGTCAAAGACGTCACCGGCCGGTCCGCCGAACCGATCGAAGACGGCGTGAACATGGTGTCCTGTTTCGGCGACAACGCCGCCGCGGACGCCGATCCGTCGTTGGTCGCCGTCGACGACCTCGGACGGCCGGCCACGCGCGATCGGACGTACTTCGACTGGGCCTACATCTGTCCCTCCAGACAGGACTACCGCGAAGGCCTGTTCGAGATCATCGACGACTGCGTCGCGGCCAACGAGGACGTTCGTCTCGACGACATCGGCTTCCCGCGCGCCGAGTACTGCCGCTGTGGCGTCTGCGAGGAGTCGTTCAAAGCGAGCGAGTACGACGACCGATTCGAGTGGCGCGCGAGCGTTATCACCGAATTCGTCGAGGAAGCCGTCGAGCGCATCCCCGGGACCGTCTACATGACCCTCTACCCCGATCCCTATCCGGGCCACCTCTACGAGCGCGCGGGAATCGACCTCGAGGCCCTCGAAGAACACGTCGACGAGTTCGTCGTCCCGCTGTACGACATGGCCTACGAGACGACGTACTGGCTCGAGACGATCGCCCGGGGCTTCGAGAGCGCGCTCGAGACACCTTTTAATATCGAGTTGTACGCAGTAAACATCGATATCGACAACCTAATCCACGCCACCGAGGTCGCCGACGCCTACGGGAAGGACGTCTTCTTTGGCTACGAGGCGAGCAACGCCCGGGGAGCGCTACGACGTATGCAGGCCGACGAACGGGACGGCGTAACTCACGGCGATCCGGAGTCGGACGCCTGAACGGAACTCGAGCGTCGCTAATCGTCTATTACTCGGCAAAACGCCATCGTCGCACCGGGCGATACGCGATGTCTCCCGCAATCGCGCGGGACCCGTCCACCGCGAAAGCGAGCCTCACGGTTTTCGATCGTTGTGCGTCGTTTCGAACCGCCGCTCGAGCGGCGGGCGTCGTTTCAGAAGTTGGTGTCGTTCTTCCGCGTGGAACTGACGGCGGCTTTTATTGAACCCTCCGTCTCCCTGCTGGGTGAGCGAGGATCGACGATCCTCGAGTGATTTCCGATGAGAGACAACCAGCAATTCCAACAGTCCCGGCACGAACCGACCGAACAGCTCCAGCAGTCGACGATGAATCAGGGGCAGGCGGCCATCGAACAAGCGATCGATCTTCAGCGGAACATCGCGCGAATGACCCTGAGCGCGATGCAGTGGCAGGACACGGCCCAGAGACAGGGTGTCGAAATTACGAAGTCGATGATGCAGGGATTCCCCGGCCAGCGGTTCACTCAGTCGATGATGGAGAGCTATCTGCAGGGACTCGAGGCCGTCATGCCGGAGATGGAACGCGCGATGGAGAAGGGGATGCAGGCGGCCACGCAGGCCCAGCCGGGGCCGGGCCAACAGATGGGGAGTCAGCACCAGTCCGGCCAACGGATGGGACAGTCGGACCAGCAGTTCGGAAGCCAGCAGCGGATGGGGGGTCAGCACCAGTCCGGACAGCAGTTCGGCGGCCAGATGGGCGACCAGCGGTCGACCGGTCGGACGAGCGGGCAGCAACCGGGCGGACAACAGCCACCCGATCAGCAGATGGGTGGGCAGCAGCAACCCCATCAGCAGATGGCTGATCAGCCACAGTCCAGCCAGCGGATGGGACAACACACCCACCAGCAGGAACGGCAGTATCCCCAGACTGGCGAGTGGGTCTCACAGGCGGGGACGTACGGCGGCGAAGCGTCTGGACCGGCCGACCAGCAACGAGCTCAACAGATGGGGCCTGGCAGCCAGTCCGGCCAGCAATCTCAGTCTCACGCCGGACGGCAGTCTCAATCACGGCCCGACGAGTCACACTCTCAGCCGACCGGGGCGGGCTCCCAGCAGGGGTCGTTCGGCCACGAGACACAGCAGCGATCGCAGCCGCAGCAACGCGGCGGCGACCGACCGGCTCGAGGACGCGAGCAGGAACACCGGCGACAGGATCGGGAGGTCGGCCAGTCGACGCCGCGAGGGCAGTCGTCGCAGCCTCGCAACGAACGGGGGCAGTACTCGCAGCGAATCGACACGGACCGGCGTGGGTCCCAGCAGGATCGGCAGCGACAGCCGATCGCTCAGGGACAGCACGACGGTGGCTCGTCCCCGGGAGAGTTCGACTCGTCCGACGAGTCGATCGACCGGGACTTCGACCAGGAGGAGATGCCACAGGACGACATGGAGGTCTCAGCCGAACGAGGACGGAACGGCACCGACGACGAGGACGACGAACAAGAAGAGTAGCACCGCTCGCTCTCCAGCCGTTCACACGTTGGGTTACGTCGTGTCGATAGCCAGCCCCAGATATCGGTTTTTTGACGCCGTCGATCGAGACGTCGGACCGTTCGCGATCTCGTGAGACGGGCGTCTCCTCGAGCGGTCGATCGGCAGTCGTGATCCAGTCGAACAAAAAGAGCGGTTTCGAAGGCACCTTCCGGCGGTGACTCGAGACGACGTCGTGATCGGGACTACCGAGTGTCTCGGTCGTCGAGGACATCGTCATCGTCGTCGTCGCCGATCAGGTCGTCGTCATCGTCGGTGAGTCCATCGTTGTCGTCGTCGCCGATCAGGCTGTCATCGTTGTCAGCATGCCTGTCGTTATCATCGCCGATCAGGTCGTCGTCGTTGTCAGCATGCCTGTCGTTATCATCGCCGATCAGGTCGTCGTCGTTGTCAGCATGCCTGTCGTTATCATCGCCGATGAGATCGTCGTCGTCGTCACCGATCAGGTCGTCATCACCCGTACCGGTTCCGCGGTCCGTTCCGGTACCGGCGTCAGTATCTCTGGTGGATCCGGCGTCCAGGTCCGTGGCCCCACCGGCGCTGGTGGCACCGCCGCCAGCGCTGCCGGACAGATCACTCTCGAGGTGGACCTCGTCGCTCGTCACCTGGGCTACCGAGCCCTCCTGGAGCGGGTAGGTATCGTCGTCGGTGCCGCCCCACCCGAGTTTCGCTTTGATCGTGTCGGTGATTCCGGGGTCGGGTTCGACGTGGGCTGTGCCGTGTTCGACGTCCGCGACGAGACCGACCTCGTCGCCGTTTGCGTTCACAACTGTCTTGCCGATGTCGTCGTCGGTAAACTCTGGAGACATTACACTCTGCTAGACGGCGAACCCGTGGAAGTTGGTGGTGCTTGCGGTGGCTTGCGGTTCGAGTAGTGATACGTCCCGTATCGGATCCTATCGACGTCCGGATCCGACGTGTCGAGACGGTTACAAGTCGAACTCGGGATCGCGACCCTCGAGGAACGCCGAGACGCCTTCCTCGTGGGCTTCGGAAGTTCGGGCCTGGACCTGTAGGAGGTTCTCGTAGTCGAGGGCCTCCGACCAGTGGCGACCCATGTTCTCGTGCATCGCCTGTTTCATCATGCCGACGATCTCGGTCGGCCGGTTTCGAAGTTGCTCGACGGTCTCCTCGACGCGGTCGTCCAGTTCGTCGGCGGTCACCGTCTCGTTGACTAACTCGAGGTCCGCGGCCCGCTCGGCGCCGAAGAACTCGCCGGTGAACGCGAGTTTCTTCGCGGCGCGGAGACCGATGATGTGCGGGAGCATGAACGTCCCGCCGGTGTCGGGGATGAGACCGACGCGGACGAACGCACAGGAGAACGTCGCGTCCTCGGCGGCGTAGGCGATGTCCGCGAGCGCGACGACCGCCAGTCCGGCGCCGATGGCGTCGCCGTTGACCTTCGCGACGATCGGCACGGCGGACTCGAGCATCGCTTCGACGACCCGTCCGAAGCTGTCGGTGACCGATTCGTAGGCGTCCCGCGCCGAAGCCGGGCCCTCAGCCAGCGCCTGGAGGTCGCCGCCGGCGCTGAACGCGTCGCCCTCGCCCGTGAGGACGATCGCGTGGTGTTCCTCCGGCGCGGCGTCCTCGATCGTGTCGGCGAGCGTGACGGCGGTCTCTCTCGTCATGGCGTTGAGCGCACCCGGTCGATCGAACGCGATTCGCAGGATCCCGTCGTCGGTATCAACGTGCATAGCTCGACAGTGACTGGCGCGCGACATAACGGTACTCGTTCGCAGTCGCGGCGTCGGCCACCGACCGAGCGGTCGCTCGACGACTCTGTCTGGCGACGATTTCGCGTGAAAACATCGACTGCCGGAATGCCGGATGGCAGCCAGCGTCGTGCAGTCTCGAGCGATAGCTGTCGGCTACTGGAAGTCGGTTCAGTCGGACGGCATCGGCGGGGCGACGGTCTCGTCCTCGGAGACGTTCAGCTCCGAGGTGACGAGGGCGCGGTAGGCGCGGCGGAGTCGCTCGGAGAGCGCCTGGTGGGAGATTCCCAGCTCCTCCGAGAGCTCCTGCATCGACACCTCGCGCGGGATTTCGAAGTAGCCGTGGTCGATCGCCGCGACGAGCGTTTCGTACTGGCGAGCGGTGAGCCCACACTGGGAGTGGCTCTCCTCGGCCAGGTCGAACAGGCGAACGATCGTCGGTGCGACGTCCTCCTCGTCGAGTCGGTCGTAGAGCGAACTTACGCTCTCCCGGTCGGTGAACCGGATGCTCAGCAGCCACGTGCCGTTCGAGGCCGACGCGCTCAGGACCGTCCCCTTCTCTGCGATAACCAGATCGAAGACGTCGACGGTGTCCGGCTCGAACTCGATGTCGTACAGCCACCGGTCTTCGTCGCTGTTGATCAACGCGTAGCCACCGATCGCGGTGGCGTCGTCCAGTGCCTCCTCGACGGCGTCCTGTGACGGACCCGACAGCCAGAGACCGTGCCCGCTCGAGGCGATCACTCGCTCCATCTCGCAGGTGAGCGATGGGACGGCCTCGAACAGCTCGCCAGCGCCAGTTCCCGCCGCGGGAATCTCGATGTCTGCAATCGATGTCATGATTCTCAACCAATGCTACGACGACGATCCCAATAACCCCACTTCCAAAGGGATTAGCCGTGATGAAGACGAATTACAGTTTGAATTATTGCTTCCGAATGACAGACCTTCCTGGCTTGTTATCAGAATTCTGTCAGTGGTGCCGTGACGGTCTATATCGGGGTGTAGGGGGAACGTCGGACTAGCAGCAGTCCCGGTCGATTGGTCCGGGGCCTGATCGATCCTACCGGGTGGTCCCCCAGACCGCCGGTCCGGTCGACGCGTTTCCCGTCCTAGGAGGAGCGTCGTCGACCGCTATCCGCGTCCTGAACGGACCGTCGTTACCGATCGTCGCTCTCGAGGAACTCGTCTTCAAGTCCCGTCTCCGGGACGCTCGAGAACGGAAACGGGATCGAGCGAACGGATCGTCGCCACGAGGTCGTCGACGGCGTCCGATCCGCGACCGACGATTTCGCCGCCGACGGCGGACGGGTCGCGGTCACCGACGAGAATCGTCGGCAGGGGGGCCGCCGAGAAGCCCTCGACGACGACGAACGCGTAGCCCCGGCGCTCGAGGCGAGCGAGCGTGCTCGCGAGGGCTCGCAGTTCGGAATCGTCCACGTCGGCAACGTCGGTGCCGAAGACGTCGCTACCGTCGGGTGCGTCGGGTGGATCGCGCTTCCCGCGCGTGCTGATGTCGAAGGTGAGTTCGGGAGTAACGCCGACGACCGTTTCGGCACCCGCAGTTCGGTGGCGATGCGTATCGGTTCCGGGCGTATCGATCTCGATATCGTGATGAATCGACTTGACGGTCGCGACGCGCCCGTGCTCGGCCAGTTTCGGCACGAGGGTCTCGACGAGCGTCGTCTTGCCGGAATCGCTCGGGCCGGCCAGCGAGATAATTCGAGGCGAAGCGCCGTTACTCATGCGATAACGGCTCCGTACGGGAGCCGAATACAAGACACGTTCGAACGAACGAACCGAGGCCGATCCGGCCCGACTCGAGGACTCCAGTATCCACCTGTGAGCCGAGTACTGGCGACCGGTGCGGTCCGTTTTCGGACCGGAGAGCGATATTAGGAGTCGACCAGCGGATCGATGGCAAGCGACGGTCGGACTGAGGTGGCACGATGTCGGACTCGAGTGGCCGTCCCTCGGTCACTCAGTACGGGCCATCGCGGTCGCCTCGTGGCGGTTGGGGCTGGGTCGGCGGGTCCGATTGCTGTCCGGTAGCTGGCGACGGCGTCGATCCACAGGTTCCACAGCGGAAATCGCCCTCGTCGGTGTCGGTGAACCCCTCCAGCGGCGAGGGCGGCGTCTCGTCGAAGACGTCGGGTTCGACGTCGAATCGCTCGGCGTCGATTTCCACGAGTCGCTCGACCAGTTCCGCGAGCGTCCGGTAGAACGCCACGTCGCTTTCGTCCAGCACCGTCTCGGCGAACCGGGGTATCCAGCGACCGAGGTGATCCTCGAGGAAGTCACCCTGTGCGTTGGTGACGATATCGATGCCGTCTTGGTCCTCGTCGAGTTCGAGGGAGGCCGTCTGGAGCGAGAGGTACGAGAGGAACTCGAGTTGCAGGCAGAGGTGATCCGCCCGTTCCCGATTCGCTTCGGTTAGCGACAGCCCAAATGCTTTGTAGAACCCCGAGAGGTCCGCCAGCGTGTCCGTGCTGGTCACGAGGGTTCCGGGGGCGTACTCGATCTGGTACTGCTGGATCTCACCGCCTTCCTCGAAGCCGAACAGCGCCGCCCAGTCGGAGTAGCGGTCGTCGATTTCGTCCGGATCGGTCGGGGCGGCCTCGGCGACCGCCTCGGCTCGATCCCGGAGTTCGTCGTCCTCGAAGTGGGCGGCCGATTCGAGCAGTTGCTCGACGAACTCGCCGGAGACGAGGGCCGCCTCGAGTTCGTCGCCCGGGCGGTCGAACGCCAGCGACGCGAGGTTGTACAGTCGTGCGCGGTGGACGTGTGTGTCTGGAGTCATGGTTACGTGACGTCGAGTCGGTAGGCGTCGTTCTGTTCGTCGTAGTGTTCACGCTCGTACTGCGGTTCCTCCATCGGGACGCGAGCGACGGTCGAGCCGCTACCGTCGTAGCCGATCGCCTCGTCCTCGGTGACCTCGAACTCCTCGACGCGCCACTCGGTCGAGCCCATCAGGTGGAGCAGGCCGCGAAGCTTCCGGTGTTCCTCGTCGCCGCGTCGAGCGGCTTTGTAGGTCTCTTTGGCCGCCTCGACGCCGGGGCCGAACATCTGGTAGAGGTAGTCGTCGGGCACGTTGATCGGCGGCACGTAGTAGACGTTCGGCTCGAGGCCGAGCTGTGGGTACAGCGGCAGCGCGACCTCGGCCTCGTGGACCATGAAGTCGATCGGATTGGTCGGGTCCGCTTCATCCGGCGGGTTGATCCAGCCGTGCTGACGGATCTTGCCGAGGCAGTTCTCGAAACACTGCGGGACCATTCCCTCTTCGATCTTCGGGTAACAGCCGACGCACTTCTGTGAGACGTTCTCGGCGGGGTTGTAAACGGACTTACCGTACGGACAGGCCCGAACGCACTCCTGGGCCGACTGACAGCTGTCCTCGTCGATGAGGACGATACCGTCTTCGGTCCGTTTGTAGACCGCTTGGACCGGACAGCCACCGGCACAGGCGGCGAACGAGCAGTGGTTGCACACTCGCGGGAGGTAGAAGAACCACATCGGGTGGGTCTCCTCCTGCTCCGAGATGTGGGTGTCCGACTCGAACGACTCGCCTGCCGGCTCGTCCTCGCCGATGTTCGGATGCGCCCAGTCCTGATCGTCGGGGCGGTAGCCGACGATATCCTCACCGTGCATGTTGCCCAGATCGTCGTCGATCAGCATGTCGTCCCAGTCGACGTCGTTGGCCTCGAAGATCGTATCGCCCTCGTAGACGCCATCGGACCCCCATTCCTGGGTACCCAGCCGGTCGAGGACCTCCTGGTCCCACCCGATCGGGTGGGAGCCGTAGGGCTTGGTCTCGACGTTGTTCCAGAACATGTGCTCTTGACCCTCGCCGTGGGTCCAAGTGGTCTTACACGACATCGTACATGTCTGACATGCGATACACTTGTTGATGTCGAACACCGCGCCCCACTGTCGGTCCGGGCGGGATTCGGCGTACGGGAATTCCATCTCGCGTCCGATCTGCCAGTTGTATACTTCTGCCATTGGTGGTCACCTCGTGTTAGTCGTCGGATTCGCTCGCGAAGCCGCCGCTCAGGTACTGCTCCATTCGTTCGTTCTCGTTGGCGGGTCGGATCCCTTTCTCGTTGGGAGCCCACTCTCCGTCAGGCTCGCCATCCTCGTCTATGCCGCCGTCTTCGGCCTTCTCGATCTTGACGAACGCTTCCTTGGGTGCGCCGTTCGCACAGTGGACGTCCGCGGCGAACCCTTCGCCGATGTTCTGGCCGGCCATATCCTTGCGGGCCATACTGTCGGTCAGCCGGGTCGGCCGGAAGAACGACGTCGTCGCGCTCTGGTGGCCGCCGCTGCGGTAGAGGGACACGTAGTCGGTGTCCTCGGCTTTGGCCATCCCGTCGTCGCGCTCTTCCTGGGCCTCGTAGGTCTTGTGTGAGGTCTGGTTGACGTTCATCCAGCTCCGGGTGACGCCTTCGGGCAGTCCGGGCTGGTAGCGCACCCGCATCATCGCACGGGCGTAGTCGTCCTCGCCGTCCTCTGGATCGTAGCCGTAGTACGGCCGGTCCTGTGGGTCGGCGTCGACCCACACGTAGTCGCCGTCGGCGAAGCCTTCGTCGCGAGCGTCGCCCGGGTTCATCTCGATGTAGCCCTCGCCGTAGTAGGGCATCCGCTCGTCCTCGCGGTGCATGTCGCCGTAGTTGCCCCACCAGACGGCGATGTTCGGCAGGGAGTTCGAGAACGTGTGCGCGCCGTGGCGGTACTTCGGCGTCATGTAGATGTAGTCGTACCCCTCGGCGAGGTCGGACAGCGGGTGCGTGCTGTCGAGCAGTTCCGTCGGCGTCTTGACCACGTTTCGAACCTGACGTGCGTTCGTGTCCTCGGCGCTTTCGTCGTCCCACTCGAGGTCCTCGGGCGTGTCCGGCGTGATCACCGGACTGTCACTGTCGTCGACGAGGACGTTCGGTTCGTAGGGCGTCGAGTCCATCGGTTCGCGGTGGACGGGGATGTTCTCGCCGGCCTGCGTGAACTCCTCCTCCTCGCGGAAGAACTCCATCCGGCCGGTCTTCGTGTACCAGGGCTCGTCCTCCTGGATCTGCCGGCTGCCCACGTACTTGGGGTAGGTCCGGGACATGATCAGCGCGGGCGTTCCGTCGGCGGCGTCGTCCAGCAGTTCGTCGACGTCGTACCCCTTCGTCATGTTGGAGTGATCGAGGATCCGCTGGAGGTACGGTTTGGCCTTGTACTCGTCTTCGTCGATGAACTGCCAGTAGTCCTCGAAGCGGTCGTCGCCGGTGATTTCGGCGAGCTTCTGGGCGACCCCCTTGTAGTGTTGGGCGTCGTTGCGAGTGTTGTAGATCCGATCGATCCCGGACTCGGGCATCGTGATGACGAACGGGTTCGTCACGGAGGCCGTGATGTCGTGGACGTTGTGTTCGGCCCACGAGTCCGCCGGGAAGACGATGTCCGAGTACTCACAGGTCATCGTCCACCACCACTCGCTACAGAAGAACGACTCGATGCGCCCCGTTCGCAAGGCGTTCTCGATGATCTTGTAGGACCCTTTCGCGTTGCCGAGGAAGGAGTTCGAGCCGGCGATCCACACCGACTTCGTCGGCGTGTGCATGTGGGAGTCGCCCTGGAAGTACTCGCCTTCGACCTTCAGCGGCTCGTCCAAGTTGGCGTACCAGTGGGCCGACTGCATATCGAACCGCCCGTCGACCTCGGCGTCCTCGTCGGGATCGAGTTCGGGGTTGAAGGGATCTTCCTGGGTGTACTGCCAGACGCCGTTGAAGTACGCCGCCCGGTAGTTTCCGGCGTAGCTACCGATGTTGCCGCTGAAGCTCCCGACGTTCTGGGTCAGCGACGCAACCAGGAAGGCGGCCCGGTCCTTCAGATCTTGGTTCGTGTAGTGGTTCGGCCCCATCCCGGTCAGGATGAGCGTCTCCTCCTGATTGTCCGCGAGATCCTGCGCGAGGTTCTCGATCGCCTCGGGCGCAGTGCCGGTCACGTCCGACGTCGACTCCAGATCCCACGTCCCGCTCAGGTGCTCCTTGATCAGGTCGAAGACGGGACGGACCTCGACGGTCTCGCCGTCGGCGAGTTCGACCTCGAAGGTACCCTCGAGCGTCGCGGCGACGTCGAACTCGTCGCCGACCTCCTCTCGAGTGACCGTCTCGAGTTGGCCCGTCTCGTCGTCGCGGACCACGAAGTCGCCCCACTCCTGGCGCATCTCGTCGGTGATGACCTGCTCGTCGATATCCGTGATGTCGACGCCGGGACGTTCGCTGTCGTCGGCGACGGTGGCCGTCTTCTCGAGGTCGCCGAGTTCGTGGTCCTCGTCGACGTCGCTCGCGCGAAGGAACTCGCCTTCGTCCAGTCGGACCAGCATGGGGAGGTCCGTGTACTTCCGGACGAACTCCTCGTCGTACTGTTCTTCTTCCATGAGAATCCGCGCAGCACCGAGGAACAGCGCGGAGTCGGTCGCCGGGCGGACGATCGTCAGTTCGTCGCACTTCGAGGCCGTCGCGTTGTAGTCGGTGAAGATGCCCGTGATCTTGGTCCCTTTCAGCCGAGCCTCGGTCAGCCAGTGACAGTCGGCCATCTTCGTCGTCAGGAAGTTGATCCCACAGAGGATCACGTGGTCGGCGTACTCGACGTTCGCCAGGTCGAAGTCGACCGTCTGCTGGCCGGTGACCATCGGGTGACCCGGGGGTAGGTCGGTGTGGAACGAGTAGTTGTCAAGTCCGACCGCGCCGAGTGCGTCTTCCTCACCCGTGTCGCGAACGTAGTTGTCCAGTAGCGCCATGGAGTTCGCGTTCCGGTACTGCCCGAACAGTTTGATCGGGCCGAGCAGCGGCATCCCGCCGCGGAACTTCATCGACCGGACGCCGGCGCCCTGGGTCTCCTCGACGACGCGTTCGTCGTAGTCCTGGTCGAGCAGCGACTGCATCCCGCTCTCGCCGCTGTAGTGCTGGGCGATCTCGAGGAACGTCTCCGCGGCGATCTCGTAGGCCTCGTCGTGTTCGACCTCGATGAAGTCGTCCTCGCCGCGCTGGGCGTACTCCGCGGGCATCGATCCGTTATCGTCGCGCGGGAAACCGTCCTCGTACCACTCGAGGAATCCTTCGCGGATCATCGGGGCTTTCACGCGACGGTCGCTGTAGAACCGCTCGATCATCGCGAGGCCCTTGTTGCAGACCCGCGGATCCCAGCGACTGGTCGCCTGATTGCCGTAGAGGTCTTCGGCGTCGCCGAATCCCATCGACGGGCCCAGTCGCGTAATCTCGCCGTTCTTGACGGAGGCCTCGAGGTAGCAGTTGTGGGTGTCGTTTGGCTGGCACGTGAGCATGTAGGCGTCGTCGCGGTCCCACACGTCACGGTAGTGTTCTTCCCAGCCCTGATTGGGATACTCCTCGAAGGGATTCATCGGGCCGTCGTCGGCGTCGGTTTCGGTGTCGCCGGTCAGCCGTCGGAATCCGAGGAGTCCGAGTCCGGAGGCTCCCGCGACGCCCGCCGCCGCGGCACCGAGTTCTCGTCGGGTTAGATTCAGTCCGTCGTCGTCGGTTTCAGACATCGTCCCACCTCGTGCGTGCAAGCGGTCGATAGTCGGGGGGCGATACCGTCGCCCGCTCGTGCGGACAGCGCCGATCGATTGGGGGGTGTCCGTGTGCCATCACGGACGTAACTCGACGGGCCATCGGTTAACCAAAACCGCCTGTTCCCACCTGCTGGGGACAGTTCGCGGGAAATCCTGCGAATAGTGGGCTTTTATGACAGTGTCCAGAGTCGCCCCGAACGATGAGTCGACGATCTCACCGTAACCGGGAGCATGTAAGGGCCGTCAGTGCCAGTCTCGAGGGGTCCCCGAACTACACTACACTCGACGCCACGCTCGGCTCGAGTCCCGCTCACACGACAACTGAAAAAACGGGCTGTAAACCGATGGGGCCAGCTACGCCGGCGGCTCGGATGTCGACGGCGTCGCCGCGTCGCTTTCGGGCTCGAATTCGATGACCCAGCCGTCCCGTCCGAGATCGTCGATTCTCGATTCGGCGATCGACCGGCCGTCGGACTCGAGTGCCGTCTCCACGACCTCGACGAGCTCTTCCGGGTCGCCCCGCATCAGTACCGAGATTGTCGCGTCGCCGACGCCGAACTCGGCGACCGAGTGTCGCTGCACCGCAGCTGGTGGCAGCCCGCGCAGATCGACCGCGTCCTCGGGCACCTCGGGGCCGTTCGACCCCGCGAGGAACTCCCGGACGTCCGATGCGAGGGCTTCGATCGCGGCTTCCCCTGCCGTCGCCGGCTCGTCGAAATCGCTCGTCAACGGCTCCCGGAGCGACGGATCGAAGGGCACCGGCTCGAGCGATTCGTTTGCAACCTCAACCGAATTGATCTCGTCTCCGAGGGCTCGGCCGTCGCCCTCGTATGGGGACTCGAGGCCCTCCTCGTCGGTCGCGACCATGTTCGGAACGACGCCGATCGTCGGGACGCCGTAGGCTTCGAACAGCGCACCGGTTCGCTCGGCCGACCGAGTGCCGGCGCTGGTCGGCGTACTGACGAGCAGCGCGCCGTCGAGCGGCGCTTGCTGGACCAGCGTGGTCACGGCTTCGCCGATGCCCGGGGGGAGATCGACGAGTAACACGTCTCGGTCCGCCCAGACGGCGTTCCCGAGCAGGTCGGTGACGACGTCGTGGACCATCGCCCCCCGCCAGGCGACCGGCCCGTCCTCGGCGATCAGTTCGACGCTAATGACCTCGATCCCGTCCGCCAGTACGGGCATCGGACCGCCCGAGGGCGTCGACTGCACCGGCCCTTCGGCCTCGAGCAAATCCGGTGCGTCGGGGGCGTGAACGTTCGCGTCGAAGACGGCGACGTCCAGACCCGCCGCATCGAGCGCCCGCGCGAGCGAGACGGTCACCGTGGTCTTGCCGACGCCGCCTTTCGCGCTGCCGACGGCGATCAGCGAGTCGACGCCGGTGACTGGAAGCCCAGTCTCGGGTGCCTCCGCGTCGACGGCCTCGACGCGCGCGTGGTCGACCCCTTCGGTTGCGAGTCCGGCACCGTACAGCTGGTCGGTGATTCGAGTACCCAGCCGCTGATCGAGTCGGCCGAAGTTCACGACGAACGTGACGATGCCGTCCTCGACGATGACGTCCTCGAGCAGTTGCTCGCTGATCGGGTCGCCACCGGGAATCTGGACCTCCCGCACGCGGTCGACGACCGTGCGTCTGATTTCGTCGTCGGTCTCGGGTGGCTCGGCTGACATAGCTGATCGTTCGATCCGGAACGGTATTTCACCCGTCGGGAGTTCCCAGGCCGCGGGAAGACTACGCCCGGTACGTGGATGAGCACCGACGGCCCGCTCGTCGAAACGACGGTTCAATCGCCGAAGAATGGACGGAAGCAATCGACCGGAGCAACCAACCCGCACACACCCGCTCGGATAGCCGCGTTCAGTCGCACCGATCGCTCGTCGGCACCGACTCGAGGACTCGGTAGAACGCGGTTCGTGAGCGCTCCCTACGTTGGTGCGAGGTGATCGTCGTTGCGAACACAGACGCAGTCGTGGTGGGTGACGACGACTGTGTGATTGTCGGTCGTGAACTCGACGCTGACAGTACTCTCAGCTCCCTCCGCGTGAGTGAGGAGACTGTCCAGCGCTTCGGTCTCGACCTGTTCGTAGAGCGGATCGAGCTCCCTGATTGGGACGTTTTTCATCACAGATAATCCTCGCAAAATCATGCGTGTGACCGATTCCGATTCGTCACGCACGGTCCGAATCTCCACACGATCGTCGTCCGGCCGACGGCTGTGGTTGTGATGGACCATATCACTGCTCGTGACCGTTCGGAAAAGAGGCTTGTCCCAAATTGAGAGGGTATCAATTGGACACTCCACAGAGGCCCATATCGGCGAGGATCACCGTCAAAAACGCAGTACCACTGGTACTCTGGTGCGGTTAGAACAGTTCGACGCGGATGCCGTCGGACTCGAGTTCCGCGGCGAACGCCTCGGCGTCGGTTTCGATCGGCTCGAAGGTGTCGTAATGTTCCGGAAGTACCAGGTCTGGCTGGACGTTCCGAGCGAAGTCGGCGGCCTCGTGGCGATCCATCGTGAAGTGGCCGCCGATCGGAGGCACGAACACATCCGCTGTGATCGACTCGTGGTGCTCGAGGAAGTCCGTGTCCGACGGGAAGAAGATTGTCGTCCCCTCGAGGTCGAACAGGAGTCCGATCACTTCGTCCTCGGCGTGGAACGGGGAGCCGTCGTCGTCGACGTGCTCGCCGTCGGGGTCGTTGTAAGCCGGGACCGTTCGGACCTCGATGCCGTCCACGGTCAGTTCGCCCTCGTGGGGGAGGTCGACGACGTCGTACGAGAGGTCGCTCGCGTCGACAGCCTCGAAGACCGCGACCGTGACGTCGTCGCCGGCGACGGCCTCGATCGCCTCGGGATCGTAGTGATCGAAGTCGTCGTGGGTGACGAAGACGATATCGCCGTCGCCCGGTTCGTCGTCGAGAACCTCGCTCCACGGATCGACGTAGATGACTCGGCCGTCGTCGGTCTCGAGTCGCTTGCTCGCGTGGCCGATCCGTTCGAACGTGATACCCTCGTAGGTGATGGACATGGGTACTCGAGTGTACGCGGGTTTCAGCCTTATAGGCCGGTTATTCCGGCAGAAGAGGACATCTCATTCGGTGCGTTAACCGGAGACGCGATTCCCGCCGAATCGGCCCTCCACGTCAGCACAACTGTTTCATCCACCGCGTTAGTCGATAATTCGGCTAGTTCTGGGCTAACTGCTCGAGCAGCCGAGGCGTTGATACCCCTTCAATCGCTCGCATTCCAGCCAGAGACCGTTGTTCGACCCGTTCGAAAACTGCGACAGTTTTGGGAGGGATTACCGCGAATATACGTAAGAACCCTCGGTGTCGACCGATGGACGTGACTTCAGACGATTCACACAGTCGGAGGATTGGGAGACGATCGTATCTACGAGGAACTCTCATCGGGCTCGGGACGCTATCAGTCACCGGTGTAGCGGCCGCGGACCAGTCCGACGAGGAGTGCTTTATCGAGGAGTCGAACGAAACCGAAGAACGGGACGAAACGGAGGACCAGGAGGAGACCGGGGGATCGGACGAAGCTGAAGACCAGGAGGAGATCGAAGCCCAGTACGAGACCGTCGTCGACGTCGTCGAAGCCGGTGCGGATCCCAACGGGAACGAACCGATCACATCCGTGTTACGGTCGATCATCGGTGACGATACGCTGCTCACGTTCCCGGAGGGACGATACTACGTGGACGAGCAGTTGCGGTTCACCGGGTTCGAAAACGTCGGGTTCGTCGGCGAGAACGCGACGCTGGTTCCGGCGACGTACCACGAGTTCGACGGGCCGCAGTATCGCCTGTTCCGACTGGGGACCAACGACGCTCCCGGTCGCGACCTTCGGTTCGAGGGCTTCGACGTCGACCAGACCGCCGACGAGACGGGGATCCGACTCATCAACGCCGAAGTCGAAGACGGACTCGTTGTCCGGAACGTCACCATCCGCGGCGTCCACGACAGCGGGACCTGGGGGCCGGGGCTGTTCAACGTTACCGAACCAGACGGAGAAGGGGTCGTTGCCGGATTCCACGCGGAGGACGGTGCCGTCCACGTCGACGAGACGCCAAACGCAGGGAACAGGTGGCGCGGCGCGACCGGCATCATCGTCAACCCGGCTCACCGCGGAACGCTCGTCTTCGAGGACTGCAGCCTGGGTGGGTTCCCCGACAACGGGTTGTACGCGTCGAACGAGACCGGGCGCGTCGGTGTGGACGGCGGCCGATTCCAGAACAGCGCCACCGCGTCGATCCGCCTCAGCGGGACGGAGGGCCGGATCAGGGACGCGACCGTCGTCGTCGACGACGATCCGCACGACTCGAAGGGCCAGCACGCGATTCGACTCGACGGCGGGGATCAGATCCTCGAGAACCTCACCGTCGACGTCCCACAGCCGAACGGCGACGCGATCAGGATCATGAACGACGTCGACAGCGCCTCGATCTCGAACTCCGAACTCGCCGTCGGCGACCGACCGAACAGCGGCATTCGGATCGATCCCGAAGCAGGAGCGACGACACTCGAGGACGTCGCGATCGACATCGACGGCAGCGCCAACGCGGTTCGAATCCTCGGCGGGGACGCCGAACCGGTCGTTCTCGAGGACGTTCGTATCACCGGTGATGCGATGGGAACCCGAAATCGCCACGCGATCTTCTGTGAACGGTCCGGTTGCCGGTTCGTTGATCTCGACGTCGAACAGGTGGGTGGTGACAGTCGACGCGGGATCGAACTGCGGGGATCGGAGTACGTCGTCGCCGACAGCGAGTTCGTGACGACGCACACGCCGATCGTCGTCAACGGCGGGGACGACGTCACGATCGAGAACACGGTCGCACGGTCCGTCGGTGATGGGTACTCCCTTCGTATCATCGGCGATTCCGGGACCGTCGGTCTCGAGGGGAACGAGTTCCCCGACGGCGTTCGAGACGACCGGTGACGGCGGTCTGAATCGCCGACGCACGCCGTTCCGACTCGGTGTGTTGCAGTCCGGTTCGGTTCCGCTCTCGAGCGTCACGCGGCCTCGAGGGAGACTGATTTTCTCGAGCGGGAGACAGTATTTGTGTAGCTGACACTCATTTTTAGCTGTCATTTGAGGGTAATCGAATCCATACACGCCTGATTGCGTATATAAACGACGAGGAATTGGACACGCTTTTATAGAAGAACAATGGCGTTAGGACAAGTAGTTTCATGAAGCCAGAACCACCTCTTGATGCTACCGCCGGGAGTAGCTCTCCGAACAGCGTCCACCACGATTTCACGGGGGACCAGACGGCTTCTCTCGCCGTTATCGAGGCCATCGCGGCTGTCTCGGGGACGGACCCGGTCGAGCTACCGCCGCTCTACGACGTCATCAATCCGGATGCGCTCAACGCGCTTTTCGAACCCCACGAGCGTCGAACCGGCTCCGGCCTCCACGTCGAGTTTTCCTACAACGGGTTCGATATCGTCGTTCGCGAGGGTCCGGAAGTTGTGGTTCGACTCGAGGACGCTCCTGAGTAGTTCCGGCAGAGTAATCGCTGTAGAGACATCTTTTCTCGCGTAATCGCTCACTGGGGATAGCAAGGAACTGGGACCGATTCCAACTCGACGATCGAACGGCCTCGACGCCGGTTCGCCCGTGCCGACGCTTACGGATCGTTCCCGCGACCGGGAGCCTGACGGCTCAGAATCAGCGGACGGTTTAAGATACTCTCGCGCCGACCTGGTCGGTGAACACGTCTCGCTCGTGCTCACCGATGACGACGTCGAACGCATCGAACGCAAAATCGTGAGCCGGATCGAAACGGACGGTGAGGACGTCGCGACCTTCGAAATCGGCGTCCAAACGGCCGATGGAGACGCGGTTCCGTGTGAACTACGGATCAACCTGTTACTCGAAGAGGAAGCGTTTCGAGGATCGATCGGCGTCGTCCGGACGTCTCCGAAGAAAAGCGGCGGGTGGCCACGCTCGAGTCCGCACGGGCGTCGTACGATTCGATCACGAGCGTTCTCGACGAGGCGAATATCGGCGTCTTCGTTCTCGACGACGCATTCGAGGTCGCGTGGGCCGACGAGACGATCGAACGGTACTTCGGCCTCGATCGAGACGCCCTCATCGGCCGCGACAAACGACGGGTCGTCCACGAACTCGTCGCGGATACAGTCGACGAGTCAGACAGATTTGCGGAGACGGTCTTGGCAACGTACGACGACAATAGCTACATCAAGGAGTTCGAATGCCGCATCACGGCGGGAGACGACCGCGAGGAACGCTGGCTCGAGCACCGGAGCAAACCGATCGAATCGGGCGAGTACGCCGGCGGCCGAATCGAACTCTACTACGATATCACGGATCGGAAGCGATCGGAGGATGCCCGCCGTGAAACCGAAGAGCAGTTTCAGTCGCTGGTCGACGCCGTCGAGGAGGACGCGATCTTTCGACTCGATCCGGCGGGTCACGTCGTCAGCTGGAACGAGGGGGCGACGGAGATCAAGGGATACGACGCCGAGGAAATCCTCGGCGAACACGTCTCGACGTTCTACACCGAGGACGATCGAGCAGCGGGCGTTCCCGAACGGAATCTCGAACGAGCCACCGAAGCGGGGTCCATCGAAGACGACGGCTGGCGCGTCAGAAAGGACGGTACGCGGTTCTGGGCGAACGTGACGATCACGGCGGTTCGGGACGAGGCTGGGTCCCCTCGAGGATACCTGAAGATCACCCGCGATATGACCGATCGGTACGAGCGCGAACGGGAACTCGAGAGCGAACTCCAGCAGGTGTTCGGCCGGATCTCCGACGCCTTCTACGCGGTCGACGAGGAGTATCGATTCACGCACGTCAACGACCGCGCCGAGAAGCTTCTCCAGCACTCCGAAGAAGAGTTGCTCGGCGAGAACCTCTGGGACGCGTTCCCCGCGATCGACCGAATGGACGATGTTCGGAACGCTTTCGAGACGGCGATGAACTCACAGGAGGCGACCCACCTCGAATTCTACAACGACAACCTCGAGTTCTGGGTCGAGGCGAATCTCCACCCCTCCGAAACGGGCATCTCGGTCTACTTCCGGGACGTCACCGAGCGCAAGGAGCGCGAACGCGAACTCGAGGAGACCGAACGCCTCTATCAAACGCTCGTCGAACACTTCCCAAACGGCGCCGTTGCACTCGTCGACACCGACAGTCGCTACATCACGTTCGGTGGCGTGCCGGAAGGGGACGTCGACGTAACGAGAGCGGATCTCGAGGGGAGCCTCGTTTCTGACTTACCGGAACAAATCAGGGACGTCGTGACACCGCACTACGACGCCGCTCTCGAGGGGGAGACGTCGACGCTCGAGCGGAAGATCGACGGGAAAATCTACCAGTTCCGCTTCGTTCCGGTCCGCGACGCTGCCGGCGATATCTTCGCGGCGTTGGGACTGTCACAGGAAGTTACTGAACAAAAAGAGCGCGAGCAGGCGATCCGTGAATCGGAACGCCGCTACCGGACACTCGTGGAGAACTTCCCGAACGGGATCGTCACCCTGTTCGACGAGGAGCTTCGGTACACGCTCGCCGAGGGACAGGCGTTCGACGACCTCTCCCACTCGCGGGACGACATCGAAGGCCATCACCTCCACGAGGTATGGGCCGACGACGTGGTCGAGATGATCGAACCCGCGTTCCGGGCCGCACTTGACGGCGAGAAGCAGTCGGTTGAGGGCGAGTCCGAGGGCCGCGAGTGGATTCTCCACGTCGTGCCGCTCGCGGATCAGGATGGCGAGATCCACGGGGGAATGACGATGGCCTTGGACATCACCGAGCGTAAGGAACGCGAGCGGGAACTAGCGAAATACGAGACGATCGTCGAGACCGTCAACGACGGAATCTACACGGTCGACGAGGATGGCCACTTCACGATGGTCAACGACACGTACACCGAGCTGACCGGCTACTCCCGGGAGGAACTACTCGGGTCACACGCCTCGCTGGTCGTCGACGACGAAACGATCGAGGAAGCAAAGACGGCGGAAACCGAGATCAGGGAAGGACACGCCGACGGTCCCAAGCTGGAAGCAGCGGTACAGACGGCAGATGGCGATCGTGTTCCCGCTGAAGCGACCTTCTCGGTATTACCCGGCGATGAGCGCAAACGAATCGGCGTCGTCCGTGACATCACCGAACGCAAGGAACGCGAACGTGCGTTAGAGGAGTCCGAACGGCGCTACCGGACGCTCGCGGAAAACTTCCCAAACGGTGCAGTCGGACTGTACGACGATGACTTGCGGTACACGGCCATCGGCGGGGAGCTCGTGGACGCAGTCGGCGTCTCTCCGGAGGATCGGATTGGAAACAGCGTCTACGACATATATCCGGACGATTTCGTCGAGGAGGTCGAACCATACTTCGAGGCCGCGCTGGAGGGTGAGGCGAACTCGTTCGAGGTCGAGTATCACGATCGAAACCTGTTTGCCTACACATTGCCCGTCAGAAACGACGTCGAAGGGGTGAACGGGACGCGTAACCGAGCCAGTCACGGTGCATTAACAGCGAGGCAGGTTACCGGGGATGATCCCGGCGACGGTGTTCCAAGTCGAACTCGAACGGCTCGTCACCGCAACCGACACTGCCTCGGAAAAACACGCCGCGAGGAAGCGGGCCGGGCGCGATTATGAACACACGGTCGATCGCTTCCTCGCTCACTCCGTTCGCGAGACTGCGCTCTCCCTGCGTTCAAATCCCGCCGGTTCCGTTACCTGTCGCTCACGAAGTTGTTCGCGACAGGAAAGCGGGCCGGGCGCGATTTGAACACGCGACCGTCTGATTAAGAGTCAGACGCTCTCCCTAACTGAGCTACCGGCCCTGTACCTGCGACTTTTTCGTGGGCAGGGATATACGTTTCCCTTAGACGGCGTCGTGGCAGGCGTAACCATACGTCAACCGGCTCACAGCGTACGTGCCCGCCATACGACGGCAGTATCGACACGAACGCCCATTCGCCACGTAACAATCTTCGGGAGCGTTAAGTGCGGTCGGGCCGACCACACGTTCAATGAGTACGGGGGTTACGATCTCGTCGATCTCTGACTACGCGATCTTGGGCTGTGGGAGCGTCGGCTACGCCGTCGCGGAGGAACTCGTCGAACAGGGTAAGGACGTTCTGATCATCGACCGCGACGAGAGCCGCGTCGAGTCGCTCCGCGATCAGGACTTAGACGCCCGTACGGCCGACATCCGCGAGCCAGAAACCGCCGACCTCGTGGCCGACCGCGACGTCGTCCTCATCCTCGCCTCCGACGTCGAATCCAACAAGCAGGCCGTCGAACACGTCCGCGCCGTCGACGACACCCAGTTTCTCGTCGCCCGCGCGAGCGATCCAGTCTCCGGTGACGAACTCGAGGAGCTCGGCGCCGACATCGTCATCAACCCCTCCTCGGTGATCGCCGAGTCCGCGCTTCGGGCCCTCGAGTCCGGCGAACTTGAGTACAACGCGGGGAAACTCGCCCAGCTATTGGAGCAGACCTCCGAGCGGCTGGCGATCGTCACGCAGGACAGTCCGGATCCGGACTCGATCGCGAGCGCGGCGGCCTTACAGGCCATCGCTTCCCATCTCGGCATCGAGTCGGACATCATCTATCTGGGCGACGTCGGCCACCAGGAGAACCGCGCGTTCGTCAACCTCCTGGGAATCGATCTGGTTCAGTGGGACGAGATCGAGGATCACACGGTGTACGACACCGTCGCGCTGGTCGACCACGCGACGTCATCGGAGATGGATCTTTCGGTGGACATCATCGTCGACCACCACGAACCCGAGGAGGAGTACGAACCCGAGTTCGTCGACATCCGGCCGAACATGTCCTCGACGTCGACGATCATGACGAAGTACATCCAGGAGTTCGACATGAACGTCTCCGAGGAGGTCGCGACCGCCCTCCTCTACGGTATCCGGGCCGAGACGCTGGATTTCAAACGCGACACCACCCCCGCCGATCTCACCGCCGCGGCGTATCTCTACCCCTTCGCCAACCACGACACGTTAGAGCAGGTCGAATCGCCGTCGATGTCCCCTGAGACGTTAGACGTCCTCGCCGAAGCGATCACCAACCGGGACGTCCAGGGGAGCCACCTGGTCTCGAACGCCGGACTGGTCCGGGACCGCGAGGCGCTGACCCAGGCCGCCAACCACCTGCTCGATCTCGAGGGCGTCACCACCACGGCGGTCTTCGGCATCGCCGACGAGACCATCTTCCTCGCCGGTCGCTCGAAGGACATCCGCATCAACATTGGCAAGGTATTGGAGGACGCCTACGGCGAGATGGGCGAGACCGCGGGTCACTCGACGCAGGCCAGCGCGGAGATTCCGCTGGGTATCTTCACCGGCATCGAAATCTCGGAGGATACGCGGGATACCTTACTCGAGTTGACCGAGGAAGCGGTCAAACGGACGCTGTTCGACGCGATGGGCGTCGAGGGCACCAGCGAGGGGTCGAACGGGAACTAGCGGGTCGATCGTCTCGAGGGAAAGAACCGTTTTTGTCATCGGTATTCCACGGTCGTACGCAGGAACTGCCGTGCGAGTCGCTCACCACACAGTATCGACGAGCAGTGAACGGTGTCGGGTCCCGTCAGGCGATCAGTTCGTCCTCTTCCTCGTCGGGCTGGCGGACGCGTTCGACGACGTCGTTGATCAGAATCACGTCACCGACGGCGCGAACCCAGCGGTAAGGGACGATGACGCCCTGTCCGCCGTGGGACGTGCCCGTGAATAGTTCGGAGTTCAGGTCGCCGAGTGCGAGTCCGGTGACGGTCTGGCCGTCGACGTTCAGGCGGAGGTCCTCGACTTCGCCGACGAAGACGCCGTTGTTCGAGTACACCTCGCGTCCGACGAGAGAGGTAATTTCTTGCGGAGTGTCGTCCATGTCTGGGTTCATGCGTGGTGGACTCTTTAATCTTGGTCAGACATGAGAGTCGTCGGGACGTGCATGCGCGAAATCAGAACCGGTGTCCGCCCGGATGCCACCGACTACCGACCCTCGAGAATCGCGTCGATGGCCGCGTGAGCGGACAGCAGTTCCTCCATCCGATCGACCGTCTCGGCGTCGCGCGTCCGGCCGCTCCGGACGACGTCTTCGGCCCGCTCGACCGTCGTGAGCGTGTCCGTCTGCACCGAGAGGATCGGCAGTCCCTGCTCCGTCGCTTGCCCGATGATCGCGCCGGACGGCCGGTGGCCGCCGGTCAGAATAAGACAGCGGACGCCGGGGGCCTCGAGCGCGGCCGTATGGATTTCGGCGCGGTCGCCGCCCGTGATCACGGCGGCGTCTTTCGTCCGCCGGAAGTGACGCAGGGCGCTGTTCGGTCCCATCGCGCCGACGCTGAACCGTTCGACGTAGCCGTCCGTGTCGCCCTCGACGAGCGTCGTCGCGCCGAGTGCCTCCGCCAGCTCCGCCACCGTGACGCCCGACAGCGCCCGTTCGCTCGGCACGACACCGAAGACCGGTACGCCCCGATTCTCGAGGAAGGGGACCACGTCGGTCTCGAGCGGATCGTACGCGGCGTCCGCGACGTCGTTGAAGACGACGCCGGCCAGCCGATCGCCGAAGGCCTCGGCCGCGGCCAGCACGTCGTCGACGTCCCCGGGAACCGCGTAGGGAGCGACGAGGACGACGCGAGCGTCCAGTAGCTCTGCGATGTCGGCATCGGTCAGTTCGACGATCCCACCGATGTCGTACTCGCCGCCGCCCTCGAGGAACAGTCGGTCGCGGTCGGCCGCGAGTGTCTCGAAGGCCTCGACGACGCGCTCGCGGAGTTCTCCCGGGTCCTCTCGTCCGCGCATCGCCTGCTCGACGAACGTCGGCGAGTAAACGATCGGCTCCAGATCGTGCATCTCCGCCTCGAGGTCGAGCAACTCTCGAGCGAGCATCGGGTCCTCGTCGAGCGTCTTACCGACGTTGCTCTGCAGGCGAGTTCCCTTGGGCTTCATGTAGCCGACGCTGTCGCCCTCGCGCTGGGCGATGCGGGCGAGTGCGAGCACAATCGCCGTCTTACCGGTGCTCTCCTCGAGCGACGCGACGAGAATCGCGTCCGTGTCACGCTCGCTCGCGGCGTCGCTCGTCGCGGCGGCGATCGATTCGCTGTCGGTCGTCTCTGGGTCAGTACCGGCTCCTGAGTCGGTTCCGGTTTCTGGATCGGTGGGTGAGTCCGTGGATTCGGTGTCGGTCATGGTTTCTCCGTATCGTCCGTCTCGAGCGTCTCCGCGTCGACGGTCAGTCTGAGGTCGATCGCCTGTACGCCGTCGGGCCCCGCCACGAGCGGGTTCACGTCGAGTTCGAGGATCGACGGGAAGTCGGTCACGAGCTGTGAGAGCCGCTGGATCGTCTCGACGATCTGCTCGACATCCGCGGGCTCGCGGCCGCGAGCGCCACGTAACAGCGGAGCGGCCTGGATCTCGTCGACCATCGCCCGGGCCTCGTCCGCCCCGATCGGGGCGACGCGAACCGAGGTGTCCTCCAGGATCTCGACGAAGATGCCACCGAGACCGAACAGCAGGAGCGGACCGAACTGCGGGTCGCGGTTCACGCCGACGATCGTCTCGGTAGCGGTGTCGAGATCGACCAACTCCTGGACTTGCACGCCGAGGATCGCCGCGTCGGGCTGGTAGTTACGCGCTCGAGCGACGAGGTCCTCGTAGGCGTCGTAGACGTCGTCGTCCGCGACGCCGACCTTGACGCCGCCGATGTCGGACTTGTGTGAGATATCCGGGCTGACGATCTTCATGACGACGTCGCCTGCGATCGACGCGGCGACCTCGCGCGCCCGTTCCGGATCGTCGACGATCTCGCCGTCGGGCGTCGGAATCCCGTACGCCTCGAGCAGGTCCATCGACTCGACGCCGAGTCGGTTGTCGTCGCGGCATTCGGCTCGCGCGAGGATCTTGCGGGCCCGTTCGCGGTCGACATCGAACCGCTCGGGATCGTCGATGGTCCGCTCGCGAATCTCGCGGAAGCGGGCGAGCGCGTCGAGCCCCGAGACCGCTCGCGCGGGATCGAAGTAGTTCGGGATACCGAACTCCCGGAGCACCTCTTCGGCAGCTCGCGCCCGCTCGCCGCCCATCAGACAGGTGACGACGGGGGTGTCGTGGTCCTCGCGTTTCTCGATCACCGTCTCGGCGAGTTTGTCGTACTGGAGGACGGCGGTCGGCGCACTGACGACGACCGCGCTGCCGACGTTCGGATCGCCGAGTGCGATGTCGAGCGCCTCGCCGAAGCGTTCGACGTCCGCGTCGCCGATGGCGTCGATCGGGTTGTAGACGTTTGCCTCATCGGGCATCCGTTCGGCCAGTGCGGCGATCGTCTCGTCGGTGAACGTCGCCATCTCGAGGCGCGAGTCCCCCACCGCGTCGGTCGTGAGCACGCCGGGTCCGCCGGCGTTCGTGACCACGGCGACGCCGTCGCCTTCGGGTTCGGGAAGCCCCGACAGCGCTCGTGCGTAGTCGAACAGTTCCTGGACGGAATTCGCGCGAATCACGCCGGCCTGCTCGAGGCCGGCCTCGTACGCTCGCTCGCTGCCGGCGATCGCCCCCGTGTGCGAGGAGGCGGCCTGCGCCCCGGCGTCCGTCCGACCTGACTTGACGAGGACGATCGGCGTGTCGTCGGTGACCTCGCGAGCGGCCTCGATGAACTCGTCGCCGTCGTCGATCCCCTCGAGGTAGCCGATGATGACGTCGGTGTCCGGATCCTCGCCCCACTCGCGGACGAAGTCCGTCTCGTCGAGCACGGCCTTGTTGCCGAGCGAGACGACGTCCTGAAAGCCGATCTCCTGTTCGTTGGCCCAGTCGAGGACGGCGGTGATGAACGCCCCCGACTGGCTCATGAAGGAAATCGACCCCTCGAGGGCGTTCTCGGGGCCGAACGTGGCGTTCATGCCGTTCGGCGTCGACATGATTCCGAGGCTGTTCGGGCCGACGACGTTGAGATCGTACTCGTCGGCGACCGCGCGGAGTTCGCGTTCGCGCGTGGCCCCCTCGCCGCCCGTCTCGGAGAAGCCGGCGGTAATGACGACGGCGTTCTCCGTCCCGGCCTCGCCGGCGTCCCGCAAGGTTTCGATCACGGCGTCGGGTGGAACCACGACGACCGCCAGATCAACAGGCGGCGCGCTCGACACGTCTGCGTAGCACTCGAGCCCCAGGACCTCCTCGCGCGTCGGATTGATCGGCACGACCTCGCCGTCGAACTCGTCGCGCAAGTTCTCGAGGATCGCCCGGCCGACGGCACCCTCGCGGTCGGTCGCACCGACGACGGCGACGGACTGGGGATCGAAGAGTGCGGATAACCGTCCCATCGTTCGACGAGTCGGGCCGCGACGGATTAAAGGCGTCCCCTGCTCCCACAATCGAGGAGTTAGTGCCGATCCGCCGGCCGTTCAGTGCATCGAAAGCGCGGCGGATCGTTCGGAGAACACAACTGCGACCACGTAGATGAGGATCGCGACGACGATAATCGATCCGCCCGACGGGAGGCTCTGCCCGATCGCGAACGCGAAGCCGCCGAGCACCGAAATCTGTCCGATCAGGATCGAGAGATAGAGCGTCTCCCGAAAGCTGCGGGCGATCTGCGAGGCCGCCGCGACGGGGATCACGAGCATTCCGGCGACGAGGATCACGCCCAGGACCTGCATCGCGCCGACGACCACGACCGCGGTCATGACGACGAGCAGGGTGTTGTACCAGCCGACGTTGAGCTGGGCGACCCGCGCGGCCTGTTCGTCGAACGTGATGAACAACAGCTGTTTGTACGTGAACGCGACCACGCCGACGACGGCGACGCTCAACACGGCCATCAAGCGGGCACCGCCCACGGTGACGACGGCGAGGCTGCCGAAGAGGTAGGCCTCGATGTCGATCGACACCGGAACGGTGCCACGGCCCCAACTGATGAGCAAGGTCCCGACGGCGAAGCTCCCGCTGAGCATGATCGCGATCGGCACGTCGCCGAACGTGTTCGTGCGTTCGGTGAGCCACTGGACGGCTAGCGCGCCGATAATGCTCACGACGAGCGCGATGAACAGCAGCGACCCCTCGAGTCCCGTTCCCCCAGATCCGAGACCGGTCACCCCGATCACGATGAGCCCGACCGCGACGCCAGCAAACGCCGTGTGTGCGAGCGTCTCGCCGATCAGGGCCATCTGTCGGTGGACCAGATAGGTACCGACCAGGGGCGCGACGATCCCGATGAGAACGCCGGTCGCGATCGACCGCCACATGAACGGGTGCTTGAAGACGTTCGTTCCGAGCCAGTAGTCCATCCACTGGCCGACGATCATGACTTGCTCGAAGACGAATCCGATGCCGGGATCGATCCCCGTTGCCGAGTAGAACGTCTCGACGACGGAATACGAGTCGGCGTACGGATACAGCCGGAGCCAGTCGAGCGCGATGAACCCGATCATCACCGCCGCCAGCAGACCGACCAAGACGATCCCGAAAAGTTGGAGCAGGCGGAACGGATCGGCCGCGGCGGCCGGTGTCGAAGTGGTCGTACTCGAGACGTCGGGGTCGACGGCGTGATCTTCGCCTTGACTCATTGCTCACTCATCGGTCAATGGTGGTGGTGGACGACGGTGCCCGTCGTCCCGTACGCTTCGGCCAGCGCGTCGCTCTCGACGAACGACTCGGTGTCGCCGTGGTGGTACAGTTCAGTGTTGATGCAAGCGATACGATTCGCGCGGTCCGTGACGACGCCGATGTCGTGTTCGATCAGGACGATCGTGATTCCCGACTCGTTGAGCGAATCCAACAGCTGGTAGAAGGCATCTCGAGATTCGGCGTCGACGCCGACTGTCGGCTCGTCCAGCGCGAGCAGGTCGGCCTCCGAGGCCAACGCCCGCGCGATGTAGGCTCGCTGGCGTTGGCCGCCCGAAAGCTGATTGACCCGGCGGTCGGCCAGGTTCGTGATGTCGACCGTCTCGAGCGCTTCGTCGGCTATTTCGCGATCCTCGTGGGTCATTCTCGAGTGACCGACGTGGGCGAATCGGCCCATCCGAACGCACTCGCGGACGGTGACCGGCATGGTGCCGCCGCCGCTGGTCGCCTGCTGGGAGACGTAGCCGATCCGGTCGCCCTGGTCGAATTCGTCGACGGGCTGGCCGAACAGCTCGATCTCACCGCTGTCGGGGGAGTGCAGGCCGAGCATGAGGTGCAACAGCGTCGTTTTGCCGGAGCCGTTGGGGCCGATCAGGCCGAGGAAATCGCCCTCCTCGATGGTCAACGATACGTCCTTGACCGCAGGCTGTCCGCCGTACGCGAACGAAACGTCCCGAACGTCGACGACAGAACTCACTGTGTATTCACTCCGGTTTCGCACGCGGATGCGCTTAGTTCTTCCAGTTTCGACGCCGCTCCCGTTCCGGTCGGGTCGCCCGACCGTTCGACCGCCGCGCGTGACACCGCGATCATTCCGCACCGAGGGCCTTTCGAAGCGAGGGCAGGTTCAGTTCCGCCATCTGTTCGACCCACCCCCAGCCGTCGTCGTCCCACTTCTGGGTCGTCCCCTCCGCGGGGCTGATTGGCTCCGCGCTCTCCGCATCGCTGTTCTCGAGGAGGTGTTCGACGTCGGTCGGCAGGGACCCCTCGTCGCCCTCGAACGGGTCGTAGAGGATGGTCTCGATGCCGTTGTCGTCGATAATCTCGATCGTGTCGGCGAGGTCGCCCGACGTGACGCCCGCGTCGGGCGAGATATTCTGTGCCGTGTGGATCTCGAACCCGTATCGGTGCTCGAGGTACTGGAACGAGTCGTGTCCAGCGAGGACGGCGACGTCGCGCTCCGCGTTCGCGGAGAGGTCCTCGAACTGCTGGTGAACCGCCTCGAGTCGGTCGACATAGTCCGCGGCGTTTTGTTCGTACACTTCGGCGTTGTCCGGATCCGCATCGGCGAGTCCGTCGGCGACCGTCTCGACGATCTCCTGTGCGAGGACGGGATCCACCCAGACGTGTGGGTCGTAGGACTCCGGCGGTTCGGCGTCCTCGACGACGTCCGCGCGCATGTTGTCCGCGCTGGTGTCCCAGACGACCTCGCCGTCGGCGACGAGTTCGAAGACGATCCGAGTTTGCCCGGTCTCGAGGCCGCGGAAGACGACGTGATCGCCTTCAGACTCGATCTCGAGAACGTCCTCGTTCGCGCCGTCGACGATCCGCGCGTCGAGTTGGAACGGCTCGTCCTCGCCGAGCGGCAGGACGCGGTCGTCGGCGTCTTCGAACACGCCCTTGACCGCCGTCGTGCCGCCAACGGGGATCTCGGGGAGTTCGCCGTGCCAGTGGTCGGCGCTGGTGTGCCAGTAGGCGACTTCGGTGCCCGACGGCCGGCCGTAGAGGTCGAAGCTCTTGACCGAGACGGCTGCCGGATCGTCGTCGTACTCGTCCGGCACGCGGTCGGCACCGTCGTCATCGTCGTCGCCGAGCGGGAGTAACTGGTTCTCGAGTCCCGCCATTCCGTCGATCAGCGTGACGTGCTCGTAGTCGGTCTCGATGTCGGCGGCGACGTCCTGTGCCCAACTGAACTCGACCGTATCGAGGTAGACGAAGACGTCCCCGCCGACGATATCGCGTTGGATGTCGGCCGGCGGCTCCTCGCCGTGTCCCATTTCGCCGGTCGGAATGGGGTTTTCGAACCCCATTTCGTCACCGGCAACCTCTTGCGCCCAGTCGTGTAGAGCGAAAAACGCTGCGTACCCCCCTTCTGTGGCGTCGCTGTCGGGCTCGCTCAAACAGCCGGCGAGCGTACTGAAGGCGAGCACGCCGGCCCCCGATTGCAGCACCGAACGGCGTGTACGGTTCATATCGGACGAAGTCGATGCGCGCTTAAAAGTATTATTATTTCAAAGAAGGTGTTTAATAACTGCTGCTACCGGGTTCTCGAGTGTTAGCAACGAGTGGACCCGCCAGTAGACGCTGGATCGAAACCGAAGCGCGGCTCAGTGAGCGACGACGTTAGTGGTCGTCATCGTGGTCGTGGTCATCATCGTGGTCGTGATCGTCATCCATATCGACGTGCTCCTGCTCGCCGTCGCCGACCTCGACCTCGAGTTCGGGCGTCTCGTAGACGACCTCGTCGCCCTCGACTAACTGGAAGATGACATCGGTGAATCCCTCTTCGTCGCCCTCGACGTCGAGGTGGTCGCCGTGGGCGTCGATGGAGACGATTTCGTCGGCTCCCTCGTAGATCTTGGCGTCGAGTTCGATGTCCTCTCCGAGTTCGACCTCGTCGCCGTCGGCATCCACGGCGTGTGCGCCGAGCGAGACGTGATCGCCGTCCGGAACCATCAACGGACCGTGATCCCAGTGGTCGCCGTGGACGTAGGCGATAACGTCTTCGTCGTGGTCCCGGTCGAGCAGGTGGAACTCCTCGATCTCGAGGGATTCGGCCTCGTCTCCACCGTTTTCGTTGGCACCGTTTTCGTCGTCATCGCCATTATCGTCGTCATCGTCGCCGCCGAGACAGCCGGCGAGACCAGCCAGTGCGATCGAACCGGACGTTGCGAGCAGCGTTCGGCGAGTCGCCGATCGTGGATCTGCGGTCATGATAGGTATCAACGGAGAGTTGCGACTCATTAGTAATGAATTTGCCGATATTAATAATAGGGAACAAACAGAGTTTGTGAGATGCTAAACACTCGTCGAACGGCTCGCTACGTTCACGAGTGCCAAAAACGGTGACGGAGTCGTTTCGACGAGACGTCGCGTGTTAGGCGGTGACGACCGTCGGCTCGGCGTCTGCGAGGCGTCGTAGCTCGTCCGGGTCGATCGGGAAGACAGCCTCGGGAGTGCCCGCGGCCGCCCAGACGGTCTCGTGCTCGAGCAACGTTTCGTCGACGACGACCGGAACGGATCGGTCGTGACAGAACGGCGGAACGCCGCCGATCGACCAGCCGAGTTCGTCCTTGATCTCCCCGGCGTCCGCCATGGAGACGGCGTCGCCGCTTACGTCGAACGCCGCCCCGAGCGCTCCCTCGTCGACTCGGTTCGCACCGCTCGTCACCGACACGACGAGCGAGCCGTCGACGTCGAACACGAGCGAGCTGGCGATCTGACCGACGTCACAGCCGACCGCGTCCGCCGCGTCGGCTGCCGTTTTCGTCCCCTCCGGGAACTCTTCGACGTCTGGATCGAACTCGTACTCCTCGCGGGCGCGTTCTGCGAACGCCGTCGCACGTGGATGCATGGGCCCTTATTACGATCAGGGGCACAAAAACGTTCACTCGAGCGAGACCGAGAGCCGAACGCCGTTTCGGCGTCGGTACGCCGGCAACTGCCCCGTCTCGCGGTCGCGGACGACGTCGAAGACGTCGAATCGGACGACCAGCCGTCCGGGATCGATCGTCGCCCGCAGGACCGGTCCGCGACTCGTGACGACGACGTACGGCGGCGCGGCGACCGGCTGCGCTCGCAGTTCGTAGCCCGTCGCGTCGACGACGTCGGCGAGCACGAGCGGTAGCTGCTCGAGCAGGCCGGTCGCCTCGAGTGCCCCTCGAAGGCCGTCGACAACCGCATCGCGATCGGTCGTGCGGGCGGTGTCCCAGGGGTCGGCGACCTGCGTCGCACAGTGATCGATTCCGTCGACGATCGCGGCGTGCTCGTCCTGAATCCGGCGTCGAGCGTCTCGGACCGGGTACGACACGGCTACGACTGCGAGTGGAAGTCACTAAGGTGTCCCGACTCGCCCCGACTACTCTCGCCGGCGCTCGACCGTCCCGATCTTTAGCGTCTGCACGTGCCGTGCCACCGTTCGTATCGCTCGCCGCCACGCCGGATCGTCCGTCGCCGCTCGCCGGTGCTCCTCGAGTTCGCGCCGGAGTCGCTCGTTCGCCTCGGCGAGATCCTGGTTGGTCGTCTCGAGGTCGTCGACGCGGTCCTCGAGCCGGTAGCGACGGTCCCGCTGGGCCTCGAGGTCGAGTTGTATCTGCTTTCGCTCGCGCTCGAGGCTGTCTACGCGGTCGGCGAATCGCTCGCGCTCGCGCTGGTCCTCGTCGACGAACGACTCGCGGTCGGTCGCAGCGATAGATTCCTCGGAGAGATCCACCTCCTCGTCGTCGGTCTCGGACTCCTCCTCGGGGACGAGATAGCCGGTGCCGATCGCGTTGACGACGGCGCCCGAAAGCAGGATGAGGCCGCCGAAGTAGAGCCACGTCAGCAACAGGAGGATGGCACCGACTGCTCCACCTCCCGAGTCGGCGGCGAAGGTGACGTACACGCGAAAGAGCGACTGCAGTGCCATCCAGCCGACGGCCGCGACGACGACGCCGGGAATCACCTCGCGTTTGGAGATTCCCTCGACATCGGGGAAGTAGTAGTACATCGGATAGAACGCGGCCGTGAGCACGATGAGGAGCAGGAGTGACTGCAATAGACCGAACCCTGGAACGTTCGGCAGGAAGGCAAAAACGATGCCCATACCGGCCGCCGCGACCACCGCGCCGCCGATCGCACCGAAGACGAGCAGCGCGTCGCGCAGCTGGTCGACGAGCGAATTATCTCCGGTCGTCCCGTAAATCTCGGAGAAGGCCGTATCCAACCCCCTGAAAATTTTCAGCGACCCCCAAACGAGGACGACGACGCCGATTATCGTCGAGCCCGCCGTCGCCGGTGAGTCCTCGAGCGACTCCTCGACGAGTAGCTGGCCGCTCTCGGGAAGGGTGCCCTGAGTCGTCTCCGTGACCTGCGTCGCGAACTGTTCGTCCGGGACGAGCGTCACGAGGAAGAAGACGAGCACGAGCAACGGGATCAGCGAGATAAACGCCTGGTAGGCGATGCTCGCGGCCATGAAGGGCACGTTTGTCTCCTGTATACCGTCGACGACCGTCTTCCCGAAGGCGATACCGTCCCGAACGTCCGTAGACATACGATAGGAACGGTACCGAACCACAATAGCCCGTTGGCTTGCAGCCACCGTGTTCGCTATCACCCCTCAGCTGTCGGTCGGATTGCTCTCTACGTCGTCCTCGAGAATCGAGTCGACCGCGCCCCGCGTCGGGAGCGCGGTCATCGCTCCCGTGGCTGTCGTCGTCGTCGCCGCGACCGCGTTCGCGAACTCGAGCGTCGCCTCGAGCGATCGGTCGTCGCGCAACGCGGCGATCACGCCCGCAACGAACGCATCGCCGGCCCCGGTCGTGTCGACGACGTCGATGTCGAAGCCGCGGTGCTCGACGAGACGGGAATCGGCTTCGGCCGCTGTCGACCCCGAATCGGCTGTCGGCCACGGCGCACGCGGGGACGACAGCCCGACGGCTCCCTCGTTTCCACGCGTCACGAACACGGTATGCGGGCCGTCTTCCGCCCCATCGCTCTCGAGTACGGTTCGAGCGATTCTCTCGGCTTTCGATACCGACCCGGGGTCCGTCGAAACGGATCCGGCGTCGAATCCGAGCCGTTCGAGCTCCTCGACGGTGGCCTTGCAGACGTCGACGTGCGCGAATGCGTCGCGGCCGACGCGGGCGAAGGTCTCCGCGTCGGGCCAGAGCTCCGGCCGGAAGTTCGGATCGAACGAGGTGGTACACCCCGCCGCGGACGCCCGCTCGAGCAGGTCCAGCGTCGCCTCCCGCGACGCGCCGCTCGCGAGGGTGACCCCGCCAGCGTGGACCCACTCGAACTCCGCGAGCGTTGCGTCGTCGACTCGACCGGGCTCGAGGCGCGTATCCGCGGTTCCGTCGCGGTAGAAGCTGAACTCGCGGTCGCCCGTCTCGTCGTGGGTGACGAACGCCAGCGTCGTCTTCGCGTCGGGATCGCGTTCGACGAATCGGGTCGAAAGCCCCGCCTCCGAGAGCGTCGACTCGAGGTAGCGACCGAACGGATCGTCGCCGACGCGGGTCCAGAACTGCGGCGCGTGCTCGAGGCGAGCGAGCCCGACGGCCACGTTCGCCGGGGCGCCGCCGGGTCGCCGCTCGAAACCCGGGACGTCCTCGAGCGAGCCCGGTCGTTCGGGCAAGAAATCGATCAGCGTCTCGCCGGCGACGAGTAGCTCGTGTGTCATAACTGCCACTCGCGCAGCCGACAAGTTAGGCGTACCTGTGTCGGGCGATCGCTCTCGAGGGGGGAGCACTGCAGACAATCGCAAACGAGAGCGGAGAGTTCGCAACGCGGTCAGCGAAGCGTGCTGACAGGCGAAGAGCGGGTGGGACGGTTCGTGCGCCGCCGGTTAGAGGACGATGCTCTTCTTGCGGAGCATCGCGTGGATGGAGGCGTCGAGGCCCTCGCGGCCGATACCGGAGTCTTTGTTGCCACCGAAGGGGATGTCGCCGAGCCCGTGACTCGGCGCGCCGTTGATTCGTACCGCGCCGGCGTCGACGCGGTTCGCGACGTCCATCGCGCGGTTGTGGTCACTGGTGAAGACGGCGGCGTCGAGGGCGAGATCGGAGCCGTTAGCGATCTCGATCGCCTCCTCCTGGTCCGAGAAAGTGGTGACGACGGCGACGGGACCGAACTGCTCTTCGTCGACGATGCGGGCGTCGTGGGGAACGTTCGCGAGCAGCGTCGGTTCGAAAAACTGGTTGCCAAGTTCCTCGGGAACGCCTTCGGGTGCGCGTCGCTCGCCACCGCGGACGAGGTCGGCACCTTTCTCGAGGGCGTCGTCGACGAGTTCCTCGACCCAGTCGGCCTGGTCCTCGCTGATGAGCGGCCCGAAGGCGGTGTCTTCGTCGAAGAGGTCGCCGGCTACCCAGTTATCCATCTCTGCGTCGATTAGCTCGACGAGTTCGTCGTGGACCGACTCGTGGGCGAGCACGCGCGAGACGGCCGAGCAGCGCTGGCCGGCGTACTTGAACGAGCCCTTGGCGCAGTTGCCCGCGACGTCCTCGAGGTCGGCGTCGTCGAAGACGATCGCCGGCGCGTTGCCGCCGAGTTCCATGTGGAGGTTGACCATGCCGCTCTCGCGGGCGACGTGTTTGCCCGCGCCCGAGGAGCCGGTCATCGCGATGGCGTTGATACGGTCATCGCCCGAGAGCACGTCACCGATTTCGCTGGCTTCGCCGGGGACGAAGTTGAACGCGCCGTCCGGGATGCCGTCGACGTCGGCGATGACGTCCGCGAGGATCGCGGCCGAGATCGGCGTCTTGCTCGCCGGTTTGAGCAGGACGCTGTTACCGGCGGCGAGTGCAGGGGCAACCTGTAACGCCGTCGTCGCTAACGGATAGTTGTACGGCGTGATACAGAGCACCGCACCGATCGGCTCGTGTTTGACGATGGCTTGCCAGCCCTCGTGGCCCTCGGTCGAGCCCTCGCGATACTCGCCCTTGCTGACGATGTTTCGAGCCTCCTCGGCCGCGCGGTCGAATCGCTCTGCGGCCTGGCCGACCTCGCCGCGTGCCGAGGAGACCGGTTTGCCGGCCTCGCGGACGATGATCTCCGTCAGTTCCTCCTCGCGCTCACGAAGCCCGTCGGCGATCTCCTCACACCAGGTTGCGCGCTCGACGACCGACGTCTCGCGCAGTTCCGGTTTGATCTCGTGGGCCGCCTCGAGCGCGGTCTGTGCCGTCGCCGGATCCGCGGCGTCCACCTGGGCGAAGGTGCCGCCGTCGGCGAGATCCGAGACCGTGATGACGTTCTCCATCTCGAGCCACTCCCCGTCGACGTAGATCCGCTCTCTCCGCTGTGCGACTCTCGTTGCCATACGAACGCTTAGGACGCCCACACTAAAAATGTTTACTCACTCTCGAAAAAACTACACATTGTGTAGTGGTAGCAGCTACCAGGTGCGAGGACGTTGCACGACCCGAAATATAACGGTGCATAAGGAAACAAAGATTTACTTTTGCATAAGGATTTTTCTGTCATGGGAAATCTTTAAGTGGAACGCCCGTGTAGTATCGGAATACGATGAGCACTCAGAAGACCGTCCGTCAACAGGCCGACGTCGTCGAGGAGAACGAACTTCGCCTCGATCAGGAGAAGGCCGAACAGATCGTCGAAGCACTCAACACGGAGCTGGCGAACGCGTACGTGCTGTACCACCAGCTCAAAAAGCACCACTGGGTCGTCGAGGGCGCGGAGTTCCTCCCGCTCCACGAGTTCCTCGAGGAGGCCTACGAACACGTCGAAGAAGGGGCCGACGTCATCGCAGAGCGCGCACAGGCGCTCGGCGGCGTCCCCGTCTCCGGTCCGACCAACCAGGAGCGCCGTGCCACCGTCGAGTTCGAGGGCGAGGACGTCTACGACGCCCGGACGATGTTTCAGAACGACCTCGAGATGTACGGCGACATCATCGAGTCGATGCGCGACAGCATCGAACTCGCGGAGAACCTCGGCGATTACGCCACCACCGAGATCCTGCGCGAGATCCTCGTGACGCTCGAGGAAGACGGTCACCACTTCGAGCACTACCTCGAGGATGACACCCTCGTGCTCGAAGAGGCGACGAAGTAAGCCGGCCGACGGCGGTAGTTGCTCCGATTTTCGTCTTTTTTCAGCCGCCGTGAGCGACGGCTGTGCGTTCGGACGTGTCGTACAGCAGTCGACCGAGTTCGGTTCAGCGACCGCTTACCGACGCCGATAGCGGATTCGGGCGAAAAGCGCGACACCGACGAGAGCCGTCGTCGCTCCCGTAAGAAAATACGACTCGGTCGCGGCGTGCGGTCCGGAGAAACGATCGGTTCCGACGGTGAAGACGACGTTCTCGCTCGAGTCGAGAGCGGAGGGCTCGGTCGACGAATTCGAACGCGTTCGCTGAACACGGTTCCGAAGCGGCTATCGATCAGCGACCGACGGAGCCGACAGCGCCGACCGACTCACCGCTCGAGGTCGACGGCGAGGTCGGTGGCGATCCAGCCGTCCGTGTTGCCGCGTTCGGTAAAGATGAGTTTGCCGGGGCGGGGTTCGTGACTGCACACGATTGCCGTCGGCTCCTCGTGTTCGTCGGTGTCGGAATCCTGCCTACGGGCGGGTACGTCCATCAGGTGGAATTAGGTGAGCCTAAATCTAAAAAGGTTTTGGTTGGCCTAAGATCCTGGGAGTACGGAAACGCACTTGCCTCGACGGCTGCATGGGTACTTTCACACTGATCGCGGTCATAGCCGCGCGCATGGAGTACGACGTCGTCCAGGGCGACATCGCCTACAGCGACGAGGAGTACGATACCGTACGCGCGGCGGCCGGGAGAGCGACCCAGTCCGAGTTCGCGGCGGCGGACGAGGCCGATCGGTAACTGTGTGCCGAGTCCCGTTCGATCACGGACGTCCGTTCACTCGACAGTGACCCGCGCGGAGCCGCCGGTTACCATCACCTCGTAGTAGCCGTCGGTCGGGATTTCGATATCGAAGGTCTCCTCGTCCTCGACTGATTCGTCGAGCACGGGTCCGGAGTACGCCGTGGCTCCGTCCTCGTCGTCGTCCGCGTTCTCGACGGTTTCGTCGAGATCGTAGCTGATCCAGACGTCGACGGCGTCTCCGTCTTCGACGGTCACGGTCACCTCGAGTTCGTCGCCCTTATTGGCCTCGAAGGATTCCGTGCCGTCGTCCTCGAGTTCCGCGGATAGCTCTTTTTCGTCCCCGAACGCACAGCCGGCGAGCGCGGCTGTGGTGGCGGTCGCAACGCCTGTCACGAATCGTCGTCGGTCCATGGATCTGTGCTCAACGACGACAGTGTTAATATCACGGTTGTCACTCACGACAGGATATCGACCGATATGGAACGAGACGACGGCAGAACGAGACTGACAGCGGAACCAAACGGTTAGTACCGAAACGGACTGCGCTCGCGGGTTACTTGAGCGAGAGGCCGCGAATCGCCACGCTCTCGCCGTCCTCGACGCGACCGATGATCTGCCCGTCGGTGGCGGCGACGAGGTCGTCGGCTCGATCCTCGGGAACGGCGACGACGAAGCCGGTCCCCATGTTGAACGTCCGGTGCATCTCCTCGTCGGTCACGTTCCCTTCCTCCTGGACGAACTCGAAGATCGGCTGGGCGGGGAACGGCTCCTCGACCACGTACTCCCGGTCGCCCATTCGCAGCAGGTTCGTCCACCCGCCGCCCGTGATGTGGGCCGCCGCGCGGACGTCGTGTTCGCGCATCGGCTCGAGTAAATTCGTGTAGATCCGCGTCGGCCGGAGCAGTTCCTCGCCGATCGATCGCTCGGGGTTCGGGGGGAACGCGTCGGTGTACTCGTGTGCTCGCGTGACGGCCTCGCGAGCGAGCGTCAGCCCGTTCGAGTGAACGCCGTTTGAGGCGAAGCCGACGAGCACGTCGCCGACCGCAGCCTCGCCCTCGAGAATGTCGTCTTTCCCGGCGAGTCCGGCGCAGGTGCCCGCGAGGTCGAAGCCGGAAACGACCTCTGGCATGACGGCCGTTTCGCCGCCCAACAGGGTCATGCCGGACTCCTCGAGTCCGACGGCGAGCCCCTCGCCGATCTCGTTCGTCAGGTCGTCGTCCGGTTCGTCGATCGCGAGGTAGTCGACGAACGCGACGGGTTCGACGCCCGCCGCGACGAGGTCGTTGACGTTCATCGCGATGCAGTCGATTCCGATGGTCGAGAACTCCGAGATCGCTTCGGCCACCAGAAGTTTCGTGCCGACGCCGTCGGTCGCGAGCGCGAGATAGCGATCACCGATGTCGAGCAAGCCGGCGTACTCGGTCGTCAGATCGCTGCCGAACGCCTCGAGCAGCGCCGCGGTCGCGTCCTCGCTGGCGTCGATGTCGACGCCCGTTTCGGCGTAGGTGAGCCGTTCTTCGCTCCCGTCGTCCGCTGAATCGGTCATGTCTGAACGACCTCCCGGGGCGAGCAAAAGGTCACCGGTCCGAGAGCGGTCGAGGGTTCGCGTGCCGAACGCGACTCTCACCTCACTCGTCGTCTCCCTCGAGTTGCTCGAGCAGCGCCTCGAGCGTCTCGACGTGGGCTTCGAACGTCTCCCGTCCCTCGTCGGTGAGTTCGTAGGTGGTCCGCGGTCGCCGGTCGACGAACTGTTTCTCGACGGCGACGGCGCCAGCGTCTTCCATGCGCTGGACGTGTCCCGAGAGGTTGCCGTCGGTGATGTCCAGTTCGTCCTGTATTTCGGAGAAGGTGGCCCGCTCGTGGCGGTAGAGATAGGCGAAGATCTGCAGTCGGGTCGGCTGGTGGACGAGTTTGTCGAATTCCATGAGGGAGTCGGTGGTCAGTCGGCCAGGCGATAGCTCAGCAGGTAGTACGTTCCTGCCCCGTGCAGGAAAAAGAGGATTCCGAAGACGGCGTAGCCGGCGTAGTGGAGCCACTCGACGAACGGCATGAGCCAGGCGAACAGGAGGATCCAGACGCCGTTGGTGTAGAACGGGTAGCGGTCGATCGCCCGAATCCGGTACGCTCGCAGGATCGTGCCGGCCAGTAGATATCCCATGCCGAGGACGGTAAACGCGACGCTGAAGAAGAACGCTCCCCGCAAGACGCTCTCGACGTCGGCGAGTACGGGATCGACGATCGACGTCAGGACGAACAACCCGGCAACGAGCGTCCCGAAGACGATCTTCCAGCTCGGTTTCGGAGTGGGATCGTCGACATCGATGCCGGTACGGACTGATGTCTGCCACTGCGTGTACCCGACCAGTGCGAAGACGGCCGCCCAGACGAGAATGTAGACGTACTGGGGCCACGGGTAGACGAACATGACGTTCGTCAGCACGCCGGCCAATCCGACGACGGTGCCGTGGACGAGCCACAGGCGCCGCTGACCGGGGTATCGATCCTCGATAGCCATCGCCGACTTGATCTGCCGAATGTCCTCGCGCAACGCGTCGACGTCCGGCTGCCCGTCCGGGGCGCGGTCATCCGTTCGGTCGACGTTGTCCGTCATCGTCGGCTCACCTCACTCCGTTCGGATCCGGACCGATCGGACCGGGTACCGTCGGTCGGTTCGGCCGCTGATCCGTCCCGGGACGGCTGCACGTACGTGTAGTAGTTGAAAAGATCGGTGTACGACGGCGAGTCGCGGTCGACGGTCACGTGGTCTCGCTTCCGATCGATCGCGCCTTCGATCGATTCGAGATCGGCTCCCGGCGGCGTGAACCCGCGAATTTCGTCGCCCCGCTGGAAGACCCGGTCGCCGAGAAACGGTGACTCGGGTGCCGTCGCCCCGCGGATTCGAACGACCGGTGGCAACTCCTCGAGCAGCGCCGTCGGCTCGTCCGTGACGACGACACGCCCGTCCCGGACGAACGCGATCCGATCGGCGATTCCCGCATCCAGCGGCGCGTGGCTCGTCAGAAGGATCGTCTTTCCGGCCGCGCGGTACTCGAGTAGGAGGTCGTGGACGACCTGAATCATCGAGAGATCGAGTTCCGCAGTCGGCTCGTCCAGCAGGTAGAGCCTCGCGTCGACGGTGAGCGCGATCACCAGTTCGAGTTTCCGCGTCATCCCGCCGGAGTACTCCCGCGCCGGACGGTCGAGGTCGTCGGCGAGTTCGAGGCGGTCGACCAGTCCGCGCCAGTCTTCGGTCGCGCCCGGATGCAGGTCGCCGTAGAACTGGATGTTCTCCCGGCCGGTCAGGTCCGGATCGATCGACTGGCCCTGTAACATGACGCTCGTCGCCGATCGCGCCTCGGTCGGCGCGCGCCCGTCGAAGAGTTCGATCGATCCGGTCTCGGGGTGACTGCTACCGGCGAGACACGAGAGGAACACGGACTTTCCGACGCCGTTCGGCCCCATCAGGGTGAGCACCTCTCCCTCCTCGACCGTCAGATCGAGACCGGTGAGGACCCGCCCGTCGCCGAACCCTTTCGTGACGTTCCGGGCCTCGAGCAGCGGTTCGTTCGGTCGATCGGCCGGCTCCCCGTCCGCGGTGTCCGTAATATCGGTCGTCATGATCAGGGCTCACCTCCGTAGGCGAACCGTCGGACGATCGTAACGGCGAGCGCGCACAGCCCGACCGCGTAGCCGACCAGCAACGCGCCGTACTCGAGCGATACCGGGACCTCCGGCGGCGTCATGAAGTCGACGTTCTCGGCGCCCGCCCAGACGGCGATCTGCATCCGGGTTGCCAGCGAGTTCGGCAGGTAGTTGACGAACGTCGCATCGCTGCCGATCAGGCTCGGGACGGTTCCGTTGAACCCCGTCAGGTAGAATGCCATCAGCACGATGACGACCGAAATCGTCGTCATGTGTTCCGGCTTGGTGATCACGAGCGCCAGAAGCAGAGCCAACGCCATCGCGATCGTACAGAACAGGACGAACGAGAGGGCGAGAATCGCGAACTGGACCGCGTGCAACTGCCCCACTTCGAAGGACCCGCCGTGAGCGACTGCGGCGAGGATCGTCACGAGATAGGAACACCCGCCCAGCGCGGTGCCCGCGGCGAACCGGCCGGCGAGATCCGCGGTCGGTGACACCGGCATCGCGCGGAGTTTTCGATACCGGTCGCCCTCGAGATCGCGGGCGAACTCACCGGCGAACACCGCGATGGTGACGGTGAACGCCCCGAACAGACCGAAGGTAATTCCCTGCGAAGCCTTGACGTACGGGAGGTCGGCAGCGGGGACGCCCTCGATGAAAAACATCATCGTCAGGAAGTACCACGCGACCGGCCAGCCGACCGCGAGGAAGACGATCAGTTTGTTGCGACGCAGTTGCTGTACGTGACGCCGTGTAAACGCTCGCGCCTGTCCGGTCCAGGGGACCGCGTGCGGTGTCGTATCGGGCATTGTGATCAGGTGCTCGAGTGCCAGCCACGCGTATCGGGAACGCGGTCGGCTCGTCCTGATGCTCGAGTTACAGGATTAAAAACCTTGCCACACAGATCACTCTATAGAGCAAAGTAGCGAAAGGTTTATAAACAGGTTCCAGGAGCAGCCGTCATCGGTCGAGTCACACGATTCGGAGCGTTGCAGCCAGGCACTCGTGGTCGGCCGAACGACGAGGAGAGACTCAGAACAGACCGACGAACAGCAGCACGTAGGCCGCAAGCGCCACGCTCGGGACGAAGACCAGCGCGAAGATTCCCTTGTTCCAGTCGTAGACGGACTTGCCGTCCAGCGGGCCGAAGGGGATCATGTTGAACGCGGCCAACAGGAGATTGATCCAGACGCCCATCTGTCCGATGGTACCGAGCAGGCCAGGGAAGAGCATCAGCGGGAGGAACATGAGCGCGAGCAGGTGGTTGGTGACCGGCCCGGCGAGGGCGATCATCGCGTTCTCCTTTTTCGTGATTCGGCCCCGATGGTAGACGGCTCCTGGCGCGGCGAAGAGGAAGCCGATCAGGGCGCCCATGATCGCCAGAAACAGCATCTGGTAGTCCGCGCGGAACTCGGCGATCTGGCCGTACTCGATCGCGACGACCTTGTGGGCGAGTTCGTGCAACAGGAAGGCGATGCCGACGGTGACGAAACTCAATCCGACCATCGCGCCGAAGTAGCCGACCTCGGCCAGCCCGCGGTGAATCGGGGCGAACAGTAGCGCGAACGCAACCGAAAGTGTGACCCACGCCACCGCGAGATCGAACAGTTCCTTACTGGAGAAGGTCAACTCCGGCTCTGATCGACGGGTTTGCGTGCTCATGTCAGCAGTCCCCTGATCAGCTCGAGCGTGTTCTCAGCGCCCCGAAACAGTTCGCCCATCAGCGCGTCGACGCCTCCGATCTCGGGGGCTAGCCACGGCACGACCACGATGAAGAACAGGAACGTGGCGATCATGCTCCCGATATTCGTCAGCGCGACGATCATGATGAGCCGAAACAGCGGCACGTCGAACATCTCTGAGAGCGCGTCCTCCATCGGTCGGTCGGCGTCGCCGATGATGTCATTGAGCCGCTGGATGTCCCGCACGTTGACCGGCCGGTGTTTGAGTTCGACGTAGCCGGCGAACCAGCCGGGAGCCAGCAACGGGTTGATACTTGTCAACCAGGCGACGGAGCCACCGACGCCGGCACTGGTCCAGTGAGCGCCGGCGAGGCGCGCGAGTGCGAACGCGAACACGCCGTTGAAAAGGAACCACGCGCCGAACAGCTGGAGCAGAAAGGTGTCCTGCACCCCGGCCATAATCAGGAGGAAGAAAAAGCCGATGAAGCCGAACATAATCAGGTAGCCGAAGATCTTGACCGGAGCGAATCGCCGCCCCGAGGCGGCTCCGGAGAGCGACTCGAGCGCCGGGATCTCCGTCGGATTCGCTAAGTGACGTTCGATTCCGGCTTTGTGGCCGGCGCCGACGACGGCGACGACGTCGTACCCCTGGGCGCGAAGTTGGTGAAGATGATTCGCGATGTAGGCGTCGCGTTCGTCGATCAACGCGTTCGCCCCGCGGGGGCTAAACTGACGGAACTCCTCCATCATCGCTCTGACGACATCGCCGTCGGTCATCTCCTCGATGTCGACTTCCTCTATGTCCTCGACGTCGCTGCCGAGTGCGTCGAGGACGAGTCCGATCACGGCACCGATCGCGACCCCGATACCGAGACCGGCGACGACGCCGACTGTCCCACGAATCGCGTAGGTGCCGGCGCTCTCGAAGGTCCCGGCCGACAGCGGCCCGACGAACGTCTCGGTCGCGACGAGCGCGAGACAGCCCCCGATACCCAGTACCGCACCCGCGATAACCCGTATCGAGAAACCGCTGAGTATCCCGGTCGACTCGCCGACCGACTCGAGCGAGGGGAGAAAGAGCAGTCCGACGAGCGCCCCGCCGACGGCCCCGCCGATGGCGGCGCCGGCGTACTGAAGTGTGGTCGCGTCGGAGAAACCGAGCAACAGCACATCGCCGAGGCCGAGCATTGGTGCGAGAAAGGCGGCGAAGACGAACCCGACGAAGAGACCGGCCGCGGCGCCGAACGCGAGACCGATGGTTCGTGGGTCGGTGACGCCGAGGGCGAGTCCGCCGATCATCTTCAGCTTCTCGGTAAAGGATAACCGACTCCAGAACCGCTGGATCGTCACCTGAATGTCCCGGTCGACGAGTGCGACGCCGCTCCCGTTGCGTTCGGCGGCTTCGATGGCGGCGCGCATGTCCGCACCGGGTTCGATGTCGAACTTCTCGCCGAGTCGCGACTGGACGTAGGAAAGCATCCAGTAGGCCAGAAACTGGAAGACGGTGTTGCCCGAGAGGAGGTCCTTGGCCTCGATATCGTCGGGCGTCCCGCCTTGCATCTGATTGTACCGGTCCTCGTCGAGTTCGACGGCGACGACGTCCGGCTGTTCCCGATCGATCGTTTCGTGGACTTCGTCGACGCTCGCCTGCGAGACGTGTGCCGTCCCGAGGACGTGCACCGAGCCCTCTTCATCAGCGGGGGGATCCGGTGGCTCCGGCACGCCGGCGTCGCCTGCATCGCTCATTAGCGGATCAACTCGGCGCGGACTTTTACCAGTATCGAACTACAGAGAAATAATAAATTCGGTTCGCTTTCTGTTGTATCTATATACGGGAGGCGAGAGCTAGCAGCTGAATGCGTCCCGACAGCGAACGGCGACGGCAAGAGTGATTGGGGGCGTCGCGCAAGAACGACCGATGACGAATCTCATGGAGACGCTGGTCGAGAATCGCGAGATGGTCCAGCCCAACCACGCCAACATGCTCGATACGGCTCACGGCGGGAACGTAATGAAATGGATGGACGAGGTGGGTGCAATGTCTGCCATGCTCTTTTCCGGCGAGACCTGCGTCACCGCACGGGTCGATCAGATGAACTTCGAGCGCCCGATTCGGGTGGGTGATACGGCGTACATCACCGCCTACGTCTACGACTCCGGGACCTCGAGCGTGAAGGTTCGACTGATCACCGAGCGCGAGGACCTCCGAACTCGAGAGCGCGAAAAGACCACCGAGTCCTACTTCGTCTACGTCGCCATCGACGAGCACAAGGAGCCGACTACGGTCCCGGAGTTGACCGTCAGTAGCGAGGAGGCCGAGCGGCTGCGACGGGAGGCGCTCGAGGGAGAGAACGGGAACTGTTGACCACGGCCGTCGCAAATCGGAGCGGCCGTTCGGCGTCAGTCGAACCGAATCGTCTCGGTCCGCGGATCGATCTCGACGCGGGCCCCGAGCGGGATCGGCGTCGTCGGATAGGTGTGTCCGAAGTCGACGTCGAAGACGATCGGCGCGTCAGGGTTGTAGCGGTCGAAAACGCTCGAGACGGCCTCGCGCTGAGTCGCTCGATACCGTTCGCGCTGGTCCGGCGGCGTATCCTTCAGGTGTGACCGCGCGGCCGGTCGGCCGACGAGCACGCCGTCGAATCGCTCGAGCAATCCCCGCTCGCCGAACGCGCGAAGTACACCCGCGACCCAGGTGTGGGCCGGCAGCTTCTCGGACGTTTCGAGGGCGAGGATTGCCCCGTCGAGATCGGTCGGCTCCGGGAGATCACGGCCGGCGAGGTACCGCTGATCGAGGATTTCGAGGCAGCCACCCCAGAGGCGTCCCTCCGCGGCGTCACGTCCGCCGGCCCACCGCCAGCCCGGGTTCGGCTCGGTTTCGCGAGCGGTCTCGAGCGAGTCGGGATCCGCCCAGTCGCCGGGTTCGTCGGTGAACTCGGGAGCCGACTCGAGCGCCCCGAACGAATCGTCGAAGAACGCGCGCTCGACGTATTCGATCGTGTGCTCGAAGAGCCGACCGTCCATCCCCAGTTCGACGATCACGCTCGGCCCGTAGTAGGAGACGATGCCGAGATTCCACAGCGAGAGTGCGAGTTGCGTGTTGTCGCTGTAGCCGTAGAACCGGGTTGGATTCTCGCACAACACGTCGGAATCGAGGTGCTCAAGGATGCGTATCTGGTCGTTTCCGCCTTTCGTGCTGATCACACCGCGGATCTCGGGGTCTTCGAACGCGTCCATCACGTCTCGAGCGCGCTCTGCAGGGTGATCGGCGAGATAGTTCGCGCTCTTCGACGCGGTGGGGTACTCGACCGGTTCGAGGTCGAACACCTCGCGGAGGCGTTCGAGACCGAGTTCGTAGACGTGTGGAAACCGCTTTGCGCCGTTCGAGGCCGGCGCGATGACCGCGATTCGATCGCCGCGCTCGAGCGGCGGGGGCGTCTCGAACTCCGTCATGCACAGTTGCTGTCGCCACAGCAATAAATCAGTTCGGGCGACAGTCGCTGCTAGTTCACGGTCTCTACGAACACTCGTATCCGCCCCTATGGGTCTTCAGACCGGGAAAAACGGCCGCTCGTCGAAACTGACTTCAGTTCCGGGCGCCGTCGCCGTCGTCGTCGCTCGTGAGCGTTCCGAACTCGACCTCCCTGGCTTCCTCGAGGTAGCTACTCGCCGAGTCGCGGGTGTCCGCGACGGTTGCACCGACCATCGCACCGATCGCGCCGCCGGTGCTGGCTGCGTTTCGACTGAAGACCGAACCGATCGCGGCCCCGACCGCCGCGCCCATGGCTGCGTACCGGGCGCGGAGCAGGACACGTTTGAGACGTGCTTTCATACGTTTAGTACCGTTACAGTTCCTGATAAATATGTCTCCCGGATGCACGATCTGCAGCGGATCGGCCGATATCGATGCGGAACCGACAGTCTCCATTACAGTAGCGTTTCGATCTCGGCAAGAGAGTCGAGGACGTGATCGGGCTGGACGGTCGCGGTCTCGAGGTCGGCCTGCTCCGTGACGCCGGTACGGACGAGCACCGTCGTCATACCGGCCTGCTCCCCTAACGCAATATCGGTGTTCAGCCGGTCGCCGACGACGAGTGTCCGTTCGGGATCGCTCTCGAGGCGGTTCATCGCCGTCGCGGCGGCGATCGAGGAGGGCTTGCCCAGGATCGAATCGGCCTCGCGGTCGGCGACGGCCTCCATCGCGGCGATGATCGCGCCGGAGCCGGGAATGAGGCCACCGTCGATCGGAATCGTCGTGTCCGGGTCGGTCCCGTAGAACGGCACGTCGCCCTCGAGCGCCCGCAGGGATTCCCAGAGCGTCCCGTAGGAGAACTCCTTGTCGAACGATCCCAACACGACCTCGGCCGCCTCGGGATCGTCGGTCAGCTCGACGGCCGCGTCCTCGAGGATCGCCTCGAGCCGGTCGCTGCCGACGAGGTAGACCCGTTCGTCGGGGTGGTTCGTTGCGAGATACTCCGCCGACACCGTCCCGGAGGTGAGCACGGCGTTCGGATCGACCTCGAGTCCGTGGGGCTCGAGCGTCTCGCCGTAGTGGTCGCTGCCGCGCGTCGGGTTGTTCGAGAACAGAAGTCTGTCGATGCCGGCGTCCTCGAGCGCGTGCAGGCCGTCGGTCACGTTCGGCAGCAGTTCCTCACCGCGAACGATCGTTCCGTCGACGTCGAGGATCGCCGCCTCGTAGTCGGTCATCGGTCGTCTCTACGGTCGACCGGCGATTGAATGTTGGGTTTCAGGGGCTCCGTTGAAATCATGATGCTCAGACACAAAATCGCATGAAACAGCCGGTCCCTGAAAAGTGCGAACCAACCACCCGTATTGATACTCCTGCGAGCGTACGAGTTATATATGAGTACATATTCGATTTTGGTGCCGTCGCTTCTCTCTGTCGTGATTCTGTTGGCACTGAGTGCGTTCTTTTCCAGCAGCGAGTCAGCGATCTTTTCGCTCCCAGACGAATGGATACAGACCGCTACCGAAGATGGTACAAGCGAAAGCCGCACACTCCAACACCTCCGCGGGAACCCGCATCGACTCCTCGTCACGCTGCTGGTCGGTAACAACCTCGTCAACATCGCTATTACCAGTATCATCACACTCCTCGTCGCCCAATTCGTTCCCCCCGGTTTCACCGTCGTGATCGCAACACTCAGCGTGAGCGTGCTCATCCTCATCTTCGGGGAGATCGTACCGAAATCCTACGGGCTCGGCCATGCAGAGTCGTGGAGTCTTCGAGTCGCCCGGCCGATCTCGTACGTCGAACGCACACTGAGTCCACTCGTTACGTTGTTCGATATCGTCACTCGGTGGTTGACGGCACGTATTGGGGGCGACCAACACATCGAGAACCCATATCTCGATGACTGAGCAGCCACACTGTCCTCAGGATCCCACCTTCTTGTACTGACCGCCACGTTTCACATCTGTATTCATCTCTCAGAGTGATCGATCTACAGTGTGAATGAGACAAGCGATGGTGAGTTCACGGAGCTGTTTCCACCAGCGTCGTGATCAGACGAACGCACCATAGTTCCGCTTGAGCGTTGAGTTGACTGTCTCTGATCGACTCCGTTGGCCGTAGAGATTAGCGTCTATCGTAGCCACTGAAAGTCAGTAGCTGCGATAGGAGTACCGCGAGCGCGAGAACGATCGCCGTCGCGACGTGTGTATACTCGGTGGACTGGTGGACCGACGCAGCTACGAACAGCAAGACGTCCGCGATGGCCAGTCCCTGCAGGTGAAAGTCGGTTCTGAGAGACGGGGCGACCGCGGTCGTCATCCGGACCGAACGAGGCTCCGGCTCCACCCGGTCGTCGACCGGGAGGGCTTCCGAGGAGTCTTCGTCCACACCCGTCGCTTATTTTCAGTTCGACGGCGCCGGATATAGTGGTTCCGCGCAGTGTATTCCGTTCGAACGTGAGTCCGATTGCGGACCGCTCCTCGCTCACAGTACCGTCTGAGTCACTGCTACCGCGAGCGCTCGAGTTCGAGTTCCTCCGTGTCGATTCCGGCGGCCTCGGCCTGCTCGTTCGAATCGATCAATCGGTCCAGTTTCGTCTCGAACTCCTCGTCGGAGAGGTCGCCGGCGGCGTATCGTTCCTGGAGTTGCGTGACGGGATCGTGTTCGACCTCCGACTCCTCGGCGGTAGCGCCCTCCGGCACCGTCTCTTCGGTCTCCGAACGCTCCACGAGATACCAGATGAGAAACGACGTCACCACGAACAGGAGCGTAATCGCAAGGGCGAACCACGGGCCGGCCAACAGTAAGACGGCGATGATCACGATGTCGGCGAGGACGAACTTGATGGCGAAGATTTCCGTGAGACTGTAACTTCGACCACCGCTCTCACTGCCCATAGACGGCCTTCGGACCGGCCGGAAATAATTGTAGGGATCGATCACGACGGGTGACAGCGATGAGTGTCGACTGGAAGCAACACGGTCGACGACTGGGACCGGCAGGAACGATGAACGAGGAACATCACGAATACCGGCCGACGTGCGCGACAGACTGAGGCGTACGCGGTGGGAATTCTTTTGCACGCACCGGCCCTACGGTCGGCTATGACACTCGAGGTCGAAGCCCCCGATCCGCCGGAACTGGACTTCGTCGATCCCAACGAGTACGAGGACGCGACGATCAGCGCCGACGGCGACGAAGAGATCGACTACCGCCGCGAGGAACTCCAGGCGTTTCTCGAGGAGGGCGCCTGGGAGGAGGCGTTCGCGGAGTGGCTCGAGGACACCGACCTCGAGGAGCGCGCGTACGGGATCGCTCGAGAGCTCGATCTCTTCGCCGGCTTCGACTTCTTTTGGGACGATTTCGCCGACCGCGTCGGCTATCACGCCCCCGGCATTCCGGAAGACTGGCAGGAGCGGGAGTACCACCCCGACCTCGACACGTGGGGGACCGTCTCGTCGATCAACGCCGAACTGACGGAGTTCGGCCAGATCGTCTCCGTGATTCTCAAAGAGGAGTACATCGACTGGGAAGCGGCATACGAACCGCCGGAGGATCTGCCGGATTTCGACTGACGAAGCGAACGGCGGGATGGAGTACCAGCGGTGACGCTCAAGCGCCGGAGCGCCGAAAACCGAAGCGGACTGCTGTGTGAGCTATGGGCTGCTGTCGGCCGAGCGAACTACTCCCGCCCGACGGCGATATTTCTCGTGGCACCGTCGCAGTCCGGACAGCTCCGGAGCGACTCGGTCGCTTCGCGGTAGCCACAGTCGAGACATTCGTAGTACGATCGGGTCGGCGTGTACGGATCCGTGTAACCCATACTGCAATGAGATACCGTACCACGAAAAAGCGTTGTCCTGATAGTCGGTAAAACAACTATGTTGAGATAAATAGCCTAGTATCGTGGACGGACGTCCAAAAGAAACGACCCCGTATCATCGGCGCGACCCCCCACAGGGATCGAGCCTCGAGTCCGAATCGGAGACTATTCCTCCGTCGCTTCGCGTATCTTTCCTCGAGAACGAGATGTCGGTTCGAGAGCGGGCCGGTCGGCTCACCCACTACGACGTCCTCGCAGTGACGGCAGCGATCTGGTTTCTCGCGAAATTTTTGCGATACGCCTTTCCGCCGCTGTTCGAGTCGTTTCAGCTGAGTTACGGCGTCTCGAACGCCGTGCTCGGTGCCGCGTACACCGGATTCATGCTCGTCTACGCCGCGATGCAGTTCCCGTCGGGCGTGCTCGCGGACCGGTTCGGTTCGGTGGTCATCATCACGACGGGCACAATCGTCGCGGCAGTCGCCGCGCTCGTCCTCGTCGTCGACTCGCCGTTTCTCGTCCTCGTCGCCGCCATGCTCGTCATGGGTGCCGGCACCGGCGCGCACAAGACCGTCGCGGTTCGACTGCTGTCACAGGCCTATCCCTCTCGAACGGGCCGAGCGCTCGGGGTCCTCGATACGTTCGGCGCCTTCGGCGGCGTCGTCGCCCCGGCCGCCGTCGTCGCCGTCGCCGGCATCGGCTTCGCGCTGGGGGCGAGCTGGCGCCTGCTCTTTCTGGTCGCCGGACTCGTCGGGCTCGCACTCGCCGGTGCCTTCTGGATTCGGGTGCCGAAACGAGTCCCGAGCGCCGCCGAGGGCGACGCCGCCTCGAGCGCGTTCTCGGCTGCCGAGTTCACCCAGTACGCGACGCTTTTCCGCGACTGGCGATTCTCGGTCTTCGCGCTCCTGACGGTGCTGTTTTCCTTTACGTACAACGGCTTCGTTGCGTTCGCACCGCTGTATCTCACCCAGGAGGCCGGACTGGCCGACGCGACGGCGGGCTTGCTCTACAGCGCGCTCTTCCTCGCGAGCCTGAGCCAACTCCTGACCGGCGACCTCAGCGACCGCGTCGGGAAGCTCCCGATCATCGTTTTGCTGCTCGGACTCGCCGCCGCCGCGCTGGTCGCGTTCGTCTCCCTGACCGACACCGCCGGACCGCTCCTCCTCGGCGCCGCACTGATCGCCGTCGGCATCGGCGCCCACGGCTTCCGCCCCGTCAGAGGTGCCTACCTGATGGAAGTCATCCCCGACGACGTCGCGGGCGGCGGACTCGGCGTCGTCCGGACGCTGCTGATGGCCGCCGGTGCGGTCGCCCCCGTGATCGTCGGTACGCTCTCGGAGGTCGTCGGATTTCAGCCCGCGTTCTGGCTCCTCGCCGCGTCAATCGTCTCCGCGACGGTGCTCGGCGCGTTGCTCTGGGTTCTGGAGTGACGACTCCCGGGTCGGTCCGCTCCGAGACTCGATTTACCACGGAAAGAGTTAACACACCTCGTGACGTACTCGTTCGTATGTCACTCGCCGAATCACTCGAGTACGAGTGCATGTCCTGTGACCACCGAGAGACGGTCGCGGATGCGCTCGTGAGTACCTGTCGGCGGTGCGGGGGCGAGATGCGCAACGTGGATCCGGTTCGGTAGTCGGAGTCGCTGCACGGTCGAGTCGTCGCCATTGCGCGGACGCCCGTAAGCGGCCGCCACAGATTATTGCCGCCGTTCGGGACATCTAGAGGTGAGTCAGTACGCCGTACCGATCTCTCCGAAGCCGTCGGATCGATTCGGAACTCCCCTTCGACGCGTTACCGGCTGAGAGCGGCCCCGATTCCGAACAGCGCGACGCCGAGCACGACCGCGAGGGCACCGACGACGGCGTCACCGGCGAAGACGAGCGTCCCGCCGGCGACGAGTCCGGCACCGCCGCCACCGGCGGCCACCGGGACACCGAGTTGCTGGACGGGACTCGAGTCGGATCGATCCTCGACCACCGCTCGAGACTGCTGTCGATCCCGCATCTCGTCCAGATCCGCACGGAGGGCTTCGAGATCCGCGTCCCGGCTGTCCGACGGCGTCCCGTCGACGGTCGATTCGAGGTCCTCGATCTCCGCCGCGAGCGTGTCGAGTCGAGCGTCGTGGCCCTCGAGGTCGGTCGCGTGGCTCTCGAGTCGCTCCTCGTACTCGCTCGTCCGATCGTCGAGCGGATCAGTGCGGGCAGCGATCTCGTCGACTCGCTCTCCCACGTCGTCGATTTCGTCCGCGAGATCCTCGAGGCGGTCGGGGGCGTCATCGAGCGCAGCAGTTTCCTCCCGTATCGAGACGATTTCGCGCTCGAGCGACTCGATCGTCTTCTCGAGCGCCGCAACGTCGTCTCCGGAGACGGACGTGTCGTCGAGCGCCGTTACCCGCTCGTCGACGGTGGCCACGCGCTCGTCGAGATCGTCGGTCGTCGTGCCCAACTCCCCGACCGTCTCGTCGAGGTCCCCGAGTTCGGCGTTGACCGTCTCGGTGGCCGTCGCGACGTCCTCGAGTCGATTCTCGACGTGGACGGACCGGCTGTCGACGGTCTCGAGACGCGACTCGAACCGGTCGGTTTCGTCCTCGACCTCCGTTCGGAGATCGGTGACGGCGTCGTCGAGATCGGTCTCGAGCGCTTCGATGCGGTCCGTCAGCGTCGTCTCGACGTCTTCGATCTGCGTTTTTAGTCCCTCGAGATCGGTCTCGAGCGTCCCGAGGTCGCCGCCGACGGCATCGATCTCGGCGGTGAGCGATTCGACCGTCTCTCGCGTGTCGGCGAGCGAGTCGGACAGTGCTTCGACTGCGTCGTCGCTGACGGTCCCTTCGTCGAGTCGGTTGACGGCCGTCTCGAGGGTCTCGAGATCGTCCGCGACCGCTGCGATGTCGTCCTCGATCGCCTCGGTCGCGTCGCCGAGGTGCGCCTCCAGCTCGGCTATCGTTTCCTCCAGGCGTGACTCGAGCCTCGCTTCGAACGTCTCGACTTCGTTCGTAAGTTCCCCGACGTCGCCGTCGACCGCCTCGAGATCGGCTGCGAGATCGTCGACCGTCGTCTCGAGCGCCGTTCGCTCCTCGAGTTCGGCCACCGTCTCCGAAATGGCCGTCATCGAGTCGCCGAGTTCGACGAGTTCCGCCTCGAGCGACGCGAGTTCGGCTTCCACGTCGTCGACGCGGTCGCCGTCGGCCGCCGTCGAATCGATCCCGTCGATCGTCTCCCGTGCGTCCTTGAGTCGACGCTCGAGATCCTCGACGCGGTCGGAGACGGACTGCCGAACGTCTGCCACCTCGAGTTCGACCGATTCGATGTCGCTTTCGACGGCTTCGACATCCGTTTCGACCGTCTCAACCCGTTCGTCCGTCGATTCGAGGCCGTCTGCGACGGTTTCGACGCGGTCGTCCGTGGCGGTCAGTCGCTCGTCGACGGCCTCGAGCGTCGTCGCAGTCGCATCGATCTCGTCGTCGAGTTCGGTCAGTCGATCGTCGACGCTCTCGACCCGTTCGTCGACGGCCGCGAGTTCGCCACCGACGGCGTCGATCTCGTCCGCGATCGTCGTTTCGACGGCGTCGATGGCATCCTCGAGTCGCTCGCGTTCGTCGCCCGCCCGCTCCGTCTCCTCGACGAGCCGGTCCGAGACGCCGGTGATTTCGACCGACTGCTCTTCGAGTCGACCGGTGAGCCCTGTAGCTCGAGTTTCGAGTCGGTCGACGTCCTCGTCGACGCGCTCGAGCGCGTCGTCCAGGTCCGAGACGGTCTCCGTGACTGCCTCGAGGTCGGCTGCGGAGGCGGTTTCGGCGCCCAGCGTTTCCAGATCGGACTCGAGTGCCTCCAAGTCCGCTCGCCGGTCCTCGAGTCGGTCGTCGAGCCGCTCCGTTCGGTCGGTCGTCGCCTCGAGGTCCGCGGCGAGATCGCCGATCCGGTCGTCGAGGGCCGCTCGCTCGTCCGCGGTAGTCTCCTCGATCGCCTCGAGAGTCTCTTCGACCGATTCGAGGTCGTTCGTGAGATCCGTTTCGACCGACTCGAGGTCGTCCGTTAGTTCCACTTCGAGGGCGTCGAGATCCCCTTCCAGCCCCGTCTCGAGTGCGTCGAGGTCGTCCGCGATGTCCGCCTCGAGCGACTCGATGTCGTCCACGAGCGTCGACTCCATCCCCTCGATATCGTCCTCGAGCACGTCGAAGGCCGCCGACAGCCCGTCAAGTTCGTCCCGAAGGTCGCTCTCGAGTTCGTCGACCGTTCCCTCGCTCGCGTGCGTCTCGCTTTCGGTTTCTAGGTCCCGAAGATCGTCGGCGAACGCCTCGAGTCGCTCGTCGAGCGCCGCGACGGCCTCGGCTTCGGCCGCCCGTTCCTCGACGTAGTCGAGTTCCTCGAACGCCGACTCGAGGTCGGTGCGGACCGACTGTATCTCCTCGTCGCGGGTGGCGAGTCGATCGAACAGCTGATCGATGGCGTCGTTCGACCGGTCGTGATCCGTCTCGGCTCCGTCGTCGAACGAGAGGGACGTCCGTCCGCCAGTGCCGCCCGCCTCGGCTGTCGCTATCGCTGGATCGTCCCCGTCTGAGCCACTGTCGTTCGCGCCGTTCTCCGACCACGTGACGTCCTCGTAGGCGTCGACGTCGTCCACGGCGGCTGCGAGTGCCCCTCTGGCCGCACTCGCTGCGGGATCGTCGGCCAGACGGACCCCGCGAACCGAGAACGGCAACGGAGCGGCGTCGAACCGACCGCCGAGCAGGTACTCGAGCCCCTCGACGGTCCCCGACCCGGCGACCGCGATCGGGACGGCCAGCCCCTGTTGGACGTCGTTCTCGTCGGCCTCGGTCTCGATCGCGTCGACAACGTCGCCAATCAGCGCGTCGAACGCCTGTGCGAGCGCGCTCTCGATGTCGCCGGACGCCGCGTCGGGATCGAGCGCAAACTCCTCGAGCACGCTCGCGACCTGTGCACGCTCGTGGCCGGTATCATCGGCCGCTCGCTGGACGACCCACTCGCTCCCGTTCCCCACCGAGAACGCCAGTGCGGGGACGCCGTAGTAGGCCAGCGAGACGTTCGTCGTCTGCGAGCCGATACAGATCCCGAGTCCGGTGTAGTTGTCGTCCGCGAACTGGTCGTAGACGACGGCGAAGCCTCTGGAGGTCGGCGTCGCGTCGACGCCGAGATCGGCGAACACCGATTCGAGGGTGTCGCGGTGTTCGTCGGTCGGTTCCGCTACGTCGACGACGGTTCCCGGCGTCGTGTAACAGAGTCGGTCGTCGTCGGTATCGATCTCGAGTACGTCGTCGACGAGCGCCTCGAGCGCCGGCTCGACGTAGCCGTCGACGGTCAGCACGCCGTTCGAAAACAGCGATTCGGGAGGGTCGCCCGTCGCGTCGGCGACCGCGAGGGCCGCCGATCCGACCGCGTAAGTGGTCTCATCGTGTTCGACCAGTAACTCCTCGTCCACTCCCTCGTCGACCGACTCGAGCGTCTCGTCGTCGGTCGAAACGACGACCGGCGGTACCGATTCGATCGCCACCCCATCGGCCGCCTCGGTGGCCGCGCGGAGTGCCCCAGGTCCGATATCGAGACCGTATCCCATGGCATCGATGAGTCGGAGCGTCCTCTTTGAGCTTTGGTCTCGAATACCAGATGTGAAAATCAGCGCAGCGCCGACACAGTGCGTGGAGTCGGTCGCCCGGCTCCCGCGTTCACCTGCCTGCATCCCGTTTTTTGCCGTCGGCCACAACCGTCGACTATGGAGCACGAACGCCAACTCGAGTCCGATCTCGAGGCGGCGATCCTGGAGGTCCGGCGCGACGACGACGAACTCGAGATCGGGCAGGTCAGCGAGTACCTGCTCTCCGAAGACCGAATCAATCGGTATCTGATCGGGCTTCAAGACGAGTGTACGCGGGCCTCGTTCTACTGTACGGCAACCAGATCGATCGCGTACAAACCGGTCGCCGGGGAGTCGCCGTCGAAACTCGTCGATACGGTTCCCGGTCTCGCGAACCGAAAACAGCTACGCGACTGGATCGTCGATCAGGAGTGGTCGTGGATCCATCCACGATATCGGTGGCTGCTCGAGTCCGAGTCGTGAGAGCGGATCGAGCGACGGCAGTTCGTCGGATTAGCTGGCCGGACTGGGATCGGCGGCGGTCTCGCCGATGCTGACGGACTCGTCGACGGAGAGCGTCTCACCCCATGACGACTCGGGGATGCGCGTGTTAGTCATAAGCCGGAAGTAGTGGTCGAACCACGCCTCGTCGGCCCACTCCGGGAGGGTCGCCTCTCGCCGCTCGAGGAACGTTTCTCGAAACCCCTCGGTTGCCTCGCCCGTATCGGGGTCGCGCGTCGGCACGACACAGCGCTGGCACGGGTTGACGCCCTGCAGCGTGACCCGGCCGATATCGAATGAGACGACCCGTCCAGGGCCGTCGTACAGTCGATCCTCCCAGAACGCCGGCGCGTCGAGGACGAGGTTCGGCCGCAGTCGACGACACATCTCCTCGGCGTCGATCCCGTCGTACCAGGAGGCGACCGCCTCGAGGGTGCCCGTGGCGATGACCGTCGGTCCCGAGGCGTCCGTATCGTCGGGAAACCCGCCCTCGTCGTCGCGAACGACCTCGACCGGGTAGCCGAAGTACTCCGACAGCCACGAGGCGAAACAGTCCCGATCGAGTTCGAGGTGGAACGTATTGGTTTCGTCGCTCCCGCGTTTGCCCACCGTGACCGTTTCGCGCTCGAGATCGTACGTCGCCTCGAGGTCGTGAACCTGCCGCTCGCGTTTGCCGTTGACGTACTGCCCGACCGAGTCGGCCGTCGACCCGGTCTCCGACGGCTGTTCGACGATCGCGTACCGTCGATCCCACCCGAGTCCACCGTTGTCGACGATCTCGCCCGACGCAACCGACACCGCGTCGAGGGATTTGATCGGGTGAACGCGAATGCGCTCGAGGTGTACCATTGACAGTACGCTCAGTCCGACGACTCTTAGCTGTGTTCGTTTCAGTCTTATTTATCCTGGATTCGACTCCGGCGGAGTCGGATCAATCAGCTGAGTGCCCGATCACGCGCTTACTTTCGTCGCCGTCGCGTCGGGGTTCGGCTCCGACGCGCGAACGTCGCCGTCGCCGTTGACTCGAACGGTGTAGCCGCAGTACTCGAACGCGACCGACGCGTCCACTCCCGGCGTCGCAAATAGCGATTCGAGCGCTTCCGTGTCGATGGCTTCGTGCAACGGGGACGCCAGTTCGGTGATATCGACTCCCTCTCGCGCGGCGACAGTCTCGGCGATTTCGAGGACGAGTTCGTTTTCTTGGACCATACTCAGCGGGCCAATATCGTCCCATATAACAGTAGGGGATCGTATTCTGACGGGCGTCTGTCGCCCGTCAGACGTTCAGTAGACGCGTGGAACACAGTGTCTTCGAGCCGGCCCGTCGAAGCCATACTTTTTGCCGCTTGAGCGCGTCAATAAGACCGACATGTCAGCCGCAAACGCGCTCGCCGAGGTCGTCGACAACCTCGTTTACGAATCGGTACAGGTCCACGAGCACGGCGTCGATCTGACCGTCGGCGCGATTTACGAGGTCGTCGGTCCCGGCCGACTCGATTTCGGCGGCGACGAACTCGAGGACGCGGCCCTCGAGCCGGTGCCCACCGAACTCCGCGATCCCGACGACGAGTACGGCTGGTGGGACCTCGAGGGCGGCCAGTACGTGATCCAGCACAACGAGTTTCTGACCGACCTCGAGGAGCCGGTCCAGCTCCAGCCGCGAAACGAACTCCTCGCTCGCGGCGGCTCGCATCCGTCGGTGCTGGTAGCGTCACACCTCCCGTTGATGCCGCTAACCGTTTCGGAGGGCGGGTTACGGATCAAGGAGAACGCGCGAGTGTCGACGCTAGTGTGGCTCGGCGAACGGTCGCCCGTCGCGGAGTAAGCGCCGCGATTCGACCGTTACCGACCGACGTGACGGTCTCGAGTGCAATCACGACGCCTCCGAGTCGCGATCGACTGCTACAGGTGGTGAAATCGGGATTATGAACGGAAAACGAATCGAATAAAATTGCGGTGCTACCGGCCTTCGTACTCGGGATCTCGGTCTTCGAGGAAGGCGTTGACCCCCTCCGCGTGGTCGTCCGTGTCGAAGACGATTCCCTGTGCGATCGCTTCGTCGGTCAGGGCCTGTCCAAGGGACTTCTCGAGCCCTTCGCCGACGAGTCGGTTGGCGTGGCGCAGCGCGATCGGCGGGCCGGAGACGATCTTCTCGACGAACTCGTCGACCTTCTCGTCGAACTCCTCGGCCCCGTAGACGTGGTTGACCAGTCCGAGCTCCTTCGCGCGGTCCGCACCGAAGATGTCGCCCGTCAGGACGAGTTCCTTGGCGACGTTCTCGCCGACGATCCGCGGGAGGAGGTAGGAGGTTCCGGCGTCGACGCTCAGGCCGACCTGCCGAAAGACGAAGCCGAAGACGGACCGATCGCTCGCCAGTTGGACGTCACAGCCGATCGCGAGGTTCGCGCCCGCGCCGACCGCGGGGCCGTCGATCGCCGCGATCGTCGGGATCGGGAACTCGACGAGCGTCGTCATCATCTCTTTCGTCCGCTGCTCGAGACTCTGCGCCCGGTCGTCGGCCGGGAGATCTTCCTCGAGTGCACTCGTCATTCGCTTCACGTCGCCGCCCGCGGAGAACGCACCGCCTGCGCCTTCGATCACCACACAGCGGGCGTCGCTGCCCTCGATCTCCTCGAGAGCCGCGACGAACCCCTCGTGGATCTCAGTGGAGAAGGCGTTGCGCCGATCCGGTTGGTTGAGCGTGATCGTCGCCGGACCGTCATCCTCGATCTCGAGGAGGACTGCGTCGCCGAGCGTCATTATTCGGCCTCCTCCCCGCGGAGTTTGAACTTCTGGACCTTCCCGGTCGTGGTCCGCGGCAGTTCCTCGACGAACTCGACCTCGCGGGGGTGTTTGTACTCCGCGAGGTTGGTCAGACAGTACTCCCTGATCTCGTCGGCCGTCACGTCGGCGTCGGGCGTGCGGACGATGAACGCCTTGATCGTCTCGCCGCGGCGCTCGTCGGGAATGCCGGCGACGGCGGCGTCGGCGACGGCCTCGTGCTCGAAGAGCAACTCTTCGACCTCACGGGGGTAGACGTTGTAGCCGCCGGTGACGATCATGTGCTTTTCGCGGTCGACGACGTAGTAGAAGCCGTCCTCGTCACGGTAGCCGATGTCGCCGGTGTGGAACCAGCGCCGGCCGCCCTCCTCGGTAAAGGCCTCCTCGTTGGCTTCGGGCAGGCCGTAGTAGCCTTTCATCACGTTCGGCCCGGCGACGACGATCTCGCCGGTGATCTCGCGGAGATCCGTGGTCTCCTCGTCGATCGGTCCCTCCTCGACGGGGTCGACCTCCTCGAACGCCTCGTCGACGACCTTGGAATCGACGCCGGGGACGGTCTTACCCACGCTCCCGACGCGTCGCCCTTCGATCGGGCTGTTGAAGTGCGTGATCGGACTGGTTTCGGTCAGCCCGTAGCCCTCGTAGACCTTCGGCTCGTACAGCTCTTCGAACTTGCGCAGGACTTCGACCGGAATCCCGGAGCCGCCGACGCCACAGAGCCGAACCGACGAGAGATCGAACTCCTCGGCGTTCGGCTGGTTGATGACGTCGTTGTACATCGCGGGTACGCCGTGCATTAGCGTCAGTTCCTCGTCCTCGATGAGCGAGACGGCCTCCTGTGCGTCCCAGGATGGTAACGGGTAGAACGCACCGCCGTTGAACAGCGTCGAGTTCATCACGACGGTCATCCCGTAGATGTGGAACAACGGGAGGACGCCGAGCTGTTTGTCGTCCTCGCGGATCCCGTCGGGGATCAGCTCCGAGGCGGCGTTCGCGTTCGACGCGAGGTTGTCGTGTGTGAGCTGAACCCCTTTGGGTTGGCCCGTCGTTCCCGACGTGTAGGGCTGGACCGCGACGTCGTCGTCGTCTCGGTCGACGATGTCGGGATCGCCCGGCTCGAGGAACTCCGTCAGTTCCGTCGCACCGTCGGCATCCCCGCCGACGCTGACGATATGTTCGACGCTCGTCTCGTCCTGGACTTCGGTGACGAACGGGACGAGATCCGCGAGCGCGACGACCACTTTGGCCTCGCTGTCGGAGAGCAGGTGACCGATCTCCCGGGCTTTGTACTGCGGGTTCATCGGGACGACAGCCCCGCCGGCTCGAAGCGTCCCGTGGAAGGCGATTAGAAACGGCGGCACGTTCGGCAGATAGATCGCAACGCGATCGTCGGCCCCGACGCCGCGACTTTCGAGTGCGGTCGCGAAGGCGCCGGTTTGCCCCCAGAACTCCTCGTAGTTCGTTTCAGACCCCTGATAACCGATCGCGGTGTTGTCGCCGTATTCCTCGACGGCTCCCGCGAGATTAGTGACAAGATTTGTCATGCTCCGTGCGATACGTGTCCGTGTACCGTAAAAAAGATTGTTAAAGAAGAGGCCGGCTGCCCCTTCCTCTGGAAACCGAAGAGTCTGGACGATCGATACGAGTGACGCTCGCGGCCGATCCGGAATCGGTACCGACAGCGGCCCTGAGACAAAACGTACGGGACAGTTGATAATCAAACTCGCCGTGACACTCCGAGGGGATGAATCGACCACCGAGCGACTGAGGCCGTTGGCGACGGGATCGTCTCGATCCGTCTCAAGGACGGCGGATTGGACGACACGAATCGACTAGCTACGCTCGGGGACGAACCGCTCGGCGGTGTCCGTATACTCCGCGAGCGATCCGAGGAATCGGGCCGCATCGGCTCCGTCGACGAGTCGGTGGTCGAAACTGAGATCGAAGGCGATCCGCTTGCGAAACTCGATCCCGTCGTCGCCCCGTTGTGGCCGTTCTCGAATTCGATTGACGCCGAGAACCGCGACCTCCGGCGGGTTGATGATCGGCGTGAACGAATCGACGCCGAGCACGCCGAGATTCGTGACGGTAAACGTCCCGCCGCGGAGGTCGCTCATCGTGTACTCGCCGGACTGAACCGCCTCCGTCAGTCGTCGCCGCTCCGTCGCGACCTCGCCGAGGGATTTCGATCCGATATCGCGGAGCACGGGTGCGACGAGCCCCGCGTCGATATCGACGGCGACGCCGACGTTGTGCTCCTCGTACAGCCGATGCGTCTCCTCCTCGAACGTCGCATTGAACGCCGGATGATCGTCGAGCGTCGCCGAGACCGCACATAACAGGAGGTCGACGACGGAGACGTCCGCCTCGAGCCGATCGTCCGCGATCTCGGTCGCCTGGAGCAGTTCCTCCGCGTCGACGTCCCGATTTGCGGTCACGTGAACCGCGTTCCGATAGCTCTCCTGCAGTCGGTTCGCGATGGTCGCTCGCATCGGCGAGAGCGATCGTTCCTCGCGGACGGTGCGCCCCGTCTCGTCAGTGTCCGCCGTCGACTCGTCGTCGTTCCGGTCGGACTCCGTATCGGTCGGTGGCATACGATGATTGTACGATCTACGGCCGAGTGCGATCAATCCGGACGAATCCAGGCGAGGATGCTCCCCCGTTCGAACTCGTCGTTCTCCTCGAGAGCGATCTCCTCGAGCGTTCCGGTGGCGGGTGCCGGAACGTCGACGCTCACCTTCTCGACCTGGAACTCACAGAGGTCGTCACCCGCCTCGACGCGGCTCCCCTCGCGCAGGAACCAGTTGACGACGACGCCTTCCTCTTCCGCCGTATCCTCGGGCCAGACGTCGCCCGTGTCGACGGCGATGCGGTCGTCCCTCCCGCTCATTCGCCGTCGTGTACCTCGCGGACGGCGTTCTCGACGTCCTCTGCGTTCGGGATGACCTCGTTCTCCATCGGCCGCGCGTACGGAATCGGAACGTCCGGCACGGCGACTCGCTCGACGGCTTCCAGATTCTCCAGTCCGTCTTCGGCCTCGACCACGCTCGCGACGATTTCGCCGGTGACGCCGAACGAGCGGTAATCTTCGTCGACGACGACCAGTCGGCCGGTCTTCGCGACGGAGTCGGCGATCGTCTCGGTGTCCAGCGGCACGAGCGTCCGGAGGTCGATCACTTCGACGTCGATTTCGTCGTCGGCGAGGGACTCCGCGGCCTCGAGCGCCCGGTGGACGTGCAAACCGAGCGTGACGACGGTCACGTCCGCTCCCTCGCGCTTGACGTCGGCGCTGCCGAACGGGATCGTGTACTCGTCCTCGGGAACGCCCGTTTTCGGCCCGTCCGGGGCCGGCATCCAGCCGATGCCCATCAGTCGCTTGTGGAACAGGTAGACGACCGGGTCGTCGTCGCGGATGGCGTTGTGCATCAGCCCCTTCGCGTCGTAAGCGGTCGAGGGCACGACGACCTTCATCCCCGGCATGTGCGCGAAGGTACCGTAGAGCGTCTGGGAGTGCTGAGCGGCGTCGTTGTACGTCCCGCCGACGGCGGCCGTGAGCACCATCGGCACGCTCACGGAGCCGCCGCTCATGTAGGTGTTCTTCGCCATCTGGTTGTAGATCTGGTCCATCCCGACGCCGAAGAAGTCGACGAACATGAGCTCCGCAATCGGGCGCATGCCGGCTTGGGCCGCACCCACGGCGGCCCCGATGTAGGCCGTCTCGCTGATGGGAACGTCCATAATCCGGTCGTAGCCGAACTCCTCGAGCAAGCCCTGCGTGCTGTCGAAGATGCCGCCGTAGTCCGCGACGTCTTCGCCCATGTAGAAGACGTCGTCGTCCTCGCGCATCTCGTGAGCGATGGCCTCGACCATCGCCCGGCTCATCGTCAACGTTCGGTCAGTCCGTCCGGCGCTCGCCGGATCTCGCTCCTGTTGTGCCATCAGTCGTCACCTCCGAGTTCCGCGGCCGACGGATCGCTGTCGGTCGCGCCCGAGAGCGGGTTCACGAACACGTCCTCGTAGGCGTCGTCCGGCTCCGGTTCGGGCTGGTCTTTCGCCCACTCGATGGCCTCCTCGACGCGCTCGTGAGCGCGATCGCGCAGGTCGTCGATCGTCTCGTCGTCGACGCCGTGCCCTCGGAGGTCCGCCTCGAGTCGCTCGATCGAATCCCGTTCCATCGCGGCCGCCTCGTCCTGGGCGGGGCGGTACTCCTGTGGGTCGCCCATAAAGTGACCCATGCGTCGGTGGACCTGTACCTCGAGCAGCGACGGCCCGTTCCTGTCGCGAGCGCGGCCGACGGCTTCTCTCGCCGCCTCGTAGACAGCGACGGCGTCGTCGGCGTCCACGCGAGCGCCCGGCAGACCGAATCCGTCGGCGCGATCTGCCCCGTTCGCGACGTCGGTGATGCGCTCTTTCGGCATGCTGATGGCCCAGTCGTTGTCCTCGACGACGAAGACGACGGGCAAGTTCTGGACGCTCGCCATGTTGAGCGACTCGAGGAACGCCCCCTGATCGATTGCGCCCTCGCCGAGGAACGCGACGGCGACGCTGTCGGTGTTTCGCTTCTTCGCGGCCAGTCCGGCCCCGACGGCGGGCGGACAGCCCTCGGCGATAATCCCGCTACACGCGAAGTTGACCTCGGGATCGAAGAGGTGCATGTGGCCACCTTTCCCCTTGCTCAGGCCGGTCTCGCGGCCGAAGATCTCGGCGGTCATCCGCTTCAGATCGACGCCCTTCGCGATGGCGATGTGGTGGGGTCGGTGGGGTGCCGTCACCGTATCGTCGTCCCGTAAGTGTTGACAGACGCCCGCACCGGACGCTTCGTGACCCGCAGCCAGATGCAACTCACCTGGAATGGGACCAGCGGAGATATCGAACGCCGGCTGTTTTCCATCGAGATACTCCTCCTGCAGGCGTTCCTCGTACTGGCGCGCCGTCACCATGTTCTCGTACATCGAATGTAGTTCGTTAACAGACACCATGACACGTGGGACTGACGGTACACGCGACTAAAATAGCCATATTCCGTATCGAAGACGGTCTGAATTCCGTGACCGTTCGCAGCCGAAAGAGGTTTGGCGTCGCGGGACGGCAGCGACCGACGATCGGTCGACCGCACGGCGAGCGGTCAGTCGTCGACGAAGACATCGTTCGGCTCGAGGGCCTCGAGCGGGCCGACTCGGTCGCCGGCGGTCGCGTACTGGTAGAGGGCGGCGCGGACGATCATCCCGAGAACCTGTGCGAGAACGATCGTCGCGACGAGGAGGAGGCCGCCGATCACACCCATCGCGTACGCGACGAGCCCGGAGCCCGAAACGTAGGCGGCGACGAGCAGGCAGATACCGACGATACTCACCGGGAGCAGGGCCAGGCCGATGCCGAACGCTGCGGTGATGCTCTCGCCCCACGTTCGGGAGAACGCGGCACCGCTCTTTCGCAGATCCGACCGGAGCGAGTCGGTTCGGTCGGTAACGATCACCGGGACGACGAAGAACGTCAGGAGTCCCCACGCCAGATCGAACAGCGAGTGCGTGAGCGTTCCGACGCCGGGGACGTTGTCCTCGACGATGTAGAACGCGGTTCCGATCGTCGCGGAGACGAGCCCCCACGCGATAATCTTCCGGCGGACCGCCCACGCGGCGGCCAGCCCCTCGCCGACCGTCGGCTCCTCGCCGGCGAAGTGCCGCGTCGCGCAGTGGACCACCGCGGCGTTGAAGAAGATGCCGACGCCGGAGGCGATGGCGATCGCGACGAACACGACGCTGTACTGCACGACGTTGCTCGTAAACACCGCACCGACGAGATCGTAATGCAAGATCGCGACGGCGAGGGCTGCGTACGCACTCCCGACGGCGGCGAGACTCAACAGGGGGAGGATCGCGAGCCGAGGACGCGCTCGAAACACGCCGAGGCTGGCGTCGATGACCCGAAGCCCGTGACGGAATCGTCCAGTCATATTCCACAGTATTCGGACCGAATATATATTCCTGTTGGACCGTTGACTTTCGGGCCGGCAGATCGAGTTCGGAACCCCGACTCGAGGCTATATACCTCTGTCTGCCCAATATCTACCCAGATGTACGACGACCTGCTCATTCCGACGGACGGGAGCGACGGGACGCGACAGTCGATCACGCACGGACTGGCGATCGCCAAACGGTTCGATGCGACGATTCACGCGCTGTCGATCGTCCCGGAAGGACCGCTCGGGACGCTGCAGAACGAGGCGGCGTCGCCCGCCGCCCACCGTGCGGTCGAACGCGTCGCGGTCGACGCCGAGCGAGCGGATATCGACGTCGAGACGGCGGTCGAACAGGGCGTTCCCCACGAGGAGATCCTCGAGTATGCCGATGAGCACGATATCGACATGATCGTGATGGGGACACAGGGCCGCACCGGCCTCGACCGCGTGCTGGTCGGCAGCGTCACCGAACGGGTCGTCCGCATGGCCGACGTTCCGGTCGTCACCGTCCGCTTCACCGACGACATCCGAATCGAGGACGCCGACGAGGCCGACCGAATCGCTCGAGAGGCGCTCGCAGGCGAAACGGCCGCAGACGAGGAGTCGATCACTTCGCTCGAGGAGCCACATCGGACCAGCGCGTCCTGGATCGTTCCGCTCGAGACCGACAGCGAAACCGTCCACGTTCACGTCGACGCGCTGACCGGCGAGGCGCGCGTCGCGAGACGCGAGTAGTCAGTCGAGTACAGTTCTCGACTGACGCCAGTGTCTCGGCCCGCGATCGATCGGTTCGTCGGGACGGATCGTCGATCGCGGATGCGTCCGATTTCGACGCCGCTACCGTTGTTAACCGGAGACAACAGCAGGGTAACGTCACCCATCGAATATACGTTGGGAGCGACACGATCCAAATATCCGATTAGTGCGCACAACGGTACTCCCCCTTTTTGCTGTGATTCCGGGTTGACGACCGGTAGGAGGTCAGATACGTGAACAGACGAACGCTATTGAAAGGGGTTGCAGTAGGAAGTATCGTCCCGGCTACGAACGTCGCTACGACACCGGCCGGTGCGCAGGACGGCGGGACGCCGAGTGACGATTCGAACTCGGACGACGCCGAACCAGACACCACCGGTGCCGGACCGGACGACGCCGGTAACGCGCCCGTATCCGTTCGGATCGTCGAAATTCCGGAGTCCGTTACGGGTGGGGCGTTGCTCGACTGGACCGTCGAGGTCGAGAACCCGACGGACGAGCCGGTCCGACCGACGGTCGAGTACACCGTCGACGGCGAATCCCTCGGAACAGTAACGTTGACGGTCGATCCCGGCGAGACGGTACAACCGACCGCCCCGAGCTACCAGACCGAGCCCGTCGTGACGGCGGACTCGGTGACGGTCCGGGTCGAGGCGAACGGCGATTCGGACGAGCGAACCGTCCAGCTTCTCCCCGCCCAGGAACTGGACGAGGCGCTGCAATTCCCTGCGCCCGAACTCACCGTCGAGCCGGAGACGACGGTTCACTTCGAGGTCGGGGCCGTCGATCCAGAGGTATCCCAGACGACTACGTGGTGGATCGACGGCGAGCGAGTCGGCGACACGTTCGCCGATCCGTGGCAGAGTACCTACTTCTTCGAACAGGGGGCCCACTACTGGCAGGAGACGTTCGAGACCCAGGGCGCCCACGAAGTCGTCGCGGCTGTGGCCGTCGACGGCGAGCAGTACCGAGCCAGCTGGACCGTCACCGTCGCGCCAGGCGGGCTCGCCGATCCCGCTATCGAGGCCGCCCGTCCGGACGCGGGTATCCTCGAGGTCGATCGCGAGGACCCGTCGCCGACCACGCTCGAGATCGACGTCGCCGACCCGGACGGCAACCTCGACCGGGTCGTCTGGTGGCTCACGCAGGCCGATACCATCCTCGGCGTGAGCGAGGTGTCGGGTGCCAGCGATACGGCGACGCTCACCGTCGACGGCGGCCTGTGTCACACCTGCGTCGTCGTTCCGTGGGTGATCACCGGCGACGGGACGTTTACGTCCGAGTTCCTCTGGGAAGTCGACGACGTGAACGTCGATTTCGAGGTGCCGGACGATGATCCGAGCGAGCCCGACGATCCGACAGATCCGGACGACCCCGGAGTGGAACCCGATGATCCCGCAGATCCGGACGACCCCGACGAACCGGTGAAGGAACCGGAAAAAACTCGAGACGAGCCGAAGGGTTCTCGAGACAGACACGACGGGCCTCACGCTGATCCCGAAAAACCAGGCGACGACCACCACCAGCACGGATCCGACGGTGAGAAGCCTCGAGATGACCACACGAAGACGAAACCGTCCGACACTTCCCCGGACGGCGACTGCTCGACCTGATCACAGCCGTCACGATCGGTCGAGCGGTTCCCGTGTGCGTCTCCCGGCGACAGTATCGATAACGCAGTCGACAATAGTCTCGACGAAGGCCCCTGCGTGTGGCAAAATCAGCGGTACCCGGGCTTCGACGACGGAGACTCGAGCGAGCACCTACACAATTTGGAACCAGAATTATCAGTAGGTGCGATGTTCATCCGATCGACGAGGGTAGAACGCCAGTCGTTGCCACGAAGGGGGTTCGACTATGAGACATCGACCCTCGTCCCGTTCCAACGTCGGCCTTCATCGGCCGGCATTTCGGATACAGTACCCGACAGCGCCCGCTATCCGAGCGCGTTCTCGCCCGGCTTCGAAATCGACGTGAGTGCAGTTCCGTCCTCAGGATCTGCCGCGCAGAGCAGCGACGTCCAGCGGCCACCACGCTCGGTCGCGGACGGCGACGTGAATCTGTGCGATGATCCCCAGTAACGGCAGCTCTAACAGCGGTCCGATGACCAGCGCCAGCGGGATGAGCGGCTCGTTCGGAAACGCGACGACGGCGATCGCGAGGGCCGTCGGGGAGTTCCGCGAGAGGATCGTGTTGTTGAAACAGACCAGCTCTTCGTAGGAAAACGACAGCAGTCGAGCGACGCCGAAGCCGACGCCGAGGTTGATCGCGTAAAAGGCGATCACGGGAACGGCGAGGAGGGCGAGGAGTTCCGGATTCTCGAGGATCACCTCTCCTTGCGAGGCGAACATCGCCCCGATCGCGAGGCTCAGAAAGACGATTTGAATCGGACTCAGTGTGGGGAGAAATCGCCCGGCGAACCACTCTCGCCCCCTCGTTCGCGTCAGTCCCCACCGAGCGAGTCCGCCGAGAACGAGCGGCACGACGAGCACGAGCACGACGCTCTCGATCAACACGTCCAGCGGCAGTTCGACCAGCGTTCCTGCGAACGCGTACAGATACACCGGGAGCAGTACGAACTGGAGGACGAGGTTGTACGGCAGGATGGAGGTCGCCAGCGGCACGTCGCCGTCGGCGATATCGGTGAAGACGAGATACCAGTCCGTACACGGGGTGACCATGAGCATGATGAGTCCCACCCACAGCGCGGGATGGTCCCGGAGGAAGACGGCACCGAGCCCGACGGCCAGCAGCGGGCTCCAGATGAAATTGACGAGCAGACTCGAGCCGACGACGCGCCGATTGCCGAACGCATCACGGAGGCGAGACAGCGGAATCCCCGCAAAGGCGGCGAACAGCATGACCATCAGAAACGGCAGGATAAGACGGTCCGCGACGGCGGGAACGCCCGAGACCTGACCGAGCGCGAGGCCGCCGACGATGGCGACGAGAACGAACGCCGTCTGATACTTCTCGACGAAGTCCATCTGGGCAGTTCTTACGCGTGGAGCGTGCTAAGGCTGTGGTTTCGGGACGGATAGTGGCTCGAGGAGTCGGTATCGGTGGCCGGAGACAGCGGTCCCTGTTCCGACGCTCGATTCCGGTCTGGACGAACGACGGGTGTTCGATCGCTTCGCTCCGTCAGTTTGCAGGAAGATTCGTCGGGCGGGGATTTGAACTACGCCCGAGAACCTGCGCCTGCGGCGCAGAACCTCGGTTTCATTCAAATCCCCGTACTTGTTGCTGACGCTCACGACTTTGTTCGCGTCAGCAAGCCAGGGCGGGGATTTGAACCCCGGGAGTCTCGATTACAAGTCGAGTGCATGAACCACCCATGCTCCCCTGGCGCAACTGGCGATTAGCGATCCTCCTTTGAATGTGTATCGTTTTCCGACCGATCGTCGTCCCCGAGTTCTCGTTTCATCGCGACCCGGTACGTGTCGTAGCCGTGTCGGTCGTAGAACCGGCGTGCGTCGTCGTTCGCCGCCATCACCTCGAGAATCACCGTCTCGGCGCCCTGTTCGGCGAGTTCGGCTTCGGCGGCCTCGAGCAGCGCCGTCCCGATCCCAAGATTCTGGTAGCCAGCATCGACGTAGATGTTCGAGAGGAGTCCCCGGGTCGTATCGAGGGCGAGCGAGCCGCGCTCGAGGGTGAACGACGCGAAGCCGACGATCCTCCCGCCCGTGCGTGCGACGAGCAGGCCGTCGTTGACCTGGTGGGCCGCGAGGGTGTCCCGGATCATCTCGCGATTCGGGTCGGCGAGGACGGCGGAATCGTACGCTCGCTGGTCGCGAGCGAGTCGCACCCAGAGGTCCGCGACCGGTTCGATGTCGTTCTGGGCGGCCCGTTCAATCGTCGGCTGGCTGTCGTTGGGAGGGTCCATTTTCGAGTGCCGTGACGGCGGGGAGCGGTTCCGCGGTGAGCATCCGCAGGGCGGCCCCGCCGCCGGTGCTGACGTGGGAGAAGCCCTCGACGCCGAGTCGGCGGAGCGCCGAGGCGGTGTCGCCGCCGCCGACGATGCTCGTCTCGACGTCGGTCGCCGCCTCGTAGAGCTGACGGGTCCCCTGTTCGAACGCATCCTCTTCGAAGACGCCGGCAGGGCCGTTGAGAATCACCGTGCCCGCGTCCTCGAGAAGCCGTTCGTAGTAGGCGAGCGTCGAACTCCCGATATCCATCGCAGCTTCGTCGTTTTTGGGGGGCAGCGCGTTGACGCCGATTTCGTGTCGTTCGCCGTCGCGTTCGACGGCGACGTCTCGAGGGAGGGCGACGTGTTCGCCGTAGGCGTCGAGGAGGTCGGCAGCGCGGTCGATCTCGTCCCAGTAGCCCTGGTCGTAGATGAAGTCCGAACTGGCGTCGCCGAGGTCGACGCCGTCGGCGATGAGGAAGACGTTGCCGACGACGCCAGCCGTGAGGACGTGATCCGCGAGCCCCTTCTCGAGGACGGACCAGGCGACGTCGATCGAGTCGGTGACTTTCGCCCCGCCGAGGACGTAGACGCGGGGTTCGGGCGTCTCCTCGATCGAGCCCAGCACGTCGAGTTCGGACTCCATCACGCGACCCGCGTAGCCGGGCAACACGGTCGGGAAGCCGACCAGCGAGGGCTGCGAGCGGTGGGCCGCGGCGAAGGCGTCGTTGACGTAGGCGTCGAGTACCGGCGCGAGCCCTTCCACGAGGTGAGTCTGGGCGGCGCGCTCGGGTTCGAACTCCATGTACTCCTCGCTGTAGAAACGGGTGTTCTCGAGGACGACGCAGTCGCCGTTTGCGAGGTCGTCGACGATCTCGCGAGCGGCCCCGCTGAACGTCACGTCCACGTAGTCGACGGGCTGGCCGAGCAGTTCCGAGAGCCGGTCGGCGTGGGATTCGAGGGAGACGAAGTCGTCGCCGCCGGGTCGTCCCTGGTGGGCGAGGACGGCGACCCGACCGCCGCGGTCGAGCAATTCCGAGAGGGTATCGACGTGGGCCCGTAGTCGGGCGTCGTCGGCGAGGGTACCGTCGTCGCCGATAGGACTGTTGATATCGACGCGGACGCCGACGGTGGTCCCTTCGACGGCCAGATCGTCGAGGGTATCGGTCATTATCGACCAGTCCACCGCGGCACCCGAAAGGTCTTTCCATCGGAGAAATCGCTGACGATGACCGTCTACGCGGGACGGAACTGCGTCGGCGAGTTTTGCTGGTAGCGGACGGCCGTCGAACCGCTCAAAATCGATGCCGGCGAAGTCCGTTCGAGAGCCACGCCGACTCAGACCGTCCGGCAGTCCGCACAGACCAACTGACCGTTAGAATCCCACAACGCGTCCGCGAGCGAGCCGCAGGTCTCACAGACGCCCTGCGTGGTGTACTCGTCGCCGCCGTTGGCGACAAGCCGCGTCTCGAGTTCCTCGCTCGCCGCGGTCGCCGACGGCGTGGCTCGGTCCTCGGTGGCTGGGTCCTGGTTTCGCTCGAGTGCGGCGTCGCTCGTGCGCAGTGGGGTCATCGTGGCCTGAAACGAGCCGGCGGCGGCGATGACGTCGCGCTGGGTGACCAGTCCAAGGACGCCGTCCTCGTCCTCGACAACGACGTTGCGGATGTTCTCGCGAGCCATCACGTCGGCCGCGTCGGTGAGCGACCGATTCGGGTCGAACGTGATGACCGGCGAACTCATCACGTCGCCGACGGTCGTCGCGTCCGGATCCTGGTCGTCGTCGACGACGCCGAGAACGTCCCATTCGGTGACGATGCCGACCGGGTTCGCGCCGCGAACGACGAGGACGCAACTCGCCCGCTCCTCGCGCATGAGTCCCACGACGCCGCGAACGGTGTCTGACTCGCTGACACCGACGTAATCGTTCGTCAGGACATCCCTGACCGACAGTTCCGATTCCATATGTGAACAATGACCACAGACGGGCTAAAAGCTACCCCCGCCACACTTAAGCAAACTCGCCTCGAATGTTCGTAATTCGGTGTGTTAAGGCTTCTACCGTTCGGGTTCCGAAACGGGGCTGACGGCGAGATTCGGACCGGTCACCACTCGAGTTCGACCCTGGTCCCGTCGGCGCGACAGGTCTCGAGGGCGTGTTTCGCGGCGAAGCCGGCATCGTGAGCGCTCTTCCCGCGGCCGACGCCGACCTGGAGTTCGACGTCGACGGCCTCTTGGACGTGGTGAATCGCCTCTTCGTACTCGGCTTCGCCGAGATCCGGGCAGACGACGATGATGTTGTCGCCGCCGACGAAAAAGGAGAGGCTGTCGTGGGCGTAGCGCATGTGGCGCATGAGTTCGGCGTAGCCCTGTTCGATCTCGATGAAGGTGTCGAAGGCGTTGAGTTCGTCGGTGTAGTTGCCGGTCGCGTCGACGACGTCGAAGTGAGCGATCTGAATGTCGTCGGCGGCCCGGTGGCCGTCTCCGACGACACGTCCCTCGAGACACTCGCGTCGGTTCTTGTCCTGTGCGCTGCCGGCTTCCTGAACCAGTTCGGTCGCGTCCGCGAGCGCCTGGACGGGACTGGTGCCGGTCGCGACGCCGAGGCTGAGCGTCACGGGGTAGCGGTTGCCGACGGACTCCTGGAGGAGCGCGTGGTCCTCGAGGTCGAGACCGTTCGTGACGGCGATCATGTTGTCGAAGCGAGTGAAGAAGGTGTAGCCGTCTCGGTTGCCGACGAACTGAGAGATATCTGCGTAGAGCCGGGACTGGAGCGTCTGGAGGTCGGCCTCCCGTCGCGGTTCGGGTGTGACGGTCCACGGCCCGTAGTTATCGATCTGAACGAGCGTCACCTGCGTATTAGTCACGGTGAGAAACCCTTTCGAACGCCATCGTATAAGTGATACGTAATCCAGATTCGAGATGGGGCCGAAAAACGGGAGTCGGGGAACTCGAGTCGGGGTACGCGACCCGACTCAGGCCGGTTTCTTCTCTGGGTCTGCACCCTTCGGGTGGTACTCCCAGAAGTCGCCGGCGCGCATCGCGGCACCGACTCCCTTGTGCATGTCGAGGATGGTCTCGAACTCCTCGGGCTCGACGTACTCGAAGATCTCGCGCATCGGGACGACGCGCTGGTAGTTGATCCGGATCGGATCGTCGCCGTGTTCCTCGACGAACTCGTCGCGGACCATCGGGAAGTCCTCCTCCTCGTCGACTTTGTCGGCGATGATTCGCATGTCGAACTTGCGCATCCCCTCGCTCCCTTGTTCACCGTCGGGATCGTGTGGCCAGTCCATACGTCGATGTGTGCAGGGACCCCGCAAAAGCGTTACTCTCTATCGTCGAGACGTCGGCCGGAACGGACGCGATAGTCGAGCCGGGCACGTCTCGAGGTAATCGTGCCGTTCGAAGTACGGGTGGCACGCGGCGGTCTCTCGAGTACCCACCCACTCTTTTCTTTATATATTCGGCAGATATAAGCCACTACAGGTCAACAATTAGACCGGAAGCCGCGCTCCGCGAGGGGGTATCGAAATGCCCCGGGTGGTGATGACACCCGAGACGTGGCTTCCAAAGCCCACGAGGCTTTGAAGCCATGATTACGTACATTCTGTCGGGATATAAACGTCCCGAACGGCAGCCGTACCGATATCGACCAGTAGCAGCGTCCACGGCCCGGTGGTTGCCGTGGGGGTGAACGACGACCTCGAGGATGCTGAACGCGAGTGCCCGTCGTTCCCCGAGTGTCCCCGCTGTGGCTCCGAAATCGTCGCGACCACCGTGGTCGGGCCGACCGAGGGGACGGCCTCACCCTGTGGCTGTCGGGTGATTCCGTCGGTGCTCGAGTTTGAATAGGGAGGACTCAAGTGCGGCAAAATCCGCATTTAGGACCAGCTCATGGGGTCCATGGCATGTTGCCATCACCTAGCAGGACGAATCGCCGCCAGTCCTCGAACCACATCATCAATCGGAATCTGAGGGACCCATCCGCTTCGTGGTCCTTCTCGCGTCCAGTGATAATCTGCCAGAGGACACTCGGCACGAACAGAATGAGTGCGAGTACGAACCCAACGAATGTTCCCACAGCAATGACAGGAAAGTAGGCAATCCCGACCAGCCGTAACACGGCGGTTTTCCGTCCGCTCATGGTTTTCTGTCAGAAGCGATCAATAAGAAAGTTGGGGATTTGATCGAGTGTACTACTCGCCAACAGCCTCCTCAACGATTTCGATCTCCTCGTCGGTCAGCCCGTACAGTTCGTACACGATTTCGTCGATCAGTTCGTCGGTCTTCTCGATCTTCGCCTCGAGTTCATCCGCTCGTTCTTTGGTCTCGAGGTAGCTTTCCAATCCGTCTCGAACGTCGTCGACGGCGGGCAGGGTGAGCTTCCGCAAGCGATCAACGAGCGAGTTGGTCTTGGTGGCGGTCTCGCGGAAGTTCGCGAACCCGCCCGCCTCGTCGACGGCGACGGGGACGAACGCCTCGATCAGGTCGGCTTCGGTTTCGGTGAGGTCCGAAAGCTCGAGGGCTGGCAAGGGTTCGGTTTCGGTGTAGCCCCAGCGATCGGTTTCGTAGTCGTCCTCGTTTTCGGGTTTGTAGCGGGCAGTGAGTCGGATCTCGAGGGAGGTGGGTGACTCGCGGACGATTTCGACGGTTCCGACGCGGAGGTTGTCGCGGTCCGCGGCGGTGTCGGTGAGGATGGAGTCGGCAGTGCCCTCAGGAGGCTGAGAGAGTCCGATTTCAGAAATGCACTGACCAGAGGAATAGGTGCCCAGATGGTCCACCAAAGAAAGATTCAACGAATCTAGATCGATATGGAATGACCGATTATTTTCGGCTAAGAACCCTAAGAATCCGTGACGGTTTTCTGGAATTTCAACACCGTTTCTCTGCAAAATCGCCTCAAATTTTGATTCAAAATCTGGTTTTGTTTCTTCGACAGGCGAATATTCAGGAACAGGCACACGAGAGAGATAAGAAGTCATGAACCGACGGAAGTCGCCCCGAAGGACTGGGCTAGTGTGATATATATAGAACCAAACTGGTGAACTATTCAGGACAGCAAGCAGGTATGATCGATGCTCTGCACTGTTTTCTTCTGGAACGACGCCATATGCACTATTTGGTAGAAAAATCTCTCCATCCATATCCAATGTGAACTCAGATCGTTGGCAAATATCTGGCACGAGTAATTTTGGAGATTCAAAAAGACGTTTTTCACGAGGACACCAGAGAGAGTACCATGTAGGGTAATTCATAGACTCTGTCCCCCTTTCTGAGAGTCGCGTACGAAACTCGGATAAGTAGCTGTACGTTTCTGGATATTCACTCTCTAGTTGTGATTCTAGTATTTCTTTTGTTCCTGCTTGGGTAGTTTGATACGGATATATTACTGCAAGATCTGTAACTGTAGACCCATATCGCTCAATTTCGTCACCGTCAAGTAGTGGCTTGACAACTTCTGATTCCATCCGATACTGTTCCTCGTTCACAGTACACCGGACGAGATGTTCTTCCTCGCCCCAATCATCCACTTCAACGAAGAGAACGTCATTGTCACCAGAAACAATGCCTTCCGACATGAATTCGGTTATTTCGCCGAGTGGATTGGCAGTTGATTCCATCTGGGACATGGCCTGTCGTTCGAGAGGTCCTGTCAGAACCCACCCAGAATTGTCCAATTCATCGAATGGAATAGTACTGAATTTTACTTGGGATAGCGATAACTTATCATTCTTGAAATTCCGAACCTCACCATAGTTAAGATTGGCACTTTCACCTAAAAATAAGAGGCAAGTGTATGTTGTTGCACCTTCAAACACCTGATGCTGACCAAAATCAACTATCTTCCGGACTCGATCTTCTTTACTGAGGAATTTTCTAAGACCTTCTCCAGATTGCGATTCGAAAAATTTGTTTGGAAGAATATATCCCAACTCATCATCTGCTGCAATATTCGAACCCTGTTCAACGAACAATCCGTATAGATCGAATCGGCCAGTCGAAGTCGTATACTGCTCCGATGCGTAATCAGCTAATGCAGAATTCGACTGTCGTATATTCTGGATCTTCACATACGGCGGATTCCCAATCACCGCATCAAACCCAGCATCATCTCGCTTCTCTCCATCGTCGTCGAAGAAGACCTCCGGATACTCGAGTTCCCAGTGGAAAAACGCCTCCCCACCGGCCATCGACTGCGCGGTCTGGAACCAGCCTTCCTCCCGAACCGCGGCCCACTCGTCTTCGTCATCGATCGCTCGAGCCATCCGCTCGTACGCTCCCTCGGGGACGTCCAGATCGAACCGTTCGGCCGTGTGCACGTTCGTCAACTCGAACAGGCGCTGGTAGAACGGATCGCTCCGAACCTCGTCGTACAGCTCCTCCATCGATTTGACGTCCTCGAGCGTCTCGTTGTCGATCTCGAGTAGCTCCTGCATCCGGTCCATCACGTGCTCGAGGGTATCCTGTCGAACTCGAGCCAGCGCCTGCTGAAGCGTGAGCTGGCCGCCGTCGTCGTCAGTGTCAGCGCCGTTCGAGAGCACCTCCGTCACGTCCGAACCGACGAGCGAGTTGCCCGCCTTGAGGTGGTGATCCAGAAACGCGAGCGGCTGATCCGCGGCGAGGGTCTCGAGCCACATCGAGAGCTTCGCGAGTTCGACAGCCATCCCGTTCAGGTCGACGCCGTAGATACACTCCTTCGCAACGTCCCGTCGCACTCGCTGCTCGTCGAAGGCCGTCGCCTCCTCGATCTCTCGCACCTCGGTCATCACCTGCTCCGCGAGGTACTCGGTCGCCCGCGTGAGGAAGTGTCCGCTCCCCATCGCGGGATCGAGAATCTTCAGGTCGGTCGCCCGGCGGTAGAACGCGCCGAGATGCTCGTGGGTTCCCGGCTCGAAGCCCTGCTCCTCGAGATCGGCCTTGATCTCGTCGACCAGCGGCCCGACCGTCTCCTCGACGATGTAGGTCACCACGTAGTCCGGCGTGTAGTAGGCTCCTGTGGCCTTCCGTTCGCCTTCGTCGTTGACGACGTACAGCCCTCCCTCGTCGACGGTTTCGACCGCGTCCGCAACCGACACCTCCGTCGCGGGCTTCCAGACCTCGCCGCCGTCTTCGGACACCGCCGCGTAGTCTTCGGGGGCGATCCGGAACTGGTGCTCGAGCAGCCCCTCGTAGACGCTGCCGAGGTGACGCGTGTCGAGGTCCGCGTAGTCGGCCAGTACGTACCGTCCCTCGTCGTTTTCGGTCGTCGAAATTCGGTAGATAACTTCCGCGATATAGCGGTTGCTGACCTCGTGTTCGGTCAGAAACTCGTGTTTGTCCTGATTGAAGAGCCCGCCGTTGTACGGCGGAATGCCCAGCGACTCCTCGCCCTCGTCGACGAGTCGGAACAGATCCTCGAGTCTGCTCCACATCGTCGTCGAGTGCTCACTGTAGGTGTCGAAGCCGTCGTCGACCTCGCCGATCTCCTCGTGAATCTCGAGGCGCAGTTCGTCCAGACTGAAATTCTCCTCGTACTCCGTGACCGCATCCTGACCCTCCGGGTGGATCAGCCCCCGCGATTCGGCGTAGAGAACGAACATCAACCGATACAGAAGAACGAGAGACTGCTCTTTGAGTTCCCCGAGGCCAGCCTCGTCGTCCGGATCGATATCCAGATCGTTCGTCTCGACGAACCCGCGGCCGAGCACCCGCACCGCGGTGAAGACGTTGTCCTGCAGGTCCTCACCGAGCTCCTGAGCGACCGTCTCACTCTCGGACCAGACCGAATCAAGGAACGTCGTTCCACCCGCGGTCCGGAACGCGTCCGGCCGGAAAAACAGATAGAAGTACTTGAACGCCTCGAGGTCACCACGCTCGAGCAACTCCGGTAGATCGATCTCGTAGTAGGTTTGCGTCTCGTAGTCTTTCGTTCCGTACAGTCGCCACTTGCGGCCGTTCGTCAGCACTCCCCACTGAATCGATTCGGGCGTTCGCTCGAGGTAGTGTTTGATCTGATGGGAGGCGTTCCGATAGGGCCGCTGTTCGCTGAACCGCTTCGAGAAGTCGGCGTCCCACTGTTTGGCCTCGACGAGCCCGATTCCGCGGTCGAACAGATCCGTCGTATCCTCGCTACTCAGATAGACCTCGGCTGCCCCGCGCCGTGACTCGGTATCCTCGAAGAGGAGCACGTCGACGTATCCGCCACCGCCCGGCAGCGTCGTCTCGACGTTCGTCCCGAACCCCAGTACGTCGAGCACCTCGTCGATCCAGTTATCGATCAGTGAATCCTCCTTGTAGCCATCGACCAGCCCGGACTCGAGTTCGTACAGCGCTTGCAACTCGGTCATCGCTTCGCCCGCTTCCTCGTCGCAGTCCCACTCCTCGCGATCATGAATCCGCTCGTCGAGATAGTGACCGGAGAAGAGATTCGAGTTCGCATATGGCCGCTCGGATAGCGTCGCCTGACTCATGATACTCGTCACCTCGAATTGTCACGACAAGAATCCACTGGTAGTGCGGACCCGACCGGGGCCATCGTTTCGACCGACGATATCGCCGGTGATTCGGCGGAAGTCCTTCGAGTACTCGCCTTCTGCCGGGTCAACGAGGAGTTCGTCTTCGGTCCCGACGAAGACGATTACTTCGGCTCGGGCTGGAACGGCCTGCTGGTCACGCAGGACCTCGAGGACGAGACGGCGTCGCTCGAGGAGCAGGCCGACAACCCGGTGACGATTCTGCAGGCCTCGGAGATAGAACGGGACCTCGAGCGAATCTTGCTCGAGATCCTATAACAAAACCAACTGGAAACCGAAGCCGATCGGAGCGACGCCACCCCGCCCGCACGAACTCACTCCCGATCCATGTACTCGAGGCTGAACGTCACGGCTTCGTTAGCTTGTTCGGCCAGCAGGTCGGCCGCTCGAGCGGGCGATCGAAACGCGGCGCGGCCGACAGCGGGCATCGCGTAGACTTCGTCGACGGACGCGTCCGTATCGTCCGCGAGATCGATCCCGCCCCCATCGAGAAACCGGTCTCGCTCGAGGCCGTGGCAGATGGCGAGGTCGTCCGTCGACGCGACGACGCCGGCGTCCGCAGGGGCTCGTTCCCCCCCGTCTGCGTCCCGAATCGACGGGAGTACGGACGGATCAGCCAGGCCCGAGCCGCGCAACCAGAGGTCGAATGAGTCCGATGGATCGACGGTCTCGCTGCCCTCGAACGACGGGAGCCGGCGGATCGACTCGAGGTGATCGGGGTGGCGAAGGCGCTCGAGGGACGCTCCCTCGCCGTCGACGGGAATCGCGAGGTGCATCGCCGATCCGGGCTCCAGCGCGACGGACTCGTCCGTCCGCCCGAGACTGCACTTCTCGAGTGGCGCGCCCTCGCGAGCGAACGCCGCCGCCTCTCGCTCGCTCACGTAGGCGTCCGGCTCGCAGGGCATCACGAGCGCCGACTGCAACTCGGCGCCCGAACTCCCGTCGGCCGTCTCGACGCGACACTCGAGCGCGCCCCCCGTCAGCAGGCGGTCGCGATCCAGGCCGCGAAAGACGGTCGCCCGATCGGTGGCCTCGCTGGTATCCGGATAGTCGCCGTCCGCGTACCCGCCGAAGTCCCCGACGTACTCCCACGCGCCGTCGCCGTCTCCGTCCGCGGTCCGCACCGACAGCCGGTGGTCGTAGAAGTCGAAGCCGTCGCCGAGCAGCCAGAGATCGAACGTCTCGTCCGACTCGAAGCCGTCACCGGATTCGAGCGTCGCCAGCCACGGGTACAGGAACCGGTCGCGAGCGATCGTCAGCGTGTTGATCGAGTCGCCCTCGAGGTCGGCGCCCTCGACGTTCGGAACGAACGGATCGAACCCGCTCTCGGTCGGCACGTAGCCGCTGCGGACGTACCAACTCAGCCCGGCGGCCCCGGCTTCGATCGAGGCCCGCAAATTCATCCGCATCGCCTGCTTGCTCGGCGTGTGGTTCGGATTGACGGTGTGGCACTGTCCGAGGTAGAACACGGGTCGCTCGAGGGCCTCGCGGGTGTTCGAGACGAGGCTACGGACGGCGTCGTCGGCGCGTTCCGGCCCGACGTCCTTCTCGTACCAGCCCCGGTAGAAGTCGACGAATCCGAAGTCGGGATCGGCGTTCCGTCTCCGCAGACCACGTGCGAGCGCGTCGAACACCTCCGGACGCTTCGAGTCGACGATGTACGGAAAGTGGACGAACGGACCGACGTCGAGCGCGTCGTTCGCCTCCTCGATGGCCCGTTTCTGGGCGTCGAATATCTCCGGCCCGAACGCGATCAGGTTCTCGACCGCCGCATCGTTCCAGTCGCCGCCCTCGACCCACTGTCCCATGACCGGCGCTTCCTGCCAGAGGATAATGCGCCCGGTATCGAAGAACTCACCGTGGACGCGGGCCACCTCCCTGAGCCGGTCGAGGTGGTCCTCGCGGGCGTCCCTGTCACGGACGAACTCCTCGACCGGGAGATCGTTCAATAGGCCCACGTTGAGCCAGACCTCGAGATCGAACTCGCTCGCGGCGGCCAACAGTGGCTCGAGGTTTTCGTCGAGCGGGTTCTCGTCCGTGTGCGTCTTCACGAGCGCGACCGCGAGGTCGTGGCGGCGCGCGAACGCGAACAGGTTCTCCCGGACCGCGTCGTCCCGCCACAGGCTGCCGCCGAGCCAGAGGAAGTCCTCCCGAGGCCCCGGCTCCTCGCCCAGCGGGGACGATTCGTCGTCCGACCGCTGCTCGAGGAGCCGGCGATAACCCGCGTAGCCGCCCGCCAGACCGGTTCCGAGGCCCCCGGCCGCGACGAGGTAGCCGCGACGCGAGAGGCGAGAGTCGTCGGTACTCGTCTCGTACGTTGAGTCGTCAACCATAGTGTTCGTTGTTCCGGACCGTCGAGCGCTAGGTGGCGCGTCGACGGCTTCGTCGTAGTGGCCCTGTCGAGAGCGGTCGGCTTGAGCGTTGGCCCGGCAACGTCCCCGCTGTGGCTGACTGTTCGATTCGAAATCGCAAGAGAGGAGGATTCGCCACGGTGTACGTGAATGCGTGCGCGAACGGCGTCGATGCGTGAGCGGCGTTCGCGTGGCTCGTCGTCTCGAGTCTTTCGATCGCGGACGAAGGCGGCAAGCGACGGGTCGAGAACCGGATACTGAGACGAGCGGTGAGCGGAGCGACCCGGTTAGTCGTCGGCCGCCGTTTCCGCTTCTTTCTCGTCCAGAATCTCCTCGCGGTGCTCGTCCAGCAGCGGCGCACGGCCACGCGGCTGGGGCATCGTCTCGCTCATCTTGATCGGGTTGCCCGCGACCTCGACGTCGCGGTCGGCACCGGGCTGTTCGACTGGCACAAGCATGTCTCGAATCCGGACGTGCTCGTCCTCGAAGATTTCCTTCGTGGTCTGGACGGGGGCAGCGGGCACGCGGCCCTCGAGTTGCCCCACCAGTTCGTCGTTGGTTTGCTCGAGCGCCCAGTCGGCGATCACCCCGCGAAGCGAGTCGCGATTCCGCAGGCGCTCGGGCGTCGTGGGGTACTCCTCGGCTAACTCCTCGCGGTCCATGATCTCACAGAGCTGCGCCCAGTGGTTGTTGTTGAACGCGGCGATGACGGCGTGGCCGTCGTCGGTCTCGAAGGCGTTGTAGGGAAACAGCGTCGGGTGGGAGTTGCCCCGACGGGTGGGCGCTTCGCCCGTGTAGGACTGCTGGTAGACGGCGCGCTCAGTGAAGCTGAGCATCGAGTCGTACATGGCGGTGTCGACGTACTGGCCCTCGCCGGTCTGTTCGCGGTGGTTGACCGCCGCCAGAATACCGATGCAGTTCAGCGTGGCGGTAAAGAGGTCGCCGACGCCGGGACCGGTCTTCGTCGGCGGACCGTCCGGCTGCCCCGTCGTTTCCATGACGCCGCCCAGCGCCTGGGCGATGAGATCGAAGGAGGGCTGGCCCTGCCGATCGGTTTCTCCCGTGCGCGGGTCGCCGAAGCCCCGAATCGAGGAGTAGATGAGATCCTCGTTGTACTCGGTGAGCGTCTCGTAGCCCAGATCGTACTTCTCCATCGTCCCCGCGCGGTAGTTCTCCACGACGATATCGACGTCCTCGACGAGCGAGAGGAAGTCCGCGCGGTCCGCCTCGTCGCCGAGATTCAGCTCGATGCTCTTCTTGCCGCGGTTGACGCTCTGGAAGTAGCCGCCGTAGGCTTCCGCCTCGGGGTCGTCGACAAACGGCGGGTTCGAGCGGATCATATCGCCGCCCGGGCGCTCTACCTTGACGACATCCGCGCCCATATCCGCGAGCAACATCGTGCAGTACGGCCCGGCGAGAACCTGGGTCAGATCGAGCACGCGTAGATTCGAAAGTGCTCCCATGTACGCAGCTATTCCCAGACCACGACCAAAATCCTTACCATCGATAATGTACATTGTGACATCGTCCCATAGGGTGCCTGTTAGGATGTTTAAGGAGTATTATCATGGAAGATCATTAGGTTTATAGGGACGTTCCTCATGGTTCTGCATACGATGTCCCAAACGGTCGTCCTCGGCGTGATCGGCTCCGACGCCCACGTCGTTGGAATCACAATCTTAGAGCAGGCCTTCAGTGCAGCGGGCTTCGACGTCATCAACCTCGGTGTTCAGACCTCCCAGGAGGAGTTCGCCGAGGCCGCGGTAGACCACGACGCCGAGGCCGTACTGGTCTCCTCGCTCTACGGCCACGCCGAGCAGGACTGTCAGGGATTTCATGAAGTCCTCGAGGCGGCAGAGGTCGACGCCGTCACCTACATCGGTGGCAACCTCGCCGTCGGTCAGGACGAATTCGAGCAGACCCGGCGCACGTTCCGGGAGCTCGGCTTCGACCGCGTCTTCGATTCCGAAACCGATCCCGAAGACGCGATCGAGGCGCTCCGACAGGATCTGCAGATTACACCGACCGAGTCGGAACGCGCTACTATCAGTTCCTAGATGATACGAGACGAACGTATTCCCGCCGACGAGCTACGGCGTATCGACGAGGAGATTCGGTCCGACTGGCACACGGGTGCAGACGTCGACTTCGAGGAGGCTATCGAGTACCACGAGTCGCTGCCCGCACACAAGCGATTCGCGGACGTCCTCGAGTCGGCCGACAAGCCGCTTCTCCAGCCTCGAGCCGGCGTTCCCCGGCTCGAAGACCAGATCGAACTCCTCCAGTACCTTCTCGAGGAGGGCCAGGCCGACCTCCTCCCGACGACGATCGACTCGTACACGCGCGACAACGAGTACGAGAAGGCCCAGCAAGGGCTCGAGAAGGCCCGCGAGACGGGAGACGACACGCTCAACGGCTTCCCGGCTGTCAACCACGGCATCGACGGCTGCCGGAGGCTGATCGACGAGGTCGACGCCCCGATCGAAGTCCGCCACGGGACGCCGGACGCCCGGCTGCTCGCCGCGATCACGTTCGCGGGCGGCTTCCAGAGCTTCGAGGGCGGGCCGATCTCCTACAACATTCCCTACACGAAACGCCACGGGCTCGAGGAGACCATCGAGAAGTGGCAGTTCGTCGACCGACTGGCGGGGGCCTACACCGAACGCGGCATTCGGATCAACCGCGAGCCGTTCGGCCCGCTCACCGGAACGCTGGTCCCGCCCTCGATCGCTATTGCGATCATGCTGGTCGAAGGGAAACTCGCCGCCACGCAGGGCGTGCGCTCGATCACCCTCGGCTACGGGCAGGTCGGCAACGTCGTCCAGGACGTCGCCGCCTTGCACGCCCTCAAGAAACTGGGCAACGAGTATCTGCCGGACGAGGTTGTCGTCACGACGGTCTTCCACGAGTGGATGGGCGGCTTCCCGCCGGACGAGGCTCGCGCCAACGGCGTGATCAGTTTCGGCGGCATGACCGCGGCCATCGCCCAGCCGGACAAGGTCATCACCAAGTCGCCACAGGAGTTCCAGGGCGTGCCGACGATGGAGGCGAACTCGGCCGGCCTGCGAACGACGCGACAGGTCATCGATATGGCCATCGAGCAGGATATCCAGATCGACGGCATCGAAGAGGAACAGGACCTCATCGAGCGCGAGACTCGGTGTCTGATGGACACCATCTTCGAGCACGGCGACGGCGACGTCGTCCAGGGGACGCTCAAGGCGTTCGACTCCGGTGCACTCGACGTGCCGTTCGCACCCAGCGACAGCGCGGCGGGGGCGGTGCTCCCCGCTCGAGACGACGACGGACGCGTCCGCATCTTCGAGTGGGCCGACCTCGAGATGGACGACGACATCAAGGAGATTCACAAAGCCCGGCTCTCTCAGCGCGCCGCCACGGAGGGCCGCGAACAGTCGTTCCGCATGGTCGCGGACGACGTCGACGCGATCAGCGACGGCAAGCTCATCGGCCGACCACAGGGTGACGTCAAGATATGACTATTACAGGACTATACGCCACGCCCGGCTACTCCGGGTTCTTCTTCGACGACCAGCGCGCGATCAAGCAGGGTGCCGAACACGACGGCTTCACCTACGAGGGTGCCCCCGTCACCGACGGCTTCGACGAGATTCGCCAGGCGGGCGAGTCGATCATCGTCGACGTCGAACTCGAGGACGGCACCGTCGTCCGCGGCGACTGCGCCGCGGTCCAGTACTCCGGTGCCGGCGGGCGCGATCCGCTGTTTCAGGCCGAAGAGTACGCCCCAGTCATCGAGGGCCCCGTCGCCGACGAACTCGAGGGACGGGACGCGACGGACTTCCTCGAGAACGCACAACTGCTCGAGGAGCTACAGGTAGACGGCGACCGACTCCACACGGCAATCCGGTACGGCGTCTCGCAGGCGTTGCTCGCCGCCGCAGCCGAAGCCGGAAACACCACGAAGACGGACGTGATGGCCGACGCCCTGGGCACCGAACCCGCGACGGAGCCGGTTCCCGTCTTCGGTCAGTCCGGCGACGATCGCTACAATAACACGGAAAAGATGTTCGTCAAGGGCGTCCCCGTCCTGCCCCACGCGCTCATCAACAGCGTCGAGAAGATCGGCGAGAACGGCGAGATCCTCCTCGAGTACGTCGAGTGGCTCACCGAACGATCACAAGAACTCGGCCCCGACGGCTACGAGCCCCGGTTCCACATCGACGTCTACGGCATGATCGGCGAGGTTTTCGGTGCGCCTTACGACCGCGACGAAGTGGTTGACTACTTCGCGGCACTCGAGGCGGCCGCCGCGCCGTACCCGATCCAGATCGAGGGGCCGATGGACGTCGGCAACCGCGAAAAACAGATCGAGGCGATGGTCGAACTCCGCGAGGGGCTCAAAGACGCCGGCGTGTCAGTTGATATCGTCGCCGACGAGTGGTGCAACACCTTCGAAGACGTCCAGGCGTTCGTCGACGCCGAGGCGGCCGACCTCGTGCAGATCAAGACCCCTGACCTGGGCGGGATCCACCGCAGCGGACAAGCGGTCCGCTACTGCGAGGGGACCGACACCCGCGCCTATCTCGGTGGGACCTGCAACGAGACGGAAACCTCCGCGCGCGCCTGCGCTCACGTCGCGCTCGCGACGAACGCCGCACAGGTGCTCGCAAAGCCGGGAATGGGCTTCGACGAGGGCTACATGATCGTCGAAAACGAGATGCGCCGAACCATCGCCCGCCGCGAGCGGGACCGGCAGGCCGAAACTGACGAGACCGAAACCGACGAACTCACCGCCGATGACTGACTGGACAGATCCCGAGACGTTCGCACAGGCGCTCGAACAGGTCGAAACGAAGGAGAAAGGCAACTGCTTCGAGGACTTCGAAGAAGGGGACGTCATCGAACACGACCCCGGCCTCACCCTCACGCGGTTCGGCAACGAAGCCTGGATGAGCCAGACCCTGAACCACGACCCCGCCTACTGGCGCACCGACGCCGCCGAGGCCCGCGGCTTCGAGGAACCGCCGGTCCACCCGGACTACCTCACCGCTGCAACCCTCGGCATCACCGTCGAGGATTTGAGCGAGAAAGGTGGCTACTTCCTCGGTCGCACCGACGTCCGATTCCCCACCGCGCCCGTCTACACGGGCACCGAACTTCACGTCGAGAGCGAGGTCGTCAACCGGGCGACCTCGAGTTCCCGGCCCGCGTACGGTATCGTTAGCTGGCGAACCCGCGGCAAGGACGCCGAGACGGGCGACGTGCTCTGTTCCTACGAGCGCACGAACATGATCCCGCGGCGCGATCCGATTGCGACCGACGGGAGCGGGGCTGCGGCCGCTGAAGACGGCGACGACGGGCCGGAACTCCCCGAGGAGTTCATCGCCCCGGAAGGCGGCTACTTCGAGGACTTCGTCGCGGCCCTCGAGACGGCTGCCGACGAGAACGCGGCCGTCGCCTACCGCCACGAGCGTGGCCGCACGCAGGACGATGTCACCGTCGCTGCTCTGCCGCTGTCGACGCTCAACACGGCCAAACAGCACCACAACGTCGACGTGATGAGCGACTCGCCGTCGGGCGACATCGTCACCTACGGCGACGTCACCCGCTCGACCGCGCTGGGCCACGCCCGCTCGGACGAGGAGACCTGGCGCGAAGTCGGCTTCGACGACGAGTCGTTCCACACGTTCGTCGCCGTGGGCGACACCGTCTACGCCTTCACGCGGGTGCTCTCCGCAGACGAGGACGCGTCGAGCGACGAAGCGGGTACCGTCCGGTTCCAGCACATCGCGTTCAACCAGAACGACGAACCCGTCTACTCGGGGACGCGCACGGCCGAGATTCGAAAGCGCCCTCACTAACACGATCGAATATCACAAACGACCGCAGCTAAATCCACTCCCACCCACTCACAAGCCATGACCGAAGACATCCGACTCTGTCGAACGTTCCAGACCGCACCGGCCGCCGTTCCGAAAGACGACTCGGCGAAGTACCTCCGCTCCGGCCTCGAGGCCGAGGGCTTCCAGGCCCCCGACTGGCTCGTCCCCGACATGGAGGACGGCACCGCGCCGAACATGAAAGACGAGGGGCTCGAGAACACGATCGAACTCGTTCCCGAACACGAGTTCGCGGGCGAGATCTGGCCCCGCGTCGAGTGGAGCTACGAGGACGCCTCCTTTCGCGACCGCGGTCGCGAACAGATCGACCAGCTCGTCGGCGAGATCGGCGACGAACTCGAGGGCGTCGTCGTCCCCAAGGTCGGCCGCGTCGAGGACGTCGAGCGCGCCGCCGACGTCGTTGCCGAGGCGGAGGCCGAACACGGCTACGCCGAGGGCTCGATCAAGCTCTCGATCATTATTGAAACCGGGCGCGCCCGCTCGGACCTGCGCGAGATTTCGAAGTTCGGTGCCGACTCCCGACTCACCGCGCTCGTCTTCGGTCCCGTCGACTACGCGGCCGAACTCGGCGCTCGAGACCTCGGCGACGGTCGTCCGCGCTGGGATGGCCTGCTTGAGGCGCTCTCGAACGAAGCCAGCGCCGGCGACCTGCTCAGTATCGGCGGCCCGTTCGACGACCTGTTCAAAGAGCGCGCCGGCTTGACCTACTACAACGCGGATGCCTACGCGGACCAGGTCGAACACGAGGCTCACCTCGGACTCGACGGCTCCTGGTCGCTCTACCCGAAACAGACGATTCAGGCCAACACGATCCACATGCCGACGCCGGAGGAGCTCGAACGCGACGTGAGCAAGATCGAGCGCTTCAACGAAGCCAAAGCGGAGGGGACCGGTGCGGTCACCCTCGACGGCCAGATGGTCGACGAAGCCACGTTCAAGGTCTTCCGCAACACGATCCAGCAGGTCCGGTCAATCGACGACACCCGTCCCGCCCAGACCGAGGAGTACTACGACGAGAGCCTGCTCGAGCGCGCTCGAGACCTCGACCTCTCTTACCAGTAGCTCACTCCCGAGGATCACGAACCGAGCCGACCGTATTTTTCAGGTATCTATCGCCACTCGATCGCACGTTTGCTCGACAGTGGCGAGGACCGGCGGGATTATCCCCGAACGCGACCAGTCACGGATATGGATGCTCTCGATTCCGAACCCGAACCGTTCAGATACGACGGCGAAGTCGCACCCGGTGAGACGCGCCACATTCGCTACGAAGTGGGCGAGACGTACCTCGGCGACCCCGTCGAGATCCCGGTGACGATCATCAACGGCCACCACGGCGGTCCGACGTTCTTTCTGACGGCCGCGATCCACGGCGACGAACTCAACGGCGTCAAGGTCGTCCAGGAGGTCGCGGACCGATACGATCCCGCGGACGTTCACGGCACACTCGTCTGTTTACACGTCACCAACGTCCCGGCGTATCACGCCCAGCAGCGATACATCCCGATCTACGATCAGGACCTCAACCGCTCGTTCCCAGGAAAGGCTCGAAGCAACACGGCCGAACGGATGGCCAACCGGATCTATCGGACGTTCATCAGTCAGTGCGACTACGGGATCGACTTCCACACCTCCACGCGCAACCGAACGACGATGTATCACGTCCGGGCCGATCTCGAGGACCCCGCCGTGTCGCGACTGGCTCGAGCCTTCGGGGCGAACGTCCGCCTCTACGGCGGCGGCGACGGCGGCTCGCTTCGGTCGACGGCCACCGCAGATGGGATTCCGACGATCACCGTCGAGATGGGACGCGCCCAGCGACTCCAGCCGGCGCTGATCGAGAAGGCCGTCGCCGGCACCGAGAGCGTCCTCGCCGAGTACGACCTGCTCCCGGACCTCGAGCCGACCGAACCGAGCTGGGTCACCGAAACCGCGGCCGACAGCACGAAACAGTGGCTCCGGGCCGATACCGGCGGGCTCGTCGAGATGCAGTGGGGTCCTTACCCGCTGGTCCACGAAGGCGAGACCATCTGCACCGTTTCGGATCACTTCAAAACCGAAGAGCACGTGGTCACCGCGCCGTTCACCGGCCTGATCGTCGGCAGCCTCGAGAACCCCGTCGCCCTCCCGGGACATCCGCTCTGTCACCTCCTCAAGATCGACGCGGCAACGCGAGACGAGATCGAAGCGGAGATCGACGCCGGCGAGTTCGACGGCTATCGCGTCTGGAACCAAGACTTCTCGAGCGACGACTGATCGATACGCGCCGAAAACCGGATCGGAGTCGCCGCGCCGAGACGCTCGGCGAGTCGGTCACTGCTCGACGACGACCGTGACGGTGTCCGCGTCCGCACCGGTGTCGACTTCGATCGGGAACTCCTCAGTGTCGCCCGCCGGGTGGCCCGCCTGGAACGTCAGCGTGAGGTCGGCGGATTCGCCAGCCTCGAGGGTCAGCATCTCGCTATCCTCGACGACTGGATCGTGACCAACGACGAGTTCGATATCGGTGGTGCCGGTTTCGTCGCCGACGTTCTCGATCGTCGCGGCGACCTCGAGCGTCTCCCCGCCACCGATCGGGGAGTTCGTCGACATCCTCACCACGTTGAACGTCGCTGGCGTCGGCTCCCTGGACTCGACGGCGACCATCTCGGACGCCGTGTCCGCGCCGGTGTCGACCACCACCGGGAACTCCTCGATATCGCCCGCCGGGTCGCCGGCTTCGAACAGCAGCGTGATCTCGGTCGATTCGCCGGGATCGAGCGTCAGCATCCGGCTGTCTTCGATCACGGGGTCGTGGCCGACGACGAGGTCGACGTCGGTCGTCCCGGTTTCGTCGCCGATGTTGTGAATCGTCGTGGTAACCTCGAGCGTCTCCCCGCCACCGATCGGGGAGTTCGTCGCCATCTCCGCGACCTGGAACGTGGCCGGAACGTCTTCGGCTTCGTGATCGAGGATCCACGGCTCCGGCCGCAACAACAGGTTGTCCTCGGTGATCACCCAGCAGGTGATCGCGCAGGTATGACAGCCCGCGCCGTCGGCGACCGACAGCGTCGCCGTTCCGGAGTCGTCCGGATCGCCGAACTCGAGGATGACGTCCGCCTGGCTGAGCCACCAAACGGTCCGCGCGGGATCGCTGTCGGACGAGGCGACGTCGACGTCGATCTCGAAGGGCTCGTTGCGACCGACCGCGAGCATCTCGCCGGGTTCCGGATCCGCGCTCGCGACGGACGGGGGCGCCGCGCCGTCGGACGTGACGTGGACGGTCCACCGTATTTCGTCTGCCCCCTCGTAGTCCGGATCGTCCCGGTTCCCCGTTTCGGGGTCGTAGAAGACGTAAGCGGTGACCTCGTAGGTGCCACTCGAGTCGAACGTTTCGGTGAAGTACGACGCGCCGTACTGCTCGACGTACTGCAAGTAGTCCTGGGTTCGCATGTCGTAGTTCGCATCGTATTGGGCACGTTCGCCGTCGATCTGCCACTCCACGTCCCAGTTCGCGTCCGGATACTCGATGTCGGCCTCGAACAGGAGTTCGGTTCCCGGTTGCACGGTACGTTCGCGATGGACGTCCTGTACGCTGCCACGGAGCGTGTTCCCACCGACGGCACTCGCGCCTAGAACGCCACTGCCGACAGCGCCGCCTGCTGCAACTCCCTTGAGAAGCATTCGCCGTTCTATCTGGTCCCCACTCATACGTGCATCTGCGTCGTCCAGTTTGAGAAAGGCGGAGATTCTTGCAGCCGACAATCTATTGTTACAGCAGAATACCAGTTCTGAGCGGAGAGTCTGCGACACGTAGTCGCTCCCGTCGCCGTCGGATCGTGAACTCCCCAATCAGACCTGTTTCTCCAGCCGTTGTGATCGTTCTCACTCGAGTGAGAACCGATCTCCAGCGGTGGGAGCGGGCTTGGAGTAGACGTTCGATCGTGGATACGACGGAAACTCGGGGGGATGGGATTGTGAACTACGCCGAGACGGTCGTCCTCATTTCGCTCGAACGCTGCGACTCGTCTAGTTCAAATCCCATCGTTCTCGATTTGCCGCTCGAGGAGTTGTTCGCGGTAAAATACGGTGGGGATGGGATTTGAACCACCTGAACTTCAGTCGCTTCGCTCCCTCGTTCCGTAATCCAAATCCCACCGACGTCGCTGTCGCTCACGGAGTTGTTCGCGACTGAGCGGAGCGAAGCTCCGCGATGTCCAAACGAGTGCGACGCACTCGTTTGAGGACAGCAACGTGGGGATGGGATTTGAACCACGGTGGAAGCAAAGCTTCTCCCTGATTCATATCCCATCGTCTCCGCTTTGCTCCTCACGTCAGTTCGTCGCAAAAGCGGTGGGGATGGGATTTGAACCCATGAGGCTTGAAGGCCACCTGCTCTCAAGGCAGGCGCGTTAGGCCGCTCTGCCACCCCACCTCACCTCCGCCTTTTCCGTCCGTTCAAAAAGGGTTGTCGGTTACGCTCGCTCGAGCGACCCGTCCGCCCCGATCGCCAGCCCGAGTTCGTCTACCGCAGCGGCCGTCGCCTCGGCACCCGGCTTCTCCGCGATCCGTCTGGCCTCGAGCAACGCGACCGTCGACCGAAGCCCCGCGGGGGTCGCGACGGTCGGACGTATCGGCGCGAACCCGACGTCGAGTCCGGCCTCGCGGGCGCGTTCGGCCAGCGTCGCCACCTCGGGCGCGGCGTACGCGTCGCCGAAGTCGATCGGCTCGCCGAAAGCCGCGAGATAGGTTCGCCCCGCCGAGGACGGTCCGACGACGACCTCGTGGCGGCGGGTCGACATCGCGGCGCCGTCGATGTGCGTCCGGCCGACGAGGGGAACCGTGGGTTCGAGGACGCCGACGCTTCCGGCCTCCTCGCGCTTTAGGAGATGCGTGACCGTGTTGCCGACTCTGGCCGTTCGACTCGAGCCGACCTGCCGTTCGAATCGGACATCGCCATCCGTGCCGTCGGTGTCCTCGGAAAACTCCCCTAGCGCGCTGGCAGTTAACCCGCGGACTTCGTTCTCCGGGTCGCCGCCGGCGAACTCGTCGGGGAGCGTCTCCGCGTCGCGGTAGTTGACCAGCAGTTCGCCCCCGCTCGAGGCGACCGCCCGAAGTACGTCGACGACGGCGGCCTCGTAGAGGCCGCACGCCTCGGCGTTCGAGAGCGGCGTTCGATCGACGAGCGACGACAGGACGAGCCCTTCCCGGGGCGGATCGACCGGAACGACGACCTTCATACCCGTGTCTCGGTGACGGCCGGCCTTGAACGCGGCGTTTCCGGCGGCTCTCTCGCCGTCAAATGCGTCCCTCGAGTCGCGAGTTCGTCTCCGCTCGCCGAGCCGACGTCGGACAAATTATAGTGATGGACCGTCAGGCATTCCGTATGGACGATCAAACCGTGACCCGATCGGTTCCACGCTCGGTCGGACTGCTCGGGACGCTGACTATCGCCGCGCTTGTAGCGCTCGGGCTCTGGGGATTCGCGGACAGCTACCTGATCGAGTCGGGCGACTACCTCGCGCCGACGATCGGCGTGTTCATCGCGACCGTCGTCTTCATCGGCGCGCTGGTCGTCCTCGGCGCGCGATCGAAAGAGTGGCTCGAGGGCCCGTACTGGTAGTCTCGCAGTCGATCAGCGATCCCGCTGTCCTTTCGTCTGGCGATAATCCGACGCCATCAGATCGACGAACGTCTCGAGCCACGCCTGGGTCTGTGCGTCGGATTGGTCGCGTGGCTCCACCATCGGGACGAGTTCGAACCCGCGGCCCCGGATTCGCGTCGCGTGATCCGCCGGCAACGAGAGGTCGCCGGCCGGCGTCGTCGTGTACTCCACGCCGATCTCCGTCAGGGCTCGCTCGCCGACGGGAATCAGGATCTCGGGGTTGATCATCCGAATCTCGGCCGTGAGATAGGGGTCGCAGTTGCCGATCTCCTCGTCCGTCGGCGGGCGCTCCGGGTCGCGACACCGCGTCAGATTCGTCAGGTAGACGTTCTCGAGGACGGGGTCGTTCGCCGGCGAGGTCGAATCGCAGAGGCCGAGTCGCTCGAGCATCCGACGGAGGCTGGTTCCTGATTCCGATTCCGCACCTCGGTCGTCGTCGATCGCCGAGGGCTCGGGGCTTGCAAAGGGCACGCCCAGTTCGTCGGCGCTCGCGGTCGGTCGCTCGCCGACGAACAGGAAGTCCGCCGCGACGTCGCCGTAGCCGTGGACGACCTGCGTCCGCGTCTCACAGAGCGCCGGACAGTTTCGACACTCCTCGTCCATCCCGTAGGGGTTCGCTCGAGACCGTTGATTCGCGTCCACAATCGCGTTTCGGACGGAGAAAGTAAAAGCAACGCGCCTGGTGAGTGCCTCGCGTCGATCGAGGGCGAGGGGGGAACTCTCTCGAGAGTCAGGACACACCGAAAACACGCGACGAAAATCGAACTACGACTGGGTCCGCGTTATCGGAAACCGCTAGATATCGATCACGACTGCGACTGTGCGGCCTGAATCCAGTCGGCCGCACGGACCTGCGAGATCTCTGCGGCCTCCGCGACGGCGTTCGCCTGTGACCGAGAGAGATCGGCAAGGGTCTCGATACCTGCTTCGGCGAGACGGTCGGCGTACGTCTGCCCGACGCCCTCGAGCGTCTGCAGGTTCTGCACCGCAGCGTCGGTGCCCCGTTCGGTCGCGGTCTCGATCGCGTCCGTCGTCTCGACGGCGAGCTCTTCGGTCGCGTCGCCGGCTTCGTCGACGACCTCCTGAGTGTTCTCCTGGGTCGTCTCGACGACCGATTCGGCCTGCTGCTGGGTCGTCTGCATAGTCGCTTCAGTCCCCTGCTGGATGGTGTCCGCGACCTCTTCGGTTTGTTGCTGGACGGTCTCGACAGTCTCCTCGGCTCGTCGAACGCCGTCGACGGTCTGCTGTTCGGTCTCCTGATGTGCCTCGAGGAGCGATTCGATCGACTCCGTCAGCACCTGCTGTTGCTGGTCGGTGAGCTCCGCCACGGCGTCGACGAACTCCATCTCGAACTCGTCCCAGACTTCGTCCTGGCGCTGTTCGAACTCCTCGAACTGCCGATCGACGGTCGATCGAACGTCGGAGCCGTTTTCGTCGAACGCAGACTCCATCGCGTCGAACTGTGCGTGGAGCAACTGCTGGAACAGGGCGGCGCTTTGCTCGAACCCGTCGTTCAGCAGCCGTTGGGTTTGTTTCGTTCCCTCCTCGAACTGCTGATCGATCGTCGAGCGAACGTCGCCTCCGCTCTCGTCGAGGGACGACTCGAGGGTGTCGAACTGTGCGTCGAAGAGCTGACGGACGAGTTCGGTGCCCTGCCGCTGGGCGCTTCGCTGGGCAGCGAAGCCGTTTCGCAGGAACGATTCGGCGGCGTTCTCCTGGAACTTGAGTCCCTGCTGGACGAACTGCTGGCTCTGTTTGATCGACTGGCGCTGTAGTTCGAACGTGGCTTCGATTGGTGTGGTTGCGTTGGTCATAGGTGGTGGCGGGACGAGCAACGAGGCACGAGTGCTTCGCCCCTATTTCCTAACTAACCGAACGGGCCAGAGACGGATAACAGCTGTCCTTGAAAGGTTTTAGAGACCATCTGATACCACAGAAGGGTATAGACTCTCGGCTCACTGCAGGCAGCGGGTTTCAGTCTCGACTGTCAATCCGTCGTAATTACAGCCGCGAAAATCGACCGCGTACACCGAAGCCGACGTCGGAGTACCGGCTGAGAGTACTTCACCTGACGGCCGCTGAGTCTGCTGAGCAGATTCAGCGGATAAACTCCGTAATCCGGCCGATCAGCGCTCGAGCCCGCCGCGTTCGGTGACCTCGAGAATGAACTTGACGTTGCGGACGATCTCCTCGGGCGTCGTCTCCTCGTCCGCGTCGTAGAGGTCGCTCGTTCGGTAGAGAATGTTCGCGAGTTGTTTGCTCTCGCTGGAGTCGCTTCGGATCTCGTCGGCGACCTCGCGGAGGAACGCGACCCGTTCGGGATCTGGATCGAACGCGGCCTCTGATTCGACGTTCTTGCGGCCGTCGCTGCTGTTGCTGTCGTCGCTGCCGTCCTCGCCGTCGGCGGTCATCGGTCCGGAGAGGCGGCCTCGCTGCGTCTGGCCTGGGAGACGCCGCGTCGGTGGACGATCCCGGTGTTGTTCGCGACGTTCTCGGTGATCGTTCGGAACGCGTCGCCGGTGGCCGACTCGTCGGAGAGCACGGTCGGCTGACCCCCGTCGCCGCTCTCGCGGACGGCGGGGTCGAGGGGAATCGATCCCAGGAACGGCATCTCGTGTTCGTCGGCGAACTCACGGCCGCCGCCGGAGCCGAAGATGTCGTGTTCGCCGCCGCAGTCGGGGCAGGCGAACGTCGACATGTTCTCGGCGATGCCCAGCACGACGGTGTCGTGTTTGGCGAACATCTCGAGGCCCTTGCGGGCGTCGTCGAGGGCAACGTCCTGCGGAGTCGTCACGATGACGGCGCCTGTGACGGGCATCGTCTGGAGCATCGTCAGCTGGGTGTCGCCGGTCCCCGGGGGCAGGTCGATCACGAGATAGTCGAGGTGGCCCCACTCGACGTCCTCCGTTAGCTGGGTGATGACCTTGTGGACCATCGGACCGCGCCAGATGACCGGATCGTCCTCGCCCGTGAGGAAGGCCATGCTCATCAGCTTCACGCCGTACTTTTCGGGCGGCACGAGCGTTTCCTCCTCGGTCGCCATCGGCGGCTCGTCGGCGTCGACCATCCGCGGTACGTTCGGCCCGTAGACGTCGGCGTCGAAGAGCCCGACCTGCGCCCCCAGTTGCGAGAGTCCCGCGGCGAGGTTCACTGCGACCGTCGATTTGCCGACCCCACCCTTTCCGGACGAGACGGCGATGACGTTCTTGACGTTCGGGAGGACCTGCTCCTCGGTGACAAAATCGTCGCGGTCGGGAATGCTCGCCGAGAGATCCGGCTCGAGCCCGTCCTCGAGAAGCAGTTCGCGGATCTCGGCGGCCATGTCGCTCTCGGTCGGCGAGTACGGTGCACCCAGTGCGAGATCGATATCGACTTGGTCGCCGTCAACGCTGATGTCGTTGACGAGTCCGAGCGAGACGATATCGTCGCCGAGTTCCGGATCCTCGACCGTCCGGAGGCGGTCGCGAACGGCGTCTTCGTCCATGTCCGAAGGTGGGACCGGCCGTCGAAAAGGGTTGTGTTCCCACCTTTTTTCTTCGGGTCCTCCCTCGTGGTTCGAGAGGTCTCCGGCCGCTCGTTATCAAGCGAAATCGGAGAGTTCGCGGACCTCGCGGAACTTCGTTCCGCTCAGTCACGAAACGGTTCCGCCGTTTCGAACGACTACGCTCGGTCGGGCCGCTCGAAGAAATCTGTCTGGCGAGAGCGAAGCTCTCGCTGACCGTTGCTCACTTCGTTCGCAAAGAGATAAAAAACCGCTCGCTCCCGTCGGTCGCTCGCGGGTGCGATGCTTGCGATTACAGCCCCTTACGCGTTGAAATCGAACCGCGGCCCGCCGTAGGTCGGCGGATCGGGTTCGAGTTCGACCCCCTGCTGGAATCGCACGAAATTGAGGTAAAAGGGCCGTCCGCAGCCCTCGACCGAGTCGCCCTCGAGGTCGGTGACCGGGCCATCCTCGCCGCAGAGAAACTCGATCCCGTCGGCGGATTCGCGCTCTTGATCGTCGGGGTCCGCGTATTCCCAACCTGGCTGCCGAACTTTCGTGACCGACCGATCCGCGAGATCCGGCGGCCGCTCGAGGCTCACGACGGCGTTGCAGTAGGGACAGGTGTAGCGGACGGTGACGGTCATCAGCGCCTGCTAGGGGCCTCGAGAACGTAAGTCTGCGGTAGCCCGGAGGAGTGCTCCCGCCAGTGGCGCGCGCAGTCGGGTCGTCCGAGCGAAGCGAGGTTCGAGCGGAGTGAGAACCTCGGAAAGAGAACGGTGAACGGAGTGAACCGTGAGGGATAGCGAGGACGGCCGACAACGTCGTGCGAGGTCTTCGCGAGTCTCACGAGCGAATGGCCTGGAAGACGCTCGTGTCTTCCAATGGACGAGGACCGCAGCGACCAGCGGGAGCGAGGACCGAAGTCGGTTGGGGAGGGTGTGGAAATCCCCGTTGCCACGATCGCAGCGCGCTCGAGTCGTCTCGAGCGCCCGAACACCGCTCGAGACCGCATTCAAATTGGTCCCGAACCGTTTACCCGCCCGCTACCTCACATTCTACTATGACCGAGTTCGATCCCGAAAAATTCGAGGAGAAGTACGTCCACTACTTCGAGGAACTCGAGGAGGCCTACTCGAACGCGTACAACCAGCTTCACGGCCGGTACGACTCCACGGTGCTCAAAGCGATCGACCGGAAGGTGCTGAGCGAGAGCGAGCCGTTTTATGAAGGAGACGGAGAATTCCGCGTCGAACTACCGGACGACGCTCGAGAACGCGTCGGCGCGGTCGCCGACCACGACCAGTTCGACGTCGTCCTCGAGGAACTCGTCGAGCGGATCGAGCGGGAGTTGCGGAGGATTTTCGGTTTTGGCCCTCGCGAGTGACAGCGATACGTACCGGTGCTGTTTCCACCGGAATAGCGTACATTTAAAACACCGAGAATGATAGTTAATTCGAAGCGATGCGTGTCTCCTACCAGAACGCGAATCTCCACGGGGGGAACGAGTCGACGCTACTGCGGTTTACTGAGGACGGGACACGTGTCTGTATTCTCGTCGACGCTGGCGACGGCGTCGACCTCGACGAACTCCTCGAGCCTGACGAGTACCTGAACGCAATCTTGCTCACCCACGCCCACATCGACCACTACCGGAGTCTTGGGGCGAACCTCCGACACAACGCGCCGATCTACGTCTCGCCCGGGACCGCGGCGGTGCTCGAGCAGTCGCTGCCCGAAGCGCGGAAGGACAACGACCTCGGAGATATCGACGCGGTTCTCGAGGCACTCGAGCCGATCGAGGAGTGGACCGCGATTCTCGACGAGCTCGCGGTTCGGCCGGTTCCCGCCGGCCACGCTCCCGGCGCGGCAGGCTTTCTAATCCGGTTTCGCGATCGGACTGGTTCGACCGGCGTCGATCTCCCGACGGCCGACAACCACATCCTCGTCACGGGCGATTTCACGGTGCGTCCCTGCGCCGGGTTTCCGCCGATTCCGGACGCGTATCCGGTCGATATCGACGCTGTCTTCCTCAACGCGTCGACGAACGAGTCCGTCACCGAGACGCTCACCGACTCGATCGAAACCATCCTCGAACGGGCGTACGGCGGGTCCCGCGTCGTCGTCGCCTCGAGTTCGCTCACCGGCGTCCACTACGCCGTCCTGCTTGGACGGATCGCGGCGATCCTCGAGCGACCGCTACCGGTGACGCTCGTCGGACAGACCGCCCGGGTCTACAAGGCGCTCGGACTCGATATTCCTGGTGTCGAGACGCGCGAAGTGTTCGACGATCCGGCGACGGTCGTCGAACAGGGGCGCGTTACCGTTGCCGGACCCGACTCTCCGACGCGAGGAAGCGCGAAACGACTGTTGCTCGAACTCCACGACGATCCGGCCGCCGTCTTCGTCCAACTCGCGACCGGCAGCGCCGATGTGGTGTCCACCGTCCGTTGTACGACGCACTACTACGAGGCGCAAAACCACCCGCCGCAGGCGGCGATCGACGACTTCGTTCGAGGGCTTGCACCGACACATGTCGTCGTCAAACACGCCCGCGGATATGCGCTCAACCAGTTCCAGTGCCGATACGACAGCTGTTTTACGTGGGGAACCGACGACGAGAAGATCCACCGCCTCTACGACGACGAGTGGGTTGCACCGGGCTGGCTCGGCGACGCGGCCGTCAAAAAGATTCGGCAAAAGCAGTGGGAAGCGAATCTGGATCGAGCGTTCGATCCGACGGTCTCGTTACGTCTCGAGCGACAGACTCTGGAGCCCGCTGCGGAGGGCGTCGATATCGAGGCGCTCGAAGCGACGTTTTCGGCGTCCGTCTCAAACCCCTACGCTGTGGATTCGACGGGGTCTACCGCCACAGAACGGAGTGAGACGAGGACAGAGAGTGACGACGGCGAGATCACCGTCGCCGAATCGTCGTCACTCGACGATCCCTCGGCGACGGTTCGGGCCCGCGTCTTCGGTGACGGCGACGGCGAAACGCTGTTACAACTCCTCGATCGAACGGAGCTCTCGCCGGGCGAACTGGTCGACGTTTCGATCTCACGACCGGACGACGACGAGTGAGCCGCTGGCGTCGAACAGGCGCGTTCCCTCGGTCGGTGACTACCCGGAACACCTTTCCCGCTGACGGGAATCTGTGCAGGTATGATCGACGAGACGGTCGAGGAGATCCAGGAGATGCAGAGTCACAGCTCCTCGGTGGTTGCCGTGCGCGCGACGCGGGCCTTAGAGGAGCTGCTCGATCGGGAGTTCGCCACCGTCGAGGAGTACATTCGCTCGCTCGAGCGCAACGGCTCGGTGCTCCGGCGAGCCAACCACTCCCACGCCTCGCTGCAGAACGCGGTTCGGGCGGTCGTCGACGACGTCACTGACGCCGATCCCGAGAGCGTCGAGGAGGCGAAGCGACTCACCCAGGAGCGGATCGACGCGGTCGTCTCGCGGGTTGAATCCGGCAAACGGCTGGCGGCCGAAAACGCCGCTGAAATCCTCGAGGACGGCGCGACACTGCTTACGCACGACTATTCCTCGACGGTGCTCGAGGCCCTCGAGCAGGCGACCGAGGCGGGCAAGACCTTCGACGTCTACATCACGGAGGCGCGGCCCCGCTACATCGGCCGCAAGACGGCCCGGACGCTCGCCGAGATGGACGGCGTCGACGCCACGCTGATCACGGACAGCGCACACGGCGTCTATCTCGAGGACTGCGACCGCGTCGTCGTCGGCATGGACTGTATCGTCGACGAGACGCTGTACAACCGCGTGGGGACGTTCCCGATCGCCGCCACGGCCGCCCAACTCGACGTGCCGGTGACCGTGCTGGGATCGGCGTCGAAGATCGTCAGCGAGGGATTCGTCTTCGAAAACGAGTTCCGAACCGGCAGCGAGGTCATGCCGGAACCCGCCGAGGGCTTCGCCGTCGAAAATCCGAACTACGACGCGACGCCGGTCGGGTTGCTCGAGAGCGTCGTCACGGACGAGGGCCGCCGGGAGTTCTGACGCCGTTCGGTTCCGATCGTTGCCCGTTGAGCCGTCGGCGAGAACGGGTCGTTGGGCACTGGTGACGAGAACGGGTCGCTCAGCGCTGCCGGTGGGCCAAGGGTGCTCAGTGCTGATGGCGGGCGCGGTCCGCTCAGTACTAGCAGCGAAGTTGATACGTCCAGCAGTATCACCGTAATCGGACAGTCACGCCCCTGTGGCGACAGCCTATCCCTGTTTCCGTCGTATCACTCGTATGCGTCTCGTTCAGGTGTTCGTTCCACACGGCGATCTGGATCTCGTCCTCGAGACAGCGGAGGCGACGGGCGTCGATTACGCCGTCTCCGAACAGACGAGTCGTGGCGAGTTCGAGGCACTCGTTTCGGTTCCCGTTCCGCCGGCCGCAGTCGAACCGTTTCTCTCGGAGCTTCGGGCTGCCGGTCTCGATGAAGGGGCGTACACGGTCGTCACGGCGTCCGAGACGGTCGTTTCGGATCGAGCGGACGAACTACACCGTGAGTTCGCGGGAACCAGAATTTCCCGGGAGGAACTCCAGTCGCGGGCGGCCGATCTCGCGCCCGCCGCGTCGACGTACTTTATTCTGCTCGTGGTGAGCACCGCCATCGCGACGGCCGGACTATTGCTCGATTCCGCGGCAACCATCATCGGGGCGATGGTCGTTGCGCCGTTGATGGGGCCCGCGCTGTCCGCGAGCGTCGGGGTCGTCGTCGACGACGATACGCTCGCAGGCCGCGGCGTGGTCCTGCAGGTCACCGGAATTTGCGTCGCCGTCGTGACGGCGGCAGTGATCGGGTGGCTCCTGCGGGGAACCGTGTTGCTCCCACCCGGATTCGATATCACGACCGTTCCCGAGATCAGAGAGCGGACCACACCGAGCGTCCTCGCGCTGTTTCTCGCGCTCGGCTCGGGCATCGCCGGCGTCGTCAGCCTCGTTCGTAACGTCGGCTCGGTACTCGTCGGTGTCGCCATCGCCGTTGCACTCGTGCCGCCGGCTGCCACCGCCGGACTCGGCATCGCCTGGGGACACCCGACCGTCGTCGTTACCGCCGGCACGCTCGTGCTCATCAATGTGCTATCGATCAACCTCACCGCGTTGATCCTGCTGTGGCTCTCCGGCTACCGTCCGCACCGAACGGACCGGATCGATCACGCCTACGGCCAGTTGCGCTCGCGAGTCGTCGTGCTCATCGTCGCGATCGCCGTCCTCTCGCTCGTCCTCGGCGGCGTCACCTACGGGAGCTATCAGACCGCCGCGGTCGAACACGATATCCAGACGGAACTCGAGGCGATGACCGACGATCCGACGTTCGACGAGTTCGCCTTCCACGAGAGTAGCGTCGAGTACGAACTCGTCGACGTCTACACCGGTGGGCAGCCGTCGGTGACCGTACTCGTCGAACGCCCGCCCGGCGAGCAGGAACCACCCGACTTCGCCGACACCGTTCGGGAACGGCTGGAAGCGGCGACCGGAACCGATCTCGAGGTCGCCGTCGAACTGGTCGACACGCAGCGAAGCGGGTGACCGCCGCGTCCCGGAGTCGTCGATCGCTTCAGTCCCGTTCGCCGAAGGTCCGCGGCGCGCCCTCCGTGGGGGTGGCCCACTCGACGGCGTTGCGAAGTACGCGCCGAACGTCGTCGTTCTCGTAGATCGGGTACGTCTCGTGGCCCGGCCGGAAGTAGAAGATCCGGCCGCTCCCGCGGCGGTAACAGCAGCCGCTGCGGAACACCTCGCCGCCCTCGAACCAGCTGTTGAACACCAGTCGATCCGGTTCGGGAACGTCGAACGGTTCGCCGTACATCTCCGTTCGGGGCAGTTCGACGCACTCGTCGAGCCCGTCGGCGATCGGGTGACCGGGGTCGACGACCCAGAGACGCTCTTTCGCGCCGTCCTCGCGGTACTGGAGGCTACACGTGGTCCCCATGAGTCGCTTGAACGGCTTCGAGTAGTGGCCGGAGTGGAGGACGATCAGCCCCATCCCCTCGAGTACACGCTCCTGTACGCGCCGGGCGACCGCATCCGAGACCTCGTCGTGGGCCTCGTGACCCCACCACAGCAGGACGTCCGTGCGCTCGAGGACGTCCTCGGTGAGTCCGTGTTCGGGTTCGTCGAGCGTCGCGGTGCGGACGTCGTGGTCGGACTCGCCGTCGCGGTCGCGTTCGCTGAGTGCGTCGGCAATCGTCTCGTGCATGCCGTCCGGATAGACGGCTGCGACCTCGTCGTCTTCGCGTTCGTGTCGAAACTCGTTCCAGATCGTAACTGCAGCCATCAGTTAGTCCTCGGCGGCCAGCCGCTTAGGACGGCCGGTGCGAAGATGTGACTATCACGTAAAAATACCATTTTATTCCTACTATTTCCGTAAGTACTCGGAGTAATACTGTTATTCGTAGAGAAAGACACACATAGTACGCACATTAATCGGTCACAACCCTTATTTTGGTCGCCGCCTCCCTCTCTCTATGGACTGGAATCGCACACAAACGAGATCGAAATGGGTTGTTTCTCAGGGTCCTTCCTTCTCGACGGTTCAGCAATCGAGGGTTTCGCGATGATCGGCGCCGGAATCGGCGTCGGGATCGTTGGACTCGGCGGAATGGGCCACCTCCACGCACGAAGTATCTCCGAACTCGGTGCGGACGTCGTCGCCGGCGCCGACCTCGTCGAGGCACAGCGCCAGCGCTTCGCCACCGAGTTCGGCGCAGCGACGTACGAAACCCACGAGGGGCTGGTCGAAGACGACGCCGTCGACGCCGTCATCGTGACGACTCCCAACCGATTCCACGAACCGATCACCGTCGACGCCCTCGAGGCCGGCCGTCACGTCCTCGTCGAGAAACCGCTCGCACACACCTTGGAGAGTGCAGAGCGGGTCGCACGGGCCGCGGCGAGAGCGGACGGCATCTGTATGGTCGGCTTTCACAACCGTCACGCCGCGTCGATGGCCATGTTCAGCGAGCACCACGCTCGCGGCCGATTCGGTGATCTCACGCACATCGAGGCGAACTACGTTCGGCGACGGGGGGTCCCCGGACCTGGCTCCTGGTTCACCGACCCCGAACTCGCCGGCGGCGGCGCCCTGCTCGACATCGGCGTCCACGCGCTCGACCTCGCCCTCTACGCGCTCGACTTCCCGGAGATTACGGAGGTCTCGGGCGTCACCAGAACGACGTTCGGAACGACCGAAGAGTACGCCGACCCCGACGGCTTCGGCGACAACTGGAACGCCGAGAGCGAAACCTACGAGGTCGACGACTCCGTCAGCGCCTTCGTCCGCTGTGCGGGCGGCGAGACTATCTCACTCGAGGCCGCGTGGGCGACCAACCGCGAGGAGAGCATGGACTTCCGCGTGCGCGGCACGAACGCCGGCGCGCAGTTCGAGATCGGCGACACGAGCCTCGACATCCTCGAGACCGGGACTGTCGGCGGCGATCACTACGCCGACGTGGCGCTCACGGGCGACTCGTCGCTAACCGGCTACACGGAACAGGACGAACAGTTCCTCGCGGCCGTCGCCGCCGGCACCCCGCCCGAGACGAACACCGTCGAGGAGGCGCTGACGGTCCAGCGCGTGATCGAGGCGATCTACCGCTCGAGCGAGACCGGGCGCGCGACGCAACTGATGGAGCCGGAACTCGAGGCCGAGCAGCGCGCACGGCTCAACTAACGGTTTTCGGCGTGTCCAGTCTTCGCCGGATTTGCTGTGTTCGACCGCCGGTCGACTGTCCCAATCCGTTCTGAGCGACAGCGACCGACGATCGATGCGCGCGAACTCGTCACTGTCGAATCGAACGAGCGGGTCGAAAAACGGAATCGATCGTGGCGGGAGCCGCCTTCGCCTTAGATGACTTCGTCGAAGTCGTGGTGTCCGTGGATGTCGACGCCCTCGTCGGTGATCTCACAGAGGAAGACACCGTTACCGGAGCCGGTGTCGCGTTCGGCGGCGGACTTGATACTGCGTGCGGCGATGGTCTTCGCCTCGTCGTTCGAGAGGTCGTCCTCGTAGGCCTGCTCTAAGTGACCGTAGGCGAGTTGCATCCCGGAACCGGTGACCGTGTAGTCGTCTTTCATGACGCCGCCGGCGGGGTCGATGCTGTAGACGTGGGAGCCCTCGTCGTCGACGCCGCCCAGGATCGGGTGGATGGCGAAGAACGGACCGCCGCGGGCGAAGTTCCCCGCGAGCGTGGCGAGGGCGTCGATGCTCATTTCCTCGCCCCGTCGGGCCTCGTAGAGGTTGACCTCGGCTCGGAGGGTCGAGATGAACGACTGTGCGCCGCCGACGCTGCCGACGAGGGTTAACGCGCCGGTCGGGTGAATCTGTTCGACCTTCTGGACGTTCTTGTTCGAGACGAAGCGGCCGCCGAGGCTGGCGCGCATGTCAGTTGCGATGACGACGCCGTCGGTCGTCGTGATGCCGATTGTCGTCGTGCCAGTCTTGTTGACGTTGTCGAGGTCGGCACGCGAGAGGTCGTTCTGAGGCATCGAACCGATCTCCGGCCCGTAGGGGTCCGGATCGTCGGCCAGTTGGTCGACGGTGCGGGAGAAGTCCGAGTTATGTTGGGGCGCTCGCATTGACCGAAGGGTAGGGCTGGCACGATATAAAACCCCGGCGGTCACCGCCGAGGTTTCCGGTTTTATCGGCCCCGCCGAACGGTACTGCACACCCCATCCACGGGGGCCGTGTGATCGGTCGTGCCCGGTTTCAGTGGGGCCGACGGGAGCAGCGGCTCTCGAGTGGATCCGTGAGAAAGGGAGTGGTCGGTCGGTGGACGTCGGGGACGAGCTGATCAGGCGTCGGCGGGTTGCGTGGTTTCGTAAACTGCCTCAACAGTTTCGAGCATGCGGTGGACCGGGATGGTAACTCCAGCTTGGCGGGCGGCCATTGCGAGTGGCATCGCGGCGATACCGATCACAATGCACAACTGGTACAGTGCGAACAGCGTCGCGCGGAAGACGCGGGATATCATCGACGTTCAACCGGGCACAGTTCAGGGGTGTATATAAGCTTTCCTGACGAGCGGAATCCGTAACGATCGTTGATCGCTCAGGAGGTCGACGCAGTCTTGCGATTCAACTCAGATTTCAGTAGCTCCAAATCGAGACGGACTCGAGGCGATGTACAGCTACGTGCGCCGCAATCGATGCGGACAATTCTCGTAACTTATGAGCACTATCCGGCTCACGTGCGCACCTCGAGCGCGCGGATGACGGGCGGTATCGTCTCTCACGCGTTGGAACAATCCTCGTCCGCCGCCGACGAACCGCAAGACAGGAAACCCCCCGGACCGACCACGACGTATGGCCAACTATCTCGTCGCGATGGAAGCCGCGTGGCTCGTTCGTGACGTCGAGGAGATCGACGACGCAATCGGCGTCGCCGTCAGCGAAGCGGGGAAGCGACTCAACAGCGAAAACATGGACTACGTCGAGGTCGAGGTCGGCGCGACGGGCTGTCCCGCCTGCGGCGAGCCCTTCGACTCCGCGTTCATCGCGGCCGAAACCGCGCTCGTGGGGCTCGGACTCGAGATGGAGGTCTTCAACGCTGAGGGCGAGGAACACGCCTCCCGGATCGCAAAGAGCGAGGTCGGCGGTGCGCTGCGAGACGTTCCCCTCTCCGTCGTCGAAATCTTCGAAACGGAAGAGGACGAGTAAGCACCACCGAGGCCGAAACGAGGTGCTGTCACCGCGGCAGTAACTCAACCCAAAACATTTTCTATAACCCGCAGTTATTGTGGCGTATGGAACTCCCGACGCCCGCGGACTTGCGCCAGCGCCGAACCGAACTCGGGCTGACCCAGAGCGAACTCGCGGACACGGCCGACGTCTCCCAGCCGCTGATCGCCCGGATCGAGGGCGGTGACGTCGACCCCCGACTATCGACGCTGCGACGGATCGTCAACGCCCTCGAGAAGGCCGAAGGCGACGTCGTCCGCGCGAAGGATCTGATGAACGAGGCCGTCGTCAACGTCGCGCCGGACGACGCCGTCAAAGCGGCCGCTCGGAAGATGGAGGAGGAGGCGTACTCCCAGTTGGCAGTTATCCAGGACGGGATCCCCGTCGGCTCGATCAGCCAGAGCGACCTCGTCCACCTCGACTCCGAGGCGCGGGACGAACCCGTCGAGGAACACATGAGCGAGAGTTTCCCCACGGTGTCGAAAGACGCCACGCTGGACGAGATTAGCAATCTGCTCGAACACTACAAGGCCGTGATGATCACCGAGGCCGGCGAAACCGTCGGCATCATCACCGAGGCGGACATCGCCTCGCGGTTCTCCTGAATCGGTCGTCGCCCCACGATACCACTGAGTCGAATTTCAGCCGCGTCGGCTCCGCTCGCGACGCGGCCCCGTTTCGAAAGCGGTAGATTGAGGGTCGCGAACGGCGAAGGTCGTGGTATACATGATGGAGACACTACTGCACACCGGAACGGAACATCCCAGCCTGCTGTGGGTACTCGTTCCCAGCCTCCTCACGTTCTTTGTGGGACTGGGTATCGGAACGTTCTCCGAACGGGTCCGAAACTGGATTCACGCACAGACCGATCCCTCGCCCGAATAGGTCGCTCGAGCGGGTGAGCGACGTTCGTCGCGGCTCCGCACGTGCTACTCGCGTTCGACGTCCGGCCGCGGCGCGTTCTCGTACGTGACCATCTTCTCGGGTTTATCGGAAATCGTCTCGTAGATTCGTCGGAGCGTCTCCTCTGCCGCGAGCACGTCGTGTCGCTCGAGGAACGCCCGGCCCTCGTCGGTCAGGCCGTAGAACTTCCAGGGGTAGCCCTGCCGGCGTTCGCCGTCGGGGAGGGCAACCTCCTCGACGACGCCGGCGTCGATCAGTTTCTGGACGTGCTTGTAGACGGTCGCCTCGCTCACGCTCGGATTTAGCTCCTCGAGTTCGTACATCGAGGGCAGTTGCTCGGGGTGTTGCAGGATGTTGGTGAGCAGGGAGAACCGGGTCTTCTGCGTGACGAAATGGAGGAGTTCACGCGTCTCCGCTCCCGTCACCGGCTCCACGTCGGTACTCATGCGCCCACCTACGCGGTCGTCCACCAAGTAGTTTACCCTGGGGTAAATTACTCACCGGTGAACCAGAACCGATAACGGACCAGTTTCGGAAACGGAAACGGTGTAGTAAATCCTATTGTCGTCTCCTGTGAAACGACGGCTATGACCGACGAGTCGCCGCCAGTCCCCGACGACGTGCTCACGAGCGCGACGGAGCGACTCGAGGCCGACGACCTCACGCTCGCGGAGAACGAGAAACTCCTCCACGCGCTGAGCGAGCTAACGCCGATCTACGAGCGTGATCGGTCGTACTTCGTCCTCGGGAACTACGACCGCGAGCAGCTGCGCCGACTCGACCTCGTCGTCGACCGACTCGATCGTCGAACTGGCGCCTGCGCCTTCCGGATGAGCGACGTTCGCGGGAACTGGGACAACGGCATCCAGAAGTTCTGTCTGATCGCGGATCTCGTCACCCACATCGTCGGCGTCGCCGAGCGCGAGCCCAGCGGCTTCCTCGTCGAACAGGGGCTGCTCGTGGGCACCGAGGAGTACTACGAGAAGAGCCACGTCCTCAAACGGGAGTACCCCGACGCCGAGGAGGACCATCCGTACGGTTGGATGGAAGACGGCGTCTTCGAGTTGCTCGAGTCCGACGGGCGACTCCACCGCTGGGAGACCGAAGACGATCTGCTCGAGGCCGTCGAAGCGCTTCCGTAGTCCCCTGTCGTCCGCTGTCCGCGGAAGTCAGGCGTGTCCGGAGACGGGAACCGGCTCGTACGGCTCCTCGAGGTACGCCATATCCGACTCCGACAACGAGATATCGAGCGCCTCGACGGCCTGCTCTAAGTGTTCGACGCTGGTCGTGCCGATAATCGGCGCGTCGACCCAGTCTTTGTGCAACAACCACGAGAGTGCGATCTGCGCCATGGTCACGCCCTTTTCGGCGGCAACCTCCGCCACGCGCTCGTTGATCTCCTGGCCGCCGCCCTCCCGATACGGATGTTCGTACATGTGTTCCTCCGTCTCCCCGCGTTTCGTGGCGTCAATTTCCTCGTGCGGGCGCGTGAGGTAGCCGCGAGCCAGCGGCGACCACGGCATCACGCCGACGTCTTCCTTCTCGCAGAGTGGCAACATCTCCCGTTCCTCCTCGCGGTAGACGAGGTTGTAGTGGTTCTGCATCGTCTGGAATCGCTCGAGTCCCAGCGTATCGCTCGTGTGCAACGCGTCGGCGAACTGGTGAGCCCACATCGAGGAGGCACCGACGTAGCGGACGTCACCCCGACGGACCGCGTCGTCGAGCGCCCGGAGCGTGGTCTCGATCGGCGTCTTGGAATCCCAGCGGTGTGGCTGGTAGAGATCGATCGTCTCCACTCCCAGCCGCTCGCGGCTGGCCGCGAGCTCCTGTTCGATCGCTTTCCGAGAGAGCCCGCCCGAGTTCGGGTCGTCCTCGCGCATCCGGAAGAACCCCTTCGTCGCGATAACCTGTGCGTCCCGGTCGTAGCCCTCGAGCGCCTCCCCCAGCACGCGCTCTGACTCGCCCCGCGAGTACATGTTCGCGGTATCGAAGAAGTTGATCCCGAGGTCGATCGCGCGCTCGATGATCGCCGCGCTCTCCTCGTCCTCTAAGACCCATTCACGCCAGTCGCTCGAGCCGAAGCTCATACAGCCCAGACAAAGTCGACTGACGTGCATCCCGGTCGAACCGAGGGTCGTGTACTCCATACCCGCGAGACGCGCTCCGCCCAAAAAACAGTACGTGGTACGGCAACCTGTGTCACTGTCTCGTGAACACGCCTACTCGCTCTCCTGACGCTCAGACGACGCCTCTGAACAGCGAGCCGAGCACCGGCAGGCCGAACGCGCTGGCGACGACCAGATAGACGACCGGCGTCGTCTCGAGGACGGTCCACGCCGATCCCCCGAGCGTGAGCGCGAAGACGACGAGGACGACGAGACCGAAGCCGACTGCGCCGACGACACCCCGGCGCAGAGTCGGCGAGACGAACGCGACGAACGCCCCGCCGAGAACGAGACCGAACCAGTGGAGCCACGAGGCCAGCAGTCCGAGGACGACCGCGACGACGACGGCGACAGCGTGTGACCGCGGCTCGGTTCTGGTGCGCTCGAGGACGGTTCGGCCGCGCTCGAGAACGGTCTTGCGGCGTCCGACGGCCCCGTTTTCCGCCCCCTCGTCCTCGAGCGGCCCGCTGGCGGTCTCCGCCGCGGCCGCCTCGCTCGTTCCGTTCTCGTCCGAGCCGCTCGCGCTCACGACGATCCCTCCGTGAACGAGACCGCGACGTCGGCCTCGGTCGACAGCGCCATCGATTTCTGATCGTTGTCGATCCAGCGCTCGAACTGGTCGCCGTAGTGGGTGGAGAAGTAGTCGCCCGAGTTCCCGCCGGGGAGGATCGCCGTCGCCTCGCCGCCGGGTTCGACGACCATCCGCCAACTCGAGCCGACGGCGCTCCCGACGCGATAGTTGTCGACGGTCGCTCGCGAGCCGTCGAGCGGTCGCTCGTCGAAGTTGAGAAACGCGGCCTCCACGCCGAAGGGATGTTCGATCGGTCCCGTCGTGTTCCAGTCGCCGTAGGTCACCCACCCCTCGTCGTCGATTTCGTCCAGCGCGGCCTCGAGGGCCTCGAGCATCGCCGCTTCGCGCGATCGATCCGCGTAGAGGTCGCTGTCCGCAGAGAGCGTTGCGATCGCCCAGTCGTTCGGATAGTACGACTCGTCGAGATCGGCCTCCTCGAACTGGGGCTCGACCGTCAGCCGTCGGAACTGGTCCATCCATCGGGCGAACAGGAGCGCCCCCTCCTCGCCCCGGTCCATCCGGCGATTCCAGTCCTCGAGCGTCGCCGCAGCGTCCGCGAGTCGGTCGGAGGCGTCCCGGTCCTCGACGACGTCGAACAATTCGGGCAGGAGCTGATCCGCTCGACCGTCGTCGGTGTCCGACTGGAGGTCACGGTGGAACTCGAGGTCCGTCCCCCCGCCGTTCTCGACGGCTTCGTCCAACCGATCGTAGATGCGCGCACCGCGGTAGGGCGAGGCGTACGCAACACCGACGTAGTGCTCCGGGTCGTCGACGACGCGCTGGTTGGCCGTCGCGAGCACGTCGGGATCGATGGCGTGGGGTTTCTCTTCGAACGGGACGAAACCGTCCCACGAGGACTCGCCGAATGGGGTGAACCCCTCCCACTCGCCTTCGCCCGCGGAGCCGTCGAAGAGCCGGTTGCCGGGCACGTCCTCGCCGTCGATCGTCCGGATTGGGAGCTGTCCCGTCGCGTAGTACAGCGTCCGCCCGTCGACGTCCGCGTAGACGAGGTTCTGCGTCGGGAGGTCGAACTTGCGGGTGGCCTCGAGCAGGTCGGAGAGCCCCCCGCTGCGGCCGAATTCGTCGATCGCTTCGGTCGTCCGCGTGGCGGTGTGGCCGGTCCAGGCGACCCCGACGGTCCGTTCTTCGCGTTCGAGCACCGGCCCGTGGACAGTCTTTCTGACCGTGATCGTTCGATTCTCCCCACCGGCGACGACGAGTTCGCGCTCCTCGCTTTCGAACTCGAGCCACTCGCCATCGTATCGATACCGCTCGCCGCCGTCGTCGATGTCGTACCGATAGCAATCGAGAACGTCCGCGCCAACGTTGGTGAACGACCACGTCCCAGAGTCGTTGGCGCCGGCGATGACGAACGGCACGCCCGGAAACGTCGCCCCGCGAACCGATCGCTCGGGCGTTTCGACGCGCTGTTCGTACCAAAGCGGCGGCGTCATCAGGGAGAGGTGGGGATCGTAGGCGACGATCGGGGTGCCACTTTCCGTATGTGCCCCCGAGACGACCCAGCTGTTCGAACCGACGCCGGTCGGCGACTCGTATCTCGAGAGCCAGGTCGTCAGGCCGTCGCCCACTGAACCGGTCGCGTCGGATCCGTTCGTTCCACCGGTTCTATCGCTATCGTCGCCGTCGCCACCGGTGTCGTTTTGGCTGTCTCCATCGTCCGCCTCGAGCCGGTCCGCATCGACGGCGTCGCGGAGGATCGGCACGTCGTGGTCCATCCGCTCAGGGAACAGGTCGTTGGCGACGGCCTCACCGAGCCGATCGGCGACCAGCGCCGTCCGTAGTTCGCCGAAGTTCCCCGTCAGATCCCACGAGATCTGTTTCTCCATCAGCATCGAGTCCACCGGCGTCCACTCGCGGGGCTCGTAGTCGAGGAGTTCGAACTCGAGGGGGAGCAACCCGGCCTCGATCACGGCGTTGACGCCGTCGGCGTAGGCCTCGACGAGTTCGCCCGCGGGCGTCTCGGCGACGACCTCCCAGGTGGCGTCGGCTGCGCCGGCGAAGTCCATTCGGACGTGGAACTCGTCGTCCTCGAGGGTGGCCTCGCCGACGATTTCGGAGAGTTGCCCTCGCATGACTCGCCGCTGGAGGTCGAGCTGAAACAGTCGGTCGAACGCCTGCACGTAGCCGACGGCGAAGTACGCCGCGGCCTCGTCGTCGGCTTCGACGTGCGGAACACCGTGGTCGTCGACGCGGAGGGTAGCCTCGCCGTAGGGGTTCTCGACGGACTCCGGAAGCGACCGGTCGGCCGCGTTCCAGGCCCGCCCTGACAGCGGTGCGAACTGCAACAGGAGCTCTCGAGCCCCGGTCAGCGTCAGTCCCCCGATCCCCGCGGCGAGCGCGCCCGCGAGCACGCCCCGGCGTGTGGTGTCTGCTGGCACTGTCCACATGGTTCGTCGGTGCCGACTTAACTGTCACGGCGTGTAAAGTTTGAGAGAGCGAGAGTAGCGTATTCGCCGACTCCGACGAGAGCGATTCAGTTCAAAGCGAATCCGCATCGAGCCGAGCGATAGCCGACCGAACCCCGATGAAGACGACGACCGCCACCAGACAGTAGCCAGCGAGGGAGAGCCAGGCCGTCGCCGTCGGACTTCCGATCGCGAACTTCGCGACCGTGTTCGCGGGGTGTTCGGGCAGCAGGGTCGCGACCACTAACGCGGCGACGATCCCAACGGAGTACCCGATCTGGGCCTGCCGTCGGTCGGGCGCGACGAACGCGACGCCGGTTCCGGCCGCGGTGACCAGCAACGCGAGCGCCGAGACTAGGACGATGAGCGCCGTCGGCGACGCGATTCCGGTCCCGTTGACCGCGAGGAGAACGAGCCACGCGGCAGCCTGCAGCGGTGCCAGCGCGGCGATCGAAAGCAGTTTCGCGTCGGCGATATCGACGAGCGACAGCGGGCTGACCCGGAGCAACTCGAGCGTCCCGCGCGAGCGCTCCTCGATCAGCGAGTCGACGACGATCGAGCCGCTGATGAACACCGGCAGGAACAGCAACAGCGGCACCAACACGGTGTAGGTAAACGCGACGTACGGACTCGCGTTGCCCTCCGTCGGGACGGTCAGGGGCGGTTCTTCGAGCGAATCGACGTTAGCGACGCGCTCCTCATGCTCGAGCGCCTCGAGGAGGTCCTGCAACTGGACGACGAGCAGCGTCGTCTCGAGGCCGTCGTCGGCCGCGGTCACCCCGACGACGAGCCGATCTTCGGCGTCTCTGCTCACCTCGAGGACGGCCTCGAACCGCCCGTCATCGAACGCCTGTATCGCCTCGTCGCTGCTCCCGGCGACGGTCGGCTCGAGACCGTCGCGCTCGTCCGCGAGCGCCCGAAGCTGCTGGACGTCCTCGGCGCCCTCGCCGACGATGACGATCTCGGCGCCATAGCCCTCCGCGGAGCCGGGATCGTACAGCGAGACCAGCCCGACGACGAGAAACGAGGAGAAGCCGGCGATAACCAGTTGGATCGCCAGCGCGAGGACGATCGTCTTCTCGGAGCGAAGCGAGCCGAGTTCGCGACGGGCGACGGCCCAGCGGGGACCGAAGAGCGAGCCGATCGGTCCGAGCAGCGAGCCGAGACGGGAGTCTGCACTCGACGTGCTGTCTGCCGGTCGCGGCGGATTCGGGCCGCGTTGGATGGGGACCTGCTCGTCGCGCGCCCGATCGCCGCTCGAGTTGCGCGACTCGTCACGACCGCGCGTCCCACCACGACCGGCCGTTTCGTCACGATCACGCGACAAGCGCGATCACCCCGAGGTTGTAGGCCGCGTGAACGAGCGTCGCGATCACGAACGCGACCGCGTACGCGTTCTCCCCGCGACTCGCGCCGAACGCCGAGATCACGGCGGTCACGACGTGTAAGACCAGCGGTGCGAGGAAGACTGCGACGAGAACCAACGGATCGCTCGAGAGCGCGGGACCGAAGGCGGCGACGCCGACGGTCAGTTCGGGGAGGCCGACGAACTGCGCGACGTGAGTGACCTTCTCGCCGACGAAGAACCCGATCCCGGAGAGGGTCCCGAGGAGGACGGCGATCCGGAAGGAGGACTCGAATCTCGAGCGGGCGAAGCCGGCGTAGACGTGGATGCTCTTGGCGAACTCCTCGATGGCCGCCGCGAGGACGAAGATTACTGGGAGGGCAATCGTCTCCGGAACCGCGAACAGCAGGGCGACGGCCAGCAGCTGGGCCGTGAAGACGAACGGGATAAAGAGCATCGACAGGATCGGGACGCTCCGGTAGCCGCGGAGGCGACTCGCGATCGCGTCGATCACCTTCACCGGGATCGCCTTCTGGGCGAACATGTCCTCCTCGCGGTAGACGCCGAGGCCGAGCAGGAAGCAGACGCCCGCGCTGGCGAGGAACGGCCCCGTCGAGAAGAGGTACTCGCCCAGTCGGGCCGACTCGCCCTGCAGGTCCATCACGATCAGCGTCAGCGGCGAGATCAGTGCGATCGGCGTCACATCGGTGAAGACCGCCGGAATGAACGTGTACGTCGTCAGGAAGACGCTGATCGTGACTGTCACGAACGTGAGCTCCTTGTACGAGCGTGCGAGCATCGCGCCGACGAACGTAGCCGCCAGAAAGAGCAGCGCGATCGGAATCGCCGCAGCGACCGACAGGAGCCCGCCGCCGACCGCAAGGGTAATCGCGACGGCGATAGCGACGAGACCAGCCAGGTACGGCAGCGTCTTTCCGGCGACGATCTCGCGGCTCGAGGCCGGCGACACGAGCAACAGTTCGCCACGGCGTTTCACCCGCTCGTCCATGATCGTGCTTCCGTACGCCTGAATAACGAAGTTCATCGGAACGACGAACAGGAACGCGAGCAGCAGCGACTGGAAGGGAAACGGCGGCGAGATCGACCCCGGCGTCCCCGAGGCGTCCTCCGCGGCGCCGCTGCCGACGTCGGGGACCTGCAGACTGCCGTCGCCCGTGCCACCAGTTTCGTCAGTGGTACCCCCGTCATCGTCGCTCGAGTCCTCAGTACCAGTGACGGAGTCATCGTCGGCAGCGTCCGTCGTCTCACCCGTTCCGCTCCCGTCGGTGCTCGAGTCGTCTTCACCAGTCCTGCTATCGTCAGTGTCAGTGCCGCCATCATCGGCCGTCGCCCCGTCGAGGTCGCGGTTCCGATACTCGAGGTCGACCAGCACGGGATAGGCCGCGGTTTGATTCGCCTCACGGCTCAACCGGTGCTCGTTGTACTGTTCGACCGCGTCTCGGAACGCGTCGTAGGCGACCGCCCCGTTCGGCCCGACGTGGCCGATCTGCCCCCGTTTTGTGACCACCACGTCGGCGTTCGCGCCCGCCCCGTCGTCAGCGATCTCGAGGTCCTCGAGTCCGATCACCCGAAAGGAGTCGCTCTCGACGGCGACGTCGTGGTACTGGCTATCCTCGTCGACGGCGATCACGTAGAGTTCGTCCTCGAGACCGAGCCCCTCGTCGGCGACGGAGATGCCGACGATGCCGACGGTCAGGAGCAGTCCCACGAGCACGAGTGCCGTCTTCCGGTCGACAGTGCCGGTGCTTCGGGAGACTTCCCAGCGGGCGATCCGCGCCGTCCGCGCCAACGCGCCGCGGAGTCGAGCGACGGTGGAGCACGTGTCCCGTTCGCGCTCGTCGCTCACGTGCGCGCCTCCGCCGCGTCCTCGTCGGAATTCGATCTACCGGATTCGTCCCCGTCTCGGTCGTCGCGTTCGGCACCGGTTCGTCCCTCGTTTCTCTCGCGGTTTTCGCTGTTTTCGCGGCTCTCGCTTGCGACCTCGAGGAAGATGTCCTCGAGCGTCGGCGTCTCCGTCTGGATGTCCGTGATCCGACCGCCCTCGCGTTCGACGACTTCGCGGACGCTCTCGACGGCGGCCATATCCGCGACGACGTGGCGGAACTCGTCGTCGTCGGTCGGGGCTCCGTTTCCGGCGTCGACCGTCGCGTAGACGTGGTACTCGGTGCCGCCGTGGGCCTCCCGGATCGCGTCGATGGTCCCGCGGGCGACGATCCGCCCGTCGTTCATGATGATGATCCGATCGCAGACGCTCTCGACGTGAAAGAGGTTGTGCGCGCTGAAGACGATCGTCTTCCCCTCGTCGCTCAACTCCTCCGTGAACTCGATGATGTAGTTGGTCGTCAGGGGATCCAGTCCGGAGGCGGGTTCGTCGAAGATCAGCACGTCGGGGTCGTTTACCAGCGCCCGCGCGATGGCTACCTTGCGTTTCATCCCTTTCGACATGTTGCCGAGTCGGCGGTCCCGGTGTTCGAGATCGAGGCGCTCGAGCGTGCGGTCGATCCGCTCGCGGGCCGCGTCACGAGGCACGTCGTAGAGATCCGCGAAGAACTCGAGATAGTCGGTCGCGGTCATCTCCTCGTACAGGGGTGATTCCTCGGGGAGAAAACCGAGTCGGCAGGCCATCTCGGGGTCACCGGGGGTGTGGCCGGCGACCACGGCGGTTCCGGCGGTCGGCTCGATGAGTCCGGCGAGCATCTTCAGCGTCGTCGTCTTGCCCGCGCCGTTGGGACCGACGACGCCGAAGACCTCGCCGCGCTCGATCGCAAACGAACTGCCGTCGACGGCGGTGAAGCCGCCGTACTCCTTCCGGAGGTCGTCCACTTCGAGTATCGCCATTCGTTACTCGAGCGTCGAAGAGCCGTCAGTAAAGTGTAGCGGCTAGTGACGGTCACCGTCAGTAGCAGATACTGGATCGGTTATGTCGTTCGGGTGGCCTCTCGAGACGCTCGCTCAGTACCGGCGACGGAGCTTGCCACATCGCCCCGGTCGAACTCACCGATGTTTTCCGAACAGCTCTCCGAAACACGTCGCCCCTTCGAGCCGATCCTACCAAACCTCCATACCCGATGCAACCGTACTCTCGAGACAGATGACCCAACTCCGGACTGCACACACCCCGGACGGTCGCCGCCTCGAGGCCTCGCACGTCCTCGAAGCCCCCGCAGCGGACGCCTGGGAACTGCTCGTCGACACCGCCCGATGGCCCGAGTGGTCACCGCTCGTCAACGGCGTCGAGTCGACCGACCGGCGGGTTCGTTCGGGGACCACCGGTCGCGTACGGGTCTCGGGCGTCTGGGTCCCGTTTCGGATCACCGACTGCTCGGATCGGCGATGGAACTGGCGGATGTCGGGAGTGCCGATCGCGGCCCACCGGGTCGACGACCTCGGCGAGAGTCGGTGTCGGATCGTCTTCGAACTCCCGCTGCACGCCGTCGGCTCCGTCCCGATCTGTCTGCGCGCGCTCGAGCGACTCGAAGCGCTGCTCGTCGAGTAGGACGCGTCTCGGTCGTCGTTGTATTTCGGTGTCCGATTCGGTAGGTCTCTATGCGAGTACAACGACTGTTCAAGTTCGCGCGTGGTAGTTCACGTTAGGCCCCACATCACACCGAGAAAGATACCGAGAACCATACCAAATGTAATACCTATCGTAATATCACCCAGTGCGAGTCCAAGAGCGGCTCCTAGTAGCGGTCCGAACGCAATCCCCAGAGCCATCTTATTCAAATCTATCTGGTCGTCTTCTTCGTCAGACACGTGCTGTCTTTGGACTTCCGGTGAAATAAACCCAGAGATCTAATGGCATGTGAGTTGCTTACACTTGCCGCAAGGATTCAGATCGCTTCGAAGCGAGGGCGATTCGCTCCCGCTATCCGGCATCCATTACGGCGGTCGCTCGAGTCCGAACCGATCGTCGGTTCGCGTGTACAGACTCCCCGCCAGCCGGCCGACCGCGTCGACGTCGTTCACGTCGATCTTCCCATCAGTAGTCACCGACTCGTTCAGGTGGACGTACCGGACGTCGCCCAGCACGAGCGTCGAGCCGCCGACGTCGAGCAGGTCCCGAAGGGTGCACTCGAAGGCGATCTTCGCGTCGGCGACTCGAGGCGCGTCGACCACGCTCGAGGCGGCGCGGTCGATGTCCGCGTGGTCGAACTCGCTCTCGCCCGCCGGCAAACTCGCACTGGTCTCGTTCATCGCCGCCTCGAGGCCGTCGGTGACGATATTGACGACGAACTCGCCCGATTCGCGGGCGTTTCGCGGGGTATCCTTGAGTCCCTCGGGACCGTCGACCGGGGCGAACAGCAGGACGGGCGGCTCGACCGAGGCGACGGTGAAGAAGCTGTACGGCGCGAGGTTGTCGACGCCGTCGGCGTTGCGGGTGCTCACCCACGCGATGGGGCGCGGGACGACCGCACTCGAGAGCACGCGATAGAGCGATCCCGAGTGGGTTTCGGGGTCAATCTCGAGGGAAGCGTCGCGGTCGTTCGATTCGGTACCGCCGTCGGTAGTGTCCGGTTCGGTCTCGTCTGTCCCAGGTAAGTCTGTCATGTGAGTGGCTGTCCGTTCGACGTCTACACCGAAACTGCTAACGTCGTGTTAGCTGGTTCGGACCCGAACTGCTAAAACGGTTCGTGTCGTAGCCAGAGCAGATTCAGTCGATGTCTTCCCAACAGCCCCACTCGCAGGAGGAACAGTCCCCGTCCCGCGACGACCAGCCCAACGCCTGCCCCGTCATCGAGTCCCTCGAGCAGATCGGCTCCCAGTGGCGACTGGCCGTCCTCCACGAACTCCTCGAGGGCGAACAGCGCTTCAACGAACTCAAGCGCTCGACCGACGCGAACGCGCGCACCCTTTCGCGCGTCCTCGACGACCTCGGCGAGATGGGCTTTGTCGAACGCCGGATCGAGGAGGACGCTCCCATCGCGACCTACTACAGTCTGACGGACAAGGGCAGGTCCCTCGAACCCGTCTTCGACGAAATCGAGTGCTGGGCTGGCTCGTGGTTGGAGGGCTGCGAAATCTGAGTCCACCCTTCGTCTCTCTCGCGTACGATAGCTGAGCAGCGACATCGAACCGTTCGCGAGCCAGCACATACTTGACTGTTGAACGCTTCTCTGTCGTATGTCCGATCGTTGCCCAACAGATCGAGGAAGCGGGACGCTTTCTCGGCGAACCTTCGTCGCTGGCGGCCTTCTCGTTGGTCTCGGCGGGGCGATGATCGTCGGCGACTCGTACGCGTTCTCCCGGACTCGAGCGAGCCGTGTGGCCAGTGTTTCGACGGCGAACGACGAAGCGGGGCTGCTCGGTGTCGCTCAGGTTTCGAGCGTCGAGGCCGGAAGAGACGGGCAGCCACTCGTGGCGGTGACCAACAATACGGCCACCGCGTTGACGGTCTCGGTATCACTCGTCGACCCGTCTCAAGGTACCGTTTCCCCATCGACTCACTCGCTCGCGAGTGGTGTCTCGAACGCGGTCTCGGTATCGGTAGCGGAGGGGAGTGCGACCGGGGCGAACGCCCTCCCCTTCGAGATTACTGCAACCAATGACGAGTCGATTTCGATCGCCCTGACTCGGGCGGTTGACGTCGATGCAGGGCCGTCTCTGGTCCGATCGATCAGCGACCGGTCACGGAACAATAACGCCGAGTATCAGGTTACCTATCAGGTCAACGGCGTCAGCGATTTCGACAGTATCAGCGTCACGTTCGAAAATCTCGATCTCGGCTGGGTCGATACCGTTACCGAATCGCGGACCGCGACTGAGGGAGTAATCGAGTACGATCGAGGCGGAGCCGGAAACAGCGAATACCGGATTACGTTCGACGTGTACGATTCGAGCGGGGCGATCGTGCTCACGGAGTCAGTTACGGACGTCGCCAACGGGAGCGAACCGCCGGGAAACCAACAGCCGACCGATCCGGACGGGCCACGACTCGAGTCGTTTACTGTCACCGACGAGACCGTGAACAACAACACCGATTATACGGTCGCATACGAGGTATCCAGACCGGACCGGTTCGAGGAAGTCCGCGTGACGTTTACGAACACCGAACCGAACAAGGAATGGGCGACGAGAGAAGAATCGACCGATGCGTTCCCGACGGGAACGGTCACGTACAGACAGGGCGGGACGGAAGGAGACACGTACGATATTACCGTCGAGATCGTCAATATAAACGGGATCGTCGTCGACTCGGGGACGGTGACACACGTGGCAGGGACGGACGGAACCGTCTCGTTCCCGAACTGAGTCAATTTTTAAGTCGGCCGTCGATTGCAGCCCCCTATTCTCCCCAAACGATACACGAACGTGCACATAGAAACCCCTTTACTACCCGACTTCCATCACCGACATGAATGAGTCTTGCCGATTCGGACCACGAACTCGTCGTCGACGAGTTGGAGCGAGAGCCGACTCCAGCCGAGGCGGCGCTGTTCGAGAACCTCTGGAGCGAACACTGCGCGTACCGCTCCTCGAGACCGCTGCTCTCGGCCTTCGACAGCGAGGGCGAGCAGGTCGTTATCGGGCCGGGTGACGACGCGGCGGTCGTCGCGCTGCCCGGAAGCGAGGACGGCGGCGACGAGGAGGGGTCGACCTACATCACGATGGGGATCGAGAGCCACAACCACCCCTCCTACGTCGATCCGTTCGACGGGGCCGCCACGGGCGTCGGCGGCATCGTCCGAGACACGCTCTCGATGGGGGCCTACCCGATCGCGCTGGCGGACTCGCTGTACTTCGGCGAGTTCGACGACGAGCACTCGAAGTACCTCTTCGAGGGCGTCGTCGAGGGGATCAGCCACTACGGCAACTGTATCGGCGTCCCGACGGTCGCCGGCAGCGTCGACTTCCACCCCGACTACGAGGGCAACCCCCTCGTGAACGTCGCCTGCATCGGTCTGACGAACGCGGACCGACTCGTCACGGCCGTCGCCCAGGAGCCCGGAAACAAACTCGTCCTCGTCGGCAACGGCACCGGCCGCGACGGGCTGGGCGGCGCGAGCTTCGCCAGCGAGGATCTGGCGGAGGACGCCGAAACCGAGGATCGACCCGCAGTTCAGGTCGGCGACCCCTACGCCGAAAAGCTGCTCATCGAGGCTAACGAGCAACTCGTCGACGAGGGCCTCATCGAGTCCGCACGCGACCTCGGCGCCGCCGGTCTCGGCGGTGCCTCGAGCGAACTCGTCGCCAAAGGTGGTCTCGGTGCCCACATCGAACTCGAGCGGGTCCACCAGCGCGAGCCGAACATGAACGCCTTAGAGATCCTGCTCGCCGAATCGCAGGAGCGGATGTGTTACGAGGTCGAACCCGACAACGTCGACCGCGTCGCGGAAATCGCTGAGCGATTCGATCTCGGCTGTTCCGTTATCGGCGAGGTCACCGAGCAGAACTACACCTGCACGTTCGAGGGTGAGACGGTCGTCGACGTCGACGCCTCCTTCCTCGGCGAGGGTGCGCCGATGAACGACCTCGCAAGCGAGGAGCCGGCCCAACCCGAGACCGACCTCCCCGACGCAGATCTCGAGGACGCCTTCGAGACGGTCGTCTCGAGTCCGAACACCGCCTCGAAGCGGTGGGTCTACCGGCAGTACGATCACGAAGTCGGCGTGCGAACGAGCGTCGGACCGGGTGACGACGCGGCGATCATCGCCATTAGGGAGGCCGAGCAAGGACTCGCGATTTCGTCGGGTGCGGCGCCGAACTGGACTACCGTCGCGCCCTACGAGGGGGCGAAAGCGATCGCCCTCGAGAACGCGACGAACGTCGCGGCCAAAGGCGCGACGCCGCTCGCGGCAGTCGACTGCCTCAACGGCGGAAACCCCGAAAAGCCGGACGTCTACGGCGGGTTCAAGGGGATCGTCGACGGCCTCGCCGACATGTGCGAGACGCTGTCGGCGCCGGTCGTCGGCGGCAACGTCTCGCTGTACAACGACTCTGTCGCCGGGCCGATCCCGCCGACGCCGACGCTCGCGATGGTCGGTACCAAGGAGGGGTACGACGCCCCGCCGCTGTCGGTCGCGCCAGATTCGGACAGTAAAATCCTGCTCGTTGGCGATCTCGGCCTCGAGAGCGGTGAGGCCCGTCTCGGCGGCTCCGAGTACCTCGCCCGCCACGGCGGCAGCGATGTATTCCCCGAACTCCCCGCCGATCCCGCGGCCGTCGTCGAGACGCTCGCCGACGTGGCGACCGACGACGCGACGCTCGCGGTCCACGACGTCAGTCACGGCGGTCTCGCCGTCTCGCTGGCCGAGATGGTCGCCGAAGACGCGGGACTCGAAATCTCGCTCCCGGTCGCAGACGACGCGGACGACGAGGCGGTCGCTGTAGCCCTCTTCCACGAACAGCCCGGCCGGGCGCTGATCCAGACTGACGCTCCCGAGGCCGTCAGCGCGGCGTTCGACGGCGTCGCACCGGTCGTCGAACTCGGCTCGGCGACCGACGATGGCACGCTCTCGCTCAGCGTCGGCGATCGAACGATCGCGACGGATGCAGCCGAGATTCGAGACTATCGAGCGACGATCGAGCGGGAACTCGAGTAGTCGACGCCCTCGAGCGATCGTCCATCGAACCGGCAATTATCTGACGCCCGATATCTTGATATACCCGCGGTACGATTCCTCCAACGAACTGATAGCCGGAGGATACCGTTCGATGGCCACTACCACCCCGTCCGTCCTGATCGTCGAAGACGAACCGGACCTCGCGGAGCTCTACGCCGCCTGGCTCGGAGAGTCGTGCGAGATCGAGACGGCCTACGACGGCGAGACGGCGCTGAACGCCATCGAGGACGATATCAGCATTGTCCTGCTCGATCGACGCATGCCCGGGCTCTCCGGAGATCGAATTCTCACGGCCATCCGCGACCGCGGTCTCGACTGTCGGGTCGCGATGGTAACGGCCGTCGAACCGGACTTCGACATCATCGGTATGGGGTTCGACGACTACCTCGTCAAGCCGGTCTCGAAGGACGAGCTAGTCCGAATCGTCGAGCAGTTAGAGCTCCGATCGAGTTACGACGAACAGCTCCAGGAGTTCTTCGCGCTCGCCTCGAAGAAGACGCTGCTCGACGCCGAGAAAACCGATGCCGAACTGAAATCGAGCCAGGAGTACGCCCGACTGCAGGACCGACTGGCGGTGCTCCGCGTCGAGGTCAACGAGACGATGGCGGAACTGCTCGAGCAGGACGGCTACCGACAGCTCTGTCGGGACCTCACCCGGGACTCGCTTCTCCAGGAGTCAAACTGACTCGTTAGCTGGAACTCGCTGATTCGCGCTCGAGCGTCGTCACGTCGCGGATCTCGAGTCGCGTGCCGCCGTTTGTGCCATTGTCGACCGTCAGCGACCAGTCGTGGGCTTCGGCGATCGCTCTGACGAGCGCCAGCCCCAGGCCGTCGATGTTCGTCTCGACGCCGGCACTCGCGTCGCCGTCGTCGGTCGTGATGTCGAGCACCCGGTCGTGAGCAGTCGGTGGGATTTCGGTCGCGTCATCCAACAGGAAAAAGCCCCGCGAGCGGTCGCTCGTGCCGAACCCGACGAGGCCGACCTGAATCGTCACCTCGCCGTCGGCGCGGGACGCGGCGTCGTCGAACGCCGTCTCGAGGAGGTGGACGAACCGCTCCGCGTCGGCTCTGAGGGTCGCCGACTGCTCGACAACGACTCGCTCGCCGTCCAATCGAGACCGTTCGAGGGCGTCCTCGATCGCCGACTCGAGATCGATCCGACTCCGGGGGCCGACGGCCGACGCGTTCCGAGCGAACTCTCGGATGTCGTCGACGAGCCGTTCGGTGCGGTCCAGCGTCGCTTCGACCGAGTCCTCCGCGAGCGGGAACTCCCAGTTCTCCGCCGTCTCTCCGCGAGCGGCCGACATCTCGCCGCCCTCAGCCTCGAGCGCGTCCGCGAGCGACGACAGTTGCGCTTTCAGATCGCTCGAGAGGACGTCGGCGACGGACTCGAGTCGTTCGGTCTGGCGCTCGAGTTCCGCAGTTCGTTCCCGGAGGACCTGTTCGCGGTCGGCCCGGTCGAGCGCTGCCCGGGTGTTCTCGACCAGCGTCGAGATGAGGTCGACGTCGGTCTCGTCGAACTGGTGGGCGTCGAACGAGCCGGTCATGAGGACGCCGTGGGTGCCGATGGGCGCGATGATCTCCGACCGGATCGGGGTCTCGGGGTTGTAGACGTCGTCGACCGTCGCGAGGTCGTCGAACCGCTCGACGTCGCCGGACTCGAACGTATCCCAGACGAGGCCTTCGCCGGGGTAGAATCGCGGGAGGCCGCCGAACTCGTCGTGTGCGCCGGCGGTTCCGGCGACCGGTTCGAGGTAGCCCTGTTCTTCCTCGAGCAGCCAGACCCCGCTGATCGGGAGATCGAGCAGGTCGCTGCCGGCGTGGACGGCGATCGCACAGATCTCTTCGGGGTCGTCGGACTCGAGCAACCACCGGGTAATCTCGTGGAGCGACGTGACGACGCGCTCGTACTCGCGCTGGTCGGTCACGTCGCGGACGACGGCAGCGACGGTCGCGAGGTCGTCCTCGATCGGGACGAAGCGGAACTCGCCGATCCGGTCGGTGCCGTTGGCGTCGGTGAACGGCAACTCGAGCCGTCGCTCGGCGGCGTTGCCGACGTCGACGTCGGTGATCGCCCGCCCGATCTCGACGGCGTGCTCGTCGGAGATTCCGGCCCGACTGGTGAGCACTTCGACGTGCTCGCCGGTGAACTCCTGCCGGTCGGCGTCGAGTACGTCCTCGAGAGCGCCGTTGACGGTGACGATCTCCCGGTTTCGGTCGAGGGTGATCACGGCGTCTTGGACGGCTTCGACGACAGCTGCGTGCTGGGCGATGGTCGTCTCCTGAGATTTCCGCTCCGTGACGTCGCGCATGTACACCGAGAGACCGCTTTCGGAAGGGTAGGCGCGGGCCTCGAACCAGGTCTCGAGGTGGGCGTGGTACACCTCGAAGGAGACGGAGACCTGTTCGTCCATGGCGCGGTGGAACCGATCGGGGAACTGGGTTTCGACGGTCTGGGGGAACTCGTCCCACATGACGCGGCCGATTAGCTCCGCCCGAGAGCGCTTCAGCAGGGTCTCTGCGCGCTCGTTGAGGTAGGTAAACCGGAAGTCCGGGTCGAGCGCGAAGAAAGCGTCGGTGACTCGGTCGGCGATCGGAACGGATCGCAGCGTCACGGCTCCACACCCCAATCGTCGCTCGAGATCGCGGTCGCGAGCGGATCCCCCCGGAGCCGACCGACTCGCACTGTCGCTGTATTCATCGAGAGCTAGCTATTGCCTACTTTGCAGTACGGCTATTTCAGTGTCGTGGCTGATCAGTCGACGGTGCTGGCCGCCGCCGACTACAGCGCGGTCGTCGTCCCCCGCTCTCGCTCGACGGCGCGGTCGAAGAGGAACTCGGCCGCCGCGGCGTCTAGCACCGCCGTCCCGACGCTCTCGAGGACGACGATTTCGTCGGCGGACCCGCGGCCGTGGCTGCCGGCTAACACCCCGCCCAGCGAGCGCACCTTGAGGCCGGCGTGGCTCCGAAGATCCCCCGTTTCGGCGGCCTCGCTCGGAACGTCGGCGACTACGCGGGCCGCGCGTTCGACCGTCGCGTCGTCCAGTTCGCGCATCTCGGGCGTGTACGCGCCGACGGCGATCACGAGCGCCCCGTCTGCCAGCGCGTCTCCCGGAAACACCGGCTCGGTACTCGTCGTCGCCGTCACGACGACCGATGCAGCCTCGACTGCCTCCCCCGGACTCGAGACCGGCGTCGTCGCGACGCCGAGTTCGGACTCCAACTCCCGCGCGCAGTCGATCCGGGAGTCGCTCGGCGAGTAGATCCGGATCGACGCGAGTCGGTCGACGCCGACGGCGGCGGCGATGGCGCGGGTCTGCCAGCGGGCCTGTGCCCCCGCGCCGATCACCGCCAGCTCGATCGGACCGTCGGCCGCGAGTTCGCGGGCGGCGAGGCCGCCGATGCAGCCCGTCCGCGCGTTGGTGATCCGGTTGGCCGCGAGGTAGCCGACCGGCTGGCCGGTTTCGGCGTCGGTGAGCGAGAGCTGGGCCGTGACGGTCGGCAGCCCGCGCTCGGGGTTGTCCTCGATGACGGCGACGAGCTTCGTCGCCGCGTAGTCGGCGCCGTGGACGTACGCGGGCATACAGAGGCCGGTTCCAGTCGGCTCCGCGGGCGCGTCGGGATCGAGCCCCGTGCCGATCGGGTAGTGTGGCCGCTCGGGTCGTTCGACCGCCCCCGTCCGTTGCTTCTCGAAGGCGTCGGCGACGACGGGCAACAGCGCCTCGAGATCGAGCACCGACGCGATATCCTCGTCGGAGAGCACGCGAACCATACGCGAAAGTCTTCGCAGGGCCACTTCAGTGGTGCCGTCGCTCGGGCCGCCGGAGATTCCAGCACATCGTCGGCGGAGCGTGTTTGTAGCTGGCCGTGGTACGAGTGCGCATGAAGACCGTCATCGCCGGCGGGGGAATCGTCGGGTGTGCGATCGCCGCGCGACTCGGCGAAACCGACCGCGACGTCACGCTCCTCGAGCGCTTGCGGATCGGTCGCGAGACGACGGCGGCCTCCGCGGGCATTCTGATGGAGACCGTGATCGATCCGACGCCGTTCGACCTGCGATTCCGGGCGCGCGCCCGCTCGGTCTACGACGGACTGTTCGATCGCGGTCCGCTCGAGTCGACGCGAATCGGCGTCTGCTATCTCGCCGAAACGGACCAGTTCGCGGAGCGACTCGAGGCGTCCGCGGCGACGCTCGACGAACACGGCATCGATGCGTCGTACCTTGGGGCGGACGAACTGTCCCGACTCGGCGTCGAGCCCGACGGCTTCGTCGGCGGACTGCACACGCCGAACGACCGGCTCTGCGATCCGGTCGCCGTCGCGAACTGGTTCGCCGACTGCGCCCGACGGACGGGCGTCGACGTTCGGACGGGCGAGACCGTCACCGACGTTCGGACGCGCGACGGAGCCGTCTCGAGCGTCGAGACCGAAGCTGAACGGTTCGACGCCGACTGCGTAATCAACGCGACCGGTCCGTGGGCACCGGAGCTAAACGGGATGGTCGACGTGTCGCTGCCGCTTAGACAGACGCTCGGGCCGATGGCGGCCCTCGAGACCGACCACCCTCTCGAGAGTCCGGTGACGATCCTCCAGTCCAAACGCTACGTTCGCCCGACGGGCGGCGACGACGGACCGGGGGCGTGGGTCGGCGAGTACCGGACGGCGTACGACGACGGCCAGCAGTACGATCCTGACGACTGTACCGTCCCGGACGGATACGCGGATTCCGCCTCGGAACTCGCAGCCGTCGTCCCCGAACTCGAGGACGCGACGGTTGTCGACGAGTGGATCGGCTGTCGAACCGTCACGCCGGACGGCAGACCCATCGTCGGCGAGACGAGCGTCGACGGGTTCGTCGTCGCCTGCGGACTGACCGGACAGGGGATCACGCTCGCCCCGGCCGTGGCCGACGCGGTTTGCGATGGACTCGACGGGGACCTCGAGGACGAATATCTGGACCATCTCTCGCCGGATCGGTTCTGAGCGTCAGTCTGCTCCGTTCGAGCGAATCCTTATCCCGAACCGTGTTGTTCGATATCGTATGACAGTAGTCGTAGTCGGCGGGGGCATCGTCGGACTCTCGAGTGCGTACGAACTTGCCGCTCGCGGCGTCGACGTCGTCGTCTGCGAGCAGGGGTCGATCGGCTCGGGAAGCACCGAGCGATCCGTGGGCGGCATCCGTGCGCAGTTTTCGACGCCAGTCAACGTCGCCCTCTCGTTCGAGAGCATGCGCGTCTGGAACGCCTTCGAGGAACGGTTCGGGACCGACATCGATTACCGGCGGCCGGGATACCTCTTTCTCGCCCGGAGCGAGGCGGTTGCAGCGGGATTCGAGGAGACCGTCGCCATGCAGAACGACCGCGGCGTTCCGAGCGAGGTTCTCACGCCCGACGAGGCGAGCGAGCACTGCCCGGGAATCGACCCCGAACAGTTCGTCGCGGCGACGTACGCCCCGACGGACGGCTTCGCGGACCCGCATCTCGCCCTGCAGGGGTACGCGCGAGCGGCGGCCGACGCGGGGGTCGACGTGCGAACGAAGACGCCCGTCGTGGACGTGATCCGCGAGGAGTCGGGCGCTCGAGACGACCAGAAACCGAGGCGAGTGGTCGGCGTCGAGACATCCGACGGTCGACTCGAGGCCGACTACGTCGTCAATGCGGCAGGACCGTGGGCTGGCGAGGTCGCAGCGTTGGCCGACGTGTCGCTCCCCATCACCCCGAAGCGACGCCAGATCGCCGTCGTCCAACCTGAAATCGCGGTTCCAGCCTCGGCCCCGCTGACGATCGACCTCGAGAGCGGTTCCTACTTTCGGCCCGAGCGGGACGGCGACGCGCTGGTCGGCGGCCACTTCTCGGCGGTCGATCCGGCCTGTGATCCGGACCAGTACACTCGGTCGATGGACTTCGAGTGGAGCGTCGACGCCCTCGAGACGGTTTCGGAGTGGACGACCTACTTCGGTCCCGAGTCGGCGGTCAAACGCGGCTGGGCGGGACTCTACGCGGTGACGCCGGACGACAGCGCGATCCTCGAGGAGACGGTTCCCGGCTTCGTGACGGCGGCCGGCTTCTCGGGCCACGGCTTTCAGCACGCGCCCGCCACCGGAACACTGGTCGCCGAACTCGTCACCGACGGCGAGGCGTCGCTGGTCGATATCGAGGCGCTCTCGAGCGATCGGTTCGATGGGAAGCGGACTCGAGCGGAGCGAAACGTCGTCTGAGATCCGTTAGTCGGCCTCTGCAGCGGACGTTTCGTCACGGTCAGTCCCTGCGAGGTCCTTCCGCCGCGAAACGTACACCGGAATCACCAGCACGCCGCCGAGGGGTACGTAGACCCCCATCGAGTAGTGGGAGGGATTCTCGATGCCGAGCCGTTTCGCGTCGTAGTAGATCACGATAGCGCACAGATACTGGACGATCAGCACCAGCGCCACGCCGACCATCACGATCGTCTCAGAATACACGATCGTTGGCATTACTGCCATATCAGCGTGTCCCTCGAGTGATAGCTTCGGGACCGAAGCGACCGTCAGTACCGATCGCCGTGATAGGTCTCCGTTTCGGGGAAGAGCGTCGAGAGCGTCTCCAGGGCCGTTGAACCCGTCGCCTCGAGTCGCCCCGTTTGCTCGAGCGCCCGCGCGGACCGGAACCCGACCACGAGTTGCGAGAGCGCGCCGATATCGAGGCGGACGTCTGGATCGTCGGCGGCAACCGGTTCGCACTCGCCCCGGCCGTCTTCGACCTCGAGTCGGAACGCGGCGTCGTTCCAGTCGGTCAACGAATCTTCGACGCCGATCGTCAGATCCGCCTCGCAGTTGGGATAGGAGAGTTCGGACAGCGTCTCCTCGACGTCGACGATCCGGACCATCGGCCCGTCGGTGACCGTGGTGTCGATCTCGTCGGGGTCGCGAGCGATGTCGCGGATCGGAACATCCGCGGGCGCTCGAAGTCGAACGCGTTGGACCTGCGAATCGTGATCGTAGCAGAACGAGAGGAGGGCCAACACGGCGTCGTGATCGGTGGCGACGAGTTCGGAGACCGACAGCGTCCGGTCGCCCGTCTCGCCGTCGATCGTGTAGACGAGGTATCCCGCCACCCGGCCGTCGCGCTCGAAGGCGTAGACGAACGGATCGCGGTCGTGGCCGCCGAAGACGCGGTGTCGCCACCAGGTCTCGTCGCGTTCGAGGGCGAGGCCGTACCGTTCGCGGTGGGTCTCGTAGGCCGACTCGAGTCGATCGGAGTCGTCGGCCTCGAGTCGGCGAAAGACCGTGCTATCGGCGCCGGCACCGTCCGTCGCATCCGCCGCGAACGACAGCGTCTCTGGGTCGCACTCGTGGGTCACGATCCGACTGCTGGTGTCCCAGCCGTACTGTCGGTAGAACCGGTACTGGAACGGCCACAGTACCGAAAAGCGAACGTCGTGTTCGCGATACTCCGCGAGCGAGTGGGCGAGCAACTGCCGGACGTGGCCCCGGCGGCGGTACTCCGGCGGCGTCGCGACCGACGCCAGCCCCGCGGTTCGGTGGGTGTCGCCGCGCACGCGGGACTCGAGCCAGTAGTGTCGACAGACACACCGTGGATTCGCGTTGTCGGCCGCCGCCGTGGCGTAGAGGCCGCGGCGGGAGCCGAGCGTGTCCCGCGGCTCCTCGTGCTCGTCGGGATCGTACGCTGGAACCCCTAACTCCGGTCGAAAGGCGTAGCTCCGATACTCGTGAAACACGTCCCGTTCGTCCGGGATAGGACGGTAGTCGGCCATGAGACGGACAGCGTGGGCGACCGAGAAAACTGTTGATGTCGCGGGCCGGTCGCTGGGACCGTCTCGAGTACGGTGTCGTATTTGAACCAGTGCAAAGACTGAACAGACACGGTTCACTATTCGTTGCGTATGGTCGACAGGAACGCGGTTCGTCGGGGATACGACGAACTGATCGGGGACTACGATGCGGAACGTGCGGAAGACGACCGCGGGAACGCGATCCTCGACGAGTTCCTCGATTCGATCGGAACTCCGGCGCGAATCCTGGACGTCGGCTGCGGCCCGGGCGTCCCGGTCCTTCGGAAACTGAGTGCGGAAGCGATCGCCTTCGGAGTCGACCTCTCCCGCGAACAGCTCAAATTGGCCGCCTCGAACGTGTCCGAAGCGGCGCACGTACAGGGGGAGATGACGAGACTTCCCCTCCGTGAGGACGCGTTCGATGCCGTTACCGCCTTTCACTCGCTGATTCACGTCCCGCTCGAGGACCACGGGGCGGCTATCGACGAATTCGCACGCGTCTTGCGCCCCGGCGGTCGCGTACTCCTTTCCGAAGGCCCAGAAGAGTGGTGCGGGACGAATCCGGACTGGCTCGAGCGCGGCGTCGAAATGCAGTGGAACATTGCCGGCGTGGACGCCACGCGGGACCAACTGCGGGACGCCGGGTTTACGATCACCGACGAGTGGGGCACCGCCGGTACGTTCGCCGACAACGACGAGCGATGGCTATTCCTCGCCGCCACACTCGAGGCGTAACCGGTCGACTGCGTCACCGCGTCGGCTCTCGGCCGGATGTTACGAGGCGACCATCGACCGCGATTCGAACCGATTCGCAGGCTGTCCCCGGCGAAGGTGTCGACAGTTCGTCTACCGTGACTTCGAGTATCGAACGAGGCGAGAACCGTGACGTTCTGCAACGAGAACAGGTCCGTCGAACGAAACGACATCGTTCCAAAGACGTATGACTACCGTCACCAGACCAGTGGCAAGCGCGACGGCATCCCGACGGCGGATCACCGACGTCGTCTCCGTCCCCTGCTCGGACAGCGCACACGCGACCTGCTACCCATGGATTCACTCTCCCGACTCTGGAAACGATACGTTGCTCGCAATCCGGACCCGGACGCGTACCGCGTCTACGCATCGTTCCCTTCTCGATCGTCAGACGGCCCACCACTCGGCGCGCTCCGCGATCGGATCGACGACCTCGAGTACGCCTTCGAAGGCCGACTCGACGTCACCGTCACGAGGAAACGACTGGTTGTCACGACGGATACGGTCGCGATCGAGCAGTTCGACCGGACCGCATTCGAGCGGTTCGTCGCGGGGATCGAGAACCTGTACGGCGACGTCTACGACATCGTCCACTACACGAAAACCCGGCAGTCCGATCACGGGTTCGAAAAATCGCACGTTCTCGTCCCGGTCAAACCCCTCTTCTCGAAGCCGGACGAGCCGGCGGGGCTGGACCGAGTGGTTTCGGGGGACCAGTCCAGCTAAACGGTCGTCAGTCGTCGTCGGTGGGACTCGCGCCCGCGCCGGATCCCCGTTGCTGGTCGGACTGGGAAAGCGACGGCGTGCGGCCCGCCCAATCCCCGATGTTCTCCGAGACGTACTCGCGGCCACCGAGACCGAACGAGACGCCGACGCCGATCGCGACGGCCGCGGCGAGCCCCCACGCGAGCGCTCGAGCGAACACGTAGAGGATTCCGACGTCGATCCCCATCGTGTCGAGACCGATTACGATCGCGGTGAAGTACAGGAAGATCCTAACGCCGCTGGCGAACAGCTTCGTGGCCCCGGAGTCCGTCGCTGCTTGGGTCCGCTCGATGACGTCGCCGATGAAGTCGGCAACGACGAATCCGACGACAATGACGGCGATCCCGGCGATAAGCAGCGGCAGGTACGTGACCGCGGTGGCGACCAACGCGGACAGTTCCGGAATCGCGAGCACGTTCGACGCTGCGAGGATCGCGATGGCGTAGACGAACCACTTCGCGAGCGTCCCGAACGCGTGCGAGACCGCGCTCTCGGTTCCGCCGAGCATTCGCCCGAGCGGCGTCTCGAGCACCATTCGGTCGAGTTCGATTCCGTCGGCAATCCGCATGACGACGCCGGCCACGACGCGCCCGACGATCCATCCGACGAGGAGGATCAGGAGCGCGCCGACCAATCGGGGCACGAACGCCACCATACTGGCGACGGTGTCCTGGAGGAATTCCGGCAGCTGTACCTGCTGCAGCGGCAGTTGTTGTACCATCCTCTCGACGGAGGCTCCGGACGCGCTTTGTAATGGAGCTGATACAATAGTGGCAGGGCGTTGTCGACTCCGCGGCGGGGTTGCCAGCTTCGCGGAACTGTTCGTTACCACGACTTGCAGGGAACCGGACCGTAGCGAACGAGGTACAGAGTACGCCGCGCTCGAACTCTCGTGTGACCCGTATTTCCGACCCGCCCCTTCCCCGTCGTCGATAACAGGAAGTTGCCAACCGAACCGGTCTCGTGGTCGCTGGCAATTCTGTTGTAACTCGTTCGACACCAATGCGACGACCGGACACCTCTCTGCTGATTGTCAGTCCCCGCTCACTGACAGTGCCACAAAAATCGCCCAGCGCTACGGCCGAGAATTCGATCCGCACGTCCTCGTTTTCGGAACGCGGTGTCACTTACCCAGACTGCCAGCGACGTCCCGATTCCGGCGGCAATAAGCCCATAGAACCGGCGCAACAGCCGAACCGACGAACGTTGAACCGGTTTGATATCGGCGCTGTCGGTAATCCGTTGTTACGCAGCGACCGGTATATGGGGCGTCGACGAGCGGTGAACACCGCTTGAGGTGGTTCCATCACGCGCGTCACGTCCCGACTGAGCGACCGTTTCGGACGGTCACACGACCGGTGCGAAACTGTGAACACCCCGATAACAGGCCACTCAGGAGTGCTCGCCGACGAACGCCTCGATTCTCGCGAGCGCCTTCCGGAGGTCGTCGAGTCCGGTCGCGTACGAGATCCGCAGGTGACCCTCGCCGCCCTCACCGAAAACGTCACCGGGGACGACCGCAACGCCCTCCTCGCGCAGGACTCCTTCAGCGAACTCTTCGGCGGTAAAGCCCTCGGGCACCTCCGGGAAGCAGTAGAACGCCCCCTTGGCCTCGAAAACGTCCATCCCGATCTCGCGGAACCGCGAGAGGACGAACTGCCGACGGCGATCGTACTGGTTCACCATCTCTCGGACGTCGTTGTCACAGGACTCGAGGGCCTCGAGGGCCGCGTGCTGGGCCGTCGTCGGCGCCGAGAGCATCGTGTACTGGTGGATCTTGTTCATCGCGCCGATGGCCTCGGCGGGGCCGAGCGCGTAGCCGAGTCGCAGGCCGGTCATCGCGTGGGCCTTCGAGAAGCCGTTGAAGACGATGGTGCGCTCGCGCATGCCCTCGAGGCTCGCGATGGAGGTGTGCTCGTGTCCATCATACGTTAACTCGGCGTAGATCTCATCCGAGAGAACCATCAGGTCGTGCTCGCGGGCGAAGTCGGCGATCGGCTCGAGATCCGCTTCGGTCATGATCGCCCCCGTCGGGTTGTTGGGATAACAGAGGACGAGCATGTCCGCTTCGTCCGCACCGGCGTCCTCGAGTGCTTCCACGGTCAGCCGGAAGTCGTCTTCCTGTTTCGTCGGCACCGAGAGCACTTCGCCGCCGGCGAAGATGACGCCGGGTTCGTAGGAGATGTACGACGGCTGGGCGATCGCGACCGTGTCGCCGGGATCGACAAAGGCCCGGAAGGCCAGATCGACCGCCTCGCTCGCGCCGGCGGTGACGATGATTTCCTCGTCGGGATCGTACCCGAGTTCGAACCGGTCGGCGACGTAGTCCGCGATCGCCTCGCGGAGTTCGCGTTTGCCACGGTTGGCCGTGTAGGACGTCTTTCCCTGTTCTAAGGAGGCGATCGCGGCGTCGCGGGCCGCCCACGGCGTCGCGAAGTCCGGTTCGCCGACACCCAGCGAGATGACGTCGTCGCGCTCCTCGGCAATCTCGAAAAACCGCCGGATACCCGAGGGCGGCACCGTCTGGACGCGATCGGCAAGTTCGAACGTCATGGTCAGGGTGAGAACGAGAGCCGTTCGTCGTCTTCGCCGTCGCCGAGTTCGATCCCGTTCTCCTTGTAGGAGGTCATCACGTAGTGGGTGACCGTCTGGGTGATCTCGGGGACGGGCGCGACCTTCTCGCTAATAAACTGCGAGACCTCGCGGATGGAGTCGCCCTCGACTTCCATGTCGAAGTCGTAGTCGCCGCTGACTAGTCTGAGTGCGGTGACCTGCGGAAACCGTGCGAGGCGCTCTGCGATGTCGCCGTAACCCGTCTCGCGGTCGAGGTGGACGTTCAACTCGACTTCGGCACGGACGCGTTCGTCTTCCAGTTTGTCCCAGTCGACGACCGCCTGATAGCCACGGACGACGCCTGTTGCCTCGAGTTCTTCGATCGCCGCCTCGACTTCCCGCTCGTCGAGGCCGGTCATTCGCGCGATATCGTCGGTCGAGTATCGGGCGTTCTCACGAAGCAACTCGAGCACCTCGCGTTCGCTCATACAAACGCGAAGCGCGAGCGCGAGTAAAGGTCTACCGTTGTTCGGTCGGCAACGCGCCGCGGTCGGAGCGGAGCCGAGTCACCTCGAGAGAACTTTCGGCGGCCAGTAGCGGCTACAGACGGAACTGACGATCGCACTCACCTGTTTCCTCACTCGCTCGTTGTGCCTCGTTGCACGTCAGAAACCAACACAACGCCTAATGAAGCGACGATTCACAGCGAGGACAGATACGCGATTGAATCGGAACGCTCCGCTGACAATCCGGACAGGTGATATCCTTCTCCTGCTGAAACGGGTATGCTCGGCTCATTTTTTGGCTTCGTCTCGGAATGTACCGACTACTACCATAAAGTGTATCGAAAGGTGATCGTACTGTCACGTTAGCTGTTCGTTCTCAAATGCCACGGTACTCGGTGACGGCTATTCGATCGCTCCGATCAACCGGTGACGTCTCGAGTGCGGACCGTGACTCGGTCGGCGACGGTGACCGTCGGCCGATAGCACACTGGCAGGCGATTGGCTTCGAGCCGGTCGGCGACAGGAAATTGCAAATCGGTCGGCTGCAACCGCGAGCAGGGATCGATCCGCGGACGATCGCTATCGGACCGCGCGGTCGACGCTATCGATAGTTCTTGAACAGCAGCGCCCGAACGTCGTCTTTCGTCTGGACGTTCTCCGTCGTGCCGTCCGGGAGGTCGACGCTGTAGCGGTAGTCCGCGGAGCTGGACTCCGACCACTTGTCGTCGTGGGTCTCGAGCAGGCTCATCATCTCGTCTAACATATCGTCGTCGTCTGCCGACCCATCACCGCCGCCATCGTTGCCGTCGGCTGCCGTCTCCGCATCGGCCGGCGACTCGCCGTCTCCGGTGGCATCCTCGCTCGAGCCTTCAGCATCGCCGTCGATCTCGCCACTTTCATCGTCTTCGTCGTCAGAATCCGCGTCGGACTCCGACTCATCGTCTTCGTCGGCCGAGTCGTCTTCGATGTAGGAGACCTCCTCGAGATCCTCCGGGGTCGACTCGCCGTCGATCGCAGCGCCGACGGAGGCGGCCACGTCGTCGGTCGCCGAGGAGTCGAGGCCCGCCTCGAGATCTATCTCGAGTTCGGTCTCGCCGTCGAGGTTGTCGATCAGGTACTGGACGGCGTCGCGTTCGCGGACGAAGCCGTACTTGCCGACGACCTGTTCGGAGATCTCTTCGCGGAGTTGCTGGATGACTGCGTACTGTTCGTCGGTGACCTCGAGCGTCTTCATACCACATCGATGTTGCGGGGGGTACAAATAGGTGGGTCGTGCTTTGTGCCACCGTCTCGATCGAGAGCCTGCAGGACGAGGCTCTACGGGACGCCCCGAGGTCAGTTATCATCATTCTATGGCTCTGCCAAGCGGTGGACCGAAAAGCGACGGTGGTCGCTCAGGCGGCGACCTCTTCGGCAGCGAACCGTTCGCGGAGCGTATCCTCGTCCTCGGGAGAGAGGTTCGTCCGGATGACCTCGGGGTCGTATCCGGCGAGGTCCTCGAGGACCCGGTTTTCGGAAACGTCGTGAACCAGCATGAACAGCGCCGAGTGGCCGGGTTCGATAGTCTCAGAAACCTCGTCGATAAACTCGTCGTCGATGCCGACGTCTTTGAACTTGCCCGCGAGCGCACCGCCCGCAGCGCCTGCAGCGAGTCCGAGCCACGGCATCCAGAAAATGATTCCGATCAGCAGGCCCCAGAACGCACCGCCGAGCGCGCCCGCGCCAACCAGGCTTCGAGCCTGCTTGACTTTGACGTGGCCGTCTTCTTTTCTAACGACAACCGCCGCGTCGTCGAGCTGGAGTAGTTCCTGTTTTTGAAGCTCGTACAGTTCGTCTCGAACGTCTTTCGCGCCGTCCATCGAGTCGAACGCGAGTACAATTAGTTCCTTCATCAGCATAGATCGCACACCAAACGGAGATATAAACCTATTTTGGGACTTATTACGACCATCTCCAATATTGTTATAACTCAAAAGTAAATCCGAGTCACGATCCTCGAGCGACTGACGACGACTGACGAAAACGCCGACTTGATCGTGATTCGTGGTGGTCAGTTCACACGTTCGACACCGGGTAATTCGGGAGAGACAAGGCAACTAACCGTGCTGCATCCTGCGCTATATTCAGCACGCAGTTAGTGAAAGCCATTGAAAGTTTGACTCTTTCACCGACAACCGCCGACTTCTACTGGTCGGTAGCGGAGGCGGAAACCAGTCGGCCGAACGATGCGACGAACACGACCCTTAAGGGATCTCGTCCGGAATTCGCCGATATGGTACTGAAAGAGTCCGACACGGAACTGGACGCAGGCGACCCCGCCCCCGACTTCGAACTCGAGGGCGCGGACGGCGAGACGTACACGCTCGACTCGTTCGCGGACAACGAGGCGCTTCTGCTCGTCTTCACGTGCAACCACTGTCCGTACGCGAAGGCGAAGTTCGACCTACTGAACGAACTGGCCGCCGAGTACGACGACGTTGCGGTCGTCGGGATCAACCCCAACGACGCCGAGGAGTATCCCGACGATTCGCTCGAGGCGATGCGAGAGTACGTTGAGGACGGCCGCGTTCGGTACGACGCCTACCTGCGCGACGAGAGCCAGGCGGTCGCGAGGGAGTATGGCGCGGTCTGTACGCCGGATCCGTTCCTCTTCGCCTGGTCCGAGGCCGACGAGGCGTTCCAGTTGGTCTATCAGGGCCGCCTCGACGACGCCCTCAACCCCGACGACGAACCCACGCGGTTCCACGTCCGCGAAGCCATCGACTCGGTGCTCGAGGGCGGATCGGTCGACCTGGAGTGGCAGCCCTCCCAAGGTTGTTCGATCAAGTGGACCGACGAGTGACGAACGGTGCGGAGCCGGTGAGCGAGTGGAAACGGATGCTCCCAGAATATCTGCCGGAGAGGATCTTCGTTTACGGCCACTTCTTATCGGAAATCTGAATTATTATCAGGCTCTACGTGTTACCAGAGCGTGGGTTGAATCACAGAACCGTCGATCGGCTGTATTGGTTGCGGAGGTGCCATTAGACTTCTGACAGAAATTATATATACCCAAACTGCTTTGGGATAAACTATATTTACGGCAAATCGGGTACCCGCAGTGACCGTCCGCTTCAAAACCGATGACACTACCATGCTCTCACAGGTTTCTGCCCTCTGATTGGACGACTGGCGAGAGTGCAGTTCGACGTCGACGGAATCGGACCTCCGTCGGAGACCAGCGATGACGCTAACGCTTCTGTGTGCGTCGGATCCATCGTACGAGGAGGATCTCGTTCGATATCTCCGTTCACAGGAGGCGTTCTCCGTCGTCACGACGCGAACGGGCCGTTCGACACTCGAGCGCCTCGAGAAGGGAGATATCGACGTCTTGCTTTACGGTCGCGACTTACCTGATATGCCCGCCGACGAGTTGCTTCGGCGCGCGCGGCGACGACACGCGTTACTTCCGGCGATTTTGCTCACCGACGGGATGGCGGCACCCGGCGACGAGGACGGTCCGCAACCGACGGCAACCGTCCAGATGCAACGTCCCGATGCAGTCGACCGAGTCCACGAAGCGATTCAGGACCTCGTCGAGTATCTCCAACGCGGCGAGTTACAGCCCCTCGAGGAGCACGACCGGGGCGTTCTCAACCGCATCACGGATAGCTTCTATTCGCTCGACGGCGAGTGGCGCTTTTCGTCCGTGAACCGGAGTGCGGAGACGCTCCTCCAGCGGTCCGCGGAAGAGCTGATCGGTCGCTCCGTCTGGGACGTGTTTCCGGAAGCGACCAACACGCCGCTCTACGAGGAGTTCGTGCGCGCGAGAGAAACCGGCGAACGGACCGAACTCGAGATTTACTACGAGCCGTTGGAAACGTGGTTTCACGTGCTCGCCTACCCCTCGACGGATGGCCTTTCGGTCTACTTTCGAGACGTTACCGATCGGATGCTTCACACGTGGGCGATGGACGCGGCCGAGATTGGCATTCTCATCACGGACCCACACCAGTCCGACAATCCGATCATCTACGCCAACGAGGGGTTCGAAACGCTCACCGGATACGCGGAAGCGGACATTCGCGGCCGCAACACTCGATTTTTGCAGGGGCCGCGAACGGATCCCGCTCCCGTCTCGAGAATGCGTGACGCGATCGATGCGCGACAGCCGGTTACCGTCGAACTCATCAACTACCGAAAGAACGGCACCCCGTTCTGGAACCGGGTCAACATCACGCCGGTGTTCGATCCGAACGGGAACCTCACCCACTTCATCGGCTTCCAACAAGACGTTACCGCCCGCGTAGAAGAAGAACGCCGTGCCGAACTCCTCCACCGGGTGCTTCGCCACAACATCCGAAACAGTATGAACGTGATCCTCGGTCAGGTTTCCACGCTCGAGGGGGCGACCACGCTCGACGACGAGCAGTTAGCTCCGATCACCGAACACGGTGAGGATCTCCTTCGGCTCGCCGAACGGGCGCGCGATATCGACACGGTACTTGAACACGGGCAGTTCGAACCCCGAGCGGTTCCACTGGCGCAACTCGCCGCGGCCGCCGCCGATTCCGTTCGCCGCGCCTATCCGGCTGCAACCCTCGAAACCGACGTTCAGGACGGTATTCACGTTATCGGCTCCGATGCGCTCGCCATCGCGTTCGAAGAACTGCTCGAGAACGGAATCAAACACGCTACGCCGGCCCACCCGACGGTCACCGTAACGACGGACACCGGAACGCAACGGTTCCGCCCCGGAGAATCGGACCGACCGGTCGTCTACGTGAGTTTCGTCGACGCCGCGCCGCCGCTTACCGATCAGGAGCGTGCCTCGCTGACGGGCGAAGACGAGACGCCGCTCCGTCACGGCAGCGGACTCGGACTGTGGCTCGTTCAGTGGATCGTGACGCTGTCCGGCGGATCGATCGACGTGGTGCACCATCCGTCCGGCGGAAACGAAATCACGGTCACGCTCTTCCGGGCGGTCGACGACTCCCAAACTGACCGAGACGCACACTGACCTATCGAGCGGCCTCAAGATAGTCCTCGACTCCCGGATCCGGGTCCGATCGTGGTTGCGTCTGCTGGCTTTTCGCTGAAATGGACCGGTCCGCTATCGATACTGTCGAATGAGTTGGTTCGTTTCGAGCGCTCCGCTGCAGTCGTCCTCACTCCGACCGGACCCGATTCCGTGGATTCAGGAGACGTATCTCGCCTCGCTCGAGATGCAACTCCTCGCGACGGTCGTCCTCGCCGTCGTCGCCCTCCTCGGCTTCGGTGTGGCGTCTCGGTTTCAGGACGTCGTTCGCCGTCGGTCCGGCACCCAGCTCGCCGAGGCCAGTTCCGTCGTGCTTCTCGGTGTGATCGTCATCGGTGGCGTCTACGCGTTTAGCGTGATCTGGCACGTCACGTTCGTCCTCGAGTACACGCTTCGGACGATGGTCATCGATCGGTGGCTCGCCGCCCAGCAGCTGGTGACCGGCGCGATCGTCCTGACCGCCTACCTCGCGATTCGGTTCGTCAATCGATCGATCGACAAGCTCTCCCAGACGAGAGCGATCACGAGACACCAGAGCGAGGTGGCCTACCACGTCTCGGACGTCGCGATCGTCGCCCTTGCCGCGGCGATGGTCCTGACGCTGTGGGGGATCGACCTCACGAACATCTTCATCGGCGCGGGGGCGATTACCGCGATCGTCGCGCTGACCGCCCGCGAGACGCTGACCGCGATGCTCGCCGGCTTCATCCTACTGTTCTCTCGACCGTTTCACGTCGGCGACTGGATCGAGATCAACGAGACCACCGGCATCGTCACCGACGTCACCATCTTCTCCACCAAGATTCAGACGTTCGACGACAAACACGTGCTGGTCCCCAACGACGAGGTGACGAACAGCCAACTGACGAACTACTCCCAGAACGACCAGCTTCGCATCGCGGTCGACGTCGGCATCGATTACGACGACCATCCCGAACACGCCCGCTCGGTCATCGCCGACGCCGTCAGCGATCTCGAGTCGATCAAGAACGCCCCGAACCCGCAGGTGGTCGGCAAGCGATTCGACGATTCCGCGATCGTTCTCGAGTGTCGCGCCTGGATCGGCGATCCGACGATGCGTCGAAAACACGACGCGCAGACGGACGTGATGGACGCGATCGTGGCCGCGTTCGATCGGGAGGGAATCGAGATCCCTTACCCCCAGCGGGTGCATGCGGCTCGAGAGGACGGCTTCCGGATCGAAGAGCGTCGAACACGAAAAGGCGCAGTGTCGTCGCTCGAGGATTGAAGCCCAGAGCGGACGGACGAACGATCGCGTCGATCGGCCGTCCGGCGTCTGATCACTCGACGACGAGGTCGGCGTACTGCGAGCCGGAGTGGAGGCTACAGACGTAGGCCGCCATCTCGGCGGCCGCCGTGAACTCGAGCGAGGCGCTGTCGCCTTCGCTGTCGATCTGGTCGGTCGTCAGTTCGTCGACGACGTCGCCGCCGTCGTCCCAGATCTGGAGGTCGTGTGCCATGTCGTCGGCGTTGACCCACTCGATCGTGTACTCTTCGCCCTCCTCGAGGACGAGCGTCGGATTCTCGACGCCGTCAATCGGGCTGGGTTCGACGCCCTCCCAGTGGGTGTTGTAGCCGTCGACGACGATCTCAGTCCCCGCGTCGATCTCGAACGTTTCGTCGTCGCCGTTGTCGTCCCCGTTCCCGTCTCCGTCACCGTCGTCGTCATCACCGAGACAGCCCGCTGCTACGGCCGCAATCGTCGTTGCGCCTGCCGCTTTCAGCACCGTTCGTCGGGTATGTTCAGTCATAGTTGTCGTCATCGAAACGTCGCGCTTCTCTCCCATTGAAAAAGATACCTAATTCCCATCTCTCGGGATGTCTCACGACTATGTTCGGGAACAATTCGATATTCCCCGATAATTGACGGGGGAGTCCGAAATCGTTCGAAATCGGTCGGGCGTTAGCGAACGCTGCGCCGATACTGAACCGGCCATCGGGAAGCCGCGTCGGTCGTGAGCGCACCGGCCGCACGCAGTCCGAAGTACGGATCCCGGAGGAACTCCCGCCCGACGAGAACGAGGTCGGCCCGACCGTTTCGAATCACGGCGTCGGCCTGCTCGGGTTCGGTGATTCCGCCGACGGCACCGGCAGCGACGTCCGCTCCCTCGCTGACCGCCTGCGCCAGCGGCACCTGAAAGTTCGGTCCGCCTGGCACGTCCTGTTCGGGGTGGAGCCCGCCGGAACTGACGTCGATCAGATCGACGCCGCGGTCGGCGAGGTCGTCGGCCAGCCGGACGGACTGGGCGATATCCCACGACTCGCGGCCCTCAAGCCAGTCGGTGCCGGAGATCCGAACGAACACCGGTTTCTCATCCGGCCAGACGTCTCGGACGGCGTCGACGACCTCCCGGACGATTCGGGATCGGTTCTCGAAGCTCCCACCGTACTCGTCCTCGCGACGGTTCGTCACCGGCGAGAGGAACTCGTGAAGCAGGTAGCCGTGGGCCGCGTGGACTTCGGCGATGTCGAAGCCGGCGGCGAGCGATCGTTCGGCCGCGGCGCGGTAGGCCTCGACCACACCCCGGATGTCGTCCTGCGTCGCCTTCGTCATCGCCGGTCGATCGCCGTCGAACGGCGGGTAGGCGTCGGGCGACGGCGAGAGTACCTCCCAGCCGCCGTCCTCGGGCGCGATTGGGGCGTTGCCCTCCCACGGACGTTTCTTGCTGGCCTTGTGGCCCGCGTGGGCGAGTTGGATCGCCGGCACCCCGTCCTGGTCGCGGATGAACTGCGTGGTGGGTTCGAGCCCGCTCGCGTGCTCGTCGCTCCAGATCCCCAGATCGTGGGGCGTGATCCGTCCGCGGGGACTCACCGCGGTGGCTTCGGTCATGACGATCCCGGCACCACCGACGGCGCGACTCCCGAGGTGGACGCGGTGCCACTCGGTCGGCAGTCCGTCAGTGTCACACGAGTACTGGCACATCGGCGAGACGGCGAGCCGGTTTGGTATCTCGAGGTCGCGAATCGATAACGGATCGAAGAGATCGGGCATCGCTCGAGTGTTATCACAGGCGGGGGAAAACCACGGTGAACGAGGGTGGCCTTGCCGGCTCGAGAGTCGAACCGATCCGCAGCGATTCCGGACGTGCTGGGTGGGTGTGGCCTCTCGGTGGCGCCGGAAATCGTGGTGAGCGACTATCGAACCCGAACCACGGTCCAATGTCGCGCGAGGGGCGAGCGAGCGACGCGGGGCGCGGCGCGTCGCGAGACGCTGACCGCTGAAACCATGAGCCCGAATCGAGTGACACGGTCGGGGAGGCCGTGGATCTCATCGCTGCCAGCGTGAACAACCGGTCTTCGTGACGAGTACGGCTCGTCCACGGCGGTAGTCGTTCGGGGTGACTTATTATATTCGCGCTCACAGCACCGCTATGACACCGACACCGCTACTGGATCGGTTCGATTCGGCTCACCCCGTCGTCGGGATGGTCCACCTCCCGCCGCTGCCGGGCGCACCCGCCTTCGATGGCGACCGAGCCGCAATCCGCAACCGCGCACTCGAGGACGCCCGCCGACTCGAGGCCGGCGGCGTCGACGGCATCATCGTCGAGAACTTCGGTGACGCACCGTTCTACCCGGAGGACGTGCCGAAACACGTCGTCGCGGAGATGACCGCACTCGCGACGAACCTGCCGAGCGCCGTCGACGTCCCCGTCGGGATCAACGTCCTCAGAAACGACGCCGACGCCGCGCTCTCGATCGCCGCCGCCGCAGACGCGGAGTTCGTCCGCATCAACGTCCACGTCGGGGCGGCGGCGACCGATCAGGGCGTCCTCGAGGGACAGGCCCACGAAACCCTCAGGCTCCGGGAACGGATCGACGCCGACGTCGCCATCCTCGCGGACGTCCACGTTAAGCACGCGACGCCCGTCGGCGAGACGGCTATCGAACAGGCCGCCCTCGAGACGGCCGAGCGCGGCCGGGCCGACGGCGTCGTCGTCTCGGGGACCGGAACCGGCTCCGAGACGCCGCTCGAGGACGTCGAACGCGTCTCGAGCGCACTGCGAGAAACCGCCACCGACGATGCCACCCCAGTCTTCGTCGGCAGCGGCGTGACGAGCGAGACGGTCGGCGAGACGCTCGAGGCGGGTGCCGACGGCGTTATCGTCGGCACGGCGACGAAGGAGGGTGGCGAGACGACGAACCCGGTCTCGCTCGAGCGCGTCGAGACCGTCGTCGCGGCGCGGGACTCGAGTCAGTCGTAGTCCCGGCGAACTATTCCCAGTTGTGCAGTGCGTCCCGAAAGATGTCTTCGGCGTCGTCTTTCGTCACCGGCCGCGGATTACAGCGTAGCAGGCGCTGCTGGGTCTCGACGGTCTGGGTCGCCAGCCAGTCGATGTCTTCCTCGGTGACTCCGGCGAGTTCCTCGAGGCCGCTCGGGATCACGTTCAGATCCTGCTGGAGTCGGACGAACTCCCGTCTGGCCTGATCGGCGGCCTCGCGGGTTCCCATGCCGTCGGTGTCGGCTCCGAGCATGTTCGCGACCTCGACGAACCGCTCGGGGTCGCTGGCGACGTTGTAACCGAGCGTGCTCGCGGGCGTCAATACCGCGATGGTCTCGCCGTGGTAGGTATGATAGCGGTTGCCGACGGGGTAGGCCATCGCGTGCGCGAGGCTGGCTCCGGCCGTCAGTCCCGCGATTGCACCGAATAAGGCTCCCTTGAGCATCGCCGCGCGCGCCTCGAGGTTGTCCCCGTTGTGGACCGCCGTCCGGACGTTCCCGGACAGCAGTTCGATCGCCTTCTCCGAGAACATCTCGGTGAGTTCGGTTCGGCCGGCGTAGACGGGCCGAGACTCCGGGTTCGAAGCCCGGAGGAGCCCGTCGAAGGGGTGAGTCGTGTAGCCCTCGATGGCGTGGCCCAGCGCGTCCATCGCCGACTTGGCGGTTATCTCGGGCGGCAGCGTGGTCGTGAACGTCGGGTCGAGGACGGCCGCGTCGGCGCGAATGTGGTTGCTCGAGATCCCCTCCTTGATTTCTTTCTCCTCAACCGAGAGGATGGCGACGGGCGAAATTTCGGCCCCCGTCCCCGCCGTCGTCGGCATGAGCACCAGCGGCGGCCCGGAGTCGGTCAGCGCCTCGCCTTCGCCCGTCGGTTCGGCGATGTAGTCGAGTACCTTCCCGCCGTTGGCGATCACCGCACGAGTCGTCTTCGCCACGTCGATACAGCTTCCGCCGCCGAAGCCGACGTAGAAGTCGTAGCCGTCCTCGCCTTCGTTCTCGCGAACGAACTCGATGCAGCCGTCGACGTTTTCGATCGAGGGCTCGCGTTCCGCGCCGTCCCAGACCGTGACGTCGTAGCCCGCGTCCTCGAGGTGGTCCGTCACCCGACCGACGTGGCCGATGTCGACCAGCTCCTCGTCGGTGACGACGAGCCCGTGGGGGTCGTCGTCGGCACTGACGCCGAGGTCGGCGAGCTGGAACGCCAACTCCTCGACGGCGTCGCGTCCGCACCGGATTTGGGGCATCTGCAGGTGCCAGACCGTCTCCGGCTGGAGTTCGTGTTCCGGCGCGGAGACGGAGCGCTCGTAGCTCATCTCACTGCCCCCATCCGTCTCGAATCTCCTCGAACTGGTCGCTGTCGTGGCCGTAGACGATCTGGGCGTCGTGGCGGCGCTCGAGTTCCTTGATTCGCTGGAGGCTGTCGAACCACTCGGTCTTCCCCCAGAGGAGCAACGCGCCCAGCGGAATCTCGTCCTCGAAGTTCTCCGCTCGGTAGAGTTGGTCGCCGGTGATAACGACGGTTCCGTCCCCATCGAGGTGCATCACGGTCCCAGTCAGGCCCGGCGTGTGGCCGGGGAATCGGACGAATTCGATGTCTTCGAAGTGTTCCTCCCGGTCCTGGTGGAGCACCTGCCAGTTGAGGTCGTGGTCGAAGTCGTCCAGGATGTACGCGCCGCTTCCCTTGTCGGTCTTCGCGCTGTAGTAGGCGTACTTGAGCTCCTTCTCGTGGACGAAAATCGGCACGTCGGTGCCGTCGAAGAACTCCAGGCCGCCGGCGTGATCGAGGTGGAGGTGGGACTGGAAGACGTAATCGATGTCGTCGATGCTGTAGCCCGCCTTCTCGAGGTCGTCGTCGAGCCGGTGTTCGTCGGCGTCGTACGGGTAGAACGCCTGCAACAGCCCCTCCGGCCAGTGGCCCTCGAGCGCCTCGGGGTGGTTGCCGGTGTCCCAGAGGATCGTTCCCTCCGGATGATCGATGACGAGGCTCCAGACGGGAATTTCGTCGTAGTCCACGTCCGGATTCGGTTCGTCGTGCGTGCCGAGGGTGTGGCCCTCGAGCATGTAGTTCTGGTCGCACTCGAGTCCCCCGCGATAGAGGACGTCGACTGTCGCGTTTACCATTGTATTGACACCTCGAGTTTCTACACCAGTTTCGAGCAAAAGGGTTTGTGCGTCATTCACACACAGTCACGGCCGCGGGAACGTTCGAATACCGATCGAGGAGTACCGCGCCGATCACTGCAGCAACAGTAGGGGACCGATCAGCACGCCCATCAGGTGCACGCGTCGTGCCCGAAACCGAATCGGAACCATCCCGACAGCAGCGGCGACGATGAAGACGAAAGTCCCGACGAGACCCGCAAAGAGATACGAGAGGACACAGAGGAGGCCGAGGACGGCCACCGAAATCTTCCAGTACGCCACCGTTCCGACGATCTCGAGGTAGGCGTCCCCGACGACGATCACGAGGACGAACCCGAACAGGCCGGCGAGAACGACGCCACCGAGCAGGATCGGCAACTCGAGGGGAGCGCCCACGTTCTCGAAGGCGACCATCACGCCGGTTCGGGGCTGGCCGATGGCGACCAGCGCGAAGAGCGCGAAGATCGTATTTGCCGTATCCACGCCGCTGGTCGCGACGATATAGCCCCGATCACCGGACTGTCCGGGAACGAGGATGAGAACCGCGACGGCGGCGATCGCGGCCGAGATACCCGGGATGTACCCGACCACGGCACCCGCGAGTGCGCCGGCGAGCGCCGTCGCGCCGACGAGCCAGCGGGGCATCACAATCGGTTCGTCGTACTGCGGCGGCACGCCGCCCCCGCGAATCGCGTCGATCAACACCGGCGCGCCGAAGAGGCCCGCAAAGAGCGGCGCGAGCATCCCGCCGGCCTCGAGGGGCGCGTCCGGCGAGAGATCGAGCGTGAGCAGTCCCAGCGCGGCCGCGAGGAGAAAGGAGACGACGCCGCCGACGCGAGCGCGCCAGGTGTACTCCGAGGCGACCAGTGCGACGACGACCATCGCTAACACCAGCGCCAGGTTGTCCCGAATCGTCGGATAGGCGGCCGTCACGCCCCACGTAATCGGCAGGGCCAGCGGAACCGCCAGCAGGACGGCGAGGATACTCCCGAGGGCGGAGAGTCGGATCGCCTCGTAGCCACGGCCCTCGAGCACCATCCGGTGGCCCGGCAGCGCGGTCACGGCCATCTCCGCGTCGGGCACCCCCAACGCCATCGCGGGGACGGCGTTGAGGAAGGTGTGGACGACGCCCGCGGCGAGCATCGCACAGCCGACGAACAGCGGCTCGCCGGGGATCGACGGCGCGAAGCCAGCGAGCAAGAGTGCGAAGTTGTTGGCGTGGAGCCCCGGAACGAGCCCGCTGCAACTCCCCAGCAGCGACCCGGCCAGCACCCAGCCGAGTAACTGGAGCGTCAGCCTCGGCTCGAGAATGAACTCGACTGGAGTGGCGACCATCGAACGGTTTGGCCGCCCGTTCCGATTTAAAGTTCCCGCCCGTTTCGCAGGCGGCCCCTCCCGAATCACGGCCACCAGAGGCCCTGTATGCGGTCGAGAACCGAGACTACCGCAATGTGGGGCAGCGTGAGAATGGCGATCGTCACGAGGTAGAGTGCCCCCACTTCCGGGACGGTCGCCGGTGTTTGCGGTAGCAACAGCGCGACCGCCCCGAGAACGAGAATCGCGCCCACTGTCAACGGCGTCGCGTCGCGGGCGAATCGGCGACTCGCCCGACCCAGCGCGCCCGCGGCGAGGGCGGAGACGGCACCGTCGTCGACGAGCATCGTCCGGAAAATGTGGCGAACGCTGTGCCAGAAACAGAAGTAACAGCCGATCGCGAGGACCGGCGGAACGGCCGCAAAGAACGCGACGAGGGCGACGGTTTCGCCGGCGTCGATTCGCCACGCCCTCGAGTTACCCGATCGCACGTAGCCGATGCCGAGGGCGGTGACGACCGTAAGTCCGTACCCCAACCCGACGGCCAGTCGGACTCGCGGTTGACCCACGGACTCGAAAGTCGCCGCCGCATCGGGATCGAACAGGCCGACCAGCGTCCCGGCGACGAAGCCGTACTGCTCCGGGAAGGCGACCAGCGGGACGAGCATCGGCGCGCCGCCGCGAACGACGAGCGTGAGTAGCCGTCGCCACGACGCGTCGAGGTAGTCGGCGCCGAACAGATCGACGAGTACGTAAACGTCGCCCTGGCCCCAGTGAAACAGCGTGGCGAGGATAAACAGGACGAACGCGGCAACCGGTGTGACCAGCCAGACCGCAGCGTAGGCCGCACCGACCACGAGATAAAGCGCGCCGACGGCTGCCAGCGATCGAGTCGTGATCGGCTCGTTTCGAGCTCGAGGGAGGACGAGATGGTCGACCGCCCCGTGGGGAAGCCCCAGCACGACGACGCTTACGAGCAACGGAACGTACTGCACCGACAGCGGGAGCGAGCCGGTGACGACTGCGAGGACAGTCCCGAGTACTAGCGCCGCCGTCCCGGCGACGAGGCTCACGGTGCGCGCGACGGCTCGAGCGCGACGCCGTTCAGGATAGATCTCCGGCCGTGTCGACGTTCTCGAGTCAGTCATCCGATTTGAGCCGGCCACCGACGGGGAGCGCAATGGATCCGTCGAGTCGCTCGAGCGTCCAGACGTACAACACCAGCCCTTGCACGACGAACACGTTCGTGACGAGGAAGAACAGCGCCTCCTCTATTGGGAGGCCAAGCAGCGAGATGCCAACCGTGTGTTCGTTGGAGATCACCCAGACCCCGAGTTCGATAGCGACCCGATCGACGAGCCAGAGATAGAGCGTCGGAACGGCGACCGCGAACAGCACCGTTCGTCTGACTGCCCACAGCGCGGTGATACCGAAAGCCCACTGGATGGCGAGGATCGGGCCGGCCCAGAGCAAAATCGCGCCGAGATAGAGCGTCGACGTCGACCCGAGCAACAGCCAGCCGCCGACGCCGATAGCCAGCCCCGCGAGCCAGCCGACGATCCGGTGTGACCGCGGAATCCACAGTGAACGGTCGGGGACCGTGAGGAACTGAAAGAGCCAGAACGCCGTGAGGATCGGCTGGAGGATGAAAAACAGGTACTCCTCGAGCGGGGCGTACCAGACGGTCGCCACGATGGCGTCGTCCCCGTACCACCAGACGCCCTCCGCGATCAGAAGATTGTCCCATGGCGTCGTGTAGGCGAACGCGAGGAGCAGAATAATCGCGAGTCCGCTGAACGCTCGCCGATTCCACCAGGCCGCCGGTCGACGCCACGCGAGCCAGCCGAGCGCGACGATCGGCGGCAACACGAACGCCGCGTGGACGGTCAGATAGCTGATTGCTGCAGTCATCGGGAATCAGCCACGGAGTGCAGTCTTCGACCGGAACACTCTACGGGCCACGCGGTCTCGTTCGTATCCAGTTTCGGTAGCCACCGGCTCACGAACAGGAGTTCGGACTTGAAAAGAAAGAACACGGCACCATACTAGTGAGGATCGCGCTGCTCGAAGTAGCTCTCGGCGAGTTTTCGTTCGGCTGCACGGAGGTGCTGGTGGAACGTCTGCCGTGAGATCCCCATCGTCTCGGCGAGTTCCCCGCCGTCGACCGGTCGCGGCCACTCGAAGTAGCCGTTCAACTGGGCGGTCTCGAGGGCGGTATACTGCCGGTCGGTCAGTTTCGTGTCGATCTGCGAGGCGAACTCGTTCGGCGTTCGATCCCGCCGATCGCGTTCATGTTGCGAGCGGAGTTCGACCGTGTCGTAGTAGGACTCGAGTAGTTCGAGCAGCGGCCGGACCTCGTATTCGACCGGCGTAACAACCGTAAGCGTCCCCTGACTGCCGTCTGCGGTGATCGTGTCGATCGTGATACCGTACTCCGCGAGCTCGTAAACCGGCGTCTCCGCGACGGTGACGGCGATCGTCCACTCCGAGTTGGTGTCGGCGATGATTCGGATCCCCTCGACGAACGGCAGGTCGGTCAACGTGGCCGGTGCTCCCGCTAACGGTGACGCAACTGCCAGATACAGCTCGTACGCCCCGTCCTCGCTGCCCGTCGTCAGTCCGACGTATTCGACCGTCGTCTCGAGTCTGTCGGCAATTGCGACCAGCGGGAACGAGTCGTCGACGATTTCGAACTCGAGTTCGGTCACGCGATCGGCCGTCAGAATCCGCGTCGTTTCGACGGCGTTCAACCCGTTCGCGATCATCCGTCCGATCGCCTCGAACAGTTGCCGTTCGCGGCTGTCGAGCGCTTCGGCCTCGCCGGCGTAGACGCCGAGGAAGCCGTACGTCTTCTCTCCGTAGCGAAGCGGAACGACCAGTAGCCGTCGTCCACCTACCGATGTCGGCCCGAGCGCGTCGGTCGATTCGACGCCGGCATCGAGACACTGTGGTTCGCCGGTTTCGATCGCGTCTGTGACTGCAGACGGGACTCCATCGAGCGACAGCTCCACATTGCCGGTCTCAGGGAGGCCCGAACTCGAGGCGAGTTCGAGTCTGGTTTCGGCGGGATTCGTCCGTCCCAGCCAGCTCGCTACGTATCCCGGTGCGTCGGTAATCACCTCACAGACGCGATCGTCGACGACGGCGCGATCTCGCTCTTCGACGAGGACGCGAGCGATGTCGTTGAGGAGGCCGTTGACTCTGGCCAGTACGTGCTCGAGCGCGGCGCGCTCCTCGGCCAGTTTCGCTTCCCGTTCGTCGGCGGTTTGCTCTGCAGTCTTTCGGTCGGTAACGTCGCTTTGAAAGCCAACGAAGTGCGCTAATCCTCCCTCGTCGTCGTAAATCGGCGCGACGGTGAGTTCGTTCCAGAACGGCGAGCCGTCGCTCCGGTAGTTACGCAGTTCGACGGTCGAGGGCTCCTCGGTTTCGATCGCCCGGTTGATGGCTTCGATTCGCCCCGTATCGGTCTTCGGGCCCTGCAGTAGCCGCGGGCTTCGACCGAGAACGGCCGACTTGTCGTAGCCGGTAATCCGTTGCCACGCATCGTTGACGTAGACGATCGGATTATCCGGGAGCGACGGGTCGCTCACCGTAATTCCAATCGGCGCTTCGTCGACAACCCGGACGATCTGTTCGGCTGCGGGTTCGTGCCCCGAGATATCGGTTGGCTCCGAACTGCGTCCCGCTGAATCGGTTACCTCGGCGACACACGTTCGCAGCTGGTCGAACGAGGACCGTCCGTTCCGCTCAATCACCCTGTTTGCCCCGCTCGAGAGCGCGTCGCTTGCGATCGTCTCGTCGTCGGGGTCGGTGACGAGCACGATCGGCAGCTCCGGATTCGTCTCACGGACGGCCCGAATCAGCGAGAGGCCATCGTCGCCGGGAAGACGGTAGGTACTGACGAGGCAGTCGAACGTTCCCGTCGTCAGCTCGGCCATCGCAGTCGTCGCACGGTTGGCGGTCGTAACCGCACACTCGGATCCCTCGAGTGCGGTTGCCGGCTCCTCGGATTGGTCCACTGGAGCCACGAGAAGCGTACGAGTGACAGACACGTAACAGAATACGGGCCGAGTCAGATTAACGCTTGGCCCCTTACTAATTAAATTAGTAGTACGTACCCACCCGATACACGGGCTCGGTCGACCGAAACGGGCAGATACGGAGGAACGATCGTCGAGACCCGTTCTCGAGATAACCGGGTCCATATAGTTGCACTACCAGACTCGTTAGGCTCGAGTGTGTTGCCTGCCCGCATCCGTCTCCGACGAGCGAGTTCGGACGAAGCGTCGGTGCGCTGTTCCCTGTTACTGGTATGGATTTACCGTTATCCGGTGGTCTTCCTTCAGTGTATTCGTACCATGTTCGAAACGGTTGCGGCCGAGTTTGCGTTGCTCGCACAGTCCGGGGTCCCGCTCGAGATGAGCCAAGCGGAGGTGTATCAGGAGGTCCAGGACAACGCGCTGTTGAACGCGTCGTTCTGGGCGAACATCGCTCTCGCCGGGGTCGCGATCCTGCTGTTCGTGTATATGGGACGCAACGTCACCGATCCGCGGGCACAACTCATCTGGGTCGCCACGCTCATGGTGCCTCTCGTATCGATCGCCAGCTATACCGGGCTTGCATCGGGGCTGACGATAAGCTTCTTCGAGATGCCGAGCGGGCACGCGTTAGCGGGTGAAGAGGTGTTGACGATGTGGGGGCGGTATCTCACCTGGACCCTGTCGACCCCGATGATCCTGCTCGCACTCGGTTTGCTCGCCGGAACGAACCTGACGAAGCTGTTTACGATCATTACGGCCGATATCGCGATGTGCGTGACCGGACTTGCGGCTGCAATGACGACGTCCTCCTACGGGCTCCGCTGGTTCTGGTATTTCATTAGCTGTACGTTCTTCCTTGTCGTGTTGTACGTCCTGCTCGTCGAGTGGCCCAAGGACGCCGAAGTTGCTGACACGGCGGAGATATTCAACACGCTGAAAATCTTGACGGTCGTCCTGTGGCTCGGCTACCCGATCTTCTGGGCGCTCGGCGCGGAAGGGCTGGCAATTCTCGACGTCGCGATCACCTCCTGGGCGTACAGCTTCCTCGACATCGGTGCGAAGTACGTCTTCGCGTTCCTGTTGCTCCGCTGGGTCGCCGCCAACGAAGCGATTATCGCCAACCAGCCGTCGGCGTTCGGCGCCGGCGTCGCTCCCGACTCCGGAACGGGAACCCCTGCAGACGACTGAGACGGGCTGGTGTTTCTGGGTCTCGGAGCGAACGCAAGCCTTTGCGATCTTCGGAACTGACTGAGAGCCCGCAGACTGGGCCATCGTATTGCAAAGGCCGACCGCGTTTCGCGGCGAGCGGGCTCGAGTGGACCCGATCCACAAGGACTATAATCGGATCCGGCCTTGCGCCGTTCGAACTGCATGCACGACCGCGATAAGTACACCCAGCTCGTACTCGAAGGCTCGGAGTACGAGCTGCTCCGGGCCCGACGGGCGCTGTTGAGCAGGTGGACGATCCCACAGAAGATTCGTCGGTGCAGCTATCTGCTGTTTGCCGCGTCATCGATGCTCCCGCTCATGCTCTTTCTCCCGCCTGTCGTCCAACAGCAGTACGTCGGTCCCAATCCCGCGCTTTCTCGCGTGTCGTTTACCGCGCTAACGCTGTTTAGCGTCTGCTGTCTCGTCGGGGCGAGTCTCGGACTCGCCGCCACCGCGACCTACCGGGACGGACTCGAGGAGATCTCCGAGGACCAAGCGTGGTCCCTCGTCGGTATCGAAGGAATGTTCTCGAGCATCGGCTTCGTGAGCGGCCTTCTCGGCGTGACAGCCACGCTCGTCCTGTCGGCCGTCGGCTACGCCGGAGCCGAGACGGTCGACTCCCTGGTCACCTCCGGCGTCGATCCATATCACTCCCAGGCCGGGATCGCCGTCACCGTGGCGACGGCCAGCGCCATCGCGTTCTGCTGTGCGATCACTGTCTTTCTCCTCAGCGTGTTCGTCGAATCGCTCGAGTAGTCCCCGTCGAGTCCTCGACACCCGTGCCCCGGTCGAGTCCCCGATACCCGCGCACCCATCCCAACGCAGACGGCCCCGAATTCAATCGTCTCGTCACCACCGACGTCACGGTGCGGGGCTGGCCGGTTTCGCAATACATGCTGAACGACCCCCTCGAGGCGGAGCGAGTGCTATCGCTGTCGCTGACTACGGCTCGAACTCCGTTGGAACCAGCTGTCGCTCCGGATGTGGCGTCAAAAAATCGAGATCGTCTGCGGTCGTCGTCGCGCGACTTAGCCGAAGAGTTCGCCGAGGCCCTCGCCGCCGGAGTCGTCGTCCTCGTCCTCGTCGTCGTCGTCCGTCGTGTCCGGGACGTCGCTGGTCTCTTCGACCTCTTCGTCGTCGCCATCGTCGCCTGCGGCCGCACCGGCCGCGGCGCCGCCTGCGGCGGCTCCGGCAGCTGGTGCGACGGCAGCCTCGGAAACTGCCTCGTCGATGTCGACGTCCTCGAGTGCGGCGACGAGCGCCTTGACTCGGGATTCTTCGACGTCGACGCCGGCAGCGTCGAGTACGTTCGTCAGGTTGTCTTCGTTGATCTCTTCGCCTGCTTCGTTCAGGATGAGTGCAGCGTAAACGTATTCCATTGTTGTATCCTCCAGTTGTGATTAGCCGAACATCGCGCCGAGTCCTTCGCCGCCGCCAGCGTCATCGTCGTCATCGTCGTCTTCGTCTTCGGCGGCGTCGGCCTCAGCGTCAGTGTCTTCGTCTGCCGATTCGTCGTCGCCGTCCTCAGCGTCCGCTGCCGGCTCGGCGGCGGGCGCTTCGACACCCTGCAGCTCCTCGGGCAGGGCGTCCTCGTCGTCGATCTGGGCCGCGAGCGCACGCAGCTGTGCGTCGGCCTTGGAGACGAGGTCGGGCATCAGGTCTTCGTCCTCGATCGCGGCGTGCAGGCCCAGGCTCTTGGCCTCGCCCGTCGCCTTCGAGATGAGCGTCGGCACGGTCGCCTCGGTCGGGTAGCTCGCGTTGATCGAGAGGTTCCGAGCGCGAGCGGCGGCCGTCGCCACGTCGCTCTCGTAGGCCTCGATATCGATATCGAGGTCCTCGGGGTCGAACAGCACGCCGTCGGCGACGACGGCGCGAAGGTCGAGACCGACCTCCTTGGGCTCGATCCCGAGCTCGTTGAGGACGTTCGAGAGGTCCGCGGAGACTTCCTCGCCGGCCTCTAAGACCGTCGAGTCCTCCATGACCTGAATCGAACCGTCCTCGATGCGCGCGTTCGCGCCGATACCCTGCAGCTCGCCGACGAACGGACCCGGATCGACACCGGTGTCGCCCTCGGGGACGACGATGTCGTTCGGGGCGACTTCGCCTTCGTTGATCGGTGCCGGCGTCTTCGACGCCTCGAGCTCCTTGTAGAGCGAGAAGGGGTTCTCGTTCGTGCCGACGAGACCGACCTGTCCCTCGATGTGAGAGACGAGTTCGTCGAGTCCGGCGTCTTCCAGCGCGTGGACCTGCAGCGTGTTGCGGCTGACGCGCAACTCGGCGGTGCCGTGCAGATCGCGACGCATGTCCTGGAGCTGTTTGCTCGGAATGCCGGTGATACCGACGATGCCGACGCTCTCGTAGCTCTCGATGAGTTCGGCGAGGTCGTCGACCTCCTCTTTCTTCCACTGTGGAAGGTTCTCGGTCTTGCGTTCAGCCTGTGCGCTCATGTTAGACTACCTCCTGAGACGGTCCCATCGTCGTCTTTACGTAGACGCCATCGATGTTCTGTGGACCTTTCTCGAGGTCGGCGTGCAGGCGTCGCAGGATGACGTCGATGTTGTCGGCGATATCTTCGGCATCCATATCTTCGGCGCCGACGAGCGTGTGGAACGTTCGTCGGTCCCGGGAGCGAAGCTGCACGGTGTTCTTGAGTCTGTTGACGGTCTCGACGACGTCGTCGTCGGGGCCGAGCGGGTCCGGCATCTTCCCCCGGGGACCGAGAATGGTACCCAGGTGCCGGGCGATATCTTGCATCATCGCCTCTTCGGCGATGAAGAAGTCCGTCTCGTCCGCCATGTCTTTGGCTTCGTCGTCGTCCAGATCGGCCACGTCGTCCTCCGAGAGAACCTCGTCCGCTGCCTCTTCGGCGCGGACGGCGGTTTCCCCCTCGGCGATAACGACGATACGGGTTTCCTGGCCGGTTCCGGACGGCAGGACGATAGACTCGTCAACTCGATTCGACGGTTCGTTTAGGTCGAGATCGCGCAGATTGATCGCGAGGTCAACCGTCTCGGTGAAGTTCCGATCGGGTGCCTCGTCGAGTGCGCGCGCGACTGCTGTTTCAATATCCGAATCTGCCATCGTTCACCTCCGTAGTACGCAGGAGTGCTCCTACGGGTCAGTGAAACAGGCAATGCCTGTCTCCCTTGAACGAAATGCCATGGCAAACTTAAACCCGTCGAACTGGCTTGCGCACGGTCCAGTACGACCGTCGGAACGGACGAAGTTCGAGTTCTTTTCACGATTGATAGTGGTTACCATTGACCGAAAACACTATTGGAGATGAGAGTATACCGTTCGTATATGGGGCCAGTAGATTTATATAGTGTCAATGGGGCAGTACTTGAGTCAATCGGCCATTTCGCCACGACCGGTATCGGACTCGAGACGTATCAGGCGCTGAGCGCACTGGAGCGAGCGGGGGTTCACTTCGGCGTCACGCTCGTCGTCGCGATGGTTGTCCTCGGCTTGCTGCAGAGCTTCGGGCCGCAAACGGTGACGAAGTGCCGTCGAAGTCCGGTGATCTCGATCTGTATCGGCGCGCCGAGCCTCCTAGTTATCGGCGCCGTCGTGAGCACGGGCTATTTGATCATCGGAACGAGCCTCGGGACGTTCTTCGGTATCGTCTTGGTCGCCATCGGGATAACAGTCGTCCCCGTGCTGACGATCGCCGGCTTCGTCGCGATCGGCCAGTCGATTGCTGCGCGGTTCGGTCGGGACCAGCTGTGGATCGGCGTCGTCGTCGGAAGTCTGCTCAGCGGCCTCGTCGGCCTCTCCGTGCTCGCGACCGTCGTCGCGGTCCTGTTCGCCGGGTCGCTCGGCACCGGTAGCGCCATCCGCGTCATGCGAGGCGCCGGTGGCTCGACCCACCCCAGCGAGCGAACCGTCCCGCCTGCGAACAAAATCTAGGCTCCCGCCCCGGTTAGGCACACGATACTCGAGCGATTCGGCGCAAAGCGTTTTTCGACGCAGATCCAGATCGAGCGTATGGCACCCAGCAGCCGATCTCCTCTCGAGTCAGTCTCGACGCTCCACTGGGTAGCCATCGCGCTGGCGCTCGTGACCGCCGTCATCCACTTGATACTCGGGATCGGTTTTCTTCCTCACTGGATGGGTATCGCCTTCCTCATCGCGACCGCCGGCTTCGGTCTCGGAATCGCACTTGTCTTCCTCGACTACCGCCGACGGCTCGTCTACCTCCTCGGAATCCCCTTTACTGCCGGACAGGTACTTCTCTGGTATGCGGTCAATCAGCCGGCCGGACTCGGCGACCTCACGGCTGCCGGCGTCGTCGACAAAGTCGCACAGGTGCTGCTGATCGTCGTCCTGGTGGTGCTCTACCGCCGTGAGTGACCGATGACCGACGACCCGACGCTGGCCGTCCGACGACGAACGCTCCCGCAGTGGGGTCGCCTCACCGTCGGCAACGCGGCGTTGATCGGCCTCGCGCTGGTCGCACTCGAGATCGGATGGACCGCCGGCCCGTCCGCCGGCTTTCTGGCCATCGTCGGACTGGCGGCGGTCCTCGAGTCGGCGCTCTTCCGCGTCGTCAGCGGACACGGCCATCACCCCGTCACGCTCGCGACGTGGGTGACGGTGGCTCGCAGCGCGGCCGTCGCCGTGCTCGCCGGCTTCGTCGTCGCGGGACCGCCAGCCGGAACGGAGATGATCTCGTGGGTGCCGGCCGCGCTGTTCGCCGTCGCCGCGGCACTGGACGCGGTCGACGGGAAGCTGGCGCGAGCGACGGACAGCGTCACCGATCTCGGGGCGCGCCTCGACGTCGAGATCGACGCGCTCGTCGTGCTCGTAGGGACCCTCGTCGCCGTCCTTGACGGCGCACTTCCCCACGTCTTCCTCGCTGTCGGCGCTGCGCGGTACTTGTTCGTCGCCGGCCGGTGGTGGCAAACTCGCCGCGGCCGTCCCGTCTCCGAACTCCCGCCGAATCGATTCCGTCGGCTCCTCGGAGCGCTCGCGATGCTCGCGATCTGGCTCGCGCTGGTTCCGGTTCTCGCTGGGACTGTTACGTGCGCGTTCGCGATCGCCGTGTCGGTCCCGTTCCTGGCGAACTTCTGTTGGGACTGGCTCGCCGTGTCCGAACGTATCGAGCCGTAACTGCTCGAGACGCACGTCGAAACGCCCACCTACAGCAGTCGGTCGGCTCGGTGGGACGGTCCGTGTCGGTCGTACGGATTCCATACTCGCGTCGTCGGTACAAACGACCAAGTGGCGGCCCGTGGAAGTCGCGCCAGCGTGACCGACTCCGACACACCCCGCGTGCAGCCGGAGGCCGACTCGAGGGCCCGATCCCTCTACTTCACGGGCCCGAGAACCGTCGCCGTCAGGTCCCGTCCGCTCCCGGAACCGGACTCCGACGAAGTCCGCGTTCGGACCGTTGCGTCGGCGATCAGCGCCGGCACGGAGGGGCTGCTCTACCGCGGCGAGGCCCCGACTGAGCTACCCGCCGACGAGGAACTCGAGGCGTTCGACGGCGACCTCTCTTTTCCGCTCAGGTACGGCTACGCCGCGGTCGGCGAGGTCACCGCTGTCGGCGCGGATGTTGACGCTGAGTGGGTCGGCCGGACCGTCTTCGCGTACAACGCTCACGAAAGCCGGTTTCTCGCCGATCCCGAGACGCTCCTTCCGGTCCCTGACGGCGTCTCGCCGCGGGAAGCGACGCTCTTCGCGAACCTCGAAACGGCCGTCGGCTTCCTGCTCGACGGCGCTCCGCTCTTCGGCGAGCGGGTCGCCGTCTTCGGACAGGGAACCGTGGGTCTGTTGACGACGGCCCTGCTCGCTCGCACGCCCCTCGAGACGCTCGTCGCGTTCGAACCCGACGAGCGGCGACGACGGTATGCCGAGCGGTTCGGCGCGGATCACGCGCTCGATCCGGCCGAGGGCGAGTTCCCCGACGCGTTTCGGGAGATCGCCACCGATCGAGCGGATCTGACTTACGAGCTCTCGGGCGATCCCGACGCGCTGGACGACGCCATCGCGACGACGGGCTTCGACGGGCGCGTGCTCGTCGGCTCGTGGTACGGGACGAAGCCCGCGACGCTCGACCTCGGCGGCCGCTTTCACCGCGACCGCATTGAGATCCGGAGCACTCAGGTGAGCACGCTCGATCCACGACTCTCCGGTCGCTGGTCTCGCGAGCGACGCCACGACCTCACCTGGGAGTGGTTGGAGCGACTCGAGGTCTCGCCGCTGCTTACACACGACGTGGCGCTCGAGGACGCCGAGGAGGCCTACGAACTGCTCGAGGAGCGTCCCGACGAGGCGATTCAGGTGCTGTTGACGTACGATTAGCCGCGCGTGCGGGCTAAGTAACCCCTGTCGTTACTACGCTGGGCCGCCTACTCGTCGTATGGCTATCATCGCCGAGATTTCGATTCAGGGCGACGAGTTTCTGCTGGGACAGATCATCGCCGAATATCCCGGTCTGTCGGTCGAAATCGAGCGCGTCGTCCCAGCCGACAAGCGAGTGATGCCGTACATCTGGGGGTACGGAACCGACCTGAAGGAGTTCGAAGCCGCGATGGACGAGAGCCCGAACGTCAGATCGATCACCGTCCTCGACGAGTACGACGACCGGGCACTGTACAAGATCGAGTGGGAGGATCCGGCCGAGCAGCTGATCGCTGGGATCACGGAGACCGACGCGACGATTCTCGAGGCCCACAGCGACGACGAGTGGCTGTTCCGCATCCGATTCGAAGATCACTCCGGGCTCGCCCAGTTCAACGAGTACTGCCGAACGCACGACATTAGCTACCAACTCACTCGCGTCTCCTCGATGGCAGACGCGAACGCCACCGAGACGGACTTCGGTCTCACCGACGCGCAGTACGAAGCGCTCTCGCTCGCCGTCGAACGCGGCTACTTCAAAGTCCCTCGAGACGTCGAGTACGACGAACTCGCCGCGGAGTTGGACGTCTCGGTGCAGGCGCTCTCCGAGCGAATCCGCCGCGGCGCGGACAAAGTACTCCACGATGCGTTGACCCAATCCGGTCCGCGAAACACGAAAAACTGACAGTCATGAACCCCTGAGTACTACATAAAGGGCATGAGCAGCCATGAGTTCATGCTTTGGTAGTCATACTCTAGTCTCTGATATGGTCGAACAACTTCGTCTCGAACAGATCGAAACGCCCGAATTCCTCGATACATTCTATACAGTGTTGGCGAACGCGATCAGACGGAACACCCTCCAGTATCTGCTGACCAACCCGAACCCGGTGTCGACAGATCGGTTGGCTCTCGAACTCGCCGCGATCGAACGCGAACTGCCCGCCGAAGCCGTGACGAGCGACCACCAACACGACCTTCTGTTGCTTCTCACGCACGTCCACCTTCCCGCGCTCTCCGATGCGGGCGTCGTCGAGTGGGACCGAGACTGCGAACAGGTCACGCTGACGCCGTTGCTGAACCAGCTTTCAGTGACTGGCTCGGCGATGAACGGGCTTCCCGAACTGTCGATTTCGACTCGATCGGAGACGAGCCACTGATACTGTCTGCTGTAAGTCGTTTCCGGTGGGACCGCAACCGTCCTGCGGACCCACCGATACATCGGTACAGCAAACCGTATGAGCGCCGTTCGTTCACTGGCTGCAACGCACGGCGGGACATTTAGCCCCTCGCCGACGTATCGTGGGCTATGTACTCGGTCTCCGTCTCCCGGTCCATTATCGCCCAACACTACCTGACAGTGCCCGATCCGGGTCCCGAAGGCGACCGTCATTCCCACCAGTTTACCGTCGAGGCGACCCTCTGCGGTCCGGAGCTGAACGAGTACGAGTACCTCGTCGACATCGACGACCTCGTCGACGCGATGGATACGGTGGCCGCGTTCTACGGCGACCGCACGCTCAACGATCTCCCCGCGTTCGAGGAGGCGAACCCGAGCGCGGAACGGTTCGCCCGCGTCTTCGGCGATCGACTGCTCGAGCGACTCGAGACCGACGGCATCTCCGAACTCCGGATCGAGATCGAAGAGGACGACGTGGCCCGCGTGGCCCACGAGCGCTCGCTCTGACGATGCAGATCGGACTGGTCGTCGAAGGTGACCTCAAGCAAACGTCGGGGGGCTACCGCTACGATCGGAAACTCGTCGCCTTCCTCGAGGCGCGGGGGGACGAGGTCGACGAGATCTCGCTCCCGCCGCGGTCGAACGGCGAGCGAGGAGTCGAGACGGAGTCCACTACCCCCGAAACCGAGCGGTCGATTCGCGAGCGACTGGACCGCCCGTACGACGTCCTCTTACAGGACGAACTCTGTCACCCGACGCTGGTCGAGCACAATCCATACCTCGAGCGACCCGGAGCGATCGTTTCGCTCGTCCACCTCCTTCGGACGCCCGACCCGGCAGTAGACGACTCTCGCGTGCGCGAACGCGAGAAACGCTACCTCGAGTCCGTCGACGCTGCGGTCTGTACCAGTTCGTACACCCGCGATCGGACGACCGACCTCGTGGAGGGCGACCTGCCGACGCTCGTCGCCCCGCCGGCGGGGCGTCACGAGGGGGCGGCACTGTCCGCCGACGCCGTCCGCAAGCGGGCCCGAACCGAGCCATTTCGAATCGCGTTCGTCGGGAACGTCGTCCCGCGAAAGAACGTCGCGACGCTGCTCGAGGCGCTGGCACGGATCGACGGGACCAAACGCAACTGGCGGACGACGGTCGTCGGCACCCTTGAGACCGATCCGACGTACGCTCGCGCGGTCCGCGAGCGCGCACGATCGCTCGGCGTCGACGACCGGGTGACGTTCACCGGGAGGGTCGAGACGGCCGTCCTCGAGTCGGTCCTCGAGCGCTCGCACGTCCTCGCGGTACCGGCGAGCTACGAGGGGTTCGGGATGGTCTATCTCGAGGCGATGGAGTACGGCGTCGTCTCGATCGCCAGCGGTGTCGGCGGCGCGAGCGAGTTCGTCGCGGACGGCCGGAACGGGTTCGTCGTCGATCCGACCGATCCGGAGCCACTCGCGGATCGACTCGGGGCGCTCGCGGCCGACCGTGATCGACTCGCGACGCTGGGCACCGGAGCGCTCGAGACCGCTGCAGCACATCCAACCTGGAGCGAAACGCTAGGATCGGTTCGGGTGTTTCTCCAACAATGTTTCGAGGGCGAGTCGACCGGAGGTGACCCGGCGTGACCGACTCGATGCAGGCGTATCTCGAGGCCAAACGCTCCGTCGACGACCGCGCACTGAACCGGCGCGTCCTCGAGCGGTTCGCGACGGCGCTTTCCGATCGACCGGAGCCGGTTCGGATCGTCGAACTCGGCTGCGGCGTCGGCACGATGATCGCCCGCCTCGCTGAGTGGGAGTGCCTGCCGGCGCAGGTCTCCTACCGGGCCGTCGATCGGGACGTTGCGAGTATCCAACGTGCGCGAAAACTGGTTCCCGCGCGGCTCGCGGCGGCCGGCTATACGATCGATTCCCTCGAGTCAGGGGCCGACGGGACGGTCGAAGGCGGCGTTCCAAAATCGACGACGCTCGTCGCTCGGCCCGACGAGACGAGCGACGGCATCGGAAGCACGCGACTCGAGATCACCCTCGCGGTCGCCGACGCGTTCGGCCTCGAAGACGACGCCGACGCCGTTGTTGCGGCGGCGCTGCTCGACATCCTCGACCTCGAGGACGCGATACCCGGTATCGCCAACCTCCTCGCGGACGACGGCCTGTGCTACGCGCCGATCACGTACGACGGGGGGACGACGTTCGCGCCGCGGGATCGGCTGGACGAGCGGATCGAAGCCCAGTACCACCGCCACATGGACGAGGTTCGGGACAACGGAGGCAGTCGGGCCGGGAGCGACCTCCTCGCGGTGCTCCCCCGGAAGGGGTGGAACGTCCTCGTCACCGGCGGCTCGGACTGGATCGTTCGACCGAGCGCGGGCGAGTATCCCGACGACGAGGCCGCGGTCGTCGCTCGGGTTCTCGAGACGATGGCCGACGCACTCGAGGAGGTGCCGTCACCCGAACTTGGTGCCGACGCTCGTCGGCGGTGGTTCGCTCGTCGGTGGTACGAACTCGAGGACGGCGAACTCGTCTACGTCGCGCACAATCTCGACGTGCTGGCGCGGGTTCCGTAATTCGGTCACTCACAGACCAGCGGCTCTCGAGCGCTGGGTTCGAAAAAGGGTCTCGTCCGGCGTCGACGTTCGAACCGATTATGCGTCGGCTTCTGCAGCAAGAACGTCGTCGTATTCGCCGCCGTCGACTTTCTGTTTGAACTCTCGCGCGTCGTCACCCTCGATGGTGACGCCCATCGAGGCGCAGGTGCCGACGACTTCCTTCGCGGCGTTGATCGTATCGTAAGCGAGCAGGTCGGGGTGTTTCTGCTCGGCGATCTTCTTGACCTGTTCGACGGAGAGATCGGCGACAAAGTTCTTCTGGGGTTCGCCGCTCCCGGTGTCGAATCCGGCTTCGTCCTTGACGAGCGCCGCCGTCGGTGGAACACCGACGTCGATCTCGAACGAGCCGTCGTCATCGTAATCGACGGTGACGGGCACTTCCGTGCCGTCGAACGCTGCCGTCTGGTCGTTGATCTGCTGTACGACTGCCTGCACGTCGACGGGGGTCGGTCCGAGCTCGGGACCGAGCGGTGGGCCAGGGTTAGCCTGGCCACCCGGAACGAGCACTTCGATGGTTCCAGCCATACCCATGGAAACCCGTGCGCGAGTTTTAAGGGTTGCTAATTCGGGCAGTCGTGTCTGTGACGGTCTGTCGTGCGGTAGGCTCCGACAAATCAGTGGTAGTCGTTTCTGCGACCGGTACCGTGATCACAACAATCTAAAAGTACGTGTAGACGTACATCTACACGTATGGCGACGAAAAGCCTCACTATCACCGACGAAGCGTACGATCGGCTGAAAGCGCACAAGCGCGACGGGGAGAGCTTCACGGAGACGATTCTTCGTCTTACCGAGAGCAATCGAGACGTGATGAAAGGCTTCGGCGAAATGAAAGACGTAGACGGGTATCGGGACGCCGTCGAATTGACGCGCGACAAGATGAACGACGATCTCCGAGAGCGTGAGCGACGGTGATCGCGTTCGATACGACGTTTCTGGTCGACTATCTGGATGGCGACGGTGCAACGCAGACGTTCCTCGAGAACCGTGAAACGAAACCGTTCTACGCGCCATCACTCGCCTTATTCGAAGCGTACCGCGGAGCGGCTACCACGGCCGGTCCGGCCGGGATTGAGCGAGTCGCAACCGGCCTCGATTGGATCGACCCCCTGGTATTATCCGATGGTGCCGCTCGAGAAGCCGCAGCGATCGAAGCGGAGTTGCTCGAGAACGGAACGCCGATCAACCTCGGTGACGTACTGATCGCCGGCGTTTGTCGCCACAACGGTGCACACCTCGTCACTCGAGATTCTCACTTCGAACGCGTCGACGGCCTGGAGACGGAGACGTACTGACGGCGTAACCGGTCGTCGAAACGACAGAGCCGATCGCCTACAGCGAGTCATTCGACGCTTTCGGCTCGCCACTCAGCAAAGGACTCGAGGACGTGACTCTCGTCGAAGCGCTCGATGCAGGGGACGTCGTAGGGGTGGATCTCCTCGAGTCGGTCGACGAGGTCGTCGTAGGCGTCGTCGGTGGTCTTCGCGAGCAGGACGGCCTCCTCGTCGTGGTGGATCTTGCCCTCCCAGCGGTAGGTCGACGTCGTCGACAGCCGGTTGACGCAGGCCGCGAGTCGCTCCTCGACCAGCCGTTCGGCGATCTCGTCGGCGTCGGACGGCGGCGCGGTGATGTAGACGGTCGGCATGGCTGGAGGTTAGGTAGACAGCACAAAAAGCGCCGCGAACGTCGCTCGAGCGGGCGCGAGAGAGGATCGTCGTTCGGTCGTAACCGCAGCGCCGAACGTCGTTCGGTATCAGCTTCGATTTTCGACGACTGGATTGAACGTCCCGTTGATATCCCACTCGTGGAGACAGTGGGGGTTTCCGACCTGCTTTTCGCCGTCCTCGCGGACGAGTTGCCAGGCGTCGACGTCCGTATCCCAGTGTTCCGCTCGACCGCACCGTTCGCAGACGCGGGCCGTTGGCGTTCGTACGTGTAGGCTCATTACCGCACTGTGAGAACCACACACACATAACCTTGTTCCCCGCCGGCAAGTGCTGCCGTCCGGCGATTGTGACTGTCTTCTCGTCGAACAAATCGGGCTCTCAAGTGAACAGTCGACCACGAAATGGCGAGAAAAAACGGCGTGACGCAGAGAACAGCGTGCCGCAGGGGCGATCAGTAGACGGCGTCTTTGATCTCCTCGCGCAGTTCGTCGAACTGCTCGAGATAGGTACGTCGGTCGGCCCGCAGGTCGGCGACGGCCTCGTCGTAGTCCTCGACGTGGTCGGGGACGTAGTAGTCCTCGATCTCGAGACCGGGAACGGTCTCGGGGATCGTTAGACCCGTTCGGTCGTCCTCGGTCCACTCGATCGTTTCGCGCGCGGTTTCCGTGAGGATCGTCACGGATTCTTCGACGCCGACATCGGCGGACTTCGCGCCGAGGTAGCCCGTGTTGATCACGTAACACTCGGCGTCGAGTTCGTCGATCAGGTCTCGGAAGATGTTCCCCTCCTCGCCTTCGGAACCCATGATGAACGGGTTCGTGCCGACGACGCGGATCGACTCGCCCGCTCGCGACGGATCGCCCGCGCTGGTCTCGATCGACTCGCCGAGCATGAAGGCGACGGCGGCCTGCTCGTCGGTGAGCTTCGCGACCGGGGGCATCAGCGGATTCCGAGTGATGAAAAAGACCTGATCCATCCGCGCTAAGTCGATATCTTCCGCTGCGCTCTCGAGGTGCTCGCGCTGGACGATCGCCCGGGAGTTCGCGGTGTAGCGGTCCTCGTCGAAGTGGACGGTGCCGTCGTCGTCGACGGCGACGTTCTCGAGGATCGCGGCCTCGTTCGTCGCGGCCTCGTAGAGTTCTGGCTGTTCGTTCTCGTCGAGACCGATGGTCTTGATGAACAGTCCCTCGCCCTCGCTGCCGGGGACCGAGCCGTCCGGGAGGATGCCACAGACGTCGTCCTGGAGCATGGCGGCGTCCTCGTCGCCCTCGAGCCAGCAGCCGTGGGAGGTCAGGGTCGACTTTCCGGTCGCCGAGAGACCCATGAACACCTGGCCGACGGTCCGCAGGTCGCCGTCGGCGTCGCGAACGCGGACGCGCTTGCTGCCCGCGTGGAGCCCGAGCCCGCCCTGTTCTTTGATGCGGTACATGAACAGGCGAAGGAACGACTTCTTCGCTTCGCCGGTGTAGTCGCTGCCGAGGACGATCGTCACGTTCTCGTCGGGGAGGATGCGGATCGCGGTTCGGTCGTAGTCGGGATCCTGTACCGTGTACAGATCGGGTTCGCGACCGTCGGTCGGCTCGAACAGGTTCGCCCAGGCGAGCGCGATGCGGGCGTGTTCGACGGGAACGAAGAGGCGACAGCAGTACGTCGCTTCAGCGTGGCGACCCATGAGACGATCGACACAGAGCATCTCGCGGTTGTCGGCGATGTCGACCGCGTCGCCGATCAGGTCGTGATCGTCGTCGTCGAACTCGTGGTCGACGGTGTTTCTCGTCCGATCTGAACTCCGCGATCGATACTCGCTGACGTACGACGGGGAGCCGAATTCGGTCGTCGTCTCGTCGTCGGCCGCGAGTTCACGAAGCTCCGCAAGCGTTGGGTTGTACCGGACGTTCGACGCGGTCGTCGGGTCGGGAAGCTGTCGAGCCAGCGGACGTGACTCCGCCCCGGTTTCGGACATATACGTAACCCACCAACAGCACGATGTATAAACATGGAGGATTTTGACCGGTGTGTGTCACATCCTACCCACCGATTACCTGTCGTATGGCTGTTCATACCCGTCAACGGCCCGTTCGTAACCAGTTCGTTATCAACCGAGAAGCCATCCAAAATATGATATTTGGAAGAATATACTCGAGTCAGAAATAATTCTAATCGGCCCGCGATGGTTCGAGAGATTCAGTCCCATTCGCGGCCGATAACACCGATACTCACGACCGGTCGTTCGGCAGTGACGCCCGCCGTTCGATACCGTCACCCGCTACGCATGGATCGCCCACGATCCACGACCGGCGTTGATCGTACGGGTTTGCGAAAACGAAGGGATTACTCCGAGACGATGACCGTCCCGATCATGCCGCCGTTGACGTGCGGTTCGCAGATGTAGTTGTACTCCCCGGCTACCTCGAAGGTGTGTTCGTACGTCTCTCGAATTTCGATCTTGCCGCCCTTCTCTTCGTGCCAGGCGTCGACCGCAGTCTGTTGGTCCTCGTAGCCGCCGCTCGCGAAGTACTCGGCGCCCTCCGGTATGCCGTTGTCGAGGGCGGTCACGGTGTGCCGAGCGTCGCTGGTGTTCTTCCAGATGACGGTCTCTCCGACGCTCGCCTCGTACTCCTTGGGGACGAACTCGTTTCTGGTCATCCCGATATCACAGTCGTCGCCGCTGCAGAGTTCGTCGTCGGTGAGGGCGCTCCGAACCGACGAACAGCCCGCCAGGCTGGCGGAGACGGAGGTGCCGACGAGGGCGAGGTAGGCGCGCCTGTTCATACGAACGCTTGGGATAGTTGCGGTATAACCGCCCCGGTTCATTCTTCGAATGTGGGACTGGTCCCGGCGCGGGTCTCCAGTTTCGGTGCCCCCCGTTCGACTCCGGCTCCCGCGTTCCACCTCGAGTTCTGACGCGACGGCTACCGACCGTGTCCGTCCTCACAGCCGTTGCTCGCACCCGGCCTGGGACCACCGCTCTCCATCCGTGTCGAAACGAAAACACGTAAGGTGGCTGCCCATCGATTCGGCGAGTATGCTCCCCCGGTTCGTCGGACGGCTCGGCGTCGCCGACGCGGTGACGATCGCCAACGCCGCCCTGGGGTTCGTCGCCATCGTCATCGCGTTCGTCGACATCGCACTCGCCGCCCGACTCATTTTGCTTGCAGCTATCGCGGACGGACTGGACGGCATCCTCGCCCGTCGCTACGGCGGCACCGACGCCGGCCCGTACCTGGACTCGCTGGCCGACGTCGCCTCCTTCGCCGTCGCCCCCGCGGTCCTCGCGTTCGTCGTCGTCACCGACGGCCTCGAGATCGGTTTCGACGCGGTCAGCGGGGAACTCCTCCTCGTCACGGCGATCTGTGCCCTCTTCGTCGCAGCGGCCGTTACCCGACTCGGCATGTACACAGCCTACGATATCTCCGGCAGCTACACCGAAGGCGTCCAGACGACCCTCGCGGCGACGGTCCTCGGCGCCGCCATCCTCGCCGGCGAGAGCGAACCGTGGCTCGTCCTCGCGGTCACTGGCGCGTTCTGTTACCTGATGGTCTCGCGGATCCAGTACCCCGACCTGCTCGCCCGAGACGCCGGGATTATGGGCGTCGTTCACGCGCTGGCCATCCTGATTCCCGATTTCGCCGGCCGAACGTTCCCCTACGCCCTGTTGACCCTCGGCATCGCCTACATGCTGCTCAGCCCGTGGTTCTACTGGGGCGACCGGGAACGCCACGCGGAACCCGAACTGCATGGAAACGCTTAGGGCCTTCGTGGGACGACTGTAACGCATGTACACTGCCGCGCGTCGGCGTTATCTCCCGGTCCAGATCCAGGTGGTACCATGAGCGATGACGAGGCAGCCGAGAACGGGGCGGACGCCGAGGAGGAATCGGTCGACGAGGAGCCGGAACCGGAGCCGATCGATCTCGAGGCCATTCGCGAAGCCCTCGCGGCCTTCGAGGACGACGTCGAATCGCTCGAGGGGGATCTCGAGGCCGCCGAAACGGAGGACGATCTCGACGTCGTCGAGGCGGACCTCGAGTCGTTCCGAAGCGAGCTCGAAGAGATCGAGATTCCGGAGCCGCCCGAAACCGAAGACGACGAGGACGAAGACGAGGAAGAGGAGGAGATCACGCCCGAGGAGGAACTCCAGGAGCGCTACGACGAGATCGAGGACGACCTCTCGGACCTCGAGGACGACCTCGAGGACCAGCGCGGTCCCTACGGCGAGGACGTCGTGGGCGAAATCGACGGCACCAGCGGAACGATCACGGGTACCCGCTGGACGGAGGAGGGCAACGCCGAACTGATCGAGGCCGTCGACGACTTCCTCGACGATCTCAACGATCTGCTCGACAGCTCGGTCACGCTGGTCAACCAGGGCGAGACCGTCCCCGAACAGCTCGACGCGACGCTCGATAACGCCGCAGCGGCCGTCGAGCAGGCCGCCCTCGACGCGGACGACGACGCCGAGACGATCGCGGGCCTGCTCGAGGCGACCGACGACCTCGAGGAAGACGTCGACGACGCGACCGAGTGGACCGACCTCGAGATTCGCGAGCAGCTTCGACGAGAGGGGTTCTACGACGTGCTCGATCACGTCAAGGACTTCCCGCCGGAGTGGCACGCGATCAAAGTCCACGAGAAACGGGGCAACGTGGACATGATCCTGCTCGCGCTGGAAACCTTCGACTCGGACTTCATGGAGGAACACTGCATGGAGGCCCTCGAACGAATGGGTCCCGAGGAGGCTATCGACCCCATGCTCCAGAAAGCCAACCGACGGGATACGGCCGCGATGCGGATTCTCGGGACCATCGGCGTCGCGAGCGACGAGGTGGTCGAGACGCTGCTGGACTACGTCGACTCCAACCCGAACCTCCAGAAGCCTTCCTTCAGAGCGCTGGGCGAACTCGGCGCCGAGGCGGCGGTGCAGCCGATCGCCAATCAGCTCATCGAGGAGAACCCCGACGTTCGGAGCTGGGCCGCACGCTCCCTCGGCCTGATCGGCGACACGCGGGCCATCGACCCCCTCGCCGACGTCCTCGCGGACGACGAGGAAGACCGCGTGCGCGCTAGCGCCGCGTGGGCGCTCAACCGGATCGGCACCGCGGAAGCACTCGAGATCGTCGCCGACTACGGCGACGACCGGGCCTATCTCGTCCAGGCCGAAGCCGAGAAGGCGAGCCTCGAGCCGGCGACCTGAGCGGCGAGACCCGCTCCCGCCCGTTTTTCGTCCGACAGTTTATATACGAACAGGCGGCCAGACCGCCCGATGGATCGTCGTCGAGCGATGGTCGTCGTCCTCGTCGGAATCGCCCTCGTTCTAGGGGGATTGAGTGGCGGATTTTCGACCTCCGACGCGTCGACGACCGATGTCTCGACGACGAACGGTGGCGTCACTGCCCCATCCTGCCCCGCTGGCGTCGCGGATTCAACCGGCCTGACTGTCTCGACCGTCACCGCCGACGAGCCCGACGCCACCGACGGCAGCGCTCCCCGAATCGTCGAACTGTATCCGAACCCGACGACCCACGGGAACGTCGGCGAGTATCTGGTCCTCGAGACCCCGCCCGACACCCGACTCGAGAACTGGACGCTCACCGACGGCCATACGACCGCCACCCTCCCGAACGAGAGCGTTTCAGGGCGCGTCGCGGTGAGCGCCGATCCGGACGTTACCGCCGAGTTGACCGACGCCGACGATCCGGTACTCGAACTCGAGGGCCACCTGCGACTCGCCGTCGACGGCGACGACCTCGAACTGCGAAACGGCTCGACGACGGTGGATTCGGTCTCCTACGACCGAGCGCCGACGGCCGAGCGTTGGTATCGAAGCGAGGACGAATCGGAGATGGAACGGGCGACCGCGTCGCGTCCAGCCGACGGCGACTGGCACCCGCGAGGCGCGACCTGCCTGCCGGTCTCGAGTGCCGACGTCGACGAGGCGACGGCGTTCGTCCTCCCCGACGAGACGGACCTCCCGCTCGAGACGATCCGCGAGGCCGACGACCGACTCCTGCTCGCCGGCTACACCCTCACCTCGCAGGCGGTCGCCGACGAACTCGTCGACGCGGCCGACCGCGGGGTCGACGTCGCGGTCCTCCTCGAGTCCGGACCCGTCGGCGGAACGCCCGAGGCCACCGAACCCGTTCTCGAGACACTCGAAGATGGTGACATCGACGTTCGCGCGATCGGCGGAGAGGGCTCGCGGTATCGCTACCACCACCCGAAGTACGCCGTCGCCGACGACCGCGTGCTGGTCACGACGGAGAACTGGAAGCCATCGGGGATCGGCGGGGGCTCGAGTCGCGGCTGGGGAGTCCGCCTCGAAGATGACGGACTCGCGGCCGATCTCGCGGCGGTGTTTCGAGCCGATCACGAGGGGTGGGACACCGTCTCCGGCGCCGCGTTTCGAGCGAACGCCTCCTTCGTCGACGACGACAGCGCCGGTACGCCCTCGCGATCGTTTCCAAGCGATCACGAGCCGGAGACGGTCCCGATCGACGCCGCCGAACTGCTGGTCGCGCCGGACAACGCCGAGGGCCGACTGCTCGAGTTGCTGAGCGAGGCCGAGGACGAGATCCTCGTCAAGCAGGCCGCTATCGCGGACGACGTCGCCGTCCTCGAGGAAACGCTCGAGGCGGCCCGTCGCGGCGTCGCCGTCGAGATCCTGCTCGACTCGAGTTGGTATCACGAGGAGGAAAACGAGGCGCTAGCGCGGGAACTGGAAGCGACAGCCGCGGAGGAATCGCTCTCGCTCGAGGTCCGAGTCCTCGAGGAGACGGATCGATTCGAGAAGATCCACACCAAAGGCGTCGTGATCGACCGGGAGACCGCTATCGTCGGGAGTGCCAACTGGAACGAGAACGCCTTCGAGAACAATCGGGAGGTGCTACTCGCGCTCCACGGCGAGGAGATTGCGGCGTACTATGCGGACGTCTTCGCGGACGATTGGGAGGGAGACGGCGGCCTGTGGGCGCTACCGTTCGGACTCAGCGCCACCGTTATCGTGGCGCTCTCGATCGCGGCGCTGATCGGACATCGATACGTTCGGTTCGGGAACCCGGAGTGAGACTGTGAGACCCGCACTCGCAGCGCGTTCGTCCGAACTGAGTTTTCCGATCGTGACAAAATGGTTATCAGTTAGGGCGACGGTTGTACTACTAGTATGGACGATTGTCTCAGCTCGCAAGACAGCATCACGAATCGCCTCTTCTGGTCGGGACACGCCAATCCGGGGAGCGTCTGGACGTTCGTCGGTGCGTACCTGCTGCTCGTGCTGTCTCTCTATCGTCGAAACCGGCCGCTGTTGATCGGAACGCTCCTGTTCGTCGCAGTGAATCCCCTCGCGTTTCCGTCACCGGAAACCGACGACGCGTGGGCGACTCGCGTCGTACTCGGCGAGCAAGTGTGGATCGAACGAGGGCTCCGTCCTTCGAGCCACCGCCGGTTTACGCTCGTCTGCGTGCCGGTGTTCCTGTTCACGCTTCGATCGGCCGCCAAACGCCACCCGCTCAGGACGGGACTCGGGGCGATAGCTTCGGTAGTGGTTATGCTCCTGTTTTTCGATCGAATGGCTCGACTGTACGAGACGACGCTATCGGAATAAGAGAGACGCAATCGATCGTTACGGTTGATGGAGACGATCTGATTCAGTCCGCACAGCCGTCGGGACCGACCTCGAGTCGCTCGCAGTAATCTCGCTCGGGATCGAAGCAGTCCGGACACTCGCTGGGTCGGTCGATAATGGTATCCAGGCGCTCGGCGACGGTGTCGTCGATGACGCTCTCTAAGGCGCGGGCCTCGTCGCGAAACTCCTCGACCTCGAGGACGTTTGCGAGGAATCGCTCGATGATACAGTAGGTCTGGAGCGAGTCGTGGGCGCGTTCGATACCCTCGCTGGTCAGGCTCGCACCCTTGTACTTCTCGTGTTCGACGAGCCCTCGCTCCTCGAGCTTACCGATCATCTCGTTGACGCTGGCCGGACTGATTTCGAGCATGTCCGCCAGCGTGCCGGTCGATGCGGGGCCGTCCTCGATCCGTTGGGCGAGATAGATCGCCTTGAGGTATTGGTCTGCCGTGTTCATCGGATTCCTCCGTCAGTGCTGTCCGTGCGGTCGGTGACGCTCGCGGCGGGCCGGAGCGTCCCGATCATGCTCTGTGCTCCATAATCTCGGCCACTTCTTCGACTCCCTCCTTTTCCTCCTCCCGGATCTCGTACAGCGTCTCGAGCAGTCGGTCGCGATCGATGGCGAACTCGGACTCGGAGGCTTCGACCGCGTCGATCAGATCGTCGTAGAACTTGTAGGCCGTCTCCTCGTTCGCGAGCTGATCGTAGAGCACCCCGTCGGTGTCCTCCGGCGGCCCGTACTGGGCGTCGACTAACGCGTTTATTTCCTCGTACGCCACGGTTTCGGCCTCGAGATCCTCGATCAACGCCTCGAGTCGCTCGCGGTGATCGGCCGACTCCTCGGCGGCCTCCGTGAGCAACTCGCGGATCTCCTCGTCGATCGCCGTCCGTTCGGCTGGCGGGAGCGAGTCGAGATGGTGGGCGGCGCGCGACTCGACGACCTCCTCTAAGACGACCCCAATCTGTAGTAATCGGGTGAGCTGGTGGTCGCTCGAGACGCGCTGTCCCAGACTCATATCACGTTGTCCGGGCCGCTGATACTTAACCGTCCCTACTCGCGGACTGTTCGCCCGCCGGTGGGGTACGGATCGCTATCGACGACCGTCGGTATCCTTCTCGTCGCGTTCGGATACACGATCGTTCGGTGGGATCTGAGCGGCGACGATCACCTCAACAGCGAGTGGTTCGGCTAACCGATTCAGCCGCGATACCGCCAGACGCGCGTTCCCTCGCCACCCTCGACCGCATCGACCTGTTTGAGCCCCTCCTTGATACAGCCCCACCAGCTATCGGCCGTCTCGTAACCGGCCGGACACTCGGCGTAGAGCGCGTCGACGAAATCCGAACGTCGCGCTCGGTCCTCGTCTCGGAGGAAGGCGAGTGCACGACCGACGGCGTGGCGCCGTTTCTCGACCGTCTTGGCTGATCGACCCGGAATCGACAGCGCATCGAGGTCGGCAATATCCTCACCCGGGCGAACGCCGTTTCCGGAGAGGCCATTCGAAGAAGTGTACTCGAGGCCGGTCTGGACGTCCCGATTCAGCCGCTTTCGCGTGGTCGCGACCGCGCGCCGAGAGAGTTCGTCGAGCCGTTCGGATTCGACGTTGCCGAGCATCCCGGCATCCTCGTGGACCGGGTCCTCCGGTATTCGGGCGATTCGCTCGGGCGACAACCCGCCGGATTCCGCTGTGGTTGACGCTGTCGTCGACTCCGACTCCGCGGTCGAATCCGAACTCGAGTCATCGTCCTCAAACGATCGAGGCTGTTGGCACTCTCGTTTGGGGCTCGAGTGCTCGTCGTGGTCCGACCGAACCGTCGAATCTGGGCCCTGCCGAACCGTCCGCGGTGAGCCGCGAACCTCGATCGGCGACTCGCGCTCCGGTGCGTCGCGGCGAGGTTGCCGGCCGCGTGCTTCCTGTCGGTCGGCGGTGTCGTCGGTCACGCCGCCATCGTGAGTCGATTCGTCTACGGCCTTGCTCGCGGTTTCGTTCGTTTCCGTCGTGTTGTCCACCGTCGTCAGGTCGTCGGCCGATCGGGTGTCACCCCCGTCGCGCTCGACGCGAGCGGCGATCGTCGCGACTCGCTCCTCGAGTCTCGCCAGTCGTTGGCCGTGATCGGCCAGCAATCGATCCTGCGTGGTATCGAGATCGTATCCGTCGGCGTCGATCGAGCCGCGGTGTTCGATGATCCACCGCACGTACGCTTGCCGACTCTCGAAGCCGAACAGTTCCCGTTCGGCCTCGAGCGCGGCGACGGTGTCGTCCTCGAGTTCGACGGAGAGGGCCTGCATCGAGCGGGTGTTTTTCGTTCGGATATAAAAAGGATCGTCAGACGCGGTGGCGGGCCCGCGGCTGCCTTGACCGGGATGCAGTACCGACTCGAATCGCAACCATCGGCCGGAGAAAGAACGGCGAAAATCGAAGCCGAAAGACGAGCCTGGTTAGTCGCGCTGGCGAAGACACCGTCGGATCGGAGATCCGACGAGCCGTTCACTCGCTCGCCTACTCACGGAGCGTGTCGCTCCGTTCGTTCGAGGTTCTCGTTCGAGAACCTCGTTACTCTCGCTCGCGAAGACGCGCGCCGATCAATTCCACCAGATCGTCGCGCAGTTCGTCGACGTCGACTTCCTCTAAGACGGGCACGAAGAACCCTTCCACGAGCATGTTGCGTGCGGCACGCGGGTCGACACCGCGGGAGGTCATGTAGAACAGGTCCTCCTGGTCGATCTGGCCGACCGTCGCGCTGTGAGAGGCTTCGGTGTCGTGGTTGTTGATGATCAGCTTCGGGGAGGCGTCGGCCTCACTCTCGTCACTGAGCATCAGCGTGTTCTCGCGCTGGTAGGAGCTGGTGTCCCAGGCGTCGCGGCCGACGTCCTGGACACCCTCGTACACCGACCGAGCGACGTCGTCGGTGACGCCGCGGGTGACGAGGTCGGCCGTCGTGTGCTCGGCGCGGTGCCAGACTTTGACGTCGAGGTCGAAGTGCTGGTCGTTGTGGCCGTAGAAGGCGCCGACGATCTGCGTCTCGGAGCTATCGCCCTCGAGTAGCGTCGAGACCTCGGTCTTGGTCAGCTGCGTCCCGATGTTACCCTCGATCCAGTCGATCGTCGCGTAGGTGTCGGTGACGCCGCGCTTGAGGGTGAAGTTGTAGGCCTCCTCCGAGAGGTTCTGGAGGCTGCCGTACTGGACGTAGCTGTTCTCGCCGGCGGCGACTTCGACGATGCCGCTGTAGTACTGCTCGTCCTGTTCCTCGCCGGTGGACTGGCGCTCGAGGATCGTGACCGAACTCGACTTCTCGGTGACAACGAGCGTGTAGTTGAACAGCGACCGGGAGTTTTGCTCGGTCCGAATCGTCACGTCCTCGGCGTCGACGCCCTCGGGGACGTAGATGACCGTCCCGGTGCTAAACAGCGCCGTCGAGAGCGCGGTCAGGTAGTTTTCCTGTGGGTCGACGATGGTGCCGAAGTGCTCCTTCAGAAGGTCCTCGTGTTCCTGGACCGCGTCGGCCCACGAGAGCACGTCGACCTCGTCGGGACCGACCTGATCCTTGTTCTCCGCCGCGTTCAGCGGGTCCACGAGCGACTCGAAGTCGAGTTCGTGGAGGTTCGTCCAGTCTCGACCCGGCGTCCGAATGACGTCGGGCATGTCGAGTTCCTCGAGGGCCTCGAGCGCCTCGAGACGGGTCTCCGTGAGCCAGTCAGGCTCGTCGAGCTCCTCGCTGATCTGGCGTACCTGTTCGTCGGTCAGATTGGCGTGTACCTGTGTTCCTGCGCTCATATTATCCGAGGCTCCCCTCCATCTCGAGTTCGATCAGGCGATTCAGTTCGACCGCGTACTCGATCGGCAGTTCCTCCGTGATCGGCTCGATGAAGCCGGCGACGATCATCTTCTTGGCGTCGTCGTCGTCCAGACCGCGGCTCTGGAGGTAGAAGATGTCCTCGTCGCCGATCTTGCCGACGGTCGCCTCGTGAGCGACGTCGACCTTCGACTCCTCGATTTCCATGTAGGGCATGGTGTCCGAAGTGGACTCGTTGTCGAACATCAGCGCGTCACACTCGACGGCGGTGGAGGAGTTCTCCGCGCCGTCGGCGATGTGGACGAGGCCACGGTAGTTGGTTCGGCCGCCGTCCTTGGAGATCGACTTGGACTCGATGGTCGAACTCGTATCGGGCGCGTTGTGGTAAACTTTCGCGCCGGTGTCGATGTTCTGACCCTCGCCCGCGAAGGCGATGGTGATGTGGGTGTCCGTCGAGCCGCGACCCTTGAGGATCGTACATGGGTAGAGCATGGTCGCTTTCGAACCCATGCTGCCCGAAACCCACTCCATCGTGCCGTTTGCCTCACAGATGGCGCGCTTGGTGTTCAGGTTGAACGTGTTCTTCGACCAGTTCTGGACGGTCGAGTACTGAACGTGAGCGTCCTCGCCGACGAAAACCTCGACGCCGCCGGAGTGGAGGTTGTGGACGCCGTACTTCGGCGCCGAACAGCCCTCGATGTAGTGGACTTCGGAGCCTTCCTCAGCGATGATGAGCGTGTGTTCGAACTGGCCCATTCCCTCCGAGTTCATGCGGAAGTAGGCTTGGACTGGCATCTCGACGGTGACGTCCTCGGGGACGTAGACGAACGAGCCGCCCGACCAGACGGCGCCGTGGAGCGCCGCGAACTTGTTGTCGCTCGGCGGGACGCAGGTCGTCATGAAGTGCTCTTTGACGAGCTCGGGATGGTCCTTGACGGCCTTGTCCATATTGCAGAAGATGACGCCTTTCTCTTCCCACTGCTCCTGCATGTTCTGGTAGACGACCTCGGACTCGTACTGCGCGCCGACGCCGGAGAGCGCGTTCTTCTCGGCTTCCGGAATGCCGAGCTTGTCGAACGTGTCCTTGATCTCGTCGGGCAGTTCCGTCCAGTCGTCGACGCCTTCGCGCTTGTCGACGTCCGGGCGGATGTAGGGAACGATCTCTTCGACGTCGAGTTCGGAGAGATCCGGCATGCCGGGCCAATCGGTCGGCATCGGCATATTCTGGTACTGCTTGAGCGCACGCAGGCGTCGCTCGAGCATCCAGTCGGGCTCGTCCTTGTCGTCGGAGATCATGCGGATGACCTCTTCGGTCAGGCCTTTGCCGGATCTGACTGCGGAGTTCTCCTCTTTTTTGAACTCGAACCGGGCTTCAGTGTCTGTCTCTTTTAGGTGGTCTTGATCGGAACTCATGATGTGTTGTGTATATGGTTACGGCTGTAGCGTTATTACCGTTGTTCTAGCCGAATTCGGTTACGCCGTGCCGTAGACCTCGTCGCGGACCCAGTCGTACCCCTTGTCCTCGAGCTGCTCGGCGAGCTCCGGACCGCCGCTTTTGGCGATTCGACCGTCGATCATCACGTGGACGTGATCGGGTTCGACGTAGTCGAGGATTCGCTGGTAGTGGGTAATCTGGAGGACACCGGTGCCCTCCTCGTCGCGCAGCGCGTTGATGCCGTTCGAAACGTCCTGCAGGCGGTCGATGTCGAGTCCGGAGTCGATCTCGTCGAGGACGGCGATCGAGGGCTCGAGGATGGCTGCCTGAAGCACTTCGTTCTGCTTTTTCTCCCCGCCGGAGAAGCCGGCGTTGAGGTAGCGCTGGGCGAACTTCTCGTCCATGTCCAGCGCTTCCATCTTCTCCTGGAGGATCTGCTGGAACTCGGCGACGCCCACGTCGCCGTCGTCGGCGGGACCTTCCATCGGCGAGGTCTCGAAGCCTTCGTCTTCCGCCTCTTCTTCCTCGGCGTCTTCGTCCTCGAAGAGCTCTTCTCGCTCTTCGATTTTGGCATTGAGCGCCGTGCGAAGGAAGTTCGTCATCGTGACGCCGTCGATCTCGGCCGGATACTGGAAGCCGAGGAAGACGCCGAGTGCGGCCCGTTCGTTTGGCTCGAGGTCGAGCAGATTCCAGGTTCGCTGGTCCTCATCGATCTCGATTTCGTCGCCGAACTCGCCCTCCTCGAGGTGGAGGAGGACTTCGCCTTCGGTGACCTCGTACTCCGGGTGGCCGGCGATGACCTTCGCGGTCGTCGACTTCCCGGAGCCGTTCGGCCCCATCAGGGCGTGAATCTCGCCCGACTTGACCTCGAGGTCAACGCCCTCGAGAATCTTCTCGTCGCCCTCAGCCACTTCCGCGTGCAGGTTGCGTAGTTCGAGACGTGCCATAGTACTCTGTCGTCTGAAGGGTGGGTCGTCTGACTGATAACGGTTTCGTATCCAATTGGATACGGTCTCACATTAGCAAAATAAGTTTTTGAATCGGAAAGGGCCGTCGTGTTCAGACGGCCGTCCTCGAGTGTGTTTTCGAGCGTTCGTTCGGGGCCTTCGGCCGTTTCTGTTCGCTTTCAGCTGTGGTTATGTCGTCGTCTCGAGCGGGTTCGACGGCCTGAGACGGAACGATAGCTCACATAAAGCTGTCTAGTCCTTTCTGCTCCTGGCCGCTTTTGACTTCAGCCCAGGAGACGCCGAGCGCCTCGAGAATCCGCTCGATCGGGCCCTGCAATGTCTTCTCGAGCATCTTGTCGTAGTCGACCTCGAACTCGTCGGGGATCTGGTCGTCGTACTCGAAGCAGATCACGTCGGGGTCGCGCTTGAACGCGCCGTAGAGGGGGTCCGTCTGGGGGTTGAACCCTTCCTCGCTCTCCATGCGGCGGAAGAAGGCGGGATCGACCCGATCGAGGTAGAGCCGCTTGGGTTTGCTGCCGCGCTGGAAGTTAGTTCCCAACAGGAGGTTCGCGTACTTCGCCCCTCTGACCTGCGCCGTGTCGGTGTCGTAGTTGTCCAGGCGCTTGCCGATGCCGCCCGGGATGGCGATCTGCTCGAGTGAAATATTCCCCGTCTGCACGTCTTCGATGACGCCGTTGACGTACTCCTTCGTGCCCTCGATGTCGCCGTCCCTGACGATCATCTCGATGACCTTGTGCTGAACTTCCTTCGTGATGGGGGCGATGTCCGAGCGCTGGTACTCGAAGCCGACGATGTCGATGGTGTCGACGTCCTTCCCCTCCTTCCAGGTGATGTGGCCCGCGTAGCGTTTCTTCTTGCCCGCCTGGAAGAACCGGCGGTAGAGTTTCTCGAACTCGATCTGGAACCGGTGTTCCTCCGCGTTCAGCTCCTCGCGCGCGAAGTCGTCGTACCGGTCGTTGATGTACTCCTCAATTTCGAAGGATTGCTCGAGGGCCGCTTCCTTCGGGACGTCGGGACCGAGTTCGAGCATGACGGAGTCCGTGTCACCGTACGCGACGGTGTAGTCGAGTTCGGTCGCGGCGGTCTCCGTGAACTCGATCACTTCGCGCCCGGTCGCGGTGATCGCGGACGCCGCCTCCTTGTCGTAGAGCCGGAACTGCTCCCAGCCCGAGACGCCGTAGAGCGAGTTCATGATGACCTTCACCGCGCCCTGCTGGCGGTCGTACTGCTCGTACTCGAGACTTCCCGGCTCGTACTCGTTTCGCAGTTCCTTCTTCTCCTCGCGCTCTGCGAGCAGTTCCGTGATCATCTCGCGCATGACGCCGTCGGGTTCCTTCCGGAAGTGGATCGGCTCGGGTTTCGTGGGGGCGACGTAGGTCTCCCCGTCGTACGTCTCGGGATCGACCTTCGTCTCCGGCGACGCGTTGACCGTCGTCATACACATCGGATACAGCGACTTCAGGTCGAGCACGGTGACGTTCTCCTTGACGCCCGTGATCGGATCGAAGACGGCCCCGCCCTCGTACTCCTCGCCCGCTTCCTGCTGGCCCTTGGAGGGCAGCGAGAACCGACCGTACGCTTCGTGGAGGACGTACATGTCCACCGCGTCGCCCGGCGTCGGCGCGTCCTCGAGTTTGCAGCCGACGAACGAGCGCACCTCGTCCCAGAAGGTGATGATCTCCTGCTGGCGATCGAGTTCGACGCAGAGTTCGACGTCCCGGAGGTTGTACTCGAGCAGTTTCGTGGGGTCGACCTCCCAGAGGTCGCCGATGTCGCCGGCGTAGCGCTCCTTGCCGACGCCCAGTTCGGCCTCCCCGACCGCGTCGAGCCGGTACGAATCGAGTTCGGAGAAGACCATCCGCTGGTAGCCGTAGAGCAGGTCGAAGACGACTCGGCCCTTGATATCGGGACCGCCCCAGTTGCTGCGCCAGACCTCGTCGACCCGCGAGAGCCGGTCGATCGAGAGGTCGTAGTCGTGGTGGGAGCCCGCGAGTTCCTCGAGGCGATCTAAGAAGTAGGGCGCGTCGAAGTCCTCGAAGTTCCAGCCCGTGAGGACGTCGGGATCCGTCTCCCGAACGTAGTCGACGAACGCCTCGAGCATCGCTTCCTCCTCCTCGAAGGCCCGTACCTCGTGGTCGATCTCGCCCTCGATCGGTTCGTACTCCTCGATCTCGGTGGGGATTTCCCCGTCACCGACCGGGGCCTCGTAGAGCCACATGATGTACTCGTCGCGGTAGGAGTCGTGGCTCGTGAGACAGACGATCGGTTCCTCGCCGTCTTCGGGAAAGCCCGCGCGGTCGTTGACCTCGATGTCGAAGGTGTTGACGCGCGGATCGGCGTCGACGTCGACCGCCTCGAGTTCGTCGTGGGGGACGATCAGCGAGTCGTCGTCGGCGCGCCGTTCCGGCACCCGAACGCCGCTGCGAATGTCCTTGTCGATCAGGAGCCGATTCGGAAAGAGGATGTCGGCCTCGAAGTGCTGAAACTCGTCGCGCACCTGTCCGACGTCACGGGGCGTCTGGCCGAATATTTTCGTCAGTTTCTCGCCGCGGATACTCTCGTAGGGCTCGCCGTCCTCGCCGACCTCACGGCTGCCGGTCAGCCGATCGTACTGTTCTTCGGGCGGTCGCTCGAGGCTGTCCGTCGGTGCGTAGAAGTACGGCCGGAAGCCGACGACCTGGACGTGCTCGAGTTCGCCGTCGGCCGTTCGGCCGAAGACGTGCACGATCGGTCGCTCCTCGTCGCCGTAGCCGGCGATGGTGTAGTCGACCTGCATGACGGCGAGTTCGAGTTCGCCGTCGGCCTCGGGAACCGACTCTTCGACGACGTCGATCACGTCGGTACCGCTCGAGCCGCCGTTGCCGGCGATGGCTTTCGCTTCCTCCGCCGGTCGCTCGGCGGACTCGTCGGAAAATGCCTCGAGTCCAGTTTGGCCCGCCTCAGTCATGGTATCGGGGTTGGAAGCGGTCGAATAAAAACCCCCATACTTCGGCTGGTCGGCCCGCTCGCCGCGGACCCCGAATTTTGCAGGGGCAACAAGACATATAATGTGGTAACACATACCATAGGGTCAGGTGATGGAAGTGTCCACCGAAGTGAACGACGATACGACGGACCGAAGCGAGCCGCGTAGTGAACCCGAGGGCACGGAGACGGTCGAGTCCTACGAGACGGAGGACGGTGTCGTCTTCTACGACGCCGAGAACCCGCTCGCGTGGGTGGAGACCTCCCAGACGCTCACGCTCACGGAACTCGCCTGATCGATCTATCGACTGGACTGAACGCCCCCGAACGCGAACCGCCCCCGCCCCCGAACGCGAACGTTTTTTGGGGTACTCGTCGACGATTCGACTGTGGGACTCGACCGGAGCGAACACGAACCCGACGAGTACGATCCCGAGGAGGAGTTCAGGGACCCGGACAGCGACTCCCTGACGATTCCGCAGGTCTCGACCGAGAACGCGGGGTCGAGTCTGCGCTCCGATCTGAAATCGGAACTCGAGGAGGACGCGATCCCGGAGCCCGAGTTTTCGGCGACGGAAACCGACGTCGACGGAGAGACGCTCAAGAGCTTCTGGGCGCTCGTGCTCGTCATCAACGCTGCCGTACTGGCGTACGCGCTCGGAGCACTATTTTTGATCTTCGAGGGAGCGACCACGTACGCCAGTTACCTGTTCGCGGCTGGACTCGTCCTCACCGGGTTCGGTATCCGACGATATCGCGCCTTCCAGCGCGAGGGCGGCACCGACTCCTCCAACTCCTCCAACTCCTCCAACTCCTCCGACGACGACCGAGACCGCGACTCGACCAGTGCGTCGCCCGCGGCGGATGACCAGTCGGAGGCCGCGACACATTCCGATCGAACGAACGAGACGGCAGACAGCGACCGAGATGCCGGTAACACGACTGCTACCGCCGATCAGACGGCCGATACCGCGGAGGACGCCGACCGGAAATAGTTGATCGCAGGCGAAACTACTTCAGGAGGAGTCACCCAACAATAGTCATCGGCCGATCACGACCGATCATGAAAACCGTCCAAGACGACACCGGCAAACGATATCTGCTTCTCAAACGGTCCGAACACGCGAGCCTCGTCCGCGACCCGCAGAACGGCAACGAGTGTTACGTCCAGAACGACCGTCTCGAGGATCTCGAGAGCGAGTCGGCCCTCGAGACGGCCACAGGGTGCGTGAGCGATCCAGTCAAAACGCTCCTGACGAGCGTCCACGATGAGGCGACGCTCGGGCTGCTCGTCGAACTCGAGGAGCGCGGTCCGCTCGGGGTCCGCACTCTCCTCGACGCCTACGACTTCTGCGAGAGCGACCTCCACGGGCGGCTTACGGTACTGACAGCGGCCGGGCTGCTCGAGGAGACTAAGGTCGCCGGCGAGCGAGGATATCAGGTCACGGAGTCCTGTGTCCGCGCGCTCGAGACGGTTCGCACCGACGATAACGACGAGCCGACCGCTCCGGCCGAGACGGCGGACGTTTCGCGGAGCGAACCGAACGAAAGCCAGTCCTGACACGGCCCAACGGCCGCTCGCTCTCGTTTCGGTCCGAACGCGTCTCGTCTTCCTCGCGTTCGGATTCACGACAGTCACGCCGACTCGCCGGCCGTCAGTCGGAGGCGAGCAGTTCGATCTCCGGCGGTTCCCCGCGCTCGAGGCGTGAGCGGTTCGACGTCGCATCCTTCTCGACGCTGACGAGGGAGTCCGCTGCGCCGACGAGTTCCTCGTCGTGGCTGACGACCACGATCTGCTCGACGCCCAGGTCGCGCATGGATTCGACCAGCGAGACGAGTTGCGTGACGTGACCCGAGTCGAGGAAGACCGTGGGCTCGTCCAGAATCAGCGGCGGCATCGGTGCCGCGCCCTCGACCCCCTCGGCGAGCAGTCGATAGATCGCACAGCGCAGGCTGAGGTTGAACAGCGCGCGTTCGCCGCCCGAGAGCTGTTCTGGCTCGAGCGCTTCGCCGTCCTTCTGATAGACGGTCAGCCGGTACTCGCCGTCTAAATCGATCGCCGCGTAGGAGTCGTTCTGGTAGACCAGATCGAACGTCTCGTTGAGCAACCGCTCGAGGGTCTCGACGTTGCGCTGGCGCAGTTCCGACCGCAAGTCGGCGTAGGTCGCCTGCAGCGTCTCGGCCTCGTCGTACAGCGACTCGAGGCGCTCACAACGCTCCTCGAGCCCCGCCAGCTCCTCGCGTCGTTCCTCGAGTTCCTCGAGTTCGCGTTCGACGGCCCCGATGGCGTTCTGGAGGTTCGTTCGCTTTTCCTCGAGATCTTCGATCTTTGCGTCGACCTTCTCGAGGTAGTTTTCGGCGTTTCGTTTGTCCTCGCGTGCGGTCGCGACCCGGTCCTCGTCGAACTCGGACTCGAGGTCACGCTTGCGCTCGCGTTTGCTCGAGAGCGTCTCGCGGCGCTCGTCGTTCATCGTCTGCCAGTCCTGTCGGCGCTCCCGGCGGTTCTGGACGTCGGTCGCGAGATCGGCGCGCTCGGCGTCGATCTCGACGACGCGGCGCAGCGACTCGAGGCTCTCTTTGATCTCGCCGCGCTCGGTGTTGATCGCACCGAGTTCCGATCGAACGTCGTCGACCTCGCTCTCGAGTTCGTCGGCTCTCGCGCGGTTTTCTTCGGCGTCGGTCTCGTACTCCTCGACGTCCTCGCGCAGTCGGTCGCGCTGCTCGCGTCGGTCCGCGAGGCTCTCCCGCTTTTCTTCGACCAGCGTCTCGATATTGTCGCGGTTCTCCTCGAGTCGATCGACCGTTCGTTCGGCTTCGCGGAGGTCCTCGGCGCGCTCGATCCGCTCGTCGAGATCGTCGCGTTCGCCCTCGAGATCCTCGAGTCGCCCCTCGAGGTCGGCGACTTCCTCGCGCTTTTCCTCGAGCACGTCGACGTGCGGCGAGTCCTCGACGGGCTGACCGCACTCCGGACACTTTCCTTCCTCGAGCAGCCGTTCACCCTCCTCGATCGCGTTCTCGACGGTTCGGATGTCGGCCGTGACGTCGCCGATCTCGTTCGTCAGCTCCTGGCGGTCGGTCTCGAGGGAGTCGAGGTGGTCAGCGGCGTCGCCGAACTCGATCGGCGCGTCAGTGAAGCGGTCCCGTGCGGTCTCAATCTGGTCCTCGAGGTCGTTCAGATCCGCCTCGCGGTCCTCGATGGCCTCCTCGTCGGTCTCGAGCGTCGCTTCGAGTTCGTCGGCCTCCTCACGGGCCGCCTCGGCCTGGGACTCGAGATCCTCGGCCTCCTCTCGAAGCCGTTCGATCTCGCCGGTGGTCTCCGTGATCGAGACGCGAACGTCCTCGAGGTCGTCCCGGAGTTCCTCGTCGCAAGCCTCGAGATCCGCGATGCGCTCGTCGACCGCGTCCGCTCGATCGCCGCCGTCGGATCCGGCGTCGAGGTCGACGTCCGCCAGCAGTTCTTCGCGCTCCGCTGCGAGTTCCTCGCGTCGCTCCTCGAGGTCGCGAATCTCGTCTTTCGCGTCCTCGCGCTTGCGTTCGGTCTCCTCGATCTTCGTTCGGAGGTCGTCGATATCGGCCTCGAGCGTCTCGATCTCCTCGCGCGTCTCCTCGTGGCGTTCGAGGACGTCCTCGGCGGTATCGAGCGTTTTTCGGGCTTGCTCGCGCTGGTCTTCGAAGCGGTCGATATCTTCGGCGATGTCGGCCTGGTTGGACTCGAGGCTATTGAGACGCTCGTGGAGGTCCTTGTCTTCCTTCCGTTCGACCTGCTGGCGGACGTTCTCGAGGACCTCCCGCTGCCCGTCGAGCACCGATTTGACGCCGAGTCGGGCGTCGCTGGCCCGCTCGCGGTAGTCCTCGAGGGCCCCCAGCTGGAGGAGGTCGTCGATCATGTCTTGACGGTCGCTCGGCGAGGCGTGAATGAGTTTGTTCACCTCGCCCTGCCGGACGTAGGCGCAGTTGACGAAGGCCTCGGCGTCCATCCGCAGGAGTTCGGTGATCTCCCGGCGAACGTCGCGTGCGCCCTCGATCGTCTCGGTGGGCGTCTCGAGGACGCACTTCGTCGTCGTCGCCCGATCGCCTCGGAGTTTGAGGTGGCGCTCGATGTGGTACTCGCGGCCGTCGTGGGTGAAGTGGAGTTCCACTTCGGCTTCCTCCTCGCCGGTCGTGATCACGTCGTCGAGCGTTCGGTCGTCCAGCGCCTTCGACCCGTAGAGCGCGAAGAAGACGGCCTCGAGCAGCGTCGACTTCCCGCTGCCGTTGACGCCGTGGACGACGGTGACGCCGTGCTCGAGACCGAGGTCGGCTTCGCCGTAGCACTTGAAATTTAGCAGGCGGACGCGATCGACTTTCACGCGAAATCACCCAGCGAGGCGTCGGCATCGGCTGGACTATCGGCCTCGGAGTCGGCGTCCGTTTCCGGGTCCTCCGCGGACGGTTCGTCGGTGTTCGTCTCCGGGTCCTCCGCGGGAAGTTCATCGGTGTCCGTCCCCGAGCCGTTTGACGGCGATTCGTGCTCGTCGGGATTCGTCTCGGTCGCGTCCGCAGGTGGCTCGCCGCCGTCGGTGTCGGCGGTCGCCGCGTCGATCACCGCTTCGACCGCGCTCTCCTCGAGGTCATCGCTCTCGTCGACGGTGTCGATCTCGGTCGCGGCCGATTCTTCGGCCTCGGTACCGTCCTCGAGCTGGTCCGCGACCGTCGTCACGTCCGCGTCCTCGGGACTACGTTCGGGTGCGGGGTCGAACGCCGAGGTATCGTCCTCGAGTAAGTCCCGAACGCGTCGTTCGACGGTTTCTCGAACGTTCGCGTCCACGAGGTCGTCGTCGCGGACCGTCTCGTCGATGTTCCGGGCCGCATCGCTGAGGCCGAGTTCGCGGACGCGTTCGCGGACGGCTGCGTCCGGATCGGCGAAACTCACCGACACCTCCTCGTCCTCGTCGGGCAGTTCCCGGCGATCGTTCACGCGAGCGACGAGCGCGCCGCGGTCGATGGCGGCGCCTTCGATCGTCGCCGGCGTGATCGGCTTGCCGTCGCCCTCGACCGTGACGACGACCACCGCGTCCTCGAGGTCGTACTCCCGAACCCGTTCCTGAATCCGATCGACGCCCTCGCCGGGTTCGAGGTCGACGTCGACGAAAACGAACTCGCGGGTGTCGGTGAGGCCGCGACGACTGATCCCGACCGTGTTGTCGTCCTCGAAGTCGACGAGGTTGTAACCCCGATTCTCGCGCTCGCTGGCGCTCGCACGTTCCGTCGAGCCGCAGTAGGTGACCCAGGTGTCGAGTACTTCCGCCGTGTCCGGTTTGTGGTTGTCCCCGAGGAGCACGGCGTCGAACTCGACCGTCGATTCCTCGAGTAATCGGTCGGTGTCCCAGTCGGCGTGGGCGAACGGCTCGAACAGCCCGTGGCTCACGAGGGTCGCGTGCTCGGCCTCGTCGGGGACGGGAGCAAAGTCGTACTCGAGGTCGTCGCGTCTCGAGCGCGGGACGAAGTCCAGGCCGTAGACGGCCACGTCGTCGATCAGTTCGGGTTCGACTCCGAGTCGCGTCGCGAGACCGAGATCCGAGAAGAGGTCGAGCCACTGGGCGTCGCGTTTGGACTCATGGTTGCCGACGACGGCGAGAAAGGGGATGCCGGCGTCGGCGAGCGTGCGAAGGATTTCGACGGTACCTTGCAGATCGATCAGTCCCGGTCGCCGGTCGTGAAAGAGGTCGCCGGCGTGGATCACGGCGTCGACGTCGTCCGCGACCGCGTCGTCGACGACGGAGCGAAAGGCCTCGAGAAAGTCCTGTCGTCGCTCGGGCGCGTTGTACTGCTGGTACCCGATGTGGGTGTCGCCCGTGTGGATAACCCGCGTCATTGTCGCCTCGTTGGCAGGCCCGCCCTAAAGGGGTTCCGCGACCGTAGTGAAAGTGGAACGAAGTGTCTACAGCGACGGGAGCATCGCGGCAGCGAGAGAAGACACCACAGCAGCCGACCGGTTTCGTGCGGTTGCGTGTGCTGTCGCCCGCCCGAACGGGAGTGAGGGCAGACGATACCACCGCGGGAGCGAGTGACTCGGTTGGAGAGGACGTGGAAATCCTCGTTGCCAGTGTGAGGGCAGTATACGTATTGTACCTATACGGCTCCGTTGAAATCCTCAAAGGGTTACAGGTTCGCCTTGTAATTCGACGGCATGAACGCCCTCCCGAAGGCGCAGATTCCCCGTTTTACTGAGAAGGCGATCCATCTGGCACGCCGAACGGTCTTTCGATACTCCTCGAAGTTCTCCAAACACCGCTACACACTTCCTCAACACGTTGTTCCGCTGTGTCTCAAAGTTCGGAAGAACATGACCTATCGTGGCCTGCTTGATGAACTGATTGAGATGCCACGCATTCGCCGCGTGCTTGGATTAGCCGAACTTCCCGCGCCATCAACGCTCTGTAAGGTGTTCAACCGACTTCATATGGCCGTGTGGCGTGTCTTATCGACTCACTCAGCGGCGCCACTTCCGACAGGCGGCATCGTTGGAGTTGCTGCATCGGTGTTCGACTGCAGTCAGGCTGCGAAGCACTACACGAAACGGGCCGAGCTCACGATTCAGCAACTCAAAGTGACATTGCTGGTTGATACAAAGGTGAACGCAATCCTCGATCTCCACGTGTCAACACGAGGTTCGTCCGCTCACGATCACTGGTGGAAACAGTTCCGAGAACTCACCATCGCCTGTCTCATTCATAATCTCGACCGATCACTCTCAGCGGTCACTAAAGAGAGTGTGGTCAACAGGCATAATCATAGAGAGTGGGGCAGCGGATTTCCGTTGTACTACTGTGATTCGTCATTATCGCTCCGCTTGACCTGTTGGGATTGAATTATCTGATGAGAAATCAATGGCTCCGTGGTGAATGACAATAGATAGTGTCAGTGCAAACACTGCTACAATAAATACCTGTCCGCCGATGTCGGACTCGATTGCAGGGAAGGCCCACAACGACCAGTTGAACGAAGCGTGAAGCAGGATCATCGGGGCGAGGCTACCGCCAGTGTTCTGAAAGACCCACGTCATTACCACGGACAGGAGCGTTATCGTAATCAGGAATCCTACGAGCGGGCGCTGATAATACATAGTCATAGACGGCATGTAGAACCACGGTAAGTGCCAGAGTCCCCAGACGAGCCCTAGCCCTAGACTCCCGACCAGTGCACCGAATCGTTCAATCAACGGTTCAAGTGCGTATCCGCGCCAGCCGAACTCCTCCTGTAGCGGTCCACCAAGGAACAGAATATAGACGAACGCGATAGGAAGCACATACGCTTCGCCCGTCCACGGAAGTGTCGGTTCAATTCCCCAGACGATGGCGACACCGAGTGCCCCAACGGCGAGGACTGGGAACAGCACCAGTACAGGAATAACCCACCGGCGGGGAAACGAAACGTTGATAGCTCGCTTGAAGAGATGGGTGACGCCGCGCCGTCCAGCGTGGTGATACACAAGTAACACAGCAGCCACTGTGGGCCCGAACGCCCCGATCTCCGGGAGCGAGCCGACCACTGCAATCAGGTCGTCTACCACCGTAATTCCCGTCTCAGTCTCTGAAGCTACGGCGACCTTCGGAAGCCACAGTGTCCACGAAAAACCAAACGTCAACACGAAGAAAGCAATTAGCCACCTAAATTCGTTATTTGGACGTTCATTGATGTCTGGAGTAAAACCCATAGTAGACGACTCTACTGTAGAACGTAATATCTCTGATGTTCTGAACAGGCCGCTTTAGGTCGTCTGTGTTCGAGTCCTCCGTACGGCATTCGAACTGTTCAATGACTGGCTGTTTCACTCAACTTCAAGTCTGAACAATAGGGTTTCAACAGAGTCACTAATACATCTCCGAGAACACGGAAAGACACAGACGAACGTCCTGCTGACGCGGACACTATGATTTCTACATCCTCCCCGACCGATTCGTTCAGCCGCGACGATCCTTCACTCGTCCACTGGAAGACACTTCGCGACTTCCAGGCTGCTCGAAACGCGACGCGTTTTCGGCATCACGAACCGGCTCCGCCGTTTCGAACGACGTCGCTCGTTACATTCACGACGACCTCGCACGATGTCGAGTCACGTCTCGTTTACACTCACCGCGACTCGGCGCGCGCCACCGCTCGATGCTAATTCGGCACTGCTACCCTCACTGTCCAAAAGCGGGCGTCGATAGGCAGCGGCGACGACCGATAGTAGCGACCGCTCAGGGCGACGAACGCGAGAAAGCGGTGAAGAAGATCAAACCGCCGGAGCGACGATCGTCCAAGTATCCGGTCAGGTCCGGTTAGGCTTCAATATCGAGACTGTACAGCCGCTTCCGGGCGTCCGAAAAGGAAAAGCGCGAGTCGATCACGTGCTCGTCGTCGAGGCGGTTCAGCGCGTACCGAACCGTCCGCGAGGGGAGCAGCGTCTCGTCGGCGATCTGCTGTTGGGTCATCGTCTCGTTGTACTCGAGCACCTTCGCGACGAGTTTGGCGCTCGGTGGAAGCTCTTTGACGTCGTCCCACGTTCCCCGCGTTTCGGTCTCGTGTCGCAGCGACTCTGAAGCACTCATCAGTACACCGTAGCCGATACAGCGTGATAATATTTTCTGTTTCGAAAAATGCCCTCTAGTAATACGTCTGGCGGGGGTGCACCGACCCGAAGTCTCTTATGAACCAACACCCAAAGGACGGGTGATGAGCGACACCGTGGACGACGTCGACCTCCCATACGACGAGGACGAGGCGTCCCAACAGGAGAAGATCCAGGCACTCGAGGACCGACTCGAGATCCTCGAGGCGCAAAACGAGGAGATGCGGGACAAGCTCCTCGATGCCAACGCCGAGAACAACAAGTACCAGCAGAAACTCGAGCGGCTGACCCACGAGAACAAGAAGCTCAAGCAGTCCCCGCTGTTCGTCGCCACCGTCCAGGAGATCACGGACGAAGGCGTCATCATCAAACAACACGGGAACAACCAGGAGGCCCTCACCGAGGTCACCGACGAGATGCGCGACGACATCGACCCCGACGCCCGCGTCGCGGTCAACAACTCCCTTTCTATCGTCAAGACGCTCTCCAACGAGACTGACGTTCGCGCTCGCGTGATGGAAGTCACCGAGAGCCCCGAAGTCAGCTACGAGGATATCGGCGGCCTCGAAGAGCAGATGAAGGAAGTCCGCGAGACCGTCGAGATGCCCCTCGAGAAGCCCGACGCGTTCAAAGACGTCGGGATCGACCCGCCGAGCGGCGTCCTGCTCTACGGGCCGCCGGGCACGGGCAAGACGATGCTCGCGAAAGCCGTCGCCAACCAGACCGACGCCACTTTCATCAAGATGGCCGGCTCGGAGCTGGTCCACAAGTTCATCGGCGAGGGTGCCAAGCTCGTTCGCGACCTGTTCAAGGTCGCCCGCGAGCACGAACCCGCCGTCATCTTCATCGACGAGATCGACGCTATCGCCGCCAAGCGAACCGAATCCAAGACCTCCGGCGACGCCGAGGTCCAGCGGACGATGATGCAGCTCCTCTCGGAGATGGACGGCTTCGAGGACCGCGGCGAGATCCGCATTATCGCCGCCACGAACCGGTTCGATATGCTCGACCGCGCCATCCTCCGGCCCGGTCGCTTCGACCGACTCATCGAGGTGCCCAAACCGAACGAGGAGGGTCGCGAGATCATCTTCCAGATCCACACCCGCGGCATGAACGTCGCAGATGACGTCGACTTCGCCGAGTTAGCCCTCGAGGCCGAGGAGGCCTCCGGAGCCGACGTCAAGGCCATCTGTACGGAAGCCGGGATGTTCGCCATCCGCGACGACCGCACGGAGATTCGGATGGAGGACTTCCGCAACGCCTGGGACAAGGTACAGGCCGACTCCGAGACCAACGACGAAGTCTCGAAGACCTTCGCCTGAACGGGCCGGTTTCATCTCCTGTTTTGCCGCACCAGATCGCACCAGCGTTGGCTCAGCACCAGCCCAGCGCCCGAGACCGTGACGAAAAATACCGGGAGTACTAACTCAGCTTGTCGACGCTGTCGGATCAGGTCGGCGAGACGAGTGCGTTCGAAGCCGATCGACGCCAGTGGTGATTCTGGCCCGCTACAGGGCCGCGAAAATCAGCCACGGGACGATGAACAGGGCGACGGTCAACACCGCGAGGATCAGTAGATAACCGATACCGGTTCCGACCGCGGTGAGCCACGCCGGATGCTCGAACTCGTTGAGATCGACTGCCATACTGCTATCGTCCGGTGAGACGAGTATAAACGTACCGGAAATTGGAATCGATTGGCGACGTCAGCGCAACGGCGCCACTGACGACAGTTACCGCCATGGCCGGCACGGCGACGGTTACCGCCACGCCTCGAGCGAGGCGGCGTCTCGCTCGACCATCGAGAGCCACGTCTCGTCCCGCGCGATGTCGGCAATGACGAGGTGTGACTGTCCGTCGATCTCGTCGACTGCAGCGACGACGTCGCCGTCGTCTTCCAGCTGACTCCCGACTGCTTCGGCCTCGAGTGTCATAGTTGCTGATTGATTTCGGGCATGCATGAATGTTTCGGCATTCCTCCGATAGGTGATTGAAGACTTTAGAAATCTCGGTTTAATACCGAACATCTGGATCTATTAGCGGAAATAATTTGAAGGGGAGAACCAACGCTGTCGCACATCCTCTCGCGACGACTGAACCGACTCTCGCTCGAGTCGCGTCGACTCGAAAACGCGTTCCGGACCGTTTTTACCGGGTGACTGGCTAGAAGCAGTCAATGACGACGATCGTCGTGGTGGACAATCACGGACAGTTCACCCACCTCGAGCGCCGGGCGCTTCGCGACCTCGGCGTCGACACGGACCTGATCGACAACGAAACGCCTCCCGAGGAGGTCGACGCGGACGGCATCGTCCTCTCCGGCGGTCCCGACATGGACCGCATCGGGAGATCAGCCGACTACCTCGAAGGAGACGTCCCAGTTCTCGGCATCTGTCTCGGCATGCAACTGATCGCCGAGGAACTCGGGGGCCGCGTCGGCAGCGGCGAGTACGGCGGCTACGCCGACGTCACCGTCGATATCGTCGACGATGCGGATCCGCTGACGGGCTCGCTCCACCCCGAGACCCGCGTCTGGGCGAGCCACGCCGACGAGGTCAAGGAACTCCCGAGGGGGTTCGAACTCACCGCGAAAAGCGACGTCTGCGGCGTCGAAGCCATGAGCGACACCGATCGCGACCTCTACGGCGTCCAGTGGCACCCCGAGGTCGCCCACACCGAAGAGGGCGACGAAATCTTCGAGAACTTCCTCGAGATCTGCGAACAGTAGGGGAGCTCGAGTCGAGCACCCAGGAGCACGCCCGGATTCGCACCCGCCCCGAGTAACCCACGGAATTTTCCGATTCGCGAATTTCTCACCCACTCCCGTTCCACCTTCGCTCGTGGCCGAAGAGCGAGCGGAGCCGACGGAACCGACGGAACCGACGTCTACCGGTGGTTCTTCTCGCTCGAGCGCGACCTACGCCATCGTCGAGCAGGGCGTGCGGCCGGGACTCGAGAACTACATTACCGTACTGGACACGGTTCCTCATCTCGAGCTACCGTCGGTACGTCTCGACTCTCCCTCGGTAACACCGGTGTAAGCTGGTATCGCTCGTGTCGCCAAGCGTATATGTAGTTCGCGAACGAATCAGGTAACGTGATGAAACCAGTCCCGAACGGCGTTTCGAACGCGACCGTATCTGCTACGACCACCAACGACCCCGTCGGAGAGGTGAACTAAGATGGCCACCAGCGTCCTCGTCACCGGCGCGACCGGCAATCAGGGCGGGAGCGTCGTTGAACACCTCCTCGAGTCAAGCACCGAGTTCGACGTCTACGGACTCACGCGCGACGCGTCGGGCGACCGCGCACAAGAATTGTCCGAGCAGGGCGTCTCGATGGTCGAAGGCGACCTGAACGACAAGGACTCCCTCGCGCCCCACGTCGCCGAGGTCGACGCGGTCTTCGCCGTCACCAACTTCTGGACGGAGGGCTACGACCAGCAGGTCCAGCAGGGCAAGAACGTCGCGGAGGTCGCGAGCGAGGAAGGCGTCGACCAGTTCGTCTTCAGCGGCGTCGGCAGCCACGAGAAGGACACCGGCGTGCCCCACTTCGACTCGGCCGAGGAGATCGACCAGCACGCACAGGGCCTCGACCTCCCGCTGACCGTCCTCCAGCCCGTGTTCTTCTTCCAGAACTTCGAGGCGTTCGCCGAAGACGTCGTCGAGGACGGCCAGATCGCGCTGCCGCTCGAGGAGGGCGTCTCCCTCCAGATGATCGACGTCGACGACGTGGGCCACGCCGCGGCAGTCGCGTTCGCAAACCCCGACGAATACGTCGGCGAACACGTCGAACTCGCGGGCGACGAACTGACCCTCGCCGAGACGGCCGACGTGCTGAGCGAGGTTACCGGCCGGGACGTCGACCCGGTCCACGTCCCCATCGAGGACGCCTACGAGAGCTTCGGCGAGGAGTTCACCGTCATGTGCGAGTGGTTCAATGAGGTCGGCTACAGCGCCGATATCGACGGCCTCGAGGACCAGTTCGGCTTCGAGTTCACGGACTTCGAGTCCTACCTCCGTGCGAACGGCTGGGAGGACAAGGAGGAGATGGCGTCGGTTCCCGGCTGGGTCAAGGCGATGCAGTAACCGCCAGAATCCGCTTCTTGGACGTATTGCTGTACGTCGAAACGAGCGTACAACGGGTCGAAGATAGGCTAAACCGGATCTCCCAGTCGATTGATGAGGAGGCGGTCCCAAATGAAGCGGTTCGCGATCGTCTCGAATCCCAACAGGAAGACGCACGGACCAATCTCGAAGCAGCACGTGGCGAACCAAGACGTCAAGAACGGATCGACCGATTCCGAATCGCCCGGAAAAATAGTGCTGATGCGGCAGAGATATGGGCGTCGCTCGAGGACGAAGACGCGCCCCTCAATGACGTCAGGTCGGCTACTGACCTGCGCGAAGACGTCTTTACATTCGACGACGAACACAGGTACCTCGTCGGCGAGGACCCGGTCGCCGCGGTCTGTACTCACGGCACTGTCAGACGATTGAGGGACATCGCTATCGAGGAACTGAATTCGTTTCGGACCGTCGACGAACCGGTCCAATCACTGGCCGCCGGGACGATTGCCGGGCATCGGGAAGCAGCACTGGCGGCGCTCGAGGCTGCAAGAGAGATCTACTCGTCGTTCATCGATGGAGTTGACGATTCGGAGACAACAGCTATCCACGACGCCGCGTCGTCTCTCGAGCGAACGTACAGGGACCGAACCCAATCGGTAGCGTCCCCGATCGACGAAGAACCAACCCAGTACGTCGAGTCCGATATCGATCCGGACTCGGCTACGGCCGATGTATTCGAGATCGTTGTCAGTACAGCGTTTCGCCGGACGGATTTCGTCGGATCGGTGGTCGAAAACGCACCGGCACGAGCGATTCGAAACGCATACGTCTCACTCCTCGCCCTTGAGGGACTCAAATGGGTTCAATCTCGGATCGAACCGGGGGAACTGTCCGGGATCACGGACGCGGCCGACGTAACTGACTATCGAGGCGACGCGATCGAGGCGATAGAATCGATGCTCGGCACTGATCCGGACCCACTCGAGCGGTGGACGGCACTGGACCTGATCGACCAATTCGAGCAACCGGATCGAATACTGAAAAACGTTGCCGGTGAGAACGTCGAACGGCGTTCAGTTCACGGCCCCATCGCTCGGTATTGCTGGATCGCCGGAACAGCTGATTCGACATCGAACGTAATCGAGACCGTTCGCGACGCGTTCAGGTGAGTTATCTCGGTCCACTGAAACTGACCGCCAGTATATTGACCGTCGGGCCAAATGCGATAGACGATGACAACCGACACAGTCGGCCGGTTCGAACGCGAACTCGAGGACCTCGAAGTCGGCCTCGAACGCGTACCAGCCGCCGACGCGAGCGAGCGGATTACATCTGTTATCGAGGCACCCGCGGTCGGAACGCCGCTCCCGTTCGACGGCGTCTCGCAGCCGGATTCGGTGACGACGCGGCCGACCAACGGCGACGTCGCGACCGCGCGGACTGGTGTCACTCCCGCGACGTTCGCCATCGCCGAGTACGGGAGCCTCGCAATCGAGTCGCGACCCGCGGGCGACGAACCGATCAGCGTCTACCCCGACCGGCACGTCGCCGTCGTCGCCGCGAGCGACGTCCTCCCGGATCTCGAGGCCGGCTTCGATCGGCTCGAGACGCAGTTCGCCGAGCGCAACAGCGTCGTCTTCGCGACCGGCCGGAGCGCAACGGCGGACATGGGCGACCTCGTCCACGGCGTCCACGGCCCCGGCGAGGTCCGCGTGATCGTCCTGGGGGACCGGTGACACGATGGCCGAGCGCACCAAGCCACCCGAGACGCGGACCGAGACCGCCGCGCGGCTTCGACACCTCCTCGAGACCGAAGGCGACGCAGTTCACGCACACGTAAGCGTCTCGAACCTCCGTCGCGAACAGGCCTACGAGGCGACTGACGACATCGAGGCCCTGCGATCGGAAGCGCGGTCGATCAAGGAGGATGCGATCGACCGACTTCCGGAATTGATCGAGACGGTCCGCGAGGCGGTCGCGGAAAACGGCGGGACCGTCTACGTCGCTGACGACGCCGCGGACGCGAATCGGTACATCTCCGAAGTGGTCGACGGAAAGGCACCGCCGGACGCCGATCCCTCGGTCGTCAAATCCAAATCGATGACCACCGAGGAGATCGATCTCAACGACGCACTCGAGGACGAGGACATCGACGTCTACGAGACCGACCTCGGCGAGTGGGTGCTACAGGTGGCCGACGATACGCCCTCCCACATCGTCGGGCCGGCGATGCATCTCACTAGAGAGGAGATCGCTGACCTGTTCAACGAGCGCTTCGAGCCCGACGAGCCGTTCGAGACGGCCGAAGAACTCACCCGATTCGCCCGAGATCACCTCGGCGAGCGCATCCGCGAGGCCGACGTGGGGATCACGGGCGCGAACTTCGTCGTCGCCGAGAGCGGGACGATAACCCTCATCACGAACGAGGGCAACGCCCGGAAGTCCGCCGTCACGCCGGATACGCACGTCGCCGTCGCGGGCGTGGAGAAGCTGATTCCGACCGCTCGCGACCTCGAGCCGTTCGTCGACATCATCGCCAAGAGCGCGACGGGCCAGCCCATCTCTCAGTACGTGACGATGCTGACGCCGCCGACCGACTCGCCCACGCTAGACTTCGACGAGCCCGACGAACCGCTTGCGAGCGGCGGAGTAGACGGCGAGTCGGCTGACTCGAGCGACACGAGCGATGGGCCCGAAAACGACCGCGAGTTCCACCTCGTTCTGCTCGACAACGGCCGCCTGGACATGCGCGAGGACGACCAGCTTCGGGAGACCCTGTACTGCATCCGCTGTGGGGCCTGCTCGAACTCCTGTTCGAACTTCCAGGCCGTCGGCGGCCACGGCTTCGGCGGCGAGACCTACTCCGGCGGCATCGCGACCGGCTGGGAGGCCGGCGTCCACGGCCAGGACTCCGCGGCCGAGTTCAACGACCTCTGTACCGGTTGTACGCGCTGCGTCGACGCCTGTCCGGTGAAGATCGACATTCCCTGGATCAACACGGTCGTCAGAGACCGGGTCAACCGCGACGCCGAGCCCGAGGCCTACGACTTCCTCGTCGATGGGTTAACTCCGGACGCTGAAGGAGGCGGGCTCGATCTCGGGAAGCGATTCTTCGGCAACGTCGGGACAGCCGCGAAACTCGGCTCCGCGACGGCACCCGTCTCGAACTGGCTCGCCGAAACGAGCCCCGTCCGCGCGGTGCTCGAGCGAACCCTCGGCATCGACCGCCGTCGCGACCTGCCGACCTTCCAGCGGGAGTCTCTCGTCGACTGGTTCGAGACGCGAGGCGGCACGGAGGTTTCGAGACGGCGAGCGGAACGGGCCACAGCCCGCACCAACGGAGCCGATATCGACCGCGAGGTCGTTCTCTATCCCGACGTCTACACGAACTACGTCGACACCGAGCGCGGGAAGGCCGCCGTCAGGACGCTCGAGACTCTCGGCATCCCTGTCAGCGTGCCAGACCTTCCCGAGAGCGGGCGCGCGCCGCTGTCACAGGGGATGGTCGCGACGGCGGACCGACAGGCCAGCCGGCTCTACGCAGCCGTCGCCGAGGATCTCGACGCCGGCCGCGACCTCGTTGTCGTCGAGCCTTCCGATCTGGCGGCGTTCCAGCGGGAGTACGAGCGACTGCTACCGGAGCGGTCGTTCGAGCGGCTTCGGGACAACAGCTACGAGATCTGCGAGTACGTCTACGGATTGCTCGAGAACGGGGCCGACGCGGACGCGCTCTCGACAGGGGCCGGTGGGACCGGCAGCGCGGGCGACGCTAGCGACGGTGACGACCGCGGCGAACCGATCGCCTACCACTCCCACTGCCAGCAGCGCACGCTCGGGCTCGAGGCCCCGACGACGGCCCTCCTCGAGCGCTGTGGCTACGCGCCCCAGACCTCGAGCGTCGAGTGCTGTGGCATGGCGGGCTCCTTTGGCTACAAACAGGAGTACTACGAGGTGAGTATGGACGTCGGCGACCGGCTGGCTCGGGAGTTCGAGCGGGCGGAGACGGTCGTCGCGTCGGGAACGTCCTGTGGTGACCAACTCGAGACGCTGCTCGAGCGGCCCGTCCCGCATCCGATCGAGATTCTGGCACCTGATCGCTGAGCCGACAGCCGCTGAAAACGGTATTTTTCGCCGACGTTCGCGCTCACTCCGCGTAGCGAGCGTCGGTCGCTACGCTCGCTCCCTCTCGAGTTTCTCGGCCCGACGTCGGAACCGCTCGAGCACCGACGGTCGACCGCGACACTCGAGTCGAACCTCCCCGCCCTCGTAGTCGACCGTCTCCACGGACGTCCGATCGTACGCTCGCGAGACGAGCGCCATCGCCTCGTCGCAGTTGGGCAGCCGCACCGTCGCGGATTCCTCGGGGAGCCGATCTAGAATCGCGGTCCGAAGCGTCTCGAGGTTCGTCCCCTCGAGCACGCTCACCGGAATCGGCTCCGGTGTCGATGGGGACAGCGAGTCCGAGGCGACCTCGAGCCGGCGCGTTCGCTCGCTCCTCGAGAGCCGATCGGTCTTGTTCAAGGCAGGGACGATCCGCTCGTCTCCGACGTCCTGTGCGGCGAGCACGTCGAGCGATGCCTCGAGCCGTCGGCGAAAGCGTGCGGGCGGGTCGCTCGCGTCGGCGACAAGGACGACGACGTCCGCCGTCGCGGCCTCCGAAAGCGTCGAACTGAACGACTCGACGAGGTCGTGGGGGAGGTCGTCGACGAAGCCGACCGTGTCGGTCGCGAGCACCGGCCGGCCGTCGATCGTCGCCCGCCGCGTCGTCGTCTCGAGCGTCTTGAACAGCCGATCTTCGACCGCTGCGGTGGCGTTCTTGCTCGAACCTTCAGGATTCGAATCGTCGCCGATCTGTGCACCCTCGAGCGAGAGGTCGTCCGCGAGACGGTGCAACAACGTCGACTTTCCGGCGTTCGTGTAGCCGGCGATCGTGACGAGATCGAACCCCTTCTCGCGGCGGCGGTCGCGGAACTGTTTCGCTGGATTCGGGAGCGAGTCGAGTTTGCCTTCGAGGCGGTCGATCCGGTCCCGAACGTCGTAGACGGGCGATCCCTTCTCGGTTTGCTTGTTGAGCGCACCTTCGTCGGCGGACTCGATGATCCGCGGCAGGTCGTACCTGAGCTGTGCCAGTTCGACCTGCAACTGGGCCCGTCGCGTGCCGGCCTGGGCCTGGAATATCTCGAGCACGAGCCGATATCTGTCGACGACGACCGTTTCGTCGGGTAACAGCGACTCGAGGGTGTGGTGCTGACTCGGCGTGAGTTTGCCGTCGACGACGACCCGCTGGGCGTCGTGGCCGGCGACGGTTTCGGCGAGTTCGTCGACTTTGCCGCGCCCGAGATACGTTCCGGAATCCGCCGGGCCGGTCTGGGTTAGTTCAGCGACGACCTCGTCGCCGGCGGCACGGGTGAGGGCTCGTATCTCGTCGGTCTCTACGGGGGTGGTTGTCGATCGGTTCGCGACGACTGTACGACGGCCTGTACTGCGAGTTCGTGACATAGTGGTTGCGTTGGTTTCATGGTTGGTTGCGATCGGTGCCGACCCCCGCCGCTACGGATTGCAGCGGGGCTATCGGAACGATAACGAACCGGTTGCTCACTCGTGTCGTGACTTGTCGACTCCGTCGACGGCACGTCAGCGGAGCGGAATCCGGCTCAGTGGAAAGAAAGGGTCTCCATCGGCCTACCTCGAACGTCCAGCTTCGGCTACAAATCAGTTTCGGCTGGCATCAGCGCGACCGCGACGACTAGCCGACGATGCGACGCACAGCGTCGCTACTCTCGTTCGAACCGGTGATGACTCCGCAAAAACGGTAACCGAGAGCGTTACTCGCCGAACAGTTCGTCGACTGCCTCTCGGGCAGCCAACGCGGCGTCGTCCGCGACCTGCTCGGCGTCGGGTCCGTCCTCAGTCTCGGGTGCGTTCAGATAGACGTCGACCTCGAGGACGCCTTCCTCGAAGGTGACGGTGACGTCGAGGTCACGCACCGCGGACTGCTTGTACTGCGAGAAGACGTAGCCTTCCGCAGCGTCGGAGGCCGTCTGAACGACCTCGTCGTCAGTCGGCTCGCCGGTCGACATTTATGCGCCGCCTGCGCCCGGACCGCCTGGGCCTGCTGGGCCGCCCATGCCGCCGCCCGCACCGCCGAGCATCTCTTCGAGCTCGTCCTGGAGGCTCTCGAACTGCTCTTGGACTCGATCTTCCTGCTTCTCGAGGGTCTCGAGGCGGATCTCGAGGGAGTCGACCTTGTCCTGCAGGTCTTCTTCGGCCGCGTCGTACTCGGTCTCGACGAGTAGCTCGCCGACCTTTCGGTACATACCGGTTTCCTCGTCGATGTTCTCGAGTTCGTCGAGGGCGTTCTCGGCCTCGGAGAGGCTCGATTCGGCCTCCTGTTTCTGCATGGCGACGGTCTGAGCCGTCTCCTGAAGGTCCTGCAGTTGTTCGATTTTCTCCTGTGCTTCCGGTGGGAGATTGCCTTGCATATCTCGACCGTCGCCCTCCGCACTGATAAAGCCAAGCTTTGACGTCGGCGAGCGGGTCCGACGGCGAGACGACCCGATCCCGTCGACGGCAGCCCGTACGCCTATCCGAGCGGGCGATGTGGAGTGGACGATGCGACGACGCGATGTCCTCGCTACCGGCGGCTGTCTGCTCGCGGCGGGGTCGGCTGGCTGTCTCGAGAGCCTCCGACGCGAGGACGCCTGGCGAGAACTCGTCGTCGACCCGCCCGAGGGCGTCTACGTCCCGTCGCACGCCGACGGGATGCTGACCTACGGGACGACGATCGCCGACGGCAGAGCGATCTCGCTGCTGGCCAGTCGGCCGCACTCGTTCTGGACGGTCGCCGGCACCGAGCGAAGCCGGGCCGACGTCCGGTCGCAACACGACATCCACCTGATGGTAGATGTCAGAGACGCCGAGACGGGTGTCGTCGTTCCCGCGCCGGTAACGACGAGCGTTCGACGGGGCGAGCCGAACGGAGATGCCGACGACCCAATCGACGAGCGGAGTCTCTGGCCGATGCTCTCCCAGCGGATGGGACCACACTACGGCGACAACGTCTCGCTCGAGGGCGATGGCACCTACACGGCAACGATTCGGATCGGCCCGACGAGCGCCGACGCGATCGGGTCTCGTCTCGACGTGCTCGAGGAGCCGACGGTCGTCGACGTCGAGTTCGAGTACGACGCGACCGACATCGAGGCTCTCGAGCGCCGACTGATCGACGAGGACGAGGGTCGTGGCGAGCCGGGCGCGCTCGAGCCGATGGCGAACCACGCTGGTCACCACGAACACGATCACGACGCCTACCTCGAATCCGCGTTCGACACCGAGGGTGCAACTCGACTGGGGTCGAAAACGAACGACGATATCGACTACACCGCCACGCTCGTCGCGTACGACGACCGAGATGGAACGGCGAGGGGGACCGCGGCGCTCGCGGTGACGGCGCGGACGAGGCACAATAGGTATCCGCTCCCGTTCGCGTCTTTCGCCGCGACAGTCTGGCAGGACGACGAGCGAATCGCCGACGGATCGCTCCGGGAAACGGTCGGCTCGAGAAATGGCCACCAGTACCGAACGCCAGTGGATCCATCCGTCCTCGAGGAGGGCGACGAACTCTCGATCGAACTCGAGACGCCGCCGCAGGTGGCGCGCCACGAGGGGTACGAAACCGCGTTTCTCGAGAGCGAGACGGCGACGCTGGCACTGAAATAACGACGGCGCAGTCAGGTCGCTGCGGGGGTGTCGGCGGCGCGTAGAATCACCAGCCCGAGCCCGAGCATGAGCGCGCTCACGACGAGCCAGTGGGGGTTCCACGCCTCGGTCCCATGGACGACGTTGTGCAGGTCGAGGACGTAGTGGCTGACGACGCCGTCGATGACGTTGAAGACGCCCATCCCGACGACGATCGAGCCGACGAGGGACAGCGTCGAAAACCGGCGATCGGCTCCGTTGACGACGCGCCAGAGCAGCCCGAATCCGACGCCCATGACGGTGAGCATGGCCAGCAGGAACAGGCCGTCGAACATCACGTTGGTCTGGTGACCGTCGAGACTGTACGGATCGTAAAATCCCGAGAGAAGATGATGCGTCTGGAGCGTCAGGTGGAAGATCACGGTGTCGATTACCGCGCCGAAGCCGAATCCGATCGTGCCGGCCGAAAGCAGGAGTCGACGTCGCGGGCTGGAGGCAGTCGCCATACGTATCCATCCACGACCGACGGTAAAAATCGGAAACCGGCGACTGCTACGACTCGAGCGCCGCGTCGCCGAGTTCGGCCGTTCGTTCGGCCACGTCGATCAGCGAGAACCAGGTGTTGAGCGCGGCTCGGAGGGCGATCACGTCCGCGGCCACGACGTCGACTCGAACGGTCGCACCGTCGCGGTCGATCGTCGTCCGCGAGCGATCGTCGTCGATCTCGCCGATCTCGCGGGCGACGCTCTCGGCGACGAGCGTCGCTCGAGCCGAGGTCTCGTAGTCGAACTCGAGAGTCGCATCGTGAGAAGACACGCGCGGTCGTTAGTTGACGCCGACTTCCTTGACGTCGCGGCTGCGCTCTTTCAGGAGCACGCGGTGGCCGCAGTACGGGCAGCGGACGCCACCGTACTCGTCGATCTGGACGTCGCGTTTACAGCGGGAGCACTTGTAACTCATACAGGGGATGGGATTATTCGCCGTCTTCGGCGAGTGCAGCGCGGATCGAGCGCTTGACGGTGCGGCCGGCAGGGGTCTCGGGGCGGTAGGCACCGCCGGTGAAAACCTCGCCGGTCTCCTCGTTCTTCCAGATACCGGTTCCGACGCGTTTGACGTCGTCGCCGTCGACCTGAGCGCTGTTCATGTCGTCTTCGATCTCGCTGACGCGACGTCGGGCGACGCGACCGTAGCGCGCGCCGAAGCGGCCTGCACTCCCGACATTTCCTTTTTTGGACATGGTGGTAGCTATCGCCAGCGGATTCTTAAACCTGTTGAGTTACGCCGATCCGTTCTCCGCCCGTTCGGCGACCGGGCCGGTGAACAGTTCCCGAAAGACCAGCGCGAGCGCCGCGAGGTAGCCGACGGGCGCTAACGGTGCGGCGAGGAGCCCCGTTCCGGCACCCGTCACCGCGATGGCCGTACGAAGGGCGAGTCCACTCACAGCGAGCAGCGGAATCGCAGCCAGGACGGCGTCGGGTCGTTCGAGCATGGCTAATTATATCTCATTACTCCCGGTCGGAAAAGGGGCTGACAACCAGCAGCCAGTGTCACTTCCACGAGACCGTGACAGTTTTTGCGCGACGGGAATCGATGGAACGCCTATTGGAACTCCGCGTTGGACAGCACGTCGTTCAGATCCTCGCGGATCCGTTCGCCCATCTCTCGGTCTCGAGCGGTCGTCACGATTCGGTTCTCTTGCACGCTCGAGCCGTCGCGCAGGAGCATGCGAACGTTGCCGCCGTCGTCGGCGCGGGTCACTTTCGCCCGCAACCCGGACTGGGACCCTTTCCCGCCGGCGTCGATGGGCCCCGGAATGACCTTCTTGACGTGGGGGTGGTCCGCAACGGTGTGGATCGCCCGCATGCCCGTGCGGCCGCCGATCAGCGTCGTGTGGCTACCCCCGATCTTGTCGGCCGGCGGCGTCTCGACGACGTCGAGTGCGGGTTCGCCGCGACGCTCGAGGACCGCCTGAACGGGATCGTCGTCCGCGACGCGGTAGAACGGGTGGTGAATATCCTCGCGGACGGCCTGAATCACCGCCCGTTCGCCGCCGGCGTACACCTCCTCGGGGCGCTTGCGGCGGATTTCGTCGCCGATCAGCCCCGCAAAGTTTCGTAACTCGACGACCTCGTTTTCGCCCTCTTCGGGCGTCGTCGTAATCGTCGTCTCACCCAGTACCGGATCGGCGGGTTCGCTCGCCGCAGGCGTGTTCTCGTCGCCGTCGTCTGCAAGCATCGTCAGTGTCGTCCGCTCTCGCCCCGCCTCGAGAACGATCGCCGCGGTGTTTTGCTCCCGGCAGACCAGACAGAAATCGCCGGGTTTCTCGAGCGGCGAGGCGCAGTGACGACACTCCATAACCGTGGTTCGAGAGACGCGTGTAAAATGACCGTGTTTTCGGTCGCGACGCTCGACCGTAGCGGCTACAGCAACTTCTCGAGGATCGTCCGAACCTCCGGCGTCTCGACGACGTCGAAGGGGACCCGCATCGGGGAGACCGAAACCGTCCCCTCGAGCAAGGCGTGGCGGTCGGTGTCGTCGGGGTCGGGAATATCCCGATTGGCCATCTGCTGCCAGAGCCGGTTGGTCAACTGGAACCCGCCGTCCTTGACCGTGGCGTCCATCTCGTAGACCTCGGTCGGCCGGGTGATCGCGAAGCCGTTCGGTTCGACGTCGGGCCGCGGAACGTTGACGTTCAGGTAGTCCACGCGGTCGAACAGCCCCGTACCGGGCGCACTGCTCGCGAGTTTCGCCGCAATCTCGCCCGCGCGTTCGAAGTCCGCGGGCTCGAGGTCGCGTTCGATCCCCAGCGTGTCCATCGAAATCGCGATCGAGGGCGTCCCGAGGAAGGCGGCCTCCATCGCGGCGCTGACGGTCCCCGAGCGCGAGAAGACGTAAGCCCCGAGGTTCGCCCCCTCGTTGCAGCCCGAAACGACGATATCGGGTTCGGGATCGAGCGCGTTGACGCCGACGATGGCGCAGTCACAGGGCGTCCCGCGGACGGCGTAGCCGAGTTCGTGGTCGGCGTGTGGCACCGGCGATGTGAACAGCCCGTCGGCCATGCTCGTCGTCAGCTCCGGATCGTCGGCGTCGGTCGCCGTCCGTCCGTAGGACAACGACCGACCGACGGCGCTCTGGTTGCGGTCGGGCGCGATGACGGTGACCGAGCCGACCGCCGAGAGCGCGTCGTACAGCGCTCGAATGCCCGGCGCGTCGATCCCGTCGTCGTTCGTCAGGAGAATTTCCGGTCCGTCGTCCTGGTCCATGCCCCAACTTCGGATTCGGGCTGGATACGAGTACCTATTCGACTCGACTCGGCGATGATGGCGTCAGTTCGTGGTCTCCATCGCAGTCTCAGCTCGCGGACCCCATCGCGTCCGCTAATTTCGTCCCGCAGGAACGGCAGTATCGCGAGCCTTCGGTGACGACCGCGTCACACTCCGGACAGGGCATTTTGTCTCCATTACCCGCTTCCCGGTCCACTCGGTCCTCGAGATCCTCGCCACACGACGGACAGTACTCCGCGTCGACCGAGACGTCCGCCCCGCAGGACGGACAGCCGGTCGTCTCCTCCCAGAGCACCCGTCGCCTCGAGTTCGAGACGTAGTTGTACGCCCCCCAGAGGACGTTCCCGATCCCCATCGTCCACCAGATGGTCAGTATTGCGACGAGGATGTGCGAGCCAACCGAGCCGAACTCCCGATCGACCATCACGACGCGGTCGCGGTCCTCATCCTCGATCTTCCAGCCCTGGGCGACGAGATCGTCTATCTGTCGTTGCAACCGAGTGCTTCTCATAGTCGGTGAGAGGTCGCGAACGACCAAAAGCCTATCAGCACGAGACCGGTCTGGCATTCCCGATCGAGGACCTACAGACCGCCAATGGATCCGTTTATTTGGCTACGGCGAATTCTCAGTATTCATGATAACGCAATCCGTACTGACCGGGCTACTGATCGCTCAGGCCGATCCCGGGATCGACATCGATATCGGGACCGCCGACAGCCTCCTCGGCGGCGCCGTCAGCGCCTTCCTGACGACGCTGATCGTCGGTGCGATCATGATCGCGATCGCGCCCGCGTTCACCGAACGCATGATGGCCGACGCGCTCGAGAATCCCGTCGGCTCGTTCGTCTACGGTATCCTCTCCATCGTGGGAATCGTTCTGCTGGCGTTTCTCCTGTTTATCACGATCGTCGGAATCCTCGTTGCGATCCCGCTATTGCTCGTCGCGTACCTGCTGTGGGCGATCGGAACGGTCGTCGGCTACCTCGCCATCGCCGACCGGCTGGTCGGACGCGAGGACGGCTGGCTGAAGCCGTTACTCGTCGCGGCCGGACTCAACGGCGCGCTCGCGCTCACCGGGATCGGTGGTCTCGTCTCGCTCTGCGTCGGCGCCGCCGGCTTCGGTGCGGTGCTCCGCGACGTTCTCGACTGAGTCGCCGTCTCCACTATCCACCGATCGACTCAGGCTCGAGTCCACCACGGCAGATATTCCAGACATCGATCCAGCAACGACGGCGACTCGTGACGGACCCGGAGCGTGGTTCCCTCGGTCTCGTAGGTCACTTCGGTCGCGGGAAGCCGTTCGCCGTCGGGCAACTCCACGTACTGGTCACCGGCGGGAACCGTTCCGCCGCTACTCGCACCGAACAACGTCCGCGGCCGGCCCGTCGGTGCCGAGACCGGACCGTCGTACTCGAGGACGTACACCGCCACGCCGTCGTCGGTCGTCTTCTCCCAGTCGATCAACTCGGTGTGTTCGTCCGTTCCAATCATGTGTTCCCCGGTCCCTCTCGGCGATCCGCGTTCGGTCCCCGGTGGCTCGGAGCGCGGCTCTGCACTCCCGAGAAACGAGTCTCGGTATCGACATGAATCTACTGCTCGGTGCAATCCGGACCGATCCGACACCCCAGTACTCAGCCGAGATCAACGGGATCGACCTTCAGAAACTCCCGAAGGACGACCGTGGCGTACGACCCCTTCGGCAGCGCAAAGGAGAGCGTGAGCGGGTCGGTTTCGACCTCGAGATCGGTCCGAACCAGCATCGCTCGTCGGGTGCCGGTCGAGTGGAACTCGCCGGGGAGGTCGAAATTCTCGGGCGTGAGGCCGAGGTCGTCGAGCACCGCTCGTTCGATCTCGCCCTGCTCGCCGTCGGCGAGTTCGGTTTCGGTGCCGACGAGCGGCGCGGTGACGAACGCCCGGCCGCGCTCGCAGTGGCGCGTCACGGACCGGACGCGGCGCTCGTCGACCCGTTGAAGGCGGTCGGTATCGGGCAACTCGAGACCTTCGGGTGCGTCGGTATCCGCGAAGCAGGCCACGTCCCCTTCGACGGGTTCGTCGAACGGCAGGCCGCGCTCGAGGCGCTCGGAGAGCATCAGGTTGAACGCGTACGACTGGGCGGCGTGGACGAACAGCCGCTGGAGGTTCGAGGGGACGCGCTCGAGCGCCGCCCGAAAATCCTCGGGACCCGGTTCGCCGTCGCAGTCGACGACCCCGTGGAGCATCGAGCGCTCGTAGCGCAAGCGATTGGGAAATCGCTCGAGGGCCTCCTGCCAGTCGCGGGTCTCCTGGACGAACGCGCGGGCTTTTTGGGTGCCTTCGGGTTCCGCGTCCGTCGGATTTCCGAGGTAGGACATCACGGCCCCCTCCCAGTTCCCGCGGGCGATCTCGAGGCCAACTTTGTGCGTCACCGGGCGGCGACTGCCGAAGCGCTGCTGGCCGAAGAAGTTGGGGACCCCAATCGACACGCCCGCAGCGTCGGGGGACTCGAGCCCGCCGAACGCGTGCAGTTCGTCCGTAATCTCGCTCGCGTTCTCGGGTCGGTCGGGCTCGCTGACGACGAGTTCGAACGCGTTACCCGCGAGATCGCCGAACTCGAGGTTACGGCCCGCCCGTCCGACAACTTCCACCTCCGCGCCGTCGACGTCCGGCAGGTCCTCGGGGTCGGCGCCGTAGACCGAAAACAGCTGCGTCGTCACCGCGTACTTGTCCTTCGTGCCGGCCCAGTTAACCCGCTCTCGAGACATTTCGAGCGCGTTGGAGAGCCGCGAGGCGAAGTCGTTTGTGTCCCAGCCCGACAGCGTCACCCGGAAGACGAGGTGGGGGTAGGCGTCCGTGGGCGCGTCGACCGGTTCGGTCGCGAAGCGCTCGAGTTCTCGAACCCGAAAGTGGTCGTCGTCCTCGCGGAGGTGGCCGCCGACGCCGTCAGCGTCGCTGACGTAGTGGTCCATTCCGACGGCCTGCTCTGTGGGGTGTGCCGGACGCATGCTGATTGGCGACGCTTCGGCGGCCGGAGGTAAATCGGTTCGTTCTCGAGGTGACGACTCGGATCGACGCCGACAGGTGAGCGTATGCAGGCTGTGTCGGTTTGTCCGCTGAGTCCGAACAGTAAATTATGACATTCCAGCTGCCGACCACGTGTCCGATCTGTCAGGAGACGCTGGCTCCCGACCGCAGTCTCGACGATCATCTCGTCGGGAGTCACACGCACCGCGAGGTCGTGAGTCACTTCGTTTCGGAGTACGACCTCACCGGCGAGCAGTCCGTCGCTGACTGACCAGTCTCTTGCGGGCGACGACTCTCGTTCGCGACGCCTCGGCCGCTGCATCCGTTCGCTCGAGTTCCACTCCCGAAACCGAACCCGTTATCGACAGGTCGATCGAACGATACGTATGGCCGTAGAAGACGTTCGACAGGCGCTCGCGCTGACGGTCGGACTCGCCGTCGGCGTCGGTCTCGTTTCGCTCGTGTCGGGTGGCGGTCTCGAACTGGGGTTCGTGATCGGTACGCTGCTCGTTTTCCCCGTCGTACTTGCGCTGTCGACTATCGACGGCCCGCTCGAGGCACGAACGGCTCGCGCAGGTGCCGTCCTGCTATTAGCGGGACTGCTCGGGGCGGCGTGGTGGCTGTCCTGATCGTCGTCGCCTCGGGGTTCGCGATCAGGCGTCGCTACTGAGATCGGCGTCGACGCGGACCTCCGAGTCGGTGATCGTCTCGATGTTGTCACTCGGAATCTCGAGGTCGTCCTCGCTGGCACCGCCACGGCCGAGGCTTTGAATCCATGCGTTCGTGAGCGTCGGTTTGGGGTCGACGTAGGCGACCTGCTCGATCGGATCAATTTCGGTGACGATCCCGATCTGCTCGCCTCTGACGTCCATCAGGAACTGTCCCTCGTCTTCGGTCGAGAGGACAGACATTGTAGGTGCCTCCTCGGAGACACTGATTATATGCTTTCTGTTCTGTTGTGAAGAAATCACGATCGACTCTCGGTTGTAACGGTAACGAACGGAGGTTACGGACGGAGAAAGTGGGCCCACGGTTCGTGGGCCATCGCTCGGCACAGCGACGAATCGCCGATCAGTCGCGAATCTGCTCCTCGTGGAGTACTTCGCGCTCGCGGAAGACGACCATAACGAACCGAGGGTCGTCCTCGAGTTCGACCGTTCGGCTGTCTCCCTCCTCGATGGTGTCGTCGTCGTCCCACACCACCGGCTCGGACCGTGCAGGCTGGACGTACAGTTGAACGTCGGCGGCGGCGAGTTCGTCGCCGCCCTCGTGGGTGACGGTCAGCGCTTCGTCCTCGGCGTCGTAGTCGACCTCGAAGGCTGCGTCGGGGGCGATAACGTGGTCGCTCACCTCGACCGGGTCGTCCGGAACGGTCCACTCGACGACGAGTTCGGTGCCCGTCTCGAACGCGCCGAGGTCGATCTCGTCGCCGCCCTCGAGTTCGTCGTACTCATCGGCCGGCTGGACGGCGGTCGCGTCGCCGTCCGCGAGGATCCGGAATTCGGCGCTACTGCGATCGACCGTATCGCGGTAGACAGCGACGATCTCTCCATCCCGGGACTGGAAGGAGAATGCGAACCGGGGCTTCGGTGTGAAGTTGAAGACGTGGTGGCGGTACCGGCCTTCGTCGTCGCTGAGGACGACATTGATGCGCTCGTCAACGTCGACGTCTTCCAGCACGACGGCGTCGCCCGTCGTCAGCGTTTCGTGTTCCTCGGCGAACAGCGGCTGTGGGTCGTTGACGGTGGGTCTCGTACTCGGAGCGTACCGCTGGACGCCCAGCCGCGCGGGATCCGCTTGCTGCTCGCCGGTGTAAGCCAGCTCTACCTCGGCCGCGTCGGCGTCGTACGCGGCCTCGAAGGAGTCCGCGGCAGTCACCGTTCGACCGAGCGTGTACTCCCGGTCGACATCGGCTGTGGTCCACGAGAGCGTTCCCTGGACGAACGGCTCCGCCTCGACCGTCAGCTCGTCGCCCGGCTCGAATCGATCGTACTCGTCGGCCGGCTGGACGGCCGTCGGATCACCGCCGCTGCGCAACTCGAGTGTGTCGGCGTCGACGACGTCACCCTCGTCGTGGACGACCGTCAGCTCACCGTCCTCGCCGTCGTACTCCATGGAGAGTCGGATGTCCGGGCGCACGACCAGATCGCCGACCTCCACGGGCTCGTCCGGCTCGGTCCACTCGACGGTGAGCGTCGTGCCGATGTCGTAGTCGCCGAGTTCGACCTCGTCGCCGGGGCCGAGGCTGTCCACGAGGTCTGAAAACTGCGTCTCGGCCTCCTCGCCCTCGATCAGCAGCCGGAACGCTCCGGCGTCGCGCTCGTGCTCGTCGTGATACTGCGCGATGACGCCGCGTCCTCGATATCGACGGAGGAACAGCCGCGGCGGACGTACTCGATAGCTAACCAGCTGCGTCGGTGCGTAACGCGGTTCGTTCGGCACGTCGAGTTCCAGCGAGACGCGGTCGCCGACGCCGACGCTCTCGATGGAGACCGCGTCGCCCGCGGTCAGCACGTCGTACTCGTCGGCAAAGCCATCGAGCGACCCCACATCGACACCGGAGTACGACTGGAGACTCAGCTTCGACGGATCGGCTTCCCGGTCGCCGACGTACTCGATCTCCAAGTGCTCCGCGTCGAACTCGTGGTCGACCTCGAAGGCGTCCCGCCCAACGAGGTAGCTGGCGTACGTGTAGAAGGCGTTCGCATCCTCGTCGAACCAGCGGAGGGTGACCGTGGCGAGAGGGTCGGTCGCGACGGTCAGTACGTCGCCCTCCTCGAAGACGGCGAACGCCTCGGCCGGTCCATCGTCAGAGCGTTCGCCGTCGTGCCACAGCTCGAGGTCGTCGGTATCGATCGACTCGCCGCCCCGATGACGGAAGTTCACGACGCCCTCGTCGTGATCGACCTCGGCGACGATCTGTGCGTCGGGTGCCGCTTCGCGGTCGCGTTTCGGCGGCTCCTCGGCGACGACCGTCGCGTGGATGAGGCCGTCTTCGCGGTCGACCTCGATCTCCGCGACGACGCCGGGTTCCAGTTCGGAGACGATCGTTTCGGCGGTTTCGTCGTCGAGGTCGCCCCCGTCGGCCGGGAACAGAGCGTATCGGTTCTCGACGGTTCCCTCGATCCGGTTGGGGTCGTCCGCAAAGCCCGCTGCGAACGCGTCGAGGGTGTCGGAGCTGATGCCGGGGAATCCCATCTGCTCGACATCCGGTGCGAAGTAGACGAGCGGCTGGTCGCCGAGCAGTTCGAACGCCGTCGCGGCGTCATCGCAGCCCGTGAAGAACGACTCGGCGTCGCCGGCGGCGACGTCGACGGTCGCGTTCCGCAGCGCGGCGGCCTCCTCGCCGTGAGCGACCGCTGCACGATCGTCGGCGGTTGCGTAGGCGCGATCACTGACCTCCGCGAGACGCCAGTCGTCCTCCTCGTCGGTCCCCTCGCCCGGGGTCGGCCGGTCGAAGGAACCGGCAGCGACGCTGACCTGCCCGTAGGGGTCCATGCTGTGGCCCACGGCGACGTAGGAGACGTCGTCGACGTCGAGGTCGTCGAACGATCGAAGAACCTCTCGCACCTCGTAGCCGTACTCGTCTTCGTTCTCGGCGTCCGTGACGTCGGCGAGGATCACCGTTCGGTAGTCGGCGTCCGCGGCCGACTCAGACGGGACCAGCGCGAGTGCGCCCGAAGCCCCGTCGGGGACATCGATGTCGAGACTCTCGAGCTGTTGTGCGTACGATCCGCCCGTCACGCCAGCGAAGCCGACTGCCGTGACGGCGCTCCCGGCGAGGAAGCGCCGTCTGGAGGGACGTTTCACGGGTACTACATCTAAGCAATCCTGTAAATATTTTACTATGACATCACGGGAGTTCTAAATACCGGTGGGGTCGCCGAAGAGTGGCGGAACTGCCCGCGAGAAGGGGATTTAATCTGAGGATCGGCATCTCCTCCGAACCATCCGCTCCCGTCGAGCAGCCTCGTGAGGGGAGCGAGTCGATTCGACGGCCGTCGCTCAGAACAGCGAGAGTTCGCCGGTCACGGCATCGACCCGGTCGTCCGCCGCCGGGCCGACGGCCAGCGCGGTGACGGTGCCGGGCTCGAGTTGGGTGTGGCCCGCATCTCGGACGATCGCGTTCGGAATCCCCTCGCTGTCCGCGATGGCCGACAGCTCGTGCAGTTGGCGTTCGCTCTCGCCCTTGAGAACGACCTTCTTCTGGCCGCCCCCTTTCCACTGGCTCCGGAGCTGATCGTCCGCCTTCTCGTAGGCCGACAGCGACGCGTGAGCGACCTGTGCGGCGAGTTTTCCTTGCCCCATGCCGATGTCCGTGCGGGCGACGATGGCCTGTTTCATGGCTCAACTGTGTGTGTCGACCCCTATAGCCGCAGCGAAACCAGCAGCGCGGATCCGAACGATTTTGGTGAACCAGTTTGTGCGCTGAAATATGGCAACGACACCGTTCGTCGACCCCGACGAGTACTTCGCTCGCGTGGACGCCGGCTCCCTCCCGCGCGCAATCGCCCTCGTGCTCGTCTACTGGGTCGGCTCGCTCGCCGTTGGACTCCTCTGGCGAGCCACGGGTGAGATTCCCCTCGAGCCCGTAACGGTGCTGTACCTGCTCCAGACCCTCGAGGCGACGCTCCTCTACTGGGTTATCCCGACGGTGCTGCTGTACGGAGTGGGCTACGCACTCGGTGCCAGGCTCGAGCCGTCCGACACCCTGGCGCTCGCGGCGTGGGGCCTCGTCCCGATGCTGGCCGGAGAGGTGGTTTCGAACCTAATCCTCTATGCGCTTTCGGCACTCGAGGTCGATCCGACTATCGCTCCGCTCGAGCCCGATGTGCTCGTGTTCGTCCCGCTCACGCTCCTCGCCTGCGGCTGGGCCGTCCACATCTGGCGGGGCGGACTCCAGTACGGATTCGGCCTCGAGCGCTCGACCGCAACGTCAACGGCGCTGCTCACGGCCGGGATCTGTGCGGGGCTGTTGCTGCTTCCAGTTGCACTCATGTAGCAGTAATTTGCAGCTGAGCACCGTTTCACATCGGAGTAGCGATTCGCGCACCTGAGCACCGTTTCGCGGACGACGGACTGCCGTGTTCGTCGAATATCAGTGAACGATCTCGTCGTCGAGTCCGAGCGCCCGTTCAGTTCGTCTCGCCTCCAGCCCCGCTTCGACGAGCGTCGGCTCGGTGGCCGGCTCCGAAAACCGGTCGGGATCGGGCTCGACGCGTTCGACCGCCGTCGAGAAGACCGACCCGCGTCGACCCTCTGCCGAGACGATCCCGCCGTATTTCCGCTTCTCGAAGGATGTCTCGTCCGGATCGGGAAACTCCTCGCGAATTATCGCTGCGGCCTCTCTGACGTAGTCCGCTGCCTGTCGCTGCGAGTACTGGCTCTCCTCGTGGTACGTCTCGACGTACTCGTCGGCTAGCTCCTCCGAAGCGTGTTCCGGCGACTCGTAGTGAATCGATTTCGGCGTGGTGTGTCCGCTGGCGAACCGAATGTTCAGCGTGAAGCACTCGGGATAGCGCACGAGCAGCGGGGCGTACACCATGTCGGTCACGGTGGTTCGTTGTTGGACCCGCCAGACTCCTTCGAAGTAGTACGCGACGATCTCGGCGATTCGGTCGTCGCGCTCACCCCGGTAGTACGCCATCGCCACTTCCTCGTAGTCGTCGCCCGCGATCCGCCGCAGTCGGCGCTCGAAGCTCTCGGCGGCGTGATCGAGTTCCGCCTCGTAGGCGGCAAGCAGCGGCACGTCCGGATCCGCGAGGAGGTCCGCCTTCCGCTCTTTGGCCGCCGCGATCGTCATTACGTTCTCGTGAAACACCCGCTCGGCGTCCACGTCGGGAAGCGGTATCCTGACCGCTCGCTGGTGCAACAGCCGCGTATCGCCGTTGAACCGCTCTTGTTGCCCCGCCATAGCACGAGTCTTCGGGATCCGTCGTACTAACAGATTCGGGCCGAACGAAAGAACGTCCACATTGCTATCACGTTACACTGTGGCTGGATCGGATGGGTCGACCCGCCGGGCGAACCGATTCGAAGAGCGGTCGTTCGTCCGTTCGAGACCGACCGCTCGCCGACTCCGCTCCGACAGTATTAGGGCCCCGTGTTCGCTCCTACTCGATATGATCCTCTCCGACGCGGACATCCTGCAGCGCCTCGAGGACGGCGACCTCGTCGTCGATCCCATAGACGACCTCGACCTCCAGATCCAGCCGGCGAGCGTCGATCTCCGACTCGGCAAGGAGTTCCTCGAGTTCCAGCGGACGAACATCCCCTGCATTCATCCGAACTCCGAACAGGAGGTCGACGAGTACGTCACCGAGACCGTCGTCGAGGACGGCGACGACTTCATCTTACATCCCGGCGACTTCGTCCTGGGAACCACCTACGAGCGCGTCGAGATCCCCGCGGACCTCATCGCCCACGTCGAGGGACGCTCGTCCCTGGGTCGGCTCGCCGTCGTGGTGCACGCGACGGCAGGGCTGTGCGATCCCGGCTATCGCGGCCAGATCACGCTCGAGCTATCGAACCTCGGAACGGCCCCCGTCGCGTTGACCCCCGGCATGCGCATCTCGCAGTTGACCTTCACGGAGCTGAAGACCGAAGCCGAACGGCCCTACGGCAGCGACCGCGGCTCGAAGTACCAGGACCAGGATGGCCCGCAGGCCTCCCGAATTCAGAGCGACGACGAGTTCGGCGGGGACCAACTCGAGCGAAACCAGTAACGGTCGGTGCGCTGTCGCCCGTTCTACCGGTGTCTCGATGACGACGGTGACACGCTGCGTTCGTAGCGACGAGGATTTGTACCTCCTCACCAGCCGATTCGTTCGCATTTCGAGAGCCGTGCGTCGCTCGTGACTCGCTGCGTTCACTGCGATCCAACGCACACCTCGGCAGTGTGCACGTGCGGGTTTCGAGAACGCCGAGCCAACGCCGCCCTCGAGACCCACAAGTTATTTCGACGGCGGCCGTAGCCGCCGATAATGCAATTCGTCGAAGAAATTGTCGTCGACGAGTTTCTCCCGACGGTTCGGTCGCTCCTGGCCGGGGCGCTCCGTGACCGGGGGTTAACTCAGAGCGAGGTCGCCGACGTCCTCGGAATCAGCCAGAGCGCCGTCTCGAAGTACGCCCACGGCGACGTCGCGACCAACGACCGAATCGCCGACGACGAGCGCGTCGAGGCGCTCGTCGAGGAACTCGCCGACGGATTGGCGGCGGGCGACATCACCCCGGTACAGGCCTTGATCGAGATCGAGGTCCTCGTCCGGGAACTCGAGACCGGCGGCGACCTGCTGGCACAGCTTCACGAGGACACCGTCCCCGAACTCGCCGACCACGGCTCGAGTTTCCGCGTCCACGACCCCGAGAGCGACCTGCGAACGAGCGAGCGCGTGCTCTCCTCGCTCCGGCGCGGCCTGCGCCTCCTCGAGAACGCCAGCGGCTTCGCGACGCTGATCCCCGCGGTCGGCTCGAATCTGGTCGCCTGCATCCCCGACGCCGAAGACGTCGACGACGTCGCGGGCGTGCCGGGGCGCATCTTCGACGTCAAGGGGAAGGCGACGGTGCCATCGGATCCCGAGTTCGGCGTCTCCGAACACGTCGCCTCGGTGTTGCTCGCCGCTCGCGATCACGGCGCTGACGTTTCGGCGGCGATCAACATCAAATACGATCCGACGCTGCTCGCCGAGTTGACCGAGCACGGCCACGTCACCGCCGAGTTCGACGAGGGCAGCGACGTCGCCTCGAGCGTCGGGGCGGCGATCGAAGACGAAACCGAGGCGACGGTGCTGTACCAGACCGGCGCGATGGGGATCGAGCCGCTGATCTACGTCCTGGGATCGGACGCGGAATCGGTCGCCGACACGGTCCGGTCGCTGATCTGAGATGGCGGACTTCCGATCGAAGCTCCCCCGAATGGAGCCGGAGACCGCACAGGAGTTCTACGGCCGCTGGGCGCGCCTCTACGACGTCATCGCGCGGCGAACGCCCGGCATCCCGGCGCTGCGCCGGCGTGCGGCCGCCGCCTGTCGACTCGAGCCCGGCGACACCGTCGTCGAGATGGGCTGTGGAACGGGCGCGAACCTCCCGTATCTGCGCGAGCGGGTCGGTCCCGAGGGGACCGTCGTCGGGATCGATTTTACGGGACCGGTGCTCGAGCGCGCTCGGGACCTGACGGCCGCGTACGACAACGTTCACGTCGTTCGTGCCGACGCGACCCAGCCGCCGCTCGACGTCGGAGACGTCGACGCGCTCCTCGCGACGTTCGTCGTCGGGATGCTCGAGGACCCCGCGGGCGCGGTCGACGACTGGTGTGATCTCGTCGGTCCCGACGGGCACGTCGTCCTCGCGAACGCGGCCCGGAGCGACGAGTGGTACGCGCCGCCGGTCAACGGCGTGTTTCGGGCGATCGTCGTCCTCTCGACGCCGCCGACGACGAAACTACGGTACGAGAACGAACCGCACTTACGACTGGACGAGAAGATCGACAGCGCGCACAGCCGCCTGTACGAACGCTCAGCGGCCGTCGCGGACGAGACGCACGTCTTTGGCGTCGTGCGGTTGACCGGCGGTCGACTCGAGTGACGGCTACAAACCGGTCGAGGCCGACGGTCTCGAGGCGATCGGCGGCTGAGAGCCGGCGAACGAACCCAGTGTCGAGGCCTACGCCGGCGCTTCGATCCCGTCGTACGCCTCGATCGGCTCCCGAATCTCGTCGGGGAGCGGGGACGGTCGCTTCGACTCGGAATCGATGTGGACTATCGTCGTCTCGGCCGTCGCAGCGACCTCGTCGCCGACGCTGATCTCGTACTTCATGGTACAACTCGAGTCGCCCAGACGGGCCACCCGGAGCGAGACCGTGGGATCGTCGCCCTTGACGATCGGCCGTCGGTAGTCGATCTCGAGGTTCGCGATGACGAAGGAGATGTTTTCAGCAGCGATGCCGACGACCTCCTCGAGGTAGTCGGTGCGTTCGATCTCGAGGTAGCTCGCGTAAACCGCGTGGTTGACGTGGTTCAGGGGGTCGAGGTCGCGGTACCGAACGGGAACTGAAACGGTAAACGGGTTGTTCATTGCGGGTTCGTAGCCGACTGGGACAAAAGAGGGCTGTGGTTCTGGCAACCGGTCCGCCGTCGTGCGGAATGGGTGTGACTGGCAGCCAGTGCTGCTCCTCACTCGTACAGACTCGCGTGGGCCGTACAGAACTGCGGATCGCGCAACTGGGCGTCGATCAGTTCCTCGTGGTAGTGGGCGTTGGAGAGCCGACACGGCTTCCGTTCGCAGAACGACTCGCCCGTCTCGAGGTAGTGGGACGCCTGCAGGACGTAGCCACAAAGCGCGTCGGTCGTCCGGGGGTCGTCCTCGATCAGGAACTCGCCTTCGACCTGATTCTCGAGCACCTCTCGCGGCGGCGTATCCCCCGACAGGAGGGCGTGCCGTTGCTTTTCCTTGTAGTATTCCTCGGGCTTCGCGGGCGCCTCGTAGAGGCCCGGCACCGAGACCAGCGCGGGCTGGCCGAGGATGTTCACCCGCTTGTGCCAGCGGCCGTCGTGGTCCCCCCAGGTACCGATCGCCCGATCCAGAATCGGGACGTGGAGCGTCTCGAGACTGCGCTCATCGGCCGGCAGCGCGCTGTTAAGCGCCCGCTGAACCTGCAGGCCGTCGTATAGCACCCCGCCCTCGCGTTCGGGGTTCTCGAGGGCACGTTCCTCGTAGCGGACGATTCCCAGCATCGTGTTGCCGGTGTCGCGGTCGTAGGAGGAACCGACCCGCGCCTCGGCGAACCGTTCGACGAGGTCGTCGGTCCGGTGAACGTCGAGGAAACGGTCGCGAACCGTCACCGACGCATCGATTCGGGACTCGAGCCAGTCCCCGATTTCGCCGACATCGGCGACCGTCGAGGGGGCCCGATAGAGGATGACGCTATCGACCATGTATTCACTAGTCGTACCACTCGGTGAAACACTTGCGGTCGCGGATCGATCGCTCGTGTGTCGGCCTCGAGTCGGGCCTAGGGATCCAGAAACGCCGGCCCGTTCACGTCCGCGTCCTCGGCCTCGCGCCACGAGTGTTCGGGCGCCCAACCGAGTTCCCGCCGGGCCTTCGCCGTCGAAAAGGCCGACTGTTCGCCCTCGAGAGCACACGCTGCGGGCAGGTCGCCGAAGACGGTCTCGATCACGTCTTCGGTCTCCCGACCGAGGTAGTTCTCCGCGGCCATCGCGTGGTACGCCTCGTGGCCGTCGATATCGGCCTTGAGGGCGGCGTCGACGGTCGAGACGACGTCGCGGACGTCGACGTACGACCAGAAGTTGCCGCTCGGGTCGGCCGTCTCGGGGTCGAACGCGGCGTTTCCGTCGGTCGCCCGATACTCGCCGGGGTACTGAATCCACGAGGGGCGAATCGAGGCGACCGAAATCCCGTACTTCCGGACCGTCTTCGCCGCGAGTTCCTCCCCGACGAGTTTCGAGGCCCCGTAGCCGTCTTCCGGACGCATCGGGTGGTCCTCGTCGATCGGCAAGGAGTCCGGGAGGAACGGCTCCGCCGCGAACGGCATCCCGTAGAGACTCTCGCTCGAGGCCCAGACCACGTCCGCACCGGCCCGACCCGCCGCTTCGAAGACGTGGTAGGCGCTCGAGACGTTCGTCAAGAACGTCTCGGTGCCGGTCGTGATCCCCATGCGCGGAATCCCCGCGAAGTGGATCACCGCGTCCGGATCGAAATCGAGGATCGCCTCCAACGCCTGGCCTTGTTCGGTGAGGTCGGCCGCGAGGAAGGTCGCGTTCTCGCGTTCGCGCGGCGGTCGCTCGAGGTCGATCCCGATCACCTCGTGGCCGGCGTCCGCGAAGTGATCGACGATCCAGCTCCCCGCAGCGCCGGTCGCGCCGGTGACGACAAGTTTCATGATCGAACGCTGCTCGCGGATCGCGAAAACGGTGTGGATTCCGGTATGCCGACGGCATCGTCGGGAACGCTCGCTCGATCGTCTCGAGGGACTACCGGATCCCAAGAGTGGCGATAGTGTTCGACAAATCGACACGACACACACGGCTGTCCCGACGCACGAAGCCGTGCTTCTAGCCACATCCAGCACCGCCGAATCGCTGGTGACGGTCGTGGTGCTCGCCGCGATCGGCGTCGCAGTTTTCGTCCGAATTCTCGCCGACTTCGAACTGCTGCACGCGGTCGCGAATTCCGAGACGTCGTCCCCCGGCCGTCCAAAACAAACTGTCCGTACGTGTGGTGCTCGCACGACGGTCGACGGCGTCTGTGACTACTGTGGGGAGCAGTTAGCCGACGGTTCTTCGACCGCTGACTGGACGGACGAGACCGGCCGGTCCCGAGTCGAGCCAAAAACCGAGAACGGAATCGAGGGCCGATCAGTCGTCGGCGGGCGCGGCGCGGCTGGTGAGTTCGACGGGGTCGGCGTCGACCTCGAGTTCGTCGAGTGCGACCTGCGCGGCGCGCTTGCCGGAGACGAGCATGGCACCAAAGGTCGGGCCCATGCGCGGGAGGCCGTAGGTCGTCGCGGTGGCCATCCCGGTGGCGATGAGCCCTTCGTGGACGAGGCCGGTGTGCTCGACGACGGCGTCCTCGGACTTGCCGACCCACATCGAGTCGTGGCCGGGCGAGTCGTGGCCGGGTGCGCCGTAGCTGTCGTCGCCGGTCTGATCCATCCCGGTCGCCGACTCCTCGGCGTCGCCGATACCGGGCGCGTCTAAGACGCCGCGCTCGTCGAGTTTCTTGACGGCCATCGCATCGTGGCCCGTCGCGTCGATGACGAGGTCGGCCTCGACCGCGATCGGATCGACGCAGGTGATCTCGCGGGGCAGCGCGTGGACCGGCGTCCAGTTCATCACGATGCCGCCGACGCGGTGATTTTCGCGAATGACGATGTCCGTGAACTCGGTCATGTTCTGCATCTTCGCACCGGCGTCGCAGGCGGCCTTGATGAGCCCGGAACAGGCCTCGGGCCCGTTGGCCACGTACAGCCCCTCGCTGTCCTGGGACTGCTTGTAGGAAACGTCGAGCTCGTCGAGTACCTGCTGGGCGGGGTCGCGGACGGTGACCTTGTTCATCAGGAAGCCGCCGAGCCAGAAGCCGCCGCCGAGGTAGTTGTTCTTCTCGACGACCATGACCTTCACACCGCGTTCTGCGAGTTCCTTCGCGGCCGTTAGCCCCGACGGGCCGCCGCCGACGATGATCACGTCCGAGTCCGAGAAGTCCATGAACTCCTCGGTCCACTCCTGACCAATTGCACGCGTTACGTCGGCTTCGCCGACCTGACTGAACTGTTCGAATTCGCTCATACAACTAGGTGGTAACATTGGGTGGTGAAAGGTTTGTCGGGACCGGTCGGTCGAGACGGCCCTGGTGAATCACTAGACAGCGTCGATTTACGTGGAGAATCACGTCACTCGAGGCGTCACCCTGGAACGATCGTGACTTCGCCCGTGAGGAATCCGGTGGTGACGGACGGATTGATCTATCTCAGGAAGACAACCAGACACTCCATCCCGCCGCAGTATGGCGATTCACCAAAGCCGTCGAGACCGAAACTCTCAGCGGTTGAACCGCCCGGACACACGATTATTCGTGATGGACGGATCGATATGGAAAACGGGCTCGAGACGGGAATGAGGACGACACCAGCGATACTCCGAGACACGCTGTTCGATCGCCGACATCACGCTCGACACCAATGATCCGACCGAACGCTGGCTCCGAACGTCGGCGGCATTCGAGACCGACACCGACTGTGAGCCGGGTCTACCAGATTTCGGTTCTCCAGAACGCTGAAGCCGCGCCGCCACATACGCAGTACCGATGGATCGTCGTGCGTTTCTCGCGTGTGCCGCTCTCGTGCCGCTGTCGGGCTGTCTCGAGTTTCTCGAGGACAACGGCGAGGATATCACCGAGCCCGGCGACGTCGAGATCGTCTGGCACGACCTCGTTCGCGACAATCCGGGGACCGACGACGAGCGGGTGGTCATCTGGGGAGCGGTCAGGAACGTCGGCGATCGAACGCTCTCGTACCTCGAGGTCCGGGCGACGTTCTTCGACGAGGAAGGGGAGGAACTCGAGACCGTTATCGAGAACGTCGATGCCGACGTCTCCTCGGGGGAGGAGTGGCCGTTCGAGGTCGAGTTTCCCAGATTCGGCGAGGACGCTGCGGCGGTTACGACGTACGAACTCGAGCCGGCAACGGGGGTCTGATGGTATCGCGCATGGGGTCGATGCATCGAACGCGCTCGGTGATGAAGCGCTCAAGTGAGCCGTCGGTAGCCGAGGCCGCGACGAGCCGACGGAGGGAAGGCGTGTCATGACCGGCGGCAACTCGGATCCCAACAGCGATTCCGATCCCGGTCGCGACCACGCCGTCGATTCTGATGGGGGCTCGGACGACGGACTCGGTCTCGGCCCGGACACCGATGCCGAGACGGAGAACGACCCGAACTCGGACCGCGACGAGGGGATTTCGACGCTCGCGAAACAGGGAAGCATCACGTTCGTCGGCAACCTCATCAACGGCGCGCTCGGGTTCGCGATCGTCATGCTGATGACCCGGTTCGTCAGCCCCTCGGTCTACGGGCTGTTCGTGCTGGCGACGTCGGTCATCCTGTTCATGCAGGTGTTCGCGAACCTCGGGCTGCCGCTGGCGATCGACTACTTCGTGCCGCAGTATTTGGACGACGGCGAGCACGGGAAGGCCAAGGGCGTGATCGTGCAGGTGACCGCGACCGTGCTGATCACGTCCTCGCTGGTCGCCTTCGCCCTCGCCGTCAGCGCCACGTACATCGCCGACCTCTTCCAGGAGCCGGCGATGGGGATCGGACTCCTCTTGCTCTCGGTGACGATCCCGATGCTCGCCATCTACAACGTCCTGTTGACCTCCTACTACAGCATCAAGAAGCTCCAGTACCGCGTCATCATGCGCGATATCGTGCGGCCGATCGTCCGCTTCGTCGTCACCGCGGGGCTCTTGCTCGTCGGCTACGGGCTACTCGGACTCATCGCCGGCTACGTCGTCGGCCTGTTCGTCGCGATCACGATCGGCGCGGCCGTCTTCGTCTACAAAGCCTGGGGACTCCTGACGGCCGAAATCGAACTCGTCGCGCCGGCCCCGCTCGTCAAGTACTCCGTCCCGCTGGCGATGACCAGCGTCGTCTTCGTCCTGATGGGCCACGTTGACTACTTCGTCCTCGGCTTCTTCCTCGACTCGGACGACGTCGGTATCTACCGCGTCGGCTACATGCTCGGCTCGGGGCTGATGATCATCTTCAACTCGCTGTCGCCCGTGTTCAAGCCGCTGATCGCCGAGACGCGGGACGACATCGATCTGGTCGAGGAGCGGTTTCGGATCATGGCCCGCTGGATCGCTGCAATTACGCTCCCCGTTGCCATCTTCCTCTCGCTCGGCGCGAGTTCGTACCTCGCCGTACTGTACACGCCCCAGTACGCCGAAGCGAACACCATCGTCGCGCTGCTCGCCGCCGCGTTTCTCTTCAACGTCACCTTCGGCGGTCCCGACGGCTCGCTGCTGCAGGGCCTGGGCTACTCGCGGGTCGTCTTTGGCAACACCCTCGTCCTGTTCGGCACGAACTTCCTCGTCTCGTTCACGCTTGTCCCCTTCATCGGGATCGAAGGGGCGGCGATCGGATCGGCAGCAGCGCTCTTTCTCGTGGGCTGTCTGACCCTTGGCGAGATCTACTACTTCGACGGCATCCATCCGTTCACCCGGGACTTCGCCAAAATCGTCTACGCCGGCGTGCCCGCGGTTATCGCCGGCGCGCCGATCGTCTACCTCCTCGAGTCGGACACGATCATCGTCGTCCTGCTCCCCGTCGTGGTCGTCGGCACGTATCTGCTCACGCTGATCGTGACCGACGCCTTCACCGACGCTGACGCGCAGATGGCCGCCGAGTTCAGTCCGACGCTCAGGAAGTGGCTGCCGAGCCGGTAGCGTAGCCACCTCTCAAGCGTTGAATGCCGGTCTCAGGGCGTCAGCATCACCTTGATGCAGTCGTCGTCCTTGTCGTTGAACGTCTCGTAGAGCGCCGGCCCGTCCTCGAGCGACGCCTTGTGGGTCACGACGAACGAGGGGTCGATCTCGCCGTCCTCGATCTTCTCCATGAGGGGGTCGAGGTAGCGCTGGACGTGCGTCTGGCCGGTCTTCACCGTCAGCGCCTTGTTCATCAGCGAGCCGAATGGGATCCCGTCGACGTCACCGGTGTAGACGCCGGGGATCGAGAGCGTGCCGCCCTTCCGGCAGGCCTTGATCGCCTCGCGGAGGACGTACGGGCGGTCGTCCTCGAGGCCGACGCCCTGTTTCAATCGATCCGAAACGCTGCCGACGCCCGTGCCGTGGGCCTCCGTTCCGACCGCGTCGATACACCGGTCCGGACCGCGACCGCCGGTCATCTCCATCAAGCGGTCGTAGACGTCCTCGTGCTCGAAGTTGATGGCCTCCGCGTCGCCGTGGCTGCTCGCCATGTCCAGCCGTTCGGACACGCGGTCGATCGCGACCACCTGATTCGCGCCGAACATCCACGCGCTCTGGATGGCGAACTGGCCGACCGGGCCGCAGCCCCAGACGGCGACGGTGTCGCCGTCCTCAATCTCCGCGTTCTCGGCGGCCATGTACCCCGTCGGGAAGATGTCCGAGAGAAAGAGCACTTGCTCGTCGGGGAGGTCGGAGTCGACCGTGATCGGGCCGACGTCGGCGTGGGGGACTCGCAGGTACTCCGCTTGCCCGCCAGCGTAGCCGCCGAGCATGTGCGAGAAGCCGAAGAGACCGGCCGGCGAGTGACCCATCTCCTTGCGGATGAGTTCGGCGTTCGGGTTCGTGTTGTCGCACAACGAGTACATGTCCGCCCCGCAGAACCAACACGAACCGCAGCTGATCGTAAACGGGACCACGACGCGGTCGCCGACCTCGAGCGTCTCGACCTCCTCGCCGACCTCGACGACCTTCCCCATCGGCTCGTGACCGAGCACGTCGCCCTCCCGCATCCCGGGCATGATCCCGTTGTAGAGGTGGAGATCGGAGCCGCAGATAGCGGTGGCCGTGATCTCGACGATCGCGTCCGTCGGATTTACGATCTCGGGCCGAGGAACCTCGTCGATGCGAACGTCCTGCTCGCCGTGCCAGGTGAGGGCTCTCATCGGTTCCGCCTCCGTTCGGCGATTCGAGATTCGGCCCTCGCTGGCCGGGTTCGGTTCTCCGGCAGTCGATCTCCGTTCGCTGCCGGCCGCGGTGTGAGCGTGTCACTCATCGTGTAACCGTTGCAACGAACAGCCAAGCGGCGAGTAAAGGTGTCACCTGCCTCTGCAACGAGCGGGCCGGAGTCGCGACGGCCGTCCGGCTGCCCTACGAGGTGTCCCCGCTCGAGGACCGATCTCGAGCCCCGTCCATCCCGTCGGTCGTCTCTTGGTCCTCGCCGATGACGCCCTCCGTCCACGTCCCCAATCGGAACCAGCCGACGGCGACGACGAACGAGGCGACCATTCCGAACGAGTAGGCCCACCAGATCCCCTCGATGCCCCACTCGAGGCCGCCGATCTCGAGGCCGACTATCGGCACCGTCACCGTCCAGGCGAACGCGAGCACGAGCGCGACGGGAACCCGGAAAATCCACCGCGAGAGAAAGGAGAGCACCATCGCCTCTCGCGTGTTGCCCGCGCCGCGGAACGCGCCCTGAATGACCATCACGCCGGCGAACAGCGCCCAGAAGGGAGCCATGATCCGCAGGAAGACGACCCCCTCGGCGATCACGTCGGGATCGGCGACAAAGATCCGCATGGCCTGGGCAGGGAAGGCGATCAGCACGGCCGCGATGGCAGCGATCAGGACCATCGTCCCCGCGGTCGCCGTTCGCGCGACGGCCGCGGCTCTGTCGGGCGTCTTCGCACCGAGATTCTGGCCGACGCCCGTCGCCGTCGCGTTGCCGACGGCCCCCGAAACGGCCCACGTCACCGACATCAGCCGGACGCCGATCCCGTAGGCCGCCGTCGGGTTCGCCCCAAACCGGGCGACGAAGCCGGCCATCGCGACCGACGCGAAACTACGCGCCCAGCCGTCGATCGTCGACGGGTAGCCGATGTCGATCAGCTGTTTCAGCACTCCGACGTCGGGCGCGAGGTCCTCGAGTCGCAGCCGAACTCCGAAGCGGCCGTCGAGCAGAATGTAAATTCCGGCCACAGTGGCGAACGCGCGAGCGATGAACGTCGCGACGGCGGCCCCGCGAGTTCCCATCTCGGGGAAGGGTCCCCAGCCGAGGATGAAGAAGGGATCGAGGACGACGTTGATCCCGGCGGAGGCGAAAACGAGCCACATCGCCGTCTTCGTGTCGCCAGCACCCTGTAAGGATGATCGAAAGGCGAAGAAGAGGAAGGTCAGCGGCAGCGCGAGGAAGATCACTTCGATGTAGGCGAGCGCCTCGACGAACACCTGCTCGCGCGCGCCGATCAGGGTCAGGAGGGAGCGGCGGAAGTAGAGTCCGACGGCCGCGAGGACGCTCGAGACGGCCAGCGTGAGCAAGATTGTCTGCCCGACAACCTTGTCGGCCATCCGGTCGTCGTCGGCGCCAACGTACTGGGAAACCAGGGCGATGGTCGCCGCGGTGATTCCCATCGCCGTCGAGACGAACAGCCACGAAAGGGGGAACATGAGCGAGACGGCGGCGACGGCGTCGCTACTGACGCGGCCGACCCAGAACATGTCCGCGAGGTTGTAGAACGTCTGGAGCAGGTTGCCGAGGACCAGCAGCCACGCGAGGTGCAACAGCTTCGGGGGGATCGCCCCCGTCGTCATATCGACGCGCTTGCGTTCCGAATCCGGTGCCGTCACGTCGCGATTCGTCCGTGACTCTCCCGGAGCCGTCAAAAGCACTCGGCTCGCGGGGTGAGTTGCCGGCTCTGCCGGCCGTCGCAGGTGGAGCGCGGACCGCGGACCCGCGCACCCGGTCCTTTCTCACTCGTTCGGAACGGCCCGAAACTATTATCAGACCGATTCCCGACCGGTCACCCATGGGACGATACGGAAACCTCGATTACGCCTTTCTGACCAAAGCCGGATTCTTCCTCGGAGTGAGCCTGTTCGCGTTCGGTGCGGGAGGCGAACTGATCGCTCCGCTCTTGTTCGGTCCCCTCCCCGCGTGGGAACACACGCTGTTCGTCTCCGCCGAGGCGATCGGACTGGTCACCGCCTTCTTTTCGCCGTGGATTTTCGGCGTGCTCCTCCCGCTGACGGAGTAGCGAGCCCCCGACGCCGGAGTTCGTTGTCGGGTATCCTCACGCACGCGCGGCCGATCGAGCGCGCTCGCTCGCCCAGCGCACGTACACCCGCGCTGTCGGCCGGTTTTCGGCGAAAGCGTTATCAGATCCTCAGTCGTACCGGCCGACAATGCAGACCACTCGCCCGCACCGGCTGGCACCGACCGCTCGCGGAGGTGAGCCGTCGTGGAACTGATCATCACGGAGAAGGACAACGCCGCGCGACGGATCGCCGACATCCTCTCCGGCGGCACGTACGACTCGAGTCGCGAGAAGGGCGTCAACGTCTACGAGTGGGGTGGCAAGCGCTGCGTGGGGCTGTCCGGCCACGTCGTCGGCGTCGACTTCCCCGCCGAGTACTCGGACTGGCGGGACGTCGAACCGGTCGAACTCATCGACGCGTCGGTCGAGAAGACGGCCACGAAGGAGAACATCGTCGCGACGCTGCGGATCCTCTCGCGGAAGGCCACTCGCGTGACGATCGCGACCGACTACGACCGCGAGGGCGAGCTGATCGGCAAGGAGGCCTACGACATCGTCCGCGACGTCGACGAGGAGGTCCCGATCCGGCGCGTTCGGTTCTCCTCGATCACCGAAAACGAGGTCCAGAGCGCGTTCGACGAACCGGACGACCTCGACTTCGATCTCGCAGCCGCCGGCGAAGCCCGCCAGATCATCGACCTCATCTGGGGGGCCGCACTGACGCGATTCCTCTCGCTTTCGGCGGGTCAACTCGGGAACGACTTCATCTCCGTCGGTCGCGTGCAGTCGCCGACGCTCAAGCTAATCGTCGACCGCGAGCGCGAGATCGAGGCCTTCGATCCCGAGACCTACTGGGAGCTGTTCGCCGACCTCCGGAAGCGCGAGGGCGAGACGGAACCCTTCGACGCGCAGTACTTCTACCGGGACGAGGACGACAACGAGGCCGAACGCGTCTGGGAGGAGGCCGCCGCGAGCGAGGTCTACGAGACTCTCGCCGAGCGCGACAGCGCGACGGTCGTCGACGTCAACGGCCGAACGCGAACCGACACCCCGCCGACGCCCTTCAACACGACCCAGTTCATCCGCGCGGCGAGCGCGATCGGCTACTCGGCAAAACGGGCGATGTCGATCGCCGAGGACCTCTACACGGCCGGCTACATCACCTACCCGCGTACCGACAACACCGTCTACCCCGACGACCTCGATCCCGAGGAACTGCTCGACGACTTCGTCGGCCATCCCACGCTGGGTGAGTCGGCCGAGAGCCTCCTCGAGTCGGACGACGAGATCGTCCCCACCGAGGGCGACGAGGAGACGACCGACCACCCCCCGATCCACCCGACGGGCGAGATCCCAGCCCGCGGCGGCGACGTGAGCGACGACGAGTGGGAGGTGTACGAACTCGTCGTGCGCCGGTTCTACGCGACGGTCGCCGAGGCGGCCATCTGGGAGCACCTCAAGGTCGTCACCGAGGTCGACGACTACCGGCTCAAGTCCAACGGCAAGCGCCTCGTCGAAGCCGGCTACCACGACGTCTATCCCTACTTCAACACCAGCGAAAACTTCGTCCCCGGCGTCGACGAGGGCGAGCAACTCGACCTCTCCGACGTCGAACTCGAGGAGAAAGAGACTCAGCCGCCGCGGCGATACGGCCAGTCGCGGCTCATCGAGACGATGGAGGATCTCGGGATCGGGACGAAGTCGACCCGCCACGACATCCTCGAGAAGCTGTACGATCGCGGCTACGTCGAGAGCGATCCGCCGCGACCCACGCGCCTCGCGATGGCCGTCGTCGGGGCCGCCGAGGACCACGCCGACCGCGTCGTCAGCGAGGAGATGACGGCCCAACTCGAGGCCGACATGGACGCCATCGCGAGCGGCGAGGCGACGCTCGACGACGTCACCAACGAATCGCGCGAGATGCTCGAGGAAATCTTCGCCAACCTCGCGGAGTCGCGCGAGGAGATCGGCAACCAACTGCGCAAGTCGCTCAAGGACGACAAGCGCCTGGGTCCGTGCCCCGAGTGCGGCGAGGACCTGCTGGTCCGGCGCAGCCGCCACGGCTCGTACTTCGTCGGCTGCGACGGCTATCCCGACTGCGAGAACACGCTGCCGCTGCCGTCGACCGGCAAGCCGCTGATCATGGAAAACGAGTGCGAGGACCACGGGCTGAACGAGGTCAAGATGCTCGCCGGCCGCCAGACGTTCGTCCACGGCTGCCCGCTCTGTAAGGCCGAGGACGCCGGCGAGGGCCCGATCTTGGGCGTCTGTCCGGACTGCGGAGACGAACACGACGGCGAAGTAGCAATAAAGACCCTCCAGAGCGGCTCGAGACTCGTCGGCTGTACGCGCTATCCCGACTGCGAGTACTCGCTGCCGCTGCCCCGACGGGGCGACATCGAGGTCACCGACGAACACTGCGAGGAGCACGACCTCCCCGAACTCGTCGTCCACAGCGGCGACGAACCGTGGGAACTGGGCTGTCCGATCTGTAACTACCAGGAGTTCCAGGCCCGCGAGAGCGAGACCGGGTCGGATCTCGAGGCGCTCGAGGGCGTCGGCGCGAAGACGGTCGAGAAACTCGCCGACGCGGGGATCGAGAGTCTCGACGATCTGACCGACGCCGATGCGGACGTCGTCGCTGCGGACGTCGACGGCATCAGTGCCGAACGCGTCCGGTCCTGGCAGGCAAAAGCCTGAACGGCTCGCGACGAACTCGTTTTCGAGGCGTAAGCGACTGATTTCATCCTGTACGACGCTACCATCGGCTCTATCGCCGGTGTAGCGTCCCGTTGGAAACCAGTCACTCGGAGATAGAATTAACTTGGTGTGTTCGTATGCACAACTATCTGCGCGGCGACGTGTGGCTCTCACGCGCGTCGTGACACGGGTTGGATACATGACAGGGAACGACACGACGCCGACCGATCTCCAGTTGGACGACCAGGGCGACGGAATCGAAGTGACCGTCGGAATCACGCGACTCGAGGCCTTTCTGACGGCCGACGATCCCGAGGTCAGAGAGTACGCCGCGAAGACGCTGGCGACCGAGGCCACGGAGCGACCGGACGAGGTCCGCTCGGCCGTCGAGGCGCTGACCGATCGCCTCGAAGACGAACCGGCGATCAGGTCGCACGCGACAGCGGCGCTGTCGGCCCTCGCCACAACCCATCCCGCGGCAATTCGGGAGTCGGTACCGGCGCTGACCGATCGACTCGAGGGCTCGACGACGATCCGAGCGGACGCGGCCGACGCGCTCGCAGCCGTCGCGGCCGACGAGCCGCGAATCGTCACCGACTCGACCGATGCACTCGGAACCCACGTCACCGACGAGAACGAACGCGTTCGCGTCCGGACAACGGACGCCCTCGCCGCGATCGCCGACGCCGACCCCGAAACGGCCGCGAGGGTCGTCGACGACGTGGCCGAGGCGACCGACGACGAGACTCCTCCCGTCCGCGAAAACGCGACGGCGATCCTCGCCGCGGTCGCGACGAACAGCCCCGAGGACGTCCTCGAGACGATCACGCCGCTCGTCGACCGACTCGACGACGACGACCCCATCAGAGCCAACGCGGCGCGTGCGCTCCGGGCGATCGCCCTCGAGGCGCCGGCGGCGGTCGCAACCGAAGTCGATCCGTTCGCCGACAGACTTGCGGACCCGCAGGTGGAGATCCGGACCGACGTTGCGGTCGCAATCGCCGCCGTCGCCGCGGAGCGCCCCGGTGCAGTGGGCGACGCCGTCGAACCGCTCGCGGACAGGCTCGACGACGTCTCCGAGGTTCGAACCGAGGCCGTCCGAGCGCTCCGCGACGTCGCGGAGAACGATCCCGTCGCCGGCGTTCCGGCCGTCCCGGAACTCGTCGAGCGACTGGACGACTCCCGAGCGGACCTGCGTACGGACGCGGCCGGAGCGCTGTCGGCCGTCGCGTCGAAGCGACCGGCCGCGGTCACCGACGCCGTCGCGCCGCTGGCCGACTGGCTCGAGGAGGGGACGCCGGAAATTCGAACGCACGGCGTCGCGGCCATCGCGGCCGTCGCGGCGGCTTGTCCGACCGCCGCCGAACCCGTGGTTACCGACGTTGCCGGCGTGCTCGACGACGAAGACGAACTCGTCCGTCTCGACGCCGCCCGCGCCATCGCGGCCGTCTCCGAAGCCGCGTCCGACGCGGTCCGGCCGGTCGTCCCCGATCTCGCCGATCGACTCGACGATTCGCACGAACCGGTGCGCCACCGCGCGGCCGACGCTCTGAGCGCCATCGCGCTCGAGGCCGGCGAGGCGCAGGGAGCCTCGGACCGTGCGAGCGGGTCGTCGACCCGCGAGAGCGACGACGGCCCCGACGTTCCCGCGCTCGTCGACCGACTCGAGGACGGTGACGAGTGGGTCCGAGGCTACGCGGCCCGCGCGCTCGCCGAAGTGGCCAGCGCGCAGGTGGCCGACGCCCACCCGGCGATCCGGTCGCTGTGTCGACGGCTCGAGGACGACGCGACGCCGGTTCGCCGGGCCGCAACGCGCGATCTCGTCACGGTCGCGGCCGCGGAGCCGGACGACGTTCGCGTCGCGGTGCCCGCACTCGGCGACCGATTGAGCGACGACGACGACGCGACGGTCAGGAACAACGCGGCGATCGCGCTCGGCCGACTCGCGGAGCGCTATCCGGACGACGTCCGCGAGGCCGACGTACTGGTGTCGCTGTTCGGCGCGCTCGACGATGACGACCGAACGATCGCGACGACTGTCAGAAACGTACTCGCGACGATCGTCTCTGACGTAACGGACGACCGTCGACCGTCGCTCGCGCTCGCGATCGAGGCGACGACCGCCGACGAGGAACGGGTTCGCGTGGCCGCCTGCGAGGCGCTTACGACCCTCGGTGTGGACACCGGCGAAGAGACCGCAGCCGTGATCGACGCCTTCGGCGAGTTGCTGGTCGATCCGACGCCGTCCGTTCGAACCGCGGCGCTGTCCGCGCTCGAGACGACGCTTTCGGCTGACGTCGACACCGAGCCGACGCCGACCGACGCCGTCCTCGAGGTCCTCGCAGCGGGCGACGAGCGCGCGGCGTCCGTCGCCGACGGACTCGCCGATATCGCCCGGAGCGATCCGGAACTCGTCGGCGACGCCGCCACGCCGCTACTGGAGCGATTCGACGCGGCCGAGGGCCGCGAACGAAGAGCCCTCCTGTCCGTGCTGACGACGGTCGTCGAGGCGGGCGACGGCAACCCCGTAACGGGACTCCTGCTCGACCGACTCGAGAGCGACGGAGACCGACGCGCGATCGGTGGAGAGATCGCCCGACTGGCCGCGACGACGCCGGCCGACGTCGTCGCCGAACGCGATCGATTGCAGGAACTGCTCGAAACCGTTTCCGAGGACGACGGGACGACGCGGGCCGGTGAAGACGAGACGATTCGCGGCTACGCCACGCTCGCGCTCGGCACGCTCGCAATCACCGACCATGACGACGAGGAGACGCTGGGATCGGCGCTCGAGCACGTCGACGATCGCCTGCTCGACGCCGCCTCGCTCGCGACCGGCGGCGAGACGCCGACCCACACCGACGACATCAACAAGCAGCTCTCCGGGATGGGGCGGCGACTGGGCGGCGATCCTTGGGCAGCGGGGCTCGCGCTGCTTGCACTCTCCGTGCTGGCCGACGAGTCCGACAGCCTGCGGCCGACCGGCGTCGCGAAGATCGCTGGCGGACTCGAGACCGAGAGCCCGGTCGTCCGGGTTACCGCCGGACGCGTCCTCGAAACGATGGCCGCCGACGATCCGGCGGGATTCGAGGAGGCGCTCCCGGCGCTGATCGACGCGCTCTCCGATCCCGACAGCGATGTCCGAGCGACCGCGGCGGCCGCGCTGGCCGCGTGTGCCGAAGCCAACGCTGGGCCCGGACTCGAGGACGCGGCCGGCGACCATCTCAGGCCGCTCCGTCGGTCGCTCGCCAATCCCGACGGCCGCGTTCGAGCCCGTGCCGTTCGAACGCTCGCGGCGCTCGAGGACGCCGACTCGCTGCCCGCGATCGATTCGCTCGGCGACGATCCCGTGCCGAGCGTTTCGGAGGCGGCGTTGGACGCGACGACGCGGCTCGAGAGCGCACTGGAACGTGACACGGACACCGACGGGGACGACGAGGTCGGCGAGTCCGACTGGACGATGGTCCGCGGTGGGCCGGCGCGTACCGGCCACGTCGCCGGGGAGGCGCTCGATCGTCGAGCGAGCGAACGGTGGCGCGTCGACTGCGACGACGACGTCGACATTGAGAGCGCGCCGGCGCTCGTTGGCGAGGCCGTCGTCGTCGGGCGCGACGACGGCAGCGTGAGCGCGCTGGCGATCGAGGACGGTCACGAACACTGGCGGTTCGAGGCCGGCGGCCCGATCAGATCCGAGCCGGCGGTCGTCGACGGGACGGTGTACCTCGGCAGCGACGACGGTGCCGTCTACGCGCTCGACGCTGAAACCGGCGAGCGCGCCTGGCGCTACCAGACCGACGGTCGCGTCCGGACCGCACCGATCGCCGTCGACGAGACCGTGTACATCGGTAGTGACGAACTCCACGCGATCGACGCCGAAACGGGCCAGCCCGTCTGGACCGCTGATCTCGAGGCCGGGACCGACCACGAAGCGCTCGTGGGGCCGACGGTTGCGGGCGGCACGGTGTACGTCGCCGCCGGCGATCGGCTATTCGCGGTCGCGGCGGGCGACGGGAGTCCGCGCTGGGAGACAACCCTCGAGACCGCCGTCGGGACGCCGCCGGCCGTCGCCGACGGCCGAGTGTACGTGACCTGCGGCGAGACCCTGGTGGCACTGTCAAGTGCCGACGGCTCGTGTGAATGCCGATTTGACACCGGCGGTCGGATCGAGACGTCGCCCGTCGTCGCCGACGGAGCGGCCTACGTCGCCAGTTCGAACGCGAGCGTCTACGCCGTCGACGCGGCGACGGGAACCGAACGCTGGCGCGTCCCCCTCGGCCGGGCGACGACCGGTCTCGCAGCGATCGACGGAGCCGTGTATCTGGGCGTAGAGGGCGGGAATCTCACCGCGCTCGGGACCGCCGACGGCTCGCGACTGTGGCACCACCGGTGTGAGGGTCTCGTCTCGTCACTCGCCGTCGCCAGCGGTCGACTCTGTGCCGTCGGCGAAGACGGGGTCACGACGATTGATGACTCGAACGCGTCGCTGACGGACTCAATCTCCGGGCTGTTCACGCGACTCGGCAGCGGGGATCGGTAGCGACTCGAGCGACGGCGCACGAACCCGCCGCCGGCACATTTTTTCAGGCCTTTCTCGAACGCGAAACGCTCGTTCGTTCACGCCGCCGGGAGGAACTGAACGACCAAGTGGCGCCCGCCCGTTGTGACGGCCATGAGCGACGAGCGCGAGCGGTGGAACGAGAAGTACAATCGCGTCGAGTGGAGCCTTCCCGACACCCCCATTCCCGAACTCGAGCGACGGCTCGCGACCCTGCCCGACGGGCGCGCACTCGACGTGGCGACCGGCACCGGACGGAACGCGCGGTTTCTCGCCGCCAACGACTACGACGTCGACGCCGTCGACATCTCCGACGTGGCGCTCGAGGATGCGCGGGCGCGGGCCGAGGAACGCGATCTCGAGGTGAACTGGATCCGGGCCGACCTGACCGAGTTCGATCTCGAAACCGACGCCTACGACGTGATTACGGTGAGCTTCTTCGCGGCGCTCGAACACCTGCCCGCGCTCAAGGAGGCGTTAGCACCCGGCGGCGTGCTCGTCTACGAACACCACCTGCGCTCGAGTGACGCGGTCGAGGTGGGCCCCTCGAGCGAGCGGTTTCAGTACCGGTCGAACGATCTCCTCCGGGCGTGTCTCGACCTGACGATCCTCTCCTACGAGGAGCGACGCCGGCCCGTCTCGGGCGGTATCGCCGCGGTCGCGACGCTCGTGGCTCGGAACTCCAGCGGTGGCACCCAGTCGTACCCGAAACTTCCGGCGCGCGATTAGGTCCCCGAGTCGTCCGTCGTCTCTTCGCCGTCGTCCGTCCCGTTGTCGTCCGTCTCTTCGTCGTCCGTCCCGTTGTCGTCCGTCTCTTCGTCGTCCGTCTCTTCGTCGTCCGTCTCTTCGTCGTCCGTCTCTTCGTCGTCCGTCTCTTCGTCGTCCGTCGACGCCTGTGCCTCGAGTGCGGTTTCGACGCCGGAGACGATGTTCCCTGCCGTCGTGCCGCCCTCATCGCGCCAGTGGACCTCGCCGTCGCCGTCGATGGCGACCAGGGTCGGGAAACTCCGAACGTCGTAGTAGTCGTTGAGTACGCCGTGTTCGTCGATAGCGATCGTCCAGTTGCCGTCGTGTTCGTCCCACCAGTCGGCCAACTCCTCGGGCGAGTTCGTCGGGCCGGACGAGCCGTCGAAGACGGAGATGACCTCGACGTCCCTCTCGGCGGCCTCGAGTTCAGCCCTCGCTTCGTCGATCGCAGGCAGTAATCCCAGACTGGTCGGACAATCCGTCCGAGTGAAGTTGATGAGCATAACCTGCCCCGCCCGCGGAATCGTGACGGTTCCCGCCTCACTGCCGGGGGCGTCGAGGGTCTGGAGTTCGAACGGCGGCGAGTCGTCGATCGGTTCGGTTTCGCTTTCGTCGGCGGAATCGTCGGTCCCGTCGTCGAGACAGCCCGTACAAGTGACCGAAATGGATCCCACCCCGACGATCACGAACTCCCGCCGTCTCATCGCGACCACCGTTCGCCGTCGGGATTCGATTTCGCTATCCGCTCGAAGCGGGCGGTGTGCTCGAGCCCGATCTGACGCCCTCGGTGTCCCACCATAGTTCGTTTGCGAACGCCGGTACCAAAGAATCGACGGTCCCGATCGAACCACCGAGCGGCTACCGGTACCCACGTTGCGGTGCTTCGGGTGACCGTCCGCTTCGATCCCCGAGTCCTTCACGATATCCTGAGTTTCTCTCAGTCCGACACGGTACCGAAACAACTATGCATATTTTTCCCTAGTAGGTGGTTATACGATGACCAACTGCTCGAGTCGAGTGCTCCTCCGGGTCCTCGACGAGCGCGGGGCGGTCGAAACGGCGTCGCTTGCGGACGCACTCGACGTCCATCCGGTGACGGTGAGCAAGGAGTGTCACGAACTGCAGTCCGACGGGCACGTTCGGCAGATTTCGGGCGGCGTGTACACGATTACGGACACCGGCGAGCGACACCTCGAGAGGCTTTCTGAGTAGCGACAGTTCGGCCCAGCGATCAGGACTCCGGCCGCTGTCGCCGCTCTCGTTCGATCGTCGTCACGTAAATTCCTGCGAGGACGACCAGCCCGCCGACCACGGTCACCGCGTCGGGAACCTCCGCGAGCAACACCAGCGCCAGCAGCGTCGCCCCGACGGGTTCGCCGAGCCAGGCGACGCTCACCACGACCGACTCGAGGTGTTTCAACACCCAGTTGATGACGGTGTGTCCGAAGACGCCGGGGCCAACGGCCATGCCGAGAAAGAGCAGCCACTCCCGCGTCGGATACGCGAGGAAGTCGTGGCCCTGCGCGCCGACGAGCAGGCACAGCGTCAGCGCACAGGCCGTGTAGACGACGGTGACGTAGGGGAACAGCGAGACGCGCTGGCGGATCGATCGGCCGGCGAGCACGTAGCCCGCGACGGTGATCGCTCCGAGCAGCGCGAGGGAATTCCCGTAGAGCGTCGCCTCGGAGACCGGTGCCTGCCCGGCGTCGCCGAACGACAAGACGGCCGCGCCGACGATGGCGACGGTAATTCCCACGACGGTCTCGCGGTTGATCCGCTCGCCGAGGACGAGTGCCGCCCCCAGCGCGACGAAGATGGGCTGGCTCTGGACGATGGTCACGCTCGCCGCGACGCTCGTGTGATTCAGACTCTCGAACCACGCCGCGAAGTGGATCGCGAGCGCGATCCCCGCGAGGATCGCGAAGCCGAGGTCCCGACTCGAGAGTCGACCGAACTCCTCGCGGTGGCGAAGCAGGGCGACCGGGGCGATCAGCACCGTCGTAAACAGCACCCGGTAGAAGGCGGCGACCGAACTCGGGGCCGTACTCCAGCGAACCAGGATGGCGCTGGTGCTCGCCGCGAACACCGCAAACGCCAGGGCGGCGACGGGCGTCACCTCGAGGTCGGAACTGCGCACGGTTCGTGACACTCAGCGGAATCTCAAACGCCTTCCGGAAGCGGGCGCGTCGGCCGTTCTCGACGCTCGCTCGAGTCGACTCCGCTCAGCCCGAGGCGTCGACGGTTCCGGATCGCTGCTGCTAAAGGGCCGACTGCGGGAGTTTCCGTATGGACGAGCGGACGGTCGGCGTCGCGTACGTACTCGCATCTGCCGTCGGGTTCGGAGCCACCGGGATCTTCGGCACGCTCGCCAGCGATGTCGGGCTCTCGATCCCGACCGCCCTCGTCTTCCGGTTCGTCATCGCGGCCGCCGTCCTCTGGCTGTTGCTCGCGCTCCGCGGCCGAGCGCGACTGCTCACCGGCGCCACGCTCGGTCAGGCGACCGTTCTCGGCGTCGCCGGCTTCGGTGCGATGAGCGGCTTCTACTTCTGGGGGCTGGAGTATCTGACTGCAGGATTGGTTGCTATCGTCCTCTACACCTATCCCGCGATCATCGTCATCGTGACAATCGCGACGAACCCCGACCGAGTCAGTCGAACGCTCGTCGCGGCGCTCTGTCTCTCGCTCGGCGGCGTCGCCCTCATCGTCGGCGCGGATCCGGCCGGCGCCGATCCGCGAGGCGTACTCATCGTCTTCTGCGGCGCCGTGAGCTACGCCGGCTACGTAATCGGCAGCGAGCGCGTCCTCGAGTCCGTCGATCCGGAGCTGTTGACGGCACACGTCCTGCCGGCGGCCGGCGTCGCCTTTCTCGCCATCGGCGTCGCGATGGACGCGTTCGCAGTGCCGTCGGCGAGCGAGACGGCGGCCTGGGGCGTCCTGACCGCGCTGTCGATACTCTCCACCGCGGTGCCGATCCTCCTGCTGTACGCCGGACTGCCGCGGCTCGGGGCGAGCAGAGCAGGCATCATTAGTACGGCCGAACCGGCCGTCGCCGTCGTCCTCGGCGCGGTGATACTCAACGAGTCGGTGACGGTCACGACGGTGCTCGGCGGCGGACTCGTCGTGGCCGGCGTCCTCCTGATCCACCGTCGAACGTGAGTACAGAATCGCTCCTCGTCGGTCATCGAACGGGCGGACTCGGGCCCTATATTCGGCCCGGCCGGTAGATCATCGCGACGTCTCGATCGACGTCCTCGAGACCGATGACGTCGTCTTCCGTCAGCTCCTCTGCGTCCCAGTCTTCGACGAACTCGAGGGCGTCGGCTTCGTCGCCGAAGGCACGCGGGTTGATGGTCATCGGATCGTCCACCGCGTCCTCGTCGGTGATGAGGACGTAGTGCGCCTCGGTCGCGTCGACGAGATCGCGGGTCTCGTAGTCCATCGTCCAGGCGTTTTCGATCGGCGAGTCGGACGCCGTCGCGGCGACGTACGCGAACAGGCAGCCGGTCGTGTCGAAGATCGCTCCCGTCCCGTCCTCGTGTGCCAGTTGCGCGTTCCACCGGGAGTAGTTCACCGGGGGCATCCCGCAGACCGGACAGGATTGGTCGCCGGTGAAATCGATCGGATCGTCGCCTGGATGCTCCATGTTGGGCTCGATCAGCCGCTCGTCGGTTCCGTTCTCGTCCTCGTCGTCGGACTCGTCGTCACCGCCGCTACAGCCCGCGAACCCCGCAACCGCACCCGTCCCGAGGAGTCCGAGCAGCCGGCGCCGCTCGAGCGGAACTCCGTCGCGTTCAGTCATACGTGTGGCTATCGGCCGGATCACCAAAACGCACGTGGTTCGGCCGTCGAACGGCGCGGCTCGACGGCCGAGAACCGTGATCGATCACTCGAAGTGCGCCCTCGTCAACCGATGACGCGTTCGAAACATGCCCTCGAATCCGATCTTCGAGAACGGGGTGGCCGCACCGACGAGCCGGCCGATACCCGGAATGTCGCCACCCGGCAGTTCGTACTCGACGCGGTCCCGCAGAACCGTCTCCTCGCCGTCGGCGAAGAACGTGTGCGTGTGGACCCAGTGATCGAACGGGCCGCGGACCATCTCGTCGCGGAAGTAGGCGACACTGTCGCCGCGCTCGCGCTCCGTGATCAGGGAGGTCCAGTACTGGCGCGGACCGACGCCGAACGGCCGCATCGACAGGGATATTTCGGTGCCGGCCTCGAGCACCTCGGGCGCTCGCTCGCCGTCCGGTCCGATCATCGACTCGACGCGCAGCCCCATCCAGTCGGGCGTGAGCGCTTCGAGCCCCTCGATGCGGGAGTGAAACTGCCAGACATCCTCGAGCGGCGCGTCGATCGTGCTCTGGCGATCGTAAGTCGGCATAGCTCTGCCCACGGGGGCCAGCGTAAAAACCGAATGGCCGAACAGTGTCTCACCCCGACGGTTCCGACTACTTCAGACGCTCCTGTAGGAACGACGGATGGGCCGCGGTAACGCCGTCGATCTCGAGGATATTTTCGGAGATGATCTCGCCCAGCGCGTCGCCGTCGGCCGCGCGAACCTCGGCCATCAGCATGTGGTCGCCGCTGGAACTGTAGAGGGCTTCGATCTGCGCGAGACCTTTGAGAGCGTTCGTCGCCTCGACGTAGCGTTCGCTCGCGACGTCGATCCCCACCATGGCGATGGTCTTGCTCGAGAGCTTCTTCGGGTCGATGTCGGCCGAGTAGCCGACGATCACGCCCTCCTCCTCGAGCTTGTTGATGTACTTTCGAACCGTTGGCTTCGAGACGTCCGCGCGGTCGGCGATCTCGGCGTAGGACGCCTGGGCATCCTCTTCGAGAACGTCGAGGATGCGATCCTCCGTCGCCTGTGTGCTCATGAGATACTGTTTTGCTCGGACGGAAAAATATCTTTTGTATCCGAAAACGACCGAAATTCCGGGGACGACGCCGCCATCGGCCCGTTCAGCCGCCGGTATTCGGACACGGAGCGAACCGACGACCTCGCCGACAGTTCGTCGCGTCGTCCACCGAGACGGGACCGAGGGACTTATTCGCGTACTGACCCGAGTTTCGGCGAAGAACATGGTCGATCCGAGTCTCATCAGCGGGACCGTCTGGCTGCTCTGTGGGATCGCGATCCTGTTTCTCGGCTACCTCATCGCGATTCGCGGACGGGCGGACCTCCACGCGAACTACGACGAGTCAGTCGATCCGGCGTACGTCTCGCGGTGGGCCGGCGGCACCGCCCTGCTCATGGGCGCACTCGTCGTCGCCTACGGGATTCGCGAGATGTTCTACGGCTTCCAGCCCGTTGCACTCGGCGGGCTACTCGTCGCCCTGCTCGTCCTGAGTTACCTCACGAAACTGTTCGCACGCGGGTTCGGCTACCGCGGCTGAGGGCACTCGTCGCGCGTCGACTCCACCCGGCGACGACCGGTGAGATAATATGCCACGGGTGTCAACTTGCCGAACATGTCCCCCAGCGATGCCACTCATCAATCCGTCCTCCTCCTGGTGGTCGTCGCACTCGCCTGCCTGAGCGCCGGCTGTGTGGCCCTTCCCGACGAGGGCGTCTCGCAGGACCACCTCGAGGAGCGATTCGCGGAGACGGAGCCGCCCGAGTCGGCCGCTGCGACGGTCGAAATCACCGAGACGGTCGACGGTGAAGTGACCACGCACACCGAAACCGTCTGGCTGCGTGCCGACGGCGCGAGTCGGATCGAGACGACCGAAGACGGCGCCGAAATGGTTATTGTCAACGACGGCAGTGAGCGCTACTTCCACGACCGCGAGGCGGATTCGGTGCGGAGTTACGAGATTGATTCGACCGCGAGGTCCTACCTCGAGGGGCTCTACGAACAGCCCGAGCGGTACGTCGAGAGCTACGACGTAACCGAGATCGAGGAGACGACGGTCGACGGCCACGAGGTCTACCGCGTCGAGTTCGATCCGCCGGCGAACGAGACGATCGATCGCTCGATCAGCGTCCAGCTCGGCTCCGACGAGTACGTGTTGCCACTCGAGACGAGCGAGGTAGATACGGCCGAACGAAGCGCCGACCGGGTCGAACTCTGGCTCGATCAGGAGAGCATGTTCCCGGTCAAACACGCCATCGCCGGCGACGGGATCGAACTGGAGACGGCGTATCGGTCCCTCTCGCTCGACGAGCCGCTCGAGGAGGGGCTGTTCGAACCGCCCGAAACCGAGGACGGGAGCGACGCCGAGGAGTTCGTGTTACCGACGATCACTCACCACGAGTCTGTTAGCGAGGCCGACGCGGCCGCGCCGTTCTCGGTCGCCGAACCCGGGACTGGCGCGCTTCCCGAGGGCGTCGAACTCGAGGAAATCAGTCAGTACGAGTTCCACGACGAGAATCGGACACAGGTGACCCTGAGCTACCGGGACGGGAACGGAAATTCGATCGCGGTCACCACGAGCGACGGCCAGCGGCAGTTCGCGACCGGTGGCGATCCGGTCGCCGTGGGGAACGCGACGGGAACGCTCGCCCACACCGACGAGGGAACCGAACTCCAGTGGTCGTGTGACGGCCTGTACTACTCGGTGTTCGCCGGCAACGGGTACGAAAGCGAGACTGCCGTCTCGATTGGCGAGTCAGCGAAGCCGGTGTGTTAACGACCAGCGTCGGTGACCGTCGAAAACGAGACGGTTCGGACTGATTCACCGGCAGCGGTCGCTCGTCGAGGCTATTACGGTAAAAATCGAATCGCGTCTCGAGCGGCGTCGAAACGCTGCGTCGACGGTTACTTGTGCCGGTCGAGCAGGTCGTAGCTGCGCTCCCACTCGCCGTCTTCGTCGAAGTAGCGCTCGGCGAGGGGCTGGTCGGGCATCTCGCCGACGGCCGACTTCTCCTGCTGGTAGGACGGCCGATCGTCGTCGATGTAGTATCGGCCCGTCAGGACGGTCCCCTCTTTGAGGACGTCCTCGGTCTCGTACATCATCTCGGCGGCTTCGCGCCGGTCGTGGACGTCGAAGTCGTAATCGTCGGACTCCTGGACGTCGATGTAGGGGACGTACTGCCGGGCGTCCTTGTTCCACGTCGGACACTGCGTCAGGAAATCGACGTGGGCGAAGCCGTCGTGTTCGATGGCTTCCGCGATGATTTCCTTTGCCTGGTTCGGGTTAACCGCGGCCGTGCGAGCGACGTAGCTCGCACCGGCGTTCAGCGACATCGACAGCGGACGCAGCGGCGTCTTCGCGCTCCCGGATGGCTGGGTCTTGGACTTGTGGCCCTTCGGACTCGTCGGCGAGGTCTGGCCCTTCGTCAGGCCGAAGATCTCGTTGTTGAAGACGATGTAGGTGATGTCGTGGTTCTCCCGGGCCGTGTGGATCCAGTGGTTGCCTCCGATACCGTAGCCGTCGCCGTCACCGCCCGCGGCGATGACCTCGAGTTCAGGGTTGGCGAGCTTTGCGGCCCGAGCGACGGGCAGCGAGCGGCCGTGGATCGTGTGAAAGCCGTAGGTGTCGAGGTAGCTGTTCAGCTTGCCGGAACAGCCGATTCCGGTGACCGTCAGCACCTCCTCGGGCGTCTTGCCGACTTCCGGCAGAGCCTGCTTGAGCGACTTCAGCACGCCGAAGTCGCCACAGCCAGGACACCAGGTCGGCTGCGGTTCGACACCGGGGGTGAACTCGTCCCGGTCGATCTCTCGTTCCTCTCCGATGGCGTTGAATGCACTCATGATTAGTCACCTGCAGCGGGTTCGATTCGTACCTGTGCGGTCGGCTCGCGGTCCTCCTCGGCGAGGTTGACCTCGTAGCCTTCGACGACTTCCGCCGGTTCGAACGGGTTCCCGTTGTACTTGAGGAGACTGGTCATCTTCTCGCCGAAGAGACCCAGTTCCTTCTGGATCAGGCCGCGGAACTGTGCGGTCGCGTTCATCTCGACGACCATCGCCTCGTCGACGCTCTCGAGGAATTCAGTCATCTCCGCCTCGGGGAACGGCATCATGTCCGAGACGGTGACTCCTTTGACGGAGTGGCCGTCCTCGTTGAGCCGTTCGACGGCTTCGGCGACGGCACCGTGGCTCGATCCCCACGTGATGATGCCGTAGTCGGCGTCGTCGTCGCCGTAGTAGGTCTGGTTCGAGGGGTGCTTCTCGTCGAGTTCGTCGCGAATGGTGTCGAGTTTCTCGATCCGGCGAGTCATCTGCGCGACTCGGTTGTCCGGATCTTCCTCGATGTGTCCGACGGGGCTGTGTTCGTTCCCGGTCGCGAGATAGCGCCCACCCTTCTGGCCGGGCAGCGACCGCGGGACAACGTTGTTCTCGGCGTCCTCGTAGTTGAAGCGCTTGAACTTGCCGCTCGCGTCGTGGGCGGCCTCCTTGAGTTCGTCTTCGGTGAGCGTCGAGCCCAGGTCGGGCGCGGGCTCTCGGTCGAAGAACTCGACGTCGACGTTCTTGTTCTCGCCGGAGAGCTTCTGATCGTAGATGACGATCACCGGAAGCTGGTAGTCCCAAGCGATTTCGAACGCGAGTCGAGTCTGTTCGTACGCCTCCTCGATAGTTCCCGGGGCAAAGACGACTCGTGAGGAGTCGCCCTGGCTCGTGTAGAGGACGAACTCGAGGTCGCCCTGCTCGGGTTTCGTCGGCAGGCCGGTCGACGGACCGGCGCGCATCGATTCGACGAGGACGAGCGGCGTCTCGGTCATCTCGGCGAGTCCGAGCGGTTCGCTCATCAGCGCGAAGCCACCGCCGGAGGAGCCGGACATGGCCTTCGCGCCGGCGTGGCTCGCACCGAGGGCGAGCGCGGCGGCGGCGATCTCGTCTTCGACCTGCTCGGAGATCCCACCCATGTCGGGGAAGTTCTGGCTGAGGATGGTGAAGACGTCCGTCCACGGCGTCATCGGGTAGCCGGCGATGAACCGACAGCCGGCGTCGATCGCACCGTAGGCGATCGCGTTCGAACCCGACAGCAGCGCCTGCTCGGTGTCGTGTGACCCCGTCGGCGCTCGAAGGTCGTGTTCGAACTCGTACTCCTCGTTGGTCATCTCGTAGGCCTCGTGGAGAATCTCGAGGTTCGCCTCGAGGATGTCTCCGCCCATGGCGTCGGACATCAGATCCTCGATGTGCTCGAGATCCATGTCGAGCAGGGCCGCGGTGACACCGACACCGGCGGTGTTGCGCATGACTTCGCGCCCGTGCTCTTTAGCGAGGCCGCGGAGGTCCATCGGGAAGACGTGCCAGTCGTTCTCCTCGGCACGCTCCTCGAGGTTGATTTCCTCGACGTCCTCTTCGCTGACCAGCCCCTCGTCGTAGACGATGATACCGCCCTCACGCAACTCGTCTAAGTTCTCGGACAGGGGTTTGATCTCCTCGTTGCCGTAGTAGGCTTCCTCCTGCGGGTTGCGGGCGAAGGAGTCGCCCAGCGAGAGCAGGAAATTGTAGCCGTCGCCCCGTGACTGTACCTCGTGGGCTGCGGCTCGGATTTCGACGTAGGTGTGGCCGCCGCGAATCCGCGACGGATAGTGCCGATGGGTGAATACGTCGAGCCCCGAGCGCATCAGCGCTTTCGCGAAGTTCTGACTCGTCGAGTCGATTCCGTCTCCGGAACCGCCTGCAACTCGCCAGATAAGTTCGTCGTCGCTCATAGTAGATCAGTGGCCGGTATGGCCAACCGTACCCCGATTTTGATCTACGTGACCTAAAGCCTTTGCTATAGATTATCATGCATCTATCGTGAAGAATGAACAACCACACAATATACGCGATTATTGACCGTGAACGTTCGGTATATTAGTGAATTTACCTATTGTTTGTGTACGATTAAACGACCGATGTCGGCGACGGTGACGCCATACTTGCGCGAGCGGAAATGGTTATATACGGTTTCGAGGCGACGGTCTCGAATACGCTCAGTCGGCGTCTCCGATGTTGGACGACCTGCCGCCGACCGAAACGCGGGTCGAGTGATTCGTAACTCACTCGAGCGAGGAATGAGGCGGCTGCCGGCCCGAGGGTGGCACTCGAGACCGTCGAGCCTCGAGTCAGGCAACAAAAACTCAGAAACGCGAGAACGGTCGCTACTCGTTGTTCGGGTTGCTCGGGTGGTACTCCGTATCGTACTCGCCGGGCTGATCGTCGACGCGGTCGGGATTGAGTCGACCGGACAGTAGCATGAAGTCGACGAGCGTCAGGGCGAGCATGGCTTCGACGACGGGAACGCCGCGCGGCGGCAGAACCGGGTCGTGGCGACCGATGACCTTCTCTTCTTTGAGTTCACCCGTCTCCCAATCGGCCGTCTGCTGGCTCTTCGGGATCGACGTCGGCGCGTGGAGGGTGACCTCGCCGTAGATCGGCTCGCCGCTCGAGATGCCGCCCTGGATGCCGCCGTGATCGTTCTCGACGGGGGTCGGATTCCCTTCATCGTCGAACTCCCAGTCGTCGTTTCGATCCTTGCCGGTCCACTCGGCGGCCTCGGTCCCGAGCCCGAACTCGAACGCCGAGGTCGCCGGAATCGCCATCATCGCCTGTCCGAGTCGGGCGGACAGCGAGTCGAATCGTGGTGCCCCGAGACCGACGGGAACGCCCTGCGCCTCGAAGTAGATGCTCCCGCCGATGGAGTCGCCTTCCTCCTGGTACTCGGCAATTCGGTCTTGCATCTCGTCGGCGGTGTCGGGGTGGGCACAGCGAACGTCGTTTTCCTCGGAGTGCTCGAGCATCTCCTCGAAACTGACCTCCGGGGCTTCGACGTCGCCGATCTGGTTCACGTGGGCCTTGAGTTCGATGCCCTCCCGTGCGAGAAGCTTCTTTGCGATGGCGCCGGCAGCGACCCAGTTAACCGTCTCTCGCGCGGACGAACGACCGCCGCCGCCCCAGTTTCGCGTGCCGAACTTCGCCGAGTAGGTGAAGTCGCCGTGGCTGGGCCGCGGCGCGGTGATGAAGGGTTCGTACTTGCCCGAGCGAGCGTCCTTGTTCTGGATGATCAGTCCGATCGGCGTGCCGGTGGTGTAGCCGTCCTGAATCCCCGATTTGATCGAGACCGCGTCGGGTTCGCCGCGGCTGGTCGTAATCATCGACTGGCCGGGTTTGCGTCGATCGAGGTCTTCCTGAATATCGTCTTCGGAAAGCTCGAGCCCCGCGGGACAGCCGGAGACGGTACAGCCCATCGCTTCCCCGTGGCTCTCGCCGAACGTGGTCACCTGAAAGAGACGACCGAAGCGGTTGCCGTTCATTACGCCCCTCTCGGGGACGGGGACACTTAGCGGTACGTGATTCCGCAACGGTCCGGAATCGGAGTGGGCTTCGGACGCAACGACTCGAAATCGAGGCTGCACATCCATCCCCAATGCTCTTTGTCTTGAACGGTGTGTGCTAGAATATACCATGCAACGCCGTTCGTTGCTCGCCGGCTGTCTCTCGCTCGTCGAGTCGGCAGCCGCCCAGGACGATTCCGAGCCCGAGCCGCCGGCGGAGCCGGCCGATCCGATCGCTCGAGCGACGATTGGCTCCCAGAGCGACGACGAGCCACCCCATCGCGTCCGCCTCTGGAACCTCGACGACGATCGACATACCGTCACCTTCGAGATCGAATCGGCCGACGGAGCCACCTCGTTCGAGGGGAGCTACGACCTCGATCCCGAGGCCCACGTCGTCGTCTTCCTCCATGGGCGGGAGGACTACGAAATCACCGTCGGTATCGACGACGAGGAACCGAGCATGACCGATCTCGAGGAATCGTCGTTCGACGACCCCTGCCCCGGAACCGAGCTGTTCGTCCTCGAGGACGGTGAGGTCGAGACGACGACGGAGTCGGACGCCGACCACTGTTGATCCAGCCGGTCATATCGATGTCTCCGAACCGAGAGTCTACGTCGTCATCCCCTATCGGCGACCAACTGCCAGAGATAGGATGGACACTGTAGTCTCTTGCAAACGCTTTTGTAATACTGAGCCGTAATACTCTACTGTATGACCGAGACAGTCTCGGCGAAGATCCCGGACGAGCTGAAACGGGATATCGATGGCGCGGATATCAACGTGAGTGAAGTCATCCGAGACGCACTCGAGAACGAGGTAAAGGAGTGTCGACGGGAACAACTTCGAAACGACGCCGCTTCCCTTCGGAAAGAGGTCGGCGACGGTGTGGAGACGGACGAGATCGTCTCTGCTATCCGAGAGACGCGCGAGGAGCGATAACGGATGCCTGCTTCGTATGTGTTCGACGCGAGCTCAGTAGTCGAGGTGGTTCTCGGACGGGGCGGATCAAGCGTCGGGATCGACGTCCTGTTCGACGAATACTGGCTCGATTTGACGCGATACGAGGCGTCGAACGTGGTCTGGAAAATCGGCGTTGCTCGAGACGGACTACGCGATTTAGAGGTCGATGAGGCGATCGATATCCTCGATCGGCTCGAGCGCGAGATGGAGTTCGCAGTAGCGACGGGGTCGGAGACGATGCACGTAGCTCGAGAGAACGGCCTGACGTTTTACGATGCGTCGTATCTCGCTGTCGCTCAGCGAAATGAACTCACACTGGTTACCGAGGACGGTCCCCTCGGAGACGCAGCTGCCGATCAGGGTGTACCGACCGCCCAGGTCCAGACGCTCGAGTAGCCCCGAACCCAGTGTGCCGTCGGTCCAGTCACCGAGCGGACCTTCGCTCACGTCGTTCGCGAAGAGACCAAAAACCTAGACCAACCGTCTCAGGGCAATTCGAACTCGATCGCCGCTCCCTGACCGAAGCCGACGCACTCGGTCGCGATGCCGCGCTCGACGCCCTCGCGGTTCATCTCGTGGACGAGCGTGACCGGCAGGCGCGCGCCGGAACAGCCCAGCGGGTGGCCGATGGCGATGGCGCCGCCGTTGACGTTCAGCTGGTCGTCCGGAATCCCCAGTTCTCGCTGGGAGTACAGCGTCTGGCTCGCGAAGGCCTCGTTGATCTCGACGAGTCCGTAGTCGTCGATCTCGCGGCCGGCGCGCTCGAGCAGTCCCTCGGTTGCCGGAACGGGGCCGACGCCCATCTCGGTCGGGTCGACGCCGGCGACGTAGCTGGTGCCGACTTCGGCGAGGATCTCGAGGTCGTTCTCGTCGGCGAAGTCGCGGCTGGTCAGGAGGACCCCGGCCGCGCCGTCGGCGATCTGGGAGGCGTTACCGGGCGTGACGGTGCCGTCTTCCTTGAAGACGGTCGGCAACTCGGCGAGTTTCTCGGGGGTGGTGCCGGGACGCAGTCCCTCGTCCTTGTTGTGGACTCCGTCTTCCGTCTCGAGCGGGACGATCTCGTCGTCGAATTTCCCTTCTTCGGTGGCCTCGACGGCGCGTTGCTGGCTCCGAGCGCCGTACTCGTCCTGTTCCTCCCGGGAGACGCCGTACTTCTCGGCGACCTTCTCCGCCGTCATCCCCATCATGAGGTTGGCCATTCCGTACTCTTCGTCGAGTTTCGGGTGCATGCTCCCGCTCTCGGCCGACCCCATTTTCACGCGGCTCATGCTCTCGACGCCGCCCGCGAAGACCGCCTGCTGTCGGCCCGCGGCGATCGAGTCCGCGGCGCTGATGATCGCCTGTGCGGAGGATGCACACTGTCGGTCGATGGTGGTCGCCGGAACCTCCTCGCCGAGATCGGAGAAGAGGGCGATCTGTCGGGCGATGTTCGCTCGCTGTTCGTCGCGCTGCTGGGCACAGCCCCACATCAGGTCGTCGATATCGTCGCCGGAGAGGCCGGTCTCCGCGAGCATCTCGTTGACCAGCGGGATGGACATGTCCTCGCTACGGAACTCGGACAGTGCGCCGTCTTCCCTTCCCTGGGCCGTTCGGACTGCGCTAACGATTACCGGCGTGGTGTCTGCCATAGTTTATCACCATCTTTGTACGCACATATAGCTAGGTACATCGGTAAAATTTCCAGCGATATGCTATCCACCGTAAACGCCACGCGGTGGTTTACTTAGCTTCGTTACTCGGCTCGCTCGAGCGAGGCGCCGAGGTCCTCGAGCATCGCGAAGAAGCCGGGGAACGAGACGTCGACGTGGTCGGCCCCCTCGACGGTCGTCTCGCCGTCGGCGACCAGTCCAGCGAGCGCGAGCGACATGATGATTCGGTGGTCGCGACGGCCGGAGACCGTGGCCCCCACGAGGTCGGAGTCGTCGCCGTGAATCGTCAGCGAGTCGCGCTCCTCGGTCGTCTCGACGCCCATTTTGCCCAACTCCTCGGCCATCGCGCTCACGCGATCGGTCTCCTTGTAGCGGACGTGCTCGGCGTTTGTAATGTGAGTGTCGCCCTCGGCGACGGCCCCGAGCGTCGCAATGGTTGGCAGCAGGTCCGGCGTGTCCTCCACGTCGACCTCGATCCCCGAGAGCGGAGCGCTCGAGACGTCGATCGTTCCCGCCTCGCGGTCCCACTCGACGTCGGCTCCCATTCGGTCGACGATATCGACGATGGCGGTGTCGCCCTGCGCGCTCGGGTTGGCCCCCTCGATTCGTACGCTTCCGCCGTCCGCGCCGGCGGTGGCACCCGCCGCGAGCGGGTACGAGATCGACGAGAAGTCGCCCGGGACGGCGTACTCGCCGCCGACGGGTCGGTAGGATTGCCCGCCGTCGACCGCAAAGCCGTCCTCGGTCTGGCGCGCGTCGACGCCGAAGTCCGCGAGCACCTCGAGCGTGATGTCGACGTACGGCGCGGACTTGAGGTCGGTCTCGAGGACGACGTCGATCCCCTCGTCGGTGACCGCACCGGCCATCAGGAGCGCGGTGATGTACTGCGAAGAGACGTCACCCGGAATGGAGACCGTCCGACCCGACAGCGGGCCGGTGACGACCAGCGGAGCCTGCCCGTTTCCGCGCGTACTGAACGCCTCGGTGCCGAGATCCTCGAGCGCTTCGAGCAACGGTCCCTGGGGTCGCGTGCGCAGCGATTCGTCCCCGGTGAGCACCGAGGTGCCGTCCGCGAGCGCGGCCGCGGCGGTCACGAGGCGCATCGTCGTCCCGCTGTTGCCGCAGTCGATGACATCTGCGGGGACGTCGGGCCGGCCGTCGAAGCCGTCGATCTCGAGGGTCCCGTCCTCGCGTCGCGTCACGTCGCCGCCGAACAGGTCGACGGCGCGGGCGGTCGCCTGCGTGTCCGCGCTCCAGAGCGCGTCACGAACCGTCGCGCGGTCTCCGTAGCCCGCGGCGAGGATCGCCCGATGGGTGTAGCTCTTCGACGGCGGTGCCCGCGCCGAGCCCTCGACGCTCGAGGGCGTGATACTGACGTTCATGGTCGGTCTGTGGGGTGGCCGCCCTATACCGATACCGATCCGCGAAGTCGAACACCGGCCGTCACGAGGTGAACCGTCGATGCCGACCCGAGCGCACGCTGCCACAGCGGTGGCTCAGTCTCCGGATCGCAGTTCGCGTTCCCGCTCGAGCCGTTGACAGCCGAGGACCAGCGAATCGGGAATGTCGGTCGCCTCAGATTGTAAGGCGTCGAAAACGACGGCGACCTCGTCGAATCGAGGGCCGCGAGAGGCGACGAACGGTTCGGGTTCCCACTCGACGAACCCCACATCTGCTAGCATCGGAAGGTGTCGGTGGAACAACTCCCGTCGGAGATCGTCCGGGTTCGGGGGGACGTTCGGGTTCACCGCGCTCTCCGGCAGCGGAACGGATTCATCGGACGGACTGTCGAGCAGGGAGATGACGAGTTGCCGACGTGGATCGGCAGAGAGGGCCTTGAAGACGGCGTTCCAGCCGCGAATGACACGCTTTCCGTTCTCGAAACGTACTCCGGTCATACTCGTTCTTTCGAACGGTCGGGCATAAATAATGGTGATAGTTGTGGTCGTTCACGTTCAGTTTTCGAATTCAAAACGGCCGCTTCGGACGGTTCAGTACGCCGGTATCGAGTCGGTCCGAGCGTCTCACGGACAGCCGATCGACGCCGCGATATCGCGGAGCGCCTCGTCGGCCGTCAGACTCGAGACTTCGTAGTTCAGGTCGTCACACTCCCAGAAGACGCTCTGGATCCGGCCGTCGCGATAGTAGACCGTCCGGTCGTCGACCTCGATTTCCTCGAGGACGTTCGGCTTGAACCGTCTGACTTCTCGTACGACCACGAACAGTTCCCGAGCGACCGCGTTCGGATCGTTGTACCACAGCGTCGTGGTCGTTCCGAACCGTTCGGCCTTCTCGACGACGGTGATCCGATCGAGTCCGTACGCGCTCGGGACGTCGGGATCCGGCAGGTCGTACGGGACGGCGTCCCCCGCCTCCGTTCGCGACTCGAAGACGCCATCCGGTTCGGGACCGTCGGTGACGACCCGCGCGTCCGTCGGCGGCTGGTACGTGAACGTCTCCGAGTCGGTTCCGTCGTCGATCGAGAGCTCCTCGTACGTGACCGAGACGCTGTACCGCGTCTCGCCGTCGTCCTCGACCGCGTTCCGCTCTCCGACCGGGTACCGGTACTCGTCGTCGATCCAGATCGTCCGCGCGACGTCGAGCCCCTCGAGATCGGCCGCCGACAGCGGAATAACGTACGTCGTATCCCCGACCACGAGGTCGATCGAGCGACCGATGTCGTCGACCGGTGGCCGGGTTTCGACGACGTGCGCCTCGCGGCCGTCGACGGTCGTCGTCCCGTCGTACCCCAGCCGATCCGTTTCAAGCAGGGCCTCGAGGACGAGTCGCGTCCCGTCGGTGTCGACCTTGTGCGGATGGTGCTGCAGATCGACGATCTCCGTCTCCGGATTGTACTCCCACGTCCGTTCGCGGTTCGTCACCGTAACGGAGCCGACCGGCGCGTTCGGATCGGTCGACTCGAGCACCTCGATCCGCTGTTTGGCGGGCGGCGCTCGCACGACGTCTTCGGTTCGTTCGACGGTCCCGTCAGGTGTCTCGACTGACATCGTTCGACGCGCCGTGAGATCGGTCATCCCCCGACGCGTCGCGATCGCATCCTCGACGAGTGCTGCGGCGAACTCCTCGCTAGTGGGTTCGTCCGTCTCGCTACTGGGGTAACTGACGCAGCCAGCCAGCGTGAGTGTGGCTCCCGCCGCCAGAACCCGTCGACGGTTCATATACGGGGAATGACTATCGGTAAATGATAAGTCTATGGGTCCGAATCCAGTTTGCGATCGCTCAGGGTCGACCGCGATCCGCGATATTATGTGCGCCCCGGCCACACTCCGACGTATGGATATCGACGTCGACCTCTCCTCGCTACGGGAGTCGCTCGAGGCGAACGAGGCGGACGGCTACCTGATCGACGACGACGCGTCGGACTCCGACCAGCGGTACGTCTCCGGCTTCACCGCGCCGGATCCCTACCAGACGCTCGTCACGCCCGAAGGCGTCCACCTCCTCGTCTCGGGGCTCGAGTACGGCCGCGCGAGCAAGGACGCGAGCGCCGATTCGGTGGCGCGTCGAGCCGACTACGACTACCAGCAACTCGTCGCGGAACACGGTCCCTACGAGGCCAAGAGCCGACTGCTCGAGGCGTTTCTGGACGATCACGGCGTCAACTCGCTTTCCGTCCCCCGGAACTTCCCGACCGGAACCGCGGACGGGTTACGAGCGCGCGGCCTCGAGGTCACGGTCGAACCAGAGGGAATCGTCGAGGAGATTCGGGCGACCAAACACGAGTGGGAACTCGCACAGATCGACGCGACCCAGGACGCCAACGAAGCCGCGCTGGCGACCGCCGAGGAGTTGATCGCGAGCGCGGATATCGACGACGACGGTACGCTCGTCCGCGACGGCGAAGCGCTCACGAGCGAACGGGTTAAAGAAGAGATCGAGATCACCCTGCTTCGCCACGGCTGCGGGCTCGACGACACCATCGTCGCTTGCGGTGCCGACGGCGCGGACCCGCACAACCGCGGGAGCGGCCCGCTCGAGGCGGACGAACTGATCGTGATCGACATCTTTCCGCGGGACAAGGAGACGGGCTACTTCGCGGACATGACCCGTACGTTCGCCCGCGGTGACCCGGGCGAGGAGGCTCGGCGGCGGTACGACATTACCGAGGAAGCCTACGAAGCCGCCCTCGAGGCCGTCGAGGCGGGCGCCACGGGGGCTGACGTCCACGGCGTCGCCTGCGACGTCATCGAGGACGCCGGCTACGAGACCCTCCGCAGCGATCCGAGCACCGACACCGGCTTCATCCACAGCACGGGCCACGGCGTCGGGCTCGACATCCACGAACAGCCCAGCGTCTCGCCGTCCGGCGGCGAACTCGAGCCCGGTCACGTGATCTCGATCGAACCCGGCATCTACGATCCCGAGGTGGGCGGGGTGCGAATCGAAGATCTGGTGGTCGTTACCGAGGACGGCTACGAGAATCTGACCGACTATCGCGTGGGCCTCGAGCCGAAAAACGAGTAACGGTCCCGCGGGTCGAGCCGAAGCGCGAGTGACGAACCGGCCGATCGAGCGTCACTCGGTCGCCGACTCGGGCGACGATTCCGCCCGCTGTTCGACCTCGAGCTCCTCCAGTTCTTCTAAGCCGCCTTCCGCCGTCGCTTGCTCGATCTTCGCGATCTCCTCCGCGTAGTGGAGGAAGGTGTCGACCGAGGCGACGACGACGCGGGCTTCGATCGTCAGGAGCTCGATCCCGACGACGGAGACGCGCGCCCAGACGTCGATGACGACGCCCTTGTCGAGGATGCGGTCGAGCACTTCGGCGAGACTCGAGGAGTCCGGTCGTCGTTGTGGTGATGCCATTGTGACCTCCACCTGAGCGTCCAGCGCGAGTTCGTTTTATCACACGGGCTGCATCGGCAAGCACTGATCCGGAAAAATGTGCTGGAAAACTCGCTCGACCGATCGGCGAGGCGCCGGAAGGGAAGACGCGCTCGATTTCCGGCACGACGCACCCGATTCAAACGCGTTCCCCGACCTCGAGTCCACTCCGTAACGCGGCGTGTAACCGGCCCTCGCCGGCGACCCAGTCGCCGAGACAGTACAGACTCATCTCCTCAGCGCGTCGAAGGGGATCCCGGTCGACGCCATCCTCCGGCAGCGCGTAGCGCCAGCCCTGGTGGTCCGTCCAGTCGGGCTCGAGCAGGCGATCGTCCTCGACGATGGCCGCAGTCAGCTCGGCGAGTGTCTCGAGATTCGCCGCCGAATCTTCGTCGTACCGATCGGCGGACCACTCGGGACTCGCTTGTACGATTAGCAGCGACTCGCCCTCGGGGACGTGGCCGGATTTGCACTCCTCCCGTGAGATCCAGCCGATTTCGTGTTCCTTGTCCGTGTTGACCAGCGCGTAGTAGGGTTGCTCGAGTTCGAACGGGTAGTGGAAGACGCCCGTCCAAATCGTCCGATACGGAACGTCGTCGATGACGTCGACGAGTTCGTCACGAATCTCGGCGTCCCACGCCGCGGTCCGCAGCAACTCGGCGGTCTGGGGCGCGGGCGGATTCAGCAGAATCGCGTCGAACGGTCCCCATCGCTCGCCGTTCGCATCCTCGAGCCGCCAACGTTCCGCATTGTCGTCCCGAATCACCGTCTCTACGCGCGTCTCGCGGTGAATCGTGGCATCGGTCCGCGAGAAGAGTCGCTTCGCGAGCTGAGTCAGTCCCGACTCGTAGCTCCACTTGTGTTCGTCCGCATCCCGGCCCTCCGACACCTCGCCCGTGCTGTCGAAGGTCCAAACGGGGTCAGTAACGTCGACCAACCCGTCGGCATCGAGCGTCTGCGTCAGTAACTCGACGACGCGCTCGTCGTCAGATTTGACGTAATTCGCGCCGTAGTCGTAGATCACGTCGTCCCGGCGACGGGTCGCCGCGCGCCCGCAGAGGCCGCGGGACTTCTCGAGGACCGTGATCTCGGGGTCGTTGAGTTCGTCCTCGAGCGCGTACGCCGCGGCTGCGGCCGCCGCACCGGCACCAACGATACCGATCGTGGTCATACCGGTACTCCGGGGCCCTCCGGTATGTATTGCAGGCCTACGGAGACCTCAGAGTCGTGACCACTCGCCGAGAGCAGCGTCAGCTACAGCTCGTAGGCCATCATCACCTCATCGACGCACTCCCCGTCGATTTCGTAATGATCTCGTCGAATTGCCTCGGTGTCCCAGCCGTGGACGGTGAGGAACTCGAGCGCGCGCTCGTTGGTGATCGGCACGCTGTTGTACACCTTCCGAAAGCCGTTGGCTTCAGCCCACTCGACGCCGCGGGCGAGCAGTTTGGTACCGATCCCGTGACCTCGGTACGCCTCGCGGACGCCGACCGTCTGTTGGGCCGTGCCCTGTGCGTGCTCGGTCTGGGGCAGATCGAGGTGCGTCCAGCCGACGACGTCGCCGTCGACCGTCGCGACGAAGAACATCCGAGAGCTGACGCTGTTGTGGCGGCTGACGGCGTCCTCGTAGAGCAGTTCCTCCGCGATGGTCTCCGCGACGACGTACGTCTCCGCGGCGGTCACGTCCCGAATCGTGTCGATGAGCCCGTCGAAATCGGCCTGCCTGCCGGGGCGGATGAGGAACGCACAGTCGTCGGTCTCGTACTCCGTGACCGCGCCGAACTCGAGGGCGATCTCGAGCGTTCCGTCTTCCTCTTGCAGGTAGCCGTCCGATTTCAGCCCCTCAAGGTGCTCTCGAAACTCCTCGGAGGGGAGCGACACGACGTCCAGTAACTTGTGTCGCTTGACGGTCCCGTTCCGTTCGACGTACTCGTAGAGCCGTTTGCGCGCGTCCGAGGAAAACGCCGGTCGCTCCATCGCTCCCATAGGGTCGGTACGACGACCTCGGATTTAGAGCTTGGGTGGTGTTGACACACTATCGGCAGGTCGCCGACCCGACGGGAGCGGAAACGTATCGCATTGCCGAACCGACGACCGATCCGCTGCGCCGACAGTCACTCGAGCATATCGATCGAACGGCTTTTGCGATGCCGGGCGGTAGGAGCGAGCGATGGACGTACTGATCGTCGGCGCGGGTGCGATGGGGACGTGGTTTGGCCGCGCCACGGACGCTACCGTGACGTTCGCCGACGTGGACGCCGACGCCGCGGCCACCGCGGCCGAACGGGTAGGAGGTGACGCCGAGACGACGGCGCTCGAGGGAACGGACAGCTACGACGTCGTCTGTCTCGCGGTGCCGATGACTCACGTCGTCGACGCGATCGCCGACCACGCCGATCGGGCCGAACAGGCGATTCTCGACGTCTCAGGCGTGATGGGGCCGCCGCTCGAGGCGATGGCCGAACACGCACCGGACCTCGAACGAGCGAGCCTGCACCCGCTGTTCGCACCCGAGCGGGCCCCCGGGTCGATCGCGGTCGTGCGCGACGAGTCCGGACCGACGGTCGAGGCGCTCCTCGAGAGCCTCGACGCGGGCGGTAACGACCTCCTCGAGACGACGGCGGCGGAACACGACGACGCGATGGAGACGGTTCAGGCGACGACCCACGCCGCCGTCCTCTCTTTCGCCCTCGCCGCGGACTCGGTGCCGGACGGGTTCGAGACGCCGATTTACGAGGGGCTGCGAACCCTGACCGAGCAGTTCACCGAGGGAACTCCGCGAGTCTACGCGGATATTCAACAGACGTTCGACGGTGCCGACGCCGTCGCCGACGCGGCCGCGACCGTCGCCGACGCCGACGCCGAGGAACTCGAGTCGCTGTACCGCGAGGCCGCCGGCCAGTGGCAGCCCGAGCCTCCCGCCGACGAGGCGGGGAGTCGGACCGAGACGGCCGACCACGACGATGCGCGCGACCACACCGAGACGACCGACGACGCGACCAACGAAACTCCCAAATGACCGACCAACGCGAGGCCGTCCGCTCGAACACCAAGTATCTACGCAACGTCAGACCGATCGATCCCGAAGAGATCTGCGACTACATCGACGGGAATCCGCACCCGGCCGTCGTTCGCCAACTCCTCCGAGAGGAGGCCCCCGACCTCGGACTGCTCGAGGACGACGACGGCACCTTCGTCCCCGTCGACGACGAGCCGGTTCGTCCGAACCGGGGTCCCGTCGAGCGGTTTCCCGCCGCCTACGAACGCCGACTCGAGGACTTCCTGGTCGATCGCTACGGCGTCGACTGGCACGAGGACGCCACCGGCGACCTCCTGCGGTCGACGGTTCGACGGTTCAAAGCCCGCTACCTCGAGCGCCAGCACGTCGAGTACGACGACGACGTCGCGGCGGGCTACGCGATCTACCACCTGCCGGGCTACTACGCCGCGGTGCAGTACGCGCTCGACGACCTCGCCGAAAGCGGGCTGCTGGGTCGCAATCTCCGCGTGCTCGACATCGGTGCGGGCGTCGGCGGTCCCGCGCTGGGACTGTGCGACTACCTCCCCGACGACGCCTTAGTCGACTACCACGCCATCGAACCCAGCGCGGCCGCGGACGTCCTCGAGGAACTGCTCGAGGAGACCGGACGGAACGTCCACCCGACGATCCACCGAACGACGGTCGAAGCGTTCGATCCGGGCGTCGTCGCGAACGGGACCGGCGGTGCCGACGCCGGCTCGGACGGCAACGCGAGCGGTGCCGACGGAACCGCCAGCGGCTTCGATCCGACGGCGCCCGACGACGGGTTCGACCTCGTGATCGCCGCGAACGTCTTGAGCGAACTCGAAGAGCCCGTCGCCGTCGCGCGCTCCGCACTCGAGTTGCTCGCCCCCGACGGGACGCTGCTCGCGATGTCCCCCGCGGACAAGAACACGAGCATCCAGTTGCGCGAGATCGAGCGGGAACTCGAGGACGAGCGCATCTGGACCCCCGAGGAGATGGGGGTCGGCGGGAGCGAGTCCGTTGAGGATGTCGACGACGGCGACGGGAGCGCCCGTTCTGAGGAAACTGGCGGTTCCACCGACGCCGGACGACACGGACGGGTCACCGTCTACGGACCCACCGTTCGACTCTGGTCGGGCGCGCGGCCGACGGACCGCGGCTGGTCGTTCGACGCCAGAGCCGACCTCGAGGTCCCGTCCTTTCAGCGAAAGTTCGACGAGGCGACGCCCGAACACGACGAGGAGCACGCGCCCGGCGAGTTCGTCAACGTCGACGTCCAGTTCTCCTACTCGCAGTTGCGCCTCGACGGGCGACGGCGGATGAACGTCTCGCTCAAGGCCAGCGACTGGGCGCGCATGACCGACATGGACCGACACGTGACGAACCGGATCGATCTCGTCGCGGCGAAACTCAGTCGGTCGCTGAGCGGCGGCGACGACGGCGACTACGGGGACGGTTCGAACCGCTCGAATCCGCTGTTCAAGATCAGCGACGGGAGCGAGTCCATCGACCACTACGCCGTCCTCACGGGTGAAACGTCGCTCAATCGGCCATTACTCAAGGCCGACTACGGCGAGATCTGCTCGTTCGAACAGATTCTCGCGCTCTGGAACGACGACGAAGGCGCGTACAACCTGGTCGTCGACGAGGAGACGATCGTGGATCGTATCGGCTGAAGTCGGTTCGCACCGCCTTTTCGTCCGCGAATCACCTCGACTCGCCGGAACGGTGCACTCGATCCGCCGAAGCGGTGGGCTTTTCGCGCCGGCCTCCGACCCGACAGCTATGAGCGACCCACTCGAGATCCTGTTGACGAACGACGACGGGATCCAGAGTACAGGTATCAGGGCGCTGCACGACGCCCTCGCCGAACACGCCAACGTAACCGTCGTCGCTCCGGCGACCGACCAGAGCGCCTGCGGCCGCTCGATGTCGCACGAAGTCGACGTCGAAGAGCGCGACCTGGGGTACGCCGTCTACGGCACCCCCGCCGACTGCGTCGTCGCCGGATTGGCCGAACTCGGGCCCGACCCCGACATCGTCGTCGCGGGCTGTAACAAGGGGGCGAACCTGGGCGAGTACGTCCTCGGCCGTTCGGGGACGATCAGCGCCGCGGTCGAGGCCGCCTTCTTCGACGTCCCCGCCATCGCGACGTCGATGTACGTCCCAGTCTCGGACACGCCGTTGTCCGAGATCGAGCTGGGTCCCGAGGAGTACGCCGAGGCGACCCGCGTGACGTCGTACCTGGTCGATAACGCGCTCGAGGCCGGCGTCTTCGACCACGCTGCCTACCTCAACGTCAACGTCCCGGTCGCCGACGGCGATCCCGCACCGATCGAGATCACCACCCCCTCGAAACGCTACGAGATGGACGCCGAGCGCGACGGGTCGCGCGTCCACATGCGAGACCGCATCTGGGAGCAAATGGATCCCGAAACGCTTCCCGATCCCGGCGGAACCGACCGGCGAGCCGTCGTCGAGGGACGAATCAGCGTCTCACCGCTCACCGCACCGCACTCGACGAACCACCACGAGGCGCTCAGCGCGCTCGCGAAGGCCTATCTCGAGACTGGAAACGTAACGGACCGATAACCTATTGAGCAATCGTCATAATCGAGACTGAGACTCCGACGGCGAGAATGCACTGGCTACCGAACTGATTTGTATCGGGATGGTGAATCGTCTCCTATGACGAGCGTCGAGATCGAATACTGCGTCCCCTGTGGTTTCCTCGAGCAGGCCGAGGACCTCCAGCATGCGCTGCTGTCGACTTTCGGCGAGCAACTCGAGGCGGTGACGCTTGCGACGGGCGCGAACGGAGTCTTCGCGGTCCATGTCGACGACGAACCCGTTTTCGAGAAGCACGAGGAGACGTACGACGTCGACGAGATCGTTCGTCGGGTGCGTGATCGGCTATGAGCACTGTGCACACGCATCATGCGTGTCGGGTCGTTGAAGTGATAACCAACTTGCGGGTCGCAAGGCCGTCGCTATTCGATGATGGTGACATTACGATAGTCATACCGTAACGAGCAGCGACAGGGATAGGTGACAAATGAAACAACAATACACGGACAGTACGCGTTGGAACGGCGTTCGGTTCCCAAGCGGGTGATCGACAATGGTATTCAAGACACTCTGGACCCGCCTCTCGTCACTCTGGTCGACCGGTTCGACCGACGAGACGGCGGATGGTGACGCTGCGACGGACGAATCGGACGAGATGGACGACGAAACACTGAGTTACGCCGAGGAGATCGAGTACGGCGTCGATGAACGTGATCTCCCCGACGAGGACAAGATTCTCAGACTGCTCGTCAAACGCGGCGGTCGCGTCGATCGATCGACGGTCCGCAACGAGACCGGGTGGACGGACGACCACCTCGAGGACGTAATCAGCAACATGGAAGACGACGGCCAGGTTAGCGCGATTACCGTCGGCCGCAAGCGGGTTATCTGTCGGCGGGGATTCGAACCGAAAGGCTATCGCTCGCATCTCAACGAGTAGCGGCTTCGGCGACGGAGTTCCGACCGCCGTTTCGACGGGACGGCGGCGACTGGCTATCGGTTATATCCTGGTGCTGATCGATTCTATTCGCGATCCCTTGCTCGTCCAAACCACGGGTTTTGCTGGACTATGCAGTGCTCATCGTCGAGAGGACGTTGCTCGAGCGCGAGCGGGACGGAACAGGTCCGAAACCCGAGAGACGGACCGTTTCGACGTCGACCGACGTGACGATATCACCGATACGGGAGCGTGTCTGTGGCGTATTCAGGCCGAATTCACTTCCATCGAACTGACGTACGTAGCGGTATGTTAGAACTCGCACTGTTGTTCTTCGTGATCGCGATCATCGCCGGCGCGCTCGGCGCGGGCGGCGTCGCAGGCATGTCCATGGCCATCGCAAAGTGGCTCGTACTGATCTTCCTCGTGCTCGCGATCGTCTCGCTGCTGCTGTGAGCGGGACGCGGGGAGCAGGGACGGCCACCGCGGGCGTCCTCGCGGCGAGCGTCCTCGCGACGGCGGTTGTCCCGTAGCGAACACGCCGGGTACCGCCGGCTCTTTGCAACGGACTCGAGACGGTTACCTGTAGGCGCATGTCGACGACCGTTCTAACAGCAGGTCGTCCCGACAGAGAACGCCGTCGACGAACAGCCGACCGTCGCTCGTCATCGTCACCTCGTGGTCGGCGATGTCGAACCGAAACGTCCACGTGCCGGTGTCCTGGGTGGCTAACTCCGTGAGGACCATCGGATTGATATACTCGTAGAGGGTGTACTCGACCTCCTCTAGCTCGAGTCGGTCGGCTTCGGCCAACGCCTCGACGACGTCGACGATAATCGCATCCCGCTGTGAGTCCGTCGGTCTGTCTCGCTTCGAATCGTAGTTGGTCATCTGTTGGTCTGGATCTGCGTTCGCATCGCGTTCGTCGGTCCGGCCACGTCCCGTTATCTCCCCGCACGGTCCTGCGTCCGCGTCCGTCGACTTTCGTATCGGTCGCGACCGGGGCCGCGCCTCGAGTGCATCCGTCCGAATCGGAACGAATCGGCGGCGGCGGTCTCGACCCGCGGTTCTTGTCGCCGTCGTCCCCGTCGCGTACCGGTGTGAGACGTCGCACTCCCCGAACCCCGGCACACTGCCCGCACGCGACCCCCGAACCGGTCGGTCATCGCTACGGATGGGGCGTCGAGGGGACCGTTATTAAATAGGATGTCACTAAATCTAACAGAAATGGATCGTTCGCTCGAGTACGGCGATATTGACCGATCCAGTGGCTCGAAACATTATATCAGGGGGCGTATCGTGCCTCCGCTGACGAACGTCGTGGACTGCAATACGTCTTCGAACGGCTACTGAGACGGCCGACTGGTTCTCGAGGAAACCGATATTCCACCGACCGTTGATTGCGACTCGAACGTGACAGAAGTGACATACTGACAAGCAGACTATCTAATCCGGTGTCTTCGAACCGCCCGTAGTGATATCGAACCTATCGTTTGAGACACTGGTTCTGGTAACATTTTCTCTTTTTCACCTGACGGTTTCTCGAGTAGAAAGGTTCATTCCATCTATTCGCCTCCTCATATCGTGGGATGGCACACAAAGACGACGTCACGCGGGTTCTCGCCGCGTGTGAGGCATGTGGATCGGTATACGCTGCACGAGAGTGGCCCGATGGGACTATTCGACTCATCGGACAGCAAGACTGTTCGTGTGGCGCGAGTACGTTCGTCGCGGTCGACGACGAGGGAGGGGAGCCAAGCTCCGGAGCGAGTGCGGAGTAGCGTCGACTCGAGCATCGATCTCGATACCGGTTCGCCGCCCAGTCGTCTCCTGAGCGACAGCGCCGCGACCGCTTTGGCTACAGCAGATCGATCCCGTGACGCCGAACTCGACGTTTTCCGGGCAATCGCGGCGACGAAGGACGGAAGACTTAGTGGTCCGGTCCCAACGTGCACCTCATGCGTCTCAACACCGACTCGAGGTGGTCCCGATGATCCTCGACGATTCCGAACGTCCCGCCGCGGAGTACGAGGCCTTAGCCGACGCGCTCGAGGACTTACGCGAGAAAGTCGCCGACGAACCGATCAAGGAGTCGCGACTCGAGGGCCTGTTCGACGAGGCGACGACGACCAATCCCAACATCTGGAACACCGTCACGGCGTTCATCGACGTCGAAGACGGCGAGGCCGTCGTCACCGAGACCTCGAAGCTCGCCCAGGGAAGCTGGGCACCCGAGATCGTCGACGACTGTGACGCGATGTTGACCGTCGATATCACGTACGGGCAGATGCCCGACGAGTTCAAATACACTGTGCTGAAAAAGTTGGAGGAGAAGATCGAGGCTGCGAGAGCGGAGGCCGAGACGGCTCGAACGTGATTTCGACGCGAACGTGAATTCGAAACGCGGCTACGGCGATCGCACGAAGAACGCGACGGCGAATTCGTACGGCTGGTTTATACCCTCGAGACGCCTATAACGTGTACATCAGGAGTCGGTGCCGGGATCGATCCAAATTGAACCCGACCAGTTACGATTCCCGGTGAGCGAACAGCCCATGACGACACTATCAAGACGACGCTTCCTCGCGACGAGCGGGGCGATCCCGTTTTTGGGACTGGCGATGCCGACAGTGGTGAGCGCACAGCAGTCAGCAACCGGTCAGGATCTATCGACCCTCCACGGCGAGTATCGAGGAACCGCCTCCGTGACGATCGGCTACTACGGCACCGTCGCGGAGACCTGCACGACGGACGACTGGGGCTTCGAACTCTGTCTGCCTGACGAGTTCGGAATCACTCACCGGAACACGGTACGAAAGAACGTGAGCCTCGTCATTTCGGAGTCGCTACGAGGTGAAGCGACTACGGAAGACAACCCGTTCAGCGTCGCGATTGCGACGCTCGGGGAACACACCGATACTCCACCGGCGACCGAAGGCGATTTCAACTTCGTCTCCGCACTCGAGGTTCTCGACCCGGAACTCGGGCCGCCACCGGTGCTCCTCCAGTACTGGAACCTCGCGATAGACGGATCGGCGATCACCGGCGAACTCACCAATAGGCACACGAACGTCGGTGCAGGATACAACGTGCTCTGGGCGTACGATCAGTTCGTCCAAATGGACACCCCACACTGGCCCGTCGAAGGGACGACGCTCGAGGGCCTCGCTGACGGGGACAGTATACGTCTCCGGATCGACTCACGGAGCCCCGACCAAGCGAACGAGTACGTCATCGAGCTCGAAGCGGAGCGCGTGTAGGTTTCCGTTGTACTTGAGACGGGCGTGTAACGACTCGAGGAGCACGTTCCTCTACTCGAGGCTCCATCTAGTTTGTATCGTTCGCCAGAACTCTCGCCAACGCCAAATACAGCGGAATTACGTTAGTTGGTAATCAGAACGTATCATCATCAGTTATAGTGAATGATTCAGCAATTTCGGCTGCAACAGCATCGAACTGGTCCGTATAGTCCGCCTCGTAGCGATTAACTTCAACAACGTACAGATACTGGTCAATAGTTATCAGTGTCTTATCTCGTACTAAATCTCCACCATTAGTGTACGTAGTGTCCATGACCATCCCAACGTAATTGTTTGGGAGTGAGATCCGCTCGTGGTTTAGGACCTCGTAGTCGGGGAACTCCCGTTTCCAATCCTGGTTCTTCCGTTCTGTGGCTTGACCAACCGTCTCCTCTTCGTGGTATTTCTCCTCCACGTTGACCGCCATTGTACCACCGGACTGGCCTTCAGAAAAGACTACAAGTTGTGGGTCGGTGTTGTCAACGGCCCACGAATCAGGATACAGTACGCTGTAGGGATAACTACTGCTCGTGTATGTCGAAAGCGAAACATCCTCTTCTTCCGCTGTGGTAGCGTTGTCTGCTTCTTCCGCTGTAGTAGCGTTGTCTGCTTCTTCCGCTGTAGTAGCGTTGTCTGCTTCTTCCGCTGTAGTAGCGTTGTCTGCTTCTTCCGCTGTAGTAGCGTTGTCTTCGCTACTGTTTTCCGTGCCGGTATCGGTTTCATCATCACCGATCGAGATACCGAGTGCGCTACAACCAGCTAGTCCAGCAGTACCGACTGCCACCCCTTGCAATATAACCCGCCGTGAGTGTTTTCGCATGCTGATTCACTACTACTAACTCGCGAACGAGGGAGATAACAGTTGTCGCAGATTTAACAGAAACTACGTATTCCTGTTGAATCGGGAGAGGGACGGAGTTTGGTGACTCAAATGTCCTCATAGATACACCGTCGTCGGTGCAACGTAGCTATTACCCCTACCTGCACAGGATGCTCGTCCGATAGGACGAAGACGAAATCAACACGTGCACCGTTAGACACACCTACAGTAGAGCTCTCGGGACCTCTTTCGGAGATTCGTTAGATTCTACCGGTAAGATCGCGAAGTTCCTGATCGGTAATCACGCCGGCGTCGTACAGTTTGAGTAGTTCTTCGATCCGTTCTTCCGTGCTATTGGTCGCTTCACCGTCGTCGTACTGTTCAGTGGTACTCTGATAGATGCTCCGAACTTCCTTGTACAGGAGGTCGTAAGCCGATAGCTTTCGACGAAGCATGATGACCAAGACGAGAAAGAGGAAGGGAGCGATGATCACTGCCATGTACTCTTCCGGAACGGTCGTCTGAGCATTCGCTGTCGTCACGTTGACCGTGTACTGATTGATCGTGTAGATAACCATCTCGTAGAACGTTCGGATCATTACGATAACGAGCAATCCTTTCACGATAATCGCGCCAGCGAACTTTGGATTGAACTTGGCGAGTCCGAGATAATATCCGGTGAACGCCGTAAACAGCACGTGAGTCGGTGAGACAACCGCGAAAAGGGCTACCTCGCTCATTGCTAATGATCCGTCCTGAATGCCAGTCTGGATCATAGTGGCGTTCAATACGACGACCAGTCCCAGCCCAGCAAATGCCCCGTACACTGCCCCGTCTATCACCGCATTGAAATACCGACAGCGATAGGCGTAGAGTCGGATTGCGAGTAATTTACCTAACTCCTGTAACGGAGCGATGAACAGGAGATAGTATATTGTGGCACTGACGAACCCGATAGACGAGAGCGGATCGATCGTCTGTTGGATGTAAACCAATGCCGGGGCGATTGCAGCCCCGAGAACGAACGTGATCGCAATTGGTCTAAACGGTGTATTTTCGGTCCGATACTTGTACCAGATGTACCCCGCCGTTGCAGTCGCTGGAGCCACCGAGAGGACGAGAAACCGCAACTGTTCTGCGGATGCCGAACTGGTCCAGTACTCCAGATAACTTCCCTGAAGGACCGTGAGTATAACCACGAGATAGATGGAGACGATTATCAGTGGCCACTTTCGAATGCCCTGATACAGCCGCACGGCAAATCGGTCGATCCGCGTTCGGACTTCCCAGCCTGCGATCTCGTTGAGGTTTAATTGCGCGTCGCTGGCGAAAGTCTCCGCGATAGGATCCGTCTTCGAAGAGTGATCTTTCAGGATCGGCAGCACTGGGATTTCGTCCGACTCGTCGGAGTTCACATCTCTCCACGTGAGCCCGATAACGTGATGAACACTAACGAGTAGATAGAACAGGACTGGACCGATGATACCCACTGCTACCGTGTTGAATATCCCAAACGCGATATAAATCATCGCTCCAGCGCTCGCGAGCAGCGTCAATACCACGGCAATTCCGCGCAGATATTGTCTGCTAAACAGGGTCGGTCGCTTCGGTGCGTTGATACCACTCGAGACGCGCCCGTGTTCGACGAAGGTTCCGACCGTCGCCGGATAGACGCCTATCAATACGAGTGCACCGAGTAGCAGGATGTAGTCGGCGAACCCAAGATTATTGAATAGCTGGGAGAACGAGCCGCCTGCTGGACCGCCGATAATTCCAGAGACGAACGCCAACGGAGTCAGCAAGCAGAGAAACGCGATAACTAGCCCTTTCGTTCCGACGATTGTCAGCTTTTTCCACTCCGCACGATCCGAGTGGTGTGGGAAACTAGTCAACGCAACGTTTCTGTTCGCTGACTGGTGAACGATGTAGACGAGATACCCGACTGCGGGGAGTGACATGAGCGAGAAAAGGACTGGAATGATGTACCAGCGCCGTCCGCTTGCTGTTATTGGTATAACCCCAGTATCGATTCTTATGGACTCCGGACTCAGGAGAACCAGCCAGCTAGCGACGACGAGCGGAAACAACAACAACCCGCCGACGAGAACTGTCCGTAGCGGATCGACGTTCGTCAGCGGATATCGTAATCCGACTACCAGCAGTTGAGTGTATCGCTCGTCGAGAAGCCTCCCAAGAGCGTTTTCGACCGTCTCGAGAGTCAATACGTTGTGCAGTTCCACATCTGTATCCGCTGGTTGGGCAGACTCCGTCCGCGTATTTCCGTCTACTTCCTCCTTCTCTCCCCGTCGTGAGTTCGTCGGCATAAACACTCATCCCAGAGGATGCTGTTACAGAGTTCGTCCGCCGGACACCTCTTCGAACGGCATCCCTCCGCAGTAATTACGCAACCGACAGATATAATACTCGCTTCAATCTCTCGCACATAAACTCGTGTTACCGTATGCGTCGCGCTTTCAGGGAAAAGAGAACGCTCGAGAGAAACGGTGTGCCTGTCAGCTCTGGTCCGACTTAATTTGCACCGGAGAGCGACGATTTCGTTCGTCGCTCTCGAGACTCGATGAGTTGTGATAGATTAGCGGTCAGTTTGTGAATTTGAGAGTCGATTCCGTCACTGAGCCGGTTGCACAAAGATGCCGCCGGAGTAACCACAGCGAATAAACCCCGACTAGTGCCCCGATCGCTGCCGTCGCAAACGCGAGTCCGAAGCCGTCGGTATCCAGTGCGACTCCGAACGCGAGGGGCGAAAGCAGGCCGGGGACGAACCCGAGAAGCGACTGTCCCGCCAGTGCGGCACCGGTGTGTTCGTCGTCAACGAGTTCGGTGATCGCGGTCGAGAGCGGTGTACTGTCCGCCGCGAGCAGCACTCCATAAACCCCGAGTACGGCAACCAACATCACCACTGAAGAGAACGAAAACCACCCTAACGCGAGCGTGAGTATTCCGCCGACGGTCATCGCGAACGCGCTCAGCGGAATCCGACCGATCTCGTCGCTGGCCCAACCAGCGACTACGTTGCCGACGGCACCGATCGCAACGACCAGCCCAGCGAGCAGGCCGCCGACAGCCGAGGCGCTGCCGGTCGCGACGACGGCTGGCGTGACGACCAGATAGGCGAGGATCCAGTTCTGAACGGCGAACAGTTCCCAGTTGTGTCCGACGTAGCCGCCGACCGCGTACAGGTACGCTCGGTTCGAAAACACCGAGAGATCGAGATCGAACCCGGCGGTCGTCCGGTTCGGGTGGTCGGCTGCGAGTCCGATCAGTAACGGCCCCGCGAGGACGACGCCCGCGCTCGTCGCGGCGATGGCGACGCGCCAATCGCTTCGAGCGGCGAGACCACCGGCGATCGGAAACACGACGCCGCTACCGACCGAAAAAACGCCGACGTAGATCCCGATAGCTCGGCCGCGGATCGACGGCGGATACCAGTCGGAGACGAGTCGCATCCCCGGGACGTAGACGCCGGCGAAACACAGCCCCGTGAGGAACCGAAAGAGCAGCCCGGAGCCGAGTCCACCGGCGACGAGCCCGAACGCGAGGCTACTGAGCCCGGTCGCGGTCGCGGAGAGTCCGACCAGCCACCGCGCGGATGTTCGGTCGGCGACGAAGCCGGCGGGCAAGATTGCCACGAGATACCCCGCGAAAAAGGCCGCATGAATCAGGCCGGACTCGGTCCCCGTGAGTCTCCAGTCCGCGGCTACGGCCGGTAACACCGCGGCGTAGTTCGACCAGACGAACGTCGCCAATCCGATGACGAGGCTGGCCAGCGCGAGAACGCGAGTCCTACGCTCCATTAGTGGGTCGGCCGCCAGTTCGCCATCGGACAGGGGACGATCGATCCATTATATCGATTCGGGACGTGCCAGATAGCGCTCGATATCGTCGATCGTCTTCGTCTCGAAGACGTTGTACGGCGCGTCGAGTTCGTTGACGATCTCGCGGTATCCGGGGAGAGGGTCGTGCTCGTCGGCCGTCCCGTCGTTGTCGTGGAGGTGGACGACGTAGACGCGGTCTCCGACCGCATCGGCGAACGCCCGCCAGTCGTAGCCGTTGACCTTCGCGTGGCCGACATCGAGGGTTATTTTGAGCGCGTCGTTGTCGACGGTCCCGAGCAGGTCGACCAGATCCGCCGGCGTCGTGGTGTAACGCACCACGTCCTCGGATCGAGGCTGGTTCTCGAGACAGAGCGGAACGCCGACGTACTCTGCGTAGCGCGCACACTCGCGCAGCGAGGTGACGGCGTTGTCGACCGCCTTCCGCTTGACCCGGTCGGGATACCGTCGCGGGACGGAGCCGCCGTGGACGACGACCGCGCCCGCCTCCGCGGCGGCGGCGTCGTCGAGCGTGGCCTTCACCTGGTCGACCGAAGCCGCCCGCGAGGCTTCGTTGAAGCTCCCGAGGTTCCAGTCGCGAAACGGCGCGTGGTAGGTCAGCGTGACGCCGTACTCGTCGGCCAGTTCGCCGATCTCCCGGGCGGACGGCGGCTCCGGTGGGGCGTGCAGATACTCGCGTTTGAGTTCCACGTGGTCCAGGCCGAGGGCCGTCACGTGGTCCACGAACTCCTCGACGGTTGCCTCGAACCGGAGGTCCATCGCCGCACCGACGCTCATCGAACGCCTCCGGTGCGACTGACCTCCTCGCCGCCGACGAAGACGCACTCGACGCGCGGCCCGGGTTCGGGGTCGACGACGACCACGTCGGCTCGAGCGTCCTCTTCGATCCGGCCGCGGTCCGTCAGGCCGACGGCCGCCGCCGGCGCGGCGGTGACCCTGCGAACCCGCTCCGGGAGGGATTCGCCGGTCTCGACGAACGGGGCTTTCAGCAGCGACGGCGGGTGGTAATCCGCACAGAGGACGTCCACGACTCCGGCCCCGATGGCTTCGGCCGTCCCGAGGTTCCCCCACTGGCTGCCGCCGCGAACCAGGTTCGGCGCGCCCATCGACGTCCACAGGCCGCGCTCGGCCGCTCGTTCGGCCGCGTCCATGGTGATCGGATACTCGCTCATGTCGACCCCGTAGTCAGCGAGCCGATCGACTTCGCGGGCCGTCTCGTCGTCGTGGGAGGCCACGCGGACACCCGCTGTCTCTGCCTCCGAGACGACGGTCTCGATCCGGCGCTCGAGTTCGTCCGCACCGACGCTCCGGCGCAGTTCGATGATCTCGTCGGCCTCCGCCTCGGTGTGGTCGGCGCTCCCGACGTACCACTCCTTGAACTGCTCGACGGTCTCGAACTGGCCCGTCCCCGGGACGTGGTTCATCAGCGAGACGAGCCCGACGATGTCCGCCTCGAGGACCGAGCGAACGCCCCGAACGCTCTCGGCCTCGGTGAGTTCACAGCGGGCGTGGATCCGGTGGTCGGCGAGCAACGAGCTCTCCTCGATTCGGTCGACGAGTTCGCTCGCGAGCGCGCTCGAGCGGTTGTCCTCCGGGGCGTCCTCGAAGGCGATCGCGTGGAACTTCGTCGTGATCCCCGCCGCAAGCGTCGCGCGGTCGGTCGCCATCAGCGCCAGATCGATGTCGATCCGCGAATTTCGCGGAAAGAGCTGGTTCTCGATGTCGTCGCCGTGGACGTCGATCAGCCCCGGCATGACGAGCGAGCCGTCGACGTCGATCCGCTCGTCGGCGTCCGCGGCGTTCCGGTCGACGCCGGCGATGCGGTCGCCCTCGAGCAGCAGCGGCCCCCCGATGACCGCACTCGGCGTCACGATTCGGCCGTTCTCGAGGACGACCGTCCGCGAGTTGTGTGACTCGGCTGTATCGGGCTTCGAAACGGCTCGACCATCGCCGCTCATGGGGCCACCTCCGAGCCGAACTCACCGACGGGACGGACCGACTGCAACTGTCCGTCGTCGAGTTCGACGACTCGGTCTGCGACCGCCTCGACGACGTCCCGATTGTGAAAGACGCCGACGAGAGTCGCGTCGTCATCCAGATACGAGTCGAGGACGTCGATCGCCGATTCTCGAGTCTTGGGATCGAGCGCGCTCGTTGGCTCGTCGAGCAGCAGCAGTCTCGGATTTGGGGCGATCGCCCGCGCGAGGTTGACCCGCTGGCGCTCGCCGCCGCTGAACGTCGACGGATAGGCGTCGAACAGTTCCTCGGGAAGTCGAAGCCGCGTCAGCAGTTCGCGTGCGGTCGCTCGCGCCTCATCGGCGTCGACACCAGTTTCCCGAAGCGGACGTGCGACCACGTCGACGGCGGGGACGCGTGGGATCTCGCGAAGGAACTGCGACGCGTAGCCGATCTCCGACTCGCGCAGCGCGAGCAGTTCGCGTTCGGCGCAGGTGGCCAGGTCGATCGTTCCCTCGCGGCCAGCGTATTCGATGTGGCCGGTCGTGGGGGCGTAGGTTCGATACAGGCACTTCAACAGCGACGATTTGCCGCTGCCGCTCTCGCCGACGATCGCCAGAAACTCGCCCCGACGGACGTCGAAACTGACGTCCTCGAAGCCGACGACGCGTTTGTCGCCGAGGACGTGCATCTCGAAGCGCTTCGACAGCCGCTCGATCGAAAGGATTTCGCTCATCTATATCACCGAATTGATTAATTTCTGCGTGTAGGCGTGGTGTGGGTCTTCCATGATGCGGTCGGTCAGCCCCGACTCGATGACGCGCCCGTGGCGCATCACGAGCGTTCGATCGGCTAGCAGTCGGATGACGCCGAGATCGTGAGACACCACGATCGTCGCGACGCCCTGTTCGCGCTGGATCCGCCGGAACATGTCGAGGATCCGCGCCTGAACGCTCACGTCGAGGCCCGTCGTCGGCTCGTCTAAGATCACCAGTTCCGGCTCGTTCGCAATCGCCTTCGCGATCTGGACGCGCCGTTGCATCCCGCCGCTGTAGGTTGCGGTGCGGTCGTCCATCCGGTCGATTGGGATCTCCGTCTCTTCGAACAGCTCCGCGACCCGCTCGCGGATCTCCTCGTAGTTGCGCCAGCTCGCTGCGAGCAACTGTTCCGCGACGTTGCCGCCGCCGGTGAACTCGAGGTCGAGACCGTCTGCGACCTGCTGGTGGACCATCCCGATGTGGGCGCGCTCGAGTTCGCGACGCGTCTGGTAATCCGCGGTAAGGAGGTTGCCGTCGTGACTCCGGTGGCGAACGTCGCCGGCCGTCGCCTCGAGGTCCAGCGCGAGCATCTCGGCGAGACTCGATTTGCCGCTGCCGCTCTCGCCGACGATGCCGAGGACCTCGCCGTCGTGAACGTCGAACTCGACGTCCGCACAGGCGACGACGCTGTCACAGACGGGACAGCGGTTGTCGCCGACCTCGTGGCCGGTCTGCTCGACGCAGTGGTCACACCCCTGCCCGTAGATCTTGGTCACGTCGGTGGCCTCGAGGACGCTCATCGGGGCTCACCCCCGGCGTTCGCATCAGTCCCGTCGGTTGGGGGCGCCGATTCGATCCCACTCGTCGCGGGCCCCCACGAGACGCCCGACCGCTCCATATGGTGATCCGCCTCGAGATCAGGGTCGTCAACGCGTTTTCGGCAGAAGCTGGTGTCGTTGCAGGTGTAGATCCGCTCGCCGTCGTCGGTCTCGACCTCCGTGAGGAACGTGTCCGTGCTGCCACACTCCTGGCAGGCCGTGTCGGGAAACCGTTCGACCTGGAACGACCGATCCTCGAACGCGAGCGGTTCGACCTCGGTGTGAGGCGGCACGGCGTAGATCCGCGCCTCTCGGCCCGCGGCGAAGACGAATAGGTTGTCCGCGTCGTCGAGTTTCGGCACGTCCCAGCGCGGGATCGGCGAGGGGTCCATCAGGTACCGGCCGTCGACCATCACCGGATACCGGGCCGCGATATCGATCTCGCCCCACTCGACGACGTTCTCGTAGAGCGCGACCCAGATCTTGCTGTAGTCGCGGTGGGCGTGGCGCCGCCGGTTGCGGTCGTCGCTGCCGTCGACGCGGCGCAGCGCGTCCGTGATCGGCACCTGCAGGACGAGGATCTGTTCGTCGGTGAGCACCTCTTCGGGGATCCGATGTCGCGTCTGGATCACCGTCGCCTCGGTCGTATCGGTCGTTCCCGCTACGTCCGCCGTCGTTTTCGCCAATCGGCGGATGTTCGCCGCGTTGACGCTCTCGTCGCTCCCCTGATCGATTACCTTGAATCGATCGTCGGGGCCGAGCAGCGACAGCGATGCCTGAATGCCGCCGGTTCCCCAGCCGCGAGCCAGCGGCATCTGCCTCGAGGCGTACGGTACCTGATGGCCGGGGATCGCGATCGCTTTCAGCGTCGCGCGGCGCACCTCTCGCTTCGTGTGTTCGTCGAGGTAGGCGTAGTTGTACCCCTCGCGTCCGCGAGCGCTCGAGTCGGTCTTAGCGACGAGTTCCTCGATACACTCACTCATCGGCCCGCCTCCATCGGGGTCGTCTCCCCGTCGCTCTCCTGCTCCGTCGATTCGTCGCCGATTCGGTCGTCCGTCGCCGTCCGCTCGTTCGTCGCGTTCATGTCGTCGGATTGTGGTGGTTCGTCGGTTCGCTCGCTCCGTTCGCCCGTCTCGCCTCGTTCCGATTCGCCGGCGTTCTGTCCCGCTCGAATCGACCGGATCCGGTCGAGGATGCTCTGGAACGTGACGTAGTGGGGGAGTTTCAGATGTTCGATGAAGCCGAACGAATCCATCCCGTCGACGAGATCGAGTACGAACTCGGCGTCTTCTGCGGGTTCGTCGCCGTCGAGTTGAATCGCCGCATCGAGCATCGACATCGCGATCGCCTTTCGCTCGTTGCGGCCGAAGACGAGCCCGTAGCCGAAGGAAAACTGCGGGTCATCGCGTTTGGCGTACACCGGGACGACGCTTTCGGTCTCGCTGATCTCGACGGTCGTGACTTCGACCGGCTCGCCCGTGTAGGGGTGCTCGATCCGAACCGGCAGTCGTCCGGTCTTGGCTTCCCCGAGCGTCGGGTGGACCTGCCCGTAGCCGCGGATGACGCTGTACCCGAGCGCGGTCACCGCGCCGGTCTCGCCCCGCGAGAGCTCTTGGAGGACCGCGGAGCGAGGAGCAGGGTGGGTGACGGGCCGTCGAGTCGTGTCGTAGGGTTCGTCGGGCTCGGTGTTGGCGTCGGTGGGTTCGGACTCAGCGTCGGTTGGTTCGGACTTGGCGTCGGTTGGTTCGGACTCGGCGTCGGTTGGTTCGGACTCGGCGTCGGTTGGTTCGGACTCGGCGTCGGTTGGTTCGGACTCGAGAGCGGGTAACAGCCCCTCCTCGCGAAGCAAATCCACGACGTTTCGGAGTTGCTCGGGCGACTCCGGCTCGACCTCCCACGTCGCAGTGGGATCGGTCTTCGAATCCGCCCCGTCGAGGTCGAAATCGAGCAGTCGCTGCGTGTAGTCTTTCGTCCCGCCGAGGATCTGCCCGCCGGGGACGTCCTTGAACGCGGGCGAGACTCGCCGCGTCGCGATCATCTCGTCGGTCGTCACCGGTTCGGCGTACCCCCACAGCTCGAGGGTCGACCTGTAGGCCCGGAGGAGGAAGGCCGCTTCCACCGTGTCGCCCTGGGCCTGCTTGATCGCGATGGCCGCGAGTCGGGGCGCGTAGAGGCCCGCCTCGCCCATCACCTGAGACGTGAGTCTGCCGAGTTGCTCGTCGATCTGGTCGACGCTGAGCAGTTCGGCGTCACCGTCGATTCGCGCCTTCTCGAACAGCTTCTCCGCCTTTCGGATCGTCTCTTCGCCGGCTTCGACCGCGACGTACCCCACTCAGATCACCTCCAGGGTCACCGACCGAGGGAGGCAGGCGAGTCGGTCGGTCGTCGTCAACACGACGTCGACGCCGCGCGGATAGTCGGCCTGGGCGTCGCCGATCGCCTCGAGTTCCGCCGCCGGGAGGCCGACGCCGAGCGTTCGGCTTCCCCGAACGCCGGGTCCCTCGAGTCGAACCGTCGTCGCTGCGCCATCGCCGAGTTCCTCGAGGCGATAGACGACGGTCGCGCCCAGGCTGGGTTCTTTGAGCGTCCCCCGCGGTGCCTCGCGGATCGCGCCCTCCGTCGAGCCGGTGCTGTGAATCACCCGCGCCGAATCGATCGGCGCTTCGCGACGGCGCCCTTCGGCCGCCAGCGCGTCGCCGAGCGAGTCGTCGGCCGTCCGTACCGTCACCTCCTCGTCGACGAGCGTCGCGAGCACGGCTCTGTCCGCGGGAGTCGCGGATACCGATTCGAGACTCCCCGGTCTACTCATCGCGTCGACGAGCGCGCGGTACGTCCGGCGAGTGTCGGCGACCGGGTCGAGACAGAGCGCTCTCACGGCTCGTCCTCCATCGTCTCGAACTCGACCGTCGTTTCCGCGCTCTCCGCCCACGTCCGTGCGTGGTCGTCCGCTCGAGCGTCGACGGCTTCCTGCAATGTCCGTTCGATCGCCGGCGCTTCCGGCCGGTCGCCAGCCGCGGCGGCGTCGACGACGGCGCCCGCCAACGCGGCGTGTTCGGCTTTTCCGCCGACTATCGCGAACCCCTTCGCGCCGTCGAGGCGGACCTCGGCGGCGGTCACGAGGACTTCGCCGAGGTTGAACGGGCGCGACTCGACGGGTTCGACGACCCGCTGCATCACGAGTTGCGGTTTCGGCTCCTGTACGACGGCGAGATCCGGATCGGCCTCGAGGACGTCGTCGGCCAGTTCGACGAGCGTCACCTCGTCGCAGGTGGCGATGGCCTCGAACCGCGCCGATCGGTCCATGTCGGTCTGTTGTGCTGCGGTCACGAGCGAGTGCTGTCGAGGACCCGGGTTAAGCGTTGGCTGGGTACTCTACATACCGCTCGCCGGGTTCGGGACCCATCCTTCACTCGAGAACGGCTCTCTATAGATTTCCACGCCCAAAAGGATCAAGCGGTCACCTCACAGTCGACCTACGGAGTCAACAGTGTCGGATTTTCCGTGACCCTTCCTCCCGGCATCCGTCTCAGTCGCCTATACTCTATCCAGACAACGGTTATTGACGGAGCCTGCCGGTTCCGATCTGTATGCGACACCAAGACGCGACGCGATTCGGTGGACGGCGAACGTTCATGAAAACGGCGGCGGCGGCCGCTACGGTCGGTTCGGTCGGGATCGCCGGCTGTGCGGAGGTCATGGGGCGTTCGGACGACAGCCTCGTTTTCGGCATCATCCCGGCGGAGGACAACCTCGACATTCTCCAACAGTGGGGGCCGGTCGGCGACCACCTCCAGGAAAACACGGCGGTAGAAATCGAGTTCTTCGAGGCGACCGACTACACCGGCATCGTCGAAGCACAGGCGAACGACAACGTCGACATCGCGTGGTACGGGGCGTTCTCGTACATCCTCGCACACGAGCGGGCCGGAGCCGAAGCGATCGTCCGCGAGATCGACTCCGGAACGGGCGACACAAGCTATCAGTCGTTCATCACGACCCATCACGATGACGTCGATTCGTTCGCCGATATGGAGGGACTCTCCGCCGCGTTCGTCGACCCCGCGTCGACGTCGGGCTTTCTCATCCCCACCGCGATGATGCTCGACGAGGGCTACAATCCGGAAGACCACTTCGGCAGTCTCCAGTTCTCCGGCGACCACTCGAGCGGGCAGATCATGGTTCGCGAGGAGCGAGCCGACGTCGCGCCCGTCGCATCCATGTATTACAACAATCTCGTCGACGACGGCGAGATCGACCCTGACGAGGTGCGAATCGTCGCCGAGTCGGACCCGATTCCGAACACGCCGATCGCCGTCCACCCGGATCTGGACGACGACCTCGTCGACGAGATCGCCGAGGCGTTCCTCAGCTTCGACGACGAGGAGACGCTGGACATCCTCAACTCCGAGGGCTGGGAGGAGACGAGCGACTCGGACTACGACGTCATTCGCAACGTTCGAAACAACCTCGACGAAGCGGGAATCGAGGTGGGTTCGTGATGGCGGTCCTCGAACTGCGCGACCTCGAGAAGACCTACGACGACGGCACGGAGGCGCTCACGGGCGTCGACCTCACCGTCGACGGCTCGGAGTTCGTCGCCGTCATCGGCTCGAGCGGTGCGGGGAAATCGACGATGCTTCGCTGCGTGAACCAGCTCGTCGAACCGACCGGCGGCGACTGTCTGTTCCGCGGCACCGACCTCACCGACTGCTCCTCGAGCGACCTGCAGGCAGCCCGTCGAGACATCGGGATGGTGTTCCAGCAGTTCAATCTCGTCGACCGACTCACGGCGATCGAGAACGTGATGGTGGGCGACCTGAGCGAACTGGGCCTGTTTCAGATGCTGTTGAAACGGTTCCCCAAAGCGAGTCGACAGGAGGCGTACGAACTCCTCGATTACGTCGGGATCGGCGATCAGGCCGGCCAACGAGCCGATACGCTCTCCGGCGGCCAACAACAGCGCGTCGCCCTCGCCCGGATGATGTACCAAGAGCCCGACCTGATCGTGGCCGACGAACCGATCGCGAGCCTCGACCCGCAGTCGGCCGAGACGGTGATGAACCAGCTTCAGTCTTACTGCAAGACCGAGAACGTTCCCGTGCTCGTCAACCTCCACCAGGTCGATACGGCCCTCGAGTACGCCGATCGCGTCGTCGGTCTCTCCGACGGCGCGACGGTGTACGACGGCTCACCGGAACGACTCGACGAGGACGCGATCGACCAGATTTACGCCGACGGAACGGATCCCGTCGACGTCGACCCCATTGCGGGCGACGTAACTGCGCCGCCCGCCAGTACCACCGTCGAACGACCGGTGGAAACATGAGCCTCGGAACCGGGGATTCCGCGCGGGAGAAACGAGCGAGACAGTACGCCGAAGAGGCCGACACGAGCGATCTCGAGCGAATCGATTACATCGTTCTGATCGGCGCCGGGCTGTTCGGCCTCTGGAGTTTCTTCTGGGTCGGTGCGACGCCGTGGCGATTCGCCGCGGGGGTACCCGATATGCTCGACTTCTCGCTGAACCTGTTCCCCCCGAACGTCGGCTATCTCGTCTCCGATCTGCCGGGGCCCATCGTCGAGACGGTGGCGATCGCGGCCGCCTCGACGTTCATCGCCGTCTTCATCTCGATCCCGATCGCGTTCGGGGCCGCGAAGAACATCACGCCGGCCAAACCCGTCTACGTGTTCTGTCGCGGAATCATCTCGCTGACGCGGACGATCCACGAGATCATCTGGGCGCTCATCTTCGTCGTCGCGATCGGACTGGGCGCGTTCGCCGGCACGCTAGGGCTCGCGTTTCACGCGATCGGCTTTATGGGCAAACTCGTCGCGGAGGAGATCGAAGACATCGATCCGGGCCAGATCGAAGCCCTCGAGTCGACCGGCGCCTCTCGAGCGGCGGTCCTGCGCTACTCGGTCGTCCCGCAGATACTGCCGGCGTTCATCGGTCTCGCGCTCTACCGCTGGGACATCAATCTCCGCTCGTCGGTCATCGTCGGCATCGTCGGCGCCGGCGGGATCGGCTACCACCTCCAGCAGAACATGTCGATGTTCAACTATCAGAACGTCGCCGCGATCCTGCTGGTGATCTTTATCCTGGTCGGCCTCGCGGAGTGGTTCTCCGCGTGGGTCCGCCACCGAATCATCTGAACAATTGCCAGAGTTTTCACCATGTCCAAGAACCCGACACAGCAGTCTGAAACTCACGAGCACCCCGAGTTCCACCGTCGAGAAGACGGCTACTACGTCGAGTCCTCCGGCGGTCCGCGCGTCGACGGCCTTTCACCGGAGCCGACGGTTCATCCGTCCGCACAGCTCACCGACTCGACCCTCGGCGAGTGGACCGAGGTCAGAGACGGCTGTCGCCTTCACGCCAGCGAACTCGGCGACTACAGTTATCTGATGGAACGGGTACAGCTCGACTACGCGACCGTCGGCAAGTTCGGCAACGTCGCCTCCCACGCCCGCCTCGGACCGACGAACCACCCGATCGATCGACCGACGGCTCACCACTTTACGTATCGGTGTGAGTCGTACGATCTCGGACCCGACGACGACTCGATCTTCGAGTGGCGGGCCGACCAGCCGGTCGAGATCGGTCACGACGTCTGGATCGGCCACAACGCGACGGTGTTGCCGGGCGTGTCCGTCGGTAACGGCGCGGTCGTGGCCGCCGGTGCCGTCGTCACGAGAGACGTCGATCCGTACACCGTCGTCGGCGGCGTCCCCGCGGAACCGATCCGACGGCGCTTTTCCGAGGCCGTCGCCGCGCGCCTCGAGGCGACCGAGTGGTGGCGTTGGGATCACGAGACGTTGGGCGAACGGCTCGCGGCGTTTCGGGATCTCGAGACGTTTCTGGACTCGTATGCGCCGGAGAAGCTGGAATCGCTCGAGTAACCATCCTCAGTCGATTGTGGCGTCGTTTTTCGAATGTACTCACACCTCGACGTGACCCGGATCGACACCGCCGTGTAGTCGGACCGCGTGCTCGCCGACGGTGACCCAGTAGTGGATGATGCGCTCGAGCATCCGCGAGATGGTCACGAGATAGCCGTAGACGTCGGGATCGTAAGCCGTCGCGAGTTCGAACAGTTCGGAGAGTTCGCGGTGGATCGCCTTTTCGGCCGCGTGCAGCGTATCGATTCGCTCGAGATCGCACTCGAAGAGAATCGCGACGACGTGGTCGTGGATTTCCTCGCCGGCTTCGAAGATGTCGATCGCGCGGTCTCTGACCGTTCCGCCGGGCTTGGTGTCACCACCCGCGATCGTATCCGAGATGAAGCACGCCCGGTCGCCGACGATCTCGAAGTTCTGTGCGATCGTGGCGATGTCGGCGGCGATCCGATTTCCGGGCCAATCGGTCGTCAGCGTGTACGATCGGAGCTCGCTGAGCACGGTTCCGTACCGTTCGTTAGCTAACGACTCGAGTTGGGCCGCCGTACGCTCGGGCTCGCCGCCTTCGAACGCCATCCGTGCGGCGCGGTACTGATCGAACGTGACGTCGTCGAGGCGACGGAGCAACGCGAGGAGCTCCGGTCCCGTGGTCTCGGCGTCTCCACCCTCCCACAGTTCGGAGACGTCCTCGGCGGCGTCGTACACCGCCTCCTCGTCGACGACGTACGCCTTTCTGACGATCCCGTCCGCCTTGAGCTCCTGGACGAGTTCGGAGAGGTAGTGAATCGAGAGATCGACCTCGTCTGCGAGCTGTTCTTTCGTCTCCGGTGCCGTCGCCTCGACGGCTTCGATGACGTCTGCGATCGTCGATTCTCGACCGGTCTGTGTCGTCCGTCGCATGCTGTACGTTATATTCCGAGAGCCGACCATAGGCGTGCGCTGTAGAGAGTACGGAGTCTATATACTGTCGGCGCCCGTGTCCGGTCAGCATCCCCTATCGCTGTGGCATCCGTTTTTTCCTCGGGATCTACAGTCGCCTACATCGCGTGATATACACCTCTTACCAACGGTTAAGTGGAAAATCCCGCATTCAGCACGTACAGTATGGAGACACGAAAGGTCCAGCTGACGGGCGGCACCACGTTCACCGTTTCACTCCCCAAAGCCTGGGCGACCGAACAGGGTATCGACCCCGGATCGATTCTCTATCTCTATCCTCACGACGACGGATCACTCCTTCTCGAGTCGGAAGCGGAGACGACGACCGGCGACCGAACGACCACGATCGATCTGCGTTCCGTCGACGAGACGAGCGTCCGGCAGACGATTCATGCGTTATACGTCAGCGGCTTCGATTCGATTACGTTCGTCGACACCACCGGTGCAGCGAGCGACTATCAGTCGACCGTGAGCGACGCGGTCTCGAGCCTGATCGGATTCGAGATCATGGAGGCGACGTCGGACCGAATTCAGGTCGATAACCTCACCGACGCCGACAGCGTCTCGATCAGAAAGAGCACCCTTCGGCTTCGACTGATCGCGTTTTCGATGCACCGGGACGCGATTACCGCCGTCGTCGACGGGGACCGCGATCTCGCGACGCAAATCGTCGACCGAGACAACGAAGTCGACAAACTGCTCGCGCTCGTCAGCAGGTACTTCCAGCGAACACTCACGAACCTCCAGGAGATCGAACAGCTCGGAACCACCCGGACACAGCTGTTCGACTACTATTACGTCGCGAGACAGCTCGAGCGGGTCGCGGATCACGCCGAGAAAATCGCCGCCCGAGTTCACGATGACCCGCCCGATATTCCGGCTTCACTCGAGGATGAATTCACCGCACTCGGTACCCAATCCCGACGACTGGTCGAGCGGGCGAGCGACGCCATTCTCATGGACAGCCACGTCTCAGACGCATACGACGCCCTCGAGACTCGTGACGCAATCGTTCACAGAGTCAATCAGCTCGGCCGTGAACTCTACGAAGTGGAGACACCGGACGCACACGACCTCGGTCTCATCCTCGATAGCCTTCGACGAACTGCCGATTACGGTGGGAACATCGCTGAGGCTGCGATTCGTCGGTGTGCGTCCACTGGTACCTTACCAAATCAACGGTTCCCTACCAACTAGTTCCCGTTCAAATCTCGATTGGAGATCGATACCAGATCGCGCTGAACACGCCGCTGTGGGGCGATTGAGGACGAACGAAATGGAAGCGGACTCGCCAGACGTGAAACACAAATCCTCCGCTATCTCAATCGCTGTACGGCGGAAGTGTTCAGGGATGATTCGATACTGCCCTTACTGCGGGAAAAATGGTTATCGAGCGTTCACGTGGTGGACTCCCCCCGCCCGCAATAACGAACCCCACGATCTGCCGGAGGTGTACAACGGACCGTGAGCGTCTTCCCAAAACCCACTGACGGCAAATCGGTGGTTTCCTTGAGGGACGCGACAACGAAACTGAGTCGTGGACTCAAGCCGACCCACGCGACGCGTTGATCGAAGCGTTCGGCACGTTCGGCTACAAGGTCCTCGCGGAAGCTATCGGCTGCGGCTTTCGATCCGAACTCGATACGCTCAGTTATCAGTAGGAGCTAGTGATGTAGCGCGCGAGTCGGCAGTTCTCGAGCGTCCGATCGTAGCCGTCGTAGCCTCCTGGTGGGTCGATCTACTGGAGTGACGACCGCTCGAGGACATCCTCGAGATCGGGCGTAACGTGCTACCACTTCTGGCCCGCTGGCGTGTCGACCCAGATTACCGTCCAGTCCTTGTGCCAGTACCAGCCCGCGGTGTTCGATCCTCAGGTGAGACGGATTGCTCTTGCGAGCACAAAGACGTGAAAGATCAGCCTGTCCGAGTAACTCAGACGGATACGGGTACTTGGGAGGTGTCTGTGATTGATCCGAACGACTACCCCGAAAAGAGAGGCGTAACCCGTGACAAGCCGTTCAACCAGACCTGAGGACATGACGGCCGATGAGATTCGCGAGCACGTGCTCCGGTTCATCGTCAAACAAGACATTAACCGTCACCGTGATATCTACGACAAACTAACTGACGAGTAGCGTTACTATAGTAGACACTGAAATTCAATGTACATCCGATCGCAGGACGGCGTTGCGATCAGTGTGTGAATCGTTACAGTGTCTACTATAGACCGCCGCGTCTGTTCACATAGCAAAGTTGGAGTTCGTCGAAAAGGCTTAGATTCTGCATACGCTCTGCATACATATGAGCACGTCAATTCGTGTCTCCGAAGAGACGAAAGCGAAACTCAATCGTCTCAAGCAGGACGACGAGAGTTTCGACGAGTTACTCGAGCGATTAGCGGATGACGAAGAACCGATTGCAATCGGGTCGTGGGAATCCGGCACCGCTGAGCGTGCTCGTGACGCTATCAGTCGGTCACGAGATAGTTTCGAGCGATGACGTTTCTCGAGTCGTCAGTTATTATCGACATGCTCGAGGGTGTTGATGAGACCGTTACGTACGTCGAATCTCGAGGCACACCGTATCTCACCTCGTCGATCTGCGTCTACGAAGTCCTCGCAGGGACACTCGGTCGTGGTGAGACGAACGTGCGAGAGGAGCGACAGCGTTTCGGCGGCGTCCGCGCGCTCGAGTTCAATGAACGGATTGCACTTGAGGCCGCTCGACTCCAGGACGAACTGCTTGCCGGCGGCGAACGAATGACTGCTCGTGATCTCATGGTCGCTGCAACAGCACGCACAACCGGTGACCAACTCGTCGTCGCTGACGCTGATTTTCAGACCGGCGTGCTCGAAGACACGATGCAGGTCACGAATCTTCGGGACGAGTGACCCTGTCCGCGAACCCCGTCCTCGAGGACGCGGTCGGGAATAATCCACGAGTCGCGACCGTCTTGAGTCGGCGGTCGTCGTCGCTCCAGAGTTGTGCCTTGTGTTTCTCGCGGAAGCTATCGGCAGCGGCTTTCGATCCGAACTCGATGCGCTCAGTCATCAGTAGGAACCAGTGGTGTAGCGGGCGAGTCAGCAATTCTTCAGGGTCCGGTCGTAGCCGTCGTATCCTCCTGGTGGGTCGATCTGCTGGAGTGCCGACCGCTCGAGGACATCCTCGAAATTGGGCGTAACGTGCCAGGACTTCTGTCCGGCCGGCGTGTCGACCCAGATCACCGGCCAGTCGTTGTGCCAATACCAGCCCGCGGTATCCGATCCCCAGGTGAGACGGATTGCTCTCGCGAACGCAATCGCGAGCAGATTCCGGTCGTGGTACACCTCGTCGATAGCTTTGCCATCGTCAGGTGGCGGGTCAGTAGAACCCATACCAGAAGGGTCTCGAGAAAGTAGATATCAGTCTGGAATATCATAGTCTCGTACTAGTGAGGCCAATGTTTAAACAGGTTCAGTGCTAGTTAGAAACGTAGCAATGCCGATCCATCAGTTGACACAAGTTGGTCGTACGTCGGGCGGAGTCGTGCTCCCGAAGAGCGAACTTCGGGCGCTTGGATTGGTCGATGAAAACGGGAACGTGAAAGATCAACCAGTGCGTGTAACGCGAACAGACAAAGGGGTCTGGAAAGTTTCGGTGATTGATCCGAACGACTTCCCGAAATCATAAACGGTCCTAATCAGCTATGATTTTTCAGTAGGAGAGCGGCTAATCCGGTAGATATTGTGGCAAGAAGCGTTGCTAGCTCAAGTTGACTCTGAGCTGCTAATGCAATAGCAACGAATGCAGAAATGCCAGTGAATACCCATACAATAGTCGGATCCCGGAGGTACCCAACATCTATAGCTGCTATTATTGATTCGAAAGGGTCTGGACTGCTCTCCTCAGCACTCTCAACAGGTTCAAAGAGAGGGTTTTTTGATTTGTGATCTAATTCAACTATTATGCGTGAGAAAATGTCTTCGAATGTCTTCTTCAAATACTCTTCATCTCTTCTTTCGACCTCTATAATATAATCTCTAAGCTCCTCCTGGCGTGCTTTCGACAAATATCGATAGTTGCTTTTGTTATTTTTTATATCGGTGAGTTTCAACACCACCTTTTCTATTTCACCTTTCTGAAACTGATCAATTGCGTATGCGATATCATGATATCGAACATCCATACTATTGAGTTCGGATTCTTTTCGTTTCTTTCTAACCATGTATGCAATCGCGAAAGTTACGGCAGTAATCGCTATCAAAATCCCGGTAAGAATAACAAGACCATTTTCATCAGCACTAGCTGCCGACATTATACCCGCAAAAGCACCAGCCACCCATATTATGGGCCCATATTCTTTCCAATTCTTATAGTTTCCAGCTTCAGTTTCGTCTCTCAGATATTCTGATACAAAATTAGATAGTTGGGCATCTGCTTCAGCAGAATCGTATTCAAGGGTAGCTTCCATGAAATCTCGTATGTACTCATAATTGATAAGTTGTAAGGATTTTTGAATGTCAATTTGAAAATCGTTCTAAGGGTGCCCGCGAAGCCCTGAATCGAGGATACTCTGAATAGATCACCTGGTGAGCAGAAACACAGGCTCTACTCATCAAACTCAGATAAACTAGATTGGGTACCTGAGGGAGCGAATATGTTATTAATAAATTCCTCCGACTCTTTTTTCTCAACTGTTTTCATATTTAGAAGGTCAGGACCTGTGTTCCTCAGTCGATTATTGAGTCTTTTCCGCTCCACATCAGAAAGCATTAGCTCGTCCCAGTTTTCAATGCCTATCTCTCGGAGTTGAGATACTAACGACCTCGACTCAACCTGAGAGTGGCAATCCCGACATACAGACACTAAATTCACTGGAAGATGTGCATCGACATTATCAGGAACTTCGGAATCTGCTACAAGGTGATGGACGCTCAATCGTTCGTCACTTTCGGGACCGTCACACCTTATACACCGGCCAGCATCTCTATTCCGAACTGTCATCGCGATCTCTTTGAATCTCCGACCTCTATCCTGACCTTTGCTACTTGTCATTACTGTAAGCTAACATGGGGATGTCTTGGATTTATTGGCTACTTGATTGCCATCCAAATGTCCGAGAAGCCTGTCCTCGATGACATTGACTAACGGTAGGATTCGGAATCGGTATAGAATCACGTCCAACTCTTATTACTACTCTTCTGGAAGATTAAGACATGAATCGGTACTCGACGCGAAACGGTGATCAGATTAGAGTGATCGTTGAAGAAAGCAAGGAACTGTCTTTTTCAAGTGACATTGAGATAACTGCTGTCGGAAACCACGGGAATATCAATAGCACCAATCATGAACCAGAACTCCTCAAAATCTTCCAGAACGATATCGTATTTGATATAGAAATAGAACCATCGGGCTCGAACAAGACCAATCGGTATGAAGGCTGTATGTTAAAATCGCCAACGAAATGGCAGTCCGCCTCGCCACCGTGATGGTTGAATAAAGGCAATTATTTTGTGGTTAGATATTTCTCTGACTACTGTCCGCGAACCCGCTCTTCGAGGACATTTCGACGTCGATTGAGGGGGCACTGACGCACTGATAAGCCTATATTCATGTTCTGTAGGGACAAAAATGGAGATCAAGGACACTCGAAGCCAGTTCAGTACAGTGGTAGCTCAGGCCGACTCCTTGATTTCACTAACAATCTCGTCACTGAGACGGTGACTTTCGACAAGATCGGTTTGGAGAAGCATCTCAACTAAATCAGCAGCTGCGAACAACCGAACCGGATAGGTGGTCGAGTTCTCTTTTTGGGCACTGTGAGTGAAGTGGGATGTAGTAAAAAACAATCCAATCTCGCCGTCATCGATTCTGGAGGCCAATCTGCTGAGTTCTTTCCCAGAAACACTGCTGGCCGTGTTTTTTGCCTGGGCCTTGAAATCGACTGTTGTTGCAGTTCCACTCAGATGAGTATCTGCGAGAAGATCGATACTGCCTGTGAGATCTACGCCTCTGTCACCACTTGGGGGAGTCAACTCTACATTAGTGAATGTGGGGAATTGTTCGAGAAGAAATTTGAGGAGATACTCGAGTTGGACTCCTTTATTCGGACCGTCGAGACGGTTCCGGATATCATCGAGCAGTTCTTTCTCGTGTCCGTCTGGATATTGAGTCTCCTTTGCGCGGATGCTGTCTTTGTATATGGAGTACCGTTGAATTCGTCCGTCCAACACCCACTGGTTCCAAGCGTCAGGTCCGCCGGTATCGACACCGGTTCGCGCCTTTCGATGAATCCATTCCAGGCTAACGGAATCGGTATCGAGAATCGCAAGCTCGATCAGATAGTTGACAGCGGTTTCGCCCTCATCTTTGTGACGTTCGATTCGGAGATCAGTAATCACGCACACTCCACGGAAGGTGACTTTACCTGACTCTGGCTGTTCGAATAATAACACTGGTGGTGCGTCTGCACGCTTGCCCTGAGCGTAGGTTTCCGTATAGTCTGTTTTGACCCAGCCGTTACCCGTGGGTGCGTCTGGATTAGGACGGTGCCTTGCTTTAGCGTCGCCCCAGTAATGAGCAATACCATCAGACATATTGATTACGTCCTCCCACGGGTTTTGAGTCTGAGAGGAACTCGAATCGGAATAGAAGACTAAGAACTCGCGTTCACCGGTGTTCGGATTATTAATCGAACGGATGCCGCCTGAATTTCTGATTCCCGTCTCGATTGGTCCGTTCAACCAGGTCTGGAATTCATCTTTCGCTGGATCCATCGAACTCCGGTATGTCTCATTGACGACGTACTTGTCGCCATAACAGGTCATAAAACATAGATTCTGCTGGAGGTGTTTTGCTCTTATCGTTCACCGACCGTCTCTCTTCACTTCGTATGCAACCGCACTGCGTTTCTGTGTCCGAGAATTGGGGAGTTCTCGGACAGCGCTTAACGGTAGATTCTGCTATTAGTCAATCCACCAATTCTGAGAGCTAACAATTATATTGTCTCCTGACAATGAATCTCCAAATGGCGTCAATCAATGTAGAGGATGCAGTTTTCACACAGGAGCAACAAGATGCAATCGCAATCATAATCGTTGGCTCATATCTTAATTCTAAGCACCCTCACCTAATGACGACGATTGGCGTTTTATATTCCACATCTGTTTGGTTTAAACGCAAATCATTGGAAGCTCCCTCAAAGGTTATAGAAACATTGATTTACGGGGAGATCGGCCGATTTGGCCGTGATTTATTAGAAGGATTTTTGTGATTGTTGACGGGGTCTCTTGACTGGTTCGTTTTTTAAATTAACCCTGCCCCCTATCCGAGATTGTCCTCAAAGTCGGATAAAATTCAATCTTCAGAATCTTTGTCAATTTCCCCCTTCAGTCTCTCTATTTCTCGATAGTTCATATGTGCTGAAAACATGGTCACTACAGTTATAACCAGCAGAAAATAGATTGCCACACTGACTGGGACGGGAAGATTAGAGACATGAAGTGTTCCACCCACAATAATCTCGCGACCCCAGAATGTTGTATAAAATGTCTCGGCAAAGATGCTAGCAATTTGGGTGAGTAGTCCAGTGATCGGCAGCGCTATCATTGCTTGAATGAGAGGATGTTTCTCACGAACCCATTCCCAGAATCCCCAAAACGCATGGGTGGTCCCTTTCAAAACATGAATTGATGCATTTGCAAAGGACTGGACAGACGCATCAAAGTGATCCGAGGAGGAGTCGTTAGATGGATTCTTCTTTGAACTCATTATACCTGGAGAAGATTTGGAATTGTAATAAGTATGGTTGTAAAGCCAACGTCCGAGAACTACGGTAGTCTCGGACAGAATCGACCCGATCTACCCCTCGAGCACCACCGAAAAAACTAGATTGCTGGCGGTTTTTGTCCGACATGCAGGCATCACGGACACATGAATCTTCAACAGCACGAGAAGCGCGACGATATGAAGGTGTGGCTCAGTCAAGACGAAGTGACGGTACTTCTCGGGGCTGCTGGCGAAACTCAGCAGCGGATTGCACTCGCACTCGGTGCACATTGCGGGCTCCGCTCGCACGGAGTGCTTGACGTTGCCCCTGAGGACATCGTCGATACCGACGCCGGAACGATGTTACGGGTATGGCATGGGAAAGGAGACAAGTACCGAGAGACACCGGTGCCGCAAGATATCGCGACAACTATCCGTACTATCGACGACTATCGCGACGCGCCAGCTAGTTCGTCGCTCGTCGAGGTCTCGAGTACGCGGTCACTCCGACGGTGGCTACGGTCTGCTGCTGACCAACTACACGAGGAGACCGGCGACACTGGGTGGTCGTATCTCGGATTCCACGATCTCCGACGCACCTGGGCAACTGCGCTCGCGTCGGATGATGTTGATCCCCTACTGGTCTGTGACTGGGGTGGATGGAACGATCTCGAGACCTTCCTTGAGCATTATCGCGGGAGCTATAGTCCGGAGGCTCAGCAACGTGAAAGAGAAAAGGTCACTTGGTTGTGATTCCTGAGCTCGGTGTTTCTTTTGTCAAATTAAATACTCACATCTTAATCAATAAGTGTATCCGTATAAAATATGTGTATTCCAATATGATATTCAAACGAACAATTATAGGTAATTACTGACGTCATAGAAACGTGCCAAAGATAAAGCTGAATTTTGGAGAGGTTGAGGCTGATGAAACTATTCCGCCTATGGACGCTATTGCAGAAGAAATCGACGAGAACGGTATTTTTGGGTCGACTGGGGACCGACGTGGTGTTGCCACACGGTCAACAGGGGATGAATATTCTGTCGGAGATGACTACATATTTGTCCGCTACGTTCATGAAGTCACTGAAGAAAGGAAGGAAATTGGTGACGGAGAAGTGGTTATTGGTGAGGGCAACATTGCTCGCATCATGCACTTCATGTTGACACGTGACGGAAAGTACGCTTACGAGTCTACATCTGGGGTCTATGATGATGATGCTCTAGAATATTTGATCGGCGAAGACTCATTTGAAATTGGATTTGATTGCACCAGATATAATCGATTCACCCGAGATCAGATGGACGAATTCTATGAGCGTGCATTTCGAGTTCGCGAGCTGAAGCTGAAAGAAGTTGGAAATCGTGAAGAGAACGATGAAGAGGTAGATGACGATGTGTCAAACTATGTTGAGCGAGCAGGCGAAAGTACTGTTCGGGCAGAATTCAGCACAGGTCAACAAGATAATAACTTGAAGGGACCAGATATAATTGATGGCTTTGCCCGTCTCTCGAGGCTTAATTATCTCCGAATGAAGAACACAGAGGGTCAAATTATTGAAGCTCACCGGAACGGACGATATACAGTGAGCTACCCTCCGGATCTTGATGTTCACGAGCTGGGTGAGCGGGTCCGAACTACTCTTACATCGGTAACTGAAGGGCTTACTCGAGAAGAGGACGAGTGAAATAAAAACAAATTGTCATTGCTGAATCAATCGAGGCAATGAATCGTAGGCTGATGGAGATTTTCAACGTCTAATTCACCCTCAAGGTACTCTTGTCTTCTATACGTAATCTCGTACAGATGGTGATCAGCAATTACAGGTGTGACGAGGCCAACCTGAGTAAGCATCCCGCATCACTCTTTGATCCGGTTTCGAGAAACTTGGCTACTTTCGGCCTCTATCCAAGCTAAAACAATTTGATCAACCACGGAGTGACTGAGAAACTGGTCGAGGTTGATTGTCTGCATCAATCTCTCCCTCGAGATAAAGCATTCCCCATCTCGTGATTTCATACATGTCACGATGTACGGGTGCAATCAATCCAGCACAAGCAAGCATTTGACACCGCTCACGAATCCGAGCTTTCGATGCTCGAAACTGCCGTCTTGAATCCATTACTGACACTGAGGATCAGGGCTCCTCATTTAGATGCTCGAGGATTCGATCATCGAGCTGTTGCATCCAGTCTGCTGAGTGTCGTTGGCTCATGTGAACAGTTACGTGGAATTCCGAATGTTGTTTGATGATGCGCTCCCTTCATCGCTGTTTCCGTTAACCTGAGTCCACGTTTCTGTGTCGAGTTCACCTTTGAGGTAGGACTCTCCCTCATCAGTGATTACGTACACGCCGTTGCCAAGATGTGTGAGCAGGCCTTTTTCATTGAGTATTCTACATTTCCGAGCAATGTGCTGTTGAGAGTAGCGAATACGACCTTCATCCTTCTTTTCTTTCGGTGACCCTGAATCGTTTTCGTGAATATATTCTAGAATGCGATTATCCACGAGAGACATCTAGTCTCTTGAGTAGCGCATACTTTCATCGGCGCTTCATAGGTGTCTAAATGTACTCAAAATAGCGTTCGTACTTCATTGGCGTATTTATGTTTCTCTGTAACATTGATCACACAGACTTGTATGGTCGGAGACTGTCCGCACGATCGCGATCCAGAAGACTGCGAAGCAACCGAGTACGGACATTACTACGACTGCCCCAGCAGCCTCTCCCCACACACGATCAGGCGTGGTGCAATCACGCACCAGCTCCGCGCGGATATTTCCGAGAAGATCGCCAGCGACCGATGTGACGTCTCTTCTGAAATCCTCGAGCGCCACTACGACCGACATACAGACCGCAAGAAGTGGAACAGCGGCGCGACTTCATCGAAGACCTATAACAGGAAAATGACTCTCAAGAAAGCAGCTGTCAGCACTGTCGTATCGTTAGCCGTCAGAATCCCCACAGGGAACGGTATTCGGGCAATAGAAGGCCTGGTGCGCCAAATTCCGAGTGGACTCGCCGGGATTGAGCAAACCCGAAGGGTTTGCGATGTTCGGCGAGTCTACGACTGAACGAGCGAAGCGACGTGAAGAAGTGGACTCGCCGGGATTTGAACCCGGGGCCTCTCCCATGCCAAGGGAGTGATCTACCTCTGATCTACGAGCCCTCGTTCGCATTCCTCCATTTTCCACGGGAATAGATAAACCCCTCGAAACGCTCGAGCCACCCCTGACGTTAGCACACACGGTCCCCGCGAACCCACATTCCAGTAGTTATAAGTTAATATCCAGACAAGACCCGTACGGAAGCTACGACTCCGATCCGCCGCAGGGGGCCTGCGCCGAAATGCCCCGGGTGGGCCAACACCCGAGACGTGGCTTCCAAACGAGCGGTTTGCAAGCCATGATTACGTTCCGACCACGACGATATAAACGTCCCGCAAGCCAGGCGTATCGCACTCGAGACACACCCCTCCCACGCACCACTGGGGCGCTAGCATGAGTGAGGAAGAGCCTCACCCGCTGTTAGGCCGGTGTCCCAGCTGCGACGGTCAACTCGCGTGGGTTACCACAATGGGCCCGCACACCCACAGCGCACAGCCCTGTGGCTGTCGGCTCACTGCCCGCCAGATACGGGCGTTGCTGTAGCCACACGCGAGACGGACCACCATTTTTTCGGACCAAACCCACCAGCACCACGACTCCCGAGTCGGTCCCGGTCTAGAAACCCTTTAGTCCGTCCGAGCGAAAGCGCTGGTGGGAAGCGCACGGCCGCAAATCTGACTGTGCCATCCGCTATTCTGGATGGCTTGGGATTGCGGAAGTGCAACGGTAGTCGGATGACCGACTATCGCACAATCGAGCGGTCAGTGCGGTTCCTATCCTCACCAATGGCACGAATGCATACCCGCCGCCGAGGCTCGTCCGGATCGGACAAGCCAGCGGCAGACGAACCGCCGGAGTGGAGCGACGTCGACGCGGACAAGATCGAAGACCGCGTCGTCGAACTGGCAGAGCAGGGCTACGATCCCAGCCAGATCGGGATGAAGCTGCGTGACGAAGGTGTCACGGGCACGCCCATCCCGGACGTCAAGCTGGCGACCGGGAAGAAGCTCACCGAGATTCTCGAGGAGAACGACGCCAAGTCGGACCTTCCCGAGGACCTCGAGAACCTGATGGTCCGCGCGATTCGACTGCGCGAGCACATCCAGGAGAACCAGCAGGACTACCAGAACAAGCGCGCGCTGCAGAACACGGAATCGAAGGTCCGTCGTCTCGTCTCCTACTACCGAGGGAACGAGCTCGAGCCGGACTTCACGTACTCCTACGAGGTCGCGAAGGACCTCCTCGAAGAGTAACCCAACCTCGCTAATGTCCACAGAGGGTCGTTCCGCCGAGCCGTCGTCCGCCTCCGCCGCAAGCGCACTCGAGCGTGCGGGCTTCGTCCACATCGTGGCACGAGCCGACGGCGACGCGCTCGCGGCGAGCGGCCTCCTCGCGAGGGCGCTCCGCGAACGCGAGACGCCGTATCAGGTCAGCGTCGGACGGACCGTCGCGGACCGAACGGCACGCGTTCGCGACCGAGAGCCGGCGGCCGACGACGCCACGGTCGGCGTCGGGGCCGTCGATGCGGATATCACGAGCCTCGAGACGGCCGATCGACCGGCTACGCTCGCGGCACTCGACCTGGTTCGCGACCTCGACGCGACGCCGGATCCCGTGCTCGCGCTCGCCGGCCTCGTCGCCGCCGACGTAGAGCCGGGTGCCGGCGAGAGCGAGTGGCTCCTCGAGACCGCCCGCGAACGCGGGCTCGTCGACCGTCGTCCCGGACTTGCGGTTCCGACCGCGGATCCGGTGGACGGACTCGCCCACTCGACGCGGCTACACGCGCCATGGTCGGGCGACACCGACGCGACGCGCGACGCACTCGCGGGACTCGACGTCGATCTCGAGGCCTCCGAGACGTACGACGGCGACGACCACCGGGCGATTGGCTCGGCCGTCGCGCTCGACGTGATCGGCGACGACGACGCAGCCCCGGTCGCCGCGGAGGCGATCCAGCGCGCGCTCCGGCCGTACGCGACGCCCGACCACGGGTTCGCGACGGTCGGCGGCTACGCTGACGTCCTCGAGGCGACGGCGCGAACGGAGCCCGGAACGGGCGCGGCGCTCGCGATGGGCCACGACGCCCACGAGCCGGCGCTCGCGGCCTGGCGAGCCTACGGCCGAGACGCCCACGCGGCGCTCGAGGGGGCGTCGACCGGCCGCTACGACGGGCTGTTCACGGTCGGTATCGACGACGGGCCGGTCGACGCGGTTGCACGCATGGCCGTCGCGGTCCGTTCGCCGGAGCCATCCGTCCTCGCCGTCGGCGACGGCGAGGCCGCGGTTGCGACCCGGGGCGACGAGCCCCTCGGTGCGACCGTCGAGGCCATCGCCCGCGAGTTCGAAGACGTCGGAATTCCCGACGTCGCCTACGACGGCGGCCGACGGCGCGGCTACCTCAGATACGACGCCGACGTGGACGAGTCGACGATCATCGCGACAGTGAGGGAGATACTGTGAGCCGACGCGCGACTATTCGAACGACCCACGACGACCCGGAACTCGTCGCCCGGGCACTACGTCCGGACAACACGGACGAGATGGAGACCGAAGTCGAAAACGGCGCCGTCGTCACGCGAATCGAACGCGAGACGACCGGCGGACTCCACTCGAACGTCGACGACTACGTGGTCAACCTCGAGGTCGCAATCGACGTCGCACGGACGACCCAGAGCGGAGCCGAACAGCACGACCGACCAGCGGACACGGGGACCGTGTCCGACGCAGACAGCAACACCACACACGATACATCATGAGTGAACGATCAGTTTCACGAGCGAAACAGGAGAAGCGGTGGTATACCATCCTGGCACCGGAGCAGTTCGACCGCCAGGAACTCGGCGAGACCCCCGCTGACGAACCGGAGAAAGTATACGGCCGAACAATCGTCACGACGCTCGGCGAGTTGACGAACAACGCCAGCGAGAACAACACGAAGTTGACCTTCAAAATCAACGACGTCGGCAGCGACTCGGCGTACACGGAGTTCGTCGAGCACTCGCTGACGCGGGACTACCTGCGATCGCTGGTTCGACGCGGCGCCTCGAAGGTCGAGGCCTACGTCACCGTCCTCACGACGGACGACTACCGCGTCCAGATCCAGCCCGTCGCCTTCACGACCAAGAAGGCCGACGCGAGCCAGGAGAAGGCCATCCGCGAACAGATGGTCGCGATGATCGAAGAAGCCGCCGCCGAACGCGACTTCGAGGAACTCGTCGATAGCGTCGTCGAGGGCCGACTCTCCTCGGCGATCTACGGCGAGGCCAAGACGATCTACCCGCTGCGCCGCGTCGAGATCCAGAAGACGACCCTCGAGGCCCGCCCCGAGGAAGTCGCCGAAGAGGAAGCGACCGCGGTCGACGTCGACGAAGAAGACGTCGCAGCCGAGTAATCGCGACTCGACGATCGCACGACGATCGAGATTCGGCAGCACACGTTTTTTCCAGACCGAAACAGACCCAGTCTCGAGTTCGTTCACACTCAGGTGACCAGCACCATCTCGGTAACCTTGTGTGCGCCCGTATTTACTCGGATGGGGAACGACTCGCCCTCGCCCGCGGGATGTCCCGCCCGGAACTCGAGCGTGATCGTTTCCCGATCGCCCGCGCCGAGCGTCAGCAACTGCGAGTCTTCGATCGCGGGATCGTAGCCGACGACGAGGTCGACGTTCGTCCGCCCGGTCTCGCCACCGACGTTCTCGATGGTGGCGGTCACCTCGAGCAGTTCGCCGCCACCGACGGGCGAGTTCGTCCGGACGGTCGACACCTCGAACAGCGCCGGATCCACCGTCTCGCGTCCGTCCTCCGTGACGACGACAATTTCGGTGACCATGTGCGCGCCGGTGTCGAGCCGAACCGGGAAGACCTCGTGACCGCCCGAGGGCTGTCCGGCCTGAAACTCGAAGACGACCGGTTCTCGGACGCGAGGCGGGAGCGTCAGCGTCTGGCTCCCTTCGACCACCGGATCGTAGCCGACGATGAAGTCGACGTCGGTCGTGCCGGTTTCGCCACCGACGTTCTGGATGGTCGCATCTACCCAGAGCAGTTCGCCGGCGCCGATAGGCGAGTTCGTTCCGAGAAACACCACCTCGAACAGCGCCGGGTCGTCTCTCTGTACACCTACCGCCGTGCCCCCGTAACCAGCGGTCCCGACTCCCGCTCCCACGAGGGTGATGAACCGTCGACGGTCCATACCCGGACCTTGGTAGTCAATAACTATCAAACTACACGAGACGTATCGCTGTCGTCCATTGTCAGCCGCCCTGTCTTCTTTTCTCGCCGATCGTCGCTCGAGCGAGTCTCCCGCCGATCGCCGCAGTTCTCGCTTTTAAGACCGATCCGCGCGTACCGTCGCCTATGACACCGACTCGCTCGAGCGACGATCGGCGGGACTCGACCGTCCGATTCGAGTACGATCCGGCGACGATTCGGTTCGGTACCGGTTGCGTCGCGGAACTCGAGACCGAACTCGAGATCCAAGAACTCGAGTGCGCCCTGGTCGTCTGTGGCTCGACGGTCGGGAGCACTCCAGACGTGATCGATCCCGTTACGGAGGGCCTCGGCGACCGACTCGCCGGCGTCTTCGACGAGACGACGCCGAAAAAGCGCCTGCAGACGGCTCTCGAGGGACGCGACCGACTCGAGGACTACGACGCCGACGTCCTCGTGAGCCTCGGCGGCGGCAGCAGTCTCGACGTCGCGAAGGCCATCAGCGTCCTCGCGGCGACCGATCTCGGTCCGGCGGCCGCCGGCCGGGAGTTCGCCGAAACCGGCACGCTCCCCGTCCCGGACGACGGGCTGATTCCGATCGTCGCAATCCCGACGACCCTCGCCGGAGCTGACCTCTCGATGTCCGGGGGGCTCACCGCCTCGCCCGACTCCGGACCGGTCGACGAGGAGATCAGCGGCGGACTCTCGGCGCCGGGACTGATGCCCGCCGCGGCGGTCTACGATCCGGAACTGGTCGCGACCACGCCCGACTCGATCCTCGCGGGCTCGGCGATGAACGGGTTCGACAAGGGGATCGAGGCCATCTACGCGGCCGACGCGACGCCGGTAACCGACGCGACGGCCAGACACGGCCTCGAGAAACTCGAGGACGGCCTCCGGGCGTTCGGCGACGACGACCGCGAAATCGGCACCTTCGAGACGATCCTCGAGGGAATCGTGCTCGTCCAGTACGGCATCTCCCGGCCCAGCGGGTCGATACTCTCGATCGTCCACGCCTTCGGTCACGGCCTGACCCACACCTACGACGTCCAGCAGGGGGCCGCCCACGCCGTCGTCGTCCCGCACGTCCTCGAGTACCTCTTCGAGCAGGAGGGCGTCGACGCGCGGGAGGGGATGCTCGCGAACGCGCTGGGCGTCGACAACGCCGCGGATCACGGCGCTGCGGTCGTCGGAGCGGTCACCGAGCTTCGAGACGGACTCGGTCTGCCCTCGAAGCTACGTGACGTCGACGGACCCGAGCCCGACGAGTTCACCGGGGTCGCCGAGTACGTGCTGGCCGACCGGCTGATGGGGAACGCGCCACCGGGGGTTGATCCCTCCGTCGAGGATATCGAGGGAATCCTCGAGGCGGCGTGGTAGACGCGTGAAAGACACCTCGGTGGCACGTGACGGGAGTTTGTCGGCATTTCGCTGATTATCGATTCGACGGCGTCGATTCCACAGACTGCGGCGGACTGACGCCGCGGCGTGGTGGCTGGAGTCCGTCCTGCATCGGTGAGAGCAGCCACGCGAAGTAGACCGCGAGAATCGCGCCGATCGCCGCCAGAACGAATAACACCGTCGGAACGGCGAGGTGGACGATCTCGAGAAGCGAGAGTCCGAGGCCACCGCTGAAAGCGAGCCCATTACGAAGTTCCGCAACTCATCGGGGACGAAAGCACAGAGCCGCTGACGCCAGTACACCGCGTAGCAGAATCCACAGACGGTTCCGAGGAGCACGGCGCCGGGGCTCTCGAAGGGGTTCGGAAATCCCGTTTGACGCGTGACAGCGAAGCAAAATATCGGCAGGCCGAGCACGAGACCGACGAGTTCGCCGCGGCGACCGTCCGGGGTCGTCCACCCGTCGTCGTCGCGGAACCACTCGAGGAGGGAGACGGCCATTGCTATCAAATCGAACGTATCTGTCAATAACCATTTCGGTGGATCGACTGCGACCTGCGGCTCAGCGACTCGGTCTACCGCTCGCCGGCCTCCTCGACGTACGACGGCCGCTCGGCGTACGCGATCGGATCCCGAACGCCGATGGTCTGGAACGCCTGCAGCCGGAACGCACACGAGTCACAGGTCCCGCAGGCGGGTTCGTTCTCGCGGTAACAGCTCCAGGTGTGTTCGTAGGGGACCTCGAGAGCGGCTCCGCGTTCGGCGATATCCGTCTTCGAGTCCTCGACGAACGGGGCCTCGATCGAGATCTCGGTCTCGGGTTTCGTCCCGACGTCGACGACCTGCTCGAAGGCCTCGAAGAACTCCGGCCGGCAGTCCGGGTATCCAGCGAAATCCTCGCTGTGGGCGCCGATGAAGACGGCCTCGCAGTCGTTGGCTTCGGCGTAGGAGACGGCCATCGAGAGCAGATTCGCGTTCCGGAAAGGGACGTACGACGAGGGGATCTCGTCGCTGTCCATGTCCGCATCCGCGACGGCCAGCTCGTCGTCAGTGAGACTCGAGGCCCCGATCTCGGCGAGGTGGCCGGTCTCGATCTGCAGAAAATCGGCGGCATCGAGTTCGTCGGCGAGTCGGCGTGCGCACTCGAGTTCGCGATCCTCCGTCCGCTGGCCGTAGGAGGTGTGCAGGGCGTAGATCTCGTAGCCGCGGTCGCGGGCCTCGTAGGCTGCGGTGGCACTGTCCATGCCCCCCGAAAGGAGGACGACGGCGCGTTTCGAGGGCTGTTCGTCGGTCGCGGTGGTAGTGGTGTCCGTGTCAGTCATGGTCGAATTCGAATCACGTTTCGGGGGCGTCGTTCCAGAGGTCGACGTGCAGTCGCGGCGTGTACCGGAAGCCGTGGTCCATCGCCAACTGTGCGACTCGAGAGCGGGTGTCCTCGAGTCGCTCCCGCGTCGCGCCTTCGGGCATCAGGAGGACGTCGTCGTCCCGGATCGGGACGGCCGCCGCGTCTCGGAGGTCGGCGAGCAACTCGAGGATTTCGGGTAGGTCCTCTTCGTCGGTGACGACGAACTTCAGTTGGAAGTCGTAGCTCTCGACGAGGTCGGTGAGCGCCTCGAGATCGATCCGGTCGTTCTCGTGGCGCTCCGCCCACTCTCCCTCCCCTTTTGGATCGCGATCGGGCGTCGGCGTGCTGCTCTCGAGTTTCGGGCTGATCGACGCGAGGTCGATCGGCGCGTCGCGGGGGATCGTCCCGTTGGTCTCGACGGTAGTGTGATAGCCGCGCTCCGCGAGCGTCTCGAGCAGATCGACACAGCCCTCGTGAATCATGGGCTCGCCGCCCGTGAGGACGACGTGTTCGGCCTGCTCGTACGACTCGATCTCCGCGAGGATCGCCTCGAGATCCAGCCAGGCGTGGGTCGGCTCCCAAGAGGTGTGATAGGAGTCACAGAACCAACAGCGGAGATTACAGCCGCTCGTGCGGACGAACACCGACGGGACACCGGCGAGCGTTCCCTCGCCTTGCAGGGAGTAGAACAGTTCGTTGATCGGGAGTCCGTCCGTCGACTCGCGGTCGCGCTCGTCGCCGTCGGTCACGCTCGGCCCGGTTTCCTCCCGATCGACCGAGTTCGAGACCGGCATCTCAGAACCGGCTCCCGCCGCAGAGTTCGCTCGTTTCGTTGACCTGAACGCCGATTTCGGTGACGTTCTCGGGCAGCGCGGCCTCGAGCTTTCGCTCTAAGATGACGCTCATCACCTCCGCAGTCGGCGGGTGCTCGAGAACGACCATCCCGTCGTCGTCGCCGGCCGCCTCGAAGGCATCCACGAGAGGGTCGCCCGCCTCGAGGAGGAACATGTGATCCCACTCGTCGATGACCTCGGTAATATCGCCTTTGTCGGCGACCCACCCCTCCTCGGTCAGTTCGCCGGCGACGGTGACGGCGACCTCGTAGTTGTGGCCGTGGGGTCGCGAACACTTCCCATCGTGGTGGAGGATCCGGTGCCCGGCGCTGATTCTGATCGGTCGATCCCGGCCGACGTGGAGGACGCGCTCGGTCCCGGTAATCGCATCTTCGTCGCCGTCGGCACCGATTTCGTCTCGTCGGTCAGACGTCGTTGCTCGCCCAGTCATATCCGGATATTCTCACAGGAGTACTTAACTATGTTCTACTCGGTGCGCGGTTACACGAACTCGCACGGACAGGGCTGCAGTCACATAAACTCGCACGAAAACTCGAGCGTCGTGGTGGACTCGCTAGCGAGAGGAATCGAAATGGCTCTACAAATCCCGCAGTCTCCGTGAGACCGCGGTCGGAAACGGCGAGCGTTGCGCAGTCGATCGTTCCCGACTCGGCACCAACCACCTTCCACCGGGCAGTGTACTGACTGCGCTCGCTCACGAACGACGGGTTCAGTCCTTGAGTTGGTCCTGAAGCCTGTTTTTGGCCTCGGTTCGTCGTTTCCGAGAGAACTGCGGTCGCTCGTCGGAGAAGTCGACTTCGATTTCGTCGAGCGTCCGCCGATAGATGTTCGTTCGCCGACCCTCTTCGGACAGCTGTCGGCCCTCGCAGGTCAACAGTCCGGCGTCGACGAGTTCTTCGATTCGACGGTAACACGTCGCGATCGGGATCTCGATATCGTTACTCAATGCCTGTGCTGATTTCGGTGTGCCTGCAGCACAGAGAATCTCCGCACTGTATTTGTTCCCGAGCGCTGAAAGGACCGTGGTCGAGTCCGCCTCGGGTCGTTCCCTCCGACTATGAGACATCGTTCACTGTGTACTGAATTATCAGGATTTAATCTTGTGGTTGCTTTGGGACCGGATTTATAAGCTCGAGCGACTGTTACCGAACAGTACAGATCGACGACATTAGGGCGCCGAGCGACAACACACCGGCGGCCGCGGGGCCGAACCGACGCCTCGATACTCGTTTTACTCCGCGGCCCGAACGGGGCGTCATGAACGCCGCGGTCGTCACCGTGGGAGACGAACTGCTCGCCGGACGGACGATAAACACCAACGCCACCTGGCTCTGTGACCGGCTCAGCGACCGCGGCGTCTCGGTCGAACGCGTCACCACGATCCCCGACCGGATCGGCGACATTGCCCGCGTCGTCAACGAGTATCGGGCCGAGTACGACGCCGTGATCGTCACCGGCGGCCTCGGACCGACGCACGACGACGTCACTATGGCGGGCGTCGCCGCCGCCATCGGCCGCTCGCTCGAGAAACACGAGGGTGCGCTCGCCTGGCTCGAGGACGACGGCTACTCGCGTGCCGACCTGACCGAAGGGACCGCCGACCTGCCGACGGGGGCACGCGCGCTCCACAACGAGACGGGAGTGGCACCCGGGGCCGTCCTCGAAGACATCTACGTGCTCCCGGGCGTCCCCTCGGAGATGAAAGCGATGTTCGAATCGATCGAAGCCGAGTTTTCGGGGACCGCGACGTACCGCGAGGAGGTCGTCGCCGACGAACCGGAGAGCGCCTTACTCGATCGAATTGCGGACGTCCGAGAACAGTTTGACGTCGTCGTCGGCAGCTATCCGGGTGAATCGGTTCGACTCTCGCTCAAGGGGACCGACGAAGCGACGGTTGCGGCGGCCGCGGCGTGGCTACGTGAGCGCGTCGACGAACCCGAAGAATAACCGTCGACGTTCGACGGCCGGCGGTTCGTTATCGGTACAGGTAGGCGAGCCAGCCGATCGTCACGAGCAGACTCAGCGCCAAGACCCCCCAGCCGGCGATCTCTATCGGCAGTTCCGTCTCCGTCTCGAGCACGGCGAACGCGAGTTGGTTCATGTTCGGCGGTGTGTTCCCATCCCTCTTAATCTTTCAGAATCCCGACCAGGCCGCCGCATCGCTTCGCCCGCGTGACATCCTGGGTCCGACGGTTCGTTCGAGTCCGGCCGGGCCGAAAACACCACACGGCTTTTGGATCGGCTCCGCTTAGATCCGGCATGGAGTCTCTCGGTGTCGTCGTGAACCCGATCGCGGGGATGGGCGGTCGGGTCGGATTGAAGGGAACCGACGGCAAACTCGAGGAGGCGCGACGCCGCGGGGCCGAGCCACGTGCGCCCGATCGGGCTCGAGAAGCACTACAAGCGCTTTACCGGCGCAAACCGGAGCTGACCGTCTACACGGCCGCGGACGTGATGGGCGAGCGAGCGGTGCGGGACGCCGGCTACGAGCCCGTGGTCGTCTACGATCCCGCGACTGCAGAAGAGTCGAGGACGACTCCGGAAACTGCCGAGACGACCGCGGCAGACACGCGGGCAGCGGTCGAGGCGCTTCTCGAGCACGGCGTCGACCTCGTGCTCTTCGTCGGCGGCGACGGGACGGCCGTCGACGTCGCCCGAGTGCTCGAGGAAGAAAGCGATGACCCAACACCGATGCTCGGCGTCCCCGCCGGCGTCAAGATCTACTCCTCGGTGTTCGCGGTGACGCCGGCCGACGCGGGCCGGATCGCCGCGGAGTTCGACCGCGTCGCCGACCGGGAGGTGAACGACATCGACGAGGAGGCCTACCGCGAGGGTGAGGTCCGGACCGAACTGCGGGCCGTCGTCCCGGTTCCCGTCGCGGCCGACGTCCAGTCGAGCAAGCAGGTCTCGAGCGGGAACGTCGACTCGCTGGCTGCCGGGTTCGCCCGCGAAATCGACGCAGATCGGACGTACGTTTTCGGCCCCGGGGGAACCGTCGGAGCCATCGAGCAGGAGTTGGGAATCGACCCCTCGCCGCTCGGCGTCGACGTCTGGCGCGACGGCGAGTTGCTCGCCCGCGACGCCGCCGAGAGCGAGATCCTCGCCGTCCTCGAGGGACCGGCGACAATCGTCGTCTCACCAATCGGGGGACAGGGCTTTCTCTTCGGCCGCGGCAACCATCAGCTCTCGCCGGCGATCATCCGACGCGCCGACGAAATCGAGGTCGTCGCCTCGGGGACGAAACTGGACGGAATCGACGCATTACGCGTCGACACCGACGACCGCGAACTCGACGACGACCTTCGCGGCTGGATGCGGGTCCGAACGGGACGGTTCACGACCCGTCTCGTGAAGGTTGTTTAAGGTATCGATAGAGGCAGCCCTCACAACCAACCATATTACTATCCGAGTCAGATATAAGGATGGTATAGTCAAGATTAAGGTGTCGTCGTTCCATAGATGTCCATATGGAAACGCGGAAAGTGCAGCGACTGGGTCCGTCGACGCTTGCCATGACCCTCCCCGCAGAATGGGCGTCCGAACACGATGTCGAGAAAGGCGACGAAGTCTCCCTGCGAACCAGCGGGAAAGGGACGCTCACCGTCATGCCCGAATCGGCGAGCTCCGAGGAGACGGAGGCGATCATCCACGCCGACGATCTCGACGCCGACGCCGTCGAGCGCGCGATCGTCGCGCAGTACGTACTCGGCCGACGCGTCATTCGGATCGACACCGAAGACGGCGCGCTCGAGTCCGACCACATCAACGCCGTCTACCAGGCAGAAACCCAGCTGATGGGACTCGGCGTCATCGAGGAGACCCCCGAGAGCATCTCGATCCGGTGTTCGGTCGATCCCGAGGACTTCACGCTCGACAACCTCTTAGAGCGCCTCGAGCGAACCGGACAGACGATGCGCGGCGAAGGCATCAAAGCGTTAGCCCACGGCAACCCCGATCTCGCTCAGCGCGCCCTGAACCGGGAGCGGCAGGCGAACAAGATCTTCGTCCTCCTGCTTCGATTGATCTTTACGGCCTACCAGAACCCGAACCTCGCGCGTGCGGTCGGTCTCAACACCGGGTTCCCGCTGATCGGCTACCGGTCGATCGCGAAGAACCTCGAGCTAACGGCCGACAACGGCGAGGACATCGCCGACATCGTCATCGAGACGGAGGGCCACAGCCTCAACGTCGATAGCTCGGTCATGCGAGACATCCGGGAACTGAACGAGTCGGTCGACGAGATTACGTCACTCGCCGTCGAGGCGGCCGTTGAGCGCGACTACGACAAGTCCAATCAGGTTCGAACGCTGTTTCACGAGATCTCCGATCAGGAAAAGGAGATCCTCGCCGAACTGCCCGAGATGGACAACGAGGATCTGCTGCGCATCCGCGAAGTGCTCGTCAGCCTCCAGCAGACCGCCCAGTACGCGATGCGAAACGCCGAGATCGCGGCGAACCTCGCGCTGAACGAGGAGTCCGAGCACACGACGATCAACTGACGACATCCCGCCCGGAACGGCCCGTTCGATCGATCGTGTCCTCCGATTTTTCGTTCCGCTGCTCGAGACGACGAGACGTATCGCCGACGAGTGCCGACGAACTGGGACGCAGATATTTCGATTCGAAAGGATAATCGGCCCGGCTATCGGAGATACGGCCGATGCGGGACCTCCCTCGCCGGATCGTCGCGCAGTTCGCCGTCGACCGACGAGTGCTCGCGCTGGCGTTCGCCCGGATGGCGGACGGCGTCGGCAACTCGTTTCTGATCATCGTCATCCCGCTGTACGTGGCGAGCGACATCGTCGGCGGGGCCACGTTCGGCCTCGAGGAGGCGATGGTCATCGGAATCATCCTCTCCCTGTTCGGGTTCCTGAACAGTAGCTTCCAGCCGTTTACCGGTCGCCTCTCCGATCGCGTGGGCCGTCGAAAGCCGTTCATCCTGATCGGACTCGGCGGACTCGCCGTGACGAACCTCTCGTACATCTTCGCGGAGTCGTACCTCTCGCTGCTGGTGATTCGCGGCCTCCAGGGCGTCAGCGTCTCCTTCATCGTCCCGGCGTCGATCGCGCTCGTCAACGAACTCGCGACGACGCAGGACCGGGGCGGCAACATGGGCGTCTACAACACGTTTCGACTGATCGGGTTCGGCGTCGGTCCCATCGCCGCCGGGGCGGTCGTCAACCTCGGACCGTACGCGATGCCGACGGGCCTGGAAGTCACCGGCTTCGACGCGGTCTTCTACATCGCGACGGTGACGGCGCTGATCAGCTACCTGCTCGTCACCGTCCTCATCTCCGACCCCGACGCGACGAAGGCGAACGCGGGCGCGGACCTCTCGATCGCGATCCGTGATCCGTCCGGCAAACACCTGCTCGACCCGATCTTCACCCTCGGCGTCGCCTCGCTGTTCATGGCGGCCGCGATCGCCCTGTTCGCGACGATTCAGCCCCAGGTCAACGCTCGCCTCGAGCAGGGATCGACCTGGTTCGGACTCCAGTTTGCAGCCTTTATCCTCGCGCAGGTCCTGTTGCAGACGCCGATCGGTCGGGCCAGCGACTACTACGGACGGCGGCCGTTCATCGTCGGCGGAATGCTCCTGTTGATCCCGACGACGCTCGTCCAGGGGTTTATTTTCTCCTCGGAACTCATGTTCGTCGCTCGCCTCGCACAGGGCATCGCGGGCGCGATGGTGTTCGCGCCGTCGCTCGCACTGGCGGGCGACCTCGCCGGCGAGGGTGAGTCGGGGTCGAAGCTCTCGATTCTGACGATGGCCTTCGGCTACGGGATCGCCATCGGCCCGCTCTCCTCGGGCGCGCTGGTCGGCTACGGCTTCTCCGTGCCGTTCGTCTTCGGCACCGTCCTCGCCGTCTTCGGCACGATTCTCGTCTACACGCAGATCGAGGAGACGCTCGAGACCACGCGGCCGATGCCGGTCGTCGGGAGCGATTGACCAAGCGAGAAGCGAGCGCCGACCGGAGCCCGTATCCCTTTGGCAGACGATACCGTACCGGATCGTATGACGACAGCCGACGAGTCGATCGAGCCCTTCGAACTGACGGTCGATCGGGACGCGATCGACGACCTTCGAGCGCGCCTCGAGCGGGCGCGCTGGCCCGACCAACTGCCGGACGCGGGGTGGGCGTACGGAACCGAGCGGGAGACGCTGCGGTCGCTCTGTGCGTACTGGCGCGAGGAGTTCGACTGGTCGGCCTTCGAGAAGCGCTGTAACGCGTTCGACCAGTACACGACCGTGGTCGACGGCCAGCAAATCCACTGCTATCACGTTCGGTCGCCCGAGCCGTCGGCGACTCCGCTCCTGTTGAGCCACGGCTGGCCCGGTTCCGTCGCGGAGTTCTTCGACGTTCTCGGCCCGCTAACCGATCCGGCCGCCCACGGCGGCGATCCCGACGACGCGTTCCACGTCGTCGCGCCCTCGCTGCCGGGGTTTGGCTTCTCCGGGCCGACCACCGAACCGGGCTGGGACGTCCCGCGGATGGCCGACGCCTTCGCGACGCTGATGGACCGCCTCGGCTACGATCGGTTCGTCGCGCAGGGCGGCGACTGGGGCGCGCTGATCACGGCGATTCTGGGGGCGACCTACCCCGACCGCGTCGACGCGATCCACACGAACATGCTCTTTCTGAGCCCCTCGTCGCTCGCAGCGCCGATGGAGATGCTGGACGAGCGGGGACGGGCCGACTACGAGGCGACGAAGGAGTTTCGAGAGACCGGATCCGGCTACCACGAGATTCAGGCGACGAAACCCCAGACGCTCGCCTACGGACTCACCGACTCGCCGGTCGGGCTCGCGGGCTGGCTCACGGAGAAGTTTCGCGCCTGGAGCGACTGCGACGGCGACCTCGAGTCCTCGTTCGATCGCGATCGGCTGCTCGACAACCTGAGCGTCTACTGGCTGACGGGGACGATCGGCTCCTCGATGCGCGTCTACTACGAGACCGACGTCGCGTCGGCGACGCCCGACTCGGTCGACGTGCCGACGGGCCACGCGCGTTACCCCGCGGAGATCCACAAGACGCCGCGCGTCTGGGCCGAGGCGGTCTACGACGTCGTTCACTGGTCCGAGATGCCCGCGGGCGGACACTTCGCGGCGATGGAAGTTCCAGAGCTGTTCGTCGAAGACGTGCGGACGTTCGTCCGTGAGGTCGACCTATAGCGACGATACCGGCATGTGACGCCGCGTCGAGGGTGTCCAGGCCACCGATCGCTCCGTCGGTTCGGGCAGCGTCGGGACGCAACGCAAAAGTAGCGGATGCGCATACGGTTCGACGATGACGCTCTCGGAGGAGGCCACAGAACGACTGGCGGACGTGGTGGAGCTACAGCCGACGAAGAACTCGGAGCTACAGGAGCGATGGGACATGGAGAGCGGCAGCGAAGTCCACCAGTACCTCGAGAACGAACTGGGCGACTACTACTTTCGGGACGACAACAGCCTAATCCGCGCGACGGCGGAGGCGAACGACCTCGTCGACGTCGAGCCCGGAATCGAGAGCGACCCCGAGGACGAGGGGGTCCCATCCCGGATCCGCGTGCCGGAACTCCACGCCCAGATCGTCGCGGTGCTGGCCGGTCCCGACGACGAGTCCGAGAGCGTGGTCTCGGTCCTGCACAGCCTCCGGGACGAGTTCGACGTCGATCCCGACTCCGAGGACGTCCGATCGGGGCTGCAGAGTCTCCGTCGCAAGGGCGTCGTCGAGGTCGAGTACCGCACCGTCCCCACGTTCCGACTGGCCGTCGAGCGCGATGACCTCGAGGTCAGCGTCGCCGACTGAGTGACGCGAAACTCCCGTCTCTGAGTGAGTATCGCGCGGTCGTGTTTGTTTTCGCGATAGCTACAGCCCGGGTCGCCGGCGGCGACGGCGATCCTCGAGCAGTTGCTGGCAGCGTTTCCCCGGCCCGCCTTCGATCGGCCACCCCCGGGTTCGCCAGACGGGCGGTTCCGGTTCGAACGCGGGACAGTTCCCGGAACACTCGGCGGCCGTCTGGCAGCGGCCCTTGTCGGCGCAGTGTGGTCGCAGTTGGCTGTCATCCGCCGCGCGCAACTCGAAGTGTCGACAGTCGGGCCGCATGGTGTCGACGAACGAGCGCCAGCCGCGCTCGTAGGCGCGCTCGGCGATCGCGAGGCGTTTGTCGGCCTTTCTCGCCTGATCGACGTACTCGAATCGTGCCGCCGAGCCGTCCCGCGTCCCGCCGTCGGGGCGCTCGAGAATCCGCGTCCCCGGCTCGTCGACCGCGAGCGATCTGGGGTACCACTCGACCTCGGCCGCGAGCGTTTCGGGCTCGAGCGTCAAAATACCCGCTTCGACCGGGAGTCGCTCGAACAGCGCGGGTTCGACCGCGTCGCCCGTCTCGCGCGTGGCGACCCAAACCTCGTCGGCCAGCCCCATCGCGACGTCGTACTCGAGCTGTGAACCCAGCGCGCGTGCGGCGCTCGCGTCGAGGTCTGGTTTGTTCTCGATGGCGACGAGTCGCTCGAGCCAGTCGGGATAGGGCCACTTCCGGCGAATCTCGATGCGGTTGCCGTTCTTCCTGGTCTCGAGGATGTCCCGGTCGTCGGCCTCGTGTATCGCCTCGCGAACGTACCGCCACGGGTAGCCGGGATGGGGCAGACAGTCGCGGTAGTAGGTCCACTCCGTGGGGGCGTTGCGGACGACGTGGAGGAGGTTGCCATCGAGCCGTTCCCGGCCGAAGTTCGCGCGCTCGCGGAGGGCCTCGGGGTCGCACTCGAGGACGATCGTGTCCCAGCGACGGCGTTTCGTCCCGAGTTGGCGAGCGACGAGGATCGCGCGGTCGTCGCTCGCAGCGTCGGGCGGCCAGACGCGTTCGGCCCACCGGCAGGTCCGCAACTCGAAGCCGAACTCGGCAGTGTGACGAGCCACACCTGCCGTTCGGAGCGGAGAACGAAAAGCGCTACCCGATCCGCTCGCGGTGCCGACTGCGATCGAGCGCGGTCCGGACTCGGACGAGCCCCGACGGAGATTCACGCCTCGGAGACACTCTTCTTCGAAAGACTGTATTCGCATAGCAACTCTTATGAAAATTGACTGTAATCGGAACGCGTGTGGAAAAACATCCCGCACCGCAACTCGGCACGAACGGCGACGTAATCGGTCAACGAATCCTCGCCTTCCTGCTCGATGGCCTCATTATGGGGCTGCTCGGGGGCGTCGTTATCGGACTCGGTGCCATCCTCGGTGACATCGCCTTTCTGTTCCTGTCGCTGATCAGTTTCGTCGGCGTCTTGGTCTACGCGTTCCTCCTCGAGGGACTCTACGGCTACACGCCCGGCAAGTACGTGCTCGGCTTGGTCGTCGTCAAGTCCGACGGTTCCGACTGCACGATCGGAGCGTCGATCCTGCGCAATCTGCTCTGGCTGATCGACAGCCTGCCGGCGTTCAATCTGGTCGCAATGGTACTGATACTGCTCACCGACGAGAACCAGCGCGTCGGGGACCTGGTGGCGGATACGATCGTCGTCAAACAGCGGTAATCGACTACGATCGGCGCGCCAACTACCGGTGGCACCTCGCGACAGGACGCGTGGCGCATCGAGCACACCTCCGAAACCGAACTCCCGCAACTCAGACGGGCACGAGACCGATCCTCGAACGGATTGGCGAGCACAAGGCTCAGACCGAACGGCGGACCGTCTCGATCGCGAGAATCGTGGCCCCTACTCCTCGTCTTCTTCCTCCCACTCGTCGAGGAACACGTGTGCGTCCTCTAAGATCTCCCGCGGCCCGTCCTGCGTGACGGTGTTGACCGCCTGCTCGTAATCGCGCCACTGGAGGTCGCGGTGTTCGTTCGAAAGTTCCGCGCTCGCCTCGAAGGACTTCGCAACGAAGAGGTGAACGGTCTTGTGGATCGTCGTACCGTTCGCCTCGAAGACGTAGTTGTAGTCCTTCCGGAAGCCGTCGAGTAGCCGGAACTGGTCGATACCTGCCTCTTCCTTTACTTCGCGGATCGCCGTCTGTTGTAGCTCTTCATCCCCTTCGACACCGCCCTTGGGGAACTCCCAATCGCCTGGGCGGCTCTTGAGTAGAAGATACTCGCGCCGGCCCCGCGTATCGCGGAAGAGGATCGCGCCTGCGCTCGTAGCTTCGACTGCCATTAACTTCGCTAACAGGTGCGACGTTAAGAGAATATCGGACTGTTCGTCCGCCGTAACGGAATCTCAGCAGGTTTTTACGCGCCGACCGTTCACGTTTGTACGATACCCCACATGACCTTCGTCACCCGTCTCACGCTCCAGAGCGGCGATCGAGCCGCGCTCGACGGCATCGTTGAGGACATCAAAACCTCCGCCGAACGCAAGGGGGCCGCGCTGAAGGGACCCCACTCGCATCCGCCGGAGAAATTCTCGGTTCCCCAGCGGTGTCGACTCCACGGCGACGACGACCGCCGCTTTTCCTCGTGGGAGTACACCGTCTTCACCCGCGAACTCGAGATTCACGGCCACGACAGTCTCGCGCGCAACATCGCCTCGCAGAACTTCCCCGATTCGGTCCACATCGAGGCCGAAGTCGAGCAGATTCACGGCGCGGGCCGCGGAAACTGAGCGATTCCCTCGCAGTTGTCGCCGTCGGTGGTCGGTAGCATTTTCAGCGCTCACGACGAGGAGACGGTATGAGCACGGACGATCTCGTTTCCCTTCGCCGAGACCTACACCGCAAACCCGAACCCGCGTGGTGCGAGTTTTACACCACTGCGCGAATCGTCGCGGAACTCGAGTCGCGCGTCGACCTCGACGAACTCCACGTCGGACCCGACGCCATCGCGGGCGACCACCGGATGGCCGTTCCCGACGAGGCCGAACTGGCCGTCTGGCTCGAGCGCGCTCGCGATGCGGGTGCCGACGAGGCCGTCCTCGAGCGACTCGAGGGCGGTCACACCGGCGCCGTCGCCGTCCTCGAGCGCGGCGAGGGGCCGACCGTCGGCCTGCGCGTCGACATCGACGCCCTGCCGCGAAAGGAAAGCGACGACCCCGACCACGTTCCCGCCGCGGAAGGATTTCGATCCGAACACGAGGGCGCGATGCACGCCTGCGGCCACGACGCCCACGCGACCATCGGCATCGGCGTCTTAGAGCGAATCGCCGAAAGCGACGACTTCGCCGGGACGCTGAAGGTGTTCTTCCAGCCCGCCGAAGAGGTCGTCGGCGGCGGGAAGTCGATGGCCGAAAGCGAGCACATCCGGGACGTCGACTCGCTGCTCGCGATCCACATCGGACTCGACCATCCGACCGGCGAGATCGTCGCCGGCATCGACGGCTTCCTCGCGGTCAAACACCTCGAGATCGAGTTTACGGGCGAGTCGGCCCACGCGGGCGGCCACCCCGAACAGGGTCGCAACGCGGTGCAGGCGATGGCGACGGCCGTCCAGAACCTTTACGGTATCCCGCGGCACAACGACGGCAAGACCCGGATCAACGCGGGCGTCGTCGACGGCGGCAGCGCCGCCAACATCATTCCGGACGAGGCGCGCATCCTCGCCGAGGTCCGGGGCGAGACGACCGAACTCATGAACTACATGGACCGGAAGGCCCGCCACATCGTCCGGAACGCCGCGAACATGCACGGCTGCGACGTCGAGTTCTCGACGGGTGCCGAAGCGCCGAGCGCGACGAGCGATCAGGAACTCGTCGATATCGTCGCCGACGTCGCGGGGCGGACCGAGGGCGTTTCGAGCGTCCTCGAGCGCGACGAACTCGGCGGCAGCGAGGACGCGACGTTCCTGATGCAGGCAGTGCAAGACAACGGCGGGACGGCCTGCTACGTCGGCATCGGGACCGACCATCCCGGCGGCCACCACAGCGCGACGTTCGATGTCGACGAGGCGAGCCTCGCCCACGGGATCGATGTCGTAAGCGGTGCGATCGAGCAGATCAGCCGCGAACAGGTCTGATCGTCGTCGCTGAGAAGGACGACCTGACAGCGAAAAGAACACTTATATTCGGGTGGCGACGTAATCGATACTCAACGTATCGGTCGGAATCGACCCGGCGTGTGGAGCCGCGTCGAATCGAGACAGACTGAATCGCTCGAGCACCCCATGCGAGGACTCTCTCACCGTCGCGTCCGCTTCGGGCTCTGGGTTCGAATGGTCGCCGCGAGTGCGTTCTTGCTCACCGCGTTACTGGTACTGCTGGTCGCCGAATTCCTGTTTGTCTCGCTTCTCGGCGCACTGGTCTACTGGGTTGCCCTCGGAACGCTTTTTCCCGTCCTCGCGTCCGTACCGACGATCGCGGCCGTCGTCGGCCTCGGCTGCTATCTCGTGGTGGCCATCGCGGGCTACCAATCCGTTCGGGTCGCTCGGACGGACGACCTCGAGTACGACCCCAATGTGATCGCCTCGGAGGTGGGAGCGGCGCTCGAGTCCGGTCGGCGACGGGCGGGCCGGCGAGGAACCGTCGCCATCGTGGGTGGCCTGCTCGCGCTCGTCGTCGCGAGCCGCTGGCCCATCGGGCTGCTGGGCGTCGAACTGTTCTTCGCCCCTCTCCCGGCCCTTGCGGCCCTGCTCGTCGTCGGCTCGCACTTCGTCCACACCGTCCGCGTCGAACTCTCTGATGATGTCGCCGTCCTGCGAACGCTCGACGACTCCGTGCATCTCTCGACCGACCTCGAGCGCGATCCCGAGCTCGAGGCCATCCGCCGGCGCGTCGATCGACTGGCTCAGCAGGCCGGCGTCCCGACGCCGACCGTGAAAATCGCTGTGACGCGGACGCCGACGGCGCTTACGGTCGGCTACCGTCCCGCGGCGTCGACGGTCGTCCTCTCGCGCGGGCTGGTCAAAGAGCTCGACGACCGGGAACTCGAGGCGGTGTTGGCCCACGAACTCGCCCACGTCGCGAACCGCGACGCGGCTGTCATGTCGGTGATGACGATTCCGGCGGCGAAAGCCGAAGCGTTCCTCGAGCGATACGACGGGGTCGGCTACCTGGGACTGCTGGCGCTGCTGCTGCAGGCGCTCTCGCGGTGGTGTGTCATCGCCGTCGCTCGCTATCGCGAGTACGTCGCCGACGACGGAGCCGTCGCCATCACGGGTGAGGCGTCGACCCTCGCGAGCGCACTCGAGACGCTCGATCGGTCGGTCGCGCGACGGCCCACGACCGATCTGCGCCGCCATCGGACCGCGGCCGCGTTCTCGATCGTGCCGCCGCCGTGGGAGGAACATCGGTTTTTCGACCGCTCGAGGCGATTCGTGGCTCGGCGGCTGCTCGGAACGCATCCCCCAACAAAAAAGCGGATCGAACGGCTGCGATTCGAGACGCCGGATTCGGCGGCGACCGGCGATCAGTAGCCGTCGTCTTCGTCGTCGTGGTCGTCCTCGTCGTCCATGTCGTCGTGGTACTCGTAGTCGACGACGACCTCGAGGTCGAAGGGTTCGTCAGCGGGGGCCGCGTCGGGCTCGAGGTAGCCGACCGCGAACGCGGAGTAGACCGTCCCGGCCGTGGGTTCGACGTCGAACGTCGCGACGACGTCGCCGTCGTTGTCCTCGGTCGCGGGGCGGACTTCGAGCGTGTACGCGTCAGGGGCAACCTCGACGGCCGCGGCGTCGCCGAAGGCGGCGTCCTCGACCAGTACCGTCTCGCCGTCGCCCACCGTCACGTCGACGGCTGGCGCGTCGGGCGAGGCGTGGACGAGGCGGATCCGGGCGTCCTCGCCGGGATCGCTCAGGTCGTCCTCGAAGACGGCCGGCGCGAACGGCTGGTTCTCCTCGGCCAGTTCGCCGAGGGCGGCGATCGTGTAGTCGCCGTCGCCGACCTCGACTTCGTCGTCGAAGACGACGGTATCGGCGTCGCCCGCGGCCGTGATCATCACGTCGTAGGTCTCGGGCGGGAGCTCGAGGTAGTCGCTGACCGCGCGGTAGGGAACGTCCTCGAGGACGGCGTCGCCGTCGACAAAGACGTCGACGTTCGGCGCGTCGGGCGAGAGGTGGGCGACGCGGACGCCGGCGTCGTCGTCCATCTCGTCGTCCATCCCGTCGTCGTTCATCCCGTCGTCGTTCATCCCGTCGTCGTTCATCTCGTCGTCGTCCGCTGCGTCGTCGTCCGCTGCGTCGTCGTCGCCGCCTAAGCAACCCGCAACTGCGATGACCCCGGTCGTGCCGATCAGTGACAGTGCACGTCGGCGTGTGTGGTTTTCTACCATCAACAAGACATAACCGGCCGACAGGAATATCCGAAGCTCCTAACTAAGTAGGTTTTCGGCCAGACTATATTTATGTCATGAACTGAGTTAGATCGTCGAGAGCCCCCTCCGTCGGCCAGGGAGATGCACAGTTGTTCGACGTTTACTGGCCAGGAGCGGATTCCGAGCATCGCGAGGAATCCGCGACTCGGGGAAAGGCAGGCGGTTCGCCGAAACTCACCGTGAGCGAACCCGAAGGGTGAGCGAGCGGGCCGACGACTGACCCGGAACGAAGTGAAGGGGAAGGAGGAGTGCTTTTCATCAACGCTAAGCGGGATCTTCGATCCCGCGAGGTCCGAGAGAGTGGTTCGAGAGACGCCATAGGCGTCTCTCGTCATGACGAAAGAGCTCCGCTCTTTCGAACCACTTTGCTCTCTCGAGATTTTGCCGAGTGCGGTCGCTTCGCGACCGCACGCAGAGCAAAAGTTTGGCTCTAGTACTTCGGGTCCGCCCCGGTCGTCTCGTACACCTGCTCCATCAACTCGTCGCGGCGGTCCTGCCAGCCCGCGAGCCCCTCGGGAGTGGTCGGGTACTGCTCGTAGTGAGCCAGTAGGTCGTCGGCACAGCGTTTGGTCTGGTAGAGGTTCCAGATGGTGCCCCAGTGACCGCGGCTCTTGAGCAGGGCCTCGAGTTTGAGCTTCAGGCCGATATCCGTACTGCCGGAGTAGAGCGCCTCGGCGAGTTTGTCGCCCGGCATCGCGGCCAGCAGCCCCATCAGATCGTCGACGTCGATAGCCGTCGAGAGGATGTTGTAGACGTCGAGCGCGGCGTAGCGCGCGCCGAAGTGCTCCATGACGCGCTCGTTGTACTCCCAGAAGGTCGCCTCGCTGAAGTCGCCGGTCTCGAGCGCTTCGATCGCCTGATCGGCGGCGTACTTGCCGCCGTAGGCCGCGCCGGCGATGCCGCCGCCGGTGGTGGGGTTGACGTGGCCCGCGGCGTCGCCGACGGCCATGTAGCCGGGGTGGACGGCCGAGTCGTAGGGTCGACGGGTCGGAAGGGCGGCCCCGAGTTTGTCCTCGACTTTCGCGCCGTCGAACTCCGCGCGGTTCTCGAGGTCCTTCTTGAGGTCCGCGACGAGCTTCATGGGTTCCTCGGTCATCTGGAAGCCCAGCCCGGCGTTGATCTCGGTGTCCGTCCGCGGGAAGTACCAGAGGTAGCCCGCGGCGCGCTCGGTCGGCTTGAACACGAGCGCGTCGTCCCACTCGACCGGCTCCTCGACGCGGACGATCTCGCGGTAGGCCGAACAGAAGTGCGAGTAGTTGACGTTGGTATCGAACGTCGAGTCGGAAAAGTCGACGTTGTCCTGTAACACCGACAGCGAACCGGCCGCGTCGATGACGATATCGGCCTCGTACGTCACTGGGTCGCCCTTGCGGATCGTGTCGACGCCCGTCACGCGACCGTCGTCGGCCTGCCTGACGTTCTTTACGACGGTGTCGTACTGGAACTCGACGCCCGTCTCTTCGGCTCCCTCGATGATGCGTCGGCCGTACTCCCAGCGGTCGATGACGGCCAGTTCGCCGGGAACGGGGATCTCGAGGACGGTGTCCTCCTGGGGAATCTCGAAGCGACCGTGGTCGACGCCGGTGTTCGTAAAGGCGGGTTCGAGTTTCGACTTCGGGATCGCCTCGGGGAACGCGTCCGCACCCTTCAGTGCGTCCCCGCAGGCGATGTGGCCCGCCTCTGTCTCCGTTTTTCGCTCGAGAACGACGACGTCGTAGCCCTCGCGTGCGACGGTCGCTGCGGCGTAACATCCTGCAGTCCCGGCACCGACGACGACCACGTCCGGCGAGCGGGTCTCGGACGCGGCGGTGGCGGCGGACTGCTCCTGCGTGCTCATACCAACAGTGTCCACACCACGGGAAGAAAACGTTTTATGTGTCACTTGTCGGATCGGCGAGTTCGACGGCGCTCGCGTCGGTCGATCTAGGGACGAACCGCGCGTCGAGATGAATACAGCCACGCGAACAGAGACGGACGACCGATATTCGTTGTATCGAATACGACAGATAGTCGATAAAGAGTTTTAGTGGGGTCTTTCGTAGCAGCCTGTATGACAGAGTACACGATCGAGTTCGTCGGGACCGGCGAGACGATCACCTGCACGGACAAGCAGACGATTCTCAGTCGCTGTCTCGAGGAGGGTATCGCTCAGGAGTACTCCTGCCGCGTCGGGATGTGTCTGGCCTGTTCGGCCGAGATTCTCGAGGGCGAGGTTACCCAGCCCGCGGCCCGGGGCCTGACGGAAGAAGAGGCCGAGAACTACGCCCTCACCTGCATGGCGCGCCCGCAGTCGGACCTGAAACTCGACCGAGGCAAGTACCCGCCGAGCATCGAGGGCGACCTCGAGGCCGGTGGCACAAACGACGGTGCGGTCGCCGACGACTGAGAGCCGTTACGCTCCAACCGCACAGTTGTTCGGCCCGAGTTCGAGTTCAAACGCCGTTTCTTCGTCGATATCCTCGAGTCCGAGATTCGCCGCCACGATGCGCTCGTGGTTGGCCGGTCGTGTCGGGAGGTCACTCGTCGCGTGAGCGACGAACTCGTCTTCGTCCATCGAAAGCGCCGCGAGCCGATCGCGCATGGCCTCGAGTCGGGTAGCGTACGTCCTGTCAGCCCGCGGTTCGGCGGCGTCGCTGTAGTGACCCGGTGCGATCGTCGTCTCGTCCGACTGCACGAGGACGCGCTCTCGAACGCTCTCGTACAACCGTCGAGCGGCAGCGGCCGCCCCCTCGGCCCCGCCTTCGAGATCCGGCCGGCCGACGCCCTCGAGAAACAGCGTGTCGCCGGTGAATAGGATACCGGAATCACCGCTCTCGAGACGAACGGAGATCGATTCGGTCGTGTGACCCGGCGTCGCCATCGCGGTCAGCGTCGCGTCCCCGACGCGAAGTCCGTCGCCGTCTTCGAGGGTCGTCGCGTCGAACGCCAACCCGCGATCCGTCGCCCCCGCCGGGACGACCGCGGCCGCACCGGTTCGTTCCGCAAGCGTGCGGATGCCGCTGACGTGATCCGCGTGGACGTGCGTGTCGATGGCGTACCGGATCTCCGCGTCCCGCTCGTCGGCAGCGGCGACGTACCGGTCGGCGAACGCTCGAAGCGGATCGATCACCGCCGCCTCGCCGTCGCTGTAGATCGCGTAGGCGAGACAGCCGCTCGAGGGCCGATCGTACTGAACGATCGTCGCGGGCGCGTCGACGTCGAGTTCGCGGGCCGCGTACAGGTCTGCCCAGGCGTCCATCCCGCCGGCGAGGTTACACGCGTCGATGCCCGCCTCACGAAGGAGGCCGACGGCGTGAGCGCTCGCCTCCCCGTGACCACAGACCGCGACGATCGGTTCCTCGAGATCGGCCGCGAGGTCGGTCACGTCGCCGGTGGCCTGGGCCTGAACGAACTTCATGTGCGGAATCTGAACGGCCTCGACTCCGTCGCCTGCGAGGTGCCACCGCTCGAACTCGTCACGGTCGCGGACGTCGAGGACGGTCGTGGTATCGTCGGATCGAAGGCGGTCGGCCAGCGTGTCGGGAGCGATCGAGGGCGTTTCGTCGGTCGGTCGCTCGTCGGCGTCGCTCCGGTCGGTCATGGCAATCGATACGCGTTCTCGGCGGTTAAAGTCGTGGCCGAGCCGGACTGTCACCAACGTTCAACACGCTTCGCGGTGTTGTCTCGGTATGGACGCCGCTGAATTCCAGGACTCGGTCGAAGAATCGATGTCCGACGAACTCGAGCGACTCGGATCGTCGAAACTCCTCGTCGCGCTCACCGACGCGGACCTGACCGAGGAGACGGTCCTTCGGACGGTCGCGGACAGCGAACGCGCTGCGATGGAGACCGTCGAGTCGTGGGCTGACGACGAAGAACACACGGACGCACGGGATGCTTTCGCCGAATTTTGCGAGCAAGAGCGCGAGCACTACGATCGAGTGATGACCTTCCTCGACGGCGAGTACGACGCCGAGGCGGACGCCAGCGAACTGCACGACCGGCTTCGATCGCTCGAGACGACGGCGGCCCGCCTCGGCGGGCTCGTCGGTCGATCGCTGGTCGGCGAACGGACGCACCTGCAGGTCGTGAGCTTCTTCGTCAACGAAGGAGACGAGCGGCGCGCCGACGTGTTCCGAGAACTGCGGACCGAAACCGCGGCTCAAGGTGATCGGTCAGCCGAACTGCTCGAGACGGTCTGTGAGGGGAGCGAGGACTGGAATCGCGCACGGACGGCCGCCGAGGAAGCCATCGACGCCGCCTACGATGCGTACGCAGGGTCGCTGAACGATCTCGGCCTCGATCCGAAGCCAATCTGTTGAAACAGGCCGAGCAGAGGGGGGTGTCGGCTCGAAACCGGCAACCGGGGTGCCGATTCCGACGTGTGGTACGGAGAAACGAACAGCAACGAGATGGGACTCGAATCGCCGACGCGCAGTCGCTCGGGTTCCGCGTTCGCTCCCGATTTCGATCAGTCGACGAAGTCGATGTCTTCGCCCTGTGCGGGCGCTTCGGGCTGGACGGCCTCGCCGTCGGGCTTGCCGTAGATCTGCGGCGACTCGACGCCGGTGACGACGATCATCGTTCGCATGCTGCCCTCGAGACTCTCGTCGATCGAGGTTCCCCAGATGATGCGCGCGTCGGGATCGATCCGGTCGTAGATCTCCTCGACGACGCCCTCGGCCTCCTCGATGGCCATGTCGTTCCCGCCGGTGACGTTGACGAGGGCGGAACTCGCCCCCGAGATGTCGACGTCGAGCAGCGGCGACCGCAGCGCAGTCTTGACCGAGTCCTGGGCTTTCGCTTCGGAGTCCGATTCCCCGAGACCGATCATCGCGACGCCGCCGCGCTCCATGACGGTGCGGACGTCGGCGAAGTCGAGGTTGACAAGGCCGGGTTTCGTGATCAGTTCCGTGATGCCCTTGACCGAGCGCATCAGGACCTCGTCGCTCACCTTGAACGCCTGCCGGACGGGCAGTTTGCCCACGGAGTCGAGCAGCCGGTCGTTCGGAACGACGATGACGGTGTCCGAAACGTCACGCAGGCGCTCGAGGCCGGCTTCCGCGTTCGTGCGCCGAACCTCTCCCTCCGCGGTAAAGGGCGTCGTGACGATCGAAATCGTCAGTGCGCCGGCCTCGCGGGCCGCTTTCGCGACGACGGGTGCGGAACCGGTTCCGGTGCCGCCGCCGAGACCGGCCGTAACGAAGACCATATCGGAGCCGTCGATGGCGTCGTAGATGTCCTGCTGACTCTCGAGGGCGGCCTCCTCGCCGACCTGGGGGAGCGAGCCGGCGCCGCGGCCGCTGGTCTTCTGTTTCCCCATCAGGATCTTGGTGTCGGCCTCGATCTCGACGAGGTGTTGGACGTCGGTGTTCGCAGCGACGAGTTTCGCGCCGTGAATCCCCTCCTCGTGCATTCGGTTGATGGTGTTTCCGCCGGCACCGCCGCAGCCGACGACGGTGATGTCGGTCTGGAGGTCCTGTAGGACGTCCTCCAGTTCGTCGTCGGTCATCGTTCCGGTCTGGTTCGGTTCGTCTCCGGTCGGCGACTGCCCGTCCTGCGGTGGGGCATCGTCGGGGGCGCCTCCCGACTCCCCGTTTTCAGCCTCGTCGATGGCGTCGTCGATGATGGAGTCCATTCTTGGCCCAGTCTAGAAGATGGAGCATAATTACCTTTCCCCTACACGTCAGACGTGTGTCTGACATCGTATCGAGAGATTACTGACCGTCTACTGACGGCTCAAACGCCGATACCGGACCTGATATGCGGCCATTACCGCTCGTTTCGGTCCGATTGTATCCGGAACTGTTCAGTCTCTCTCGAGCGAACTCTCTCGGGACTGATGGGTTCGCCGTCGACGGTGACCGATTCGCCGCTCGCGAGCGCGCCGAACTTCGGTCCCTCCGGAACGCCGGCCTCGAGGGCCAGCGCCGGGTCGAAGGCGCTTCGTTCTGCGATCACGGCATCATCCTCGCGCGTCACTGAGTCGTACTTCTCCTCGAGGACGGACACCAGTTCGACGACGATCGTCTCGCGCGCGCCCCTCGAATCGGGGGTCGAGTCGTCGGCCGAATCGTTAGCGCCGACGTCGGGTACCGCGACTCGAGCGCCGACGCGACTACCGGCGTTTTCGGTCGTGAAGGCGACCACGTTCGTCTCGACGATTGCCCGCACGCGGTCGGGATCGATCCCCTCCGCAGCGCCGACCAGTTCGGCCGGGAGGTCGACGACGGTGAACGCGGCGTCCCGGCGATCGCCGAACCGGATCCCGTCCTCGACGCTTCCGAGTGCCGACTCGACGTCGGCGACCAGGTCGAGCGAGCGGTCGCCGACCTCGCGCAGCCAGGTCTCGGTCACGAGCCGGCAGTCCAGTTCCGCGAGCGTCTCCTCGAGCACCGGCCACTCGCCGTCGATCACGGCGACGTCAGTTCCGCTGGCCTCGAACGCAGCTTCGAGGACGTCCCGATGGGCGCTCGGGTGGCCCATCGCCTCGAGCGCCCAGTCGGCCGCGACGTGGCCGACGGCCCACGGTGTCTCGCGGACGATGCGCTCGAATCGCGGGACGTAGTGGTTGCCGCCGAAGCCGACAAGCTGCCTATTCCGGTGCGGTTCGACCCCCCGAAGCTCGAGGATCGCACGGGCGACGGCGGCCGCGCCCTCGGGGTCGTCCCACTGCTCGTCGTCGCTGCCGAGTTCGGCGAACAACGACGGACAGCCGACGTCGGTGGGGCCGTGGTGAGTACACTCCAGCCCGACGTCGTAGCCGTCCGGTGCGTGGTCGTCGAACGCCTCGAGCAGGCGTGCGAGCGCGTTCGGGGCCGCCTCGGCGACGGCGTCGTCCGCGCCGCCGAACTCGGCCGGACCGAAGTTCCCCGTGACGTGGCCCGTCAGCAGCGGCCCCGTGTCGCCGGAGTGGCGCGAGGCGAAGACGAGCAGGTCGGGGTCGCAGTCGAAGGCGTCGGCGGGGCGCTCGAGTTCGAGGTGGAGCGCCTCGAAGGAGCGCAGTTCGACGCCGTCGAGTCGGTAGTAGGTGCCGCCGCCGTCGGCGTCGGGCTGGGAGTCGTCGGTCGCGGTTTCCCAATCGGCGAGTTCGCGGAGTCGGTCGCAGACGTGGACCGACGCGCGATCGGCCCGACTCTCGACGATAGCGAGATCAGTCATACTCGAGTAGGCGAACCGGGGGCCGGTAACGTCGTCGGTTTTCGATCGCTGTTCGCCGGCATTCCCGGTTGCTACCGCCGCTGGGGCATAAAGCCGTGGCGATGGCTACCATCGGTTTTTCCCGTTCGGGAATGGTCGTTGGCAACCTGCATTACCGTTGCTGATGGTTGGCGGTCCCCGGCCGCGTACACCTACCTATGACTGATTTCCCGTCTAAGTGTGACGACTCAGCGACCGATTCCTCGCCGGAGAGTGACGAATCGGCGAGCGAGTCGCCGTCAGAGACCGACGACGGCCCGGACGACGCCGATCCGACGGACGACCCCGATCCGACGGACGACGCCGAGTTTCCGGACGGGATCAGCCTCGACGTTCGTCAGCTGACCGACCTCGTCAGCGACCACGCCGTCTGGTTGCTCGAGGCCGACGGTCGCGTCGCCACGTGGAACGAACGGGCGGCGGCGCTGACGGGACACGACGAGGGCGAAATCGTCGGAACGCGGTATCGGATCTTCTTCCCGCCGGAGAGCCGCGAAACCGGACGGCCGGAGCAGCTCCTCGAGCGGGCTCGTATCGAGGGACGAGCCGAAGACGACGGCTGGCGACTCCGGAGCGACGGGGATCGACGCTGGGTCCACGAGGTCGTCGCTCCGATTCGAGACGACGACGGGGATGGAAACGGAGAGACAGCGACCGATCGGAGACGCGAGGGTGCGTCGACCGTGCGCATCGGTGTGGGGAACGGCGAGGGGAGCGGCCACCTGCTGGGCTACGCGGTACTCGTCCACGATCGGACGACCGAGTACGAACGGGAACGAGAGATTCGGGAGGAAAAAGCGTTCACGCAGAGCGTCTTCGAGGCCCAGCCCGACATCGTCTACGCGTTCGACGTCGACGGGAACTACGTCGAGTGGAACGATCGAGTGCCGGAGGTGACGGGGTACGACGAGGCGGAACTCGCCGACATGGCGCCCCTCGAGTTCGTCGCGCCCGAGCACCGAGAACGGATCGCCGACGCGATCACGCGCGTTCTCGAGGAGGACACCCACGTCACCGCCGAAGCGGATCTGCTGACGAAAGACGGCACCCGAATCCCCTACGAGTTCAACAGCGCGCGGATCACCGACGAAACCGGAACCGTCCTCGGCTTTACCGGTATCGGCCGAGACGTGAGCGATCGCAAGGCTCGCGAGCGAGAACTGCGCGAGGAAAAAGCGCTCACGGAGAGCGTCTTCGAGGCCCAGCCGGATCTCCTCTACGCCTACGATACCGACCACGGCCTGATCCACTGGAACGACCGGTTCGAGCAACTCACCGGCTACGACACCGACGAACTCGAGGGAATGAACCCCCTCGAGTTCATCGCGCCGCCGGACCGAGAGCACATCGAGCGGGCGATCGAACGGATCATGGAAGACGGCGAGCGCGTCACCGCCGAGGGACGCGTGCTGACGAAGGACGGAACGCACGTTCCGTACGAGTTCAACAGCGCGCGGATCACCGACGAAACCGGGACCGTCCTCGGCTTTACCGGCGTCGGTCGGGACATCACCGACCGAAAGGCCCGGGAACGAGAACTCGAGCGCCTCGAGCGACTCAACGCGACGATTCGAACGATCGACGAGACGATGGTCGCGGCGGAGACCCGCGACGAAATCGAGTCGGCGATCGTCGAGGCGTTCGCCGCCGCCGACGCCTACCAGTTCGCCGCCATCGGCCGGGTCGACACCGGCGTGGCGCCCGATCGGCTTCCGTGGGAGCCACAAGCGCGGGCCGGAATCGATGCGGACGGCGTCGAGAACGTCCGCTCGTCGTTCGTCGACCCGGCCAACGATCCGGGCGAATCGCCGTTCGAGACGGGAGTCGTCCGGTGCTATCGACACCTTCGCGAGAGCGACGTCGACGAGCGGCGAGCCGACGCTCGAGATCGCGATTACGGTTCGGTGGCCGTCGTCCCGATCGTCGCGAGCGGGCGCGCGTACGGCCTGCTCGTCGTCGCGGCCCGCGAATCAGCCGCGTTCGCCGACCGCGAGCGGGAAGTTCTCCAGGAGTTCGGCGGCACGATTGGGCACGCGATCAACGCGATGGCCGTCCGTCGGCTCCTCTATTTGGATACGGTCGTCGAACTCGAGTTCGAGTCGACCGACCGACAGGACGTCTGTATCGACCTCTCGGCTCGAACCGGCTGTCGCCTCTCCCTCGAGCACGTGTTGCCGCTGACCGACGAGCGGTACGTCTACTACGTCACGGTCGGCGACGCCGACCCGGAACGGATCCGCTCGATCGCCGGCGATCGCGGGTCGATCAGCGAGGTCCGACGCATCGATACCACCGGCGACGACAGCCACTGGGAGTTCGTCGTTCAGGGTCCGACGATCACCGGCTTGCTCGCGGATTACGGCGCCCGAATGCGCTCGGAAGTCGTCGAAGATGGCGTCGCGAGTTGCGTCGTCCAGGTCAGTCCGGACGTCGAGGTTCGCGACGTCGTCGAGGCGGTGACGTCGGCCTACCCCGAGATGCGACTCGTCTCGAAGCGCACGGACGAGCAGGCGGTCGAGCCCCGCGGCGACTTCCGCAGACGGCTCGAGCGCGAGTTGACGACGAAACAGCGAACCGCGCTCGAGGCGGCCTACTACGGCGGCTACTTCGAATGGCCGACGCGAAACAGCGATGCGAGCGAGATCGCCGACCGACTCGGTATCGCTCGGCAGACGTTCCACCAGCATCTCCGGGTCGCACAGGAGAAACTCCTCACGGCGTATCTCGACTCCGGCGAGACGAGCGACGGCTGACTGTCACGATTCGCTAGCGTTATCTCCCGGTCATACCAGAGCACGCTGGTACACTCCTTTCCCGCATTCATCGTTTCTATCCGGCAATGAATTCGGACCTCGCTACCGAGCGAACGACTACTGCGTTCGACGTTCTCGCCGATTCCGGCCGCCGACGCGTGCTTTCGACGCTTCTCGAACAGGACGAACCGCTCTCTCTGGAGACGCTCGCGACCGACGTCGCGGTCCGGGAGCACGGGTCTCCGATCGTCACCGAGGATCAATCCCGGACGGTACACATCGAACTCGTCCACAACCACGTCCCGAGACTGCTCGACTGCGGTGTGCTTCGGGAGGTCGGCGACGACGAGACGCGCCGTGTCGCCCTCGCGGACCATCCGCTTCTCGAAGCCGAGTGGGTCACGTATCTCCTCGAAACCGCGGCCGACGGACCGGAACACGACGAAGAGGCGCTGAGTCGGACGCTCGACGCGTTCCAGCCTGCCCGTCGCCGAATGGCCTGTGCTATCCTCTCGAGACGCGACGAGTCGCTCCCGGTCGCCGACCTGGCTACAATGGTCGTCGCTCGGGAAGAAGACACCCGGCTCGTCGACGTCAGCGAGACGGACTGGGGGCCCGTCGAGACGACGCTCGCGCACAATCATCTGCCAGCCCTCGCCGACGTCGGCCTCGTCGACTACGACGCCGAGGGCGAGACCGTCGCGCTCGCGACCGACGCCTCGCAGTGGCGAGCGAACTGGCTGGCCGCGAGTCCGCTCGGGGAGATCCCCACGAGACTCGAGCCGGCCCGGAAACAGTTCGCCGACGGTTCGACGGGTACCGAATTCGATCCCGCGTCCGCACTTGGCCCGTCGGAGTCGGGTGCGTGTTGGACGATCGAGGGCCAACAGAACGTCGTTTCTCGGGGTCACGGCATCGCCGATAGCGCCGAGGAGGAACTGTTCGTGACGGTTCCGGACGCGGGAATGATCCAGAACCGGTGTCTCGAGCGCTGGCGGGCCGCCGCCGAGCGCGGTGTCACCGTTTACATCGGTTCGCGCTCACAGACGGTCCGAGACGCCGTCCGGTCTGCCGTCCCCCAGGCGACGATCTGTGAGCCGCAGTTCGACTGGCTGAACTACCCTCTCGACGGGGTCCACCACGGACGCGTCGTCTTCGCCGACCGCGAACGGGTGTTGCTCGTGACGATCGACGACTCGGGTGCGACCGACAACCCGCACGTGACCGGGATCACCGGCGACGGGTCCGAGAACGCCCTTGCGATGCTCGTTCGCGAGCACGTCGGGCCGCGACTCGACCGACTCGAGTCCCGATGTGCTGCCGGCGACTGGAACGAGCAGGCGACGCCGTTCCCGCTGTAATTTCCCCGCCGAGCAGGTGAGTTCGACGATCGATTCACCGAAACCACCAGTGCTTAACGGATGCCACCCGCAGGTAGCGATATGATTCGAGGTGTGAGCTATGGTTAGCAGTGACGGACTCGGTCGACTCGCAATCGTCGTGCTCGGTGCAGCGGTGTTCGCGGCCCTCGGGATCGCCCTGTTCGTCGTCGCACCGGCAAACATGACGGACCTCGTGGGAGTCGTGCTCGCGCTTGCGGTCGTGCTCGTCGGACTCCGAATCGCGGGGAACGTCGCGAGTTCGCTGTTCCCGGGCTACGACGTCGCCGAGGTCGCCGTCGAGGGGCCGATTACCCGCGACGGCGGCGGGGGACGATTTCCCTCGGGTCCGGGCTCGACCCCGGCCGACGATATCGTCGACCAGATCGACCGTGCCGACGAGGACGAGACCGTCGACGCCTTGCTCTTGAAACTCAACACGCCGGGCGGCGAGGTCGTCCCGAGCGACGACATCCGGCTCGCGGCCGAACGCTTCGACGGGCCGACGGTCGCCTACACGACGGACGTCTGTGCCAGCGGCGGCTACTGGATCGCCAGCGGCTGTGACGAACTCTGGGCACGAGACGGGAGTATCGTCGGCTCCATCGGCGTTATCGGCTCCCGGGTGAACGCGAGCGACCTCGCCGAGAAGGTCGGCCTCTCCTACGAGCGCTTCGCCGCCGGGGAGTTCAAGGATGCCGGCACCCCGCTGAAGGACTTAGAGGAGAACGAACGCGAATATCTGCAGGGACTGATCGACGACTACTACGAGACGTTCGTCGAACGGGTCAGCGACGGCCGCGACCTCGACAGCGAGTTCGTCCGAGACACCGAGGCCCGCATCTACCTCGGCGAGGAGGCCTACGAAATGGACCTGGTCGACCACCTCGGGACGCGCCGAGAGATCGAGACCGAACTGGCAGACCGGCTGGACCGGGACGAGATCTCCATCGAGGAGTTCGAACCCGACCGGCCGCTGATGGCCCGCGTCGGCACCGGTGCCCAACAGGTCGCCTACGCGTTCGGCGCCGGAATTTCGGGGCTCGCCGAGGACCGCGAGTTTCGGCTGCGGACCTAAATCGCCGCGCGTCGGCGTTCGTGCCATCGACGAGTCGAACGAGTAAGTGGTTTTATCGTCACACAGCATGGAACAGCAACTGTGACAACGCTGGTCGTCTGTCTCGACCGGACCGACGACGTGGGACGCAAGACCGGTCTTCGGTCGCCCGTCGTCGGCTGGGAGGCAGTCCGCGCGCTCGTAACCGACGTCGGACTCGCGGATCCGGAGGATTCGGGAGTCAACTCCCTGCTCGAGACGCTGCGCGTCGCCCAGGATCTGCGCGACGAGAACGAAGAGGTCGTCGTCGCGGTCGTCTCGGGGGACCGAGAGTCGATGGTCTCGGCGGACCGAGCCGTCGCAAAGCAGATCGACGAGCTCGTAGCCACGTACGACCCGGACTCCGCGGTCGTCGTCATCGACAGCGCGGAGGACGAGCGGCTGGTGCCGATCGTCGAGAGCCGCGTCCAGGTCGACTCGGTCGACCGCGTCGTCGTTCGACAGGCGCGGGACATCGAATCGACGTACTACCTGCTCAAGCAGTTCCTCGCCGACGAGGAACTGCGCCAGACCGTGCTCGTACCGATCGGGCTGACGCTGCTCGTCTTCCCGATCCTCGCGAGCTTCCTCGGGCCCGCACAGGGGGCCGCCGCGATCACGTCCGTCATCGGTGTTTTCCTGCTCTACAAGGGGTTCAATATCGACGATTGGATAGCCAGAGTCGCCCATCAGGTTCGCGAGTCGCTGTACTCCGGGCAGGTCTCGGTCGTCACTTACGTCGTCGCCGCCGGCTTGACCCTCGTCGGGCTCTTCGCGGGGGTCCTCGGCGTCTCGAGTCTCGACGATCCGCCGGGCGTCGTGATCCCGGCGATGCAGTTCGCCTTCGACGCGGTCCCGTGGCTCGCGATGGCCGCCCTGACGGCCAGCGCCGGCCGACTGCTCGACGAGGCCATCAGCGACGAGCCGATCCGGACGTCCTTCCTCAACCTGCCCTTTATCGTCGTCTCCGTCTCGCTGGTGGTTCGCGGGTTCTCCGCGTACTTCCTCGAGGAACAGGGCGTCGAAGAGTCGTTCTCGGTGCCGGCGTACGAGTTCGGCGTGGTGTCGAACGAGAGCTTCGCGATAACGGCCGGCGAGCGACTCGCGCTGTTCGTCGTCGTCGCGATCGTGATCAGTCTGGTCGGCGCGCGGGTCGCGTCGTACTTCAGCGGGACCCGAAACGAGGACGAGGCGGAACTCGCGGACGGCTCCGGGTCGACGATCGCCGAACCGGATCGAGAATCGAACGCCGATATCCCGTCCGAACTCACCGACGGTGGACCGGAAACGGAGTCGTCTCCGACGATCGATCCGGAATCCGACACGGAATCGGATCCGGGCGAGTAATCCACTTGCAGGACGACTCGGTACGCATTTACTCCCGTAGGCGTACTGACGATCATGAGCGACACAGACGGCACGTGGGTGAGTCTCTTTTCGGGCGGCAAAGATTCCTCCTGGGCGCTGTACCGAGCCCTCGAGGACGGACTCGAGGTCTCCCGCCTCGTCACCGTCCACCCGATGGGCGACTCCTACATGTACCACGTCCCCGCGACGGCTCTCGCCGCACTCGCGGCCGAGAGCACCGGGATTCCGCTCGTCGACGTCGAACCCGAGGATTTCGGCGCGGACGACGCGGCCGACTCGGGCGCACAAGGCGACGACGAACTCGAGCCGCTCGAGGCGGCCCTGACCGAGCTCGACCGGGAACTCGAGGGCGGCATCGCCGGCGTCACCGCCGGGGCCGTCGAGAGCGAGTTCCAGACGAGCCGCATTCAGGGGATGTGCGACCGGCTCGGCTGTGAGCTGTACGCCCCGCTCTGGCAGGAGGAACCACGAGAACTCGCGGACGCGATGCTCGAGGCCGGCTTCGAGATCAAAATCATCCAGGTCGCGGCCGAAGGGCTGGACGAGTCGTGGCTCGGCCGAACGCTCGATCGCGAAGCCATCGAGGAACTCGAGGACCTACACGAGGAGTACGGCGTCCACATCCTCGGAGAGGGCGGCGAGTTCGAGACGTTGGTGGTGGACGGGCCGCATATGGACCGGCGGATCGGCCTCGAGTATGAAACCGAGTGGGAGGGGACGCGAGGGCGGTTGCGGATTTCGGATGCGCGATTAGAATAGCAGCTCTTCTACCGCGAGCGAGCAACGCGAACGAGCGGCTTTTTAGCGCAGATTTTTGCGTGAGCGGTGGCGAACGAAGTGAGCCACCCGAACGGAAAAAGGTGCTTCTGAGACGTTGGTGGTGGACGGGCCGCATATGGACCGGCGGATCGGCCTCGAGTACGAGACGGAGTGGGAGGGAACGCGGGGACGGTTGCGGATTACGGATGCGCGACTCGAGTGAAGAGTGCTGTCCCCCGAGTCGCGATCAGCCGAGATCGACGGTCGATCCCTCCGCCTCGAGAACCGCCTCGCGGTCGTCCCCGTCGGTGAACGTCCACCAGGCGAGGCGATCGATCTCGAGCATCGTGTACGACGACTCGAGCGCCAGCCACTCGCCGGAGGCAATGGTCCGCAGATCGGTCGCCGTATCGAGGGGAGACGACTCGAGGTCGTCGTCGACGGCGTCGATCAGCGCCGCGACCGTCGAATCGGGCGTGATCGCCTCGATCCCCGCGAGCTGGCGGAGGGACTGAAAACTCGAGGGGCCGACGCCGGCGATCGACCCGATGGGATCCGCGTCGTAGCGATACTGGTCTGCCTCGCTGGCCCAGCCGACGAGTGCGTCCAGATCGTCGGTTTCCGGCCGATTCGCGAGCACGCGGGCGGCCTCGAGCAGGACGTGGCGTTTTCGTTGGGCCCCGAACGCGTCGATCAGGTCCTCGTCCTCGAGGTCGAGCGCCGCGAACGCGTCGAACGAATCGACGTGACCGGTCGTCACGAACGTCTCACGGAACCGTTCGACGGTCGGCTTGACGCCGCCGACGAACCCCTGACCGGTCGTCGACGCGGCGGCCTCGGCCAGCAGGAGCCGGGGATCGTCGCCGTTCCAACGGCGATGCTCCCGGAATGCGGCTGCGAGGTCCTCGCAGGGAACGCCCTCGGCGTGCCGGTCGAGGATCGACTGTACCCCCTCGGACATGTAGCTTGTCGACACACATCACACGGGAGACGTATAGCTGTATCGTCCAGCGGCGGCGTCGACTGCGGTTCCGTCGAGAGTCACTGACGAGGATGCCGACTGGCCCGCTACTGCGGCGAACCGTTCGTAATCGTCGTGTGAGCGCCGATCAGTGCACCCGCGAGGTCCAGGTCCTCGAGATGGGTTCCCTCGTCGATGATCGAGCGACGGATGTCGCCGTTTCTGACGGTCGCCTTCGGGAAGATCACCGCCTGATCGAGGTTCGTGTTCTCGAGGGTGACGTCGGCCATGACGTGGACGTTCTCGCCGATCGAGGTGTTCTCGAGGGTCGCCGAGTCGGCGACCAGCGACTCGCCGTCTAAGTGCCAGGCGACGGCGTCGAGGTAGCTCTCGGGGGTTCCGATGTCGAACCAGGCGTCCTCGAACGTGTAGGCGTAGGTCGACTCGCGCTCTTGGAGCCACTGGACGAACCAGCCGGGTTCGTCGGGGTTGTTGCCGTCCTTGAGGTACGTCGAGAGCAGCGAGAGCGAGTCGGCGGGGAACGCGTAGCAGGCAATCGAGACGAGCGTGCTCTTGGGATCGTCGGGCTTCTCCTGAAAGTCGACGACCCGCTCGCCGTCGAGTTCGACCAGCCCGTAGGATTTGGCCTTCTCGCGCGAGCCGACGTCGTAGGCGGCCAGCGTCGGCGCCTCTCGCTCCTCGAAGAAGTCGAGAAAGTCGGTGACGTCGAAACTGATCAAGTTGTCACCGGCGATGACCAGCAGGTCGTCGGTGACGTTCTCGCGGTCGATTAGCTGGGCGAGCGCGCCGACGACGCCGAACTTGTCGTCTTCTTCGCTCGTCTGCTCGATCGATAGCGTCGGTTTTTCGAACTCGCCGTCGGCGAGGTGGGCCTCGAAGTCGGGGGCGAACCGCTCGTTCGTGCTGACGTAGACCTCGTCGATTCGTCCGTCCCCCTCGAGTTCGGCGAAGATACGATCGATGACGGTCGACTCACCGATCGGGAGGAACATCTTCGGCCGATGCTTCGTGATCGGCCACATGCGGGTCGCGTATCCGCCGGCTAGGACGACGGCCTTCATGGTTCGACGTTCACCAGCACGGGGTAAGTCGTTTGTCCTTTCAGTGGTTCTCGAGTCGCCGGAGGCGAGCGGGACATGTAAGGGGCCGACGCCCGTGCCTCGAGTATGCGCGAGGCCGACGAAACGACGCGACAGCGACTCGCGGACGCACTCCGCGAGGAACCCGCAACGCCGAGCGAGCTCGCAGTCCGGCTCGATCTCACCCCTCACTCGGTGCTCCGCCACGCCGAACACGTGTTCCGGTCGGTAGACAGCGCGGAGACGGACGAACAGCTACTCGTTGCACCGCCGACGTGTCGCGACTGCGGCTTCGATGGCTTCGACGACCTGTTGAACCTGCCGTCGCGATGCCCCAGTTGTAAGAGCGAGTCCGTCTCCGAGCCGACGCTGACCATCGAGTGAGACGTACCAGTCGGCGATACAATCAGTTTTCGCTGACAACCTGAAACGGATTCGATACTAATATTTACTGTGGAGCCGAGAAATCGGTACGAACCCTCGAACGACGGACAGCCGACCCGCGTCCAACCGATCTCTCACCCCTCTCGTCTTCGCGTCGCGGGAACTCGTTCGTCCCGAGCGGTCTCACGGTACACACGTATGACTGCCACACCCCCTTCCGAGTCCGACTGTGTTGAGTTCGTGCTGGCGGTCCTCGATAACCTCGACTCCTGTGAGGCGTCGGCGTCGGCCGTCGACCGGGCGTTCGGGCTGCTCTCCGACCAGCGCAGACGGCTCTTCCTCGAGGTGATGCGCACGTACGGCGAATCGCTGACCCTGCCGGACGCCGCCGAGGAGGTCGCCGTTCGCGAGACCGGCTGCAAGGTAACGAACATCTCGGCCGAGCGCGTCCACGAGGTCTACATCTCGCTCTACCACGATCATCTGCCCCGACTGGTCGACGCCGGATTGCTCGAGTACGACCAGGAACGGGATCTGGTCTCCCCCGCTGCGCTCCGCTGATACGGAACTAGATTTTGACGTTCGAGGTCGACGTCAGATCGTCGTCGTCATCGATCGGCCCCTTGCCGACGTACGAATAGTCGTCGTCAGTCAGGTAAACGTCGCCGCCGTCGACGGTGATCTCGAGGGGATTCAGGTACGCACCCTCACAGGGCCCGTACGTACACTCGCCCGAGTCGCTATCGAAGTAGGCGCCGTGGTTGGCACAGACGAGTTCGCCGTCTCGCATGGGGGCACCCGACCCTTTGTCGATCTTGATGTGGGTGAGGTGTTGGCAGTAGTTCAACCAGCAGGAGAGTTGCGGTCCGTCGGGACGCTCGGCCGATCGTTCGGCCCCGCAGCTCTCGTGTGAGCCGCCGTCGCAGTCGCCGGGCGAACCGTCAGCGGCGTCGCTCGCGACGAGAATCGCCTCCCGCTCTTCGCCCTCGTCGTCCGTCACTCGAAAGAGCAGCGTCGACTCCGTCGGCACCTCCTCGAGCGCGGTAATCCGCTCTGAGACGTCCATTGGCGCCCCGGTTATCGACCGGGAATCCTGAACGTTTCGATACGGAACCTGTCTTACGCAACTTTAACACCCTGAGAACCAAACGACGGCCAATGGACTCCCTCCTCATCTACGGCTCGTACGGCTACACCGGTCGGCTGATCGCCCGCGAAGCCGTCTCTCGAGGAGGATCGCCGGCCATCGCCGGTCGCGACGGCCGTGCCGTCGCGCGTCAGGCGGACGAACTCGGCGTCGAAGGACGGACGTTCGGCCTCGGTGACGATATCACGTCCCACATCCGGAATTTCGACGCCGTCTTGAACTGTGCGGGCCCGTTCGTGAAGACGGTCGACCCGCTCGTCGAGGCCTGTCTCGAGACCGAAACCGACTACCTCGATATCACCGGCGAGTTCCGCGTCTTCGAGCGGTTGCGACGGCGGGACGAGGCGGCTCGAGGCGCGGACGTGACGCTGCTGCCCGGCGTCGGTTTCGAGGTCGTCCCCTCGGACTGCCTGGCCGCGTTTCTCCACGAGCAGCTTCCGACGGCGACCGAGCTCTCGCTGGGCGTCAAGGGGAACGGCCCCCTCTCGCGAGGAACCGCCCGGACGTTCGTCGAACAGCTCGGAACCGACGGCGTCGTTCGCCGGAACGACCGGCTGATCAAGGTGCCGGTGGGCTTTCGGACGCGCGATATCGATTTCGGTACCGGTCCCGAGCACGCCGTCTCGGTGCCGTGGGCCGACGTCGTCACCGCCGCACACAGTACGGGAATCGAGTCGATCGAGGTGTACGCGGCCGTGCCGTCGTGGGCGACTCGCGCGATGGCCGCCGTCGACTCGCTGGGCTGGCTGCTCGAGCGACGCCCGATCAAAAGCGGACTGCGGCGGCTGGTCGATTCACAGGCCGACGGTCCCGACGAACGGGAACTTGCCACCGATACGGCGACGATCTGGGGAGAAGTGGTCGACGAATCGACCGGCCGTCGCGCACGCGCTCGAGTCCGAACGCCGAACCCCTACGCGCTCACGGCCGAGAGTGCGGTGACTGCCGCCGAGCGTCTCCTCGACGGACACGACCGGCCCCGGGAACGGATTCCGGCCGGCTTCCAAACGCCGGCGTCGGCGTTCGGCAGCGAGTTCGTCCTCGAACTGACGGGAACGGATCGCGAACTCCTCGCGGCGCCGAGCGAATCCGGAGAGCCCGAACGATCGCCGCTCGAGTCCGACGATTAACGTTTACTCCTCGCCGGGCGTGCTGCCGCGCTCGTCCATCATCGTCTGCGTCCGCTTGATCCAACCGCCGCGATAGAAGCCGACGGCGACGTAGACCGTCGCCCAGACGTAGTAGATCACGATCGAGGCGTAGATTGCTGGCACGCCGTAGCCCAGATAAATCCCACCGACGGCGGAGACGCCGAGCATCCCGACGAACATCCCAGAGACCCGAGCGATGAGTGGCGTCTGCGTGTCACTGCCGCTCGTGAGCGCGCCCGCGAGGACGATGTACAGGGCGGTGACGGGTGAAGCGAGCGCGTAAGCGCGGGCGAACCCGCTCGCGTAGGACAGCGTTTCCGGATCGTCGGTGAACAGCGCGACTAGCGGTTCGGCGGCCGCAAAGAGGACCGCGCCGAGCGATCCGATGGTCACGACGGCGAGTGCGGCGGCGGCCCAGCCGTTGTACCGCGCACCGGCGGGGTCGCCGTCGCCCAGCGTCTGGCCGACGACGATGCTCGTTCCGGTGCGATACCCCCTCGAGAGCGGTCCCGTGAGTTGCTGGTAGACGCGGCGACCGATCTGGTAGGCCGCGTTGACCTCCGTCCCGAAGTACAGCAGGATCGAGTTGAACGGGAACTCGATAATGGTCGTCGCCAGCCCCTCCGCGATCCGCGGGGCGCTGATCGCGAGCAGTTGCCGCGTGATCGTCCACTGGCGCGGCCGGACGAATCCCGCGGGCGTCCACGACCGCTGAATGGCCGCGACGAGCACGAGCGCGGAGAAGACGTTCCCGAAGGCGGTCGCGATACCCACGCCGACGATCCGTAGCTCCGGGGCGGGTCCCAGTCCCAGTCCGAGCACGAGCGTTCCGACGATGTTGAGGGCGTTCGAAACGCCGTTGACGTACATCGGGGTCCGCGTGTCGCCGGCTCCCTGGATCGACCGCGCGGCGACCAGCGTGACGTGTCTGGCAGGGGTCGTCGCGAAGATGATCGCGAGATAGAGCCCGCCCATCCGGGCGACCGCCGACTCGGCCCCCAGTACGTCGATCGCCCACCGGCCGAAGAGGAAGCCGAACAGGACGAACGGCACCCCGGCGAGCGCACCGATCAGGATCGCCTGCGTGATCGCTTCGTCCCGGTTCGTCGTCGCGCCGCTGCCCGTGTCCTGACTCGAGAGCGCGATGACGCCACTGCCGAGCCCCAACCCGATGCGGAGCGGCAGCCGAGCGTAGAGGTCCGCCAGCCCGACGGCTGCCACCGCCGCGGGGGAGAACAGCGCCGTCACGAGGATGTCCGTCGTCCGCATCAGCGTCCGGAGGAACTGCTCGACCATCACCGGCCACGAGAGGTCGAAGATGCGCCGCCAGACCGCGAACAGCCGTCGTCGTCCGCCGGGAAGCACACGAGAAGGTCGAATCCTTCGACGCTTGAACCTAGTGAAGGCGGCACTCGAGTGGAAATGTCGATAGCGATATGACCGTTCAGAAACAATTTTTCCTATGACCTGGTGGATCGTTCGCAACGTGGGCCCCTGGATAGTCGTCTGGGCGGTCTTCGCCTACGTCTGCATCGCGCTCCTCGAACTCCTCGTCTTCGGTCGGTTCGAGCCGACGAATTACGTCCCCGGCGCAATCGGTTCGGGCATCGGATTCGCGTTCGCACAACGAGTGGTGTCGTTCCCGCCGACAGCATCACTGGAGTCGTGACTCGAGGGCAGAACCAATCACGAGAGTCGGTCACCGATAACACGCAGCTTCGACGCGGTCGTCGTACAGCCGTGCGAGTCGGTCCGTCACCGGCCCGCCACCGATCTCGGTCCCGTCGAGCGCGGCGATCGGTCGCAGTTCCCAGGTGCGATTCGTCAGGAACGCCTCGTCGGCCGCGAGCACGTCCGCGAACTCGTACCTCCCTTTTCGAACGGAAATATCGGCTTCGTCGGCCAACTCGAGCACGATCGCCCGCGTAATTCCCGGCAACACGTCGCCGTCGGTCGTCGGCGTCTGCAGGACGCCCTCCCGGACGAAAAACAGATTGCTGGTCGCGCCTTCGGCGACGTATCCGTCGAGGTCGCACATGAGCGCCTCGTCCGCCTCGCCGGCCCCGCCTCCGTTCTCGGCTCGCAGTTCCACCCGCGCGAGAATTCCGTTCAGGTAGTTGTGCGTCTTCGCGGTGGTTGGAATCGCCTCGCCGGGGATTCGACGGGTCTCGACTGTCCGGACGGTCGCCGGCTCGTCCCAGACGGATTCGCCCTCGAGTCCCCCGCGCGGGAGCGGTTTTGCGTAGATCACGACCGTCGGGTCGACCTCGGGCTTGGGCGTCAGTTTGCCCGGCTGCACGCCGCGGGTAACCGAGAGTCGGACGTAGGCGTCGGCGAAGTCGTTCGCCGCGAGCGTCTCATCGATCCGCGCGCGGAGATCGTCGCCGGAGAGGCCGTGTGCGAGCGACAGGGCCTCGCAGGTGGCCTCGAGTCGCTCGAGGTGAGCCCCCCACTCGAAGACCGTCCCGCCGTAGGCGCGCAGGGTCTCGAAGGCGGCGTCGCCGTACCGAAAGCCGCGGTCGTCGACGCTGACGGTCGCCTCGCTCGCGGGGACGAGATCGCCGTCGACGTGATAGACGTAGTCGTCGTCAGCCATGCCGTTCCTCCACGGCGAACCGACAGAAGTTGGCGATCATTCGCTTGCCGACCGCGAGCGAGATGCCGTCGCCGTCCGCGGCCTCGCCGTGACTGCGCGTCAGGATACTCTCGGGGTGGAACTGGACGCCGATGTGGGGCTTCTCGCGGTGGCGAACCGCCATCAACACGCCGCGCTCGTCTGTCGTCCGGGCCGTCTCGAGGAGTTCGTCGGGAAGATCCTGCCGGTCGACCGCCAGCGAGTGATAGCGCCCGACCTGGAAGGTCTCGGGAAGTCCGTCGAAGAGCCCGTCACCGTCGTGGTCCACCGTCGAAGGCTTGCCGTGGACGACGTGGGGTGCGCGGACGACCGGCGCACCGTTGGCCGCACAGAGGGCCTGGTGGCCGAGACAGACGCCGAGGATCGGATACTCGGTTTCGGCAAACAGTGGGATCGATATCCCCGCCTCCGCCGGCGTTCCCGGTCCCGGCGAGACGACGATTCCGGTGGGGTCGATCCGCTCGAGGTCCGAGAGATCGATCTCGTCGTTACGCCGAACCATCACCTGGTCTGCAACCTCGCCAGCGTCCTGCGACGGCGTCTCAGGACCCGCCGAAGCGATCGCTTCGGCGACGTACTGGACGAGGTTGTACGCGAATGAATCGTAGTTATCGACAACAAGGATGCGGGTCACAGCACCTGTCGTGTCACTCATCTGCGTCACCTCCATCAGTCTCGAGGGCCATCCCCGCCCGCTCGCCGAGCGCCTCGTCGACGGCGGTGAGCAACGCGCGAGCTTTGTCCAGCGTCTCGTCGTACTCGAGGTCGGGTTCCGAATCGTGAACGATCCCCGCGCCGACGCGCAGGTGGTACTCCTCGGCATGGCGGACCAGCGTTCGGATGACGATGTTGAGCGTCGCCCGCCCGTCGAAGCCGAAGATCCCCATGCTCCCTGTGTAGGGTCCGCGCCGGGTCGCCTCGAGTTCGTCGATGATCTCCATCGTTCGGGGCTTCGGCGCGCCCGTGATCGTCCCGCCGGGGAACACCGCGGCGACCGCGTCGGCCAACGTTTCGTCGGGTCGGAGACGTCCCGTCACGTTCGAGACGAGGTGCATCACCTCGGAGTAGCGGTCGATCCGTCGGTACTCCTCGACCTCGACGGAGCCGTACTCGCTGACCTTGCCGAGGTCGTTTCGCTCGAGGTCGACCAGCATCGCGTGCTCGGCGCGCTCCTTCTCGTCGGTGCGCAGGTCCTCCTCGAGCGCCGCGTCCTCCGCGGCCGTCTGGCCGCGCGGTCGCGTGCCCGCGATCGGTTCCGTGCGGAGGAACTCGCCGCCGCGCGTTCGCGGGTCGCGAGCGGACTCCGGGGCACGCGGCTCCCCGAGCTCGAGCAGCAGTTCGGGGCTGGCGCTCACCAGATCGGCCGCGCGCAACTCGAGCAGTCCGGAGTACGGGGCCGGATTCACCCGCCGGAGGGCGTCGTAGGCCGCGACGGGGTGGACGGCGGCGGGGGCGACCAGCCGCTGGGAGATGTTCGCCTGAAAGGTGTCGCCGTCGCGGATGTACGCGTTGACCTGCCGGACGCGGTCCGCGAACGCCTCGCGACCGCAGTCGCTCTCGAAGGTCGCTTCCGGCGTCTCGACCGGCGGCTCGCCGATAGACGGATCGCCCTCGAGCGCGGCCCGGGCGAGTTCGAGCGCGCGTTCGCGGCCGCGGTCGTAGGCCGCTTCGATCGTTTCGTCAGCGGGAACAGCACCGCCGACGCCACCGTCGACTGCGAGTCGCGGACAGGCGGTCACCCGAAGCGTCACTCCCTCTGCGGAGTCGTCGTCGGGCGCCTTCCAGGCGGCCAGCCGGTCGTAGACGCCGACCTCGAGTCGCGGCAGGTCGCGGTCGTCGTCGGCCGACTCGGGGAGCGTTTCGAGTTCTCGGACGACGTCGTAGGAGAGCCAGCCGACCGCGCCGCAGGGGTAGGGGACGTCGCAGTCGCCGCGAGCCAGTTCGTCCCGCTCGAGGAGTCCCTCGAGCGCCTCGAGCGTGGGGGAGCCATCGTCAATTCGCGGATGCGTCACCGCATCGGGACCGACTGTCAATCGATCGACGGGGTCGACGCCGAAGTAGCCCCAGCCGGGCTGTCCGCCCGTCGTCTCGAGAAAGACGCCGCCTCGGCTCCCGGGCGTGCGCGCTCGGCGGTAGGAGAGAAACGGATCGTCGACGGTGACCCGGAGTTCGACGGGAACGCGGATTCCACTGCTGTGCGTCGTCGCGTCAGGTGCTCCTCGAGTGTCGGTCTCGAGCCGGTCGGCGAGGGCGGCTCGAAACGACTCGAGCGAGGTGACGACGCGCGGATCGCTCATGTGCCTCGAGAGGGGGTGGGAGCCTAATCTTCTTGCGGTTCGGACGCAGAATCCGTGCGCTGAGGTGATGGAACGTCGTGACCGTCCTCGCGACGGCCGGTGAATCGCTGGTGGGTGGAGAGGAGAGTAGTGGGGCGACTCGAGCCGAGACGGTTATCGCACTTCCGCGCGGTCGATCCAGCCCTGAAGGCGCTTCTCGGAGATGTCGGTCTGTCCGGACAGTTCGGCCGCGTCCGCGCTGGCGAGGTCGGCGATGGTCTCGACGCCCGCGCTCGCGAGGCGGTCGGCGTAGGCGGGTCCGATACCCTTGATCGAGTCGACCGGTTCCTGACTGCCCGCGTCGTCCGCCGACTCATCCGCTTCGGTGTCGGCGTCGGATTCCGTCTCCGGCTCCTGCTCCGAGTCCGCGTCTCCCTCGTCCGCGTCGTCGCCGTCGGTCTCCGGTTCGGTCTCGTCGATGTCGGATGCGGCTTCGTCTTCGGATTCGGTTTCAGCTTCGTCTTCGTCGACCGATTCCGCGTCGGAGTCGTCCGATTCGATCTCCTCGGCCAACGCTTCGGGCTCGGCCTCCTCGACCGGCACCTCCTCCTCGGAGATGTCGGGCGTCTTCTCGTCCGTCGGCGTCGCGTCCGTGGCGGACGGCCCCGTCGCTTCGGCGGGCTCTGCCGCCTCCTCGGGACCATCCGACGGCTCCGTCATCGAGTCCGTCGACGCCGCAGCCGTCGTCTCGGCTGCAGCCGATTCGTCGGCGTCAGCCGCTGCGTCGCCGTCGTCGGATTCGGTCTCCGCCGAATCGGCGGGACTCGACGGTGCCGCCGGTTCCGACTCCGGCTCGGTCTCGGTCGCCGTCGATTCGGGTCCGTCCCCCTGTGCCCCTTCCCGCTCGACCGTTACCCCGACCTCTCGACTGCGCCCTCGCTCCGGGTCCGAATCACCGAACCCCAGCAGCGATTTCAACTTCTGGAGGATTGCCATTGTGCCGATATAGTTGGTTCCATCACTTAAATTCGCCTGATACGATCCTCCACCGGGTCGATATCGGGCCGATTCGCCGGCTTAGAGGTGTGCGCGGAGGGTCTCGTTCATGGCGTCGACCGGTGCGTCTCGCCCCGTCCACAGTTCGAGCGCCTCGACGCCCTGGTAGAGCAACATCCACGCGCCGTCGACGGTCGTCGCGCCCGCCTCGGCCGCGTTCCGGAGGAGTCGCGTCTCGAGCGGCCGGTAGACCGCGTCCAGAACCGCAAGCTCCCCGTGGAGCGCCTCGGCGGGCACCGGCGTCGCGTCCTCCTCCATTCCGACGCTGGTGGCGTTGACCAGCACGTCGGCCTCCGCAAGCAGGTCTGCGAGTTCGTCCGTCTCGAGCCCGTGCCCCGTCGCGTCCGGTACCTCCGCGGCGAGATCGTGGGCGGTCGACTCGGTTCGGTTGGCGATCGCGACGGTCGCGCCCGCGTCGGCGAGGCCGAATGCGATCGCTCGACCGGCACCGCCCGCGCCGACGACGACCGCGCGCGCGTCCTCGAGCGTCACGTCGTGGTCCCGCAGCGCGCGGAGCGCGCCGACCGCGTCGGTGTTGTGGCCCGTCGGTGTCTCTCCCGTAAAGTCGACCGTGTTGACCGCGCCGATCCGGGTCGCGAGTTCGTCCGCCTCGACGGACTCGAGGACGTCCTGCTTGAAGGGAATCGTCACGTTTAGCCCCGTGATTCCGAGCGCCTCGGCCCCGTCGACCGCGGCCGCGATATCCGCGGGTTCGGGTTCGAAGGTGACGTACCGCGCCTCGAGACCGAGTTCGTCGTAGGCCGCTTCGTGCATCGGCGGCGACAGCGAGTGACCGACCGGGTTGCCGAGCAACCCGAAGACGTCCATAGCCATACGGACAGTCGATTCGGCGGGGATATAACGGATGTGACTTCCACGGCGAGACCCCCAGCGTGTGGGAGTGAGTCCCGTCACTTATGATGGCATGCGCCGAACTGCCAGTATGAACCTCCTCGTGCCTATCGACGACTCGGAGCCAGCCCGCGCGGCACTCGAGCACGCGGTCCGCGAGTACCCGGACGCGACGATCACGGTGTTGCACGTCGTCGACGCGAACATGTCGCGGTACGGAGAAGGCGGAGTCTACGCCTACGAGTCCCTGATCGAATCGGGCCAAGAAGCCGCCGAGGACCTGTTCGCGGATGCCGCCGAAGTCGCAGCGGCCCACGACGCGTCAATCACGACCGAGACCGTCGTCGGCCAGCCCGCTCGAGAGATCGTCGACTACGCCGACGAGCACGAGATCGATCACATCGTCATCGGAAGCCAGGGTCGAGACGGCGCGAGTCGCGTCCTGCTCGGCAGCGTCGCCGAGCGCGTCGTCCGTCGGGCGGCCGTTCCGGTGACGATCGTCCGGTAAGGGCGGGAATAGCCACCTACTCGTCGGCGGAACGAACTCGGTTCCGGGCCGCTTTTACGCTGTTCGCGTGTAGCCGCGGCCATGCTCTCCGGTATTCCGCTCTATCTGGTGCTCCTCGCCGCCGGCGTCGTCGCGCTGTACGCCGGCGCCGAGTTGCTCGTCGCCGGAGCCGGACGACTCGCACTCGGAATCGGCCTTCGAGCGGCGACCGTCGGCGTGACCGTAATCGCGTTCGCGACGACTGCGCCCGAACTGTTCGTCGCGACCATCGGCGCGCTGGACGTCTCGACCGACATCGGTCTCGGCGCGGTGATCGGCTCGAACATCGCCAACATCGGGCTGGTGTTGGGTCTGGCCGCACTCATCAAACCGCTGCAAATCAGCTCCACCGTCATGCGTCGGCACGTCCCGTTCATGGTGTTTTCGGCCCTCTTGCTCGTCGTTCTCGGCGCAAACGGCACAATCGGACGACTCGAGGGCGCGATACTCCTTCTCGTTCTCGCCGGTTTCACGGGCTATCTGGTCTACTACGTCAGCGCGGATCCGGCACCGATGGTTGACGATCCGGGGGCCGGAGACGGGGTTGAACGCCGAGACGTCGCGCTCGTCCTCGGCGGCCTCGTCGCGCTCCTGGTCGGGTCGCGCTGGCTGGTCTCGGGCGGTACCGGCCTGCTCTCCGAGTTCGGCTTCTCGGATCTCTTCATCGGGCTCACCGTGCTCGCACTCGGCACCTCGTTGCCGGAGCTGGCGGCCTCGGTCGTCGGCGCCATCCGCGGCGAGACCGAGTTCGCCATCGGCAACGTCGTCGGTTCGAACATCTACAACATCCTCGCCGTCCTCGGCATCGTCGCGCTGATCACCCCGATCGAGATCGCGCCGAGCACGCTCCGGCTCGAGCTCCCGGTGCTGGTCGTCTTCACGATCGTTTTGGTCGGAATGATGGGCTACGGTCGCCGACTCACGCGCCTCGACGGGGCGGGGCTCGTCCTCGGCTACGCCATCTTTCTCTACCTCCTGTATCCGTGACAACGGAACGCAAAACTGATCCGAACCGTCAGTCGTCGAGGTGCTGTGACGCCTGCGACGGCGGTGCGCCGTGGGGTTCTGCGGCGGGCTGGTCGGCTTGCTCCGGCGTGTCGCTCTCGACGACCGGTCGCGCGTCCTCGCTTTCGACGCCCTCGTCGTCGGCCGACGGCGTCGCTGATCTACTCGCTCGCCACGCCTGCACGAGGTTCAATCCGTCCTGGAAGAACGGGGCCGGGTCGTCGGCGACCGCGTAGTCGAATCGCGGCTCGCGCACGAGCGACGTCGCGACATCGCGCAGTGCGCCGACGAACGACGGTCGTTCGACCATGGGGTACTCCTCCGTCGCGACGCTGTGGAGGTAGCTCAGTTCGCCCCGAAGCAAGTGGCCACCCGTCCCGGGCTCGTACGTCGCGTCCGACTCGACCCGCTGGCCGATCGCCTGTTGCCAGTAGTAGTACGGAAAGTCCGCGCCGGCGGTGACGGAAAACGGGAGCGAGGACCAGAAGCGCGGATTGATCTCCATGAGTTTGTACTCCTCCGCGTCGGTGTCGCGCAGGAACTCGACCATCGCGAGCCCGTGCCACTCGAGTTCGTCGAGGAGGTCCCGGCCGGCGGTCTCGAGATCGGGATCGTAGACGGCTTCCCGGTAGGCGCTCGGGCCGCCGCAGTACTTCCAGCCGCGGCGCTGGCAGTGCTGGAAGGTGGCGACCGCCTCGCCCTCGTCGTAGAGGGCGAAGAAGGCGAACTCCCGCGAGTCGGGGATCCGCTCCTGGACGAGCGGCACGTGGCCGCGTCGTTCGACGGCGGCCTGCAAATCCGGCGGCGAGCCCGGCTTCTGGTACTCCGTCGAGCCGATCTCGACGCGTCCGGCATCGGAGCTGAGATAGCCGGGTGCGGCGACCGTATACCGCGGCTTCACGATCGTCTCGCTCTCCCAGTCGTCCCACTGGTCGAGCAGCGCCGTTTCGGGAACCGCCACGTCGGCCGCGTCGGCCGCGGCGAAGAGTTCGACGCGGTCTTGGACCTGTCGCAGCGTCTCGAAATCGGGCCAGTTCGTGTCGACGACCTCGGCGAACGCGTCCTTCCGGTCGGCGAGTACGTAGACGTCCTCCTCGCGGACCGGGATAACCGTTCGAACGTCCGGCCGTTCGGCGAGTTCGAGCAACGCGTCACCGTACGCGGTGATATCGTCCGCCGGATCCGGCACGCGGACGAACTCGTCGCAGTACTTCGAGGCGGCCGCGGGCGTCGCCGGCGAGTCGGAGGCGACAACGGTGTGGACGCCACGCGGGCGAAGCGACCGTAGGCAGGCCACGGTGCTCGGCGCGTCGATGCCGGGGACGAGGACACCTGCGTCATCTTTGTCTCGTTGCATGGTCGAGGAATGCTGATCGACTGTCATCGGTATGAGGTGGATACTTCGGATCGGTGGTTGGGATTCGAGTGCTGTTTCACGGACGCGGTGTTAGTGCGCGAACCGTCGTTGCTCGAGTGCGGTGTCGGTGTACGCCCGACACCGCTGGATCGTTTCGCCGTCGAATTCGTAGACGTGGACGAACGCGATATCGAACGGAGTGCCGTCGGCCGTCCCGACGTATGCTCCCTCTACTACGACGGTTTCACCCGCCTCCGTAAACCGCTCCGGAAGGGCCTGCAGGTGATCCGCCCCCTCGCGGAGTCCCGCGGCGACGTTTTCGACAACGTCGTCGACACCCGTATAGCTTTGTTCGATCGCCCCGCCGCTCGTCGTCGTCGTCCAGTTGACGTCGTCGGCCAGCGCCGCACCCACGTCCGCTCGCCCACCACGGTTCGTAACGAAGCGGTTAAACCCGGCGTACAACTCAGTGAGCAGTTCCCGGTTCACCGTTCCCTCCGTCGATCGATTCGTGTTCGCTTCCATCGTCCTGATATCTCACGTCGATAACGCGGGTGCACAAAATAGCTCACTCCGTTCACACGGCGTGAAAATACACAACTCGAGGAGCGTCGTCTCTGGGCCGATATCAGTGTCGGCGGCGCGGGACAGCGACGGCTACAACGGGTGTCTCGAGACGCTGTGTGGGCTATAAACGAGAGAAAACTGCAACTGCGCCGGTAGACGAGATCGACCTAGAGCAGCCCCGTCTTCTGGAGCTTCATCAGGTCCTCGGTGTCGAGGGTTTCGCCTTCCTTGAACTTCTGATAAATCTCCTCGGCCTCCTCTTTGGCCTCCTCTTTCTTCTTGTCGCGCTCGGACTTGCGCTCTTGCTCTTCTTCCTTGTCCAGTTCGCGCAGGCGCTTCTGGACGCGGACGAAGTCTTCGTGGTGCTGGTCGGCGGCCTCCTGGGCCTCGACGAAGGACTCGTGCATGTCGTCGGCGTCGTCGCGGATGTCGTCGGCCTCGCGATAGGCCTCGATCATCTGGTTGTGGTGCTCCTGAGCTTTGTCAGCGAGCTCCGTCACCTTCTGGTGGTGCTGGGAGGCGTCCGATCGCACTTCCTCGGCTTCCTCGACGAGTTCCTCGAGATCCTCGTTCTGATCGAGTTTTCCCTTCCGGTCTTCGTACTCCTCGCGTTTGCCCTCGATCTTCTCGATGAGCTCCTTTTCCTCCTCGCTCGAGAGGACCTCGGTCTGCTGTTTGAACTCGAGTTGCTCGATCTCCTCTTTGAGCTTGTCGAGGTCCTTGCCCTCGTCGAGCTCCATGTCCGATTTGAGCTTCTCGACCTTGTCGAACAGTTCGTTGGCCTCGGCGTTGAGCTCGTTGCGTTTGTCCTTGTGCTCTTGGACCTTCTCGTTGAGCTCGTCGCGTTTCTCGCGGTGCTCCTGGGCTTCGTCGACTTTCTCGCGCGTCTTGGCGTTGAGATCGTCGCGTTTGGAAGCCCGGTCGGAGGCCATCTGGTTCAGCTCGTTTCGCCGGTCTCGCAGCTGCCCGGCCATCTTGATGAGCTGTCCTTTCGATTTGTTCGCTAGGTCGTCCTCTGTCAGTTCGATGTTTTTCGATTCGTCTACCATGTGTTAGTCAAACCTCTGTGCCATACCCGCACCGGAGCGCCGGTCGCCCGCCTCGAGTACGACCCGTACCCGTCGGTCGGGTGCGTGTCGTAGGTGAGAGACGAGTGGCCGTGTACAGCGTTCGCTCAGGATCTGCGAAACCTCGGTGAATAAGTTTCCTGTCATCGATCGTCGAGCGATACGCGCCCCGGTGGCGTTCTGGTAACCATACCTACTGGCGCCTTCAATTTAAATGTACCGGTCCGGTACCCCCTGAAAACCGTTAGCAGGGGCCTCCACGGACTGTGTCGGCCAGTAACATGGTTCCGGAGGAACTTATAAATGATACCGGTTACGAATCCGCCGATCGCCGATCGCGACGGTCAGTTCGATTCGGGTCGCCGTCCGTGGAATTTGGGCCGTGCCAGCGGCCGTCGTCTCGAGGGGATCGACCTCGACTGTCGTCTCGCCCTCGTCGTTGTCGGCCACCCAGGAGACGGTTGCTTCGAAAGCGTCGTGCGTGTCGTTACAGAGCGTGATCCCGATCGATCCGGCGGCTGGCGGGCCGTCGAGAACCGCCTGCACCGGCTCGAACGATCGAACGAGTCCGCGATACGCCGGCTTCTCCTCGCCGGCGTGGCTCACAACGCCCATTCCGCCGCCGGGAGCCGCGTCGCGAATGGGGGCTGCCGTCGACAGCGCCGACTCGTGCCGGCGAAGCGTCTCCGCGACGGTCTTCAGCGTCTTCGCCTGATAGCGCTGGGACTCCTCGAGACCGGCGTCCGTCCCGACGCGTCGCTCGAGTACCGCCGCGTCGAGTCCCGGAATCTCGGCGGGGTCGGCGTCGTCCGCGGCCAGCGATCCCGCATCGAAACCCGCGACGAGCCGTCCCAACGTGCGGTCGCGCTCGAGCAGCCACTCGAGGTCCGCGGCCGAGAGATACTCCCAGCCGGGCGAGAGCCGCGTCGCGTCGGGCTCGGTACCCGGCGGCCCGGTGCTCGAGACGACGGCGGGAGAGCCCGGCTTCGACTCCTCGGCTGCTGCGTCGGCGGATTCGGCGACCGTCTCCGCGATCCGCTCCCCAACCGCGTCAGCGACCGATTCGGCTGCACCGTGATCCACGTCGGCCCGCCACGCGCGATAGCGAAACCGAAGTTTCGTCAGGAACCCGCTCCCGTACAGTCCGTCGAAGGGGCTGGGTAACTCCTCTGAAACGCCGTATATCGCGGCGCTCGGACGGTGGGTGTACCGTTTCGCGAGCGTCGCTGCGAGCGCGGCGGCTTCGTCGGCCGACGGCTCGTCGTTCGGTTCGACTCCCACAACGTCTTGCCAGACGAGGAGTCCGGCCTCGTCGCCGGCCGCGTACAGTGACTCCGGGGGAACGTGCCCGTTCGCGCGCACGAACGTCGCGTTCGCGGCGGCAGCGCGTTCGACGTCCGCGACGGGGTCACCACCCGGTAGCCGCGCGAACCCGCGGAGCCGAACCGGCCGGCCGTTGATCAGGAACTCGTCACCATCGCGTTCGACGTCGCAGAAACCGACCGTCTTCGAAATCGCGTCGTCGCCGAGTTTCGCCCGCACCGTGTACCGATTCTGGGGACCGTATCCCTGCGGCCACCACCGCGACGGCTCGCGGATCTCGAGCGTATCTGACACCGTCACCCGCTCGCCCGCGGCTGCCCGCACCGGCACGCGCTGCATCGCCGCGCTCCCGCGAAATCCCTCCGGTCGCAGCGAGAGCGTGATCGCGTCGTCGACCGCCTCGCCCGCATCGACCTCGCACTCGACGTCGATGACGCCGCCGTCCTCGGTGAATCGGGGACGGGCCTCAAGGCGGCGACAGAACGTCTGCGGGCGGGCCTCGACGTCGACCGCCCACGGGACGGCGGACGTCGCGTGTTCGGTCGCATCGATGGCCTCCTCGGAACCGACCACCGCGCCCGGCCGCTCACAGACGACGATCAGTTCGTTCGTCGGTCGGGGGTCGAACGTGGTCCGAAACGGACCGACGAACGGCTCGTGACCACCGACGCGGGTTCCGTTCAGCCAGATTTCGGCTCGAGACGCGTTCCCGCGAAGTTCCAGCAGGGCGCGCTCGCGCTCGTCCGCGCGCGGATCCGCGACCGTCGTTCGGTAGGCGATCGGTTCCGTCGCGTCCGCGAACGCAGTCTTCGATCCGGGGACGGCCACCGACCGCCACTCCTCGACCGTCGGCGGGCTATCGTCGGTGTGTCCGTCGACGACGCCGCCTGTCCACTCGCCACTCATTGACACACCCACGGAACCCGAACAAAAAAGCCCTTCCGACGTGTCGGGTGTCGGCGTGACCTAGAAGAGGTTCTCGAGGCGGTCGTCCGCGAACTGTTCTGCGGGGTCGGATCGCTCGTCTTCCCGTTCCTGTGCCCGATTCGCCTCGCGTGCGCGATCCATGAACGCCTGTACGCGATCGGAGCGTTCGGCCCCGCCGAGCAGGACCAGCGCGCCGAGTCGGTCGCTGTCGAGCGGGAAGTCGCCGCCGCGGACCTGCATGCTGCCGGTCTCGTCCTCGAGCCAGCGGCGCGCGCGTTCGACACCTTTGCGGGGAATTCGGTCGGGTTCGCCGGCGATGACCAGCAGGGCCGAATCGGCCGTCGTCGCGTCCGGGAGACTCGTCCCCGTCAGGAGGGCCTGTCGCGAGACGCTCATCGCGGTGGTGATGTTTTCCGCGCTGTCCTCGCTCGCGAGTTCGGTCGCGTAGCCGAGCACCGAGACGCCGCCCGAGCGGAGCGTGTTGATGACCTCGCTCGAGTCGACCACGCTCTCTCCGACGCCCTCGACGGCCTCGCCGGAGGCGAAGAGCAGGCCGACGCGCTGGGCAATTTTCCCGTTGATCGTCTCGAAGGCGCCGTCCATGCTCTCGCCCTGTTCGTGCCACGCGTCGTTGTCGATCAGCAGTGTCGAGTCGGCCTCGCGGATGATGGTCTTCAGGGACCGGCCCGCGTTGGCCTGGTAGAGCGCCCCCTCGTTACGACCGGGGAGAACGCCGAGCGCGTAGACCGGCACGTCGTAGACCTGCTGGAGGTGGTGGACGAGCACCGGCGCGCCGCCGCTGCCCGTTCCGCCGCCGAGCCCCGCGACCACGAAAATAGCCTCGGCGCTCGAGGTGACGCGCCCGTCGAGGGCGCCGAGCACCTGCTGGATATCGGATTGCATCACTTCGGTGCCGAGTTCGTTGTCGCCGCCGACGCCGTGTCCGTTGACGCGGTCCGCGCCGATCAACTGCGTATCGGCGAACTCGAGCGATTGGAGGTCTGCTTCCGCGGAGTTGACGGCCAGTGCGCCCTGGACGGCTCCGAACCCCATCTCCGCGTCGAAGCGGGTGAGCCGTTCAGTGACTTTGCCACCGGCCTGACCAACGCCGATCAGGGCAACTTTCATACGGATTTCATGTAAGTACGGGTAATTGAACGTTCCGGTGAACAACTACACTGACAGTGGACGAACGTACCAGTCGGCGAACGAACGTCTCGGTCCGCGGCCGCACGCGGACGGGCCGGAACGGACAATAACAATTTCTTTTAGCCCGATGGCCGTTTCGTCGCATATGTTCTACGACCAGCGGATGACCGTCCCCGACTCGCCCGCCGACCTCCGCGCCGAGTACGAGGGCGATCTGCGGGCCGTCGTCGACCAGCACGGAGCCGACGCCGTCGCCGAGGAGACCGACGTGGACCGAGACACCGCCGACGCGCTGCTCGAGTCCGAGTCGCCCGACCTCACAATTGCGGAAGTCGCCCAGATCCAGTCGCTCGAGGACGGCGAACCCGAACCGGACGAGATGGTCACCATCGCCTGCGAGCACCTCCTGTTGGGGATGTCGACGGCCGTCCTCGACGTCGATTCCATCGAGACCGAACTCGAGATCGAACTGGACGCGAAAGAAATCCAGCAGAAACTCGAACAGCGCGCCCCGATGTCGCTCGAGGAGTTCGTCCACATTCAGTACGTGATCGCCGACGGCGCACCCTAATTTAGTACTGACTCGGCCGAGTCGGAATCGACCGACGCGTCTCGGTCCGATTTCGGTCGACAACTGCACCGTGAACGGTTAATTTTCGCTTCGAACCCCGAGATTATGTACGCGCACCCACGAGTCGACGTATGAACGTCGCAATTCTGGGCTGTGGCCACGTCGGCCTCGAACTCGGTCGCCAACTCACCGAGCGCGGGCACGAGGTGACCGGCGTGCGTCGCTCCGACGACGGCGCCGAGGCAATCGAGGCCGCCGGATTCAACGCCGTCAAGGCTGACGTCACCGACCGCGAGGCGCTCGAGGCCGTTCCAGACGTCGACGCTATCGTCTTCGCGGCCAGCAGCGGCGGCCGGGGCGCGGACGCGGCCCGCGAGGTCTACGTCGAGGGCCTGCGGACGGCCATCCAGCAGTTCGGCGAGCGCGGGAACGGCCCCGACAGGCTGGTCTACACCTCCTCGACGGGCGTCCACGGCGACCACGGCGGCGACTGGGTGGACGAAGAAACCGAACTCGATCCGACCACCGAGAAGACCGCGGTGCTCGCCGAGGCCGAACGGATCGCCCTCGAGCTACCCCCCGAGTACGGCTTCGAAGGTACCGTCGCGCGCTACGCCGGCCTCTACGGCCCCGGTCGCTACCGACTCGAGCGCTACCTCGAGGGGCCGGTCACCGAGGGCTACCTGAACATGGTCCACCGCGACGACGCGGCCGGGGCCGTTCGCTACCTTCTCGAGGAGGATCTCGCGCGCGGCGAGATAGTACAGGTCGTCGACGACGAAACCGCTCCCAAGTGGGCGTTCGCCGACTGGCTGGCCGAGCAGTGCGAGGTCGAACAGCCGCCGAAGCAGACGAAAGCCGAACGACTCGAAGACGGAGACGTCTCCGAGGCCGGCAAACGCCGCATTCTAACCAGCAAACGCTGTTCTAACGGCAAACTGCGGGGCCTCGGCTACGAGTTCGCGTACCCGACCTACCGGGAGGGGTATCGGGACGCGATCGAGGCGTATCGCCGTCGCTGACGGTTCTACTGTGCCGTACGCGTGGATACCGACGGGAAAGGGTCGCCAGAGGGGGAAATTTATTGAGGATTCACTTTGATTGTCGGGTATGAGCGACCGGGACCCCTCGACCAGCACACTCTTTCTCGAGCCCGACGCCTTGCTGGTCGAGAGCGTCGTCGACGAACTCCAGGCCCTCGAGCCGCTGGTGCTCTCCCTGCTCGTCCTCGCGACCGTGGCCGTCGTCGTCGGCGGCTGGTGGGTCGTCCGCTGGTTTCGTCGCCCGCCCGGCGTCCGCATCCAACGCCTGCTGGGGAACTACGACGAGATCGCGGTATTGATGCACCCGAACCCGGACCCCGACGCCATGTCCTGTGCGATGGGGATCGCCCGCATCGCCGAGGCCGTCGATACCGAGGCGACGCTGCAGTACGCCGGCGAGATCCGCCACCAGGAGAATCGCGCGTTCCGAACCGTCCTCGATCTGGAACTCGAGTCGATCGAGTCGAGTTCGCAGCTCGCCGCCGACGCCGTCGTCCTCGTCGATCACAACACGCCGCGGGGCTTCGCGGGCTCTCAGACCGTCGAACCGATCGCGGTCGTCGACCACCACCCCGGTAACGGGGCCGGGACGGAGTTTACGGACGTTCGGACCGACTACGGCGCTGCGTCGACGATCCTCGTCGAGTACCTGGACGAACTCGACGCGACGATGGCGGCGGAGGGCGGCAACGGGTTCGAGATCTCCGAGGAACTCGCCACGGGACTCCTGTACGGCATTCAGTCGGATACGAACCGGCTGACGAACGGCTGCTCGCGGGCCGAGTTCGACGCCTGCGCCTCGCTGTTTTCGGGGATCGACGAAGACCTCCTCGACCGGATCGCCAACCCGCAGGTCAGCGACGACGTGCTGCGGGTCAAAGCGACGGCCATCACCGAGAAACGCGTCGAAGGTCCGTTCGCCGTCTGTGACGTCGGCACGCTCTCGAACACCGACGCGATTCCCCAGGCTGCGGACGAACTCATGCATCTCGAGGGCGTGACGGCGGTCGTCGTCTACGGCCAGAACGACAACACGATTCACCTCTCGGGGCGTTCGCGGGACGACCGGGTCCACATGGGCGAAACCCTACGCCACGCCATCAGCGACATTCCGATGGCCAACGCCGGCGGCCACGCCCGGATGGGCGGCGGACAGGTGTCCGTCGATCACATGGAGGGGATCGGACCCTCCGACGGGATCAGCAGGCCCGAGTTCGAGGAGCGGCTCTTTTCGGCGATGGCCGGCGAGCGGTAGCCAACTGATCGTACAGTAAGACGGACAGCGAACGCTCGAGTGCGTTCTATCCGTCCGAATCGAAGGAGCGAGTTCGGTTCGACTCGAAGCCGCGCTACTCGGCGGACGGCGTTTCGGTAGTCCCGCGCGTCTCGCCCCCGTCGGTCGCCGCGAGGACGATCTCGCGAGCCTCCTCGAACAGTTCCTCGGCGCGGTCCGGATCGCGCGCCTCGGCCGTGATCCGGACGACGGATTCGGTCCCGCTGGGGCGGACGAGCGTCCAGCCGTCGCCGTGGTCGATTCGAACGCCGTCGAGGGCGTCGACCTCGAGGTCGCGCTCCCGGACCGTCGTCTCGACGCGCTCCATGACGGCCGCCTTGTCCGTCACTTCGATCGAGGTTCGGCGAATGGGGTAGGTCTCGAGGTCGTCGACCAAGTCGGCGAGCGAGCCCGCGCGTTTGGTCATCGCGGCGAGTTTCGCGGCTGCGAGCGGACCGTCCGGACAGAGCGTCTCGTCGGGCCAGATCCACGCGCCGCTGGGTTCGCCGCCGAAGACGACGTCGGGTTCGGTCGCCCGCTCCGCGACGTAGACGTCGCCGACGGCGGTTCGCGTCACCGAGGCACCCGCGGCCGCCACCGCGTCGTCGACGGCGAGACTCGTATCCACCGGCGCGGCGATCCGGTCGCCGTCGCTGACCATCTCCCGGGCGAACAGCGCGAGCAGGAGGTCTTTCGGGACGAACCGGCCGCGTTCGTCCACGGCGACCATCCGGTCACCGTCGCCGTCGTGGGCGAGTCCGAGGTCCGCGTCCGTCGCGCCGACCAGTCGCTGGAGGTCCTCGAGCGTCTCCTCGTTCGGTTCGCTCGGTCGGCCCGGGAAGCGGCCGTCCTGCTGGGCGTTCAGCGTTCGCACCTCGCAGCCGAGTTCGATCAGCGCCTCCGCCGTCACGCTGCCCGCGCCGTTGCCGACGTCGACCACGACGTCGAGTCCCGAGAGATCGTCGACGGTGTCCGTAATCGTTTCGGCGTGTCGCTCGAGCAGCCCCTCGTGGTGTCTCCGGTCGCCGATCCCGTCCCAGCGCTCGAGGTCGTAGCGCTCGTTCTCGACGCGATCCGTGATCGCCGCGCGGCGCTCGGTGTCGAACGCCTGACCGGAGGGCGACCAGAGTTTGATTCCGTTGTCGGTCTTCGGGTTGTGGGAGGCGGTGATCACGACGCCCGCGTCCGCCTCGAGCCAGTCGACGCCGCGGGCGACGGTCGGCGTCGGGGCGATACCGATCACGATGACGTCGCCGCCACACTCTCTGATTCCGGCGCTGAGCGCGTCGATCAGCATCGTGCCGCTCTCGCGGACGTCGCGACCGACGACGACGCGTTCGTACCCCTCGGATGCCAGCGCACGGCCGACCGAAAGCGCCAGTTCGGCCGTTACCTCTTCGCCCACCGCCCCGCGAATTCCGCTCGTTCCGAACATGGACGGAGCTACCACGACCGGGTATATAAAAATCGGAACATCGTCCTGCGTTCTGAGAGCTCCTGACACGGGAGTCGATACCCGACTGAGACGTCCGGTGACCTGTGACACCCGTTCGTCCGTACTGCGGCGAGTGCGAACGTGTTCGCCCCGTCTCCGCCGATAGCTCCAAACGGGTCGCTTAAGTCTCTCGGCCGACGTAGCCCGGACACTAATGGAATTTTGCGACGAATGCGGTTCGATGATGAAAGCCGACGACGGGCTGTGGGAGTGTGGCAGCTGCGGCTTTACGAAGCCGAAAGGTGACGCGGACGAGTACATCGTGACGGACGATCAGGAGGCGAGCGAGATCATCGAATCCTCCGGGGAAACCTCCCTGCCGGAGACCGACGCGCTCTGTCCCGAGTGCGGTCACGACCGGGCCTACTGGTACATGCAACAGATTCGGTCGGCCGACGAGAGCGAGACGCGCTTTTTCATCTGTTCTGAGTGCGAGCACAAGTGGCGCGAAGACGACAACTGACCGTCTCCCCCCTTCTCGTCGGTTGCACCCAGCAGTAGTCCCGTGCGGTGGATCGCCGGCCGTCAACCAGACTCAATGTACCAGCCAAATTAATATTGTCTGACGTACGTTTATGTGGCCGGACGGACCCCTAGGATACATGTCGAAAAATCGCGTCGAGGAACTCGAGTCGACGGTTGCGGAACTCGAGTCGACGGTAGAAGGGCTGACGGACGAACTCATCGAATCCAAGGAACGCATTCGCGTACTCGAGGCCGAACTCGACACCGAGTCGCCGACCCGCGTCCCCGAGCGACGCGGCGGCGAGGAAGCGGAGTCGGCGGACGAGGTGACGCAGGAAGCGGCACCGGACGAGGTCGCGGAGGCCGCGGCCGACGCGGACGGCGAGGAGGCGGCTCAGGACGAAGCGGAAGACTCAGGTAGCGACGACATTATTGTCGCATAACTGCGTGGCGACGGCGCGGCCGCGGTCGACCGTCGGCGGTATCGACGGCAGCCGACCCCGCGACGACACCCGCCACGATCCCCGGGAGACGGAGGGCTCGAGAAGAGAATGTATATCAAGGCACTCGTTCTGGACAATTTCAAGAGCTTCGGCCGAAAGACGAAGATCCCCTTTTATCAGGACTTCACGGTCGTCACGGGACCGAACGGTTCCGGGAAATCGAACATCATCGACGCCGTCCTCTTCGCGCTCGGACTGGCCCGCACGCGCGGGATCCGCGCGGAGAAACTAACCGATCTCATCTACAACCCCGGCCACGAGGACGGCAACGACTCCGGCGGCCCGCGAGAGGCGACCGTCGAAGTGATTTTAGACAACACAGATCACACCCTCGAGCGGACCCAGGTCGTCAACGCCGCCGGCAGCGACGACGTCGGCGACGTCGACGAGATTCGCATCCGCAGACGGGTCAAAGAGACCGAGGACAACTACTACTCCTACTACTACCTCAACGATCGCTCGGTCAATCTCTCTGACATCCAAGATTTGCTCGCCCAGGCCGGCGTCACGCCGGAGGGCTACAACGTCGTCATGCAGGGCGACGTGACCGAGATCATCAACATGACGCCCCACGCGCGCCGGGAGATCATCGACGAGATCGCCGGCGTCGCGGAGTTCGACGCGAAAAAAGAGGACGCGTTCGGGGAACTCGAGGTCGTCGAGGAGCGAATCGACGAGGCCGAGTTGCGCATCGAGGAGAAACGCGACCGACTCGCCCAGCTCGAGGACGAACGCCGGGAAGCACTTCGGTACCGCCGACTCCGCCGCGAGAAGGAGGAGTACGAGGGGTACAAGAAGGCCAGCGAACTCGAGGAAAAGCGCGCGGACCTCGAGTCCGCCCAGTCGAAGGCCGACGGACTCGCCGAGGACTTAGAAGAGCTCCAGCGGGAACTCGACGAGCGCGAAGGGACGGTCCTTCGCTTGCAGGAGGACCTCGAGGATCTCAACGCCGAGATCGAACGCAAGGGCGAGGACGAGCAGCTGCGAATCAAAAGCGAGATCGAGGAGATCAAAGGCGAGATCTCGCGACTCGAGGACAAGATCGAATCCAGCGGGGAGGCGATCGAGGAGGCGGAATCCAACCGTCGCGAGGCGTTCGTCCAGATCGATCGCAAGCAGGAGACGATCGAGGAACTCGACGACGAGATGCGCGAGCACAAACTCGAGAAGGCCTCGATCGCGAGCGAGATTCAGGAACGGGAGGCAGAACGCGACGAACTCGAGGCCGAGATCGACGCCGTCGACACCGAGTTCGACGAGCTCAAGGCGGATCTGTCCGAGCGGAAGGACGACCTCGAGGCGGCAAAAACGACCAAAAACGACCTCCAGCGCGAGCAGGACCGCCTGTTGGACGAGGCGCGCCGGCGCTCGAACGAGATCAGCGAGAAGGAGGCGACGATCGACCAGCGCCGCGAGGAGATCCCCGAGATCGAGAGCAAGCGCTCCGAACTCGAGCGAGAGCTCGAGAAGGCCGAGAAGAACCGCGAGAATACTGCCGGTGTCGTCGACGATCTCAAAGGTGAGAAGCGACGCCTCCAGTCGGACGTCGACGACGTCGACGACGACATCCAGGCGAAACAACAGGAGTACGCCGAACTCGAGGCCAACGCGGGCGAGAGCGGCGACTCCTCCTTCGGTCGTGCGGTGACGACCATCCTCAACGCGGGGATCAACGGCGTTCACGGTGCAGTCGCCCAGTTGGGCAACGTCGCCGGCGAGTACGCCGTCGCTTGCGAGACCGCGGCGGGCGGCCGACTCGCGAACGTGGTCGTCGACGACGACGTCATCGGCCAGCAGTGTATCGACCACCTCAAGTCGCGCAACGCGGGTCGGGCGACGTTCCTGCCGATGACGGATATGAACCAGCGTCGGCTGCCCAACGCGCCGAGCGATCCCGGCGTCGTCGACTTCGCCTACAACCTGGTCGACTTCGACGGGCAGTACAGCGGCGTCTTCTCCTACGTGCTCGGCGACACGCTGGTCGTCGAGGACTTAGAGACCGCCCGCTCCTACATGGGCGACTACCGGATGGTTACCCTCGACGGCGACTTAGTCGAGAAAAGCGGCGCGATGACCGGCGGTTCGGGCGGCGGTTCGCGCTACTCCTTCACCGGCGGCGGCGAGGGCCAACTCGAGCGCGTTGCCAAACAGATCACGGAACTCCAGGAGGAACGCGAGGAGTTGCGCGAGGAACTTCGCGACGTCGAGGAGCGCCTCGACAACGCTCGCGACCGCAAAACCGACGCGGCCGACGAGGTGCGTTCGATCGAGAGCAGCCTCGAGAGCCTCGCGGAGCGACGCGAGTCCGTCGAGGATGAAATCGAGACCCTCGAGGACGACCTCGCCGATCTCGAGGACGAACGCGAATCCGTCGACGAGCGGATGACCGAGATCTCGGGCGAGATCGAGGAGAAGACCGCCGCAGTCGAGGCAATCGACGCCGATATCGATGAACTCGAGACCGAACTCGCGGACTCGAAGATTCCGGAACTCACCGCACAGATCGAAGAGCTAGAGAACGAGATCGACGAACGCGAGGATCGCATCTCGGATATCGACAGCAAACTCAACGAACTGAGCTTGGAGAAGGAGTACGCCGAGGACGCCATCGAGGACCTCCATGACGACATCGAGACGGCCCAGAACCGCAAAGCGGAGCACGAAGACCGGATCGACGAGTACGAGGCGGAGATCGAGGGGAAACGCGAGACGCTCGAGGCAAAACACGAGGCCGTCGCGGACTTAGAGGACGAACTCGCCGAGTTGAAAGACGAGCGAAGCGACCTCAAGGAGGAGCTTTCCGAGGCCCGGACGAGCCGCGACCAGCAACAGGATCGGGTCAACGCCGTCGAGAGCAAGCTCGAAAACACCCGCAGCAAGGTCGGCGACCTCGAGTGGGAGATCGAGAGCCTCGAGAGCGAGGTCGGCGACTACGACCCCGAGGACGTGCCGGACCACGAGACGGTCCTCGAGATGATCGAGTACCTGACCGCGGACATGGAGGCGATGGAGCCGGTGAACATGCTGGCGATCGACGAGTACGACGACGTCCGGAGCGACCTCGAGGAACTCGAGGACGCGAAGGCGACCCTGGTCGAGGAGGCCGAAGGGATCCGCGATCGGATCGAGCAGTACGAGACCCAGAAGAAACGGACGTTCATGGACTCCTACGACGAGATCGCCGGCCAGTTCACGGAGATCTTCGAGAAGCTCTCAGAGGGGACCGGAACCCTGCACTTGGAGAACGAGGACGACCCGTTCGACGGCGGGTTGACGATGAAGGCCCAGCCGGGGGACAAGCCGATCCAGCGACTCGACGCGATGTCCGGTGGGGAGAAGTCCCTGACCGCACTCGCCTTTATTTTCGCGATACAGCGGCACAACCCCGCCCCGTTCTACGCGTTAGACGAGGTCGACGCCTTCCTCGACGCCGTCAACGCCGACCGGATCGGCGAGATGGTCGACGAGCTCTCCGAGAAGGCCCAGTTCGTCGTCGTCTCCCACCGCAGCGCGATGCTCGACCGCTCCGAGCGAGCGATCGGCGTCACGATGCAACAGGACAACGTCAGCGCGGTGACCGGCATCGACCTGAGCGACGACGACTCCGGCGACGGTGAGGAGGTGCCGGCGAGTGACTAGCGAGGAGCCCGAGGAGCCGGATACGACGACGACGGGGTCCTCGAGTACGCGAACGGAGAGCAGAGCGAACCGTGAGCGAGGCGAACGGTGCAAGGACGATTTCTATACGGACGGCGGGAAAGAGGACATCCCGCTGAACATCGCGGGTCACGAGGAGCGTGAGCCGCCGGGATCTGACTCGAGCGACGCTCCCGAATCGCCGGGCGACGGATCGGTCCTCGAGTTCTCCGAAGACGACGACCTGGGCGGGGACATCGAAGACAGCGAGGACGAAGACGACGAAGTCGAGCCCGTCGAACTGCTGGTCCAACTCGCCAAGAACGGCGAGATCGATCCCTGGGATATCGACATCGTCGCGGTGACCGACAAGTTTCTCGAGGCGCTCGACGACGCTGACCTGCGGACCTCGGGCCGGGCGCTGTTCTACGCGAGCGTTCTCCTGCGGATGAAAAGCGACGAGCTGTTCGCCCCGGACGAACCCGAGGCGGACGAACTCCCGCCGTGGGAGGCGCCCTTTGCCGACGAGGGGCCGATGGACGGCGGCGACCCCGACGCCGAGGGCGGGCCGCCCGGTTTCGACCCCGTCGAGGGGCTCGAGGCGGAGATGGAACGCCGCCTCGAGCGCAAGCAGGCCCGCGGGAAGCCCGAAACGCTCGACGAACTGGTGCGGGAACTGCGCGGGGCCGAACGCGGCACCTGGTGGAAGGAGTCCCGAACGTACGACACGAGCGACTCGCCGCGGGGCTACGACCGCGGGATGCAGGAGCTGAACTACCACTCGGGCGACGACTTCCGGGTGGACGACGAGCCGACGAGCGACGACGTCACCCACACGACCCACGAGGAGGACATCGAAGCCGTCATCGACGACGTCGAGTCGGAACTCGAGTCCCAGTACGAGCAGGGCCGCGAGGAGGTGCTGTACGCCGAAATCGACGGCGTCGGCGGCACGCGCGTGATGACCTATCTCGCCCTCCTCTTTCTCGCCCACCGGGGCCGGGTGCGCCTCGTGCAGGACGAACTGTTCGGCGACCTCTGGGTGCAGGACGCGACCGTCGAGACGGAAGCGACCGAAGCGGTTGCGGACTGACTCGAACGGAGGCGAAACTGACCGGCGGTCGTAGACCGACCGACTGCGAAACTGCCACAAACGTTTACCGAGCACCGTTCGAACCTCGGGTCGATGTCCAGGCCTACCGACGCGCGACCGGACGACGCGGCCTTTCGCGTCCGCGTCGAGACGTTCGCCCTCCTGCGGCGAGCGCTCCCGTTCGGCGTTCTCGCGGGGTCGCTCGTCGGTCCGCTCGTCGTCGTCGACTCGAGTACTGCGGTGTGGCTCTCGATGAGCTGTTTCTTCGGGACGCTGTTCGTGTGCTGGACGCTCCGCGGACTCCCGCTCTATCCGGCCCACACGTTCGGGATCGAGTACCGGTTCGAAGACGATGAGTTCGCATCGGACCGACGGCAGTGCGTTCGCTGTGAGGCGGTGATCGAGGGCGGAACGCACCGTCGCTACGCGCGCCAGTTCGTCGTCCTCGGGGTGCCGGTGTACACGCTCGCCTGGGGGCACAACGACTTCTGTCCGGGCTGTCTCGACGTCGATCCGCACGGAGCGAGCGACTCCGAATCACGGGAGACGCGCGAGTCGACGCCCGGATCGCCCGACGGCGGAGCGGACGGGTCGGCGGACTCGAGGGAAGGGGCAGAACGGGCAAATCGGGTCGGCACTGCCGCGGACAACCGGCAACCCGGTGATGCCCCCGGAACCGACATCGTCCGCCGCGTCGATCTCCGCGACGAAGCGACGGCGCTCGAGGTCGAGCGAGCGTTCGACGACAACGGCTCGTATTAGTGTGTCTGTACGAGAGTGGTTGGCGATATCACACCTCACGAGAAAACAAGTAAGTCGAGCGATACGCTCGTAGTATGTCCTCCGGCGAGTCGCCGGACGAGAGTAATCTCACGGAGGGATCGCTCGTCCGGCCGATGTTCAAGCTGGCGTGGCCGCTCGTGGTCATCCAGCTCCTGCAGGTCGCCTACAACGTCGGCGATACCTTCTGGCTCGGCGCGCTCTCGCCCGACGCCGTCGGTGCGGTGAGCCTCGCCTTTCCGCTCCTCTTTCTGGTGATCGCGGTCGGTGCCGGGTTCACGACGGCCGGCGCGATCCTGATCGCCCAGCACACGGGAGCCGAAAGCGGGAAGGGCGGCCTGATCGCCGGGCAGACGATCTCGTTCATCTCGATCGTCGCGGTCGGTCTCGGTATCATCGGCTACTTCGCGACCCAGCCGATGCTCGATCTCCTCCCGGCCGACAGCGAGACGGAGGCGGCGATTCTCCCGCTGGCGGCCGACTATCTCCAGATCTTCTTCCTGGGAGTTCCCTTCGTCTTCGGCTTTTTCGTCTTCGCCGCGCTCATGCGGGGCTACGGCAACACCCGCGCACCGATGCGCGTAATGGCCATCAGCGTCGTTATCAACCTGGTAATCGACCCGCTGCTCATCTTCGGGGTCGGGCCGCTGCCCCGCCTCGAGATCGCCGGCGCCGCCGTCGCGACCGTCGTTTCCCGAGGGATCGCGACGCTGATCGGCTTCTACCTGCTGTACTACACGGATGTCGGTCCCGACATCGAGTTCGGCCACCTTCGTCCGCGCCTCGAGTACGTTTCCGAGATCACCCGGCTGGGCGTCCCGACGGCGCTCGAGCAGTCGATGACGGCGCTGGCGCTGGTCGGGATGACCGCGATGGTCGTCACCTTCCCGCCGGCGGTCGTCGCGGCCTACGGGCTGGGCAACCGACTGATCTCGCTTGCGTTCCTGCCCGCGATGGGGGTGGGGCAGGCGACGGACTCGATCGTCGGCCAGAACCTGGGTGCCGGCATGGCCGATCGCGCCGAGAAGGCGACGTGGATCGCCTCGGGCGTGGTCGCCGGGATCATGTTCGTCGCCGGGGCGCTCGCCTTCCTCTTCCCGGAGCCGTTCGTCGCGGTGTTCCTCACGGCCGAGGAGGCGGGCCGGGCCGAGACGCTCGCCCACGGCGTCACCTACCTCCAGTTCGCCGCGTTCGCGTTCGTCTTCATGGGCGTCATGCAGGTGATTCAGGGCGCGTTCCGCGGCGCCGGAAATACGAAGACGGCGCTGGCATTCGCCGTGATCGGCCTGTGGATCGTCCGCGTCCCGGTCACGTACTACCTGATCTTCGTCGCCGGCTGGGGAACGACGGGAATCTGGACCGGCGTCGTCGTCGGTGATATCGTCGGCGCGATCGCCGCCGTCGCGTGGTTCACGCGCGGCACGTGGAAGGAGTCGCTGCTCGACGAAAGTGGCGACGAAGAGACGGATTCGACGACGGGAGCGACCGACTCGAGCGAGGCCGAATCGGTCGCCGAGTAACGAACGCGTCGGACTCGGTATCTGTCCGTTCGAAACGGTGTCGAAACCGGTATCAGGGGTCGATTTGACGGATCGACCTCTCAACCGCGAACACGTACTGCTTTTCCTTCAACCCTAATCTGTTTGGAAAATCCCTCAAGCAGTGTGGCGGTGTACGAAGGCGTATGCTCACGAACAGGGAGTCAACCGACGGGGACGACGGACCGAAGCAGTACCTGGTGACGTGCGAGGGCTGCTCGTTCGAACACGCGGCCGACGGGCGCGAGCGTGCAACGGCGATCGGCGCCGATCACCGCAGAGAGACGCACCACGTGGTCGTCGCCTTCGAGGTCCCGCCCTCGCTCGGATCGCGGTAACCTCCGTGCGGCCTCGAGCCACGCCCGTGACTCGCGCTCGATACGACGACAGCCCACCCGCCGGCTGTTACCAGCTGTTCAGTCGCCGGCGAGCATCCACTCGCCAGGTCCGGCGGACTCGAGGATGTCGCGTCGTTCCATCTCGGTTAGCACTTCCGGAACTCGGTCCGGCTGAGCGATCTCCATTTCGATCCGGTCGATGTTGTGGAACTCCGAGAGATAGTGACGAATCTCCTCCTGCGTGAATGTGTCCTGCTCGGCTTGCGCCATGACGCTCGAGACGAGGTCGACCATGTCCTCGATGAAGTTCCAGGGGTAGACGATCCAGGTCCACTCCTCTAGGTGTTCGCCGACGTAGTCGGGTTGGTACTCGCTGGTTCCGAGCAACTGGAGCGTCGCCGTTCGAACCTCGCCGGCGTCGCGATCGGTGACGTACTCGTGGGCCCGTTCGATGGAGCCGCCGGTGTCGGCGATATCGTCGATGATGAGGACGTCCTTCCCTTCGACGCTCCCCTTGGGCATGGGGTAGCGAACGGTCGGCTCGCCGCTCTTCTCGGCGGTTCCGACGTAGTGTTCCATCTTCAGGCTCGTCAGGTCGTCCAGTCCGAGGAAGTCACAGAGACACCGGCCCGCGAACCAGCCCCCGCGGGCGAGCGCGACGACGACATCGGGTTCGAACGCGTCGTCGCGAACCTCGTCGCTGACGTCGCGACAGAGGCCGTAGATGTACTCCCAGGTAGTGATCGTACAGTCGAAATCGTCCGGTAGATCGGACATCTGATGGCACCTACGCGATACCAGTGTGGCGACCCTCATAAGTCGGCTGAAACCCGCCGTCCTCACTGCGTGTCGTCCTCAATTAAATTCAATATTATTGAGACAGAATACTGTATAGAAGGGTGCAATAGCCCATGCCCACCAGCCAGGACTACGAGTACCTTCTCGAGTGCAAGAACGTGATCGGCGTCGACTACGACGAGCGGGAGGATCGAGTGACCGTCTTCGTCACCCAGAAGGAGTCGGACGACTGTCTCGCGGACGAGGATCACGTCGCAAAGCGCGTAGCCGACGCGGGCGACGACGTGACCATCGACGTCGTCGACGCGGGCTACGGCGAGGAGCGCGAGGGGTTCGACGCGCTGTCGATGTACGAGACGGTCCCCGAAGCCGCACCCGGACGCGAGGGACGCCACCGACCCGTACCCGCGGGCGTCAGCGAGAGCAACGCGAACCTGACGGCGGGAACCGGCGGCCCGTACCCGGCTCGAGTCACCGATCCCGACGACGGAGACGTCGTCTGGCGCGACGACATCGAGTCGGGCGACCTCGTTCGGCTCTCGAACAACCACGTCTACGCCCGCTCGAACGAAGCCGATCCCGGCGCGCCGATCCGCCAGCCCTCGCCCCGCGACGGCGGCACCGAGGACGACGCGGTCGGCGAACTCGTCGGCTACGTCCCCATCGAGGAGGGCGTTCGGGTCGACATCGCCGCCCGATCGGCCGGCTCGGATCGGGACGCGGCCGACTACTTCGAACTCGAGGACTCGTGGCCGACGGCGATCCGACGCGAGGAGTACCAGGCGCTGCGGGGCGAGACGGTGACGAAAACGGGCCGCACGACGGGCGTCACGAGCGCCGAGATCGAGGCGACGAGCGCGAGCGTCCGCGTGAACTTCGGCGAGGAGCACGGCCCCGTACTGCTTCGCGAGCAGTTGGTCACCGGCCCGATGTCCGAGGGCGGCGACAGCGGGTCGCCGGTATTTCTCGAGGACGGAGCGCTCGTCGGCCTGCTCTTCGCCGGCTCCGCCGAGCAGACGATCTGCAACCGGATCGGACTCGTCGAGTCCGAACTCGGCGTCGAGATTCTGACGGAGGACCCGAGCGCGGGTGACGGTAGCGACGGAAGCGAGGGCGTCCCCGTCCACACGACGACGCTCGATCGCACCGTCTCGGTCGACCTCGAGCCCTCGTCGCTCTCGCTCGAGTCCATTCGATTCGAGGACCGGATTCGGCCCGGCGAGCGCGTCGAGGCTGTGGTCACCGTCCGTGCCGAGTCCGGGGCGTACTGGCTCGCCATCGAGGACGAGCGGACGATGGTGACGATCCCTGAGGACGGCGACGGCGATGGATCTCGAGGACGGGCGACGGCGAGTATTCTCGTCTCGGTGCCCGACGACGTGGACGACTCGCTGACGGTTCGTATCCGTGGTGGGCCAGTCGAGACGCTCGAGTAGGAGGTCAGACGCGTGCTACGGACGTCAGCAGTGTGTTAGGGTGGTGAGACGAGGCGAAGACAGAGGAAGTTCGGACGGGTCGCCTCGTACTCGTACCGTTCCGGGTTCGCCTCGCGGTACGCTTCCGTGGGCGTCGGTTCGAGCAGTCGGTCGAGCCGGAACCCCGCCTCGAGCGCGGGAGACAGCATCGCGGAGAGCGGCCGACGGTACGCCGGAACGTCCACCTCGGTATCGAAGGACTCCCACGTCGCCGAAACCAGTTCCAGTTCGTGATAGTTCTCGGCGTCGTCGTACTCCTCGAAGTCGGCGTGGGGATGTTGCACCGAACAAACGATCCAGCCGCCGGGAGTCAGGACTCGGCGGAGTTCGCGAAACAGCGGCGTCCACTCTTTTACGTAGTGAAACGCCAGCGAACTGGTGACGCCGTCGAACGCGTCGTCACTGAACGGGAGGCCACTCTCGAGGTCGGCCCGAAGGAAGTCGGCATCGGGGACCCGTTCTCGCGCGTACGCGAGCATTTCGCGACTCGCGTCGAGACCGATGACGGTCGCGCCACGATCGGCGAGTTCGTCCGCGAGGTGACCGGCACCGCATCCGGCGTCGAGAACGCGCGTTCCTTCGACCGCGGCGAGCAAGGAGAGCGTTGCCGGCCGTTCGAGGTAGGCGTTCGACGGCTTCGTATCGCCCTCGCGGTCGTACCCTGCCGCGAGTTCGTCGTAGGCCCGCTGGGCAACTGGGTGGTTCGGCGTCTCGGGCATTAGACGCACGGAGACGCCACGAGCATACAACTCTGTACATCTTCCGTGCCGAACGTCGACAGCGTTGCCGGCGCTCTTTCGCCGGTCTACGGCCAACGCCAGAGCTATATAACTCGATGGTACAACCTAGTTATCGATGGCGCGAACACAGATCGAAGCCGCACGCGAGGGGACGGTTACGGACGCGATGGAACGGGTCGCCGAACGCGAGAACCGAAAGCCGGAGTTCGTCCGGGAGCAGGTCGCCGAGGGGCAGGCCGTGATTCCGGCGAACGTCACTCACGACGCGCTCGACCCGATGATCATCGGCCGCGAGTTCGCGACGAAAGTCAACGCGAACATCGGCAACAGCGAGACGACGAGCGATCTCGAGGAGGAGTTGCGAAAGCTCCACACCGCGGTCCACTACGGCGCGGACACGGTGATGGATCTCGGCACCGGGAGCGATCTCGACGAGATACGCGAAACGCACGTCGACCACTCGCCGGTGCCGATCGGGACGGTGCCGCTGTACGAGGCGGTAAAGCGAGCGGGCGGTCCCGAAGAGCTCACGACGGAGCTGCTGCTCGAGGTCATCGAGAAGCAAGCCGAGCAGGGCGTCGACTACATGACCATCCATGCCGGAATCCAGGCGGAGCACCTGCCGCTGACCGACGGCCGGAAGACGGGAATCGTCTCCCGAGGCGGGTCGATCATGGCGTCGTGGATGGAAAGCCACGGGGAGCAGAACCCGCTCTTTCAGGTGTACGACGAAATCTGCGAGATTTTCGCCGAACACGACGTCACCTTCAGCCTCGGGGACAGTCTTCGACCGGGGTCGCTGGCCGACGCCTGCGACGAGGCCCAGTACGCCGAGTTGGACACCTTAGGCGAACTGACCCGTCGCGCCTGGGAGCACGACGTGCAGGTGATGGTGGAAGGACCGGGTCACGTCCCGATGCACAAGGTCGCCGAGAACGTCGAGCGCCAGCAGGCGGTCTGTGACGGCGCGCCGTTCTACGTCCTCGGCCCGCTCGTGACCGACATCGCGCCGGGCTACGACCACATCACGAGCGCCATCGGGGCCGCGATGGCAGCCGAGGCCGGCGCGGCGATGCTCTGTTACGTCACCCCGAAAGAGCACCTCGGACTCCCCGACGAGGAGGACGTTCGCGACGGCCTCGCAGCCTACCGGATCGCCGCCCACTCCGGCGACGTGGCGAACGAACGCCCCGGCGCGCGCGACTGGGACGACGCGCTCTCGGAGGCGCGGTACAACTTCGAGTGGCGCGAGCAGTTCGGCCTCGCGCTCGACCCCGACCGCGCCCGCGACTACCACGACCAGACGCTGCCCGAAGACAACTACAAGGAGGCCCGTTTCTGCTCGATGTGCGGCGTCGAGTTCTGTTCGATGCGGATCGATCAGGATGCGCGGGAAGACGGGGAGATGAACCGACTCGAGTCGACCACCGATCTCGAGACCTCCTCCGCAGCCGAGGTGAATCGGCCACCGGTCGGGACGCACGACTCGGACGGGCTGTCGACGGTCGGGGACGAGAGTCAGTCCGTCGAGCGGGCCGGCGACGACTGAGAACCGGGCGACGATCCGTGGCGTCCGGATCGGTGTCCACGGCGATGCCGAGGACAGCAGATTGATACGTCGGTCGTCCCACGGACGTGGTATGGACACGATTCGGATCTTGCAGGTCGACGCCTTTGCCGACGAGCCAATGGCGGGGAATCCCGCCGGCGTCGTCCCCGAGGCCGATGGACTCTCCGACGACCAGATGCAGCAGATCGCCGCCGAGATGGCCGTCAGTGAGACGGCGTTCCTTTCCCCGAGCGAGACCGCCGACTATCGGATTCGGTACTTCACCCCCACTCAGGAGGTCGACCTCTGCGGGCACGCGACGATCGGCAGCTTCGCACACCTCTACGACGAAGGACTCGAGGCCGGAACCTACAGCCTCGAGACGAACGTCGGCGAACTCGAGATCGAACTCGAACCGGACGGCACGGTCTGGATGACACAGGACACCCCGCAAATTCGCGAGGTCGATGTCGGGTACGACCGCGTCGCCGACGCGCTCGGCGTCGGTCAGGCGGCCCTCGAGGGTGCGAGCGACGATATTCCGCTCGCGGTGTCCTCGACCGGGCTCCCCTTCCTGATCGTCCCGATCACCTACCTCTCCGACCTCGGAAATGCCGATCCCGATATGCACGCGATCGAGGACTTGACCGAAGCTGTCGACGCCACCGGCGTCTATCTCTTCACGTTCGACGCGCTCGACCGCGAGTCGACGCTCCACGGCCGAATGTTCGCCCCGGGGGCCGGCGTGCCCGAAGACCCGGTCACCGGCACCGCGAGCGGTTCCGTCAGCGCGTACCTCGACCGATTCGGCGCGTTCGACGACGACTTCCCCGACGAACTCCGCCTCGAGCAGGGCCACTACGTCGACCGCCCGGGACTGGTTCGGGCGCGCGTCGGGAGCGCCGTCCAGGTCGGCGGCCGCGGAGTGACCGTCCTGGACGGCTCGCTGGTCGTTCCCGAGGACGACGAGGACGAGATTCTCGAGGCCTGAATCGGTCACGGGAGTCCGCTACTCGCCCTCGTCGCGTTCGGAACCGTCGTCACGACTCGCGTCGGATCCGGGACTCGAGGGCGAAGGCGCAGCGGCCGATGTCGACGCCGACCGATCGCTCGAGTCGTCCGTCGACACGTCGCTTTCCATCTCGGCTCTCGCTCCATCGGTTGTCGCGTTCGACTCGAGGTGGTCGCGTTCGTCGAACGTCGTCGTACTTTCGCCGCGTTCTACCGCCCGTATCTCGCGTCTCGTCTCCGCGATCTCGGCCTCCATGCTGGCGAGTCGCTCGTCGAGTTTCCTGAGGGTCACGCGCGAACGGCCCTTGGAGCCGGGTCGCGTTCCGTATCGCTTCGTACCCACAGCGGCGACCACCGAGGGACGATCAGTGCGTCTCGCCGTCGTCGATGTTCTCGAGGGCCGTCAACGCCGCCTTCAACACCTTTCGCTCGCTCCGACGGAGGTTCATCGAGACGGCGGTCTTCGAGACATCGAAGTGATCCGCCAGCTCCTCGAGCGTCGTCTCGCGAGGCGTCTCGTAGTAGCCGGCCCTGGAGGCGGCCTCGAACGTCGTCCGCTCGGTCTCGGTGAGGGATCGACAGCCATCGAGCAGGGAAATCGCGCTATCGGAGTTCTCCAGTAAGTCGAACAGGGCTGTCGGGCCGAGCTGGTCGCGATCCTCGACGGTGAAGTCGTTGTGTCGCTCGAGTTCGGCGAGCGTGCGGTCCTCGTCGCCGTCGTCGTCAAAACCGACGTGCCACCGTTCGCGGCCGTCTTCGATTCGGAACGGACCGGTGATGTAGCCGCCGTTCCGATCGATCGTTCGCATCGCGTTCGTCTCCTCGATCGTCGTCCCGATCTGGGCGACGGCGTCGCGCTTCGAGAGGATGTAACACTCCGTCATGTTCGGGTGCTCGCGGAGCTCGCGGAGTCCGGCCTCGAGCGCCCCGCTCGACTCTCCTGTCGCGATGAGCCGGGTCTCGAGCGTCTCGTCGTCGGTGTCCAGTTGCCACTGGACGGCCGAGAAAGCGATATCGACGTTATCGGTCGTGTCGATGAACGGGCAATCGTACTGCCGCATGTCGATATCGAGATCGATCATTACTAGATGGAAAATCACATACAAAGTCTTAATATTTATTATCAGGAGCTATATCCCAGTGGCTCGACTGTTCCGGTATCAATAACGGATGGTTGGGGCGGGAGATGCCAGCGGAAACGACCGTTGATATGTTAACGGACGACTTTTAGCGCGTCCCGAGATAACGTACACCGAGCGAGAGATATGTCTCAGGATCAAGTTACCCCGCCGACGGTGACGGAAGACGATATTCAATCGATCGACGACGACGCGTTCACGAGTCGGAACGTCTGTCTCGTAACGGGCGGCGGATCGGGTATCGGCAGAGCGACGGCCCTCGCCGCCGCCGGAAACGGACTCACCGTCGCCGCGACGGACATCGACGAGGAGGGACTCCAGGGAACGATCGAGCGCGGCGATGAACTCGGTCTCGAGGGCGAGATCGAGTCCATCGTCGGAGACTTGACCGACGACGACGATCTCGAACGAATCGTCGAGGAGGCCACGCAGTACGGCGACCTCAAGTACCTCGCGAACGTCGCGGGAATGCAACACATCGACTCGATCGAGAACTTCCCGATGGACATGTACGATCGGATGCACGAGATCATGCTTCGAGCGCCGCTCTACCTCTCGAAGCTCTGCATGCCCCACTTCCGGGAAACCGAGGACGGACGGGGCTGTATCGGCAACATGAGTTCGGTTCACGGCCACTACGTCACCAGCGACAAGGTGGGGTACAACGTCTCGAAGTTCGGCCTGCGCGGACTCACGCAGTCGATTGCCGCCGAAGGCGACGGCGACATTCGTGCGTTCTCGATCAGCACCGGCTACGTGAAGACGCCGCTGGTGACGGACCAACTCGCGGACACCGCCGAACAGCGCGGCATCTCCGTCGACGAGGTGATCGAAGACGTAATGCTCGGCCAGTCCCGCGTCAAAGAGATGATGGAACCGGTCGACGTCGCCAACCTTTACCTGATCGGTTTCTCCGACCTCGGCCGCCACCTCGACGGCGGCGACCTGTTGTTTGATGGCGGCATGACGCTAACGTACGAGTAACGATGACAGGGAACACTACCGACCCGAGCCTCGAGGACGTCGACGAGATCGTTCACGAACCGAGTCAGGCGTTCGTCGAGTCGACGAACGTCTACGAGTTCATGGAGACGTACGGGATCGACGACTACGACGATCTCATCGAGCGGACGACGAGCGAGGTCGACGGCGAACCCGCAAGCGGGGTCGACTGGTTCTGGGACGAACTCGTCGACTACCTCGATATCGAGTTCTACGAGGGCTACGACGAAATACGGGATGACAGCGACGGCCCACAGTTCACCGACTGGTATCCCGGCGGGGAACTCAACGTGGCCCACAACGTCGTCGATCGCCACGCCGCCGTCGACGAGGAACGGCGAAACAAGGTCGCGACTATCTGGGAGGGCGAGGACGGTGAGGTTCGCGAAGTCACGTATCACGAACTCCACCGGCAGTCGAACCAGGTCGCGAACGCACTCAAGGAACGCGGCATCGAGACAGGGGACACCGTCGGGCTCTACATGCCGATGGTCCCGGAGGTCGTCTCGATCCTCTACGGTTGTTTCAAAGTCGGCGCGGTCGCGGTCCCCATCTTCTCGGGCTTCGGCGTCGACGCGGCTGCAACCCGAATCGCGGACTCCGGCTGTTCGGTGCTGTTCACGGGCGACGGCTTCTACCGCCGCGGGAAGCCGGTCTTCCTCAAATCGGCGGCCGACGAGGCCATCGAGGAGGCCGGACACGTCGAGGACACGATCGTCTTTGACAGACTTGACGCCGGTGATCCGGCCAGCAAGCACGAAATTCCGTGGGACGACGACCGCGACGAGTGGTGGACTGACGCCGTCGAAACGCAGGACGACGCCTACGAGTCGAAATCGCTCGGCTCGAGCCAGGAGTCGATGCTGCTGTACTCCTCGGGCACCACGGGCAAGCCGAAGGGGATCGTCCACACCCACGCGGGGGTCCAGATGCAGTGTGCGAAAGAGGTCTACTTCGGGATGGACCTGAAGCCCTCGGATCGATTCTTCTGGGTCTCCGACATCGGCTGGATGATGGGGCCGTGGACCCTCATCGGCACCCACACCTTCGGCGGCACGGTCTTCATGTACGAGGGCGCGCCGGACCACCCCGAACCGGATCGCTTCTGGGAAATGATCGACCGCCACAAGCTCACCCAGTTCGGCATCTCGCCAACCGCGATTCGGGCGCTGCGAAAACACGGAGATGACTGGCTCTCCGGCCACGACCTCTCCTCGCTCCGTCTGCTGGGCTCGACCGGCGAGCCCTGGGACCCCGAGTCCTGGCTGTGGTTCTACGAGAACGTCGGCGGCGGCGAGGCGCCGATCATCAACATCTCCGGCGGCACCGAAATCTGTGGCTGCTTCCTGATGCCGATGCCGAACCAGCCGCTCAAACCGTGTACGCTCGGCGGGCCGGGGCTCGGGATGGACATCGATATCGTCGATCAGCAGGGGAATTCGGTGAAGGAGGATCACGAACGCGGCTTCCTCGTCGCGCGGGACTCCTGTCCCTCGATGACGAAGTCGCTCTGGTCCGGCGACGAACGCTACCTGAAGGAGTACTGGTCGACGTTCGAGGACCTGTGGAATCACGGCGACTGGGCCCAACAGGACGAAGACGGCTTCTGGTTCCTCCACGGCCGGGCCGACGACGCGCTCAACGTGGCGGGTCGGAAAGTCGGCCCAGCGGAGGTCGAGGGTGCACTGATCGATCACGAAGCCGTCAATCAGGCCGCGGCGATCGGGGCCCCGGACGAGACCACCGGAACCGCCGTCGTCGCCTACGTGATCCTCGAGGACGGCTTCGAGGAGACCGACGAGTTGCGCGAGGAACTGCGCGCACAGGTCGGCGAGGAGTTGGGCAAGCCGTTCCGCCCGCGCGAGATCCTGTTCGTCGATCAGTTCCCGAAGACCCAGTCGGGCAAGATCATCCGCCGAGCCATCGAGGCGACGTATACGGGCGAGGATCTGGGTGATATGAGCAGCATCGAGAATCCGGAGGCGCTCGAGGAACTCGAGGACGCGCGGTAGCGACACCCTCGCTCGATAGCCGTTCAGCAAAAAAGGATATCGACCTTCCACGATCGCTGTCCTCGAAACCAGATTTTGTCCGCAGAAAGGGGCGAAGCCGGACGAATCGCGAATCGAGTTCTTCAGATCGCTATCTTCACAGCGCTCGTCCGATGGGTCCGTCGGCGCGATCCGGGCGTGATCATCAACGGTATCATCGCGCTGGTGTTTGCAGCGATACCGGGAGTCCTCGAAAACAGATACCGTGCCCGCTTTCGTCCGTGGCAACGGCCGCAGGTCTCGACAGCGGCACTGGTCTACACGCTCGGGACGTCGGGTCTGTACGACTGGATCTGGTGGTGGGACTACCTGGCGCATACACTATCCGGGGTCGTCGCGGGGCCACAAATGTCGCGTTTCGAGCAGCCGAAGAAGATCGCCGGGCACGCTTTCGCCGGAATCCAAACCGGTAGTCATCGCGACAGTAATGCTCCGAATCGGGTTCGTCTGGGAGCTGCTCGAGAACGTAAACGGGCCAAGCACCGTCTCCCGGATCTTCTGTCCGTCGGCTTCGTCAGTAACATCGGCGAACAGACTGACCAGCAACGAACCCCGCGAGGATGTTGTCGCTACCCAGTAACGTGACGGCGCCGAGCACGGCGAAAGTGAGCGCCACGATAACGCTCAGCAGCGGCGCCCCCTCAAAGAACTCGTGCGATCGGGACTCTTAATCGATCCAGTCGGCAGCAACGCCGAACACGGCACCGACGAGAACGGGCCCTCCGACTCCTCAGCGGGGCGAAGAGTGCATCGAGTCGATCTCGTTCGTCGCCCGTGAGGGACCCACACTACTACCCGACAGAGCCGTCGTCACAGAAAACGCCCGCTCCGCTGACGTGTGGCCGGCAGTATCAGTCGATGCGGCTCCGGGGATCAAGCACCTCGATCGGATGCACCGCGTCACGTTCGAGCAGGTCCCCGAGCTGGTCCTCACAGGAGGTCCCGCTGGCGACGAGCAGCCGATCCTGGGTTTCGGGTTGGGTGAACTGCGCTGCGAGTCGATCGCCGACATCCATGCTCAACTCGTAGTACTCGCGTTTATAGCCGAAGCTGCCGGCCATCCCGCAGCACTCGACGTCGCTCTCGACGACGTCATAGCCGAGATCTGCGAAGAGGGCCGTCGTGTAGCGATCGAGATCGAGGGTTCGCTGCTGACAGTGGGAGTGGTAGGCGATCGCCGGGCCGTCCGCCCCCGGTCGCAGCCCTGCGACGTCGCCACCGTTCGCGAGCACGCCGTAGACGTACTCGCAAATCTCGTAGCTCCCGTCCTGGAGTCGCTCGAACGATCGCTCGGGGAGCAATTTTTCATACTCGCGGTGGAACATCGCGAGGTCGCTGGGTTCGATCACGACGACGTCCCGGCCGGCGTCGAGATGTTCGGCGAGCTCGGCGTAGACGCGACTGGCCCCCTCGTCAGCGGTCGCGATCAGGCCCTGTGACAGTGGCGCGCGCCCGCTCTCGCCGACCTCCGGAATCCGAACGTGGACGTCCAAGGCCTCAAGAACTCGAACGGCCGCTTTCCCGCGATCGACGTCAACGTAGTTCGTGTAGGTGTCGGGATAGAGGACCACCTCGCGGTCAGCGTCGGCGGGCTCAACCCCTGGCCCTCGCGCCTCGTACCAGTCACGAAGCGTCTCGCGCTCAAATTCGGGGAGCTCGCGCCGGCTGTCAACCCCGGCGACGCGCTCCATGGCCGTCCGGACGGGACCGAGCGAACCGATCCAGTTCGAAACCGGCGCGGTCGCGCTTCCGAGTTTTGCCAGAGTCTCGTAGTTCCCGAACAGCCGCTTCTGAATGTCGAGGCCGCCGGGTTCCTCGTCGGGGGTCAAGCCGTCGACCAGGAACTCGAACTGGCCGCCGTCGCCCTCGCGATTGACTCGATCGCGAACCACCGTGTTGATCCAGGGAATGTCGATTTTCACCGGGCATGCATTGACACAGCGCGAGCAGCCGGTACAGAGGTCGTTGAACTCAGCCGCCGACTCTTGGCCGTGGACGCCGGCTTCCCAGCCGGTCGCGATCCCGCCGGAGTAGGTCTCGCCACCAAAAGCGTGGCCGCCGACCGACTGGAAGTTCGCACATGAGTTCGCACAGGCCGAACACCGGATGCAGTACAGCGTCTCGCGGAGTTGCTCGTCCTCGCGCATCGCCATCCTGCCGTTGTCGATCAACACGAGGTGGAACTCTCGATCGTCGTCTCGATCCGCGAACGCGACGTCGGGCTCGTCGAAGTCGACGAGCGGCGAATCGACCGGCGGCGTCAGCAGCGAAATGTAGGAGGTGATGTCCTGGCCCGTGCCCGATCGGCCGATCAACTCGATAAACGGCGCGAGGTCCTCGACCGATGGTACGATTTTCTCGATACCGGCGACGGCAACGTGGGTATCCGGAACGACTGCGGTTTTACGGGCGTTGCCCTCGCTCGTCACGAGCAGTATCGATCCCGAGTCGGCCGTGATGAAGTTCGCGCCGGTCATCCCCACGTCGGCTCCCCGGATCAGCTCACCCAATCGTTCGCGGGCGAACATCGTCAGCTCCTCAGCCGTCTCGAGCGGCTCGTCGGGGTCGAACTGGGAGTTGAAGAGCCGGGCGATATCCGCGCGTGACTTGTGGATCGCCGGCGCGACGATGTGTGAGGGTGCTTCGTCGGCGACCTGGAGGACCCACTCGCCGAGGTCGGTCTCGACCACGTCGACGTCGTCGCGCTCGAGCGCCTCGTTGACCTCGAGTTCCTCGCTCGTCATCGACTTCGATTTGACGAACCGATCGGCATCGTTCTCCGCTGCAACCTCGCGGATGTACCGGTTCGCATCGGTGGCGTCGTTGGCGAGATAGACCGTTCCGCCGTTCGCTTCGACCGTCTCGGTGACCCGATCGATCAGTTCCGGCAGCCGCTCGATCGCGTCCTCCTTGATCGCTCGCGCCTCTTCTTTGAGCCCCTCATAGTCGTCGAGTTCTGCGACTGAGTCGTACCGTCCCTGGTTGAACCCGAGCGTATTCGCCTCGACTGCACCGCCCTCGGTCTCGAGGAGGTACCGGATGCGGTCGGCTTTCGCCCCGCGATCGATCTCACTCACCGCTCTCACCCGTCTTATCGAGGTTGTCGGCTCCATCCGTCATCTCGAGGACGACGACGTGAACGTCCTTTGGCCCGTGTGCACCTTTCACGAGCGATCCCATGTCGGCGGTTGCACTCGCTCCCGTCGCGATGATAGCACTGCCGCCCTCGCGCAGTTCCGGGCCCAGGCGATCGATCGCGGTCGGCATACCTGCGACGATGTCCACCTCGCGGAGCACGGGGATGTGTAGATCGGGAAAGAGGCTCACCTGTTCCGCACCCAACGGGGTCGCTGGAAGGACGACGCTGCCATAGTCAGCGATCCCGAACGAGGCCGCCGTAATGCCCGTGGTCGCCGAGTCGAGGCTCGCGGGCGTCGGCTCGTCGTCCACCCAATCGGGGAGCGAGATCGACGAGAACGGGAGTGATGTCCCCACTGCGGGTTCGCGGGCGAGAGTTTCTAGTATCTGACCGAACTCAGTTGGATCGGTGTACGTGACCGAGACGTCGAGATCCGCGAGCGCGGCTTCGAACCGCTTGGCGAGGGTTCCTGTGTCGACGGTCATGGGACGATGCTACGACCGTACCTATATCACTGTTTTGTTCGTTCACGCGGTACACGCACACACCGGGTCCGCGGAGTGAGGACCGATCACCGCCAGTCAGACGATAGCCCGGATCCAGCTCGCCCGTGTTCGGTGTTTTTCGGGAATATCGGACCGATCGACGTCGAAGCAGTGAGTTTGTCCGCTGTAGATCGTATCGGGTCTTTTAAAATGTAGTTATTCGTGCCCGCGCGAATGACGAGGCCACCAGGTAACACAACTGAAATGGCCTCTTCACACGAGTGTATAACCGACACACACAACTAAATTGGTTCTGGTACGTCTCTCTTCGACCCATCAAATGAAGGGAGCAGCGACCGGACGGTCTCGAGGTCGGCACGGTTACCGAGAAAAAACACGGTACGTAGCCGCTATAGTCGACTGTATAGGTGAATCACCGTCGATCGAAGTACCCAATAGAGTTGCCGGTATCGCCCGAATCGTGGTGTCGTCTGGCACATTCGGGATCGTTCCTCTTCGAATCTCCGAGGAAATTGGATCCATACGGTGAATACCGCGGATTCGACCGGTCAAATGGTCCAAACGGTCGAAGGTTATAAATACTGGTTGGACGGTTCTGAATCCATGCCAGGTACGATTCCACATGGCATCGACAGCGATCGCACGTCACCAGCTCACGAGACAGGCTCAGGGGGTGAACTGAATGGCTAGCCCGATCGAAGTGGCGCTCGCGGCGATACCGCTCCTCCTGGCCGGCGTCCTGCTCGTCGGGTTCCTGTGGCCCGCAACGCGGGCGATGCCGCTTGCCTGGGTCGCCGCGGTCCTGGTCGGCTTCTTCGTTTGGGGGATGCCGGCCGACTGGATCGCCGCGGCCTCGATTGTCGGCGTTATGACGGCGATCCAGATCCTCTGGATCGTCTTCGGCGCACTGTTACTGCTCTACACGCTGATGCAGGCGGGCGCGTTCGATCGCATCAACGAAGGGTTCGCCAAGATCAGCGACGATCGGCGCGTGCAGGTGATCCTGCTCGGATTCTTCCTCGCGACGTTCATTGAGGGGGCAGCCGGATTCGGGACGCCCGCTGCCGTCGTCGCCCCGCTGTTGCTCGCGCTCGGATTCCCGGCGCTGGCAGCGGTGATCGCGGCGCTGATCGGGCACGTCATCGCCGTCACCTACGGCGCGGTCGGGACGCCGATCATCATCGGGATCGAAAACCCGCTCGCGACGACGGAATCGACGAATACGGCGATCACGGACGCCGGGTTCACCGTGCAGGCGTACTCAGTCGAGGTCGCCGTCTGGGCGGCGACCTACCACGCCCTCGTCGGCTTCGTCATGCCGCTGTTCGCCGTCGGGATGGTTGTCTACTTCTTCGGCGATCAGGACGAGCGCAGCCTCCAGCCGGCGTGGGACGTTGCACCCCTCGCGCTGTTCTCGGGGATCGCGTTCGTGGTTCCCTACTGGCTATCGGCACAGATCAGTGCCGAGTTCCCCGCTCTGATGGGTGCGATGGTCGGCGGCGCGATCGTCGTCGGTGCTTTGAAAGCCGGCTACTTCGTGCCTGACGAAGAGTGGGACTTCCCGGACCGCGAGGAGTGGCCCGCCCACTGGGTCGGCACGATCGAACCGGGCCAGGCGAGCGCGCCCGGCGTGGGCAGCAGCGACGGCGATGCCGTCGCCACTGACGGTGGCGTTCCGGCAGCCAACGTCGGAACGGCCAACATGTCCCTACTCCGCGCCTGGACGCCGTACATCCTCCTGGTCGTCCTGTTGGTCGTCACGCGCGTGTGGGGTCAGCTCGCGGCGTTCCTACAGGGTGAGCCGGCGACGCTGTTCGGCGCAACCGTGGAGATCCCCTCGATTACCATGGGGGTGCCGGTGATAGGCGGAACCCTGGACGTACACCTGCTCCTGTTTTTCACTCAGTGGAGTGAGATTGCCGGAACCGGGCTTGGCGGCGGCATCGATTGGGCCTACGTGCCGGGCTTCTGGCTCGTCCTCTGTGCGCTGATCGCGATTCCGCTATACGGCATGGACGGCGACCAGGTGACCGCCGCCTGGGCTGAAGCCGGCGAGAAGCTCGTTGCGCCGTTCATCGCGCTGGTGTTCGTCATCGCGATGGTGCAGGTGATGCTCCAGTCCGGCGCACACGCCGAGGAAGTCGAGAGCATGATCTTCGTCCTCGCACAGACGACCGCAAACGCCGTCGGACCTGCCTACCCGTTCGTCGCCGCGCTCATCGGCGCACTCGGGGCCGCGATGGCCGGCTCGAATACTGTGTCGAACATCACCTTCGGCGGGTTCCAGTTCGAGGCCGCCTCACAACTCGAGCTGCCAACCCAGCTCATCGTCGGTGCGCAGGCCGTCGGCGGCGCGATCGGGAACCTCGTGGCAATCCATAACGTGGTCGCCGCGCTCGCAACCGTCGGCCTCGTCGGGCAGGAAGGGCGCGTGATGCGACTGAACCTGATCCCACTCGTGTACTACGCAGTCGGGGTTGGGATCGTTGCAACGGTGTTCAGCTACGTCTTCTTCCCGGGTCTCTTCTAGGGTCCCGGTCTCGATCGTTCCGTGCTTCTACGAAACAACTACTGCGAGGAAACCCGAAAACGATGATAATCGAACGAGAGTACGATCCAGGGACTCCCGCGAGCGTCGCGATCGTCGACGAACTCAGCGCCCTCGAGGGGGCCGACGTGACACCGGACGAGGTCTGGTTCGTGCTCTACGAACACGTCGACCCCGAGGCGCTCGATCGAATCATGTCGGACGGTGCCGGCGCTGGGGACGTGGTCGTCTCGATCTCGATCGAGGAGTATCGCGTCACGGTGTCGAACGCCGGCCGGATTCAGATCCGAGCGCGTGAGTAGCGAGTCGAGAACGGCCGGGAGCCACGTCGGCGTGGCGGCCTTCTCATACGGTCTACTGTAACTCATTTCCGGCGCGGCCGCAGGACTGGTCGCGGTCGCGCCGGTAAATCGGTACAGCAGTCCGTATCAGCCGAGCGTCGGCGTGAACCGATCGCTCCCGAGGAAGTTCCAGATGTGGCCGCGCTCTTCCGGCGGGTCGACGGCGGGTAACTCTTTTAACGCCGGCTGGATCGCGTTCCACCATCCCTCGTCGGTTTCGAACCCCGCTGGGTGGTCCGGGTAGACGTTATCGAGGAAGTCCGACTTCCGCGCACTGGGGTGTTCGATGAGGTACTGGTATGCCGCGAGCAGCGCCTCCCGTCGCGCTTCGACGATCGGTCCCGACCCGGGGAGATCGACCGCTGCCATCGCCTCCCTGACTGCAGGCGGTGGCGTCTTCGCCCCCGATCGATCCGTCGCCGGCTCGGGATCGGATTCGGGCCCTGCCTTCATCGGAACCCACCAAACCCGTCCGCGGGCACCGACTTTGCGCGTCTCCAGAGTCCCGTCCTCGACGAGGTCGTTGAGCTTGTTGTGTGCCGTTCGCCGAGAGCAACCAAGATGCTCCATGACGTCGTCCGCGGTCAACGGACGACCCAGATCCTCCCGTTCGTCGAAGGCCTCGAGGGCAGCCGTCGAAGGAATCCGATCAGCGTATTGGCCGTAACTGTTTCGTTCACGATCGTTGCTCATATTTGGTCCAGTACATACGTCTGTATATGCCTTTACATTCGAGTGAATTACCGCAGGAGGACGATCGAAGCCGGGTATCGTGACGTTTACGATCGATTAACCTCGACGCTCGGCACGTCTGAGAAGTTCTACGGCGTGTCGTGCCGTGACTCCATCGTCAGTGAACGTAAACGAGAGATAGATCGTCGAACGAAGCCGTCTCCGTCAATTCTATCGGTGTGAGAGAAAGTCTGACGCGAGGATGCCAAACAGTCCATCACCTATAAATCGGAGATCTACTGAAAGTACCATGTGTCATGATCGATCCACGGCCGGATTCGTGGACCGGGGTTGGGACGGTTGGTGGCAGCGATGGTTGACGTCATCGACATCGCTCTCGCAGCAGTGCCATTGGTCGTCGTCAGCGTCCTGCTCGTCGGACTCCTCTGGCCCGCGACGCGGGCGATGCCGATCGCGTGGCTCTCGGCGCTCGTCGTCGGCTTTTTCGCCTGGAAGATGCCGATCACGTGGTTGACTGCGGCGACGATCGAGGGGGTCCTCACCGCGATTCAGATCCTCTTCATCGTCTTCGGTGCGCTCGTGTTGCTGTACACGATGCTGCGAGCGGGAGCCTTCGACGTCCTCAACAGCGGATTCGCGTCAATCAGCGAGGATCGTCGCGTGCAGATCGTGTTGGTCGCGTTCTTCCTCTCAACGTTCATCGAAGGCGCAGCCGGGTTCGGCGCACCCGCTGCCGTCGTCGCCCCGCTGTTGCTCGGGCTCGGATTTCCCGCGCTCGCGGCAGTTGTCGCCGCGCTAATCGGCCACATCATCGCGGTCACCTACGGTGCGGTCGGGACGCCGATTATCGTCGGCATCAGGGAGCCAATGGCGAGCGTCTCCCGGATCCGAACCGTGATCGAGGCTGAGGGGCTGACTGCGACCGAGTTCGCGGTCAACGTCGCCGCGTGGGCAGCGACCTACCACTTGCTCGTCGGCTTCGTGATGCCCCTGTTCGTCGTCGGGATGATCGTCTACTTCTTCGGCGATCAGGACGAGAGATCGATCGGACCGGCCCTCGAAGTGTGGCCCCTCTGTCTGTTCGCGGGACTCGCCTTCTCGATACCCTACTGGCTGTCGGCGTGGTACCTCAGCGCCGAGTTCCCGTCGCTGGTCGGCTCGATGATCGGGGCGGCGATCACGATCGCCGCACTCCGAGCGGGCTACTTCCTGCCCGAAGAGGAGTGGACGTTCCCGGACCAGGAGGAGTGGCCCGACCACTGGCTCGGCTCGATTCAACCGACCGATGCCAGAACTGTGCTAGCCGGAACGCACGACATCTCGCTCCTGCGAGCGTGGTCACCGTATCTGCTGTTGCTCGTTTTCCTGCTCGTGACGCGGGTCATCGATCCGCTTCCGGCCTTGCTCCAGGGGGAACAGGTACAGCTGTTCGGGACGCAGGTTTCGCTGACGCTGGGAACGATCTCAACGGGGATCGGGGACTTCACCGTCGGCCTGTTTCTCTTCGAGTGGTCGAACATTCTCGGGACGGATCTCGGCAACGGTGTCGACTTTACCTACGTTCCCGGGTTCTGGCTGCTGTTGAGCGCGGTCGCGGCGATCGGCCTGTTCGATATGAACCGCCGGCAGGTGTCTGAGGCCTGGCTCGGCGCGACGTCGAAGCTGCTCTCGCCGCTGATCGCGCTCGTGTTCGTGCTCGCGATGGCGAACGTGATGCTTCAGTCGGGATCACACACGGAAGGTGTCGACAGCATGATCGTCGTCCTCGGAACCGCGACGGCGAACGTTGTCGGTCCGGCCTATCCGATGGTCGCCGCGCTCATCGGCGCGCTAGGGGCGGCACTGGTCGGCTCGAACACGGTCAGCAACATCACGTTCGGCCCGTTCCAGTTCGTTGCAGCCGAGCGACTCGGCCTCTCGCGTGAACTCATCGTCGGTGCCCAGGCCGTCGGCGGCGCGATCGGGAACCTCGTCGCGATCCACAACATCGTCGCCGCGTTGGCGACCGTCGGCCTCGTCGGTGAGGAAGGACGCGTGATCCGTCTCAATCTCATTCCGCTGCTGTACTACACGGTCTTCGTCGGCCTCTGGGCACTGCTGTTTACGTACGTCCTCTTCCCGAAGGTGTTCTGATGACCCGGAAACGAACGGTCCCGATCGGCAACAGTCATACGAAATCACACCACGAACGACAGCCACACGACATCGATAGCAACTGACCCACACCCCGACCTATACGACACCAATGGCAACCGATTCAACGAAACCCGACGACCGCTCGTCGTCTGTCCCGGACCCTGCACTCAATTCGCAGGCGAACTACAACTACCAGAGCGACGACGTCGAACGGCCGATGCTGGTCGACGATCTCGAACGACTCGTCACGGGCGAGGTCCGTGCCGATTCCTATTCGCGGCAGCTGTACGCGACCGACGCGAGCATCTACGAGATGACGCCGATCGGCGTCGTCTTCCCGCGTTCGACCGAGGACGTCGCCGCCGTCGTCGAGTACTGTGCGGAACGGGAGATTCCGGTGCTCCCCCGCGGCGGCGGAACGAGCCTCGCCGGCCAGACCGTCAACGAGGCCGTCGTCCTCGATTTCACCACCCATATGACCGATGTCATCTCGATCGATCCCGACGAGGGACGCGCGACCGTCCAGTCAGGAATTTACCTCGGGAGCCTCAACGAGGCGCTCGAACCGCACGAACTCAAGTTCGCGCCCGATCCCGCCTGGGGCGACAAGAGTGCACTCGGCGGCGCAATCGGAAACAACTCGACGGGGGCCCACTCCCTGCAGTACGGCAAGACCGACGCCTACGTCGAAAAGGTCGAGGTCGTCCTCGCGGACGGCACGGTGACGACGTTCGGCGAAGTCGATCTCGAGGACCTCCCGGAACTGGCTGAGGGTGACGATCTCGAGTCCGCGATCTACGCCGAAGTCGCTCGCATTCTCGACGAGCAGGACGACCTGATCGAAGAGCAGTATCCGGATCTCAAGCGCAACGTTTCGGGCTATAATTTGGACTGGCTCGTCGAGGACGCCCGCGGCGGCGAACGCGGAATCGGCGAACCAGTTTCCGAAGGAGGGACGATCAACCTCGCGAAACTGTGCTGTGGTAGCGAGGGGACGCTCGCGATCGTCACCGAGGCGACGGTCTCCCTCGAGCCGATTCCGGCGGAAAAGAGCATGACGCTGCTGGCATACGATAGCGTCCTCGACGCGATGGACGACGTCGAGCCGATCGTCGACCACGATCCCGCCGCAGTCGAAGTCCTAGACGACGTCATGATCGACCTCGCACGGGACACGCCGGAGTTCGCCCCCGTCACCGAAATGCTGCCCGACGGGACGGCTGCGGTCCTGATCGTCGAGTTCTACGCCGACGACGCGGCCGACGGCAAGCGCAAGGTCGCGAACCTGCTGGCCGATCGCTGTCCAGCCGTCGATCCCGCGGGCGAGGCCGACGACGAGGCCGAGCGGGTCGTCAGCGATCGCGGCCCGCTCGCGTTCGACGCGATCGAAGCCTACGACGACGAGAGCCGTACGAAGATCTGGAAGCTCCGCAAGTCCGGGCTCCCGATCCTGCTCTCGCGGACCACCGACGAGAAACACGTCGCGTTCATCGAGGACACCGGGATTCCGCCCGAGAACCTCCGGGCGTTCGTCAAGGACTTTCAGACTGTCCTCGAGGACCACGACACCTACGCCAGCTTCTACGCCCACGCCGGGCCGGGCGTCCTCCACATCCGCCCGCTCGTCAACACGAAGACGGAGGCGGGACTCGAGGCGATGGAGTCGATCGCGGACGACGTGACCGATCTCGTCGTCAAACACGAGGGCTCCATCTCGGGCGAACACGGTGACGGCCGGGCTCGAACCCAGTGGAATCAAAAGCTCTACGGCGAGGAGATCTGGGAGACGTTCCAGGAGCTAAAGACGGCGTTCGACCCCGACTGGCTGCTCAATCCGGGCCAGGTCGTCTTCCGCGACGAGAATCCGACCGATATGACCGAAAACCATCGGTTCGGACCCGACTACGAGTTCGACGCTGGCTTCGATCCGGTCCTTGAGTGGGACAACGACCAGGGTTTCCAGGGGATGGCCGAACTCTGTCACGGCTGTGGGGGCTGTCGTGGCGAGCAGTCGACGACCGGCGGCGTGATGTGTCCGACGTTCCGGGCCGAGGACGAGGAGATCCTCTCGACGCGCGGCCGGGCGAACATGCTCCGACAGGCGATGAACGGCGACCTTCCCGACGACCCCACCGACGAGGAATTCGTCCACGAGGTCCTCGATCTCTGTATTGGCTGTAAGGGCTGTAAACACGACTGTCCGAGCGGGGTCGACCTCGCGAAGCTCAAAGCCGAAGTGTCCTACGAACACCACGAACGCCACGGGACCTCGCTTCGCGATCGGCTCTTCGTAAACTTCGATACGCTCGCGAAACTGGGCAGTGCGACCGCACCAGTTTCGAACTGGATGGGGAAACTCCCCGGAAGTGCCCTTCTCGCGGAGAAGGCGCTCGGTATCTCACGGGAACGTGACCTGCCGACGTTCGAGCGGAACACGTTCGCAAAGCGGGTTGCAGGTCACGAATCCGCCGTCTCGAGCGAGGACGCGTCCCGTCGTGTCGTCCTCGTTCCGGACATCTACACCAACCACGAGTATCCCGAGGCCGGCAAGGCGGCGCTCGAGGTGCTCGAGGCCGCGGGCGTCCACGTCGAGATCGCCGATCCGCGTGACGTGGGTCGACCGGCGTTCTCGAAGGGACTGCTTGACCAGGCAGCCGAGAACGCGAACGAGACGGTCCACGACCTCCTCCCCTACGTCGAGGACGGGTACGACGTCGTCCTGATCGAACCCTCCGACGCCGTCATGGTCCAGTTCGACTATCTCGATCTCTTCTCTCATTCACAGGTCGAGGTGGTCGCGGAGAACACGTACGGGGTCTGTGAGTACCTCGATCGGTTCGACCTCGACACCGAACTCGCGTTCGACGGGCCGGACGAGCACCTCGTCTATCACGGCCACTGTCACCAGAAGGCCCACGCGAAAGACCACCACGCCGTCGGCATTCTCCGGCGGGCCGGCTACGCCGTCGACCCGCTCGACTCGACGTGCTGTGGCATGGCGGGCAGTTTCGGTTACGAGGCCGAACACTACTCGATGAGCAAGGCGATCGGCGAGGTGCTCTACGATCAAGTCGAGGATAGCCAGGGAGATCGCGTCGTCGCTCCCGGTGCGTCCTGTCGGACCCAACTTGCCAATCGCCCGAGTGCGATCGAGGAGCCGCCGACGCCGATCGAAGTCGTCGCCAACGCCCTCGCCGAGCAGCGGTAAGCGGAAAACGATTGACACAACAAAAGTATTACTCGAGCGGCCTTCTGCTTACTCGACTACTCCTACCGAAATGCTATTTGCTCTCTCCCGCCCGCGTCCCATGCCAGTGTGCGTGCTATCTCGTGAGATAGCAACACATGATGAGAGGAGCAACTCTATTCGATGAGAAGACGGACGAGACTGGGTTTTTTGAGCGGCCGCAGCCATATTACTTTTATAACTGCTAACGTTCGATCAGAATACCGTTATTCACTCCGAAAAATCAGCTATTATGACACGGGCACGTACGACACCGGATCGACGCGTGACCGGCGTAGTGGGACGACGGATCATTGCTCAGACTATTGATACCGTGTTTCTGTTGATTCAGTTGCTGGCGATAACACTCGGACTGACACTGCTCTTCCGCGTTGAGACGGACGCGGGGTTCCAGGGAATGTTCACGCTGAGTTTACTCACCCTTCCGCTGTACGGTGGCGTTCTTGAATGGCTCTGGAACGGCCAGACGGTCGGAAAACGACTCACCGGTATCCAGATCGTCGACGTCGATTATGGGACAGAGCCGGCAGCCTACCAGGCCTTCATTCGGAATATACCCGCTGTCGTGTGGTTCAGTTGGATCACGGCTGCCGTCGCTCTGGCTGCGATGGCGATGAGCGACCGTCGACAGCGCGTGTTCGATTGGGTTGCCGGGACCTGCGTCATTCGCTTCGGGTCGACAGTGAACCGGCAACAGTCTGAAGATCAGAACGAGTTTAGAAGCGAACAGTTAGACAATTTGAATAATATTTGATGACAGTGTACTTCGTTTTAGAAGGGAGCCATCTTCCGAAGAAAGAAATTAAAGCGATAGGGGCTCTCCCGAGTCGAGTTCGAGAAGCATTTCACCTGCACTGAGTACTCTCCACGTTCGCAAGCCGAGCCAGCGCTCGTGGAACTCCGGCGTTCACATCGCCGATCACGTCATTGTGAACGCTATACCGATACTGCCCGGAATATACCCATGCTAACCGTTCTGTGACACGCTGGATCGATATCTCGTCGCTCCAGTACCGGACTGAGGACCAGCCGTCTCCAGTCGTTACGTTTTACCCCTGCCGGCCCGAACCGAGGCGCAATGACCGCCCAGACCGTCCAGCAGGGCGACCTCGTCACCGTCATCGGCCTCGAGGTCCACGTCCAACTGGAGACCGACACGAAGATCTTCTGTGGCTGTGCGACCGACCAGACCGACGAGCCGAACGCGAACGTCTGTCCCGTCTGTCTCGGACTGCCAGGTGCCCTCCCGGTGCTGAACGAGGCTGCCGTCGAGGGCGCCGTGAAGATCGGCAAGGCGATCGACGCCGAGATCCCCGAAGAGACCCGGTTCCACCGGAAGAACTACTACTACCCCGACCTGCCCAAGAACTTCCAGATCACCCAGTACGACGAGCCGATCTGTCAGGAGGGCGAACTCGAGGTCTCCGTCGAGGGCGAGCGCCGGACGGTCGCGATCGAACGCGCACACTTGGAGGAGGACCCGGGCAGCCTCCAGCACGTCGGCGGCGGTGGCGGCATCGACTCGGCGGAGTACACCCTCGTCGACTACAACCGCGCGGGGACGCCGCTGATGGAGATCGTCACGGCCCCCGACTTCCGCAGTCCGAGCGAGGTTCGCGCCTTCCTCGCGAAACTCGAGGAGGTCCTCGAGTACCTGGGCGTTTTCGACGCCGAGCGCGACGGCAGCCTGCGGATCGACGCCAACCTCTCGATCATCCCCGAAGACGAGATCGAGAGCGACGACGTGACCGATATCGGCGCGGAGGCGCTCGCAGCTGCAAACCGCACCGAGGTCAAGAACATCTCGAGTCACAAGGGGGCCGAGAAAGCCTTGGCCTACGAGGAGACCCGCCAGAAGAACGCGATCCAGCGCGGGCGCGCGGTCGAACAGGAAACCCGCCACTGGGACGAGAGCCGCGGGATCACGGTCTCGATGCGCTCGAAGGAGGAGGAAAAAGACTACCGCTACTTCGAGGAGGCCGATCTGCCGCCGCTGCGCGTCTCCCACTGGAAAGAGGAGATCTCGATTCCGGAGCTCCCATCCGCGCGACGCGAGCGCTTCCAGGACGAGTACGGGCTAAACGAGGAGGCCGCCTCGAAGCTGACCTCGACGAAGCAGGTCGCGGACTTCTACGAGGACGTCGCGAGCGAGTTCGATCCCGATCTGGCTGCGACGTGGGTCGCGGACAACCTGCTGGGCGAACTCAACTACCGTGACATGGAAATTACGGACCTCGAGGGGCGCTTCGAGGAGGTGACGCGACTCGTCGAACTCGTCGCCGAAGACGATATCACGGCGAAAAACGCCCGCGAGACGGTGCTGCGATCGATGCTCGACGACGAGAAGGCGCCGGACGAAATCGTCGAAAACGAAGGGCTCGGCAAAACCGACGAGGACGAAGTCCAGCAGGCCGTCGTCGCGGCCATCGACGAGAACCCCGACGCCGTCGACGACTACGCGTCGGGCGACGACGGCGCGATCAACTTCCTCGTCGGGCAGGTTATGCAGAAAACTGGGGGGAGCGCGGACCCCGGCGACGTGAACCAGTTGCTTCGGGGCGAACTCGAGGGGTAGGTCTTGAACCCGTACGAGAATCGATGTCTCACGGTGGATCATCGAGACCGTTCGGGTCGGCGATCGCTCCACTATCGTACATCGACCTCCACAGTTTGATTGTTGCTCTGGCAACGTACTCGACAGCAGAGACGCTGATGCACGACGCCTCGACATCATCGTCGTCGCTCGATGCAGTTGGCGGTGGGTGGAAATGTGACTCATCGCTCGGCGCCGTATAATCATGTGGGTGGGCGTCCCACCGTAGATCCCGGCTCTCATCCGTATAATGAACGTTGTACTCTCCATTGACCGTCCATTCAACGTCGAACCTCCCAGACGTCGCATCCCCGATGCCGTCTGAAAAAAGGATACGTAGCTCTTCAGGCTCGATCTGATCATCGAACTCGGCCCGTGCTAACGGCTCCTGTGCGATGACCGCGTCGCGAAATGTGATCAGCCCACGACGATCAGTAGCACCGCGTATCGAATGCGATTCTGAGCTGTGACTCCCCGGCGACATCGCTATGCGTTCGCCTGCCGGTCGACGATATCTCCGGCCTGATCGAGCGCAAGTGCGACTTTCGCAAAGCTGAGGTTTCGCTCGGTGGTCTTCCACGTTCTAATCGTCTCCTCGTCGAGCTGCGTATCGTTCCACGCGATGTCCTCTGGGCTATCCACGCCAGTGGTCTCCTGAAACGCTCTAATCCGCTCTCTCATCTCATTTACTTTCTGAAGCAGCGTCTCCGAGTCCGTCTGATCTGCCATATCTCGAGCCTGTTCTAAGACTAACGACTGCCACGATCGAAGGTACAGCGTCGCGCCGCTCGTCGGATCCGACGTCCTCTCGACGAACCCATCGTCTGCGAGGTCCTCGAGGTGAGAACGAGCGGTGGATTCTGCGACTAACGCTCGATCGGCAATGTCACGTGCCGTCTCACCGTCATACGTCCCACCAACTATCGACTTCACTCGCTGAAACGCTGTTGTATCCTCCTTCCACTCCTCTTTAACGACGTCATTGACATCAGCCATACCCACGGAACACTACTGTACGAGTAATAATCAATTTGCGGCTCAATATATCAGTGTTAGCGAGTCATAGTCCGCTCAATCTCCGTGATTCAAATCACCTCATCGAGAGGCTCACTAGTCTCGACTGGTTTTGACCGCCGATTGTCGTCGACAACTCCACTCCCGTCCACCCGTGGGCGGTGAATCTGGAAGGGGCCAGAACCGATGTGCCGCTACCAGTACAATTACGAACGGACGACCTGTGCTGTGTCGACATGGACCGTATCACGTTGGGGAACGACGAGTTCGAGGGGCGTAACAACGCGTACGTCCTCGCCGACGAAAATAGCGAGACACCGAAGTCACGTGACGACAAACTCGCGCTCGTCGATACCGGACTCGCGACGGAAGGGATTCGAGCGGAACTGCGGGAGGGACTGGCCGAACGCGGCTACGCGTTTTCTGACGTCGACGACATCGTTCTGACTCACTTCCACGTCGATCACGCGGGACTCGCCGGCGAGATTCAGTCGGAAAGCGGCGCGACAGTGTACGCACACGAGGCCGACGCGCCGCTCGTCGAACAGGAACCCGACGCGGTGGCTGCCCTCGAGGAACGACGCCGGGAGTATTTGGATCGGTGGGGCGTCCCCGACGACGCCCAGGAGTCGTTGCTGGAGTTCCTCGAGCGAGCCGCCCACCTCGAGGGCGAACCGGCCGAGGTCACGCCGATCGAGGACGGCGAGGTGCTCGAGGTCGGCGGTCGAACGCTCGAAGCGGTCCACGCACCGGGTCACGCGGCGGGGCTCTGCTGTTTCGAAGTCGAAACGGGTGGACGGTCGGACGCGTTCGTCGGCGACGCCGTCCTCCCGGTTTACACCCCGAACGTCGGGGGCGCGGACGCGCGCGTCGACCGGCCGCTCGAGAAGTACCTCACGACGCTCCGACGGCTCGCCGACCGGGAGTACGACCGGCTCTGGCCCGGCCATCGGGATCCGATCGACGACCCGCGCGACCGAGCGCTCGAGATTGTCGATCACCACCGCGAGCGAAGCGAGGAGGTCCTCGGGATTCTCGAGGAGCACGGCCCGGCCAACGCGTGGGAGGTGAGTGCACACCTATTCGGCGACCTCGAGGGGATTCACATCGTCCACGGGCCGGGTGAAGCGTTCGCCCATCTCGATTACCTCCGTCGGGAAGGGACGCTCTCGGTCAGCGAGGAGAGATACCGGTTGGGAGAGTGATCGGCTGCGACGGGAATTTTGGTTTCACGAACGATTGACGTAATCGCTCTGTGTTTGTAAAGGAGGTGACGATCGTTCCCACCCCGCCACAGTGTGTCTGTTTCGCGACACATATTCATTGGTAAATTTAGACGGGAAAATTGGTAACAACCCTCAGAGTTAAGGTGACATGATTAATATACCAAGATGGATGTCCTAAGTGGTATATAATGGATAACGATAATCAACAGAGCGGATCTGACAGTGGTGGACGGTTTGGGATCGGACGACGGAACTTCCTCGGAGCGGCCGGGGCGACGGCAGTAACGACCTCGTTGGCCGGCTGTTTCGGGGGAGTTGGCGGCGGCGACGACGATATCTTTCGGATCGGACACCTCGGGCCGACGGAACTCCAGATGGGACGTGGTGCAGAGCGGAGTGCGGAGCTCGCGGTCCAGGAACTGAACGACAACGGCGGAATTCTCGATCAGGAGGTCGAACTCCTCTCGGAAGACACTGGTGGAGAACCGACGGAAGGGGAGCGGGTGACTGAAAGTCTTGTTCAGGAAGACCAGGTCGATCTCCTCGTGGGGACCTTCGTCAGTGAGGTCACGCAGGGACTCATCGATTTCGTCGCGGAGATGGACGTGCCGTTCGTTATTACGGGCTCGGCCGACCCCGACACGATCACGCAGAACCACGGGCAGGACTACGAGCACTACAAAAACGTCGTCAGAACTGGACCGATCAACTCCGACCTGCAGGCCGAGGGGATGGCAGGGTACGCGAACTACCTCAACGACCTCCACGGCTGGGAGGACTTCGCGATCCTGTCCGACGACGCCGCCTGGACGACGTCGTTCAGGGATATCCTTCCGGACCAGATCGAAGAGAACGACGATCTCTCGGTCGTCTACGACGACAGAATGTCGGTCGAGACCGAAGACTTCAGTCCGTTCCTCGACAATGCCGAGTCGGAAGACGCCGACGTCGTCCTCCGGTTCATCGCGCACGCGGGTGCAGCAGCCTTTACGAGCACCTGGGCCCAGAACGAGTATCCGTTCGCACTCGAAGGGATCAGCGTGCCCGGAATGTCCCCCGAGTTCTGGGGGGCTACCGAGGGTGCCTGTCTGTACGAAACGACGTCCCAGTCCGGCGCCGGTGGCGTCGCACCCCTGACCGACCGAACGATGGACTTCATCGAGGCCTACGAAGCCGAATACGTCGGCGATGGGCAGGATCCACCGAGCAAGCCCATGTACATGGGATTCAACTCCTACGACGGAATCCTCTTCTACGCGGAGGCGGCCGAAAACGCCGGCACGGCCGACTACGATAGCGACCTCGACGATATCGTCGAGGCCATGCTCGACCTCGAGTTCACCGGCGCTGCGGGTGACATATCGCTCTACGGTGAAGATTCGGACTTCCCACACGACGTCCGGGAGACCAGAAACGAGGACGACGTGATTTCGAACTTCCCGGTCACGCAGTGGCACCCGGACGGCGACGACGGTGTCGTCGAATGCGTCTACCCGGAACAGGATGCAACTGAAGAACATATCGCGCCCGATTGGCTCTGATTCGTAGCCCAAGGAATGTTAGGACAACTAGTCACAATTTTGGTATTGGGGGCGATGATCAGTGCCGTCTACGCGCTGATTGCGATCGGATTTACCATGATCTTCGGCGTCGGTGGTGTGTTGAATCTCGCACACGGCGCGTTGATCATGGTCGGTGCGTTCGCCTACCTCGCGCTTACGTCCAGTGCTGGAACGTTTGCACTGCCACCGGTCGTTGGGTTCGTTCTAGCGGTTGCGATTACAGCCGGTGCATCGTACGTCCTCTACGCGGGGCTCGTGAAGTATATCGAAGACAACGTCGTGATCACGTTCCTCGCGACGGTCGTCGTCGCACTCCTGCTGACGGAACTGGTCATCATCCAGTTCGGCGCCGCGCCATCACAGCTCATCCCGGTCGTCTCGGGATCGGTCTACCTCGAGGGCGTCGGGACACGGATCCGGTACGTACAGCTGCTCGCGTTCGCGGTCTCGTGGATCGCGATCGGACTGCTGTGGTATTACGTGACCAAAACCGACGAAGGGCGGTCGATTCTCGCGACGTCGATGAGCACTCGCGGTGCGGAGCTCACCGGTGTCGACCTCGAGAAGATCAAGTCCCGAACGTGGTTGATCGCCGGCGCCTTCGCCGGAATCGCCGGCGTCTTTCTCGGGACGCTGCAGTCGACGGCACCCGAGATGTGGCTCAATCCACTCGCATTGGCCTTCATTATCGTCGTCATCGGCGGTATCGGCAGCATCAAAGGGTCCGTCGTCGCGGCGTACCTCATCGGCTACCTCGAGACCGCATCGATCGAGATCCTCGGTCCGGGTTTCCAGGGGGTTCTGTCGCTGATCGTCCTCGCAGTCGTCTTGCTACTCTTGCCACACGGTCTCTACGGGAGGGAACTCGTCCATGAGTAATGCAACAGATCGGATACAGAGTGCGACGGGCCGTATCGATCAGTCACTCCAGCCGCTTGCGGACGTATACAACCGCCCGTTCGGCAAGTACTTCGGCGAGATGAACGGACTGCAGTTCGTGCTGGTCTTCGGCTCGCTCGTCGCACTGCTGACGGCCCCCTTCTGGGGGACCTTCGGCTTCGTCAGAGCGCTGACCGTGGCGGCCATCTGGGCGATCTTTGCGATGAGTTGGGACATTCAAAGCGGCTACACCGGCTACATCAGCTTCGGTCACTCGGTACTCTCCGGCGCCGCAGCGTACACGACGGCGATGCTCGTCCACAACGTCGATCCGGGGATGTCGATGGCGATCACGATTCCGCTATCGATCCTCGCCGCGCTCGCGGTCGGACTCCTGATCGCGCTGCCGTCGTTACGGTTGACCGGACCGTACTTCTCGCTGATCACGTTCGTCGCCGTGTTGATCTTCTACCGGCTCATCCCCTCGTTCAGCCAGTACACCGGCGGCGAAACCGGGATCCAGGCCGTCGAGGTGTTCACGTACGATCCCCTCGCTCGGTTCTACTACATGGTCGTGCCGATGCTGGTGATCGCCGTCGCGCTCACGTTCATCGCTCGATCGAACATCGGACTGGTGCTGATAGCTATCCGCGAAAACGAGGCCGCAGTCAATGCGGCGGGTATCGACGCGACGAAGTTCAAGATCTTCTCGTTCGCACTGAGCTCGATCCCGATGGGCATCGGCGGCGTGTTGCTGGTTCACTTCACCGGCGGCGTCGATCCGACCACTTTCATCGTGGTCGATCGGAGCATCGAGATGATCGCGATGGCCGTCCTCGGCGGGATGAGTTCGATCCTCGGCCCGCTCGGTGGTGCGTTCTTCCTGATTCTACTCCGGGATTTCGCCCTCGCCGGCCTCTCGTCACCGGTTCGGTGGACGGCCTTCTGGGCGCTCGTACTGATCGTGTTAGTGTTCGCCCGAGACGGCCTGTTCCGGATGCTCTGGAACGCGCTCGATCACTACGGTGGTGATCGACGATGAGTCTTCTCACCGTAGACGGAGTGACGAAGCGGTTCGGGGGACTCGTTGCAGTCGACGACTTCTCCATGGACGTCGAAGAGGGCGAGATCGTCGGGCTGATCGGTCCCAACGGCTCGGGGAAGTCGACGGTGTTCAACTGCATTATGAGCATCTACGACGTTACCGACGGGACGATTCGGTTCAACGGAACCGACATCACGGACAAGAAGACCCACGAGGTCGTCAACGGCGGCCTCTCGCGAGTGTCTCAGGAGTCCAACCCGATCGATCTCTATCCCGTCGCCGGGAACATCAAGCTGTTCACGCTGCCGAACAAGATCACCTCGCTTCGCGGCGGTGCGAGCGACGAGGAGATCTACGGGTACGCGGCCCGCGTCGGCCTCGAGGACAAACTCCAGGAAGAGCCCGGCTCATTGCCCCACGCCGACGTTCGGCGCCTGGAAATCGCGAAGGCGCTGGCGACGGAGCCAGAGATGCTGTTGCTCGACGAGCCGTTCGCCGGGATGAACCAACAGGAGATCAGCGAACTCGCCGCCCAGATCGAACAGTTCCGCGAAAACGGAATGACGATCGTCGTCGTCGACCACAACATGGGCGGGCTGATGGAGCTGGTCGACCGGATCGTCGTGATCAACAACGGGGACAGACTCGCGTCCGGTACGCCGGAAGAGATCGCGAACAACGAAGCGGTTCAGGAGGCGTACCTGGCCGGAACGGAGGAGATCTAGAATGACCGACCCATACCTCGATGTACAGGACCTACACGTCTACTACGGCAAGTCACACGCCCTGAAGGGGATCTCACTGACGGTCGAAAAGGGTGAGATCTACGGCGTGATCGGCCCGAACGGCGCCGGCAAGACGACCATGCTGAACGCCATCGCCGGCTTCGTCGAGTACGAGGGATCGATCACCTATGACGGGATCGATCTGGCGACGGTACAACCACAGCAGATCGTCCGCGATGGCCTGATCTACTGCACCGAGGACCGGGATCTGTTCCCGTTCTTCTCGGTTCACGAAAACCTCTTGATGGGAGCGCAGTTCCGCGACGACCGCGACGCGGTCCAGGAGGACCTCGACATGGTCTACGATCTGTTCCCACGGCTTGACGAACGTCGAACGCAGGAGGCCGAAACCATGAGCGGTGGCGAGCAACAGATGCTCGCCATCGGCCGGGCGCTGATGAGCGATCCCGATATGCTCATGCTCGACGAACCGACGATCGGACTCGCGCCCGTGATCATCCAGGATATCAGCGAGGCCATCGAAGCGTTACAGGACGAAGGGCTGACGATCCTTCTGGCCGAGCAGAACTCGACGTTCGCGCTGCGCCACGCCGAACGGCTCTCGCTGATCGAAACCGGCGAGATCGAACTCGCGGGAACGTCCGAGGAGTTCCACGACAACGAGTACGTCCGGGAAGCCTACGTCGGCATCCACTAACGCCGCACGGTCATTTTTTCGTCGAGAACCACCTCGCTACTCGAGCGGCCGCGCTACGAATCAACGCCCTCGAGACCGCCCTGAAACGCCGCGACGGCCTCCCGAAACGCGTCGGGGACGGCGATCGGCTCCTCGGTCTCGAGGTCGACGGCGACCTGCGTGACGGTGCCGTCGGCGACGAGGCCGTCGTCTCCCTTCCGTTTCACGCGGTACTCGAACGTCAAACTCGCCGTGCCCATCTCGACGACCCGCAGTTCGTTGACGAGGACGTCGCCGAACTCGGCCGCGTCGCGGTAGTTCAGTTCCGCGTTGACGACGTGGACCTGCCAGCCGTCGGCTTCCATCTGCTCGTAGCTGTAGTCGATCTCCCGGAAGAACTGGGAGACGGTCTCGTCCTGGAAGGTGAAGTACTCGCCGTAGAAGACGATCCCCTGTTGGTCGGTCTCGGCGAACCGGACGCGATTCTCGAAGACTGGCTGGAACGCCGGCCGGTCGGTTTCCTCAGCGGATTCCATACCCCCAATCGCCGTTCCGAGGGTAAAAATCGTACCGGCTACGGCAGTCCCGCCGCGGCGCTCGACGCGGAGTGGCGACGAGCTATCCGACTCGTTCGCGACGCTACAGCGACGCCAACGTCTCGAGGTCGTCACCATCGTGTCCGCAGATGACGGTCGCGTCGTGCCGTCGCTCGAGGTCTTTGACCGTCCGGAGGCTCTCGAGCCAGTGGCGTTTGCTCCAGAGTAACTGCCCGCCCATCGGCTGTTCGTCGTGATAGTTCGCCCGCGTGTAGGCCTGGTCGCCGGCGAGGACGACGGTACCGGCGTCCTCGAGTTCCAGTTGGACGCCGAGCAAACCGGGTGTGTGCCCCGGGAGGTGGAGGAACTCGAGGTCCTCGACGAAGTGCTCCCGGTCGCCGTGGACGATTTCCCAGTTCAGATTGCGGTCGAAGTCGCCGGCGACGTAGGCCTCGTCGCCCGCGTCGGTCTTGGCGCTGTAGTAGGCGAACTGCAGTTCCTCCTCGTGAACGTAAATGGGCGTGTCGGTGCCCTCGAACGCGTAGAGCCCGCCCGCGTGATCGAGATGGAGGTGGGTCTGAATCACGCAGTCGATGTCGGAGATGTCGTAGCCCGCGTCGGCGAGGTCGTCCTCGAGCGGCCGCAGCCCGGTGTGTTCGAACGCGGCGTAGAGCTCCGCGGGCCAGTGACCGGCATCGGCCTCCGGATGCGAGCCGGTGTCCCAGAGGATCGTCGCTTCGGGATGGTCGATGACGAGGTTGTAGACGGGGCCGTCGCCCATCACCGTCTCCGGGTTCGGCTCGTCAACCGTCCCCAGCGTTGCCCCCTCGATGATGTTGTTAACGTCGGTGGTGATCGTGCCGCGCTCGATCGGCGTAACGGTCGCAGAAACCATGGTTGACACTGTGTCCGGCCGGGCATAATTCCGGCGGCGAGAGTCCTCGCTCGAGCGTCGGCCTCGCGGATCGCTCGCTGTGAATGCCGGCCACAAGTCTACCTGATAGTTCGTCGTAGCTGTCACATGGTTCGCACCTCGACGATCATGATCATCGCCGGTATCGTGCTTCTGCCCGTCCCGATCCCGCCGTTCGCGACCATCGCCGGACTCCTCCTGATCGTCGCGGGGATCGGTCTCCGGGTGTTGACCGATCTGTAGCCCGCAGTCGAATCGGCTTCACGCGATCGTCGAGCGCCGCGACCGCCGAACCGGTTGCATGGGTAGGTCCACGATTTTACGTCTCTCGACGTGAGGAGTTGCATATGCAGACGACTCCACGGGTGCTCGTGGTCGGCGGCGGACTCGCCGGTCTCGTCGCGTCGCGCCACCTCGCCGGCGGCGGAGCCGACGTGACGCTCCTCGAGCGCGATGAGACGGTCGGCGGCCGGGTCCGGACGCTCGAGCGGGACGGCTACCGATTCGATCGCGGTTTTCAGGTGCTCTTTCCCGCGTATCCCGCAGTGCGGCGGGAACTGGACCTCGAGGCCCTCGACCTCCGCCGGTTCACCTCGGGCGCAACCATCGCGCGACCGGGCCGACGGTCGGTACTCGCCGACCCGCGCCAGCGACCTGGCGCGATACCCGCGACGCTGCGCAACCGCGATATCACGATGGGCGATCGGCTTCGCGTCGCTCGACTCTGGTGGGCATTGCGGGGAACCGATCCGGATCGCGTCTTCGACGATGCGCGCGAGGAAGACGTCTCGATCGAGCGCTTCCTTCGCGAGCGCGGCTTCTCCGACGGGTTCGTCGAGGAGTTCGTCGCACCGTTCTACGGCGGGATCACCCTCGATCGATCGCTGTCGACCTCGAGCCGGGTCTTCGAGTACACGTTCGCGACGCTCGCGGCGGGCGGGGCCGCTGTTCCGGCGAGGGGGATGGAAGCGATTCCGGCACAGCTCGCCGAGCGCGTCCGGGATGTCGGCGGCGCGATCGAAGCGGGTGTTGAAGTGACGGCGATCTCGAGCGGTGAGTCGACGGCGACCGTCGAAACGGCCGACGGAGCGACGCGCGACGCGGACGCTGTCGTCGTCGCCACCGATCCGCCCGCCGCACGGGAGTTGACCGGTCTCGAGTCGATCCCGACCGACGCGCGGGGCTGTGTCACCCAGTACTACGCGCTACCGGACGGGACAGATCTCGAGACCGGCAAGCGATTGGTGTTGAACGCACACGAGGACGAAGGACCGAACCACGTCGTTCCGCACAGCGCCGTGGCTCCCGAGTACGCGCCCGACGGGAGGACGCTCGTCAGTGCGACCTACCTTGGCGAACCCGAAGACGACGACAGGACACTAGCCGAACGGACGCGGCGGGCGCTCGAGTCGTGGTATCCGAAACGGCGGTTCGAGGGCCTCGAGACGCTACACACCGATCGAATTCCGTTCGCCCAATTCGACCAGCCGCCGGGGATCTACGACCGGCTACCCGACGCTCGCGATCCGGACGGCCCGGTCTACCTGGCGGGCGACTACACCCGCTGGTCGTCGATTCAGGGCGCGATGCGCAGCGGGCGGGACGCGGCCGGAGCGGTGCTCGAGGACCTGTCTCAATACCCCGTCGCGTGACGAGCACGCGATACCCCGCCGCGTCGTGGACAGTCGAATTCGGCGGCCGATCGATCAGGGGCAGCCACTATCCGTCAGCGGGTGGTAGCCTCGCGGAATGACGGGAAACGGCACGGGACGACCCGAAGGAGTCGATCGACGGCTCGCCCGGCTGTTCGTCGCCGTGGTGAGCGTCTCGCTCACGGTCGGCGCGTTGGTCGTTCTGGCGGCTCATCGATTCGGAGTCGCGGTGATCGAACGGCTGCGTCGGCGCTAATCAGTAGCTCAGCGGCCACAGTCATAGGAGCCGCCGACACTCCTCCAGCGGCGGAAACCACAGCGGCTCCTCGCTCGAGTCGTCCCAGACCGCCGGATGGAACCGGCCGGGGTCGGTGACCAGCGGCGACTGAAAGTCGCGGCCGTACATGCCGTTGACGGTCGCGCCCGCCGCCAGCCTCGTAAAGGCCGGACAGACGATCACGTCGGCCCCCTCGTAGACGCCCGGCCCGTAGAGAAAGCACGGGAGTTTGCGCCCGTCGACGGAGAGCGCGGGGTGGTCGTGGCCGACGACGTACCGGTCGGCCTCGAGGGCGGGAGCCTCGTGACCGTGGCAGACGACCGTCTCGCCGTCCGCGAGACGGTACTCGGGACTCGTTTCGCCGTCGAGCGGCCCCTCGAGCATCGTGTCGTGGTTACCGGGCGTGACGACGAGGGAGGCACCTGCGTCGTCGACGACGCGCTCGAGGGCGGTCAGGTCGCGTTCGACGCCGCGCGGGAGCCGGTTGAAGGAGTCGAGGAGATCGCCCGCGACGACGACGGTTTCCGACCCGGTGCGAGCGAGCAGGGACTCGAGTCGCTCGCGGACGTCCCGTCCGTCGTCGATCGGCGCGTCGACGCTCGAGTCGGCGGCTTTACCGAGGTGGACGTCCGCAATGACGAGCGCGTCGGCTTCCGGGACGACGAGCGCGCGTTCGAGGGGCGAAACGGGGAGATCGACGCCGGTCACTGCTTCTCGGAGCCGCCGTCGGCGCGAACCTCGTCCGTGCCGAGCGCCTCGAACAGGTCGTACTCGTTGCCCGTCAGGATGAAGAGGACGTCCTCGAGGGGCACTAAGATCTCGGGAAGGATCTTGACGAGCAGGTAGGTGATCCCGACGAGGGCGACGATCGACAGCGACTGGGCGATGTAGTTGTGGGCGACGAGGAAGGAGACGCGGCTCTCCTCGGCTCCCATGTAGGTGGTCATGAACGAGACGAGCCAGTCCTGCTGGAACCAGCCCCACGGGGAGGCCAGCCCGATGAAGACGTTGCGCACGAGGTTGAGGAACCAGATGACGCCGACGGCCATCGCGAAAGCGACCGTTTTCCGCCGAAGCGGCGCCTTCACGGCGGCGACGAGCCCGCCGAAGATGGCCATGCTGCCGAGTCCGGTACAGGCGAGGATGATGTAGGTAGTCCGTCCGGTCACCGTTTCGTCGGAGTCGAAGTTGAACCGACTCTGGTAGCCGTTCGCTCCCTCGTTGAGACCGGGGCTGTGGCCGAGCAGTTCCATCCCGTAGTGGGTCTGGACCGCGGTCGTCTCGATCAACCACGTTCGGACGACGGGAATCGTCTCCGCGGGGAGGTAGATGAGCCCCATGAACGCGACGGCTTTCGTCAGGAGGAACAGCGAGTCACGGCCGTCCCACAGGAGGTAGCCCGTGTACGCACACAGCGGGAGCGCCGCGAGCGCTAGTATCGTCTGGAGCGGGCTCTGGACGTCGTAGTAGTAGTACGGCACCATCGTCAGCCAGAAGACGCCGAAGGTGAGCCAGGCCCCCATCGCGAGGTGTCTGGCCGGCTCGGAAACGCCCTGCCATCGGAGGACCAGGGCCGCGAGAAACGCCGCGATCGCGACCCATGCGAGTAGATCCGTCAACCCCATCGAGCCGATGATTGCCGGCGTCAGCGTCGCGCCTGCGGACTCGAGACCCGCGACCGATCCCGTCTCGGTCGCGGCGGAAGCGGGCGACATATTCATGGAAGACTGAAGAAGGGCGTCGTTATCAACCTGACGCCCTGTATCAGATCGTTCGCACGGAGGTCCGGTAGCCACCGAACGTCAAACGAAGTGAGCGAGAGCCACGAACTGTTCGGTCGATGCGTAACTCGGTTCAATCGTTACTGTAGACGCCTCCGGCGTCGATCGCCGTCCGCGCGTAGAGGTCGATCGTCGAGAGCGCGATGATCGTGAGCGGAAACGCCACGTCGGCGAAGCTGACCGCCTCGAGCCGGAGGGCGGTTACGACGATCGGCTCGGTGAGCGTCCCGGCGACGAGTAGCGTGCCGGGGGTGAGAAACACGAGCGCGAGTCCACAGAGCGCGGCCCAGCTACACCCGCGTTTCCACTGTCCGTTGTAGAGGTGACCGGTGCCCGGGAAGCAGACGGCCAGGAGGTACGCCGGCCACGTCCGCGCGCGGTCGCCGAGCCGCCGCGGCAGGCGCACCGTCACCTGCAGAAGCGTCATCGGCGTCGCCTCCCGCAAGCCGCAGTTCGGTGTGCGACGAGGACCGGTCCGACTGTTCTCTGTGCATCCATACTAGCCGGCTCCACGCTCTCCCTGAAAAACGTCAGTCAGACGGCCGTACGACGCGACGCCGTCGCCAGCCCGCGGCAGGTCCACGACCTCCCGCCGACGAACGGCGCAGGGCCTCCCCCGATCGCATATAATAGCCCACGGAATCCACCGTCCCGTTTTTGTAGACCGGTCACAGAACACGGCTATGGACGCCCAGTACGGCGGACCAACTCGTCCATCGAGCCACCGCCGAGTCGACGAGTCGACCACGTGTTGTTCCTGCGGAACCGAGATCGGACCGCACGAGCGACGCCTGACGTGGCGGGTTCGCGACGGCGACGACCGTTTTCGGTATCATTACTGCAGCGACGCCTGTCTCCCGACCCCTGCGTTCGGATCGGATTGACATCCCGCTGCGGACTCGAACTGCTCGAGTCGGTCGGTTACCTTCTCGGAACACTCGGGCTGGTAGTCGGCGTATCACTCTGCCGATCGCCAGCGTGGTCGGCGCGTTCGTCTACCGAGCGATCGTCACGCTGGAGCCGTTCGAAGACGACGTAATCGAATCCACCGTCGTCACCCGCGAGCGGCGATCGACGGGAACGGAAGACATTTGTCGCAGCTAACCGATCCACTCGAGGAACACGCATGTCCGAGCCGTACGGCCAGCGCGGTCGCGTCCTCGCCGGACTCGTCCTTCTGGCGCTGCTCTCCGGCTGTCTGGTCTGGGCGGGCGCGACGACCGGCGATCTGACGGAGAGTCGATATCCGGACGAGGTCGAGGTCACGCCGGACCGCGAGTCGTACGTCGGCGACCGGGTCGTCCTCGGCGGGTTCGTCGTCGACACCGACCCGGTCGTCATCGCGACGCGTGCCAGCGGCTACGGCCGGTTCACGCTCGTGGGCGCTGACGCACAACTCAAAAACGATGACGGGCCGCTCGAGGAGGGCGATCGAGCGACCGCGTTCGGAACGCTCGAGGACGAGTCGACTCTCGTCGTCGAACGCACGATAACTCGCGAGCCGTCCGAGACGGGGTACATGCTGCTCGTATCCGCCCTGGGAGGGCTCGTGAGCGCGTGGTGGTTCGTCCGCCACTGGCGCTTCGACCGGGGCGCGTTCGCGTTCGTGCCGCGAGCGCGACCGCTCGGTCTCCGAACCGTTCGCGAGGGCAAAGCGAGCGTGGACCGCCGATCGCCAGTCGAAACGGAGCGCCGGTCCGAAACGCCGCGAGAGGGTGACACCTCATCGTCCCAAGACGACGGTCGATCCACAGTCGAACACGCGAACCAACGCGGACGAGCCGCCTCGGACGGAGGTGACCGACGTGCCTGACGTCCTGACGCACGTCCTCGTCGGCTACGTCATCGGCACGCTCCTCACCTTTCGAGCTGAGTCGCTGCGGCCGCCACACGTCGCGCTGGTCGTGATCGGCGCGCTCTCGCCGGACTTCATGAAGATTCAACTTCTGTTTCCGGACGGCTTTGTCGCGTGGACGCTCGGCGTGCCGTTCTCCTGGAGTCCGCTGCACACCGTCGCGGGCTCTGTTCTCGTAATCGGGCTGGGTAGCCTGCTCGTGGCACCGGCCGAGCGCAAACGGGCGCTCGCCCTGCTCGCGGTCGGTGCGATCTCACACCACGTCCTCGATCTCCTGCTGTTGGCACCGGCGGGGGAGTCCTACGCCGTCTTCTGGCCGCTGCTCGAGTACCGGTTCCCCTCGGCGGATCTGTACCTGAGCAGCGACCGCTGGCCGGCGGTCGTCGCCGGCTGCTGTGCCCTCGTCGTCTGGCTCGTCGACCGCTCTCGCACCGCCGTTCCGGAGACGACCCTCGAGTAACCTCCCCATCGCCCGCGACCGACCGCACCAGTTATATTTCGCCTCCACCTCGTCCCGGCCAGCATGTGGCCACTCGGACACGTCGCCGTCGCCTATCTCTGCTACGCGCTCGCGACGCGGGCTCGTTTCGACGCGCCGCCGGCGCACGTCCCCGTACTCGTGCTCGTCGTCGGGAGCCAGTTTCCGGACCTCGTAGACAAACCGCTCGCGTGGTATCTGGGCGTCATCCCGACGGGGCGGACGCTCGCACACTCGCTGTTCCTCCTCGTCCCGCTCTCGATCGCCCTCTACGCGCTCGCCAGCCACTACGACCGCAACGAGTACGGCGTCGCCTTCGCGATCGGCGCACTCTCGCACGTGCTCGTCGACGCCGTCCCCGCACTCTGGGACGCCGAGGTGACTGCGAACCATCTCCTCTGGCCGGTGATTCCCGTCGAGGAGTACGAACAGGGACCGCCGACCGTCCTCGGTCTCCTGCGGGAGTCGATGGGCGATCCGTTCTTCCTCTCGGAGTTCGTCCTCGCTGCCGTCGCCGTCGCGCTCTGGCGGCGTCACGGCTATCCCGGTCTCGAGCCGCTCCACGCCGCACTCGAGCGAGTGCGGCCGACCGCAGGATAGCAGCTTTCGGTCGTCCTCAGCCGACGGCCAATAGTACGTTGCCAGCCGTTCTCGGCGTCAACACCGGTGAGGCGACTACCGAATCTCCTTCCACTCCGCAGCGCAGTCCGGACAGATCCGGACGGTTTTGATCTCGTTCGGGTCGTTCTCGGTCTTCAGGGGCTTTTCGCAGTCACCACAGACGAGCCGATCGTACGTGTCCTTCTCGAGTTCGCCTTTGCGGAGTGCCTTCCGGACTGATTTCATGTTCGCCCCCTACGAAGGTGGGGGAGAAAAAGACCGGTGCTTATTTCGAGGGTATGTCGTCACTGATCCAACAGTTTCCCTGCAGTGAGTTTCGGTCCGAAAGAAGCAGCCGAACGTACGGGACGGGAGTGACGGACGAAGCGATGGTGGATTGCGGTACGCTCGCGTCGGCAGATCCTCTTCCGGCCAAGATCAAGGGTCGACGATACGCCGCAGACGATGCGGTCCGCTCATCCGACTCACCGACAGCTCACTCCCTCCCCTCGCGGTCTATCTGGCCGGAGCCGTGGGCGTTTTACCGGTCCGGCCGAACACTCCACCGATGGAGTACGTACAGGAGCGAATCGCCACGCTCCACGCCTTCGGTGGAACGGGTAGGGAGTCGGGCGACGGCCTCGCCGGCACGACCGCCGACGCGGTCGCCGAGACGTCCGTCGTCGTCCCGATGACCGCCCGGGAACACGAGAATCCCGCCGCCGAGCGCGTCCTCTCGGAACTCGAGAGCCTCGAGCCCGGCCCGGCCGCCGTTATCGTCCCGGTTCGAGCCGACGCCGACGAGATCGGTCCGTTTCGCCGGTGGCTCGAGTCGTTCGCCCTGCCGATTCGGGTCTGTTGGTGTACCGCGCCCGCGGTGGAGACGTTGCTCGCGGACGCGGGGCTGGCGAACGGCTTCGGGAAGGGTCGGGACGTCTGGCTCGCGCTGGGCCCCGCCGCCGAGTTCGGCGAGTACGTCGTCGTCCACGACGCCGACGCCCGGAGCTACGAGGCCGCACACGTTCGCCGGCTGCTCGCCCCGCTCACCATGGAGTTCTCCTTCTCGAAGGGGTACTACGCCCGCGTCGAAGACGATCGGCTCTACGGGCGACTGTTCCGCCTGTTCTACGCGCCCCTGATCCGAACGCTGGCAGCCGATCACGACGCGCCCGTTCTCGACTACCTCGAGGCGTTTCGGTACGCGTTAGCCGGGGAGTTCGCCGTCACCGCCGACCTCGCCCGACAGCTTCGTGCGCCGCGCGCCTGGGGGCTCGAGGTCGGCACCCTCGGCGACGCCTTCGATCGCGCCGGCTTCGACGGCTCCGCGCAGGTGGATCTCGGTCGCCACGAGCACGATCACCGCGCGGTCGCCGGTGACACCGGTCTGGAGGGAATGAGCCGCGAAGTCGCCGCGGAACTGCTCCGCGTTCTCGAGGAACACGGTGTCGGCCCGGACTACGAGACGCTTCAGGAACGGTATCTCACGACCGGCGATCGGCTCGTCGAGCAGTACGACGCGGACGCTGCGTTCAACGGGCTCTCGTACGACGCGGCGAGCGAACGCGACCAACTCGCGCGCTACGCGGACTCGATCGCCCCGCCCGGCCCCGACCGCCGGCTACCGCAATGGGATGATGCGCCCTTCGATCCGAGCGAGGTGCTCGAGGCGGCCCAGCCGTGGCGGGCGAACCGACCGACCGGTCCGCGTCGATCCGAGCGGATCGACACCGGCGCACAAGACTAATCTGCCCACCCTTCGTTGTGGCGGGTATGAACGCGACCGCCGACGAACTGGCAGGGGTCGTCGACCTCTTCGGCGGGCTGACCCGGCCGGAACTCGAGCGGGCGCTCTCGGAAGCCGCGTTCCGCGCCGACGGCCAGTCGGTGGACGAGTCGGCGCTCGAGGCGGCGATCGACGACGCCCTCGAGAGCTTCGCCCTCGTCGAGTACGAGCGGCGCGTCGACGACGAGCGACAGTCCCTGCTGGTCGCCGGCCCGACGGCGTTTCCGTCGGTACCCGACCACGCCGAGGACGTCCCGCACATCCTCGATATCGACCGCCGTCGACTCGACCGCGACGTCCTCGGCGAGCGAGTTTACGAACAGTTCGTCGACGCCACCGAGACGGCCGTCGATGCCGACGACGACGATCGAACCCGCCACCTGCTCGACGTCAGCTACGACGTCGAAGCGTGGGCGCCGGTCGATCTCGCGAACGAGCGCGACCGACTGGAGGCGAGCCTCGAGTGAGCCCCGAATCACCGTGAACGCGGACGAACACCCATGTCACAGAAGAGCCTAACCCTGGAGCCGATCGCGAGCCACGAACCGCTCGAGATCGACGACCAGGAATACGACGCGGCCGTCCTCGCGCCGATCATCGAGCGCGACGGCGAGGATCACCTGCTGTTTACCCGGCGGGCCGATCACCTCGGCGAACACCCCGGTCAGATGAGTTTCCCCGGCGGCGGCGCCGAACCCGTCGACGATTCGATTCTCGACACCGCACTGCGGGAGTCGAACGAGGAGATCGGACTCGAGCCCCGGGAAGTCGAAGTCGTCGGCCAGTTAGACGATATCCGGACGATCACGGAGTACGCGGTCACGCCGTTCGTCGCCCGTGTCCCCGACCGGGAGTACGTCGGCGACGGCAACGAGGTCGCCGAGATCGTCGTCCTGCCGCTGTCGGGACTGTTGGATCCAGATAACTACGAGTACGAACGGCGAGATCACCCCTACTACGGCGACGTCGTCATCCACTACTTCCACGTCGACGGCTACACCGTCTGGGGCGCGACGGGTCGGATTCTCGTCCAGTTGCTCGAGCTGACGACCGAGTTCGAAGCTCCTGAGGGGCTCGATCGAACGCACTACTGATCAGTTCGGCTACTGGGGAGGTGTCGCAGCCGATTTTCGAGACTGACTACTGTTGTGGCGGGTTCCCGTCCGACTGCATCTCGCCGACGACGGAGAGCGACGCGTCGTCGAGATCGTGCTCCGCGCGATCCGCGTCGCCGAAGCCGGCGCTCACGACGCGCGTCAGCGCTTCCTCGACGCTCTCGTCGAGCTCGGTGATCTCCTCGGGTGCAACCTCGAGGACGAATCCCGTCGTGATGTTCGGCGACGTGGGCAAAAAGAGGAGGACCCGTCCGTCCGGCGAGGTGCGGCCCGTCTTGAACGCCGTCATCCGCAGTCCGCCCCAGGTGTCGATCTTGACCGGCGTCTGGAGGACGTCTCCCGTCCCGATCGTCGTCTCGGTGGCCGTCTTCGAGGCGTTGTAGACGACGCGGATGACGGGGACGCGGTTCGCCAGATAGTCGACGATTCCCTCGAACAGTTCGCCCGTCGTCGTCTCGGTCGTCTGGCCGATGGCGTACATCGCGAGCGCGAGGGTCGCGACGAACGCGAGCACGCGGAGGAAGCCGGCGAGTTGCTCGCGAGCGTACTCGCCGACGCCGGGGAGGAACACCTCAAGCGTCTCGGCGTTGAGCAGTATCCCCGGCGTGAAGTTCGCGATGAACGAGTAGAGCGTGTAGACGATGAACAGCGTCACGAGGACGGGCCCGATAACGATGAGTCCGCGTCCGAAGTCCCCTTTCACCGAGTCCAGTGCTCCACTCACAGTCTGAGTCAGGGTCCCCTCCTACGAGTAGATTGTGGACTCGCGACGGCCGAAATCGAACCCGCGTCGGAACGCCAGATTTTTGCGCGCCGGTCGCAGAAGACGTCTATAGTCGCGCAGACGCCGACACTTCCGAGTCGCCGATCGACGCCGCTTTGCCGGATCGCCGCTGCGTCGCGCGAGTACGCCACCGATGTTAACTACGAGCACCGTCACCCGCGCCGGACTCGACGCGATCGCCCTGAAACCCGCCGAGTGCGACGTTTCGGCCGCCGAAGCGCTCCCGGTCGAGACGATCGCGATCGACTACGAGGGACGTGACCACCTGCCCGCCCGCGAGACCCTGACGTCGCTCTCGAGCGACGCGAACGTGTTAGTCACGACGCCCGTCCGAGCCGACGGCTTCGACCCGCTGGGGGACGACTCGCTGAGTTCGGAGTTACCGGACGCGATCGGCCGCGTCCTCGTCGCGGGCCACCCCGCCTACCTCACCGACGAGGAACGGGAGCGGGCCGTCGCGCCCCGCCTCGGTGCCGCCCTCGAGACCACGCCCGACGCCTGGGTCGGCACCGAGAGCGTCGAGCGGATCGCGATGGCGACCGGCGCGACCCAGTACGATCTGCTCTCGCGGACGACCCATCGGGAGCTCCGAGCGCTTCGTTCGGCCGGGTTCGACGGCGGAATAGCCGTCTACGCGCCGACGGTCCTGACCGACGACGAGGATCGCATCCTCGAGGCCGTCGGCGAGTACGTCTCCCGTCGCCGCCCGGTCGCGCGGGCGCTGCCCGACGACGCCGCGACCGGTGCGAGCGCAACCGGTCGCGCTCGAGAGATCCTGCTCGAGGCGGCCGACGACTACGCGCTCGCCGGCACGCCCAACAACGTCTGTGCACAGACCGACGCGCTGCGGGAGGCCGGCGCGACGACCGTCGTGGGGTATCCGGCGCAGGGCCTCGAGCCGTTTCTCTCTTGAACCGCTCACGGTCAGGTATCGCGGGTCGGTGGCCGGCCACGTATCACTTCGAACGGCACGCTCGAGCGGCGTCTCGAGGAGCGGTGACGAAGCGTGTGCTGCAGTTGCTGGCAACGATGAGGGCCACGTCCTCCCCAGCCGATTTCTGCTCACGGGTGCGAAGCACCCGTTTGCACGGTTCGCGGGACCGACGGTCCCGCGCTAACGCTCGTTCTCTCCGGTCTCTCGCTCATCCCTCGCACGAATTCGCCTCCCGCCCTCGTTTGCGCTCGGCCGGTCGACAGCGCGCGCCACAGCACGTGGATCGACTGGCCCGATTTCGACGCGGCCCCACGGTCACCGCGTCGAATGACCGACACTATAAGTGATGCGGATGCGCAGGACAGCGCATGTCACTGCTCGCCGAACACACCACGACGACCGCAGCCGAGGCGCTCGAGCGGGCCGAGGTTGCGGTGCTCCCGACGGGGAGTACCGAACAGCACGGCCCGGCGCTGGCGCTCGGTATGGACCACCTGGCCGCCGAGGCGTTCGCCCGGACGGCCGTCGATCGCGACGATGCAGTCGTCCTGCCGACGATTCCCGTCGGCGTCAGCGAACACCACCGTCAGTTCGACGGCACGCTGTACGTGACCGCGGAGACGTTCGAACGCTATATCGAGGAAACGATCTCGAGTCTCGCCGCACACGGCGTTCGGAAGGCCGTCGTCGTCAACGGCCACGGCGGAAACTCGGACGCGCTGCGACGGGCCGCACGCACCCTGCGCGACGAGGAGACGGCGTTCGCGCCGCCGTGGAATTGGTGGGACGGCGTCGCGGACGTCGCCGACGACCTGTTCGACGAGGAAGGCGGCCACGCGGACGCGATGGAGTCGAGCCTGCTCTGGCACCTCCGCGAGGATCTCGTCGATCCGGACGCGCTCGAGGCGGCCGAGGCCGGCGCGAGCGAGGCGTGGGGCGAGTCCGTCCACGGCGCCGCGCTTGGCTTCGACACGATCGACTTTTCGGAGAGCGGGGCGGTCGGTCGGCCGACGCAAGCCGACCCCGAGAAGGGAGCGCAACTGTTCGACGCCGGCCGAGACCAGTTGCACGCGCTGCTCGACTGGCTCGTCGACCGACCGCTCGCGGACTGCTGGCCCCGTGATCACAAATGAGCGGGAATCGCAACGGCGACAACCCCGAACTCGCCGTCGGTGCAGACGCCTTCGTCCAATCGGGTGCCGGCCTCGAGATCGCCGTCGTCGGCGCGGGGGCCGTCGGCGCGACGACGGCCTACGACCTCGCGTCCGAGGGGGCTGACGTGACGCTGTACGAGAAGGGATCGATCGCGAGCGGCTCGAGCGGCCGCGCGGCGGGCGTCTGCTACGACGCCTTCGCGGACCCGCTCGACGCCGAGATCGGGGCCGACGCGATCGAGCGGTTCCGCGACCTCTCGGGCGACGATACCTTTCCGTTCGTCGAGTGCCCGTACGTCTGGCTCGCCCGCGAAGGCGATTCGGAGCGCGCCGACGCGATCCGCGAGCAGGTCGGGCGGATGCAGGAGAACGGCATCGTCGCGCTCGAGGCCACGGGCGACGACCTCGCTGATCGGTTTCCCTCGCTACGGACGGACGACGTCGAAGTCGCGGGCATCGCCGGCGGGGCGGGCTACACCGATCCCGCAACGTACACGGCCTGTCTCGCCGCCGCGGCGAACGGGGCCGGCGCGACGCTCGAGCCGGATACCCCGGTGCAGATTCGCACCGATCCGTCGCGAGTCGTCCTCGAGGACGGCACCGAACGCGAGGTCGACGCGGTGGTCGTCACCGCCGGCGCGCACGCGAAACGGCTCCTCGCGGACGCCGGCGTCTCGATCGCGATGAAACCCTACCGGGTGCAGGCGCTCGTCGCGAGCGGCGACCTCGCGGAGCCGATGTGCTACGACGCGACGGACTCCTTTTACTTGCGCCCCCATCCCGACGGCTTACTCGTCGGCAATGGAACCGAATACGTCGAGGCCGATCCGGATGACTACGAGCGCGACGCCGATCCCGACTTCGCCGAGGAGTTGCTCGAGCGCGTCTCACACCGGCTCCTCGACGCGGATCTCGAACTCGAGCGGGCGTGGGCCGGTCTCTGTACGGCGACGCCGGATCGGGATCCGCTGGTCGGCGAGCTACGGGACGGGCTGTACGTCGCGACCGGCTTCCAGGGCCACGGCTTCATGCGCGCGCCGGCGATCGGCGAACGGCTGGCAGCACAGGTGCTCGGCGACGGCGGAATCGAGGCGTTCGATCCGACCCGGTTCGACGGCGACGAGTCGTTCGAGATCGTCGACGGGATGTCGATCGAGTCCGAACAGTAGTTGAGGGGAAAACAGAGGCGGCGAGTCAGTCGTCGACGGCGATTTCGTCCGCTTCCGGCGTCGACGCGGGCTCGGAGTCGGCGTCGTGCTCCGATTCTTCCGTCTCGATCGAGGCGTCCTTCGGAATGTCGATGCGCAGCGTGCCGGTTTCGGTCAGCGTGGCCTCGCCGGCGTCCGGATCGACGACCGCGTCGTTCGGTAGTTCGGCCTCGCCGTCGAGTTCCATACCGCGGCCGGGAAACCGCATCTCGTAGCCGTCGCGGAACTGGCGGAACCGCTCGATTCGAATCTTGACGTTTCCTTCCAGATAGCGGACCTGTACGTCGTCGGGTTCGGCACCCGGCGCGTCGAAGACGACCTGATAGCTCGTCTCGTTCTCGAGGACGTCGACGGGCAGCGAGCGGTGTTGCTGGACGCGGCCGTTCGCGCGGCCGACCTGTCGGTAGAGGGCGTTACCGATCGATTTTCGGAGGTTACCGGGGCTCATGGGGCGTCACCTCTGAATCCGGGGCTGGAGACCGCAACGGGGACCGTAAGGAGGGTCGAGGACATGGCTTACCATCGGCTACACTAGCCCCATTCATATCTCTTTTGATAGAACAAAATAAACGTCTGACGAGTTCCGCGTTCACGAAACGTCGGCGGCGGTGTGAAGCTATAGTTCGACTCGCTCGAGAGAGTCGCTGCCCCCACAGACCGGACACGAGAGGTCGGTCACCTCGAGGTCGTCGGGCTTGTCGTACGTGTAGTGGTTCTCGAACAGGTCGAGAAAGCAGTCCTCCGCGGTACAGACGAGTTCCTCCGTCGGTGGCATACCCTCTCTTGGGTCACGACGACTATCAACGTCCGGGTTACGGAACCATCGGTTCGACGCTACTGGCTTCCGCTACTCGCTGCGGGTCGCCCGTACGAACCCCACCCGCGAGCAGCGAGCGGTTCATCGACGGTGAGCCTGAGGTGGACACGTTCGTTCGGTGTAGTCACCGTTTTACCACTCGAGGCGCTACCCGACGACATGACTGACCCCGAGACCCTGTCGGTAACGATCGTCGACGGTTACGTCGACGAGCCCGCCCACTTCGGGGTGCCGCCGTACATTTCGACGTACCCGCGATACGCGGCCGGCGCGCTGATCGATGCGGGGGTGCCACGCGAGCAGATTACGTACCACACGATCGATCGGCTCCGCGACGAACCGGACTCCTGGCGGGACGTCGACGAGGCCGACCTGCTAATTTATTTGGGCGGGATGACCGTCCCCGGCAAGTACGTCGGCGGCACGCCCGCCGAGCCGGACGAAGTGCGAAAGATGGCCTGGACGGCAGGCGGCACGAGCCTGATGGGCGGCCCCGTCAAGTTCGGTGTCGGCGACGAGAACGCCGGCGCGACCGAGACCGAACGGCAGGATCTGGACTTCGACTTCGTCGCCAAAGGCGACGTCGAGGCCGCCGTCTACGACCTCGTCGAGAGCGGTCTCGAGGGATTCAACAACCGGATGCGCGACGTCGACGAGGTGTCGCGGTGGGCCCAGGAGGGGGCGTTCATCGTCGAGCAACACCCGAACCACCCGGACCACCTCATCGCGGAACTCGAGACCTCGAGAGGCTGTGCCTACCGCTGTTCGTTCTGTACGGAGCCGCTCTACGGCAATCCCACGTTCCGGCCGCCGCCGTCGGTCGTCGGCGAGGTCGACGCCCTCTCGGATTACGGCGTCAAACACTTCCGAATCGGCCGGCAGGCCGACATCCTCGCCTACGGTGGCGACGGCGAGGCACCGAACCCCGACGCCCTCCGACAGCTGTACAGCGGCATCCGGGAGGTCGCGCCCGGCCTCGAGACGCTCCACCTCGACAACATGAACCCGATCACGATCGTCGAGTGGCCCGAGGCGAGCCGCGAGGGGATTCGGATCATCGCCGAGCACAACACGCCCGGAGACACGGCCGCGTTCGGCCTCGAGTCGGCCGATCCCATCGTGCAGGAAGAGAACAACCTGAACGTCACCGCCGATGAGTGCTTCGAGGCGGTCAAAATCGTGAACGAGGAGGCCGGCTGGCGCCCCGGGGAAGACCCCGAAGACGCCCCGACGTTCGGTGCCGACGCGCCGCGCCGGCTCCCCAAACTCCTCCCCGGAATCAACCTCTTACACGGTCTCAAGGGCGAACGCGAGGAGACGTATCGACGAAACCGCGAGTTCCTCCAACGAGTGTACGACGAGGGCTACATGCTCCGGCGGATCAACATCCGGCAGGTGATGGCCTTCGACGGAACCGACATGAGCGATACGGGGGCCGAGATCGCGAACGAGCACAAACAGCTGTTCAAGCGGTACAAAACCCGGGTCCGCGAGGAGATCGACCAGCCGATGCTTGAGCGCGTCGCCCCGCCCGGCACCGTCCTCCCGAACGTCCACCTCGAGTATCACCAAGACGGCAAGACCTTCGGCCGCCAACTCGGCACCTACCCGCTGCTCGTCGGCATCCCGGGCGAGCGCGAACTCGGGCGGACGATCGACGTCGCCGTCGTCGACCACGGCTACCGCTCCGTCACCGGCGTCCCCTATCCGCTCGATCTCAACGACGCATCGATGGACGAACTCACCGCCATCCCCGGAATCGGGGATCGGACCGCGGGCGACATCGTCATCAACCGCCCCTACGAGACCGTCGCGGACGCCGACCTCGAGACCCAGTTCGATCTCTCGCAGTTCGTGACGACGCGGGGTCTCGAGCACGCGCGGTGACCGACACCTCGAACGTCTCCGTTCGGCTCTCTCGAGCCGATTCAGTACCTTTCTCGGCCGTACGGCATCTGTTACCGTCCGACGCCCGACCTTTTTTCCAACTGTTCAGTGTCTCGATCTGTCGGTAGTTCTATTACGAATGAGCATAAGAGGTGAAATCGAGGGTCTACTGTGGAAATATCTGAAAAACTCCTGTGTCTGTTCAGTGCGGACGTTTCAGCAGAGGAGGATCGTTACGTCATCGAAGTACCACGTCAAGAGGTCGAAACCGGCGACATCGACCCGGAAGAAGTGTATCGAGTCGCACTCATCTCACGGGAGGAGTCGACCGAGACCGAGGAGACGACGGCCCAGCCACAGACGGCACCGTCGGAACCGCAGCCACCGGTCGACGTCGGCGAAACGCGCTACGTCGAGATCGAAGACATCGGGAAACAGGGAGACGGTATCGCTCGCGTCGAACGCGGCTACGTCATCATCGTTCCCGGCGCCGACGTCGGCGAGCGGGTCAAAGTCGAAGTCACCGAAGTCAAATCGAACTTCGCCGTCGGCGAGATCATCGAGGAAACGTTCTAATCGACCAGTTGTCCGGGTTTTCGAGCGGTCTGCGGCCACGCTCGACCCCGGTCCGTGTCAGCTCACTGCGAGACGCGTCAACGAGAGTTGGTGTTGCAGTGGCGTCGTCCGAACAGTCTGTGGGACCACCGGCCCGAGCGAGCAGGCGTCATCGATTGTCCCTGCGAATCGAGACGGGGCAGCATTAGTGGTCGTTCACGTCGAGGGCCGCTGCGACGAGACTCGATTGGCCCCGTCGTAACAGATCGGAGACAGTCGAAACCGCGCAGTCGAGTCGATCTGCAATGTCCTGAAGCGTCGCCGTCCGCGGAATTTCGTAATAGCCGAGTTCCCAGGCGACCTCGAGCGCTCGTCGTTGATCGACCGTGAGCGGAGCGTGTGCGATCTGCGGGACGGAGCCGACGGAGATTACGTCGACCGTCAACTCGTCCGGGATCTCCTCGCGGAGCTCCCGAAAGTCGCTGGACGTGGTCACGAGCGAGACGACCATTCGTCGATCGGACAGATATTCGATCGGCGGAATCACCGCGAGCGTGTCGCGTTGAAACGCCGTCGCGAGCGCTCGATTGTACATATCCAGTTCGTTTCTGAGGTAGGAGTAACAGCCGTCGTCGCCGTCCGGATAGATCTCGTACTCGTCGATATCGAGCTCCGTCCGGAGCGCCGATTCGTACACGTCTGGGTCGCCTTCCACGTAGTTGATCGTCGTTTCGACACCGTCGCTGATCGTGACGTACAGAATCAGCTCTCGAGACACCGCTGGAGCGGTACAGACGAGCGAGTGGATTGGATGGATCGTCGCCTCCGTGTGCGTAATCGCGATCCGAATTGCGTTCATTACGTTCGGCCTCGTCCGTACGCCTCGTCTCGGCGAAGTCACTTATATAATTGCGAAATGATTCGTGCGAACAGTTTGGCGGGGCCGAAGCAGTGTTTTGGACGATGGCACGGAACGGAACGTCGGAGAACTCGACACCATCAACCGACGAATTGCTCGAACTGCTCGGTGACCGGTACGCTCGTCGGGTCCTCCAGACGATACTCGACGAGCCGATGGCCGTGCAGCAGATCGTCGAGACCACGGGGATATCGAAGCCAACGGCGTATCGCCGCCTCGACCAGTTAGAGCGAGCGGGGCTCGTCGCGTCGAAGATGCTGCTCGATACCGGCGGGAACCACTACAAACAGTACTGGACAACGCTCGAGAGCGTGACCCTTCGGATCGGTGAAGACGGGGTAACGACAACTGTCCGGACCGACCGTACGCAGCGGAGCCGGGAACGCAGGCTATCGTAACGATCGAAGTCGGTTGTAGACCGAACCCAGGGTCGGCGTTCGATCGGATGCGTACCGACTGAACGGGTTTCGTCCGAGGATACGTACCGGCCATATGGCTGCCGTCTGAGGATACGTACCGACCGCCAGCCGCGACGTTCCGCCGGCTCACGCCCTCGGAATCGTGTCCCGGAACGTTTCCAGGTCGTCGTGGAAACAGTCGCCGACGACGACGGCGTCCGCGCCGGCCTCGAGGATCTCCATCGTCTTCTCCTGACTGTCGATGCCGCCGCCGTAGAGGAGCGTGGTATCCTCGAGATAGCGCGCCGCGGCTTCGACGTCTTCGGATCCGCCATAGCGGCCGGAGTACTCGACGTAGAAGATCGGAAAGCCGTAGAACGCCTCCGTCGCGAGCGCGGCGCCGGCGACCTCGTCGGGCGTGTAGGTGGTCTCGACCCCGGAGGTGGTCGCCGCCGCGGAGTCGAGGTGCTGGACGACGTACCCCTCGCCGATCAGACTCGTCGTGAGTTCAGCGATCGCGTCAGCACCTTTGGACGCGACGAAATCGCCGACGACTGGGAGCCCGGCCCCGAGAAGTTCCTCGGGCGTGCGTCCGACCTCGGTGAAGAGATCGACGTGTTTGCCGACGAAGTGCTCTCGGTCGCCGTTGTAGACCGCCGGAACGGCGACGAAGTCCGCAGCGTCGATCGTCTCTCGCGAGACGTGGTCCGAACTGTACGGCTCCTGAAAGACGGGTGTCGAGGGATGCGCGTTGTCGATTGCCCGGATCGCCTCGAGCGTATTCGCCTCCGTGACGTCGTCGGAACCGCCGACGATCACCAGATCGGTGCCCTCGAGAACGTCGAGATTATCCGGTAACGACTTCGCAGGGTCGACTTTCGTGATGTGGCTCACCCTGTCCCAGTCGAGTGTCATGCAGAGCCCTTCGAAGAACGGTCCCAACTCCTTGTCGGTTTCGCGGTCGGTCGGAGATCGACCCTGCTGGGCGACGACTCAGTCGTCGAGCGGCGTCCCGTCGATCCGTTTCGCCCCCTCGGAGTCGTGGACGACGACCTCGCCGGGGTCCGGTGGGGCGGGCTCGTACGTCTCTCGGACGGCGATGGCTTCCTCGAGTTCGCGGACGGCGCGTTCTTTCAGCGCGCGAGCGAGGTCCTCGGCGTCCTCGCGGGCGATGTCTCGCCCGAGTCCCTCGCACTCGTGGGCGCGGACGACGCCTTCCTCGCCAACGGCTTCGCCCATCGGCTGGCTTGTTCCGGCCAACGCAACGCTGAACGGGTACGTCCGACAGATCAGCGGTCGATCGTCGTGGGCAGCGCAGGCCCCGGTCCCATCCTCGTCTTCCTCGTAGAACGTACAGTCCCCGCAGCTGTCGGTCTGGAGCGCCCACTCGAAGGTCTCGCCCTCGAGGTCCCCGTCGTCGGTCTCCGACAGGCCGTACGGCATCGGGCGGGCAACGTCGCGCCAGTCGTACTCGCCCTCGTGACCCTCGCTATCTCGCGGTTCCACCGTCTGCTCGCGGCTCGACGAGCCGCTCACACGGTCCGAGGGACTCTCGGAGTCCCTCGCTACTCGATTGTCCGCGGCCCGTTGGGCCGCGCTTGCCTCGAGGTCGCGCACCTCGTCCGGAAACACCGTCGCGGTGTGTTCGTCCTCGCCGTGGCCCTTGCAGCAGGCCCCACAGCGGGTACACTCGAAGCCGATCGACTCGATGGCGTCCGCGAGGTCGTCGACGGCGAGCTGGCGGGCCTCTTCGAGTTCGGCCTCGAGCGATTGCATACTGGATACTCCCTGCGAGGGCAGAAAAGGCAGTCGCTCCCTCGCCGTTCAGTCGGTCCGCGCGGCCGACACCGCTCGCTCGCCGTCCCACGCGAGTCGCCCCTCGACGTCGAGTTTCTCGAGGTGGGCCACGACGGTCGCCCGCGCGAGATCGCGGACGCCGGAGAGATCCTTTGCGTAGGCCGCGTCGAGGATCTTCTCGAGCGTCCGTGCACCGGCGTCGACGGCCTCGAGGATCTTCCCTTCCCGACGCTTCCGGTGGGTGAGCAGTCGCTCGAGGGTCTCCCGTGGTGCATCGATGTCGGGCCCGTGGCCGGGATAGAGCGCCGGTGGATCGTCCGCCCAGAGACGACGCAGGGTCGTCACGTAGGCGCGCATGTCGCCCTCCGGCGCGCCGACGACGACGCTGCCCTCGCGGACGGCGCAGTCGCCACACAGGATCGGTCCGTCGCGGCCGGCCTCGAGTGCGACGTGGTCGGGCGCGTGGCCGGGCGCGTCGAGGACGCGAACGTGGTCGTCGCCGAGCGGAATCGTCGTTCCCGGGGAGAACGTTCGATCGGGATCGACGCCGGTCGCCTCGCGGAAGCGGTCGACGCGGCCGTACCGCGCCCAGACGGTCGCGTCCGTTTCTGCGGCGTACGCGTCGACGGCACCGACGTGATCGGGATGGGTGTGCGTGACGAGCACGTGTTCGACGTCGCGGTCACGGACCGCGCGGTCGAGTTCGTCGGTTCGCGCCGCGGGGTCGACGAGCATCGCGGACTCGTCGCCGAGCAGGTAGGCGTTGGTCGCCCCGCCCGGCGCGCGGGTCGCGACCGGAATCGCCAGTCGAGTGAGATGCATATCTCGAGCGTTGGGCCGGGCGAAAAAGTGTGTATCGGCGGGTCGGTTCGACCGACGTCGGCGGACCACCCCCATCCGTACCCCCGTACAGATGTGGACCGGGCTGCCGAGCCGTCAGTGTTTGAGGAAGTAAACCTGTTTGCGCGCGTCGCGGAAGCTGTATCGGGAGCCGACGAGACCGACGTCCTCGAGGCGGTTGAGCGCGTAGCGGACGGTTCGGTCCGGCAGGAGCGACTCCTCGGCGAGTTGGCCCTGCGAGAGCGGCGAGTCGGTCTCGAGCACTTTCGCGACTAGTTTCGCACTCGGCGGCAGGTCACGGAGGCGGTCGCGGTATTCGTCCGCTGAAAGGGTTTCTTCGGCAGCACCGGCACGGTCCTCGGCTGTACTCATGCTCATACCTACCACAGCGGAATGGCCAGTGGTAAAGCTTCCCTATATGTAGATACGAATAGTCCAGTTTGTATAAGGAGTATGAATGAGGTATTAACACAGAACTCGAATCCCGCCGCCGTCCCCCGATCGTGATTATATACGGGGTCGCTCGAGAGCCGATTCGACAGCGAGCGTCCGTCAGTCACTATCGCTGGACTGTCAGTTAGACCCGCTAATTCCGACGGATCGTCAGCACCGCTCGGCTCGATTCGGTCGACACTCGCGTATCCACTCGCCGATAGAGTCCAGTATCGTTTTATCCTCCGGCTACTGTAGTTGCGCCCAGTGTGAAAGGACAGGAGTGGTACCAGGCCGACGACGTCGCCGAGGAGTACGACGACAAGCGATTCTCCCAGGGCGGACAGCTGATCGACCGCCGGGAGAAAGCAGCCGTCCTCGAGGCCATCATGCCCGTCGAGGACCGGAACATCCTCGAAATCGCCTGTGGTACCGGGCGGTTCTCGGTGATGCTCGCCGAGCAAGGCGCCGACGTCGTTGGACTCGATATTTCGGCGGCAATGTTACAGCAGGGCCGGAAGAAGGCTCAGAACGTCGAACTCGAGGGGACACTCGAGTTCTTGCGAGGTGACGCGGGACGGCTTCCGTTCCCGGACGATCACTTCGATACCGTCGTCGCGATGCGGTTTTTCCACCTCGCGGACGATCCGAGGGCGTTCTTAGAAGAGATGCATCGCGTGTCGCGCGAGCAGATCGTCTTCGACACGTTCAATCGGTTCAGTTCGCGCAGTATCTACAACTGGGCGCTGCCGATGGGATCGCGACTCTACTCGAAGAGCGAAGTCGCCGTCTTGCTGGCCAAGACGAACCTGACCCTGGTCGACGTCGAAGACGACTTCATCGTCCCCTACGGGTTCTATCGGTCGATTCCGAACGTGCTCGCCTCACCGATCCGGACGCTGGACGAGACCATCGGGAAACTGCCGGTCACCGACCACCTCGCGTCGGTTTCCTACTGGAACACCCGGGTTCGCTGACGGATATCTGCAGTCGTCCGCGACCCTGTCTCGGCTTCTCTCAGCCGCCGGTTTCTCTCTCGCAGCCGCGAGTTTTTCGTTCGTGACGTGTGGACGGCCTGAGACGAGACGGTAATCGTCGCTCAGCGGGAAACCCCCCTGTTTTTACTACCGACGAACGCTACCACAAGGTATGGAGCTCTCGGTGGTGGTATCGACGCTCAACGACCGGGAGCAGTTAGTATCGTGTCTCGACGCGCTCGCGGAGCGAGCACCCCCGTCGACGGAAGTCATCGTCGTCAACGGGCCGTCCTCCGACGGCACGACCGGCGTCGTTCGCGACCGCACCGACGTGGACGTGCTCGTCGAAATCTCGGAGCGAAACCCGAACGTCTCGAGAAACGCCGGTCTCGGCACGGCCACCGGCGACGTTGTCGCCTTCCTCGACGGCGAGTACGCGATCGAACACAGCTGGTACGAAGCCGTCGAACGATCGATCGCCAACGGCACGGACGTCGTCACCGGTCCCGTCACGGGCGGCGGCACCGATTACGAACTTCGAACGCCACGATCGATCAAGGGTCGCAGCGTCACGCACTTCGACGGCGACAACGTCGCGTTCGACCGAACCGTCCTCGAGGCGCTGGACGGGTTCGACGAGTACCTCGAGGTCGACGGCGAGCGGGACTGTGCCCATCGCGTGGCCGGTCTCGGCTTCGACGTCGCCTGGGCCGCGGAGATGGCCGCCAGATGCGAGGTCGGGACCGACGGTGGCCGGGCCGACCCCGACTGGGGAGCGACCTACCGCTCACTGTCCTACCGACTCGCAAAGAACTACGGACCGCGACCGACAGTCCTCGGACGAACGGTCGGGAGCGCGCTCCGCGACGGGTTTGCGAGCATTCGCGGCGTCGTCGCGGGTGAGGAAAAGCCGACCGGCTGGGTCTCCAACGGTACCGACGTCATCAGTAACGCGGCTCGCGGGCTCGGAGACGGCCTCCGCGCTCGCTACACCGACCGGTCGGCACAACGAAATCCGAACGGGCTGTCAGTGCGTCACGACCGAGCGGTGCAGTTGTACGATCGCCGCGAGGAGTGATACGGATTGCTGTAACGATGTAGGGGCCCGACCGCAGGACGGCTCACGGTCGGGCCGGAAATGACTTACGGTAAACCGTATGAGCCGCGCTGCCGCTGATTGCCTACTCGCCGCGGAACGTCGGCTCTCGATCCTCGAGTCGCGCTTCGAACCCTTCACGGTAGTCGTTGGTGTCGTCCAGTTCGTGCCCGAGCTGCCGTTCGTAGGCCAGTCCCCGATCGAGGGGCATCTCGAGGGCGGCATTGAGCGCTTTCTTGGCGTTTCTGAGGCCGAGCGGCGCCTTTTCGCACAGCCCGTCGGCGAAGGCCTTCGCTCGTTCGTCGACGGCGTCGACGTCGACGACCTCGTGAACCAGTCCCATCTCGGCGGCGTCCTCGGGGTCGACGAACTCGCCCGTCATGACGATCTCTTTCGCATTCGAGAGGCCGACCAGTCGCGGCAGGCGCTGGGTCCCGCCGCCGTGTGGAAAGGTCCCGAGTCGGACCTCGAGCAACCCGTACGTCGCCTCGCGGCCGATGATCCGGAAGTCACAGGGGAGCGTAAGTTCGAACGCCCCCGCGGGCGCGGCGCGTTTGATCCCGGCGACGACCGGTTGACGGGTCTCCTCGATGGTCTCGAGGAGTTCGGGAAAGACGTCGCGATCGATCTCGGCGTCGGGTTCGACCCGGTCGCGCATCATCTCGAGGTCCATGCCGGCACAGAAGACGGGCCCCTCGCCGAGGAGCGTCGCTGCGCGGACATCCTCGTTCGCGTCGACGCGTTCGAACGCCTCGATCAGATCGCGCATGAGGTCGACCGTCATCGCGTTTCGCTTGTCCGGTCGCGAGAGGGAGACGTCCGCGCGCGTGTCGTTCCAGTCGATCGCCGCGAGTCCGGTGCCGATGGATTCCATGTCTGTGCGATCGATTGCCAGCCACGTAACGGTAGTTGTTAGGCGCGTCCCGTTGTTCGAACGCGTCGTGAAATCGGTTTTCAGTTCGGTGCCGGAGTGCTCGCTCCGATCCGATCAGGTCACGTTCGGTGGCGCACGCTGGCTGCGAGGTGCAACAGCGTGAGCAACGTGCTCGAGTCGCTCCTCTCCGATTCCGAAGAAAACCCGACACGCGAGCCGTCACCGCCGTAATTTCGGATGACGAATCGTCGGCCAGGTTGGAACGAATCGACTACCCTTCGAGCACTTCGTAGGAGACGTCCGCGTCTCGAAGCGTATCCGTGACCCGGCCGACTTCGTTGGTGGTGGCGACCGCGGCCACCTCGAGACCGCGTTCGGCGCCTTCGGCGGCGACCTCGCCGGCCGCGAACGGGACGGTCGGATCGCTGCCGGCCTGTCGGCAGGCGACGATGGCCTCGACGCCGGCGGCGACGACGAGGTCGGACTCCGCACAGTGCTCCGAGAGCGTCTCCGAGTCGACGGCGCGACTCCCGCCGGTGCGAACCGCAGGAATCTGCAGGACGGTGACGGAGCCCGGATCGAGTTCCATGACGCCTTCAAAACTCGTGACGCCGACGTCGGTGCCGGCCTCGGCGTCGGTCGTCGCGACGCCCGTCGCCGGCCCCTCGCCGCTGGGGGTCGCGTGGAGCAACCCGTCTCGAACCGAGAGCGTGACGGTGTCGCCCTCCGCGATGTCGTCGGTCGCGATGTAGGCCGCCTCGCTCATCGCCCCGAGCACGTCGCCGGTGACGTGGTCGGCGAACCGGCGCACGTCGTCGGCGGTCCGAAAGAGTACGTCGACGCCTTCCGGCGTGACGCGGTAGCGCGAGCGTCCCTCCTTTTCGACGAGCCCGTCGTCGACGAGTTCGCGGATGTACTCGCTGACGGCCTGACTCGTCACGCCGACTTCCTCGGCGATCTCTCCCTGGCTGACGGCGGGCTGGCGCTCGGCGATCTGGACGAGGATCCGAAAGCGCGTTGCGACCCGCTTATTGTCGAGGACGTCGACCATACGTCGATAGTTCGGCGAGCGCCCCAAAAAGGTACGCGGTCTCGGCGATCCGCTCTCGGCGGGACGATTCGGCCCGCGAGGAGGTCCGGACCGCGAGGACGTCGAATCTGACGGCGTGGTCCTCTCGGCTGAAGGAGGGCGTGACCTTCACGGCCGAAAGCGGGTATGCAAGCGACGTTCATATGCGAGCGCGACCTCACGGACAGACACGGAGTCGCGATCGGTCCCCTCGACGGGGCCGACGCTTCGATCCCCAACGGTCCCCCTCCCAGACGGGTAGACGAGTGTAGACAAACTCATGCATCGACGAACAGCCCTCGCGGCGATCACCGGCACTAGCCTATCCCTCCTAACGGGGGGCGCTACCGACTGGACCGCCACACCACCTGCCGCCGTCGACGAACCGCTGACCGACGACACCGTCGGCCCGGCCGACGCGACCGAACGGGCGGCGACCGACCTCGAGAGCGACGTTTCCTTCGAGGGGGACGTCGTCGAAATCGTCGAGTGCGGACGGACCTGCCGCGAGGCCACCACGACGCTCACTAACACCGGCACCGCCGACGCGACCGCCGTTCGGGTCGACGCCACCGTCGTCGCCGGCGAGACGCTCGTCTGGGAGACCGACGAGGAGATCGGACGCCTCGAAGCCGGCGAAACCGTCACTCGGACCCAGCGTATCGATATCGGCGTCGTGAGCGCTCTCGCGATCGAAAACAACGACCGAACGGTCACGATAACGACGACGATCACGTCGGCACAGCGGACGGAACAGTTCGTCACCGAGACGACGGTGTAGTTCGGTGGCGACGCACGTCCAGTAGACTAATTAGCCTCCACTCGAGCCAAGAGTACGTGGGCTAGACTGCGGTTGACACACCAGTATCACACACCACTGCGGTCCCAGCGCCCACACCGCGACTTCGATGCGGAAATCACGGCTAGCCGACGGTATCGACCGAGCAGCGTTCCCGCTGTAGCGTAGTATATCGGTGTTGATGATAGTCTTTAACCCGATACGATTTGGCGGTGGCGGACGATCGAACCGTCGCCCCGTCCGGTGAAAACGACGACAGTACGTGTCCGTATTCGACGGCGAATCCGCGCACCCGTGCTGGGCGGACGGACGACGGAGCTACTGGGTCGAACTCGAGGCCTGAACCTCAGTCTGTCCGGCCGTAATCGGTCTGAGGAGTCGACGAAGCAGCGAGTAACAACAGCCGAAAACGAACCCGAAGGCGAGCAGACCGATCAGACTCTGCCAGTGGAGATACGGGAACGGCCGCGAGAGTTCGAAGAACCGCTGCATCCAGAGCGGGAGGGCAACGACGATTCCGAACAGCCAGCCCACGACGGCGACCAGCATGCCGACTGAGATCCCGGCGACCGGATCGGTCGCACGCATCGTTTCGTCCGCCAGCGCGATGATTGCCGCGATTGCCGCCCCGGTGACGATGCTCCACGCGAGCAGCAACATCACCCCTGCACGGGCGCTCTCTCGGCCGTACAGCGTGGCGACGGACTCGAGCCGGTTCGTCGCGTACAATCCAACACCGAGAGCAGCCCCGGCGATCAGGGCCGCGAGCGCGACGCAGACGATGGCTGCGACGAACTGGGTCCCCCGCGAGTCGGTGGCGGATCCGTTCCTGCTTCCTGCAGCCGTAAACACGGTGATCGCGACAAGAAAGAGGAGTATCGATCCGACGATGAGTTCGAGCGTCATCCCGGTCAGCGCCGGCTGATCGAGCGTGTAGTGGAACGCGAACGGGTCGGCCCACCGCGAGTCGTGGAGAGACTCGAGGGTGCGGTCGAGAACCGGAGCGACGTAGTGGACGTCCGGAACGAGACCCCAGAGGCCGCCGGCGAGGATCAGCCACAGCTGATAGCGACGAACCGTCCCGAATCGGAGCGCCAACGGCGCCGTCAGCAAGAGGAGGAGCGACGCGCCGACGAGGAAGTGGACGAGAGCTAGGGCCATTGCAATCGAAGTGAGGCGACCGTACGTCGGGAGACTCCTTTAGTAACCTCGCCGTACAGCCCCTCGAACGATGTCGTGGGCCCGGCACGCGGTCTCGAATCGCGACCGTGCGCGCTGGACGAGGCGTTCGCTCGCGTTCGCCTACCGATCTCGTTCGACCGTCTCACCGGGCAGCGTCGTCGCACCGGTATCGAGTTTCAGCCCGGGTGAGAGACTCGAGTTAATCCCCGTCTTCGCGCCGTCGCCGGCGACGACCCCGAACTTTCGCCGTCCGGTCGAAATCCGCTCGCCTTTGACGGTGAACTCGATGTCCGCGTCGTCGTGCCGGAGGTTCGCGACGTTCGTCCCGGCCCCGAAGTTGACGTCCCGCCCGAGCACGCTGTCGCCGACGTAGGAGAGATGGCTGACCGACGCGTTCCGAGAGAGCACGCTGTTTTTCACCTCCGCGGCGTGGCCGACCTTCGCCCCCTCGTCGATCAGGGTCGCCCCGCGGACGTAGGCGTTCGGCCCGACGGTCGCACCCGAACGGATCAGCGCCGGTCCCTCGACGACGACGCCCGACTTCACCGTCGCGCCGTCCTCGACGACCACGTCGCCCTCGAGATGGGCGTCCTCGCTCACGTCGCCGTCGACCCGGCGCTCGAGAGCCGCGATTTTCCACTCGTTGGCCTCGAGCAGTTCCCAGGGCCGGCCGACGTCGAGCCAGCGCTCGAGGGTGATGGGCGTGACGTCGAACTCGTCGATCACGCGAGCGACGACGTCGGTGATCTCGTGTTCGCCGCGCTCGCTTTCGGGGACCTCGAGCCACTGACGCGCCTCCTCGGGGAAGGCGTAGGCCCCGGCGTTGGCGAGGTTCGTCGGCGGATCGGCGGGTTTCTCGACGATACCGGTAACCGAGTCGCCCTCGGTGCTGAGGACGCCGTAGTTGCGCGGCTCCGCGACTTCGATAGCACAGATAGCCGGACACTCGGTAAAGAGCCGATCGATCGCCGCAGGATCGTAGAGATTGTCGCCGTTCAGGACGGCGAACGGGCCCTCGATGTGCTCGCGGGCTGTATTGACCGCATGGGCCGTCCCGGCCTGTTCGGTCTGGACGGCGTAGCTGACCGGGACGCCGCGGTACTCCGCGCCGAAGTAGTCGCGAACCGTGTCGGCTTCGTAGCCGATCACGAGGACGATTTCATCCGCGCCGGCGTCGACTGCGGCGTCGATAGTGTGGGCCACGAGCGGCCGGTCTGCCACCGGCAGCATCGGTTTCGGAACCGAATCGGAGAGTGGTCGAATGCGCGTGCCCTGACCCGCCGCAAGAACGACTGCTTTCATGTGTTCTGCTGTTCCACGAACCGTCGGATAAGCGATTCGCCTCCCGGAGGCGAGATTCCTTCCATTCCTGACAGCAATCGGCCGGATATTCCGGTCGAGAAAACGCGACTCCCGATTTATAAGGTCGGATTCCTGAAGTGAGACCGAGAACCGATGAAGCGAGCACATGTTTCGACAGTGGTCGTCGCTCTCCTGTTGGTCACCGCTGGCTGTCTCGGCGCGGTGGGATCCGGGGACGACGACGCGAGCGTGGACGACGACGGCGACGAGCAACTGCCCGACGAGGAATTACCCGATGCCGACGAGTTGCTCGAGGCCGCGCTCGAAGCCGAATCGAACGTGGAGACCGTTCAGGGAATCCAGACGACGACGATGGACGATGGAACGGAGACCGTCACGACGACCCAGGAGATCTGGGAACGTGGCCCGGATCAGTACCGAGCTGATATCGTCGAGAGCGACGAGCCCGAATCGATTGACGTGATAGTGTCCGACGGCTCCACAATGTGGATGTACGATGAGGACGAGAACGAGGCCGTTCGGATGGAGTTCGGCTTCGATCAGGCCGATCTGGAGGCGTTGAACGACGGCTTCGTCGACGCTTTCACGGCCGACACGGACGCGTCGGTCGAAGGAACCGATACCGTCGCGGACCGCGACGTCTACGTCCTCGAACTCACCGGCGACGGCGACGACGCGCTCTACGAGTCGGCGACGCTCTGGATCGACCAGGAGACCGACTACCCCCTGAAACAGGAGATTACGCCCGCAGTCGGCGAGTCGGTGACGACGACCATGACGTTCGAGGAGGTCGCCTTCGACGAGGAGATCGACGACGAGGTCTTCGCGTTCGAACCGCCGGCGGACGCCGAGATCAGGGAGTTCGACGAACTCGTGCCCCAGCAGTACGCGGATGTCGACGCCGCCGACGCCGAGGTTCCATTCGACGTTCCGCGGCCTGACGTTCCCGCCGAATACGAACTCGAGAGCGTCCTAGCCGGAGAGAACATGGTGGGCTGGAGCGCGACGCTGCAGTACACGGACGAGGAGGGCTCGTTCCTGACCGTCGGCGTCGCCGACGAGGCGCAAGATCCCGTCTTCGAACCCGACAGCGATCCCGTCGAGATCGGCGACGTCGACGCGACGATCCGCGAGGTCACCGAGACGAGGACGATCCTCAAGTGGGAAGACGACGGGCTCACCTACACCGTCAGCGGCGAACTCGCGGCGGACGAACTGATCGACGTGGCCGAATCGATCGCGGGCTGACCGTACACCGCGGACTTTGTTCGGACGGGTCTCAGTTGCGAACCGGCGAACGCGAGGCGACTGCTACAGCGACCGTCTCTCGCCGAGGATCAGTACGTGACGAGTGAGACGATCAGCGCGCGACTCCGCATTCAGTCCTCGCCTGTCGTGATATCGGCCGACAGACCCTGTGCCATCTCGATCTCTTTGGAGTTGTTCAGCGTCCAGGCGGTGCGTTCGGTGACCGCCTCGATGGCCTCGCGCGCGCTCGGATAGCCGTTCCCGGACTTCTTGACGCCGCCGAAGGGTAACTGGACCTCCGCGCCGATACACGGCAGATTCGCGTACGCGAGCCCGAGGTCGGCTCGGTCGCGGAAGGCGTTGAGTTGGCGGTAATCCTCCGAGATGACGGCTCCCGCGAGTCCGTACGGCGTGTCGTTGTGGATCTCGAGTGCGCGGTCGATATCCCCCGAATACTCGACGAGGGCGACGTGCGGGCCGAAACACTCCTCTTTCAGACAGCGCAGGTCGGTGTCGTATTCGATCTCGTAGACGAACGGGCCGACCCAGTGACCGTCCTCGTGGCCGTCCGGAATCTCCTCGTCGCCGAGTTCGAACCGATCGACGAGCACCTCCGCGCCCTCCTCGACGGCCAGTTCGTTGTGCTTGCGGATCTTCTCGACGTGGTCCGCTTCGATGGCGGGCCCCATGAACGTGCCATCCTCGAGCGGGTCGCCGACCGCGATATCCGCGGCGATATCGACGTATCGCGATTTGAACTCGTCGTAGACGTCTTCGTGGACGATCAGGCGCTCGCTCGAGACGCAGCGCTGGCCGGTCGTCTTGAACGACGACATGATCGCGGAGTGGACCGCGATGTCGAGGTCGGCCTCCTCGGTAACGATGATCCCGTTCTTCCCGCCCATCTCACAAGCCGCGAGTTTCCCGGGTTCGCCGCCGACTTTGCCCGAGATTTCGTGGCCGACCTCCGCGGACCCGGTGAAGAGGACGGTGTCGACGCGCTCGTCGTCGGTGATCGCCGCGCCGGCGTCGCCGAAGCCCTGAACCATGTTGAAGACGCCCTCGGGAATCCCGGCATCGTCCATCATCTCGGCGATAGTCTGGCCGCACCACGGCGTCTGCTCGGCGGGCTTCCAGACGACCGTGTTGCCTTCCACCAGCGCGATGGCCATATGCCAGAACGGAATCGCGACGGGGAAGTTCCACGGCGTGATACAGCCGATGACGCCGCGGGGTTTGCGGCGCATGTAGGCATCTTTCGCCCCCACCTCGCTCGGGACGACGTCGCCGTGGGGGTGTCGGGCGTTGCCCGCCGCCCACTCGACCATGTGCCAGGCTTCGGTCACGTCCGCTTTCCCCTCCGAAATCTCCTTCCCGCACTCCTTCGTGACGATCTCGGCCAGTTCCTCGTGGCGCTCGCGCAGTTCGTGGTAGATGTCCCAGAGGTACTCCGCGCGATCGATGTAGGAGAGCGATCGCCACTCCTCGAAGGCGTCCTCGGCGGCCTCGAGGGCGGCGTCGACGTCGTCGACCGTCCCGCGCTGGAACGTCGCCAGCGTCTCGCCGGTAGCCGGGTTTCGACTGTCGAACGTGTCTCCGTCGCCATCTCCATCAATCCATTCACCACCGATGTAGTGGCCGTACACCTGTTCCGTGGCTTGCTGGCTCATACTCGGACGGACGACGAGCGGCGTAAAAAACCTGGTTGTGGATCACACCCACCGCGGGACGGCGTCCGGACGAGACTGACGAATCGCGGTTCTTGCCGTTCCCTATCCGATCCGCCGTTAGTCCGACCGTCTCGGATGGCGGACGCGAGCGTACAGCCCCCGTACTCGATCCGAGTGCCGAGCGATCGGGACCACGAGGGCGAGCGCAGTGACGAGGCCCACGACGCCGGCCGCGGTCGATAGCGAGACGGACGCGCCGTCTGCGAGGGCGACGACGAGCGGAATCGCCCCGACCAGCGCCGCGCTTCCTCGCACCAGGATCGGGCGAACCAAACTCGAGCGCGACGGCGCGGCGGCGAGTTGCCGCCCGAGCATGACCAGTTGCCAGCCGCCGAAGGCCCCCAGCGATCCGGCGAGCAAGAACACCGCGCTCAGGGATCGATCGCTCGTCACGAGGAAGAACGCGCTGAATCCGATGCCGAGCGCGAACGTGACCGTCGCGCGGTCGGCGAACTCTCGCCGCAAGAGTGTTCGAGCGACAAGCAGGAGGGCTAGTCCGACCGCAACACCGACGACGACGTCGACGACGTAGTGGACGCCGAGCGCGACGCGAGTAAAACAGACCAGCGAGACGAGCGACGCGGCGACGCCGTACCGGAGCCGTCTCGAGCCGACCGAGAGGACGCTCGCAAGCCCGAAATAGACGATCGTCGTGTTGACCGCGTGACCGCTCGGAAAGCCGTAGCCGCCGGCGGTCGCCGTCGCCTCGTATAGCGGCTGGACGAGCCACGGTAACAGCAATGGGTCGAGCAACGGTTCCTCGGGACGCGGGAGCCCGAACACCTCCTTGAGTCCCTTGTACAACCCCATTCCGGCCAGCGTGACGCCCGCGACGGCGGCGATGTCGTCCCGATCCGTTGCGTCGAACCAGTAGAGTACGGTCAGGACGAGCACCAGAAACCAGACATCGCCTAATTGGGTGAGCAGGGCGATAACGACAGCCAGCCACTCGGGGATCGACTCCTGGACGAGATCGAATTCGCCGATGCCACGGGACATTTGCTCGGAGTGCGGTCAGCGATCGGGACCGCCGTCTGTCGCCCGATCTGCGATCACGCGGCTCGATGCGCTCGGGACCCCTCGACTCGACGCGCTCGAGACTGCACCCTCGCTCATCGGTCCTCCTCCTCGCCGCGGTCTTTCGTCACCGTTCGATCTCCTTCCGGCGGCTGATCTTCGCTCTCGGGGTGGCGTTCAGCCCCCGATTCGGTCATCTCGTCCGTCTCGGGCTCCATCGCCTCGCCCGAACGGCCCTTGCCCGCAGCGGCCGTCTCGTCGGTTTCGTCGGCGTCAGTTTCGTCGCCCCGTTCACCGGCGGCTCGTCGATCGCGTCCCCCACCCTCGTGGTCGGCGGACTCGTTGCGGTCGAAGACGGGATCGGTCTCTCCGTCGGTCGTCCACGTGCTCTTCCCCTCGAGTCGAACCGCATCGGCAGTCACCTCGCGGACGACGGCGCCGCCGATCGGGACGATGTTGTCAGTGTCGGCGTTCCAGTCGAGGGCGGCTTTGAGAGAATCCGTCACGTCCGCCTCGAGGTCGACGTACGCCGTCTCGTCGCCGGTCATCGTGACGACCCCGATGGAGTCGCCAGCGGCCGTCTCGACCCGTTTGCCGACATCGGCGTCAGTAAATCGAGCGCACATGCACACGAGTAGTGTAATCTTCTCAAAGCGTGTGGTGCCTGCACTGGCCAGCGACTCGGCGTGATGCGCGGTCGCTGTGTATCACTCCCTGAGCGGAGTTACGGCACGATCTCGGGCTCGGTCCGAGTCCGGCGACGATCACCGATAGCGGACGGAGAACCCCGTTCGCCGTGTCTGTCAGACCCGGTTAGCGCTGCCCCCGGTCCGCCGCCGTCTCGAGTTCGGTCCGTAGCGTCGTCGAATCGAACTCGTGATCCGGGCGAAGGCGGACGAAATCGAGGAATCGGCGCGCCGAGAGCAGCTCTTCGGGCTCGTAAACCACCGCGGCCGCTCGTACGGCGTCCCGAGCGCCGATTCGGGGCTCGAGGACGGCCAGCGCACAGGCGAGATCGTAGGCGGTGGTCTCGGGGACTCGGTCGTCGTGGACGTTGGTCGCGTCGATGAAGTAGAACTCGTCCTCACACAGCAGGATGTTCTCGGCGCGCAGGTCGCCGTGGGCCATGCCGTGATCTCGGAGGGTGGCCAACATGTCGAACAGTTCCGTCGCGCGCTCGGCGACGAGCCAGTCCGGCGCGTCGTCCAGCGACCGAAACTCCGGCAGATACTCGAGGACGAGCACGCCCAGCCCGTTGACCTCGAACGCTTCGATCGGCTGGGGTGCGTTGATGCCGATCTCGCGCATCCGCTCGGTCGCCTCGTACTCGTGTTCGACCATCTCGCGGGGCGTGTCGAACCGGCCGAAGAAGCCGCCGGTGCCCGCCGAAACCGCGCCGACGTTCCGCCCCGTCGTCAACACCGCGTGGACGAGCGCGTTCTGCCGCGAGACGATCTTGACGAACCACCGCTCGTCGATCACGCAGGGCGTCGACAGCCAGTTATCGGCCTCGAGAAACTCCACGCGAACCTCCTCGCGGTCGTACCGATCCGCCAGCGTCCGGATCACGCGCTCGAGGCGGCCCCACTCGACGCTTCCTCGGGCGAGCCGGCGGATATCCATATATCGGATGTGGGTGCTCGGGTGTTAAATGCGTCCCGAACTGTCGCTGGGAAGATGTATTCGATGACGAGATTCTCAGCGCAGTTCGCTGGGACCTGATCGAACTATCAGGCCGCAAGGGGACGACGGAACAGTATCATTATCAACAACGGAATGAAATGAACGGATAATATGGATGCGATCGACGATCTCAGCGACGCACTCGAGACGACTCGAAACTTCCTGACGCCGGTCAGTCCAGGGCTGTGGCTCAAACTCGCGATCGTCGTCTTCTTCGTGAGTTCGCTCGGAATGGGCGGCCCGACGGTCCCCGGCGGAGACGTCGGCACGTTCGCCGACGAGCCGACGTTCGAAGAAGAGACGCCCAGCGAGGTCGAAGAGTTCGAAGAGGAGTTCCCGGTCGAAGATCTCCTCATCCTGCTGTTGGTCGTCGGCGGGATCATCCTGTTTCTCTGGCTGCTGTACGCGATCATCAGCGCCGTGATGCAGTTCGTCTTCATCGAGTCACTCCGGTCGACCGAGGTCCACGTGAGACGATACTTCAAAGCGAACCTCGGGAACGGACTCCGGCTGTTCCTGTTCAGAGTCGGGCTGTTTCTCGTCGTCGGAATCCTCGGAACCGCACCGGCGGCGGTGATTTGGCTCCAGGGTGGTTTCGATACCATCTCGGGCGCTATCGTCGCGGTGTACGCGCTGTACGGAATCGGACTGTTCCTCGTCTACTCGCTCGCCCGACGGTTCACCGACGAGTTCGTCGCGCCCGTCATGTTGCTCGAGGATCGCGGCGTCCTCGGCGGCTGGCGTCGGTTCTGGTCGACGCTGACGGGTAACTGGACGGAGTACCTGGTCTATCTGGTTCTCGTCTGGATCCTCTCGCTCGCGATCACCATCGGCGTCTGGTTCGTGATCTTGTTCGGCGCGTTCGCACTGCTGATCCCCTTTGCCATCGTGATCTTCCTGCTGGTACTCGCCGCCGGCGAGATCGGTGCGATTCTCTCGGTGCTGGTCGGCATCGTCGCGTTCCTGACGATTCTGCTGTTCGTCGCGCTCGTCTGGACGCCGATCGCCACCTACTTCCAGTACTATGCGCTGTTGTTGCTCGGCGATACGAACGCTGACCTCGATCTCATCCCCGAGCAGCGCGCCGCGGTGCGCGCCGACGGCGGCGAACCCGCCGAGCGAGGCTCCGCCTGGGACGACGACGCTCGAGACGACCACGACCGGTTGGACCGCGACGAGGGTCGAACGAGCGACGACGACCGCGAGTGGGATGACGACTCGGATCCGTGGAGCGACACGGACGAGACGGACGACTCGGATCCGTGGGACGACTCGGACGAGTCCGGCGGCCGCGACGACGACCGCGGCTGGTAACGACTCGGGCGACTCTCCGAAGCTGAGGCGGTCACCGTTCTATTTTCGGGAGTGATCGAATCGCAGATTGCACGCTCACGACACGTGCGTAGCGAGCCGAGACGGTCCCGTCGCTCTCGTCTCAACGGGGCCGAACGGGATCGAGACGGGTCTACGCGGGTGATATATTGGTGGACAGAAACTGCGAGTACCCCTACCCGCTGTCCACCGTCCTACCAGCATAGGGATCAGAAGAGGCAATATGCTTTGTGGTCGAACGACGTCGACGGGCCGGCCGTCGACGCGCTCTGTCGGTGCGTTTATTCCGTCCCTCGGCAAGTATTGCGTATGGACACCGAGCTACCCGACGAGCACCGGATGGTCCGGGAGACTGTTAGGGACTTCTGTGACGCGGAAATCGAACCGATCGCTCAGGAGATCGAAGACGAACATCGATTCCCCGCGGAGATCTTCGAGCAACTCGCCGAACTGGACATGATGGGCGTCCCGATTGACGAGACGTACGGCGGTCTCGGTGGCGACACGCTCATGTACGCGCTGGTCGCCGAGGAACTCGGTCGGGTCTCCGGCTCGATCGGGCTCTCCTACGTCGCGCACACGTCGCTCGCGTCGAAACCGATCGAGCAGTTCGGCACCGACGCCCAGAAGGAACGCTGGCTCCGTCCGCTCGCCGAAGGCGAGTACCTCGGCGGCTGGGCGCTGACCGAACCCGAGAGCGGCTCCGATGCGTCGGATATGGACACCGTAGCGGAAAAAGAGGGCGAGGAATGGGTATTAAACGGCACTAAGCAGTTCATCACCAACGCCTCCGAGGCCGGCTCGGTTCTCGTTAAGGCCGTCACGGACCCCGACGCGGGCTACGACGGCATCTCGACGTTTATCGTTGATCCCCGCGAGGACGACGGCTTCGAGGTGAGCACGATCTGGGAGAAGATGGGACTGAACGCCTCGCCGACCTGTGAGATTCGCCTCGAGGACGTCCGACTCCCCGAAGACCGGCTTCTCGGCGAGGAAGGCGAGGGCTGGAACCAAACGAAGAAGACGCTCGACGGCGGCCGCATCTCGATCGCCGCACTCTCGACGGGGTTAGCACAGGGGGCCTACGAGCACGCGAAAACCTACAGCAAGGAGCGCGAGCAGTTCGGCCAGCCGATCTCGAAGTTCGACGCCATCCGCGACAAGGTCGTCGACATGCACCGCAAGACCGAGCGGGCGCGACTGCTCACCCGTCGGGCCGCTCGCACCTACGACAAGGGCGAGCCGGTCACTCGCGAGTCGGCCCTCGCGAAGCTCGACGCCAGCGAGGCCGCCCGCGAGGTCGCCGAGGACGCCGTCCAGGTGCTCGGCGGCTACGGCTACACCACCGACTTCGCCCCCCAGCGGTTCTACCGGGACGCGAAGCTGATGGAGATCGGTGAGGGCACGAGCGAGATCCAGCACCTCGTGATCGGTCGCGAGCTGGGACTGTAACTTCCCAGAGGACACCGTGAGTTACACGCTCCTCGGACTCAGTCTCGTCGCACTCGGCCTGGCCGGCATCCGGTACGCACCCGCCATCGTCGCCGCCCAGCACCGACAGGGGATGGCCCCGCTTGCCGACGACGATCGGGCAGACCTCGAGAACGCGGACCGAGTTCGGGTCACGAAAGGGGCCGGCGCCGTGCTCGTCGCCACGGGACTGGTCAGCGTCGCGTACGGGTCCGGTCTCGTCTGAGCGACGAACCGAGAATCAGTGGTGCGGCGAGTGTCGAATCGGCGACTACTCGAGGGTGCCGAGGATCCCGTCGTCGTCCTCGCTCTCATCACCGTCGTCCTCGCCGTTCCCACCGTCGTCGCCATCGTTACCGTTCGCATCGTCTTCGGATCCGTCATCGTCCGTCTCGTCGCTTCCGTCGTCGTTCGTGTCGATATCGGCGGTCACGCCCTCCATGAGTTCGAGGACGTTCGACTCTTCTTGCATGCGGAGATCCTGCGGATAGACGCCGATAGTCACGAGCAGGTCGTCGTCGTCGGTCGGGACGGCCTCGCTGACGTGGAGGTCGACCGGAAGGTCGTGGCCGTCGAACGTTGCGTCCGCGTCGAACCGCGATCGAGTCGTTTCCCCGCCGAGGATCGTGATCTCGCCGTCCTCGTCGTGAGAGATGTCGCCGATATCGTCGTAGTTGTCCTCGACTAACTCGATGATCTCCTGGGCGGACATGTCTTCGACCGGATTGACGTTTCGCCCGGCGATACTGATCTGTGGCGTCGTGAGGACGATGAAGACGGCCGCACGCTGACCGTCAAGCGGCCCGATGCTCACCGACTTCTCGTGTTCGGTCATGTAGTTCGTGACGGAGATCGTCTCCGTGGCGATACTGGCGCCGACTTCCTCCTCGACGACGATGTCGTCGATGTCGGTCTGCGCGTAGCCCGTCTCGTCGCGAACGCTCGCTTCGACGCCGACCGGCGACGACTCGTGTTCGTCCATGCCGACCAGACCGAGACAACCTGCAAGGCTCGTCAGTCCCGCGATGGACAGTCCGCCAAGTACGGTTCGTCGTTTCATTTCCTCCCAATCAATAGTCAGTTCATATGAGTTTGTTGGAATGGAGAACGTCAGTTAGAACGGTAACAGTTCCCGTCGGTCGAGGCGAGTCGTCGGGGCCGACGTGAGTCGCCAGCGAGGACGAGAGTCTGCGGCAGAAACGAATCGAAAGCGGTGCGTTCGGCTGTCTATTCCCGTCGGAAGAACCCGATCAGGACCGATAACAGCGACGGTTCCGTTCGCCGTCTTGATCGTCGGCGGTGGGCCCGCGTCAGGTGTAAGAGAGTGAGATACCCGATCGACGAGAGCGCGACCGCGATGATGAGGTTTCCGACGAGTAACTGCTTGATCGCGACCCACGCCGATTCGGTGGCCGTTCCGTCGAGCGAGCCGACGGACTCCGAACCGAGCAAGAGCGCGCCGACGTGAAAACTCCCGAGATATACCAGCGGTTTCACGAACGGGTTGAGCACGGCGACGGAGGCGAATATCGCAGGTTTGCTGATCCACGACCAGATCGAGATGAAGACGAAAAATAGCCCGATTCCGAGCCCCCCGGTCGGCATCGCCGTGATGAAAATGCCGATCGCGAAGCTCGCTGCGACTTGATGTGGGGTGTGTTCCTCGCGGAACGCTGCGAGGAGTTGGCCGCGAACACGATCACGATAGTCGGCGAGCCGTTCGCGTACCATTCGCTCTGTGGGTCGGTGGCCAGCGACGGGCAAAAAGATACCGAGTCGCGACGCGACGTATCAGAGCACAAGCAAACATGCACGGACGGATTTGGCGTTCAATTCAAGCCGAGGCAGTTTACGGGAACGTCCCGGCTTCCTCGAACGAGTCCGCGACCCGCCGAATCGCCACGACGTACGCGGCGGTACGGGGATTCTCGAGGTCGTACTCCTCGAGCGTCGCGACGAGGGCCTCGAAGGCGTCGACGATAATCTCCTCGAGTTCCTCGTTGACCCGCTGTTCGGTCCAGTAGAAGCGCTGGCGGTTCTGGACCCACTCGAAGTAACTGACCGTCACCCCGCCGGCGTTGGCGAGGATGTCGGGAATGACGAAGACGTCTTTACCCTCGAGGATCGCGTCTGCTTCGGGCGTTAACGGCCCGTTCGCTGCCTCGGAGATGACGTCAGCTCGCACGTCTTCGGCGAGGCCGGCGTCGATGGCGTTCTCGAGGGCGGCTGGGATCAACAGATCGACGTCCAGCGTGAGGACCTCGTCGTTCGTCAGTTCCTCCTCGCTCTCCTCGTAGCCGACGACGCTGCCGGTCTCGTTCTTGTGGTCTTTGGCCGCGACCGGATCGAGCCCGGAGCCGTTGTAGATGCCGCCGCTCGAGTCGCTGACCGCGACGACGGTCGCACCCATGCGGTCGATCAATTTCGCGGCGATCCAGCCGGCGTTACCGTAGCCCTGAACGGCGACGGTCGCCCCCTCGAGGTCTTTGTCGAGGTGGTCGAACGCCTCCCGGGCGGCGATCACCGTCGATCGGCCGGTCGCCTCGACGCGGCCCTCGCTGCCGCCGCTGGCGATGTTCTTGCCCGTGATGACGCCCGGCTCAGTGGTGTTCTCTAAGGTCTCGTACGTGTCTTTGATCCAGTTCATCTCCCGCTGACCCGTGTTCACGTCGGGCGCGGGGATGTCGCGGTCCTCGCCGATCATGGGACGCAGTTCCGTCGCGAACGCGCGGGTGACGCGCTCGAGTTCCGCCTCCGAGTACTCGTCGGGATCGATGATGATTCCGCCCTTTCCGCCGCCGTAGGGGATTCCCGCGGTTGCACACTTGTACACCATCCAGCCGGACAGCGCCTTCACCTCGTCGCGGGAGACCTGCGGGTGGTACCGAATGCCGCCCTTGTAGGGCCCGCGGTCGCCGTTGAACTGCGAGCGAAAGGCTTTGAACCGCTCGAGCGAGCCGTCGTCGAGTTCGACCGTGAGATTGGTCTCGAGCACGCGCTCGGGATGTTTGAGCCGCTCGATGACGTCGTCACCGACCTCGAGGTGGGTTGCGGCCTCGTCGATCTGTGACTGGAGGCTTTCGAATGGATTCGCGCCCTCGGTCATATTAGCCTCTTTTTCGGAGGGGAGGATAAGCGTAGCGAATATCTATCATGGTGCACAGTACCCCGTTCACCCAGGGACTCGATGTGTCCTAGTATAGTGGTCAGACGATCACTTTTGGTCGATCGGCACCGTCTGGTCCCAGATGCATCCCGCCTCGCCGATAAACGAGCCATCGAGTCGCAAATAGGGGAAACCGTGTCACCAGCGCCTGTTCGTGTTACCGGCGCGTGTCGTGTCACTGGCACGTGTTATGTCACCGTCGTCGATCCGAGAACGTTCGTCGACGGACACCCCTCGTTCAGAGTGTAACGACCTGAGCAGGTACCGACTCGAGCGGGTGCCCGTGTCCGGTCGCCGGTTCGAGCGCGCCGTCGCACGTATCAGGGAGAGACCCGTCGTTCAGAGTGAAATGGGGACGATTCGACGGCTCGTTTCGTCTCTATCCACGTGGTGCGTTGAGCGGTGGCGAACGGTTCCGAACGGAAAGACCGAGACATTAGGGCCGTGACGTCGGTCTATTCTCTCGATTCCGGATCCTTTCACTCTGAACGGGGGGTGCGACCCGAGGTAAGTCTCTCGAGAATCGTATTCGAGTAACCGATGTGCCGGGTCGGGTAAGACCCCCACACCCAGTTCAGAGTGAAACGGGTAACGACTGGGGTGGGGCGACTGTGGCCAGTCCGCGCGGACACTGCAGCGGTGGCGATGAGACGAGTTATTTCTGGGAACGACGCAACCTCCAAGATCGAAATAAACGTTCACTAATAGGTGATTCTTTCTACTATCATAAAATATAATACTACTATACTAGCTAGATGGATCCCAATAGAAGAGAGAAGAAGTGGAGATCGCGGACCGCGAGGTCCAGAAGATGGGTTCTCATCCATTAACTCTAATTAACTCTAACTGACTTTAACTCCCTCTGGTACGTCTATAGTAACAACTGGAACTGTTTACGCACCGATCGCTGGAACTGTTTACGCACCGATCGCATAGCTCACGGGTCGTCCCTCCCCGTCTGCTCACGGGCCTCCGGCTCGTTCGCGCGGTATGCGGGACCTGTGGTCCCGCACTATTCGCTCGTCCGCGGTTCTCGCGTCACTCGAACCGCGTTTCCGTCCTGCGATCGGGTGTGCACTGACTTTCAGTGGCTACTACAGTCTATGCCGTCGTTGGTCGACTGGTCTGCAGTCCATCTTTCCATTGCATCTCCGCTCCGTTGTGACTCCTCTCACCCACACCTGCACGCGATTTTCACTCTGAACGGGGGGTGTGGGGGTCGTGATCACGGTCGGCGGCGAGCGCCGATGGTCTGGTCGACGTCCGAGTCGGTCTCGAGACTGCTTCAGTCTGAACCCGGGGTCTAGCTACCTCGATCGATATCGGCCGAATTAACGCGTACCAATACAGCTACCTGCCGCCTATCAGTCTGAACTACCTTCCATAGATTTATTATGTCCGTCTTCGACGACCGAGGTATGGCTGATCAGGCTGGGGACCCGCTCTTCCACTCTCACGATCCCATCTTCAATCGGAAGGAACTCCTCCACGTCGGTCACGTTCCCGACGAAGACCGTATCGTCGGTCGGGACGACGAGATCGAATCCGTCGCGGCCGAAGTCGGTGCGATCACGCGCGGCGATCCGCCGAACAACGTGATGATCTACGGCAAGACCGGCACCGGAAAGAGTCTCATCTCCCGACACGTCGCGACGCGAGCACAGGACGCCGCTCGAACGAACGAGATCGACTGCGGCGTTCTCTACGTCGATTGTTCCGAAGCGAACACGGAGACGCGTGCGACGCGCCAGCTGGCGCTCAGTTTGAAAGAGCAGACCGAGTATCAGGAAGGGATTCCGGTCCGCGGCGTCGGTACGATGGAATACTACCAGCACATCTGGCAGATTCTCGAGTCGTGTTTCGACGCGATCATCGTCATCTTAGACGAGATCGACAAACTGGACAACAGCAACATCCTCATGCAGCTCTCGCGCGCTCGAGAGGCCCAGAAGACGGACGCCTACATCGGCGTCATCGGCATCAGTAACAAGGTCAAGTATCGGGAGACGCTCGACGAGCGCATCGACAGCAGTTTCGGCCACCGCGAACTGTTCTTCCACCCCTACGACGCCTCCCAACTCAGGGAGATCATGCGCAACCGCGAGGACGCGTTCCAGCCGGAGGTCTTAGAGGACGGAACGATCGAACTCTGTGCGGCACTCGCAGCCAAGAAACACGGTGACGCACGGAAGGCGATCGAGATCCTCAAGGAAGCCGGCGAACTCGCGCGCCGAACCGGCTCGGAGACGGTCTCGGAGGACCACATCCAGCAGGCCCAGGAGGTCGCCGAGATCAACCGGATCGAGGAACTCACGAGCGGCGCGACGGTCCACGCGAAACTCGCCCTCTACGCGCTGGCGAGTCGCATCATCACCGGCGACCGGGAGACGTACAAGACGCGGGAGGTTTACGAGCGCTACGCTGGCATCTGCGAACTGGTCGCCACGGATCCGATCACCGAGAACGGGCTGTACCGACAGCTCAAGGAACAGGCCTTTCTCGGCGTCATCGAGTCCGAGAAGACCGGCGGGGGCCGTTCCCAGGGTAGTTATCTCCTCCACCGGCTCGTCACCGATCCGAAACACATCGTAAAGGCCGTGCGACGGGATTCCTCGCTCGAGGAGTTGCCGACGTACGGCCGGCTTTCCGGTACCGAGAGTTCGTCGAGAGCACACGACGCCGACCTCTCCTCGTTTACCTGAGTTAGCTCCGAGCGATTCCGACCGGACGACCCATCCCACCCACGACCGCGCTTTCACTCTGAACGAGGGGTGGGGGACCGAAACCGCTGCCGCTCGAGTACAGCGATCATCGGAGAGCATGGATCGGCCAGCAGTCCGACCGCAGCGAGAGCACCCGCAGTAGCCCGACAGCAATGAGAACGCCTGCAGCAAGAGGATCCGTCGAGACTCGCCGCAGTGAGAGGACGCACCACTCAGACGACGGTGAGTCGGTTATCGGCTACCGCGACGTGAGACGCCAACTATCGGCTCGAGTCAGCTGAAACCCGGAACGACGCGAAAGACGAACAGCAGGTAGTACAGCGACACGGCGACGAGCACGAGTCCGACGACGCGGTTGATCGGCGTCCCGTATCGGGCGAGCGTTCGGGTTACGCGACGGCTGTACGGTTGCGAGAGGAGCGCGAACGCCAGCAGCGGCGCGCCGATCCCCAGACCGAAAGCGAGAAAACCGAGCATGACCTCGAGGTGGGAGTCGAACGCGGGGAACGCGACCGTCGAGCGGCTGAAAAACAACGCGATCAGTCCGGGATTGCAGGGGACGACGATCGCACCGAAGAAGAAGCCGTACCCGAACGCGGACAGCGTCGGATACCGAGAGTGGGGCGGTTCGATCGTTGGCAGCCGGGAGAACGCGCTCGGCGCGACGAGGAGCACCGTTCCGACGACGGCCAGTACCCCGAACGCGATCGGCGAAACGCGATCGACCGCGTTCGTGACGCTCGTGCCGAAGACCGCGGTCCAGAGCAGTCCGACGGCCATCATGAACGCGATCACGCCCGCGACGACGAGCGCGCCGACCACGGCGACGGGCGGTCCCCGCTCGTGCTCGCCGGTACTCGCCAGATAGGCGACGAAACCCGGATAGAGCGGAATCACGCACGCCGCGGTCAGGGGCGTCGCGAGCCCGAGCAGAAAGAACTCGAGCAGCGCGGCGGCCGTCGACGTCATTGGAGAACGTGCCGTCGCCCCACAGGCGGAGCGGTAGCGAATTCGACGCGAACCGCCGACGGCTGATGCCCGTGCGGGCGGTCAGCAGACATCGTCGATCACCGATTCGAGCTCGGCGGCGTCGGCGATCTTGTCGAATCGGTACGTCTCGCCGGTCGGACAGACGACGAGTATCGGCGAGGCGGTGCTGCTGTTCATCTCCTGGCCGAAGTCGGAGACGAGGCTCCCCGACATCGCTTCCGAGGAGACGCCGAATCGCCATTCGAAGCCGTCCTCCGCCGCGTAGCTTTGCAGGTCGTCCGAACTGACGCGCGGATCGATCGTCAGATCGACGATTTCGGCGTCGGCGTTTCCCCTCGCGTCAAACTCGTCGAACTCGTAGTGCTGACTGTGACAGACCGCACAGCCGATCGTGAACCGGTGTACCACGACCGGCCGTTCGAGCTCGCCGATGGCGAACTCGTCCCCGGTCAGTTCGTCGGTTACCGACGCGGTCAGCCAGGTGGCGCTCTCGTCGACGTCGACTGCTTCGGGTTCGACGTGGGACTCCTCGTCGTTCCCGCCGTCATCGTCACCCGTACAGCCCGCGAGTGCGGACAGCGACCCGGCACCGATCGAAGTGAGGACCGTCCGTCGATCAAGCACGTTGCGGCCAGTCGGAGTCATCGCTCGAATATCGGGCGGACGAAATACAATGGTTTTGGTGTGATGTTCGATTCTGCTCCGGTGAGTCGATTTCGAGATCCGCACTGCTCTCGCTACGGCCAGAGTCCACGCGTCTCGTGGGCGTCCGCGATCCGCTCGAGCGCCACGATGTACGTCGCGTCGCGCCAGGTCACGTTTCGGGCCTCGTACTCCTTTCGAACGGCGTTCCAGGCCCGGAGCATCTCGGTCTCGAGTTCCTCGTTGACGCGTTCGAGCCGCCACTTCCGGCGGTTGATGTCCTGGAGCCACTCGAAGTAGCTAACCGTGACCCCGCCGGCGTTGGCGATGATGTCCGGGATGACGTGGATGCCGCGCTCCTCGAAGATTTCGTCGGCGCTCGAGGTCGTCGGCCCGTTGGCTCCCTCCACGATCATATCGGCACTAACGTCGCGGGCGTTCTCGGCGGTCAGGACGTTCCCGATTGCCGCCGGAATGAGCACGTCGACGTCCAACTCGAGGAGTTCGTCGTTCGTGAGCGTCTCGGGCGCATCGTAGCCCGAAACCATCCCCGGCGTCTCGTCGTGATCCTCGACGTCGTTGGTGTCGAGGCCGTCGGAATCGTAGATGGCTCCATCGACATCCGAAACCGCGACGACGGACGCACCGAGGTCGTCGAGATAGCGGGCCGCGTTGGCTCCGACGCTCCCGAACCCCTGAACCGCGACGGTCGTCTCCTCGCGATCCCACTCGTAGTAGTCGATCGCCTCGCGCGTAACGATGCCGACGCTGCGTCCGGGCGCTTCCTCTCGGCCGTACGAACCGCCGATCACGGGCGGTTTGCCGGTGACCACACCCGGCGTCGTCTCGCCTTCCTGCATCGAGTAGGCGTCCATGAACCAGGCCATCGTCTGTGGGCCGGTTCCCATGTCGGGAGCGGGGATGTCCTGCATCGGGCCGATAACGGGGCGGAGCTCCTCGGCGAAGCGACGGGTGAGTCGTTCCTTCTCGCCCGCGCTGAGTTCCTTCGGATCGACGACGACGCCACCCTTGCCGCCGCCGAAGGGGATGTCCATCACGGCGCACTTCCAGGTCATCCACATCGACAGCCCGACGCACTCCTCTTCGCTGACGTCGGGGTGGTAGCGCAATCCACCTTTGTACGGTCCGCGGACGCTGTCGTGGTGGGCGCGATACCCCGTGTACATCTCTCTCGAGCCGTCGTCGCGTTCTAACGGTACCGTCACGCGATAGACGCTCGTCGGGTGTCGCAGGCGCTCGACGATGCCTGCGTCGACGTCGAGGTGGGCGGCCGCTCGCTCGAGTTGGCGACGGGCGGTTTCGACGGCGCTCTCCGGGCCCGCCGATTCCGCCGGTTTCGCCGTTGGATCTGAGACGGTCATCGTGCGTTCGTCTACGCCGCGGCCGGGGAAGTACGTCGGCTTGCCAACGCACCCTTTCGAGGGCCGGATGCTCGCGACCGTCGATCGAACCGTTTGGGTCGCCCTTCCATAGCCACCCCCGCGTTTGAAGCGCCTCCTCGTGGTCGGACTTTCCATGTCCATCGAGAGCCAGAATCCGGCGACCGGCGAGGTAGTCGACACCTTCGACGAGACATCCGCAGAGGACCGCGAGGACCACCTCGAGCGCGCGATGGAGACGTTCGAGGAGTGGCGCGAGACGCCCGTCGAGCACCGCCAGCAGTTGCTGTCGACGGCGGCCGAGGTCCTTCGAGACGGTGCCGAGGAGTACGCCCAACTGATGACCGATGAGATGGGCAAACCCATCGGGCAGGCCCGCGACGAGGTCGAGAAGTGCGCATGGGTCTGTGAGTACTACGCCGAACACGCCGCCGAGTTCCTGTCGGACGACGTCGTCGCCGGCGAACCCGACGCGCGCACGGTCGTCGCCTACCAGCCGCTGGGGCCGATTCTGGCGATCATGCCGTGGAACTTCCCGTTCTGGCAGGTGTTCCGATTCGCCGCGCCGAACCTCGCGGCGGGTAACGTCGGCCTGCTGAAACACGCCTCGAACGTCCCCGGCTGTGCCAAGGCGATCGAGGATATCTTCCGCGAAGCCGGATTCCCGGAAGGTGCCTTCACCTCGCTGCTCATCGGCTCCGACGAGATCGCAGACGTGATCGCGGACGATCGAATTCAGGGGGTCACGCTCACCGGCAGCGACGGCGCGGGCCGCGCGGTCGCCGAAACCGCCGGCAGCGAACTCAAAAAGAGCGTCCTCGAACTCGGCGGCAGCGACCCCTTCGTCGTCCTCGAGGACGCGCCGATGGAGCAGACGGTCGAGACGGCGGTTCAGGCCCGCCTGATTAACAACGGCCAGTCCTGTATCGCGGCGAAGCGATTCATCGTCGTCGACGACGTCTACGACGAGTTCCTCGAGCGCTTCGTCGAGGAGATGGACGCCCAGACCGTCGGCGACCCGAGCGACGAGGCGACCGATATCGGCCCGCAGGCTCGCGAAGACCTCATGGAGGAACTCCACGGCCAGGTCGAGGAAACGCTCGAGAAAGGCGGCGAGTGCCGACTCGGCGGCGAGCCCATGGATCGCGACGGCGCGTTCTATCCGCCGACGGTACTGACCGAGGTTCCCGACGACGCCCCGGCCGACGACGAGGAACTGTTCGGTCCCGTTGCGTCGATCTTCCGCGTGCCCGACGAGGACGCCGCACTCGAGAAGGCCAACGCCACCCGGTTCGGTCTCGGCGCGAGCGTCTGGACGGACGACCTCGAGCGCGGCGAACGGGTCGCCCGACGGTTCGAATCGGGGCTCGCGTTCGTCAACGAACTCGTCAAATCCGACCCCCGACTCCCCTTCGGCGGCGTGAAGGACTCCGGCTACGGCCGCGAACTCGCGCGCGACGGCATTCGGGAGTTCGTGAACGCGAAGACGATCTGGGTGCAACGCGGCGCCGGCGACGAGACCGGCATGGTCGAGTGATGCACTCTCTGAACCCGAATGAAGACTTCGGGAGAAGTGAGGCAGGATGGCCGTTCACACCCACGTATCGTCCCGCTATCGGGATCGATTCCGATAGAGACCGACCGTCGCGGCGGCGATCATCGCGGCGAGAAACGTCCCCGCGAAAAACAGCAATGTGAGAACCTGTTCGCGATTTGTGGCTGGCGACGAGTCGTCGTCTCGGCTGTCGGATGACGACTCCGCTGCGGTCTCCCCGTCTCCGCTCCCGCCGTCCGCAGATTCGTCGTGTTCGGTGTCGTCCCTGCCGTCTTCGTCGTCACCGTCCGCTTCGCTGTTGCTCTCACCATCGTTTTCCTCGCTTTCGTCCTCGGCGTCCGCATCACGCTCTTCGTCTTTTCCGTCGCTCCGCCCGCCGTCGGACAACTGAACGTCTCGCGTCGTCACCTGACTCTCCCTGACAGTAACGCTCGAGCGTCGCGTGTTGTATCCCTCCGCGCTCGTCTCGAGCGAGTAGCTCCCCGGATCGATCTCGAACGCGTAGCTACCGTTTTCGCCGGTCGTCGCCTCACGATCGGTGCCTGCGACCCGAACCGTCGCCCCCTGCACCGGTTCGTCGTCGGGGTTCGTCACGGTACCCTCAACTTCCGTCGGTAGACGGGTGAGTACCACGTTTCGTCGCGTCCACTGACCGGCAGGAAGCTCTTGCGTCCACGTTTTAGATTCGAATCGATCCGCGGAGACGGTGACCTCGTACATTCCCGGCTCGAGTTCCAGATTGTAAGAGCCGATGTTGTTAGTCGTCGCCTCGCGATCGGAGTCGTTGACACGAACGACGGCGGTAAGGATCGGATCGCCGTCTTCGTCGGAGACGCTTCCGACGAGTCTGGTGGTACCATCGTGCAAGACAGCACTCGAGAATGTCGGTACTGATGTCTCAGAGGGGGGAACAGATTTCGCGTGGTGATCGACGGGTGCCGAGACAGCAACGGATTCGCCACCGATACTCGCGACACCACTACCGACCGCACAGAGAAGCAAGATACCGATCGCTACCAGAACTGCTGCATTCGCTCTCGGGTCGGTCGTCGACATGCGAATCCGATCAACTCGAGCGGTGATTCCGCCGCTCGAGACTATAGGGTATCGGACGACTCACCGCTCGATACGTAACTCATCGCTCGAGCGACGCCGAACGTGCTCCGCTCGAGTAGCGACGACCGTGGCCCACCTCGAGCGAGCACCACGCTTTTATCGGCGCTGTGCGACTCCGAACCTATGACCGGACTGTACTACGAGGAGTTCACCGTGGGTGAGACGATCGAGCACGAGCGCCGGCGGACGATCTCCGAGAGCGATAACCAGCGCTTCTGCGATATGACCATGAACCAGCAGCCGCTGCATCTGGACGGCGAGTTCGCGGGCGACACCCAGTTCGGTGAGCGACTGGTCAACGGCCTCTACACGATGTCGCTGGCCGTCGGCATCTCGATCCCGGAGACGACGGACGGGACGATCGTCGCGAACCTCTCCTACGACGACGTCGAGCATCCGAGCCCCGTCTTTCACGGCGATACGATCCGCGTCCAGTCGACGGTGACGGACAAACGCGAGACCAGCGACGGCGAGCGCGGGATCGTCACCATGCGCGTCGAGGTCCACACCCAGGACGACGACCTCGTCTGCGAGTTCGAACGCACCGTGCTCTCGCTGAAACGCGAGCACGCGGAGGCGTGACCGATGGCGAACTCACGAGTCGTTCCCGACGGCGACGACGGCCACGGTCTCGAGTGGCTCTCGCTGGACGACGACGAGTCGGTGCTCTGGTCCGGCGGCCCGGACCGGCGAACGATCGCGCCGACGGCGGCGCTGCTCGCCCTCCCGGCCCTCGCCTTGCTGGTCGTCCCGTTCAACGCGGCCGCCGGACTGGCACTCGCTGCCGTGCTGGCACTGGTCATCGGTCCGCTCGTCGCCTGGTCCGTGCTCTGGATCCGCAGGACCGACTACGTCGTGACCACCAGCGCCCTCTACGCGAAACAGGGAATTCTCTCGCGGGACGTCAAACGGATCGACTTCGAGAAGGTTCAGAACACCTCCTACAGCCAGAGCGCCATCGGAACGCGCGTCGGCTACGGCACGGTCGAGGTCAGCTCAGCCGGCGGCTCCGGCGTCGAGATGAGCTTCCGTTCCATTCCGGAGCCCCGGGAGATCCAGCAACTGATCAGCAGCCGCGTCTCGCCGGCTCGTTCGTCCCGCGACCGATCGAACGCGGACTCCGACACCGACGTCGACTCGGACGACGTGCTCGAGGAGATCCTCGTCGAACTGCGAGCGATTCGGACGGCACTCGAGGAGGGTGAGACGAACCGAACTCGCCCGTCCGAGTCACAGTCGACCGACGCCGACACCGAGAGCGTCACGCTCGAGCACGATTCGACCGACTCACAGCGGTAGACCCGTAGCAGCGTCCTCGCCGGATTGTGTACGGTGCGTCGACCGACGCTCCCTCAGATCGTCGTCGAGATCATGTAGAGATTGATGCAGACGGCAGCCGTCCACGGGATCGCGAGTCCCGCGGGAACGATCGCTCGGTAGGCCGTCGGCAGCATCGGTCGGCAGACCAGCCCGATCCCGATCGCGACCCCTTTGAGCGCGAGCATGCCGAGCAGTCCGTAGCCGTCGATCGCGCTTCGAGCGACCGGGTTCGATTCGGCCAGCCCCAGGTGGAGTCCGACGAACGTCGTCACGATGTCCCCGACGAGCGAGAGACCGACGAGGACCCAGAAGAACCGCTCGAGGGCGGCCGGCGAGATATCGACCGGAAGTTGGTGGTGTAGGTGTGCGGCGTCGGAACTCATACTCTCCCCGCCGGAGTCGAACCGGGCGTCGACGCGTCGACCGTCGGGAGCGTGCCGTTCGCACGCCATGCTTCCACCAAACGGGGTATTGTTATGTCAGGCGTAGGCCGCGTCAGCCCGACGCTTTCGGTCAGTAACGACCCTCAAACGCCGCGACAACGGTCTCGAACGATCTGCGCGATCGGCCAACGCGGCCCGGCGTCGACTCGAGACGCATATCTCCCGGACGAAGCGTAATTCCGAAGCAGGCGATTGCTGGCGGCGGAAAACAATGAGATAACAACACGAACGGGGTGTAACCGCGTAAGAAACCGAGGACTACCGGTGACGCGACTCCTCCTCAGAGCACGGTTCCGTGTTTCTTGTCCGGCAGCGACTTCTCGACGTCCTCGTAGAACGCAAAGCGGGCGGCGAGTTCCGCGCGCAACTCGCTGGGCGGGACGATCTCGTCGATGACGACCTCGCTGGCCATTCGGTGGATATCGATGTCCTCGCGGTACTCCTCGCGGAGCTCCCGTTCCATCCGTTCGCGCTCCTCGGGGTCGTCGATCTCGGAGAGCTTGCGGGCGTAGACCGCGTTGATCGCCGCCTCGGGCCCCATGATGGCGATCTCACCCGAGGGGAGTCCGATGACGCTCTCGGGATCGTAGGCGGGGCCGCCCATCGCGTAGATTCCCGCGCCGTAGGCCTTCCGGATGACGACGGTCTGTTTCGGCACCGTCGCCGACGACGTCGCGTAGATCATCTTCTTGCCCTGCTCCAAGATGCCCTCCTTTTCGACCTGCGAGCCGGCCATGAAGCCGGGCGTGTCACAGAGGTAGAGTAACGGAATGTTGAACGCGTCGGACTTCCAGACGAACTCCGCGGCCTTCTCGGCGGCGTCGGGGAAGATCGCTCCGGCCCGGTGGGCGGGCTGGTTAGCGACGATCCCCACGGGACGGCCGTCGATCCGAGCGTAGGCAGTGATGATCTCCGGGCCGTAATCGGGCCGTAACTCGAAGTAGGAGCCCGAATCCACGATCCGGTCGATGACGTCGGTCATGTCGTAGCCCTTGTTCGGCGACTGCGGGACGACGGCGTCGATCCCCTCCGGCGACCGCGCCGGCGAGGTCGGCTCCTGCTGTGGCGGCTTCTCGTCCGAGTTGTCCGGCAGGTAGGTGATCAGCTGGGCGACGAGCTCGCGGGCGTGTTCCTCGTCCTTCGCGATCAGATCGGCGGAACCGGACTCCCGAGCGTGGATCTGCGGGCCGCCGAGCTCCTCGAGGTCGATTTCCTCGCCGGTGACCATCTGGACCATCCGCGGGCTCGCGATCGCCATCGCGGACATCCCCTCGACCATGATCGTGAAGTCGGCGAAGACGGGCGTGTACGCGGCCCCGGCGATACAGGGGCCGTAGAGGACACAGACCTGCGGCACTCGTCCCGAGAGCATCGAGTGATTGTAGTAATACTTCCCGATTCCCTCCCGGTTTGCGAAAAAGCCGGTCTGCTGGTCGATCCGGCCGCCGGAGGAGTCCATCAGGTAGAACACCGGCCGGCCGGTCTTCAGCGCGCGCTGTTGCATCCGCAGGAACTTCTCGACGCCCTTCTTGGCCATGCTCCCGCGCTTGACGGTGTAGTCGTTGGCCATGAAGTGAACGTCGCGGCCCTCGAAGGTCGCCCCGCCGGTGATGAGACCGTCGGCCGGCAGTCGGTCGTCCGTCTCCTCGCCCGTTCCGTCGGGGTGCCAGTCGTCGAACGCCGCGAACCTGCCGTCCTCGAACTGGAACGCGCTGTTCTCGCCGTCGAACCAGAGCGCGAGGCGATCCCGGACGAACAGCTTCTCCGAATCCGCGAGCTGATCGCGGTACTTCTCGGGACCGCCCTCGAGAATGTCCGCGATCTCCGCGCGAAGCCGTCGCTCGCGGTCGGTCGGCTCGAGATCGTCTTGCCGGTCGGCACCGACGGAGCCGCGCTGTGGAGCGTCGGCGTCCGAAGCGGCATCGACGTCCCGTTCGGTCGACCGCTCCGATTCGGGCGAACCGTCGTGGCTCGCCAGCGGCTCGTCCTCGTCGCCGACGTACACTTCGACGGATTCACCGACGTGTTCGGCCAGTGCGGCGGCGATAGCGGCCGCTTCCTCGTCAGACGCCCCTGCCGCGATACGAACGTGCATGATAGACGATGTGTGGGGGGAACCAAAAACCGTTTTCGTCGGCCGGGCTCGATCGCTCGTCGATCCAGAATCGGAGTTGATGGCGACTCGAGTGCGGTCTCGTCGGCCGAGCCCGACCGAGCACGCCGCTCACCGGCGAGCGACCTGGAGCGAGGAAGCTACTGGAGCACGGAGCCCTCGAAAGGTACGGCGGAGAGGAGAAAACGGTTCGCGTCCGACCGCCACTGATCGTTCGGAACTCGCCACGAGGGATGAGGAGGATCGCGTGTCGTGGACGCGAACCGATCGGGAGTGAGTCGTACCGTCGGGCACCTGGTGCCCGCCAGTAGCTGCCTTCGTGGTCACCAGCACGAAGACAGGTATTGCTGGACGGGGAACTGACACGAACGCTCGCGTTCAGTCGTGCAGGTTTTATAATAGGTTGGGTTTGTGATCACCTACGAACGTTTCGGTGCGCCGGTGTTGGCGTGTAGCGACCCACGCGACGGCCAGTACAAAACAAGTAGCAGGTGCAGGCACAACCGCTATCGCCGATTTCCACGTTACATTCGACCGTCATCGACCCTCCCGTGTACGTGAACATTAGCTTTGGCGTCGTGAACTGAACGGACATTGCAGACACCAGAATCGCGGTATGGAAGGCACACACACTGAGCATCTCGTCCACCGGATCGCCACGATCCGCGACCGGATCGAGGCCGGCATGGATCGTCGCGAGTTTCTTCGGACCCTCGTTACCGGCGGCTACGCACTCGGCGTCGCCGGGGCGCTCGGCGTCGACGATTTCCTCGCAGCCGACGACGGCGAGGTTCCTATCGTCACGGCACACGTCCGAGCCGATCCCGACGACCCGTGGTCGCTCGAGGAACGGACGCGATACGTCCCCGCCGAGTGGTACGCATCCGTCACGAAAGCCCTCGAGTTGAACGAGTTGCTCGCGCGAACGGCGTTGACCGGCTATCTCGGAAGCGCGGTCGTTCCCGGATCCTACGACAGCGGAACGGCCACCGTCTCCGTCGGTATCTCGAGTGATCCGAGCTCGCTCAAGGAATCGTTTGACGGACTGTTGGACGGGATCTCGCTCGATATCGAGACGATCGGCGACATCGAAGAAATCGAGCAGGGACCCCAAAATATCGAGCCGCGAGTCGTCGACTCCGTCACGAGCGACGACGTTCCCAGCGGCGTCGCCTGCGAGACGGCGAACAGCATCGCGACGCTCGGCCCCGTCATGTACGACCCGAGCAGCGAATCGGAGTTCTTCGTGACGGCCGAACACGCGTTCGACGGCGGCGCCGATACGAACGGCGATTACCTCAGCCTCCCGGTCGACGGGAGCGACTCCGTCGAACTCGGTCCCGTCTCACACGCCCACCCGGCGGAGGACGTCGCCGCGATCACGCCCGAAGGACGGGTTCAGCCCTCGAACGCGATCGACACGCCGTCGCCGTCGCGCGCCCGCGGCCAACTCACCCGGCTCGGACTCGCGGACCTCATCGCCCGCGACGAGGAACTCGAGAAGGTCGGTGCGGTGACCGGACACACGACGGGCAAGATTCAGGGGATCGACGCGGTCACCTGCTTCACCGATAACTTCTGTCGGCACGGCCAGATTCGCTGGGGCGGCGAGATGGATCTGACCGACGGCGACAGCGGCTCGGTGAGCTACTACGCCGACCCCATCGGCGACGACGAGGACGTCCTCATCGCGGGCTTCAACAACGCTCGCACCTGGTGGCCGGGACAGAGCTACGTCTGGGGCGTCGGCGCCTATCGACTCACCGAGAACTACGGCTATCACTTCTAACTACCCCGAACTGCAACGGTACGACCCTACACCCACTTCCACCTCAACCCATGGCAACCGATACTCAGACCGGCTCCGATCGCTCCGACCAACCCGGGATCGTGAGATCCGTCGCCCGACTCGCCGGCGATCTACTCATCGCCACCTGCTGGGTCGTGTTTCTGACGCTGGTCTTTCTCGGGACCACGTGGCCCCAGTGGGCGTTTTACCTGCTGTTGATACTCGGCGTCGGCCTGTACGTCACTTTCACGGCCGCGTGGCGTAGCGGCTGAACGGCGGCGAAATCGACGAGTCGAACGAATAATAGTGTCCGAGGGATGGCTTACTCGAGAACGGTCTCGAGGCGGTCGATCCACTCGGCGTTGCCGACGTGCAGCGGGACCCTGTCGTGGAGGTCGGTCGGCTCCACCTCGAGGATCGACTGGCTCCCGTCGGAGGAGCGACCGCCGGCCGACTCGACGACGTAGGCGATCGGGTTCCCCTCGAACTGGAGTCGGAGCTTCCCTCGCGGGCTGTCCTCGAGGGCGGGATAGGCGAAGATTCCGCCGTAGGTCAGCACCTGGTTGACGTCGCCGATCATCGCGCCGCCGTAGCGGAGCTTGTTGCTCGGATCGGACTCGATCTCGCGGGCGTACTCGCGGAAGTCGTCGGGCCAGTCAGGGACTCGACCGCCGAAGCCGTAGACGAGCGGGTCGTCCGAGATCGTTACGTCCTCCTCGACGACGGTTCGGCCGCCGCCGGTGAGTTCGTACTTCGTGACCGTCCCGTCGCGGGCGTAGGCCATCGTCGTGATCGGCCCGTAGAGGACGAATCCCGCGGCGACGAGCGCATCGCCCGGTGCGGGGAGGGGCTCGTCGTAGATGCCGAACACCGTCCCCATCGTATTGTTCGACTTGAGGTTCGACGAGCCGTCGAGCGGGTCGACGGCGACGCAGTAGGCCTCGTCCCCGCCGTCGATGATCTCGGATCGCTCCTCGCTCGCGTACTGGGCGACGCCGTCGATCGACGACAGTCGGTCGGCGAGCAATTCGTCGGCCCAGACGTCCGCCTCGGCCTGAACCTCCCCGCTCGGGTTCGTCTCGTCGGCTTTCCCTCGACGACCGATCAACCCCTGTCGGATTTCCGAGGCTGAGCGGGCGATCGTGGCGACGACGTTGTCGATCGGATCCGTATCACTCATCCCTACTCGGTCGCCTCGAGTGCGGCGTCGGCCGTCTCCTCCTCGTAGATGACTCGCTCAAGGGCGTCGAGGAGCTGGGTCGGGTCCTCGCGCTGCCAGACGTTGCGGCCGACGGCGAGACCCTTGCAGCCGGCGTTGACGGCGGCCTCGACGGTCGAGAGGAACTCGTAGTCGGAGGTCTTCGAGCCGCCGCTCATGACGACCTTCATGTCGCCGGCGGCCGCACAGGCGTGTTCCATCGCCTCGGGGCTGCCGGGGTACTTGACCTTCGCGATGTCGGCGCCGATCTCGAGGGCGATCCGGGTCGCGTAGGAGATCGTGCCGGGCTTGGTGTCGTTTTTCAGTCCCTGTCCGCGCGGATAGGACCACATGACCATCGGCAGGTCGTGCTCGCGGGCGCTCTCCTGGGCGTCGCGGAACTCCTCGTACATCTCGACCTCGTGGTTCGACCCGCTGTAGACGGTGAAGCCGACGGCGTCGGCGCCGAGTTCGGCCGCGTAGTCGACCGAACAGTTGACCGGCGAGTCGGGTTCGCCCATCCAGAGGTTCGAGGTCCCGTTTAACTTCAGGAGGAGGTTGACGTCGTCCTCGTAGCTGGGGTAGTAGCCCTCGGCGACGCCCTTCTGGACGGCCATCGCGGTGACGGCGTCGTGCGTCGCCGTCTCGAACACCGTCGACGGGTCGAGCTTTTCCGGGACGTCCTCGAAGTCGACTGGACCGTGCTCTAACCCGTGGTCCATCGCCAAAATCAGTGACTTGCCGTCGCGGACGATCGGTGAATCGTCGATCGGAATCATCTGTAAGTGGGTCCAACAGGCCGCTATAAATCTCTGATGGTCCGGATTGTCGAAATTGCGTACAATCGTAGTTATCTCCGCCGAGATACGGTCGATTCTCCCTCATTTGTTGCAGTTTGCCGAGCCACTCGTTGTCACTCGAGCAGTTCTCGGGCGTTGTGTCGCCACGTTCGAACGTGGACGACGTTCAGCTCGAGCACGCGAGCGACGTCGAACGCACTGATCGTCGCCAGTCGCTCCGCCGAGCGAATTCCGGCCTCGGCCAACTCGTCGGCGTCGTCGGGACCGACGCCGGTCACCGCCGTCACGGGCGTCGGTTTCGGCCACGGCCGCTCCGACGGTTTCTCCCGGCCGACCGCCGCGACGGGAGACGCGTCGTACTCGAACGCCTGCCAGTCTTCGTCCGCACTGACGGCGATCCACTCCCGTTCGGCGGCGCCGAGTCCGCGAACCTCGTCCGACCGGCGGTCGAGGTCGCCGTCGCTCTCGAACGACCACGGGAGCGAGAACCGCCGTCGGAGCGTCCCCGCAGTCGCTTCGTCGAGTCCGGCATCCAGCAACATTCGATAGGAGTACTCCTTGTCCGGAATCGCGTCGGGTTCGATATCGGCCGCCTCCAGAGCCGTCCGCTCGTCGGACTCGAGTCGCGACCGACCGTCGGTAGCGCTCTCGTCGGTCGGCCGATCCTCGGCGGCCTCGAGCACCTGCTGTTCGTCGAACGCGAGTACGACACCCTCGTCGGCGTCAATGCTAGCGTCGGCAGCGGCGACACTGCCGTCGGCGTCGGCAGCGACAGCAGCGGGATCGACGTCGAGATCGACCGAAATACCGATTCCGAGATCGACGGTCTCGGTGCTATCGTTGTCGCTTCTCGTGTCCGCATCCCGCTCCCTGACGGCGTTGTTCTTGCTCACGCGACCCACCAGTTATCAGTAGCTCACACTGTTTCGCCTTGAAGGTTGTCCTCGGAGTGGAACTACAGTGCATCGGCCAAGGCAGCCGACTCGAGCCAGCACGCAGCCGCGACCGATATCGGCCGCGACCTGAAGACGGCCTCGTCTTACACGCTCGATTCCGTCGGCTGTCGATCCCGTCGGATCGCGCCGTCAATTGATCTGTCACCAACACCGATCGATCGTATCAATTCAGCGGAATCTATTTGTAAAAGACGTACATACGTCGAAACAATGCGGCCCGCCCGACTCGCACTCGCCGTCCTGTGTTGTACCCTCCTCACACTGGCCGGTGTCGCCGTCGTCGTTGGTGCACCCCCACCGACGTCCCTCTGTGGCGTCTGTGGTCCCGGAGTCGCCGACGATTCCGAAATCGACGGCTCGACCGGGCCCGGGACGCTCGACATCTATGTCGACGAAACCGGGGACTCGCTCTGGAGCGCCCGCGTTCCCGTCACCGATTCGGCTGCCGATCGATACCGGACCAACGAGACTGCACTCGAGACCGCGGTCGATGACGCCTGGGTTTCGCCCCACGCGGCCGGCGGCGACGTTCGAGCCGTGGAGTCAACCCTCGATGACGAGACCGTCGTCGTGAACTACACCGTCGACGATGTCGCGCGGACGGGCGTCGGTGGCGCCTGGCTCGTCGATTACTTCGCCGATGTCCCGTCGAACACCCGCTACTCGGTGACCGCCGAGCGGGTGACGATCCACGCACCCGAGGGAACGGTCGTCACGAACGACCCCGCCCGCGCCAGCGTCGACGGGAATACCGCGACGTGGACGCGGAGCGACGACTCCGCATCCGGCGGCGATTTCGACCGACTGACGTACGTCACCTACGGCGAGGACAGTGTCCGCGGCACCGCGAGCGGCTACGCCACGATCGGTCTCGAACGCGGCCCACCCGCCTTGGAACGGGGCGTTCTCGGCGGCCTCGTCCCCGGAACGCTGCTCTTGCTCGCGGGAGTAGCCGTTGGACGCTACGACCCGGGCCGCGAGACGCTTCCTCCGGCGACCCTCGAGCGACTGTTCGTCGCCGTCGGAGCGATCGGTACGATCGGATGTCTCGCCCTGAGCGTCGCGGCGACCGGTCGACTGCTCAGTCCCGGACTCGGCGCGCTGAGCGCACTCGGTATCGGGTACGCCTCGATCGGCATTGCGGCTCGCCGGAGCAAGTATCGACACAGCACTCGCGGAGTGGCCGGCATCGCGGCGCTCGTGACTCTCGGCACTGGCATATTGTTGTGGCTCTTCGGCGGTCCGGTGGCCGTCGTCGTCCTCCCCTTCGCACTGGCTACCGCGTGCTTCTTGCCGCTCGGACACGCTTCGGCGACCCGGTCGAAGCCCTCCGTTCCGCTTCTCTTCGCGGTGCTCTCGGCGTTCGTACTGATCGCCGGAGCCGTCTGCCTGGCGTATCTTGCCACGCCGGTGGGATTCGGCGTGATCCTCTACTGGCTCGTGTTGGCGTTCTGGGCGGCCGCCATCGTCGTGTTCGGCTATCCGCTCGGCCTCATGGGCCGTCGGCTCGCCGGAGCGTAACCACCGATGGAATCGCCGCTGAACCTATCGAGGCGAAACGGATCGATCCGCGAACGCCCGATAGCGCCCACTACGTCGACGGGGTATCCGCTTCCGAATCAACGCTCACTCGGTCGTGGATGTGGCCCTCGCGAGCGTTCAGATGCTGCGGCGTTCGATCGTTCGATACTGCCAGCACCTCCGCGACGATGCTGTGTGCGATCTGGTAGGGCGAACCGCCGCCGAGATCGAGGCCGATCGGCGTGTACAGCGACGACAGCGCCGCCTCGTCGAACGTCGTCCCCTCGCTCTCGAAGGCCTCGGTCATCTCCTCGAACCGCTCGTGTGGCCCCATCAGCCCCACGTACGGGACGGCCGAGTCGAGCAGTCGTTCGATCGTCAACCGATCGTCGACGAAGTTGTGCGTCATGACGACCGCGTAGGTGCGGCCGTCGAGGTCGATCGCGTCGTCGATCGACGCCGGCGACGTCGTCACCGTCTCGTCGGCGTCGGGGAACCGCTCCTCGAGATCGACGCTCCCGCGAAAGCTGACCACCGTGACGCGAAAGTCGTTCTTCGCGGCCAACTCCGTCACCGGCCCGACGTCGTGACCGGAGCCGAAGACGACCAGCTCCGTCGGGGCCGCGAGCCCGTCGATAAACACCCTGAGTCGCTCCTCCCCAACCTCGAGTTCGACGGTATCGGCCCGGCCGCGCTCGGCGAGATCGGCCGCGGAACCCGCGAGGTCGTCGGGCCACGCCCCCGCTGACTCGCCGTCCGGCGTCGCGAAGACTCCCTCCGCGGGATGGTAGTACGCCCGATCGCCGCGAGCGAGAGGCGCGTCTCTGCCATCGATTTCGTCTCGTCCAGCCCCCTCGTCCCCTTCGCTCCCCTCATTCGCCTCGTTCCCGCCCTCGAGCACGGTGAGAACGGCCACGCTTCGGCCATCGTCGAAGGCTTCGACGGCCGGGCGATAGGCCTCGGTCAGCGGCTCGAGCAGGACGTCGATGATCCCGTTACAGCCGACGCCGAGCCCCCAGACGTCCTCGTCGTCCTCCATCAGGTCGTACGTCACCAGCTCCGGCCGGCCGCGTTCGCGAACCGATTCGGCCGCGACGAGGAGTTCGTCCTCGAGGCAGCCGGCCGTAATGCTGCCGACGCCCTCGCCCGCCTCGTCGAGGAGCATCTTCGCGCCCGGCCGGCGGTAGGCGTTGCCCTCGACGTCGACGATCGTCGCGAGGACGTCCGTTCCGTCCCCGTCGAGTCGTTCGTGAATGCGCTGTACCACCTCGGTCTCCGGAACGCTCCAGTTGCTTCGTGTCATTGGTTCGAGTCGCTCCCGTCGATTGTGTCGCTCCGCCGCTCGCCTCCGTCGATTGTGTCGCTCCGCCGCTCGCCTCCGTCGATTGTGTCGTTCGCTCCCTCACTTCGGTTCACGCGTTCGTCGGTCGTCGCCGGTCCTCGTAACCCCCGGTCCGGGTCGGCGACGCCGTCGGCCATCGTATACACCTTCCGTACGCCGGCGTCGTGCAAGTCAGTTCCGCACGCCCCACTTTTGACGGCCTCGCGAACCCGGTCCGGCGCCGCAACCTCGGCTCCCGCCACGACATCGACGCCGGCCTCGAACATCGGTTCCGGAAGCCCGGACGCAGTCGCGCCGATCAGGACGACCGTCGCGTCCGCGGGCGAGACCTCGAGATAGCGCTCGAGACCGCCGTAGACGAACACGGAGCCGGTGATGAATACGACATCCGCGTCGGCCATCGCCGTAGTCGCGTCCACCGGTCGGAACGTCGTGACGCGCACGTCGTCTGGCGCTGAGACGGGGCCGACATCTCCGCGTTCGATCACCCGAACGTCGACGTCCGAGAACTTCCGAAACGCGGGTCTGAAAACGCCGACCGTCGCGATCACGTCCACGCTCGGATCCAGCAGCGCCATCGGATCACCGGTCTGCCACTCGATACACGGGGCCGACAGCGCGTTAATCGCGGCGACGCCCAGGGCGGTCCGAAGCGCGGTGTCGCCGTCCGCCGTCGCGTCGCTTTGGGCCGATTCACCCGCTCCGGTGCCGTCGCCGTCGCGATCCGAGACGGTCGCCGGATCGGCGGTCTCCAGCGTCGCCCACCGGAGGAGCGTCTCGATCTCCACCCCGTCGGTCGATATCGACTCCCCCGGCGGTCGGTGAGCGAGCCCGGCCGTCCGCGTTCCCTCGTCGGACTCCGCGGATTCGGAGTCGGATCGGGGCGCTGTGCGGACGCCGGCCAGTTCGACCAGCACCGCCGCGTCGCCGATCGTCACGCGTTCCACCGTAACACCATCCACGATCCCGCGGCTACGGAGCCGGTCGACGATGGCCGGTCGGATGGGGTCGATCATCCGCGATCACCCTCGCCGTCAGAGCGCCTGCGCCGAGGATCGTACTCGAACCCGATCGGGCCGTCGATCCCGTAGCGCTCGAGTTGTCGCGCCGCCTCGTCGAGATCGGTCGGCGTCGCGAAGCCGAACAGCCCGTCGACGTAGGGAAGCGCCGTCGCCATCCCCCGCGAGCGCGGCTCGTACGCCGGCGACACCGCGAGCGGGTTGAGCCAGACGATGGCGTCGGCCCGGCCCGCGAGCCAGGTGACGCTCTCCTCGAGGTGTTGCTGGTCGCCGACGTCGAGCCCGTCGCTGATGACGACGACGACCGTTCGTCGATCCACCGCGTAGGGATGGCGCCGCCGGATCGCGTCGAACGCGTCGCCGATCCGCGTCCCGCCGCCCCACTCGATTTCGGCGTCGCGAAGGGCTCCGGCAGGATCGCCGTCGGCTCGTGCGAACTGCTCGGTCGCCTCGACGAGGTCCGTATCGAACAGGAAGACGGACGATCGGCGCGCGGCGGCCTGCAGTCGGTCCGCGACGGCGAGGAGGGTGTCACGATCGATCGTGTCGAGGACGGAGCCGCTGACGTCAATCAGCAGGCAACAGTGAAGTTCGCTCGGCACTCGTTCGCGGGTTGGAAGGTCCATCGCGGTTCCCCCCGTCCCCAGACTGGCGCGAAGTGCACGCCGGGCGTCGATCCGGTCGCCGGTGGCCGCGAGGCGCGTTCGGCGGCCAGGAATCGTCGACAGGGCGTCGAGGAACCGATCCACCGCGGCGGTCTCGTCGGCGGTCAACGGAGCCGGCGTCGCTTCGACGGGTTCGCGCCGCCCGACGGCGCTGTACAGCCGCGCGTCGTCGCCGTCGTCGCCGTCGTCGCCGTCGGACTCCGGGCGCTCGCCCGTCGCGTGCCTGCGCCCGGTCGCGAGACGAACGTCGACGCTCTCGGGGCCGTCGTCAGATTCCGGCGTTGGCGGTTCTACCCCCGACGGCAGGTCCGCTCCCTCCAGCGATGCCGCCTGTCGATCCGGATCGTCGGTATCGTCGCCGCCATCCCGAGCGGGCGAGTCGTCGTGTGTCGAAATCCGGTCGATCCCGGTCCGTAAGCGGTGCCAGAACGTCGAAAACTCGGCGTCGAACGCCTCGCCGTCGTCCGCTTCGGTGAGCAGGGTCGCCCGAAGCGCGTCGGCGGCCGGATCGCGGTCGGCGAACCCGACGACGGCGAGGGCCCGTGCACCCTCGAGTGCCCCACTCGCCGGGACGCTTGCCCCCTCGCGGCGGAGCCGACCGACGAAGCGAACGAGTTCCGTCAGCACGTGTTTTCGCGCCGCTTCGAAGTCCGGCGCGGTGTGCCGGCTCGGTGTGCGGTCGAGACCGTCGCCGTCGGTCTCGATTTCGGACTCGGAATCAGTCTCGAGCCCTTCGAACTCCGCCTCGGTCTCGGACGGGTCGCGACGCGGCGTCATGGGTCGGGCGCGTCGGTTCGCTCGCGGGCCGCGGCCGCGGCGTCGCGAAGCCGTTTTAAAAGCGACGCGTCGACCCGTTCGACGTCCTCGACTTCCTTGAGCAAGCAACCGATCGTGCGTTCGATCTCGTCAGCCGAGAGCGATCCGCTCGAACCGTCGGCTCGCAGCGCGGCGACCGCTCGAGCCCAGTCGAGCGTCTCCGCGACGCCGGGCCGTTTGAGGAACGACTCCTCCCGGAGCCGCTCGACGACGGCGCAGACTTCGGCGGCGATGGCGGCGTCGAGTTCCGGCACCTTGCGGGAGACGATTTCGTACTCCGTCTCGAACGACGGCGGCTCGACGTGCAAGTAGAGACACCGTCGCTTGAGCGCGTCGCTCAGCCCGCGGGTTCGGTTCGAGGTGAGGACGACGATCGGCGGATTCTCCGCGCTAACCGTTCCCAACTCCGGAATCGACACCTGGTAATCGGAGAGGAGCTCGAGCAGGAAGGCCTCGAACGCCTCGTCAGCGCGGTCGATTTCGTCGATCAGCAGGACCGGCGACCGATCCTCCCCCGCGGTGAGCGCGCGCAGGAGGGGACGCTCGAGGAGGAACTCGTCGTCGAACACGGAGCGCGGTCGCTCGGCGTCCGAGCCGGAGCCGTCCGTCGTGTCCGGCGCGTTCTGAAGGTTCAGCGCATCCGGCGCGTTGGAAGCATCCAGAGCGTCCGAATCGGTCGCTCCGCCCTCGGCCGCCCCCGTCGCGCCGACGCGTCCCTCGTTCGACTGCACCGCGAGCAGCTGTTTCGTGTAGTTCCACTCGTAGAGCGCGTTTTCGGCGGTCAGGCCCTCGTAACACTGGAGCCGAATCAGCTCGGTTTCGAACCCCTCGGCGAGGACCTTCCCCAGTTCGGTTTTCCCGCTGCCGGGCGGTCCCTCGACGAGGAGCGGCCGCCCGAGTTGCAACGCGAGGTAGACCGTCGTGACGAGGCGGTCGTCGGCGACGTAGTTCAGTTCCTCGAACCGCTCGCGAATCGTCGACTCCGAGACCGTCTCGAACGCGACGGTCGGCGTCTCGTCTGTCATGGCGTCAGTTCCTCGTCTTCGACCGCCTCGAGATAGTCGCCGGGATCGGTCCGGAAGCTGTCGGCGCAGCCGTGACAGCAGAAGTGGTACGTCGCCCCCTCGTGCGTGACGCTCGGCGCGTCGTCGGGATCGACGGTCATGCCGCAGACGGGATCGACTGCCGACTCGTCCGTCACGTCGTTCGGCTCGTTCACGCTGTTCGAGTCGGTCGCATCGCTCGTCGCCGTTTCGGTCTCGTTGTCACCACCTTCGCAGCAAGCGCCACCCCCTACATCGCCGGCGTCGGTCGCCGGTGACGCGTCCTCGAGACTCCCCTTCCGACGAGACGACCCCGTCACCGCCCCCGTGTCGGCCCGCACGTCGATCAGTTCGGCGAGCACGCTCGCCGCGATTTCCGGCCCCGTTTTAGCCGAGATATCGATTCCCGCAGGGTTCGTAATCGCGTCTCGGACTGATTTGGGCTCCTGCTCGAGGAGTCCTGCGGCCCGATCGACGACCGTCTCGGCGCGCGCGTCGCTCGCCACGAGGCCAATGTACGGCGCGTCCGCGAGGACGCCGGCAGCGACGGCGCGAGCGTCGTACTCGCCCATCGAGGCCGCGACGACGAGCGGGCCGGGACCGACGGCTTCGGCGATCGACTCGGGCTCGAGCGTCGAGAGCACCGTAACGTCGTCCGGAACGGTTCCGCCGACCCCATCGGGGTCGACGACCGTCACGTCGATTGCGAGTTCGCTCGCCAATCTGACGAGCGAGTTCGCGACGGGCGAGCCGCCTACCACGAGAAGTTTCGTCGTCGGAACCACCGGTTCGATGAACACCTCGAGGGTCCCCTCGCTCTGACACGTCATCGGAAACGCCTCGAGTCCGGGGCGATCGATCTCCGCGGGATCCGGGGCGAGACCGATCAGCCGTGGCTCTCCCTCGTCGATGGCCGCGCGGGCCTCGCTTTCGACCCGCGACTGGGCGCAGGCCGCGCCGCCGACCCAACCGACGAGGTCGTCGTCGGTCGTGACGAGCGCGCGGTCACCGACGTTAGCCGACACCGGCGCTTCGCGGCGGACAACGGTTGCTCGGGCGTAAGGCGTCCCGCGCTCGGCGAGCGCTCGCTCGCGCGCTGCGAGTTCGCCGTCGCCCACGGCGTCGGCTCGGTCGGTAATCGACTCGTCGTTCGTGGTCGCTGGTGGTGTGTTTTCGGTCATTTCGTGCTGTCGACGCCTCGTTTGCCGGCGTCACGAGGGATGGATGCCGGCGACCGTCGTCGTGGGACCGCTCGAATCCATCCGTGACTGTGACGAGCGATCGAGTGCCGGGACGTGAGTCCGCTCATCGTGGCTGTCAGTCGTCCGCCGCCTCGTCGCTCGACTGGACGTCGAACTCGAGGGCGACGTTGTCGGCCGGATCCGTCGCGAGTCCGGCCTCGTCGAGTTTCTCCCAGACGACGTCGGGCGTCATCGGCATCTCGACGTGGCTGATCCCGCCGTGGGCCATCGCGTCGACGACTGCGTTGACGATGGCCGGCGGCGAGCCGACCGTCGGCGACTCGCCGACGCCCTTCGCCCCGATCGGGTGGTGGGGCGACGGCGTGACAGTGTGGCCGGTCTCGAACTCCGGAATCTCCATCGAGGTGGGGAGCAGGTAGTTCATGAAGTCGCCGCCGGTGACGTTGCCGTTGTCGTCGAAGGTGACGTGTTCCATCATCGCCGTCCCGATCCCCTGGGCGAGACCGCCGTGGATCTGGCCCTCGATGATCATCGGGTTGATCCGGTTGCCGCAGTCGTCGACGGCGACGAACTTCTCGAACTCGACCTCGCCCGTCTCGCGATCGATCTCGACGATCACGATGTAGGAGCCGAACGGATACGTCATCTCCGGCGGATCGTAGTAGTTGACCGCCTCGAGCCCCGGATCCTCCCCCGCGGGCTTGTTCATGTACGCGCCGGCGGCGATCTCGGTGATCGAGATCGAGCGATCCGGCGCGCCGGCGACGTGGAACTCGCCGCTCTCGCGGTCCCACGTGATGTCCGCCTCGGCGGCCTCGAGTTCGTTCGCCGCGATGGCTTTCGCCTTCTCCCGAACCTTGCGGGAGGCGACGGCCGCGGCCGCGCCCGCGACGGGCGTGCTCCGCGAGCCGTAGGTTCCCAGGCCGTAGGGGTCGGTGTCCGTGTCCCCGTGTTCGACGGTGATGTCGTCGACGTTCATGCCGAGTTCCTCGGCGACGATCTGGGCGAACGTGGTCTCGTGACCCTGGCCCTGCGTCTGGACGCCGACTCGGACCGTCGCGTTGCCGGTCGGGTGGACCCGAATCTCGGCGGAGTCGAACATCTCGACGCCCGCGATGTCGCAGGTCTTTCCGGGACCCGCGCCGACGACCTCCGTAAAGGAGGAGATGCCGATGCCGAGCAGTTTGTCGGCGTCCTCTTCGATTCGGCGCTGTTGTTCCTCGCGGTAGTCGTCGTAGTCGGCCATCTCGAGCGCCTTGTCGAGGGCCTTCTCGTAGTCGCCCGAGTCGTAGTTCCACCCCGTCGGACTCTCGTAGGGGAACTGGTCGGGCTGGATGAAGTTCTTCCGCCGGATCTCGGCGGGGTCCATCTCGAGTTCGTCGGCCAGTACCTTCACCATCCGCTCGATGAGGTAGACGGCCTCCGTCACGCGGAACGAACACCGGTAGGCGACCCCGCCCGGCGCGGTGTTGGTGTAGGCCGCCGTCAGGGTGCCGTAGGCCGTGTCGACGTCGTAGGATCCGGTGAAGATGTTGAAGAACCCGGCGGGGAACTTCGACGGCTGGGCCACGGCGTTGTACGCACCGTGGTCCGCGAGCACGTCGGTCCTGACCGCCAGGATCTCGCCGTCTTCGGTCGCGGCGAGTTCGCCCTGCATGTCGTAGTCTCGGGCGAACCCGGTCGACTGGATGTTCTCCGAGCGCTCCTCGACCCACTTCACCGGCTGCTCTAACACGTACGACGCCGCCGCGGCGACGACGTAGCCGGGGTAGATCGGCACCTTGTTACCGAATCCGCCGCCCACGTCGGGGCTGACGATCCGAACCTTGTGTTCGGGGATCCCCGAGACTTGCGAGAACAGGGTTCGGTGGATGTGGGGCGCCTGCGAGGTCATGTGGACCGTCAGCTTGTCCTTGCCGGGATCAAAGTCGCCGACCGCCCCGCAGGTTTCGATCGGCGCGGGATGGAGTCGCTGGTAGAGCATCTGCTCTTTAACGGTGACCGGCGCGTCGTCGAACACCTCGGCGGTCGCCTCCTCGTCGCCCGTCTCCCAGTCCAGACAGTGGTTGTCCTCCTGGCCCTCGATGTCGTCTCTGATCAGCGGCGCGTCGTCCTCGAGCGCCTTCTCCGCGTCGACGACGGGATCGAGCACGTCGTAGTCGACGACGACTTTCTCCGCGCCGTCTTTCGCCGTGTACCGGTCGGTCGCGATGACCGCGGCGACCTCCTGGGACTGGAACTTCACCTTGTCGTTGACCAGGACGTCCTGCGTGTCGTCCATCAACGTCGGCATCGTCGCGAGGTCGTACTCGAGCAAGTCCTCCGCGGTCAGGACGGCGACGACGCCGTCGACGTCCAGTGCGCGGGACTTGTCGATGTCCTCGATCCGTGCGTGGGCGTGCGGGCTACGAACGAGTTCGCAGTGAAGCATCCCCGGTTTCTTGATGTCATCGACGTAGTTGCCGCGACCGGTGATGAAGCGCTGGTCTTCCTTCCGCTTGACCTCCTCGCCCATCCCGCCGCGACCGTGGCCGCAGTGTTTCTCGGGCTGCGGGCCGCCGTCCTCCGCTTCCGCGAACCGTTCGGAGTCGCTGCTCATCGCGAATCACCGCCGGAATCGCCACCGTGTTCGCGGTCCGTCATCGGCCCGCCACAGCAGTTCTCCGCGCCACAGTCGAACTCGCCGTCGGCGACATCGTAGTCGACCGAGGCGGACGCCTCCGTCGATCCGTCTCCGTCGACGGTAACGCCGCCGTCGGCGGCTGCGATCTCCCCTTCCTCGAGTTCCTCGGCGGCATACTCGATCGAGCGGACGATGTTCTGGTAGCCGGTACACCGACAGAGGTTGCCGCTGATCGCCTCCCGAATCTCCGCTTCGCTCGGGTTCGGATTCTCGTCGAGCAGGGCTTTCCCGGACATGAGCATCCCCGGCGTGCAGTAGCCACACTGCAGGCCGTGTTCCTCGCGGAACCCCTCCTGTAGCGGATGTAACTCGCCGCGGGCCTCCGGGAGCTCTTCCATGCCCTCGACGGTCGCGAGTTCGCTCCCCGCGGCCTGCGTCGCGAACATGAGACAGGACTTGATCGGTTCGCCGTCTTTGAGGACGGTACAAGCCCCGCAGTTTCCGGTGTCGCAGCCGATGTGCGTGCCGGTCAGGTCGAGTTCCTCCCTGATCGCGTGGACGAGCAGCTGTCGCGGTTCGACGTCGATCGTGTGTTCGGTTCCGTTGACCGTCAACGTAATCTCTCGTGTGTCTGTCACTGTGATACCCTCCGTTTGATAACCCCGGCGCGTTCGGCGGCGTCGCCGAGCGCGCGCTGGGTGAGGACGTTCACCATTCGTTCCTTGTAGCCGGCGTCGCCGTGTTCGTCCGACTCGGGGTTCGACTGCTCGGCCGCCAGCTCGCCGGCGCGTTTGAACAGGTCGCTATCGGGGCGTTCGCCCTCGAGGTGTGCTTCGGCGTCGGTCGCGCGGACGTTCGTGATGTCGACCGCGGTGAGAGCGATCCCCGCCCGCTCGATCCGGCCGTCCTCGTCGAAGACGAGCCGCGCGGCCGAGCCGACCATCGCGTAGTCGCCGACCTTCCGTTTGAGCTTGTGGTAGGCGCTTCCCTCGCGCGGCTCCGGCGTCGGCACGCGAATCTCGGTGACGAGTTCGTTCTCGTCGAGGGTCGTGTCGTACGGGAGCAGGAAGAAGTCCTTCGCGGGAATGACCCGCTCGCCGTCCGGCCCGTGGGCGACGACCTCGCCCTCGTGAGCGAGCAGGACGCTTCCCCAGTCGCCCTTCGGGTCCGCCTGGGCGACGCCGCCGACGACCGTTCCGCGGTTGCGGATCTGCGGATCAGCGACCAGCGGTGCCGCGTCGGCGAAGCTCCCGTACTTGTCGTCGATCACGTCCGAGTGCTCGACGTCGGCGTGGCGCGCGAGCGCGCCGATTGTGAGCCAGCCGTCTTCCTCCTCGAGGTAGTCGAGGCTCTCGATGCGGTTGATGTCGATGACCGTCTCCGGGACCGCAAGTCGGAACCGGAGCATCGGCACCATGCTCTGACCGCCCGAGAGGATCGCCCGGTCATCCAGACTCTCGAGTAAGCTTACGGCCTCCTCGACGGTCTGGGGCTCGTGCTGTTCGAACTGTGCCGGTTTCATAACATGCCACGGATCCGGTCTGTGATACCCGAATCCGTCTCCTCGTCCACGTCGCTCATCTGCCGTTCGATATCGCTGAAGAAGTTGCCGACGATCTTGTTGGCGACGGGCTCGATCACGCGCGAACCGAGTTGCGCGATCCGGCCCGAGATGTCGGCCTCGGTCCACCACTCGATCCGCGAGCCCTCGCCGTCCTCGAGCGGGTAGATCTGCATTCCCGAGTCCATGCTGAAGCTGCTCCCGCTCGCGGTTCCGCTCCCGGTGGCGGTCATGATGAACTCCTCGTCGTCGCGCTCTTTGATCGTCACGGAGGTCTCGAAGCGCGGCTTGACGCTGCCGACGCCGACCTGCATCAACGCGGCGTACTCCTGTCCCTCGACGAACGCGCGTTCGGCGACGTCCTCCGGATCGGCTTCGGGCAACGTCTCGAGGTCCTCGTCGGGCTCGTAGTCGTCGAAACTGAAGTCGTCATCCATCGGGGTGATGTACTTACAGCCCTTCAGCGAGTTTCTGACTGCGACCGGGTCCGAGAGGACGATCCACGCCTTCTCGGGGGGAACGTCCTCGAGTACGAATTCGCCGTCGAACTCCATCAGGACCACCCGCTCCGCAGTCGTGTCCGTGATTCGATATCGCCCATCATCTTTTATAACCCTGCACTATGTGCATACTATTTACCACAGTATATGGTATACCGTACCACTCCAATAAACGTTAGTGTTAGTTTCGGGTCAGCCCGATCCGACCAGTCGCGACTATGACGAGGGAGATGTCGCACGACGGTGACGACCTGATCGACCTCGACGATGCGGTCGACCGGATGCGAACCCTCCGTTCGACATGGTTGGCCGACCGACCGACCGAGCGCGTGTCGCTCGAGCGATCCGCCGGACGGGTGCTCGCGGAGCCGATCCGCGCGCCGGTAGACGTTCCCGCGCGGAGCCACGCGACGATGGACGGCTTCGCGCTCGACGCGACCGACGAGTACCCGCTCGAGGTGGTCGACCGGTCGGTGTTTCCGGAGGACGATCCGGGAGCGCTCGCCGACGGTGCGGCGGTTCGTATCGCGACCGGGTCGCCGCTTCCACCGTCGGCCAACGCGGTGCTCAAACGGGAAGAAGCGACCGTCGACGACGGCCGGCTTTCGGGACCCGCGCTCGAGCCCGGAACCTACGTCTACGAGCGCGGGAGCAACGTTTCCGAGGGGGAGCAACTGTTCGACGCGGGCGAACGGCTCGGCGCGAAGGACGCCCTGCTGCTCGGCGACCTCGAAATCGACGACGTGACCGTTTTCGAGCCGCTCTCCGTCGGACTGCTCGCGACCGGGACGGAGATCCACGAGGGCCGCCACCGCGACCTCGACTCGCCGATGCTAGCCGGACTCGTTCGCTCGTGGGGCCACGAGGCGACTTACGAGGGATCGGTTCCCGACGAGAACGATCGGGTCGCGTCGCGGATCGACGAACTGGCCAGCGAGCACGACGTCGTGCTCACGACCGGCGGCACCAGCGTCGGGAAGAAGGACTACGTCGTCCGCTCGCTCAACGCCCTCGGCGACGTGCTCTTTCACCGCGTTCGGCTCCGCCCGGGGAAACCGATCGCCGTCGCGCGCCTCCCCGACCACGACGCGGTGGCGATCGCCATCCCGGGGAAACCCGTCGGCGCGCACCTGGTAACGTCGCTCGTCGCCCGACCCTTTTTCACCGGCGACGACGCGCTGCCGACGGTGTCCGCGCGGCTGGCTCGAGCCGTCGACATCGCGACGCCCGGGTTCACGTACGCCATTCCGGTCACGCTCGAGGATGGCGTCGCGATGCCGCTCGGCCACGTCGACTCGGCGCTCCCGATCTACGACGAGACGTTCGACCCGAGCGTGCTCTCCTCGAGTACGCGCGCGAGTCGGGCCGACGGGATCGTCCTGACGGAAGACGCGATTCGGGCCGACGAACGGGTCGCGGTCGTTCCCCACACCGTTCTCGAGCGATGATTGAGGTGAAGCGATGACGGAAATGACCGAGAACGCACCCGACGCGGAGCAGGAGTCACCGCCGTCAGAGAATCTTCCGGTGGTCGACGTGGATCAGCGCTCGGAGGGATCGAGTCAGAAACCCGACCGCGACGACTCCGACGGCCGTTCCCGCGACCAACCGGCGGTCGCCGGAGTGCTCCTCGCCGCCGGAACGAGCAGTCGGTTCGGCAGCGAGAACAAACTTCTGGCGACGGTCGAGGGCGAGACGATCGTTCGTCGCGCCGCGCGAACGCTCCTCGAGAGCGACGTCGACTCGGTCGTCGCGGTGCTCGGCCACGAGGCCGACCGGGTTCGGGCCGCACTCGAGGGACTCCCGATCGAAACCGTCGTCAACGAAGTGTACGACACCGGTCAGGCCTCGTCGCTGCGGACGAGCATTCGAGCAATCCGAGACCGCGAGGAAAAGTGTGAGGCGGCGGTCGTCGCGCTCGGCGACATGCCGTTCGTGGAACCGGAGACCGTGAACGCACTGCTGACGGCGTACACCCAAAACGCCGGCGACGCGATCGCACCGGCGTTTGATGGCGTCCGCGGCAATCCGGTGCTGTTCGATGAGCGCTTTTTCGACGCGCTCGGCGACGTCGACGGCGATATCGGCGGACGCGAGCTCCTGCTCGAGAGCGACTCGAGCGTGCTCGTCACCGTCGACGATCCGGGCGTGCGCCGCGACGTAGACCGTCCTCACGATCTGTAGACCCGACCGCGTCGCACGATGCCGATGTTCCTGTTCGTCACCCTCGATCGATCTGTGAAACTACTCGGACTCGAGTTTCCTGACGACGATTTTGCCGTCCTCGACGTGCCACTCGACTCGATCGCCGGCGCCCACGTCCAGAAAGTTGCGAACCGGTTTCGGCACCGTCGTCAGGTTCTTCTCGGAGATTTTCGTATCAGTCAGGTTTCCCATCGGCGTATGGTAGTGCCGTAGTCGATACATAGCTTACGCTATACTGATAGACGGGATCCGATTAGCCGCTCGAGCGCCACCGGTGTGCGCCGCCGTCGGAGGCCTTCGAGAAGTCGAGGTCGTACCGGTCGGATTCGATGAGGACTTTTCCGGGCACGTACCGGTCTTCGGCCCCGTCGACCGGCTCGAGGAGGTTTCTGTCCGCCATCGTCGAGAGCACGTCCCGAACCGTTCCTTCGCGGCCGGGGATCAAATTCGCCTCTTCCATCACGCCGTCGACGTCGACCTGCCCCCGGAGGAACGCCAGCCGAATCGCCGACACCCACGCCGGTTCACGCTTCGTTTCCCGACACATGAAGGGATAGTTGTGAGGGATGCTGTTATAGTTTCTGACGGGACTGTGCAAGCGATTGGTCGGTGGCGGTCCGAAAGACGGCCGAAGCGACCGCGGTTCGCCGAGACCTGGCGGTCGGCTCGCCGGGGCGAGGACGGTAGGATGATAATTCATATCAATAAAGTGAATTGTAACGCGCATGGTCGCTCGCTACAGCCGGCGAACGCTGCTTGGCGCGGGACTCGGCGGTGGCGGACGGGTCGTACTGCAGACGGGGCGTCCCGAATACGGGTCGAAGAAAAACGAGTCGAAGAGCGGAGCGTTCTCGTCGGGCCAGCGAGAGAACGGGCTACTGGTGAAGCGGTTTCTCGGCCATCTCCTTGCGGAGTTCGGCCAGCGCCGCTCGAGAGACGTTCCCTTCGAACGTCTGGAGGAGCGCGTACACCTCCGCTCGAGAGACCTTGACGTCGCCCTCGCGGACGACGTCCTCCGGGCGCTCGCGGAGTTCGCGCATCGTGCCGACGGCGAGCAGGTAGGGAATCGCCCACGCCGAGAGCCGGTTGCCGTGGGTTTCGGGGACGACTTCGAGGTAGCGGTGGGCGTCGTCGAGGTAGGTTTCGGCTCGTCCGGTGACGCGCTTGATGACGTTGGTGACGCCGCGCTGATTGGACTCGTCGGTCACCGCCTCGAGGTCCACGTTTTCCTCTTCGAGCCACTCGGCGGGGAGGTAGACGTTGTTCTCCTCGTGGTAGTCCGACTCGACGTCTTTGGCGATGTTGACCAGTTGCAGAAGGAGCGCGAACGAACGGGCGTTGTTCCGCATCTCCTCGGCGCGTTCGGGCGACGCCCCACGGGCGACCAGTCCGGTGATGAGCGTGCCGACGGTGCCGGCGGCGTACCAGCAGTACTCCTCGAGTTCCTCGAGCGTCTGTAAGCGGAGTCCGCCCTCGTCGGCGTACCGACTCGTGAACATCGCCATCCCGTCGACGAGTTCGCGGACGGGTTCGCGCATGATCTCGCGGGGTTCCTCGTCGAGCGATTCGAACGTTCGCAGGATACGCGGCGTCTCCGCGACGACCTCCCAGTCGTCGGTTCGCTCGTCCGGAACCCATGGCTCGACCTCGTTCATAAACGCCGAGACGGTTTGGTCGGCGTTCGGATCGAGCAACTCGTCGTACGCCGTCAGCAGGTCGCTCTGGGCTTCCGGAGGAATGTGGCCGGCATCTTCGATCGTATCCGCGACGCGACAGAGGAGGTAGCCGAGACAGATATGCTTCGCCATCGGCTCCTCGAGTCGATCAATAGTGATCGAAAAAGTCCGCGAAACGTCGTGAACCGCGTCGTAACACCACTCCAGGTCGGCGTCAGTCGGCGGTTCGGGCTGGCCCGTGGTCATCTACTCTGTGAGGGTTTGTTCCCACCCCGGAAAAACACCGCGGTCTCGGCGGAATGTTCCGTTCGAGACTCGTAGTACCGATCCTGTGTGCCCGATCGACGTCCGTGCTGGCGATCTGCATCGCCGTCAGTCGAAACCGTCCGCAATTGCGATCGGATACCTGTCCGGTTCGGTGAACGTTCGTCCGACGTCCGAGAGACGATCATCTCCCGTGGGATTCGACGCGACGACCGCGACCGGTCGCGTGTTCGATACGACACCCGCCCGGCGTATTCCGACCCGACGGCTATCCCGACCGCCGTCGAAAGGCGAGCGTGACGCAGACCGTACTCATCGCGGGCGCTCACGGACAGGTCGGACAGCACGTGGCAGCCATTCTCGGCGAGAGCGATCACGAGGGCAGGGCGATGGTCAGGGACGACGGCCAGGTCGCGGAGATGGAGTCGCAGGGAGCCGACGAGACGGTCGTCGCGGATCTGACGGAGACCGTCTCCCACGCGGTCGAGGGCTGCGACTCGATCATCTTCGCCGCCGGTTCCGGCGGAAACGACGTCTACGGCGTCGACCGCGACGGCGCGATCAACCTGATCGAGACCGCCGAAGAGGCGGGCGTCGACCGGTTCGTCATGCTCAGTTCCATGGGAGCCGACGATCCCGAGTCGGGTCCCGACGCGCTCGAGGACTACCTGACGGCGAAAGCGGAGGCCGACGAGTACCTCCGCCAGAGCGGCCTCGAGTACACGATCGTTCGGCCGGGCGAGTTGACGAACGAATCCGGGGTCGGAACGATCGAGGTCGGGGACGACATCGGGCTGGACGCCGGTGATATCCCTCGTGAAGACGTCGCCCGGACGCTCGTAATCGCGCTCGAGCACGACGAACTCGTCGGGGAGACGTTCGAGATCCTCTCGGGCGACGAGCCGATCGAGGAGGCCCTGGAGACGATCGCCGCGAACTGATCGTCGCTCGGCACCAGCCCCCCCAGTTCGGGGGTCCCTCAAGCACTCGGTTCGGCCGGTCAGAGGGTGACCGCGCACAGCAACAATAATAACAACGCATCGCCCCGAAAACCCACGCATGGACTTCGAACTCTCGGCCGAGCAACAGCAGATCCGGGATATGGTTTCGGACTTCGTCGACGAGGAGATCGTCCCCGTCGCCGACGAGATCGATCACGAGGACGAGTACCCCGCCGATCTCGTGGGTGAGATGGCCGAACTGGGGCTGATGGGGATGCCGTTTCCCGAAGAGTACGGCGGCGCCGGGCTGGATTATCACTCCTACGCGATCGGTCTCGAGGAGATTTCGCGGGGGTCAGGTGGTCTCGGAACGATCGTTGCCGCTCACACCTCGCTCGCTGGCAACATGCTCTACGAGTTCGGCGACGAGTCCCAGAAGGAGGAGTACCTGACGCCGGTCGCTGAGGGGACGGATATCGGCGCGTTCGCACTCTCGGAAGCCGGCGCGGGCAGCGACGTGCCGGCGATGGAGACGACCGCCGAAAAGGACGGCGACGAGTACGTGATCAACGGCGGCAAACTCTGGATCTCGAACGGTTCCGTCGCGGATACGGTAACCCTCTTTGCGAAGACCGACCCCGAGGCGGGCAACAAGGGCATCTCCTCGTTCGTCGTCAAACCCGAGGCAGACGACGGCTTCATCGTCGAAGGGACGGAGGACAAACTCGGCGACAAGGGCTGTCCGACGGCCGAACTCCGGTTCGACGACCTTCGCATCCCCGAAGATCGCCTGCTCGGCGAGGAGGGGGAAGGGTTCGTCCACGCCCTCAAAACGCTCAACGGCGGCCGGATCACCATCGCCGCACGCGGCGTCGGCATCGCTCGCGCGGCCTTCGAGGAGGCCCGCGACTACGCGAACGAGCGCGAGCAGTTCGGTCAGCCGATCGGCGAGTTCCAGTCGATCAAACACAAGCTGGCGGACATGGACACGAAGATCCAGGCCGCGAGCATGCTAATGCACAAGGCCGCCGACAAGAAGATTCGCGGCGAGAACTACATCAAGGACGCCTCGCAGGCCAAACTCTACGCCTCCGAGGTGAGCCGCGAGGTCGCCAACGAAGGGATCCAGATCCACGGCGGCTACGGCTACACCAAGGATTTCGCCGCCCAGCGCTTCTATCGCGACGCCAAACTCAACGAGATCTACGAGGGCACGAGCGAAGTGCTCCGGAACACGATCGGGGACCAGTTGCTCGACGAGGCCTGAACGGCCACCATCGTTCGTCGTCCGGCCTCCGCTATTTCCACCACAGGACGTACACCGTGATCGCGATTCCCCCGACGGTGCTCAACACCACGGCCGCGATCAGGCCGAGGACGACGTCGATCTGCAACAGACCGATCACGAGCGCGAGAAACACCAGTTGGAGAACGGCGAGGGCGACCCCGAACCTGAACCAGCCGGTTTCGACTGCTACCACCGATCCCTCGCTCGGATCCCTCGCGTCTGGTGCGGACATTTCTTCGGGGACTGTACGACGCGGGTCGGTATAGTTCTCCGCTCCGAGAGTGAGCAAGACGTGGCCTATTTTTCGTTCCCGTCGCCCTCGAGACACTCCTGAACCCAGTCGTAGTGTTCGCGAACCCGCCGCTCGCCGCCCTCGGTGAGTGCGCACACGTCGTAGATCCCTTCCGTTCGCTTCTCGACGAATCCCGCGTCCACCAGCGCCGACAGCGAGCCGTAGAACGCCTTCGGCTCGAGGTGGTCGTCGTAGTGGGCCTCGAGGCGGGACTTCAGCTGTTGGCTGCGCAGTTCGCCGTCTTCGGCGGCCGCAAGCAGGATGCAGATATCGCGACGACGACCGCTTCGGAGCCACTTGGTCATACTCACACTCGAGCGAGGCGACGCTCAGGCGTTTCGGTTCGGCGTGGCGGTACTATCCGCAGTGTCGTTACTCGACGAGGAGCGCAGTCGTCCCCTCGAGGACGAGGGCCCACAGGAGCCCGCCGGCGCTCGCGAGGGCTACCAGCATCGGCGTCCCGAGCTCGAGGCGGACCGTCCCCGCGCGGTGATCGAGTTCGTGCCGGAAGAGGAACCGCGTTCCGTCTGGATCACCGCCGTAGCGGGCCATACACAGCCCTTGGAGGAGTTCGTGTGGGACAACGATGAGTGCGACGAGGCCGATCGACGCGACGAGCCAGCGCCCGCACTCGAAAAGCGACCGGTGGCTCGTTTCGTTCGCACCGATGCGACGTGTTCCCTACGTACATCGGCCACAATACTCTCTGCTCACCTAGAAATTAAAATTTTATAGAATGTTTTATCATCCTATAAAATAGGTGGGTTGTATGAACAGAAGGCAGGTTCTCCGGACGGCCGGAATTGCGACGACGGGATGCCTCTCGCTCTCATCGACAGGTTCCGGTGCAGTCGAATCGGGACCGTCCGTCGATGTCGAAACGAATCCACTCGAAGGGGCGGCCCGTAGTGCAGTCGTCAGGCGGGCGCGCGAGTCACCCCAGATCGAGTACGTGACCGAACAGCTTGGTGAGCGGCGGTCGGTGGCGGAGGCAGTCGAGTACACCGTCGGTTCGGATACTGGCCTGAAAGTCCAGTTCGGAATGAAGGACAGTCCGAACCCCCTCATCAAGTACTACCGTTCGGACGCGTTGCCGGACACCGGCGTCGATTCACGGGGTGCCGACGATGTCGTCGCCATTGGGACAATGACGCTCGGTGACGGGATCCGGGTCGTCGACGGGGCGCGGTCGACAGTCGTGGACATCATGGAGACTCAGGCCGTTCGGGAGGTTCAGAGCGGACTACGGGACAACGACGCGTTTCGCAGGCGAACGGATCGGATCGAGCGACGGCCGGAGAAGTTCGACCTTCGGACGGACCGGCCACGGCTCGTCCGCGACCCCACACGGGATGACGATCAGTTCGTGTATCTTCTTCCGGTGACCAAAGACGGTGACTTCCACAAGTTTATCCGGGCGACAGGTACCGACCCCGCCACAGCGGACGTCCGGCTGGACCCATCCCCCAGCGGCGGTCACGTGTCGTGTTATCGGGGTATCTGTGCCGACTGGTGTCTGATCATCTGTGGTGCGCTCGGGTCTGCAGGAGCGATCGGCTGTGGCGCTGCCTGCTTGGCGGCCGTCGCAACGGCCCCTATCTCGCCAGGCTGTGGGCTCCTCTGTGGCGCAGTTGTCACCGGCGTCTGTTACCCCACGTGTACGAATAGGGTTCACTGATCGTGCAGTCAGTGATCGAACTCTCGAGTACGGAGGTTGCGACACTTGCGCTCGTGGTCGTGTTCATGACGATGTTCGCCTGGTTCGGGACGGACACCACTGGAACAACGCGGCTGGTCACCACCGTGTTGACGCTGATCGCAAGCGCTCTGGCCGGGTTCACCGTGTTCTGGCTGATTAATCGGTGATCCGTTCGTAGCGTCCACGAGACTGGACTCCCGTTCGGTCGCCACGGTTCGCCGTGGCGATACTGTTCAAAGTATCCTGTGCGGCGGTACTGTTCGAACTATCACGACTCGCCGAGGAGCGCAGTCGTCCCCTCGAGGACGAGGGCCCACAGGAGTCCGCCGGCGCTCGCGAGGGCTACCAGCATCGGCGTCCCGAGCTCGAGGCGGACCGTCCCCGCGCGGTGATCGAGTTCGTGTCGGAAGAGGAACCTCGTTCCGTCGGGATCGCCGATAACGACGGTTCCGGAGCCGACGGCCAGCGAGACGAACACCGTCCCGACGAGGGCGGCCGAAAGCACGGCAACCGTGCCGACGCCGCCGGAGACGACGCGTGACAGGAACTGCATGCCCGACCGCCGGCCGTCCTCGCGAGTCCTCGAGCCGTAGATACCAAAACCCTGCATGTCGCTTCCGGGAAGCCCGCCGATGCGGACGTCGCTGGGATACTGCAGAAGGACGCCGGCCATCCAGAGGTCGCCGATCGAACCGGCGGCGTTAGCGGCCAGTGGCACGATCAACAGCGGCGAGGGGACGACGATCATCGCCGCGAGTCCAGCGACCGTGATACCGACGAACGGTGCCAGTAAGGTGGCGAGCAACTGGTTGCGCGTGTAGCTCACGTCCTCCGTCTCCGCGTAGGCGTAGGGCAAGACGAAGTAGGCGAGGCCGAAGCCGTAGTCGGGATCACCGCCGTAGCGGGCCATACACAGCCCGTGAAGCAGTTCGTGTGGGACAACGACGAGCGCGACAAGGCCGACCGAGGCGACGAGCCAGATGAGCGCATCCGGCGGCGCGAACACCGGGACGACGATCGGCTCGAGGGACGTGCCACGGATCGTCGCCAGCACGTGGCCGAAGAGGTAAGCGAGGCCGAAAAACCCGACGACGGCGACGACGACCCACTGAATCGCGACCGATCGCGTGCGCTGGAACGTCGCGATCAGCCGGGGGGACTGGCGCGGCTCCAGAGTCACGACCGAACCCTCTCGAGGCACCGAAAAATCGGTACCGATTCGCCTCGGCGTCGGCGAGGTTTGGATCGAATCGCGGTACCGGCAACCCGCGTCGAAACCGATAGCTTCCCGGTCTTCGATCCGTGAGTACCGGCTATGACCGACGATCGAACGGCCGAAGCAGGCGGCATCAAGGCCATCTACGACGAGACCGAGACCGAACGCGTCCTCGAGTTCGAGGCGACCGGTGACGGGGCTGCTCGTTCCGGCACGAGCGCCGCGATCGCCCAGAACCGCGAGGGCTACGCCATGCTGAAAGTGCGACCGACGGCCGATGGCGACGAACTCGAGCGCTACTACGGCTTCGACATGGCGCTCGACCACGCCGGGGAGTTGCTGAGCGTCTCCCCGCACGACCTCCCGATTCCGGGCGCGGCCGAAGATATGGGAATGTGAATCGGTTCGGGACAGGAAGGACCGCTCGCGTCACGTGACGATCGCGTACAGGAACAGCATGCAGAAGTAGACGAGCAACAGTGTCCCGAGCGCCTGCAGCCGGAACCGGCGAATGTCCGCCCCTTCGTCGGCGTACGCGCGTTCGAACGCGGCCCGTTCGCGGGTGGAGAGCGTCGAGGGGTGCTCGAGGCCGCGGTGCAGCGTTTCGAACCGTTCGTCGTGGAACGGCTGGCGACAGTACGGACAGCGCGCGGCCGGCTCGCCGCCGTGGACGGCCGTCTCCGGACCAGCATCGCGGCGTGGTGTCTCTGCGTCGTCGCCGTTCGGGTCGCTATCGCTGTCCCCGGGATCGTTCGTCGCGCGAGACGCGTCGAACGGAGACACGGTATCGATTGCTACGTGAGCATCCCCTATCGTTGCTCGGCTTCGCTTCAATGATCGTGAACGCCGGTCTCGAGAGAGACTGGACCGAACCGGTTCGCCCAGTGTAGCTCCCGAGGCCCGCGGAAGAGCGGGAAAAGCGGGACTCATAAATACGCAGAGTCGAACGATTTAGACGAGAACAGTCGTGGCAACTACATCGTCGTCGTTTCCCCGTCCGATCGGTAGCCGACAACGCTTCTCTGCGCTTCTCGCAGCGACCGCGCTCGGGGTTTACCTCCTGTTGATCATCGGCGCAACGACCTCGCTGACGAACGCAGCAGCAGCGTGTTCGACCTGGCCGACCTGCCACGCACCGGCCGATCCCCTGAGTCAGACCGAACTCGTGATCGCCTGGGGCCACCGCCTTGCGGCGGTCGTCGTCGGTCTCCTCGTCGCCGCCACCGCCGTCACGGCGGTCCTCGGCGACGTCTCGAGTCGCGTCCGCTGGACGATCCTCGCAGCAGCCGTCCTCTACGTGATTCAGGTCGGCGTCGGCGCCGCGACGGCGGTCTTCGGACCCGCGGCGATCGTTCCCGGGCTCCACCTCACGCTCGGGCTCGTGATCTTCACGGGCATCGTGCTCGCGCTCGCCTGGGACCTCGAACTCGCGACCGGCGAGGCGAACGACACGATCGACCAGCCCGAGCCGCTCGAGTCCGCAGCCGCCGACGGGGAGGCACCCGCGGCCCGCTCGCTTCCAACCGGACGGCTCGCTCGAGCGCGGCTCACCGCGTTCGCCTACTTCAAGATGATGAAGCCGCGGCTGATGTGGCTGCTCTGTCTCGTCGCCGCCGCGGGGATGGCGCTGGCCGCCGGACCCGATCTGACCCCCGACGTGATCGTCGCCACGCTCGGCGGCGGCGTCCTCGCGATCGGCGCGAGCGGAACGTTCAACCACGTCTTAGAGCGCGACATCGACCAGAAGATGTCCCGGACCGCCGACCGACCGCTGGCGACCGAACTGATTCCGGTCCGGAACGCGATGGCCTTCGGCGTGTTGCTGACGATCGCCTCGCTGGCGACCTTCCTGACGATCAACTCGCTGGCAGCCGCGCTCGGACTTGCCGCGATCGTCTTCTACAGCGTCGTCTACACGCTCGTGCTCAAACCCAACACGGTCCAGAACACGGTCATCGGCGGCCTCGCCGGCGCGCTCCCGGCGCTCATTGGCTGGGCGGCCGTGACGAACGAGATCGGCTGGCCGGCGCTCGCACTCGCCGGCGTGATCTTCCTCTGGACGCCAGCCCACTTCTACAACCTCGCGCTGGCGTACAAGGACGACTACGCTCGGGGCGGCTTCCCGATGATGCCCGTCGTCCGCGGCGAGACCGAGACGCGCAAGCACATCGTCTACTACATCGCCGCGACGCTCATCTCGACGATCGCGCTCGCCTGGATCACCGATCTCGGCGCGCTCTACGCGGGGACGGTCGCGATATTCGGCGGGATCTTCCTCTGGTTCGCCATCCGGCTTCACTTCGAGCAGACCGAGGCCGCGGCGTTCCGGTCGTTCCACGCCTCGAACGCCTTCCTCGGCGCCGTCCTCATCGCGGTGCTGATCGACGCGCTCGTGATCTGAGACGAACGTCCCATGGCGTTCCGACATTCCTAACCGCGCCCCGTTCCTACCGACAGCCAATGCACCGCCGATCGTTTCTCGCCGTCACCGTCGGCACCGCCCTGACTGCCGGACTGGCCGGCTGTACGTCGCTGCTCGGTGAACAGTATCCGGAGGAGTTGGAGGACGTCGAACCCGACCGAGAGCTTCCGGAACCGACGCTCGGCGACGGTGACGTGACCGTCGAGGTCTACACCGATTTCACCTGCCCGTCCTGTCACAGCTTTCAGGCGGACGTCTTCCCGACGCTCGAATCGGAGCTGATCGAACCCGACGAGATCACGTACCGTCACACCGACTTCCCGATCCCCGTCGAGGACGAGGCCGTCTCGATGGCGAACGCCGCTCGAGCGGTCCAGAGCGAAACCATGACCGACGACGAGCCGGCCGGAGAATTCTTCGCGTACAAGCGGGTGCTGTACGAGAACGACTATACGAGCGACGAGGACCTCGCGACGGCCGCGGCAGACGTCGGCGTCGACGCCGACGTCGTCACCGAGGCGCTCGAGGACGGTACGTACTACCCGACGATCGCCGCCGATAGGGAACGCGGCGAGGACGCCGGCGTCGAGGGAACGCCGACGGTAATCGTCGACGACGAAGAAATCGACGACGCGTTCGACATCGACGAGATCGTGCAGACGGTCGAGGACGCTACGTAGCTACCGCAGGGAGGCGGGAGCGGGAACAAGAGCACCCAGCCCAGTTCGGAGACGACCACGGAATGGGGGAACTCACGAAACGCCGCTGTCGGCTCCCAGCCGGTTCGACTCACCGGGAGGTGGCAATGAATCGATTGACGGTTTCGTCGCTGCCGGCGATGATGAGGCTGTCGTCTCGATGGATCGTGAACTCGGGGCCGAGGTTAGTTAGCAACTCGCCGTCCCGTTCGGCCGCGACGACCGTACATCCCAGCCGTGCGCGGATGTCGAGGTCCCCCAGCGTTTGGCCGGCGAACTCGGGTGCGGTCGTCCGGATGATCTCGAACTGCGTTTCCGGCGTCAGTACCTCCTCGTCCTCGAGCAAGATCGAAGAGAGCATCCGACCCGTCACCGTCGACAGCGCGAGGACGTACTCGGCACCGGCTCGGTAGAGTTTTCGGACGGTTTCGGTCTCATTGGCTCGCACGATCACCTCGGTTTCGGGAGCCACGTTCTCGAGGACGAGCGTCGCGTAGATCGCGGCCGTATCGTCGTCGAGTGCGAGGACGATCGACCGGGCGTTCTCGATATCCGCAGCCTCGAGCGTGTCTTCGTCCGTGACGTCTCCGACGACATCGATGCCGAGGTCTTCGCGCCTGTCGATAATCGTATGGGAGAGTCCCTCCGCCCCGAGCGTGTCGCCGACCGTCCGGCCGACTTCCCCGTAGCCGCCGACGACTACCCGAAAGGTGCGTTCTTCCGCAGGCGAGAGCGTTCGTGCGGTCAGTTCCGTAAGCGTCTCGTGAGAGCCGGCGACGAGCAGAATCGTGTGCTCGGTGATGATCGTCTCGGGATCCGGTGCGGGGACGAATTCGCCGTTGAACCACGCGCCGATCACGTTGATGCCCATGCGGTCGCGTATGCCTGAGTTGGCAATCGTCCGACCGGCGAGATCACTGCCACGCTCGACGAGGAATTCGGTGATCTCGAACTGTTCGTCGAGTTCGATCGTCTCCTGCAGTTCGGTGGTGATCGACATCGCGGCCTTCGCTGCGAGGCTGTGACCGAGAACCTGTCGCGGTCGAACGACGATATCCGCACCGGCGTAGCGATGGTAGGTCTCGGCGGCTTCGTCCTCAGCCACGCTTACGATCTGGATCTCGTCGGTGAGTTCCCTCGCGGTGAGGATCACTTCAGGATTGGCTTCGTCGGAGATGTCGACCACGAGCGCGCGGGCCTCGTCGATGTTCGCCGCCAAAAGCGTCTGTTCTTGCTCCGGATCGCCCATCATCGCCTCGATGCCGTCGGCCGTGAGGTCCGTGACGGTTTCCGGATCGTCGTCGACGAAGACGGACGGAACGTCCGCGGCCTCGAGTTCGTCCCTGAGAACGTCTTCGCGTTCCCTGTGCGAACAGATGATGACGTGATCGGTGAGGTCGGTCGACTCCGCCGGCTGCGTCGCAAGCGCCCGCTGAAAGAGCGGCACGACGAACAGTGGCAGCGCGAGAAAGACGAGCAACACGCCGCTGAGATTCATTCCGATAACGATGAGGTTCATCGGGGCGCTGTTCCAGGCGTCCGTATCGCCGCCGAACCCGGCGGTCGTCAGCGACTCGATAACGACCTGAATCGACTCGTAGATCGTTCGCTCCTCGCCCTCAAACATCAGCATCCCCCACTGATAGATGAAGCCGTAGGCGATCACGATCCCAAAAACAGCGACGAGCGACAGCACGATTCGTCGCCACCACGTGTTCATCGGGCTAACTATTACTGTTGGCAGGTATGAAACCTACTGCTTTTCTGGTTCTCTATCCGGGTATTGCGACAGCAATACGCGTTCGATGGCCCGTTCGACCCATCACCTTACTCGTCGTCGGTTCGGGCCGCGTCGATGCGCTCGAACTGCTCGTCGCTCAGTTCGATCTCGACCGCGCCGACGTTCTCTGCGAGTTGGTTGGGCGTGCGCGCACCGACGATCGGCGTGCAGGTGAACCGATCCTGGTCCATCAGCCACCGCAGGGAAACCTGCGCCGGCGTGGCGTCGACCTCGTTCGCGACGGACTCGACGGCCTCGAGGACGTCCCAGGCGCGATCCGTGGCGTAACGATCCTCGAACAGGTCGTCTAAGCTGGCCCGGGAGCCGTCCGGCGCTTCGACGGAGCCGTTCTCGGCCTGCTCGTACTTCCCCGTCAGGAAACCGCCGCCGAGCGGCGAGTAGGGACAGACTGCGATGTTCTGATCGGCGCAGACGTCGAGGTAGTCGCCGACGACGTCGTAGTGGGCCGCGTTGACCATCGGCTGGGTGACGTCGAAGCGCTCGAGGCCCTCGACGTCGCTTTGCCACAGCGCCTTCGTCAGTTGCCAGGCGGCCATCGTACTCGCGCCGAGATGGTTGACTTTCCCCTCTCGGACGAGGTCCGAAAGGACCGACATCGTCTCCTCGATCGGCGTCTCCTCGTCCCAGCGGTGGATGTAGTACAGGTCGAGGTAGTCGGTGCTCAGCCTGTCGAGGGTGCCCTCGATCTGAGCGCGAATGTGCTTGCGCCCGAGTCCGGAGTCGTTCGGGCCGGGCTCTCCCCAGCCGTCGAACGGGAAGTAGACCTTCGAGGCGATGACGAGGTCCTCGCGGTCGATGTCGTCGCGCGCTTCGAGCCAGTCGCCGATCCACTCCTCGCTGGTCCCGTCCGGATCGCCGTAGACGTTTGCGGTGTCGATGAAGTTGATACCGTGGTCCCAGGCCGCATCGAGCAGCTCGTGGGCCTCCTCGCGGTCGGTCTCGACGACCCCGCCGGTCTCGCGTCCGAATCGCCAGGTGCCGTAACAGAGTCTCGAGACGGTCGTGCCCGTGGTACCGAGCGTGGTGTACTCCATGGAGAGGAATGATGTCCGCGAGCGGGAAAGCTGTGGGGAAGCGGCGAATCGTACGCCCCTGCTCAAGGTGCGTGCAGATCCATGGCGAGGCGTCTTGTCCGTGCCGCCTGCTGTGTCCGACGATGGAACCGAACGAGTCGGCCGTCCGCGAACTCGGATCGGCGGAGTCACCGGGACCGATCGTACGCGAGTACGATGCCGAGACGCCGGTCAGTATGGCCGTCGTCCACGCGATCTGTGCCGTTACGAACGTCGACCCGCTCGAGGCCCCGACCGAACTCGGGTTCGTCCTCTACGATCACGTCGATCCGGAGGCGCACGATACGCTCCTCGGCGACGGAACCGGTGACGGCGAGACGGTCGTCTCGTTCGACGTCGCGGGCGAACAGACGTACACGGTCGATATTTCCGACGACGGCCGTATCGAGGTCCGCCGATCCAGCGCGTCACGGTAGCGTGCCGCCGCGTTCTCGTCGCCCGTTCCGGAGGTTCGCGAGCTACTGTCACCGGTCGGTCGACCAATTGGACGGCGACCGACGAGATCACCGACCACGGACCGCATTCAGCGCCGAACGTTTTAGGGGTCCGCGTACAAGCGAACGTATGGATCGCATTCTCGTCGCCATCGACGACTCCCGAGAGGCCCGTGACGCACTGAAATACGCACTCGAGCAGTTCACCGAGGCGACGATTTACGCCGTCCACGTGCCGGAGGTGTCGAACGTCACCTTGGACACCAGTTACGACGCGTCGATGACCAACGAGGCGGAGGAGCGTGCACAAGACGTCCTCGAAACCGCGACGACGATCGCGGAAGAGTACGGACGAACGATCGAGACCGAACTGGCGTACGGCCATCCGGCCAAAGCGATCGTTTCGTACGCGACCGAAACCGAGATCGATCAGATCGTCGTCGGTAGCCGTGGGAAAGGCGGCGTCAAACGGGTACTGCTCGGCAGCATTGCGGAGACGATCATCCGGCGAGCGGACTGTCCGGTCACCGTCGTTCGGTGATCAGTCGTCCTCGGGAGAGTCGGGGTCGTTGCCCGGTCGCTCGGTTTCGGGGACACCGCCGTCGGGTCTCTCTGGTCCGTCCGTCGTCTCGGCATCCGACTGTTCGTCGGACGCCATCCACTTGGCGTCAGGTCTCGCCGGAACGTAGGCCCGGCCGACGGGACCGCCGATGAACCACTCCCGGATCGTCAACTGTCGTTCGGCACCGTCCTCTCGTGCGCTCTTGAGACGTCGCTCTGTCGTCTGGAAGTAGTTGACGACGGTGACGAGGAGCACGCCCCCGATCGTATTTCCGAGCAACACCGGGAGAATGAATCCGGTGAGACCCGGAATCACGTCGATGTGACCTAAAAACACGAGGTACATCACTTCGGTAAAGGAGACGACAACGTGGTAGAGGTTCGCGTAGGGGATCATCAGGAACGCGATGTAGATGAGGAAAAAGCGGGTGATGGTGTCGCGGACGGCGTAATCGAGCCAGACGACGCCGGCGACGATCAGCCCGGCGAAGCCGGCTTTGAAGAACAGATCCCAGAACGGCGCGTTCATCCCCTTCATCGCGATATCGGTGGCCGCTACGGCCGCCGGATCGGAGAATACACCGGTGTACGCTAAGACGAGTGCGCCGAATCCGCCGCCGACGAAGTTCCCGATTAACACGACCACCCAGATCCGGAAGAGGGCCGGAAGGCTCGCCAGGCGCTCGAGAACGAGCGCGACCGGGGGAAGCGTGTTCTCCGTGTACAGCTGATAGCCGCCGAGAATGATGTAGATGAAGCCGATCGGGTAGAGAATCCCGCTCAGGATCGGGTCACCACCGGTCGACGCGGTCATCGACGCGTAGATCAGGAACGTAAGCGTGATCGCGAACCCGCCGGCGAGACTGCTGAAGAACAGTTCGCGGATGCCGATATCGATCTCCTCGTCGGCGGCCGCGATGATCCGCTGGAAAACTTCGTTGCTCTCGAATCGGTCGCGAACCACCGCACCCACTGCCGGGGCACCGTGCCTCGACTCTTCGACGCTTTCCCGGAGATTTCTATCGGAATCGGACACTACGTCGCGTTCGGTGGGGGGAGGAGAAAACACCTCTCATTTGCCTGAGTGGCGTTACGACTCGATCGTCGGAACTGCGAACTCGAACGACAGTTCATCGTCCGTCCGGGCGAACTGAAGTAGCCGCTCGACGAAGGCGGTTTTCCCCTCGGAGTAGGCGATGAGATCGTCGTGTTCGGTCGACAGTTCGCGCTTCAGCGTCTCGTACTCCGTGCGGAGTGTGGGGGCCGTTTCGAGGACGTCCCGCGTGACGACGCTGACTTTCCAGCCGTCGCTCGACGCCGCGAAAACGTGATCGTTGAATCGCCGGCCGTTCTCGCGGCGAAAGACGGGATGCCACTCGTCGCTGTTCTCGTGTCTGTCGCCGCCGAGTTCTGACTCGAGCGTTCGGGAGACGTCGCCCACAGCGTCGTCCGCGACGACGATATCGAGATCGACGATATCCTTCGCAGCGAGACCGGGGACGGCGGTCGAGCCGACGTGTTCGATTCGTTCGACAGCGGACTCGAGCGCTGCGTCGCAGAGCGCGTCGGTCACGCGCTCGCGTTCGGCCTTGAAGCGCCCGCGCCACGCGTCGTGTCTGGACGGAACGAGTTCGATCGGGTCCTCGTTCGGACTGACCATTGTTTCGCAGACACGTATCCGACACTTGAAAGTTTGGCTCGAGCGGCGACCGAGCCGACGCCGAAAACGCAGAGAGCGACGGAAATCGACCCTACTGAACCGACGGCAGAATCTCGTCCTCGTAGAACTCGATCGCCAGCTCCTGGTCGGGCCCGATCTGGTGGAAGTAGACGTGGTCGTAACCGGCGTCGACGGCCTGTTCGATACTGTCGATGTGATCCTGGGGGTCCGGACTGGTGGTCGTGCCGGAGTCGGCGATGTCTTCCTTTTCGACCAGCTGTGCGGCCTGCTCGAAGTGGGCCGGCGTAGGCAGTACCTGTGAGAGTTCGCCCGGCATAGAGCCGTTGGGCCAGTACTCGTAGACGGTGTCGACGGCCTCGTCTTCGGTCTCGGCGTAACAGCCGTGGAGTTGCGTGTATTTGGGGCCGTCGCCGCCGGCGTCCTCGTACGCTTCGACCGGCGCTTCCTTCGGGCCGGAACACCAGAGGCCGTCGGTGTTCTCGGCGACCCACTCGGCCGTCTGCGGGCCGAACGCGCTCCCGATCGCCGACGGCTGCTCGTCAGGACAGGTGTACAGTCGCGCGTTCTCGACCGTGAAGTGCTCGCCGTGATGGCTGACGGTTTCGCCCGTCCAGAGCTTGTGCATGACGTCCATCGCCTCGTCCAGCATCTCGAGGCGGACGTCGTGTTCCGGCCAGCGCTCGCCGGTGACGTGTTCGTTCAGGTTCTCGCCGGTGCCGACGCCGAACGTGAATCGGTCGCCGAACATTTCGTCGACGGTCGCCACGGCGTGGGCGACGTTGACCGGGTGGATCCGGACCGTCGGGCAGGTGACGCCGACGCCGACCTCGATGTCCTCGGTCGCTTCGGCGATACCACCCAGCGTGGACCAGACGAACGGCGACTCGCCCTGCGCCGAGACCCACGGGTGGAAGTGATCCGAAATCGAGAGGAAGTCGAAACCGGCGTTCTCGGCACGCCGGGCGATATCGACCAGTTCGCTCGGGCCGTGCTCCTCGCTCGAGAGGGTGTAACCGATCTGAGTCATTCCCGCGTCGCTACCACGAATCGGCGCGTAATGGTTCGGCTTGCGACGGCTGTGCGGTCCGATCTCGCCCGAGTCGGAGCGCCGGCGACGGATGGCCGCGCCCGACGACCAGTTTACGTCGACCGGGGTCGTACGAGGGGTATGGAACCGAACCGCCAGCCGACGGATCCCGAACGACCTCGAGGGCGTGCATGATCGAGCGATCGCTGACCGTCGTCCCGGAGAACGGACTGCACGCGCGCCCGGCAGCGCGGTTCGTCTCGACGGCGAGCCAGTACGACAGCGCGATCGAGGTGTCGGCGGCGGACGGCGATCCCGTCGACGCGAGCAGCATGCTCGCCGTCACCGGGCTGAACGTCCGCGGCGGCGAGCAGGTCCGCCTCACCGTCGACGGCCCGGACGAGGACGCCGCGTTCGAGGCGCTCGAGGAGATACTGACGACCCCGGAGGACGAGTGAGGTGAGCGGAACGAACGGCGAGCGACTGCTCGGGGGAACCGGCGTGACGCCGGCCGTCGGCGTTGGCCCCGTCCACTGGCTCGCGACGGACCTCGAGTTGCCGGAGCCGCCCGATGCCGACGCCGTCGATCGGTCGAGCGAGCGCGAACGGATCGCCGCCGCTCGCGAACGGGCGCTCGAGGCGCTCGATCGGGAACGGGCGGCGGCCGCCGAGCGCGTCGGCGAGAGCGAGGCGCAGATCTTCGACGCGCACGCGGCGTTCCTGACCGATCCCCAACTCGAGGACGGCATCGACGAGGCGGTCGACGACGGGCTACCGGCCGAACACGCCGTCCAGGCGGCGTTCGAGGACCCGATCGCGCAGTTCGAGGCGATGGAGGGGCCGATGGCCGAACGTGCCGACGACCTTCGCGACGTTCGCGACCGGCTCGTTCGCGAACTTCTCGGACGGGAGACAGCGGCGATCCCGCCCGGAAGCGTCCTCCTCGCCGAGCGACTGACGCCGAGCGACACGACCGGACTTGATCCCGACTCGGTCGCCGGCGTCGCGACGGTCACCGGCGGGCGGACCGCCCACGCGGCGATCCTCGCGCGAGCGCTCGGACTCCCCGCCGTCGTCGGCGTCGGCGAGGCGTTGCGCGCGCTCGAGGCGGGAACGCCGGTGGTCGTCGACGGCGAGCGGGGCCGCGTGATCGCCGATCCCGACCCCGAAACGCGGGATCGAGCGGGACGCGACCGAACCGTCGAACCGATCGCGGAGCCCGTCGCAACCGCCGACGGTCGGTTGATCGAGGTCGCGGCGAACGTCGGCGGCGACGATTTCGCGGCCGCGGCGACCCAGGGTGCCGACGGGATCGGGCTCTTCCGGACGGAGTTTCTCTTCCTCGATCGCGAGGAGCCGCCGACCGAGGACGAACAGTACGAGGCGTACTCGGACGCGCTCGAGACGTTTCCCGACGGCCGAGTGATCGTTCGCACCCTCGACGTCGGCGGGGACAAGCCGCTGCCCTACCGCGAGGGCGCGTCCGAACGAAATCCGTTTCTTGGCGCGCGGGGGATTCGGGTCGCCCTCGAGGAGCTGTCGGACCTTTTCGAGACGCAGCTGCGGGCGATCTGCCGGGCGGCCGCGACCGAGAACGGGGGCGAGCTCGCGGTGATGTTCCCGATGATCGCGACGGTCGAAGAACTCGAGGCAACGCAGGCTCGGCTCGAGGCCGCCGCGTCGGCGTTAGCCGAGGAGGGCATCGAGTACGGACGCCCCACTGTCGGCGTGATGATCGAGACGCCGTCGGCGGTCTTTATGACGGACGAACTCGCCGCGCGCGTCGACTTCCTGAGCATCGGGACGAACGACCTCACGCAGTACGTGATGGCCGCCGATCGGGAGAACGAGCGCGTCGCCGACCTGCAAGATCCGTTGCACCCCGCGGTACTCCGAGCGATCGATCGGACGACGGACCACGGCGGCGACGCGTGGGTCGGCGTCTGCGGCGAACTCGCCGGCGATCCGGCGGTGACCGAGCTCCTGATCGGCCTCGGCGTCGAAGAACTGAGCACGAGTCCGATCGCGATCCCGGCGATTAAACGCCGAGTTCGGGAGGTCGAGTCGGCGGCGGCGCGGGCGCTCGCCGACCGAGCGCTCGAGGCGGAGACGCGCGAGGACGTTCGAACACTGCTGGACGGCGAGTAGTTCAGGCCTCAGACCTCAGACCTTCGAGACCTCGCGGGCCTCCTCGGCGGCCTCGCGGACGGTCTCGACGGTGGCCGATGGCGACGTCGCGGCGACCGCCGCGTTGAGCGCCCCCTCGAGGACCGGCGCGTCGGCGATGACGACGTCGTCGACGCCGGCCATCTCGATCGCGAGTTCGGCGTTCATCACGGCGCTCCCCAGATCGACGAGAACGACCACGCCGTCGCCGTCGGACGCGGCCTCGATCGCTTTGCTGATAGGATCTGGACTGGTGCCGATCCCGCCGTCGGGATCGCCGCCGGCGTACTCGAGGGCACCCTCGCCGCTCATTTCGCGGGCGATTTCGCAGATCCCTTCGGCTGCCTTGGCGCTGTGGGAGACGACGACGATGCCGACCATCAGTCGTCACCCTCGCCCGGACTCTCGGCCTCGAGTTCCGCGGGGTCGACGTCCGCTTCGGCGTCGGTCTTATTTTCCATCTCGCCGTCGAGCTCTTCGGCCGCCACCGCGAGCAGTTCCTCTAAAATCATGAGCGTGCTCGTCGCGCCGGGATCCTGGTGGCCGACCGATCGCCAGCCCAGATAGGAGGCTCGTCCCTTCTTCGCGCGGATTGGGGTCGTGAACTCGACGCCGCGGCGGGCGGCGTCGACCGCCTTGGCCAGCGCCTCGAGCGGGTCGAGGTCGTCGACTTCGATCGACTTCTTGTAGGTGTGGACGGCGGGGGTGAGCGCGTCGACCATCGTCTTGTCGCCCACCGACGCCTTTCCGCGGCTCTCGACGGTCTCGAGGTAAGCCTCGGCGAAGGCGACGCTGGAGTCGGCCGCGATTCCGCCCTCGAGTTCCTGGCTCGCGCTCATGATCGAGCCGCCGTAGAGCGGACCTGACGCGCCGCCGATCGTCGAGACGAGGGCAACGCCGATCGTCTTGACGAGGTCAGCCGGGTCGTCGGCGTCGCTCTCAGACACCTTCTCGAGGGCCGCCTGAAAGCCGCGGTTCATGTTCGCGCCGTGGTCGGCGTCGCCGATCGCCGAGTCCAATTCGGTGAGCGTCTCTTTCTCTTCGGCAAGCCGATCGGCGACGGCCTCGAGTGCGGTGACGACGAGGTCGCACTGTCGCTCGAACTCCTCCGACATGCTCACTCCCCGCCGGTGACCGTCAGTCCGGGCGTTTCGACCGGGGAGGCGAGCAGCTCTTTGAGTTCGTCGTCGAGTTCGAGCAGCGTGATCGAACAGCCCTCCATATCCAGCGACGTCATGTAGTCGCCGACCCGGGCGTTCCAGGTCTCGACGCCCGCCTCGCCGAGCAGCTCCTGTAGCCGACGGTTGACGACGTAGAGCTCCATCAGCGGCGTCCCGCCCATCCCGTTGACGATCGTGGCGACCTCCGCGCCCGCTTCGAGGTCGAGGTCCTCGAGGACGGCCTCGGTGAGATGATCGGTTATTTCGTCGGCGCTCATCACGTCCGTTCGCTCGGTCCCGGGTTCGCCGTGGATGCCGATGCCGAGTTCGATCTCGTCTTCTCCCAGGTCGAACGTTGGCTCGCCTTTTTCGGGCGTAACACACGAGGTCAGGGCCATCCCCATCGTCCCGACGCGATCGTTGGTCTTCTCGGCGAGGCGTTTGACCTCCTCGAGGTCGTCCCCGCGGTGGGCGGCCGCTCCGGCGACTTTGTGGACGAAGATCGTCCCGCAGACGCCGCGTCGACCGGACGTGTACAGCGAGTCCTCCACGGCGACGTCGTCGTCGACGACGACGGTTTCGACTTCGACGTCCGACTCCATCCCCGCCATCTCGACGGCGGTTTCGAAGTTCATCACGTCGCCCTCGTAGTTTTTGACGACGCAGAAGACGCCCTCGCCGCCGTCGCAGGCCAGAATCATCTCGCTCAACTGGTCGGCCGTCGGCGAGGTGAACACCGCGCCGGCCGCCGCGCCATCGAGCATCCCGTCACCGATGTAGCCGGCGTGGGTCGGCTCGTGGCCGCTTCCACCGCCGGAGACGATGCCGACTTTCCCCTCGACCGGCGCATCGTCGCGGACGACGACCTCCGTCCCCTCGAGTCGCCGCAGGTCGTGAGCGGCAACCATTCCCTCGAGCATTTCGTCGACGACGCGGTCGGACTCGTTGATGAGTTTCTTCATAAAAGACCTTTACGTACATAACGATGCAATCGCTGATAAGCGTTCTCGTGGGTCCGATTCGAGACGGAACGGAACCCACCTCGAGCGTCGGCAGACCGTCTCGAACCTCGAACGATATCGAGCGGTGCGACTGACGGCGCGGCAAATCGAACTCCCCACTCGCGGCCGGCAGATACCGGATCGTATGGACGCTGGCTTCCTCGGCCAGGCGGGTATCGCTCGAGGCGGGTCCGGGACTCCACGCGAGTTAGTCTTTCACCTCGAGGAACGAGATACACCAGTTCTTCGCGTCGGCGAGCTCCTGCCTCGAGAGCGGAACCGACTCGTCCTCGTTCCAGAGCGGTCGAACCGCCATGTGAGTGGGTTTACAGTATCGCGAGAGGATCGGCGTCTCGTAACTGACGAACCCGAAGCGGGAGAGAAGCGACGGTGAGAGGCAGTGGTCGGTCACCGACAGCACGCCGGCGTCCTTGTTGTCCACGATGACCGCCCTGAGCAGGTCGGCGAACGCGTCGTGATTCGACGCTAGCGGCACCGAATCGAACACCATCACGTCCCCCTCGCCGTTGGATCGCGTGACGAGAGCAGCGGCGGGGCGGTCGTCACGGGCAGCCACGTACACGGTGTGGTCGGCGGACGGTGCGTCGAGCAGCCATCGGTAGTACTGTGCCTCTCGATGGGCGTGTAACGCGCGGGGGACGTTCGACTCGTAGATCGACTCGAGGACGTCTACGGGGGGCGACGCGTATCGTTCGATGTCGTATCCTGCACCGGAGGCGGTAAGCCGATCGAACAGGCCCAGACCCGTTCGTGCGACTGCGTCCGCCACCCGCCCGGCCGAATCGAACGGCTGACCGCTCGGCAGAACGCCGCTGGGGCGGTTCAGACGGTAGTACATGGATACTACGCTCACCTCCGACCAGCCGAGGTCCTGCTGTGCGCCGAGCGACGCGGCGTTCGGGAAGTTGAAGAAAAACGCCGACTCGTGCTCGCTGTAGTAACTGATCCCTCGTTCGGTAATCCGCGAGTACAGCCCCTTCCGACGGTGGTCCGGGTGAACGACCGCGTCAACGGGTTTGAGCGCCAGGACGACGTGCTCTCCCCGGCGGACCCGACAGGGCACGTATCCCTGCACGGCGACGATTTCGCCGTCCCGTTCGGCGAGCGTAATCGGGACGTGCGAGAGGTACGGGTCATCGACGTACTTCCAGTCGAACCAGTCAGCGCTCGGTCGATACCCCCACTCGGTCTCGAACAACGAGAGAATCCTATCACGGTCCCTCGATTCGTACGTTCTAACCAGGTACTCGTCCGAGTCACCCGTTTGATTCTCTAGCGCCATTTGACCGATATTCGGCGGGTTCGCCCTTCGTTAAGTGGGCACATCGATATTCCGTGTGAATGAAACGGGTGAACCCGAACCGGTCCCGTGCCCTGTAGGCGAGAGAAACGGGTGAAACCGGGTCCAACCCCGTCTCGTGTACGGGAAGAATACGAGCGGTAGAGCTGTCCTATTTCGAGGACGAATGGGACCTGGTCCGATCCGACGGGGGTCGCCGGCGAATCCGGGGTCCCGGAGTCGAAGACGGCCGTGGCGACGAATCGAACCCCTTACCCCCGGTCGACCGAAACCGCCCCATATGGAAGCCGTAGTCGAAGCGACGGCCCTCGAGAAGTCCTACGGCGAGACGGTCGCACTCTCCGGCGCATCGGTCTCCGTCGCGGGCGGCGAGGTCTTCGCACTGATCGGCCCGAACGGGGCCGGGAAGACGACGCTCGTTCGCGCGCTGACGGGAACGACCGACCCCGACTCGGGATCGGCTCGAGTGCTCGGCGACGCGCCGTCGGCCATCGACCGGGACCGCCTCGGGGTCCTCCCGCAGGAGTTCTCTCCGCCGGATCGTCTGAGCGCTCGAGAGTTGCTCTCGTACTACGCCGGACTGTACGACGATCCCAGAGACCCCGACGCGGTGCTCGCCGACGTCGGCCTCGCGGATACCGGCGACACCTGGTACGAAGACCTCTCGGGCGGCCAGCAGCGCCGCGTCTGCGTCGGCTCGACGCTGGTCAACGACCCCGACGTCCTCTTTCTGGACGAACCCACGACGGGAATCGACCCCGCGGGTCGGCGGACGGTGTGGCGCTTGATCGACGACCTCGCCGCTGGTGGGACGACCGTCGTCCTCACCACCCACGACATGGCCGAAGCCGAGCGGCTGGCCGACCGCGTCGGCCTGCTCGCCGACGGCTCGCTCGTCGCTCGCGGGACGCCCGACGAACTCGTCCGCGACCACGGCGGCTCGAGTCGTCTCACCGTCGAGACGGCCGTCGGTCTCGACGCATTCGCCGACCTCGAGTTCCCCGTCGGCCGTCCGGAACGGGGCCGACTGCAGGGCCGAGCGTCGGATGGCGCGGTCGTCGTTCGCGATATCGCCCCTGCAGAGATCGGAACGGTCGTCGACTACCTCGAGGGTCGCGGCCTCGAGTACACCGGCCTCTCGTGGGCTGAACCCGACCTCGAGGACGTCTACCTCGCGCTCGCGGATCGGACGGAACTCGAGCGAACGGATCGAGACGGCGGCGACCCGTCCGAGAAGACGGACGCCGACGATATCACTCACGCGGGTGAGACAGCGTGAGCCGACTGCGTCGCATTCGGGCCGAGACCAGCGCGGGCTGGCGCTCGTTCGTCCGTCGCCGAACCGCGGTCTTCTTCACCTTCTTCTTCCCGGTGATCTTGATCGTCATCTTCGGCGCGCTCGTGCGAACGGATCCGACCGGCGAGGGGTTGTTCACGGAGCCGCCGGCGTACTACGTGCCGGCGTATCTCGCCGTCGTCGTGCTCTTCACGCCGCTCTCGCGGATGGGGAGCGAGGTCGCGCGCCACCGTGAGGGCAACCGGTTCGAGAAACTCGCGACGACGCCGGTGACCCGCGGTGAGTGGCTGCTCGCCCAGACGCTGGTCAACGCCGTCATCATCGGCCTCGCGAGCGTGCTCATCCTCGCGCTCGTGGTCGTCCTGACCGGCGCCGAAATCGCGTTCTCGCCGTGGCTCGTGCCGTACATCCTCGTCGGCGTCGTCTGTTTCTGCGGCATCGGCGCGATGCTCGGTAGCTACACCGACTCCCAGGACGGCGCTATCGCCGCGAGCAACGCTATCGGCCTCCCGCTCTTGTTCCTCTCGGAGACGTTCATCTCGCTCGAGCAACTCCCCGGCTGGTTCGAACCGCTCGTGAACGTCTCGCCGCTGACGTACTTCGCTCGCGGCGTCCGCGCGGCGACCTTCCCCCAGGCGGAGATCGCCGACGTGGCGGGTCTCGAGCCCGCAGTGGCGAACTTCGCGATTTTGGCCGTGCTGGCCGCGATCGCGTTCGGCCTCGGCGCGCGCTCGATTCCGCGGACTGATTGAGGCCTGCGGTTTTCGAGCGGTGGGCGTCGTTCGGAGAATTAGCTGACGGCGGGCCTGACTCGAGACGAAAAGTAACACTATTGTGCGGCCATCTCATATCCCGCAACTGGAGTCCCCGAGTGAACGCAGTTCCGCCGGAACTGCGAGCGCTCGAGGATGAACGAGGAGTCCCGTGGTGGTGAGCAGATCCGAACGGATTTGCGAGGTACGCGGGGCTTCGAACGAAGTGAGAAGTCCCGTGGTGTAGTGGCCAATCATATGGGCCTTTGGAGCCTATGACGGCGGTTCGAATCCGCCCGGGACTATTTTCGCGCGAACAAACTCGTGAGGCGCAAGTATCCTTGGCGGTTCGAACCAGGGAACGAAGCGAAGCGGAGTGACCGCGGTTCGAATCCGCCCGGAGTATCCTGCCGCGAACAACGTCGTGAGCGCGAAATACGCCCAGCGGATTCGGGCCCAGAAGGCGAGAAGATTCGATCCTTCGCGGTTCGAATCCACCCGAGACGATGCCCCTGTTGGTACGAATACTCTCTTCTGCGGTGGTTGTCGTCGGGAGTCTCCTGCGGTTGACGCGTCGTAGTGACGTGCACCCGTGAACGACAACCTGTTGAACGGAGGTGGACAGCCAACAGAAGTTCGTACTGCGATTCGACGTCAGCCGATTGCGTCTTCCGTCGACGGGCCTACAAACACGCTCGAGTTCGTGGAAATAGACCGAACGTCGGAATTAGCAAAAAACCCCAGTACGAATTTATCTGGTGAAGCGTGGTACGTATACTCATGGTGGGGAATAATGCCTGATTCGCAAAATCACGTCGGCGACGATGCAGCGATGACCCAAACCACCGTCGCCACCCGCGAAGGGACGACGACCACGCTTCCCAGGGAGACGGTCGAAGCGTTTCGCGAGCACCTTCGCGGGCAGCTACTCTCGCCGGCGGATGCGGGCTTCGAGGAGGCGACGCGCATATGGAACGGAATGATCGAGAAACGGCCGGTGCTCGTCGTCCAGCCGACGGGCACTGCTGACGTCGTAGCTGCGGTGCACTTCGCCCGCGACCACGATCTCCTGCTCTCGGTGAAAGGCGGCGGTCACAACATCGGCGGCACCGCGCTGGCCGACGGCGGACTGACCATCGACATGTCGCGCCTCCGCGGCGTTCTCGTCGACCCCGAAACGCGGACCGTGACCGCTCAAGCCGGTTGCCTGCTCGGGGACGTCGACCGCGAGGTTCAGCTTCACGGCCTCGCGACGCCGTTGGGATTCATCTCCGAGACCGGGCTGGCCGGCCTGACGCTCGGGGGCGGCTTCGGCTACCTGACCCGTCGGTTCGGCTGGACGGTCGACAACCTGCTCGAAGTCGAAATCGTCACCGCCGACGGGCGAGTTCGTCGTGCGAGCCGCGACGAGCACGAAGCGCTCTTCTGGGCGGTCCGCGGCGCCGGGCATAACTTCGGCGTCGTCACCGCCTTCACCTACCGGCTCCACGAGGTCGGGCCGACCGTCTACGGCGGGCTCATCGCCTGGCCTGCCGAGCGGGCCGATGAGGTCCTCGAGACCTACCGAAAACTCACGACGACGGCACCCCGAGAGCTAACGGCATTTCTGGTCCTCATGCGAGCCCCGCCGGCGCCGTTCGTGCCCGAGGAGGCACACGGTGAACGGATCTGCGCGATGACCGTCTGCTACAGCGGTGACTTGGCCGACGTCGACGAGGCGCTCGCTCCCGTTCGGGCGCTGGGCGACCCCGTCGTGGATCTACTACGGGAACAGCCGTACGCGCAACTCCAATCCTCTCTCGACGAAACCGAGCCGAAGGGGATGCACTACTACTGGAAGACCGAGTTCGCCACCGAGTTGACCGACGATCTCCTGTCGACCGTGTGCGATCTGGCCGCGGAGTGTCCGATTCCGGCAGGACAGTTGGTCGTCGCCCACCTCGGCGGGGCCCTCAACGAGCGCGACGAGGACGACGGGGCCGTCGGTAACCGCGATGTCCGCTTCGTGTACGGTGCGGCCGGGATGTGGGAGCCCGATGACCCCAACGCCGAGCAGTTCCGTCAGTGGATCAGAGATGCCAGGGCGCGGATTCACCCCTTCTCGACCGGCGGCACCTACATCAACTTCCAGACCGCGGAGGAGGGCGACGAGCGCATCCGGACGACCTACGGCGACAACTTCGATCGGCTCGTCGAGGTCAAAAACACGTACGATCCGGACAACCTGTTTCGGTCGAATCGGAACATCGCCCGACCGTGACCCGCGTCCGGTAATCGGGGAGAATTCGCGTCGTCCTCCCGAATTCTCTTCGATCGGACGAATCCAAGAGACAGATTGTCAGACTCCGACACGCGATTTCTCCTCAGTCGGGGTTCGTTCTGACGGACGCGAGAGTGGCTGCTTCTGCGGTTCACAATCCATCCGTGGCTACTTTGCGCCGACCCCGTGAGGCGCAACTATCCCTACTGTTTGGACTCAGGGAACGGAGCGAAGCGAAAGAGCCGCGATTCGAGTCCGCCGGTAGTCTATCGAATCGAGACCGTCCCGTGCTCGCGTCCGTCTCGCGAGACGAACTGTTTCGGAGCGGCGACTTCGATTCCGCGACCGAGAGCCATCAGTGCCGTCCCACACAACCGGTCGGTCCGTTCCTCCCAGTAACCGGGAACGCAGGCTACGCGTAGAATCGCCGGCCCTCGAGCGCCCGACGACGGGCCACGACCCTGGCGAATACGCGACGGAACGCTCCCTGTAACTCCCGTCGCGACGGGCCGTACGGCGTGCTCGCTCGGAGTCCATCCCCAGCGTCCACCGTCGCGAGTTCCGGCTACCGGCGAATCGAACTCGTGTCGAAGAGAAGCCGACCGTCGACGACTGACTGAGAGTATCACACAGTCCAAATCGTGTTGGTAGTACGCTTTTGCATAACTGGTTGCATTCTACGCACAGTACTTGAGAGCCAAACGCAGCAAGACGGTCAACCACTCCGCGGTAATGTCCCACTCGTCGCCGTTGTCGGTCGTTTCAACACGAAGAGGGGATAATCAGAATTGTTTCTAGAGTATTACTTAAAAATATATCACTCATATACTCAGAACAGAAGCTTTACATCGAACTACGAACCTGTTTTGGATGCAGACCATGACCTCCACATCGAACCAACACCGCTGCCGCTCTGACGAACCCGCAGACACGATCGAGTCTGATCGATCGTCGCCCCTCTCCCAAGACGATATCTTCCACGTGTTACAGACGAACCGACGGCGGGATGCGATCGCGTACCTGTTAGACAGGGACGGCCCCGTCAAGATGAGCGACGTCGCCGAGTACGTCGCTGCGAAAGAGAACGACACGACCGTCGCGAACCTGACCTCCGCACAGCGCCAGCGCGTCTACATCCCGCTCTACCAGTCCCACCTCCCGAAACTCGACAAGAAGGGGATCGTCGAGTACGACCAGTCCCGCGGAATCGTCCGGTCGACCGATCGCATCGAGATCTTCCGTCCGTACCTCGAGGACACCACCGACAGTGCCGATAGCTCGGCCCGTGGCTCACATCGGTCGTTCGTGGCGAGCGCCGTCGGCGACTATCACGTGACGTCCGCGTGTGCGAGCACCGGACTGCTGGTCGCGACGATGGCCGGATTGGTACAGCTCCCCGAGTTGACGCTCGCCGTACTCATCGTCGGCCTCTTTACGCTGGCGACGGTCGCGACGACGCTCACCGACTCGCTCGCATCGAACGACGCCATCGACGGCCGTTCGGTCCACTGATTCCCAGGCCGGTTCCACACGTCGGTGCCGGCGAACGCGAGCCGCGTTCGAACGACGTCTGCACGGTTTCTATTTTCCGTTCGGTGGCGACCGCGAGTCGCTGCCCGTAGCTGGACGACGGCACTCGTTCGTCCTCGTATCAGAACGACGGACTGAGTATCCAGCCTGTCTCTTAACGGTCGCATAGTAATCGCCGCATCGACGGTCCGTCGCGTATGTTCGGAACCAGCGATATTCGAGGAACCGTCGGCGACGACGTCACGGCGACGCTCGCCCTCTCGGTCGGACGGGCCGTCGCCTCCGAGGGCTACGACCGCGTCGTCGTCGGGCGCGACGTTCGGGAGAGCGGCGACGCGCTACTCGACGCACTGACCGCCGGTCTCCGGGAGTGCGGCGCGGACGTGCTCGAGGCGGGCGTCGTTCCGACGCCGACGGTCGCGAGAGCCGTTCCGTGGACGAACGCGGACGCAGGAATCGTCGTGACGGCCTCGCACAATCCCGCGCCGGACAACGGTTTCAAACTCTGGTCCGCAACTGGACGGGCGTTCGATCCCGAGCAGTGCGAGACGATCGGGGCGCGAATCGAGCGAGACGAGTACGACCTCGGCGCCTGGAACGAGTACGGGTCGATCGAGTCCCTCGACGATGCACCTGATCGACACGCGACTGCACTGCGAGACGCCGTCTCGATCGACGACCCGCCGACCGTCGCCCTCGATATCGGGAACGGCACGGGTGGGATCACCGCCCGCGTGCTCGCCGACCTCGGTTGTGACGTCGTCACGGTGAACGGCCACCGAGACGGACGGTTCCCGGGTCGGCCGAGCGAATCGACTCGAGAGACGCTCTCGGACCTCTCGTCGCTCGTCGAGGCGACCGATGCGGACGTCGGAATCGCCCACGACGGCGACGCGGACCGAATGCTGGCCGTCGACGACACCGGGACGTTCGTGCCGGAAGACGTCCTCATGGCGCTGTTCGCACGCGACGTCGCGACCGACGGCGACGTCGTCGCGGCACCGGTGGATACCAGTATTGTCGTCGACGACGCGCTCGCGGCAGTCGGTGCGTCCGTGAGTCGAACGCGAGTCGGCGACGTTTTCGTCGCCGACCGTGCGAGGCGTCCGGACGTCGTCTTCGGCGGCGAGCCCAGCGGCGCGTGGATCTGGCCGACGGAGACGCTGTGCCCGGACGGCCCGCTGGCCGCGTGTAAACTCGTCGAACTTGTGGCCGACCGTGGACCGCTCTCCTCGCTCGTCGCCGACGTCGAAACCTACCCCATCCACCGACGATCGGTCGAAGTCACGGAGAAAGCGGCCGTGATGGATCGAGTTCGCGAGCGGGTCTGCGATCGGTACACGGACATCAGCACCATCGACGGCGTCTACGCCGACGTCGGCGACGGCTGGATCCTGCTGCGAGCGAGCGGCACGGAGCCGGTCGTCCGGATCACGGTCGAAGCGCGAGCGAAACCGCGGGCCGAGCAGTTGACTACTGACGCCGTAACGATCCTCGAGGACGCGATTGCGGCGTCTCCGTGATTCGGGCGGGATCGTGCCGTATGGTGAAAGACGTGTGCGTTCAGTTACGGGATGTGACGTGTGAGAGGCCGAACGACGGTTTAACGGATAGATAATGAAGGTCTCGGTCCCCTTTTCCGTGGATAGACCGCCGCGGTGGTCCGACGGACGACGCTGGCGGACCGCGTTCGCCGGCCGACGAACCACTGCGCATGGAGAGGCACTGAAACGATGACTGGGACGTTTTCCCGTGACGACGACGTATCGACTACGACTACGGCGACCGACTCGAGCGGACTGGACACCCTGCTCGTCGGGATCGACGCCGGCTGTCTGCCGGTCTTCGAGCGACTGTTCGAGGACGATCGGATTCCGACGATCGAACGACTCTGTTCGGCGGGCGTGACCGCACCGCTCGAGTCGCAGATTCCGCCCTGGACGCCGAGCGCCTGGCCGTCGATCTACACGGGGGTCAACCCCGGAAAACACGGCGTCGTCGGCTTCGTCGGCTACGACGGCTACGACTGGCACGTGACGAACAACGACGACGTCAACGAACACCCGATCTGGACGCTGCTGGATCGTCACGATCGCTCGAGCGTCGTCGTCAACGCACCCGTCACGCACCCGCCGGACGAGTTCGACGGCGCGGTGATTCCGGGCTTTCTCGGCCCCGAGGATCCGGCCTGTCACCCCGACGGACTGCTGGACGAAGTCCGCGACGCGATCGGCGACTACCGAGTGTATCCGAAGTACACGCGAGACGACGACACGGTCACCGAGACGGAGAAGATCGAGGAGTACCAGCGACTGGTCCGAATGCGCGGCGAGGCGTTCCGATACCTCGTCGGGGAGTTCGAACCCGACTTCGGCTTCGTCCAGTTTCAGAAGACGGACACGGTCTTCCACGAGTTCGACGGCGACGAGGAGATGGTCGACCGCGTCTACGAGGCGACCGACGAACAGCTCGACGAGATTCTCGAGACCTGTGATCCGGACCGCGTTTTCCTCGTCAGCGATCACGGCATGGGACCGTACGACGGCTACGAGTTCCGGATCAACGAGTTCCTCCGCGACGAGGGCTACCTCGAGGTGACGACCGGCGGCAAGGGAATGCCCTCGTGGACGCCGATGCGGCGACGACTCCGCGAAGGCGAAGAGTGCGAGACGTGGGAGCCCGGAACGGCCGCACGAGCGGCGTCGGTCGCGGCCAGGTTCGGCATCACCGCCCGTCGACTCAGGGCCGCGCTCGAACGCGTCGGGCTCGCCGAGTTCGCGATCCAACACGCACCCGGTGGCGTCTCCCGAACGGCGAACGAGCAGGTCGATTTTGCCGACTCGAAGGCGTACGTCCGTGCGCGAACCGAACTCGGCGTTCGGATCAACCTCGAGGGACGGGATCCGTCGGGCGTCGTCCCGCCCGAGGCGTACGAGGAACTCCGCGAGCGGCTTATTCGGAAACTTCGTACCGTCGAAACGCCCGACGGCGAGCCGTTCTTCGAGACGGTCGCTCCGCGCGAGCGCTACTTCCACGGCGACTACGTCGAGGACACCGTCGACATCGTGACGATCCCGAACGGGTTCGACCACATGATCTCCGAGCAGGTCGCCGACGGCGACTACTTCGGCCCGGCCGAGCCGTGGAACCACAAACTCGACGGGATCTTCGTCGCGACGGGGAAGGGGATCGACGACGAAGGGGCGCTCGAGCGAGCCCACATCTTCGACGTCGCGCCGACGGTTCTGGCGGCGATGGGGGTCCCGTACAGCGACCGTATGGACGGAAACGTCGTCCCCGTCGTGGATCCGGTCGTCTCGACGTCGTACGCGGCCTACGACGACGAGAGCGAGGGCGAGCGAACGGAACCGGACGACGACGTGACCGAGCGGCTGGCCGATCTCGGCTACCTGAACTGACGCCGCTCTCCGCTCACAGACAGTTTCGACTGCTGCAACGGGTAGTTACACGCTCTATAAGTATGGGCCGTTGGTCGAGTCGCAGATAATACGGCTAGTATGGGATTTATCGCCGAAGTCCACCTGGTTCACGACGACCTCGCGTTGGCCCCGACGATAGCGCGCTATCCCGACGTAACGATCAGATACGAGTACGAGGCGACGACTGCCGAACGAACGCTGCAGTTCGTCTCCGTCTTTAGCGACGAATACACGCCCCTCGAGCGAGCGATGGACGAAGACCCCACGGTCTCGAACCCGGTACGAGTCGCGACCTTCGAGAATCGGGCGATCTACCGCATGACGGTCGAGACCGACGTCGAGATCGTTCCCGACCGGTGTGCGGAGACCGGGCTGTTCGTGTTCACGATGACGAGCGCCGAACGGGGCTGGATCGCACGGGTGCATCTGCCGGACCGTGACGCGCTGACCGCGTTCCGAACGTGGAGTCGCGATCGCGGCGTTTCGTTTCGGGTCACGCAGCTGTACGACCTCTCGGTCTCCGACAACGGGACCTACTTCCTGACCGAGCAACAACACGAGATTCTCCTCATGGCGTACTACGCCGGCTACTACGACATTCCACGCGGAATCACGCAGGACGGACTCGCCGAACGACTCGAGATTTCGGACTCGGCGGTCTCCCAGCGACTCCGACGCGCCGTTTCGGAGTTGATCGCTGCCACGCTCGAGAACGATCGGACGCCGAGCAACTGGGCCTGACAGCGTTCCAGGGCTACCGCTGCGGCGTTCGCGGGGGATCGATTCCACGGAGACGGAGAGATTCGCAGTGTTCGTCGTCGCGTGCGGCGCAGACCTGCGCTCCGGCCCGTGCCGGAACCGCTCCTTCCCCGAACGGGGGTTCGAGGACCCGTCTCCGGTTGATTCCCCGGCGTCCACCGTGTTTCGAACCGAGCGCTCGCGGACATCCGGAACGCTTCGATTTTCGAAGACACTAGTCTGTCCGCGTTGCCGTCCAGTCCGCACACTCAGGATACGAAGCGTCCCTACGTCTCGTGGAAACCTCACAGCCACGGCGAGTCGCGTTTTTCGACGTGTCGCACTCCTCGACCGATCGACCGCCGAGACCCGCCTCGGAGGCTTCGGCTTCGGACTCGAGGTGGCTGAACGGGCGGGCGAACCGTGTTCTGTGGGCTGTCTCGGTGACGTATCGGCTCTCGTCGGTGTCCGTGTAGAAGCCTCCGAGAGTACCCGCGACGAAGACGCGTTACGGTTGCCGACCTGTTGGTCCCGTCAGTCTCGGTCGTGCGATGGACTTCCGCCACCGGGTGACTCCGTTCGTCGGTCGGCCACGGTCGTATCCCATAGGGTTGACCCGTACCCATATCCGTACCAGTGATCGATAGATGTACTCTTAGCTAGGTGATAACTCGGAACCCGTATCCGCATGAATCCGGGTGATTCGGACCTGTACCCATCAGTTGTGCGGGGTGAAACCGTCTATAGTGGTTGTTAATGTCGTCTGGTAGATATCTATGGAGTTCGATTTCGAACTTAAAAGCTTGCTATCCGAATCCATAGATACTGGACCCCGTCATTACTCAAAACGAATGACTATCAATGTCGGAACGAAGTGGTATGCAGCGTTCGAATCGGAAGGATTCTCTGCGAACTCGGTTTGCCCGTTGGGATGACGGTCACGAATCGAGTGATTCCCGAACACGACGAACGTTTTTGCGTGGTGTTGCGGCTACCGGAGCCACTGGAATCGGTTTGACGTCGACCGCCGGAGCGGCCTCGGAGCCGTACAGTCAGTACGAGGGCGACTACCGGAACGTCGTCGACGTCGTCGACGCAGGTGCAGACAACACTGGCGAGGAATCGATCACCCCCGTCCTCGAGGACCTTCGAGCGGACAACACGCTGCTCGTGTTCCCGGAAGGGCGGTACTACATGGACGAACAGTTCCGGTTCACCGGGTTCGACAACTTTGGAGTCGTGGGTGATGATGCGACGCTAGTCCCGGCGAACTATCACGACTTCGCCGGTCCGCAGTACAGACTGTTCCGGCTCGGCGTCTCGTACAGTCCCGGCAGTCACCTCAGGTTCGAGGGGTTCGACGTCGATCAGCGCGCTCCCGACACGGGGATCCGGGTCATCGAGGCCAACGCCGCCGATCGACTCGAGGTACGCGACGTGACCGTCTACGGCGAACACGACAGCGGCACGTGGGGTCCCGGACTGTTCAACGTCACCGATCCCGACGGCTGGGGCATCGTCGAACGGTTCCGCGCACCGCACGGCGGCGCGTGGGTCAACAACACGCCACACGCCGGAAACCGCTGGCGCGGTCCGATCGGTATCGAAGCCAACCAGAACGCGGGCACGCTCGAGTTTAGACGCTGTTGGCTCGGTGGTTTCCCGAACAACGGCCTCTACGCGGCGGGCGGTGGCGGGACGATCATCGTCCACGGTGGGCTCTACCGGAACAGCAACGGCGCGAACGTCCGCGTCGGTGGACAGGGCAGCAAGATTCGGTGGCCGACGGTCGAAGTCGACGAGACGCGCCCGGAAGACAAAACGCAGCGCGGAATTCGGATCGAGAACGGAAAAAACGTAAAGATCCACGGCGCCGCCGTCGAGATCACCTCGCCGAAACCGACCAGTCACGCGATTTCGGTGATGAACTCCTGTGAGAGCGCCCGGATCGAGAACACGCGGGTCGAACTGCGCGGTTCGGACGTCAATCACGGCCTCGTCCTCTCGCCGGACTGCGGAGAGACCGTGATCGCCTCCACCGAGATCAGTCACGACACGGCGGGCGGCTATCCGCTGTGGATCCGCGACAGCGACAGAACCGAGCCGGTGCTCGTCGAACACCTCTCGATTTCGGGGGCGGCGGGCGACGGCGGCGGCTTCCGAGACGGGATTCGCTGCGAACGGGACAACTGCCGATTTAGTCACGTCGACGTCAGCCAACCCGGTCGCGACGGCGTCGATCGGAACGCGATCGTCAACACGGGCAGCGATCTGACCGTCTACCGGAGCGACCTGCGCGCCAGCCAGTATCCCTTCGTCGATCTGGGCGCGGACACGCTCGTTCGCGACTCCGTCCTCGAGTCGTCGGGCGACAACGAGGCCGCCTGTCTCTACGCGTCCGCGGAGGACCCGACGTTCAAGAAGAATAAATTGGTCGACGGCATCCGCAACCTCGGCGCGAACGGCGTCACGACCTGGGAGAACAACCACGCCTAACTCGATACTGATCGGGCGGGATCGATCGTAACGGCCTCGAGAGGGCTTTTAACACCCGTATAATAACGCCTCGCAGTCGCCACCGTCCTGACACTGTGAGCACGGTGGACGCAGAACGATCGTCGGCGAGGGGGGCCGCCGACTCTCGGTCCGAACGCTCCCGGGGGAACGCGTGAACCGAAGCATCGCGAGCGGCGTCTTCTCGGTCGTCAGTGCGAAGGTCGTCGTACTCGTCCTCACCGCACTCTCGACGCCGCTGCTGTACCGGTTTCTCGGTGCGTCGGGCTACGGCGACTACGCCTTCTTGATGTCCGTCTTCGCCATCTACATGATCTTCGTCAGTTCCGGAATTACCGACGGCGTCCGGAAGTTCCTCGCCGAGGACCGCAACGCGACGAACTGGAGCGAGCACGTCGTCGGCTTCTACTTCCGGCTGGCGGTCGGTCTCGCCGCCGTCGGTGCTGTGTTGCTGGTCCTCGCCGCGCAGTTCAACGTCGTCAGCTTCGCCTTCGGCGAGGAGTTCACGATCTACTTCTACGTCCTCGCCGTCCTCGTCGTGACGGCGCAGTTTCGCGACTACGCCCGAAAGACGCTCATGGGGTTCGGACTCGAGCGATACTCCGAGCCGCTGAAGATCCTCGACAAGGTCGGGTTCGTCGCCGTCGCGCTTCCGCTCGCGTACGTGTTCGGCGTGATGGGTGCGCTCGCGGGCCACCTGGCCGCGAGTCTGCTCGTCGCCGTCGCCGGACTGATCATCGTCCACCGTCGGATCTCGCTGTCGTGTATTTACAGCAAGCCGACAGAACGGTTCCCGCGCACGGAGATGCTCACGTTCAACTCGATGAGCATCGTGCTCGTCTTCCTGCTGATGTCGCTCTATCACATCGACATCGTGATGCTCCAGCACTTTCGAGAGAGCGCGGACGTGGGGAACTACCGGGCGGCGCTGGTGCTCGCCGAGTTCCTCTGGTTCGTTCCGCTGGCGATCCAGACCGTCTTCGTCCACTCGACCTCCGAACTCTGGTCGCAGAACCGCCACCGGAAGATTTCGGCACTCGCGTCGAAGGCGACGCGGTACACGTTCCTGCTGACGGCCGTCATGGCGGTCGGGCTCGCGGCGTTAGCCGACGTCGCCGTGCCGATCTACTTCGGCTCGGAGGCGATGCCGGCGATCGAGCCGCTGTTATTGTTACTCCCGGGTGCGCTCGGCTTCGCGCTCGCGCGTCCGATTCTGGCGATCTCACAGGGGGAGGGGACGCTCCGGTATCCGGTCGCAGCCACCGGCGCGGCGGCGCTGATCAACGTCGTCCTCAACTTCGCGCTCATCCCACGCTACGGGATGCACGGCGCGGCCGTCGCGACCAGCGTCGGCTACGGGACGATGTTCGTCTTCCACTGCTGGAGCGCCCGAGTCGTCGGCTTCGATCCGCTCGCGGACGCCCGAATCGGTCGGGTGGCGCTGACGACGGTCCTCGCTGGCGCCCCCATCGTCGCCCTCGCGACGGCGATCTCGAGTCCGTGGCTCGCCCTCGCCGTCGTTCCGCCCGCCGGCTTCGCCATCTTCGTCGCCTTCGCGCTGCTCGTCGGCGCGCTCGACCCGTCCGAGCCGTTCGAGGTGCTATCCATCTTCCCTAATCCGCTCGGCTCGAGAGCCGCGTCGATCCAGGAGCGACTCGAGAGCGACGGCGACGGCCAGTCGCGGAGCTGGTACCAACACCTGTTGTTCGTCGCCGGTCTGTCGCTGCTCGTCTCGGGGCTCGCGCTGGGGGTTCTGGAAGCGGACGCGCTGTTAGTCGTGCCCTGAAGGAGGGAGGCTTTCTCGAGAGGGTGTTCGGCCGTCCGTCGACGGTCGAGAGTGTCACGCAGATCGTTCCGACTCGAGAGTTGCGAGTGATCGACTCGAGGATGGCGATTCGGGCGGTTCGTCCGCGATCCTCACGCGGTTACGCGTTCGTTCCGCCGAACCTGTTGACGTCCTCCCCGCCCTAACGGACGGGGCTTTCTCCTCGCATCCACGTATTCTCCTCGCACCCACCTAACGCCTCCGTCGTTCGCTCGGCAGTTCGAGATCAGGATCGGCGCTAGCGGCCAGCGTTTTTGGTGCGCTCGACCACGGTGGCGACTTCGTGGTGGTAGTCGAATTCGCGACGGCTGCGGCGGCAGCCATCTTGAGGGGGTCGTCATCGAAGGAACGGATACCGGTACACGTTTTCGCTGTCGAACTAGTCGGGAGACACGTCGCTCGAGAACCCGATCTTCGCGTGCGTGCCGTCACAGTCCGGTTTCTCCTCTGAACCCCCGCACCGGCACAGTGACGCACCGCTATCGCACGATTTCGTCCCGCCGTCCTGTCCCTGCATTTCGAATCGTCCTTCGATACGAAGTGGTCCATCGGGCACCGGCGTCACCCGTACGGTCCCATCTGCGGTGGGACGGTCCGCAGTCGATCCGTCGGTCGAGATCGTTCCAGACGCTTCGAACTCGACTTCTTCGTGGCTACTGTCACAGAGCGGTTCGTTCGAGGATGCACCACAGCGACAGAGTGCAACTCGCGTATCCTCGAGCAAAACCGTCCCGTCGGGGGCGGTGATCTCGACGTCGCCCGAGAGGTACAGCGGTCCGTCCGGAACGACCGTGACCGTGTTCCGCTCCGGTATCGGTTCCTCGTACTCGGCGTCAGGGTGGTCGAACTGCAGGGCGCCGGTCGGACACGCCATGATCACGGACATAAGCTCCTCGACGGCAGCCTCGTCGGGCTCGATCCACGGTCGCTTGTCAGGATCGAACACCGCCGGCAGTCCGCGTACGCACTCCTTCGCGTGAATGCACCGATTGACGTCGTACTCGACGACGATGTCCTCGCCGGAGTACTGGTGAATGTCTTCTTCCATTGTGTTCGCTACTTGGATCGACGCTTTCGCGGGATACAAGGGTTGCGGCGTGTTAACAAACACGATGTGGTTGCCAGCGTAACACTGATTCTCGGCGTTCCACTACACGACGTATGCCAATCGAAACCCCCGATGAACTCCGCCGAATCCTCGAATACGACCGCGTCGCAGTCGTCGGAGCCTCGACGTCGCACGAGAAGGCCGCACACATCGTGCCGGCGTATCTCCAGCGCCACGGCTACGAGATACGACCGGTCAATCCGACTGCGACCGAGATCTTCGGCGAACAGGCCGCCGACTCACTAACCGACGTCGAGTCCCCCATCGACATCGTCGAGATCTTTCGGCCGAGCGAGGAAGTCCCGGAGATCGTCGCGGAGGCGCTGGATCGTGACGACGTCGAGGCGATTTGGATGCAGGCTGGAATTCGGAACGACGAGGCGGCACGAGCGGCCGAAGCCGCCGGCGTCGACGTCGTTCAAGACCGCTGCATGAAGGTTGAACACGGCCAGCTAATCCGCAACCCGATGGACTGAGTTGGGGACGCAGACTGTCCGTTCTGTCTCCGAAAATCTGGCCGGTTGCTTTTGTGCTCGGGGCGCCAGCAACGAGTTGGGAATCCAGGACTGTCCTTCCTTCGCGCTAGCACGTCCACCTCGAGGTGTTCGGATAACTGCTACAACGAACTGTCAGCCGCCTGTGAGCCGGGGCGCTTCGTTACTGTACCTGCGTCTCGAGGTGTTCGCTCTCGGCCATGTCGAACACCATCGCGAACAGCAAGAACGCGATGCCGGCGACGAACAACACGACGGTCGCCGATCCATCGATCAGCGCGCCGAGACTCGTGACTGCGGCGAGCAGCGCCGCACCGGCGGCGAGGACGCCGGCGCCGGCCAGCCCGGCGCCGACGAGGTAGAACAGCGCGAGCGGGTGGAAGTCGAGCGCGAGGTACTTGGTCTTCAGCCGCCAGAGGAAATTCTGGAGCAGCATCGTCGAAACCTTCGGGATGTAACTCGAGTAGGTGATGCTCGACTCCTCCTCGCCGTAGACGGCCGGCATGGCGACGTCAGCGACGCGCATGCCATGGACGTTCAGCTTCACGAGCAGGTCGTTGCAGTAACCGTAGTACTCGTAGAGGTTCTCGAGGTCGACCGCCTCGAGCGCGTCGTTCGAGATGGCTGTGTAGCCGTTCTGGGGGTCCATCGTCTTCCAGTAGCCCGAAGCGATCTTCGTCAGGAAGGTGAGGATCGCGTTGCCGACGAATCGAAATCGCGGCATCGCGGCCCGGTACTCCCTCGAGAGGAGCCGGTTTCCCTTCGCGTAGTCGGCTTTTCCCTCGACGATCGGGTCGAGGAGCCGGGTCATCTGCGAGAGATCCATCTGGCCGTCCGCGTCGACGGTGACCGTCGCGTCCACGCCGTCCTCGAGGGCCGCGAGGTAGCCGGTCTTGATCGCCCCGCCGGCACCGAGGTTCTCGCGGTGTCGAATCGGGACGACGCGGCCGATCGGGTCGCGTACCGACGCCCGTTTGGCGAGCGCAGAGACGCCGCCGTCGCGGGCCGCTGGTTCCCCCGCGACTCCGCCGTCGGCGACGAGTTGTGCGTCCTCCCTCGAGTCGGCCGACCCGTCTGAACCTGCGTCCGCTCGGGCCGCCTCGAGGATTTCGTCCCAGGTACCGTCGGTCGACCGATCGTCGATGGCGTAGATTCGGTCGACGTAGTCGGGCATCTCGCGAATCACGTCGCCGACGAACCCCTCCTCGTTGTAGGCGGGCATCACGACGCCGACGCTCGCGTCTCGGTACATCAGCTTCCCTCCAGCAGCTCCGAGGCGGTCACGACCTCGATGTCGGCGTCGTCGACGTGCTCGAGAAGGTCCTCGAACGCCTCGGTCGACAGGCCGTCCTCGCCGATGTGCTCGAAGTGCAAGACGGCGAGCTGGCCGTACTCCGCCGCGCGGTCGACGTATCGTTTCGTCGTCTCGCCGTCGGCCCCGGAGAAGACGCCGACGTTATGCGGGTCCGTTAGCGGGAGGGCGTTCGGGCCGCCGCCGTAGCGGAACGCCTGCTCGTGGAACTCCCGAACGAGGTCGATCGTTTCCGGGCCGAGGACGTTCCGCGGCGTGACGAAGTGTCGCGCGCCGTCCTCGAAGCCGCGACTCTCGAGGAACGCCTTCGTCCGCCTGATCGCGCCCTCCTGTTCCTCCGGCGAGTAGTCGTGGAGGTACTGCGCGCCGGTTCGCGGCCGCGCGGCCATATCCCAGCCGGCGTCGTCCAACGCCTCGAGTTGGTCGATCGTGAGCCGGTCGGACTCGCCTAGCGCCTCGTAGATCACCGCTTCCACGCCGGCGAAGTCGTAGTCCCCCATCGGCTCGAGCGCGTGCTCGTAGTGGCTCTCGAGCGTGCCGTCGAACAGCAGCATTACCTTCCCCGTTTCGGGTCGGTCGACGGCCCGGAGGTCGTCGATCCGACAGTCGATCGATCCCGACTGATCGCCGCGTCGGCGAGCCGTCAGGCGGATCTCGCGGACGTCCGTGAGATCCGGATCACCATCGATCTCGCTGGTGCCGAAGTCGACGCGCACCCAGCGGTCGGTCGGCCCGGTGAGGGTGCGCTCCATCGCGTACGCGTTCCGCGAGTTCGGCGCGTACAACTCGAGGGAGAGGTGCAGCTGGTCGCGGCCGGTGAAGGTGACGGCCAGCGAGAGGTTCTGATCGGACAGGTCGATGCCGTCGGAGCGCACCTGATAGACGGCAGCGTGCTCGGTGTCTTCGGGCGCCGAGAGGCGAGCCGACTGCGACCCGGCGTAGGGGTCGTCCGTCTCGGCCTCGAGGCTCCCGGCGTCGATCATCGCCGCCCAGTCGCTGAGATCCTCGAAGTCCTCGATCGTCTGGCCCGGGAGGTCGAGGGTCCCGTCACCGTCGTCCTCGTCGGGAGTCCGTGCTTCCGCTGACGGCTCGCCGCCATCGTCGCGCCACTCGCGGACGGTCGAGAGACAGCCGGCGAGACCGATTGCCCCGGCCGCGCCGACGGCTGTCACGAACGATCGTCGGTTTCGATTCGTCATTAGCGGCGTCGACGAACCGTTCGGTCTTTCTTATAGAGTTGTTAGGCTCGGAGCGGGTCGAGTTCTATCGTCCGGCCAGTTCTGCTACGCGCCGTCCCGCGAGTCGTAGGGCTCGCGAGACGGAATCCAAAACTGCGACGCCCAGTTTACCGACTCGATAATAATGCGACGCGAACGGCTAGAACCGGAAAATGACTCGCGTCAGCGTCATCATCCCGACGTACAACAGAGCACGGACGCTTCCACGGGCGATCGACAGCGCGCTCGCACAGACGATAGACGACCTCGAGGTCGTCGTCGTCGACGACGGCTCGACCGACGACACCGATTCGGTGCTCGCCGAGTACGACGACCCGCGGGTTCGGCCGGTCGTCCACGCGACCAACCAGGGGGCGAACGTCGCCCGAAATACGGGGATTGGCCACGCCCGCGGCGAGTACGTCGCCTTCCTCGACTCCGACGACGCGTGGCGCTCCGAGAAGCTCGAGCGACAGCTCGAGACCCTCGACGGACGGTCCGAGGAGTGGATCGGCGTCTACTGCGACGCGGCGTTCGAGCTGTCGGGAACGGACGGCTGGTTCCGATCGACGGCCGCAACCGTCCTCGCTCGCGGGGACGACCGGCCAGCGATGGAAGGCGGCGAAGAGCTGATCGGCGAGATTCTCGCGGACAACGTCCAGCCGGGCGCCGGCTCGACGCTGCTCGTTCGAACCGACGTCGCCCGCGAAATCGGCGGCTTCGACGAACAACTCGACCGGTTTCAGGACCCCGAGTTCTGTCTGCGGGTCCTCGAGGCGGGCAACCTCGCGTACGTCGACGAGGAACTGGTCGTCCGCGAGGAGACGGGAATCCCGCCGGCGGACGTCATCACAAACGCCGACGAACAGTACCTGTCGATGTATGACGAGACGGTCGAGCGCTTCGAGAGCGAGGGGTACGAAATTCGTTCGAGCCACCAGCTGATCCTCGCGAAGTGTTACTTCTCGGAGGGGCGACTCCTCCGCGGCCTCTGGCACCTCCGGAAGGCGGCGCCGTCGCGACGACAGTATCCGGGGCTCTGCTGGGCCGCCGGCGTCGGCGTTCGACGGCGACCGGTGCCGATCATCGCGACGGTCGCGTTCGTTCTGGTAACGATCGCCCTGATTCAGGGTGTAGTCGCTCGTCGCGTCTTCACCGACTAACGCTCGTCCTGCCGACACGAATACGTATCGGTGCTAGAGAATAACGTAGCATCCGTTGTTTTGCTGACTGAAACGATGTCGTGATCGCTCTCGAGCCTGCAACGGTCTTGTCGAATCGATAACTAACCCGCTCTCTCCGGCAGCGTGTGACGTGAACGTCAGAACACTCTACCACGCGGCCAGAGGACTGCAAGACCTCGCGGCGACCGAACGCGAATCGGCCGCCTCGCCGTCGATCCGGCGTCGGCTCTGGCTCTGGCGGCGGGGCTTTCTGAGCCGCTCCGATGCCGTCTACGACCTCGACGAGTCGACGTATCGAGACTACCTGAACGACTATCAGCGGTTCGTCCGAACGAAGCAGATCAACGGAACGTGGTCGGTCGCGCTGTCGAACAAACTCCTCTTCCACCGCGTGATGCAGCCGTTCGACGCCCACCGAATGGGCGTCTACGGTATGATCCGCAACGGTTCGTTCCACGGCGTCGACGGGGGCGACGGCCGACGCGAGGTGACCGACGGTGGCGCGGTCGTCCCGGCCGAGAGCGAGGACGAAACCGATTCGCGGGGGGCTTTAGAGCGTCGGGGTTCGAGCGATGCCGAGCGGCGGGACTCGAATCGACCTGCGCCACACTCGTCCGCGGAAACCCGCAACGCCGCCCAGCGCGTCGTCGAACGGCTCGAGAGCGACGGTCGGCTGGTACTCAAGTGGGTTCGCGGTGGCGGCGGGAACAACGTCCTCCTGTGTGAGCGAACGGACGACGGCTACCGGGTGAACGGCGACCGCTACGCCGAAGCCAAGTTCAGATCGCTGGTCTCAAATCTCGAGGAGTACCTCGTCTGTGAGTACGTCGAACAGGGCTCGTTTGCGGACGGCCTCTACGCGGAAACGCCGAACACCATCCGGATTATCACGATGTACGACGAGGAGCGCGACGAGCCGTTCATCGCTGCGGCGATCCAGCGGATCGGGACGTCGGACTCCGCGCCACTGGACAACTTCACGCAGGGCGGTCTCTCCGCAGAAATCGACCTCGAGACGGGCGAGCTCGGCCCTGGCGTGTGCCCGCCCGGCGACGGCGACCTCGAGTGGCACGCGGTCCACCCCGAGGCGAAGACGCCGATCGACGGCGTGAAGATTCCCGGTTGGAGCGAGATCCGCGAGCGAGTTCTCGAGATGGCAGACAGCTGTCCGTTCGTACCCTACGTCGGCTGGGACGTCATCGTCACGGGTGAGGACGGCGAGTTCTCGGTGATCGAAGCGAACAGCTACCCCGGGCTCAAGTCGATCCAGGTCCACGGACCGTTGCTGGCGGACGACCGAGTTACGCGATTTTACGAGCGCCACGGCGTCCGGTAGTCCGGCCGTTCGCCTGTCGACCACCGGACCGTTTGCTGCCCTGGGACGATCGGTCGCGTCGTCACGATAACCATTGCGGGCGCGATAATAGATGTATTCTCGAGTTAGTCTCGCGATAGTAAACATCGGTTCTCTCCAAGGAGAGACCGGATGCAACGGAACTCCCTCTTGCGACGAACAGCACCGTCACTCACGGTCGGTACCGTACTCGTGAGTCTCGGCGTCACCACGGTGAGCAGCGAGACCGACGAGGGTGTCACGCGGAGGACGGTCGAGATACTCGAGGGGACGGAACAGAAGACGATGGTCTACGCCACGGCCGCGGATGCAGCCGGTCTGACGGGCGGCGTCTACGGCACCGAGGTCGCCGGTTCCGTGACCACGGAGGAGGGAGCCGATTGGGTGATCGACGCTGTCACGCTCGTCACGGTTCTCGAGTCGAACGCCGTCGCGGTCGAGCGCGAGACGCACGGGCGAGGACGGGATCGACCCGAGTTGGCAGTTTCGCCACGGGCGGTCGATGGACCGAGAAGCAGACGGAACGAGCAGTATCAGCGAATCGATGGCACGCTACGGGCAGATCGGATTCGAAACTGTGCAGTGGGGCGCCGGAGCGGGACTATCAACGGGCGTAGCGAGGTCGTTACTCGTAGTGCTGCTCGGTTCGCAGTTCCCAGAGGTCGTCGAACGTGATGACCTCGACGTCGGCGTCGTCGATGTGCTCGAGGAGGTCCTCGTAGTCGTCTTCCGGCATGGTGTTGTTCGACTCGAACTCATGGAAGTTCAGGATCGTACACTGGTTGTGTTCCGCGGCGAGGTCGACACAGCGCTTCGAGATGTCGATGTCGTGACCGATCGTCCGCGGCAGCGCCAGCGGATCGAAGCCGTAGACGCTCGTCGTGTTGACGTTCCCCGCCTGGTTAAAGCCGCCGCAGTAGTGGAACTTCGTCTTCTGCTCGAGGCTCGACCGGTCGTAGCTGTTGTGTGGGTAGACGATGTAGTCGGCACCCTCGAACTCGTTGTTGATGGACCACTGCTTGTCCTGCCGGAGCCTGTTCTCGATCCGTTCGTCGTCCTCGTACTCGTGAATGGCCGTGTGCGTGCCGTGAACGACGATCTGGTCACCTTCCTCCTGGCGCTCCCGAAGCTCCGAGATCGACATGACGCCCTCCCGGCCCTGTTCGACCCATCGCGGAACCGGGGCCTGCACCGCCGGGAAGTCGTACTCGTCGTGCAGCGGCGAGGCAGTCTCGTAGTAGTCGCTGGTGCCGTCGTCCCAGACCAGCATCACGTACCCCTGTTCTGGCTTCTCGTGCGTGCGCAGGTCGTCGATCCAGACCTCCGCCTCGTCCATCGAGTGGAGGACCTGGATCTCGAGTCGGTCGAGCGAGTCCATCGCGGGTTCGTACTCGCTCTCCTGGAAGACGCCCGGACTCGACCGGAACCAGCCGACGTCGGGCTCGCGATACGTGATTTCGCGGAGCGAGTACACGCGCTCGCTACCGAACTGGTCGACGAGACGCAGGTTGATCGTGATGTTCTGTGGCGTCGTCGTCCTGATCGCAAAGGAGAGATCCGTCTCGGAGAGGTCTTCGCCGGTGAGATCTCGCTGGGCGACGACGTTCTCGCTGCCGTCGGACTCCAGTTTGAAACTCTGCTCGCCGTCGTAGACGACGTCCTCGTCCGCCTCTCCCGAACCCTGGACGACCTCCCACTCGTCGAGATCCTCGAAGTCGTCGAAGGACGCTCCCGGCTGCCGGTACTGTTCGCGGCTGTTGTACTCGGTCTCGAGCGGGGGAACGCCGTCCGCGAGCGCCGCCGCACGGTCGGTGGTTTTTCCCTCCTCCGAGGACTCGTCACCGTTGGAACTGCCGGTGAGCGACTCGAGGCGATCGGTACACCCCGCGAGACCAGCGGCCGCGGTTGCACCGGACAGTGCGAGGACTCGTCGTCGCGTCGTTCGGTCGGGTGTCATAGACGAGTCGAAGGTATCGACAGTGACCCCATTATTATAGATACGATAGTTCCCCCTCCCCCACCGTTCAGATCGCTGCTGTGCGGCCGTCTCGGGGCTTAACAATGCCATAGTTAACGACCACAGGCCCGGAGGTGGGACCAATCAGGCGTACGTGTGTGGCGATCGGTCTTCGATCGGCCGCCCTCTCTCGTGCGTCGGCAATACGGTGATCTTCGACGATGAATAGGGAGCTCTTCGGCGTGTTCGGGAGTATCGAGACGTTCGACCGATTCAGATCCAGCGACGAGTTCGACGAGGTGCTCGTCGGCTCGACCATCACGGTCGGGATCAGGGACTCCGACCTCGGAACCCACGGCTGGAGCGCGCGATACGCCGGCGACGACGGCTACTGTGTCATCTGGGGAGAGGTGTACGTCCCCGGCGACGCCTCGAACGCCGCCCGGTGGCTCCTCGAGCGCTACGAGGCGGACGGCCGCGAAGCGCTCTCGGAACTCAACGGCTCGTACGTCGTCGTACTCGACTCCGCGGCCGCCGGTGAAGCGATCGTCGCGACCGACGTGGTCCGTTCTCGGGAGTGTTTCTACACCGACGATCCCGGCGTTCGCGTCTTCGGCACCGACCCCGCCGAGGTCGGCCGTCCTATCGCGGACCGGACGCTCGACCGAAACGGCATCCTCGAGTTCCTGCATCTGGGCGTGACCCTCGGGGAGAAAACCGGCGTGGACGAACTGAATCGGCTCCCGATAGACAGCTACCTCACGGCCGACTCGGTCGAGTCGCTCGAACGGTTCGTCTATCGACCCCAGGAGTTCGACTACGCGACCGAACTCGCGGAGCGTCTCGAGCGCGCGCTTCGACGGCGGTCGGCGCTCCCGGGGACGAAAGGGGTACTCCTCTCGGCGGGGTACGATTCGCGGATCATCCTCTCGCAGGTGGCCGACATCGACCACAGTTACACGGTCGGCTCGCCGGATGCACAGGAGGTACAGGGGGCCAAACGGCTCGCCGAGCAGTACGACGCGAGCCACACCGCGTTCCCGCCGGACGAGCGCTATCTCCGCGCCGACGAGTCGAAGATTCGGTACTCACAGGGGATCAAAGAGTCCTTACACATCCACCACGCGGGCTACACCGACGAGATGGACGTCGACACGATGTATCACGGCCTTCTCTGTGATACCTTCTTCCGGGGCCACTTCACCGCACAGGACAGCGTCGACGTCTTCGGCAAACGCGTCCCGATCGCCCGGCTCGATCCCGATCCGGATCCGATCGAGTCGCTGCTCGGAAAGTTCGGGTACAGCCGCGATGCCAGCCTCGAACTCGCCGAGCGAACGTCGTTCGACGTGGATCCGGAGTCGTTCGTCAGGGAGGCGATCGACGCCGAGTTCGACGCGAGGGGGGATCGCGCGCGGACGATACAGAACACGCTCACCTGCGTCGGTATCGCCAACCAGCCGTCGATTCCGTTCCACAACCACCTGTCGGATCAGTTCCTGACGTCGTTTCTGGCGACCGACCGCGAACTCGTCGACTGGCATCTTCGGACGCCACCGGAACACCGGACGACGGAGACGTTCCTCCAGGCGTGCAAACAGCTCGACGGCGACGTGTTGCGACACAGGCCGCCGGACCGGCCGTACGATACGATGCTGTTCAACGAGATCGAGCGATTCGTCCGTCGGAAGACGCCGTTGCTCTCGTCGTTTCAGCCGCCCTGGCCCGACCGCAAGACCCTCTTCGAGCGCCACGACTTCGACCGGCGGCTGCTCGCCGACGCCGAACACGTCCACGACCTCCCCGCCAGACACAAACTGCGGCTGATCGATCTTCGCGGGTGGCTCGAGTGCTGGACGGACTCGAGAGACCGATCGATTCCGTGGCTATCGCCACCGCAGTCGACGATCGGATAACGTATTCGACGGCAATCGCCCGCCGAGGAGACGGTTCGACGAGATAGGAACCGGTCGAAACCCGTCTAATGACGGGGTAGATCTGTTGCAGCCGGTAAACCGAGACAATACTTATATGTCACGCAGTTTTAGCGCGAGATATGCGTCTGACGCCGCCTTGGTTTCGCTCCTCGTCGGAAGATCCTCCTAGAGAGGACTCCGACGGCGATCCCGATACCAGCGCCGGAGTGACGATCTATCACTCCCCGCCGAGCGATCTTTCAGAGGAGTCGTCCGTATCAAGCCGACGAGCAGCGCACTTCATCCCGGAGTCCGACACCGCGTTGATAGTCGAACTCGACGAGATGAGTACGCCGTCGACCGTCGACGAGGTCGTCGATCAGCTGATCGCGCCCGCGGATCCGCCGGTCGAAACCTGGGCGACCGTCCACGAACGGTTACACCGAGATCGACTTCCGGCGCTCGACGCCTCGAACGACATCGTGTTCGACGAGTCCCAGGGGGTCGTCGAGCGACCACTTCAGGCTCGATCCGGCACGCAGAACGGCGTCGCAGTCGCCTCTTCGGCCGTTTCGACAACGGCTCCGTTTACGCCTTCGCGTGTGTTTCTCGCGCTGCTTTCGCTCGCGCTGTTGGGCGCAGCTGTTTTCGTCGTAATAACGGTTGTCGTATAACAGTTACACTGCGGCGATCAGCCGTTACCGGTTGACGAGTCGGCTAACGGTCAACACCGAAAAGAGGAGCAGAATCAACGCGCTCAACGCGATCCCCGAGAGGAACGAGGTAAACGGCAACTCGATGACGGCACCGACTAGGAGGACGTAACAGAGGACCGTCGCGCCGATGTAATAGTCGTCCCAATTTTCGTCGGTCGCTTGTGCGGGCACGGATTCGTCGGCCGGCTCGATCTGGAGGTACTGATCGACCTGGTTCGCGAGCGGCTTCCGTTCGACGATACCGCGGTTTTTCTGGTAGTCGATAATGCCCGCCTCGTCGAGTTTCGACAGATGAGACTGGTAGAGCGGGATATAGACGCGCTGGCGTTGCGTGGACGTGAGTTGTTCGACCGTCGTATCGTGTTCCCACGCCGCGACCTGCTCTGCAATATCGCGCATACGCACTGGTCCCTCGGTGCCGCGAAGGTACCGAAGAACCAGTCGGCGGCGTTCGTTCTGCAGCAGGTGGAATATTTCGTCCTTGGAAAACGCAGACGTTTCCGATGGCTGATCGACGTCACCGTCGATAGGCGTTTCCGATGGCTGGTCGACGTCGCCGTCCGTCTCCTGCTCACCGTGTTCTTTTTCGCTGATATATGTCGCGTTCATCGCACCAATATCCCGTAAACAGAAGGGGGTAATAAAGCATTGGAACTGTAAATTGTCGATGCGCACGATTTAGGTGGATTCACAAACATTGCTCGCCTTTCTAGTGTTTTTATATCTTCCTCAGATCGACTCTATCGCATATTTATTGGCGTGTTCGGATCCGGAGCGAATTTTTAATTTCCGGCCCTAATTCGGAAATATTGCGGACCGTCTATCTGAATAGGAGACTGTTTCACTCATTGGAACCGTTCAGAACTGGCAAAAGAGCCTTACGTGGAATCAGTATCTGATTTTTGATATTCTGGTGTCGGGCGGCCGGCAGACACCCCCTTCAGTAGACCGCTTATCGTGCCGATAATAAACCAGCTAAGTTCCGTCGACTACCTCATGAGCGACAATCACTGGTGGTTTTTCGACCTCGCAGTCGTCATCGCGATCACCGGCGCAGTGACGTTCGGGGTATTTTCCGGCGTCGATGGCGCCGTCCGTACGGTGTTGCTTATTCCGCTCGTCTGCTTTCTACCGGGCTATGCGTTCGTTTCTGCACTGTTTCCGGACAAGCCAACCGACGAGTATCAACCGTTCGACGACGAGGAAACCGCACTTGGAAATCCGTTAGTCATCACCGGCGGACTCGAGTCGATCGAGCGAACGATACTGTCAGTCGTTTTTAGCGTTGCGACCGTTCCGATGATTGCCCTTCTAGCGTCTGCAACCCCTAGGGGTTTGGTGCTCGAAACGGTGCTCTCCGGAGTTGCAATGTTCACGGTCGTGCTATCGGTACTTGCGATCGGTTCTCGCTATCGGTGTCCAGCCGACCGCCGCTACGCGCCGTCGCTCTCGAAAACATCATTATTTAACACACCATCACGACCGAACGCGTACTCGCGAACGAACACCCGACCGTACAACGTGGCGATCGTCGTCGCGTTGATCCTGTTGGTCGCGAGTGCGGGCTTTGCGATCGCGAACCCGCCTCAAGGTGACGGGTTTACTGAATTCGCCGTCGAAACCGAGACCGTAAGCGGCGATATCGACACGATGTATCAGTCGACGTACACCGCCGGTGAAACTGATGAACTCGCGGTGTCGATCACTAACCAGGAACACGAGGACCGCAGCTACACGACCGTGGCGTTGCTCGAGCGAGTTGCCGACGGCGACGGTACCGATGGCGATGCGAACGTCACCGAAGTGAACGAACTCGACAGGCGGTCGACGACGGTCGCCGACGGCGACACGCACGAGCAGACGCTCGAAATTACTCCGTCGATGCAGGGAGAGGATCTCCGACTGACGCTGTTGCTCTACGAGGACGAGCCACCGTCGGAGCCGACGACCGAGAACGCGTACCGAGCGATCCACCTCCCGATCGAGATCGAATAGATGTGGCCGTGGGAGCACCTCGCCTTCGCGTACGTCCTCTACTCCCTGTTCGCCAACGCGGTGCTCGGACGGTCCCCGACGGGCCGGGAGGCGATTGCCGTGGTCCTCGGCTCACAACTCCCGGATCTCGTCGATAAACCCCTCGCCTGGACGGTCGGGATCACGGAAACCGGCTACTCGATCGGACATTCGATCTTCGTCGCTCCGGTCGTCTGTCTCGCGGTGTACGCGGCGGCCGCCCAACGCAGCGACCGACTCCTCGCTGGCGCGTTTGCACTTGCGTACGGCTCACACCTCGCGACCGACATCTACGATCCGCTGCGCGAAAGTTCGCGACTCGATCCGCGGGTCGTCCTGTGGCCGCTCGAGTCGCCACCGACAGGCGATCACGGCGGGTTCGTCGACCACTTCGTTCTGTACCTCGTTCGGTACGTAAACGAGCTGCTCACCGGCGGCGTGACGCCGTCGGTCGCCCTCCAGCTCGGGCTCGGCGTCGCCGTCGTGTCGCTCTGGCTGGTCGACGGGGCGCCGATCGCCGCAGACGGCTACCGGTGGCTTCGGGGCCGTCTGCGGGCGTGAGTCGGCGTTGATCGCGCGACGCGCCGCTGTCGGGAGTCGACCGAGCAGCCCGTTCGTCGACTACTCCCAATCGAGGCTATCGGGGAGCTCGGCGAATCCGCCGCCCGAGTATCGGTGCGCGGTCCAGCCGGCGTCCCTCGCGCCGTCGACGTCTGAATCGTCGTCGCCCACCATCGCGTAGGCTCGTGCCGGGAGCCGCGCTTCGGCGAGTTGGTAGGGAGCTTCGCACGGCTTGTGCGCGCCGGCTTGATAGGAGGTGACGACCGTTTCGAAATGCAGCTCGAGATCGTGTTCGCGAAGTTTGTGCCGCTGCCAGTCCTCGAAGCCGTTGGTCAGCACGCCGAGCCGATAGCCGTCCGACAGGCGGTCCAAATCCGCGTGGACGGCGTCGGGCGGTTCACAGGCCGTAGCCTCCCGTCTACGGAGTTCGTCCGCTAACTGATCCGGTTCCGAGCAGGCTTCGATACTGGCGAACGCACGCCGAACGGGATCCGGCTCGTGCGCCTCGAACAGCTCGTAGAAGACGTCATTGTACCGTTCGATCCACTCCTCCCGGGCCTCCCCTTCGACCGTTTCGAAGGTCGCCGTCAGTATCTCCGGGTACGCCCGACGGTGCTCGAGCAGCGTTCCGTCCAGGTCGAAAACGATCGCCTTCGCGTTCGCCATCGTCTCGCAGCGTACGGAAACCGGAGCTAAAGATATTCCGCTGGACTGAACCCAACGGAATGGTCCGGTCGGTCACCGGCGTCGAATCGAAAACGACCGTTCCGGCGACGAACGAACGGCGACTATCCGGATCCCGGTCCGGCCGCGCACATCGTCACGTCACCGTTCGTGTAGACCGTGGCCTGATCCGGCCGACAGAGTTGCGGCTGGTCGATCTGCTTGATCCGTCCGTTTCCGTCGGCGTCGGCGAAGTAGACCGCGTCAGTCGACTGCGTCGAGCGGTAGACCGTGTACCCGTGGTCGGCGACGCCGTCGTCCGGAACTGTTGCGGTGCCTATTCCCGACCGGGGATAGGCCCCAGTACGCCAGAACAGCGTCTGGTACGGATGATCCGTGTGGATTCGCTGATCCTCGCGGATCTCGCTTCCAGTTTGAGAGCCGGTCAGTTCGCCGATCGAGTCGACCGCGGCGAGTTCCGCTTCGTTGTACGCCAGTTGCTCGTGGTGATCGCTGAAGACCGGGTTTTCCGAGTTGCTCTCCACCGCCAGTATCATCGCTCCCGGATAGACGAGCACGAAAACCAACAGCACGGAGACTACGACCCGCGAATCGAGACTCTGAACCAGCGTCCGGAGTCCGATCGCACCGAGGATCGCCATCGGCGCGAAGAGGAACGCGAACCAGCGCGTCGGGATGAAGTTCCGGATGCCGAACATCGGCAGACCGAGGACGAAGACCAGCATGAACGCCGCGGCTAACAGGAGCGTGAACACCGACTGTTCGGCGCGTCGCCGGTGGACGACGTACAGACAGCCGACGAACGTGACGCCGAGCAGGAACAGGAATCCGAGGGCGTCCACGTAGGGGACGACCTGATCGAGCAGCGTCGTCGTCGCTTGGGCCGCTCCGTCGGAATCGGCGTTACCCGTGTCGCTCGCGATGTTGAGGAAGCCGGCGCTCTCCTCTATCGTCTGGCTGAAGAAGCTCATCACGGTCGCGAGGAACGACTGATCGCCGTAGGGCGTCAGCGACCAGACGAAGATCGTCAGCCCGAAGTTGAAGACGACGAGTCCGATGAGGTTGACCGGCTTCTTCGACCGGAAGACGCTCGTATCGACGCGCGTCAGCCCAAGCGGGTCGATTTCGAAGACGATCTGGGCGAGAAACGCCGCCAGCAACAACACCAGCATGATGAACGTCGACACCTGGTGGGTGAGGATGACGGCGACGCTGAACAGGACCAGCAACGCGAAGTCGCGGATCGTGTACTCGATGCGCATGACGCGGAGCAGCGAGTACAGCATCGCGAGGAAGAAGACCAGCCCGAGGCTGGTCGGAATGAGGTGCATCCCCCACATCGAGACGTGGCTGGCGAGGGCGAAGAGGGCCGTCGCCAACGTCGCCCACCGCGCGGACACGAGCAGATTCGCCGTGGCGTAGACGAGCAGAACCGAGAGCGGCATCGCGATGCCGACGGAGAGATACAGCGCCGTCCGAAGCGACACGTCGTACAGTATCGACGACGACGCGACTAACAGGTGGTAAAACGGCGACGCGTAGTGTTTGTCGTGACCGATGCCGCCGACGGAACCCTCGTTGACGATCGCCTGCGTGAGCTCCGTGTGGGTCCAGATGTCGATCCCGATGTATCCCGGCGTCGCGTAGAGCGCGGTAAACCGGAAGATAAACGCGAAGGCGACGATCTGCAGCAGCAAGATTCCGGGATGGAGGTCGCGGTCGCTCACGAAGAGGATCTGCCCGATCACGAGCGTCCCGAGGACGCTCGCCGCCCCGAAAAAGAGCGGGGTCCGCGCGCCTTGCATCACCGTCAGTACCACGAGCGCCGAGAGCCCGGCCAAAACGATGCTCGGAAGCGCCATCGCCACTCCCGACGGAAGCGTCGGAAGGCTCGTGGAGTTTGTCCCCTGGTAGAGGGAGACGAGATACAGGGCACACGCGGTTCCGAGGATCAGCGGGACGGTCTCGAGATACAGCTGCGACGCGAAAAACCGCAGCGGAAACAACGCCAGCGCGAGCGCGAGACCGACGATCGCCGCGACGGTGTCGAGTCGTAACGGTCGCAGCTCCGACAGCCTGCTATACACCGTGGCCCACCTCCGCTCGACGACCTGCCGAGTCGTCTCGCTCGAGAACGCGACGGTAGACGGAAAGCAGACTCGTCCCCAGCGCGTCGAGACTCAGCCCGTCGATCGCCTCGCGGCCGTCGGATCGGCGGCGAGCGTCGGCGACGTACTCGAGGCCGTCGATCAGCGCCGTGTCGTCGTCGCTGACGACGCAGTCGGTCACGTCCGCGACCGTCTCGCGGACGAAGCCGACGTCGGTCGAGACGACCGGCAGGTTGCAGGCGGCGGCTTCCTTGACGACCATCGGGCCGCTCTCCCGTTCCGACGTTACGAGGAGGACGTCGCTCGCGTTCATGTAGGACGGAATCTCCTCGTGGTCGACGCCGGTGACCGTCCGCAGTTCGAGGTCGGCGTCGGCGCGCTCGACCAACCGTCGCGCTCGCGGGTAGTCCTTGACGGCTCGCGTCCGATCGTACGGGAAGAGCGCGATCGGCCGGTCGGTCTCCCAGCCGACGCGTTCGCGTGCGTCCGCCTGCGACATCGGTTCGAACAGGTCGGTGTCGACGCCGAACGGGATCAGTTCGTGGTCGGTCTCGAGGACGCTCGACATGGCCCGACTCGGGACGATAGCCGCGTTCGCATGCCGGGCACCGAACCGGCTGAGCGAGCGGAGCCAGTCGTGATCGCTCATCAAATCCGTTCCCCAGAGGGACAGAACGACCGGACGGGTCGGCTGGGCGAGCGCGAACGGCGCGACGAGCCCGTAATTCGCGTGGACCAGGTCGTAGTCGTTCGACCGGAGCTCCGAGAGGATCCGCGGATAGTATCGCGCGTAGTCCGTCGCCGACCGACTCGAGTCGCCGCTGTGTGCGCCGGGGACTTCGAGGACGGTACAGTCGACGCCACGGGCCTCGAGTACCGACACCTGCTGGTCGAAAAACGGTCGCGGGGACGTGACCAACTGAAGTACGTTCATGAATGGGTTAGCGTGGATTGACCGCCGGCGTCGAATCGTTTGCTACGCGTGTGCGCGCATGCGTCTCAATCTGCTTCACGACGAACGCCGTCACGTCGATCCGCTCCTCGAGCAGGCGTTCGCGTCGCCGTCCCCACGTTTCCGCGGGTTGTGCGAGCGCGGAGTCGATCGCCTCGAGCGCACGAGCGTGGCGATCGTTGCCGTTGCAGCCGAACAGCAGTCCGTACTCGGCCTCGAGTTCGGCGGTGTAGCCGAGCGAGAGCGGGTTGACGTAGACGGCCGGCGTGCCGAGCACCGCCGCCTCGGTCGCGGTCGTCGCGCCCTCGCTGACGACGATATCGGCGTGAGCGAGCAGATCGTGCAACCGTTCGGGTCGCGTCGAAAACTGGTACGACTCGAGGTCGGCCGGCGGCTCACCTTCTGCCGTGAGCAACACCTCGAGACCGGCGTCTTCGAGCCGATCGATCGCTTCGCGCGGATCGTCGAACCCGCCGTGACCGACGTCGTGGGACGCTTCCCAGCTACTGAGGCGAACGACGGCGAACGGGTCGTCGGGACCGAGACCGACCGACTCGAGGACGGCCGGATCGGGATCGAACCGACTCGGATGGAGGTAGGCGAGTTCGTGATATCCCGGGTAACGCACCTGGCTCGACCCAACGTCGTCGCGGTAGCACGCCGGCGTACAGATCGCGTCCGCGAACGGGTAGGCGAGTTTCGTGATGAGCGTCGCGTGTTCGGTGTCGTAGAAGACGACGCTCTTGGTACGCAAAACGGACGCGACGTGAGCGGCGGCGACGCCGCCGATGGCCGTAACGACATCAGGATCGATCCGTCGCGCCCGGGCCAGCAGGCGCGTCTCGTAGGTCGCCTGCACGGTGGCCAGCGAGAGCAGCGAGTCCGACTCGCCGGCGAGCACCTCGTGGTCGATATCGTACGCCTCGAGCAGCGCGATGGCCACGTCGCTCTCGCGAGCGAAGACGTGGACCTCGTGTCCCCGAGCGTCCAGTTCCTCGATCGGATTCCGGAAGAAGTGGACGTGTCCGGGGTGTTGAATCGTAATCACGACTCGCATTAGCGATCACAACCTCCGGTAGACGAATCCCGCGTCGTGGGCCGCGTCCGCCCCGTACGTTCCCGTGACGTCGATCAGGGCGGGATTCTCCCCCAGTTCGGCCGCGACGGCCTCGAGATCCAGCCGTTCGAACTCGGCGTGTGGCGTCGCGAGGAGGACGGCGTCGAAGCCCTCGAACGAAAGCGTCTCCTGGACCTCGAGGTCGAACGTCTCGTGTACCGCATCGGCGTCCGCGAACGGGTCGAAGCCCTCGACGTCGATGTCGTACTCTCGAAGCGCGTCGACGACGTTCGCGACTTTCGAACTTCGGATGTCCCCGACATCGGGTTTGTACGAGAGTCCGAGAACCAGCACGCGACTCTCGCGAAGGGTCTTGTGACACTGGTTGAGCGCCTTGATCGTCAGATCGGCGATGTGGTCCGGCACTGACTCGTTGACGTCGCGACCGGCGCGGATGAGTTCGGGCTCGTAGCCGTCCTGGGCCGATCGGTGGGCGAGGAAGTAGGGATCGACCGGAATGCAGTGGCCGCCGACCAGTCCCGGCCGGTAGTCGTGGAAGTTCCACTTCGTGCCCGCGGCCTCGAGAACCGCCTGCGTGTCGACGTCCATCCGCTCGAGCGCCATCGAGAGTTCGTTGACGAACGCGATGTTGAGGTCGCGCTGGGTGTTCTCGACGACTTTGCACGCTTCGGCGACTTCGATCGAGGGCGCGCGGTGGACGCCCGCGTCGACGACCGACTCGTAGAGCGTCGCGACGTCGTCGAGCACTGGGTCGGTTTGTGCGCCGACGACTTTGACGACGTGTGCGAGTCCGTGTTCGTCGTCTCCGGGCGTCGCGCGCTCCGGCGAGTAGCCGACGAAGAAGTCCTCGCCCGCGGTGAGGTCGGACGCGGACTCGAGGGCCGGAATCAGCACGTCCTGGGTCGTCCCCGGGTAGACGGTCGACTCGAGGACGACCGTCGTGCCGGCGGTCAGTTTCGAGCCGACGGTGGTCGCCGCGCTCTCGACGAAGCGCAGGTCCGGCCGGTCGTCGTCGTCGATCGGCGTCGGTACGGCGATGATGACGTAGTCGGCCTCGCCGATCTCGGCGGCGTCGGTCGTGTAGGAGATGTCGCCGTCCTGGATCGCCTCGTCAGAGAGGTCGCCCGTGGTGTCGACGCCGTCCTGAAGACGCTCGACTGTCGATTCGTCGATATCGTAGCCGATGACTCGGTAGTCCGACTGCGCGAAGCCGACCGCAAGCGGCAGGCCGACGTAGCCGAGTCCGACGACGCAGATCGTCGCCTCCCGGACGGACTGCTCCTCGACGTGCTCGAGGGTGGTCCCCTTCTCGCTCGATTGCAGGGGTAGTCGGTCGCGCTCTCGATCGTCCGTTCGATTCTCGGTGTCGCTGATTGTCGTGGTCATAGATGATACGTGGTTTCTGGACCGTCACACCCGCTCGTGTGACGGTTTCCGTCCGAAACGGTTCCGTTCGCGTTCCTCATCCATGCCGAGACAGTTCGGGCGGTTTACTATAGCCAGAATAAACGGTTGCACCACGACCATCCGCTCGTGAGGCGATCTGCTGGGGGAGAGTCGGCGGCTCAGAAGGTTCGCGTCGATATCGCGCTCAGCGGCTTATACTGGTGTTAAACGGGGCTATACGGATTCATAATGAAGGTCCCGTACGACCGACGATTCGTGCGGTCAGTTCGATCACGACCGCCGTGATTCGGACCCCACGACCGCGTCAGAACCGTGAAACACATGGTTTCAACTTCCCAGATCGAACTCGAACCCGCGTTCGCCTCGATACGCGCCAGCGTGTCCTCGAGTACGGGTTCGGTGCCGATTCGACGACTCGACGTCCAGACGTTCGCATCGGTAGTTCCCAGCGATAGCGATCAGTTGGGTGGACCGGTATCCTGGCTGTCGATGCTACGCGGCGCATCGATCTGGGAAGCGGCGATGATTGCGGTTCTGTTCTTACTGATCAGCGGACTCGTCGGCATCCGTCTGCGAGAACTGCTGTCGAACCGCGAGGTCGAACTCTCCACGCACCCGCTGCTGTCACAGTCAGCGGACGAGTCGGCTGAGATAACTGGCACACCCACCGACGATCACCAACCCTACGAACAGTATCTCTCACCCGAAACACCGACCGAACTCCTGAGCGACAAGGGAGAGGTGGTTCGATTGCTCGTCGCAAATCACGGCCGCATTCGGCAACACCAGATCGCCGACGAAACCGGTTGGTCGAAGTCGAAAGTGAGTCGAATCTGCTCGCAGATGCACACCGACGGCACGATCGAGAAGACCTCGGTCGGCCGAGAGAACCTCATCACCCTGTCCGATCGAGAGCCGGAGACGGAAACGCAGTGTACCGAAACCGAAAAACCGATTCAGTGAGCACGCACCACACTCTCGCACCACTCTCGCACTGACTGAAACGGTTCGCATGCCGATCGCGCGAGCGGCGTGCGATCGGGTATCTCTCGATTCGACGGAGGCGATCGGTCGGATGCCGCCACGCACACCACGGTCGTCCGATCCGATCGCATTCGGTCCGTCGCTGCTGTCCTACACGACCGCTCGAGCCCAGCGTGCAGTTGCCGCCGTCGTCGTGACCGTCCAGAGCGAGGTGTCGCCTGATTCGGGTCGAGGCGGACTGGACTCGAACCCGTCGGCCGCCGGAGTCATCGCTTCCCGAAGACGGCACCTATGGCTACCGAAACACCTGTTACCGACGGAATCGGTGACTCACTATCGGTTTCGTATCGTTACGACTGTTCGGTCTACGAGGGAGCGAACGCTCCCGCACACGACGGGAGTCCCGCTATAGCGCTCTCGGTCGTGGGACAGCGTGACGATCCACGGCTCGTTTGCACGAACTGCAAACGAATTTTGTATTAGACGGACGATAGTACTCGGCTTATTCGTGGTATAGTAATGGCCGCTGTCGGTCTTGACGGTAGTAACGACCCGCCCCGTCTCGCAGTCGACGGGCGTGGGTAGGTGATATCAATGACATACAACCGTACTGTCCGTCAGGCAGCACCCACGCACCGACCGGGTACGACCGTCCCGAACGCGGCACCCGTTGCAGACCGTCTGACAAGCGCGACGAATCCGACGACCGCCGCTCGAGCGGAGGTGAGCGGCTGATGTGCGGCATCATCGCGCGTATCGGTCACGGTGACGCCGCGGAGACGCTGCTGTCGGGACTCGAAAATCTCGAGTACCGCGGCTACGACTCGGCGGGGATCGCCGTCCAGAACGGCTCCGGCGTCAAGGTCCACAAGTGCTCGGGCGAGGTCGACGACCTCAAATCGTCGCTCGAGAGCCAGCCCCACGGCAACATGGGGATCGGCCACACGCGCTGGAGTACCCACGGCCCGCCGACCGACGCGAACGCACACCCGCATACGGACACGGCCGGTGATGTCGCCGTCGTCCACAACGGCGTCATCGACAACTACGACGAGCTCCGAGCGGAGCTTCAGGCCAAGGGCCACGAGTTCGAGAGCGACACCGACACGGAAGTCATTCCCCACCTCATCGACGAGTACCGGACGGAGACCGGCGACAGCGAACTGGCGGTCCGCCGCGCCGTCGAGACGCTCGAGGGAAGCTACGCGATCGCCGCGATCGTCGACGGCGAGGAGGCGGTGTACGCCGCACGGAAGGGCTCACCGCTCGTCCTCGGACTCGACGACGAGGAGTGGTTCCTCGCCAGCGACGTCCCGGCCTTCCTCGACCACACCGACGAAGTGATCTACCTCGAGGACGGCGACATCGTCGTTCTCGACCCCGACTCCTACCGGATCTCCGATCTCGAGGGCACTCCTATCGATCGATCGACCGACACCGTCGACTGGGACCCGGAGGACGCGGGGAAAGGCGAGTACGACCACTACATGCTCAAGGAGATCAACAACCAGCCGACGTCGCTCTCGAACACGATCGAGGGCCGGATCGACGGCGGTGACGTCGCGCTCGAGGAGCTTCCGGCGGGCACGTTTGCGGACGTCGACGCCGTTCAGTTCGTCGCCTGCGGGACGTCCTACCACGCGGCGATGTACGGCGCCAACCTGCTTCGGTCGGCCGGGATCAGCACGGAGGTCGTCCGCGCGAGCGAGTACGCCTCGATGTCCGGACCCGTAGACGAGGGGACCCTCGTCGTCGCGGTCACCCAGAGCGGTGAGACCGCCGACACGCTCGAGGCCGTCCGCGAGGCGACCGCGCGCGGTGCCCGGTCGCTCGCCGTCACCAACGTCGTGGGATCGACGGCCGCACGCGAGGCAGACGACGCGATCTACATCCGCGCCGGCCCGGAGGTCGGCGTCGCCGCGACGAAGACCTTCTCGTCGCAGGCGGTCACGCTCGCGTTGCTCACCCAGCGACTCGCGGCCGACGTTCCGAACGCGACCCCTGCCGAGGACCGCGAGACGATGCTCGAGGAGCTGAAAGACCTCCCGGAACACGTCGAGCAAGTCCTCGAAGCGACCGACGCAGAGTCGCTCGCCCGGGATACCGTCGACAGCAAGTCGTACTTCTTTATCGGCAACGGCCTCGGCCACTCGGTGGCGCTCGAGGGCGCGTTGAAGTTCAAGGAGATCACGTACGAACACGCCGAGGGGTTCGCCGCCGGCGAGCTCAAACACGGTCCGCTCGCGCTCGTGACCGACGAGACGCCGGTGTTCGCGGTCGCCACCGGCAGCGGCGACGGGAAGACGAAGACGAACGCGATCGAAGCCCAGACCCGCGGCGCGCCGATCGTCGCGGTCAGCCCGGACGACCACCCGCTGACCGACGTCGCCGAGGTTCACCTGTCGATTCCCGACACCCACCCCGTCTGGGCCGGCCTACTCGCGAACGTCCAGCTCCAGTTGGTCTCTTACCACGCTGCGGATCTGCTCGAGCGACCGATCGACAAGCCGCGCAACTTGGCGAAGAGCGTGACGGTCGAGTGATCGAGACGCCGCGATACTGACGACTTTTCGCTGACGCCGTTCGTGCGTAACCTGCGTTTGCTCCTCGAGGCGTATCTATTCCTCCAGTATCGGTAGCGATCTGCCGAGCAGCGAGGAGCCTCAGGTCTCGAATCGATCGTGCTCGGAGACGAATCCGTTCGAACACGGCGACGCGCGACGTGGACGACAGAGCCGGCAGTCTGCGGGTCGAAGGGGACCGACGAAGACGGCCCGCGGAGAGCTACCGAGGCGACCGCTCGGTGCGTGGTAGACGATGTGTGAACCGACCGTCGACCGTGAGCGGTCACCGGCGACGCTCGCGGGGAGCGCGAAACGGTGACCCGAGGTTCGGGCGAGTCGCTTCGTACTCCCGGTCCGGATCCGCCCGTCGATATGCGTCCGTCGGGATCGGTTCGAGAAGCCCCTCGAGTCGAAAACCGGTCTCCAGTGCCGGCGAGAGCATCGCGGAGAGGAGCGCGATACGCTGGTGCGTCTACGCCCGCTCCGAACGAGTCCCACGCCGCCGGTGCCCGCTCCGTTTCGCGGGAGTTCCGGGCGTCGCCGTCCCCCTTCGAAGTCCGCGTGTGGGTGCTGGACCGACAGGATCAGCCAGCCACCGGGGCGAAGAACGCGACGGAGGCCCCGGAACAACCGGGCCCGCTCTCGGACGTGGTGAAACGGCAGCGAACTGGCGACGCCGTCGAACGCACCGTCCGCGAACGGACGATCGCGACCGAAGTTCACCCGAAGAAAGTCGGCGTCGGACGCCCGCTCGCTCGCCTACGCGAGCAGCCGACGACTGGTGTCGAGGCCGACGACGGCCGCACCGCGACCCTCGAGTTCGCGGGCGAGGTGACCGGCGCCACAGCGGGCGTCGAGGACGCGAGTTCCGAGCACGTCGGGACGCAACGAGAGAGAGAGTCGTCGGTCATTCGAGGGACGCGTCGGGCCGCAACGAGGGAGTCGCCGACCGCTCGAGAGACGCGTTGGCAGGTTCCGTTTCGCCCTCGCGATCGTAGCCGGTTGTTAGTCTATCGTACGCCCGGCGGACGGTCGGGAGGTCCGCGCCGTCTGGCATCGACTCCTCAACGTACGATTTCCCGTATAAACACGACCGCAATCAGTCGGATCCAACGTCCGAAACCGGCCGATTCGAGCGCCGCTCCGACGGCTCAGCGACCGGTTAGTCCTCCTCGAGTACCAGCGTGATCGTCTCGTCGTCGCCGTCGATCTCGACGTCGACTTCGTCGTCATCGTAGCCGTCCGCGCTCGCGATGATCGTGTAGCCGCCATCCTCGACCTCGAACTCGGCCTCGCCGTCGTCGGCCGCTTGCTCCTCGCTCGAGCCGAAGAACCCGGACTCCTCGAGTTCGACGGTGGCGTCGTCGATCGAATCGCCGTCCTCGTCCTCGACGATCGCCGTGAGCGTGTGCGTCCCATCGCCATCGTCGTCCGCCGCGAGTTCCAGCGTGACCGTCTCGTCGTCGCCGTCGATCTCGACGTCGACTTCGTCGTCCTCGTAGCCGTCTGCGCTCGCGGTGACCGTGTAATCGCCGTCCTCGAGTTCGAACTCGGCCTCGCCGCCGTCGGCCGCTTGCTCCTCGCTCGAGGAGATATCGCCGTCGACCTCGACGGTGGCGCTGTCGATCGAATCGCCGTCCTCGTCCTCGACGATCGCCGTCAGGGAGTGGGTCTCGTCGTCGTCCTGGTCGTCGTCGCCACTCTGATCGTCACCGTCGTCCTGATCGCCACTCTGATCGTCACCGTCGTCCTGATCGCCGCCGTCGCCGGCGTCCTGGTCGCCTCCGTCGTCTCCGCCACCGCTATCGGAATCTCCGTCGTCCGTGTCGGAACCGTCGTTACCGTCTCCGCCGGTCTCGTCTTCGTCGCCGTTTTCGTCGTCGGACCCCGAGCCGTCGTCGCCCGAGCCGACGTCATCGACCGGTTCGTCGGCGTCTCCCCAGTCGTCGTTGACCGCACCGAGCGCGCTCCCGAGGGAGGCGCCGCTGGCGGCGAGTGCGAGCCCGGCTACCAGGAAGACGATCCCGCTGACCGTGAGCAGTACCTGTATACCACGCTGGGCGGACCGCGTCCGTGTCGCTTGCTGGTTGACGTTGGGGCACATTGTTGGATGTTGAATGACAGTGGATTACGTGCTCGTGGCGTCGTCCGTTCGTGACGTCTTCGACTGTTCCACAGCCGGTCGCCGCCATCTCGTCGTCCGTCCGAGAGCCGTACCTACAAACTGGTTCGGTGACGTGGCTGCGGGTCGGTTCGACGGAAATCGAACCGGAGGAACGGTCTGTGCACGCTGATGGGGGAAATACCCACCGCGTACGAGAGAGATGACGTTCACTACCGGTTCGTTTCGTCTTTCGGCGGTTCACTATACCGCAAATAAGACCGTTTCGTCCGATGAAACAGTCCGCAACGCTACTAAATCGAGCGGGACGACGCAGGACGCTACTGCCGTTACGACGGCGCTCGAGGCCCGACGCGCCGGCGAGGACCGTCTATCGCGGTCGGGACGCCTCGGCGTGGCGTCACACCGAGCGTGGCGACGCGTTGTCGTCGAGCGTATCCGTCGATCGTCGATCCGAACGTACGAGCGGCGTGTCGCCTCGCACGACTCTCGAGCGGGGTACGGTCGGTCAGTCCGAGGCGATCGATTTCGAATCCGGGGCCGCTCGAGGGCGATTATACGGTGGATAACGGCCACGATGAACCCGATGCGTCGCGCGGATGGAACGCGTTGCTACTCCGCGAGTCGGTGATCGGTCACCCGGTCGAACTGGGTGTGAGAAATCGTGTCGCGAACGGATCGAACCGCGTCGAGTGCCGACGATCCGAGAACGGCGAAACAGCAAATCGCGAGGCTGGCGGGCGACGGGCGGTTTTTTGTGGCCTCCCACCCGTACCGAAGCGCTCGCCGTCGGTTATCGCGTTCGATCTCCGTCCAGCCCCAGGAAAGGTGTCGGTCGTACTGCAGTTGCCGTTCGATATCGGGGCGGCGGTCGATCTCGTCGCGGTACTTCGACCAAATCCGCCCGAAGATATCCGCGCTTCCGTCGAGTTCGAGGTGTAGTCGATCGCTCCGCTCGATCGCGGCCGCCGCCGACACGTTCGAGTCGTGGAAGTGCCGTACGACCAGGGGCTCGTCCACGTACTCGTACTCGTACTCGCGGGCGATCCGAATGGCGAGATCCCAGTCTTCCCCGCAATCGAAATCGGTATCGTAGTCACCGACCGTCTCGAAGCACTCGGCGCGGATCATGTGACTCGAGTAGGGCTTGAGATCGAACCGGGCGAGGATCTCCGGATAGATTTCGCCGCGGATCGACGGCGTGTAGATGCCGACTGTTCGGCCGTTCTGTCGGACGAGACCGCCGGTGTAGACGACGCCGCAATCCGGATTGGTTTCCATGACGGCGAGCTGTTTTTCGACCTTCCCGGGATCCCAGCGATCGTCGTCGTCCAGAATACAGACGTACTCGCCGCGGGCTCGCGCTATCGCCAGGTTTCTGCTCGCTGCGATTCCGAGTCGCTCGTCGTTGTAGAACGGCCGAACGCGCTCGTCGTCGTACCGCTCGAGGACGGCCCGCGTCTCTTCGACGGGCGGATCGCAGACGATCACGACTTCGATCTCGTCGTGCGTCTGCTCGAGGGCCGTTTCGACCGCGCCCTCGACGAACGACGGCCGGTCGTAGGTAGGAATAATAACGCTGACGAGCGTCACGATCGTGACTCACCCGTCGAGCGGCACTGGTGGAGAGTGGTGTGCCTACGCGCTACTGAACACATACCGTGAACGATCGCCCAGAGATACTTATCCGTGAATTGGATTCTCAGGCGTTGATGAGCTCTCGCTGCGAGTACTGTCCGATTTAGATTGAAAGTCAGAACAATTGAAGGTAACTTGACCACAACCGACGCGGGCAGTCGAACCGGGACTGTAGCCCGTTTCGGACCGGTCACTGTCCGGATTCGGCGACTATCTCGAACGGAATGCTGTTGCTACTTTTTACGTTCCCGCTCGAGTGACCGAACAGTGATCGAACGGACGGTATTTCGAACAGCTATGAATGAATACAGCACACACGACGAGCGGCGAGAAGAGGGCGAGAAGAGTCAGGAGTGGGACGGTGAGGCGCGCGAGTGGCCGCAGGTTTCGGTGATCGTCCCCGTCTACAACGATCCGACGGGGCTTCGGGATACGCTCGATTCGCTGATCGAACAGACGTATCCGACCGACGCCCACGAGGTGCTCGTCGTCGATAACGGTTCGACGGACGAAACACCGGCCGTCGCAAGGGAGGTTGCGGACGATCACGAACGGATAACCGTCCTCGTCGAGGACGAGATTCAGAGCTCTTACGCGGCGCGAAACAGGGGCATCGAGCACGCGGGCGGTGAGATCCTCGCGTTCGTCGACGCGGACATGATCGCCGAGGAGGAGTGGCTCGCCGACGCCGTCCGTGCGTTCGAACGGACCGACGCCGAGTACATGGGCTGTAACGTCGAGATGGTGCCCTCCGAGGATGGCGGCTCGCTCGCGGAACGGTACAACGTGCGGACCGGGTTTCCCATCGATCACTTCATCGAAAACCTCGGATTCGCACCGACGTGTTGCCTGCTCGTCCACCGATCCGTGATCGACGACGTCGGACCGTTCGACTCGCGGCTGCTCTCCGGCGGGGACCGGGAGTTCGGTCACCGGGTTCGCGACTCCGGCCGAGAGCTCCAGTTCGCGCCGGAAGCGACGATATACCACCCGACGCGGTCGACGGCCGACGCAATTTTGCGAAAGTCGCGACGCGTCGGCCGGGGCGTCTACCAGCTTCGCGTGTTCCATCCCGATCGATACGACAGTGCGGTTCCAGTCGCGCTCAATCCACTGCCGTACCTCCCGCCCCGACCCGAGCGAGTCCGCAACGTCGACGGCTGGAGCGACTTCTCTCGCCGAGAGAAGGTGGGATTCTACCTGCTATCCTACGCACGTGGGATCTGCAACGGGCTGGGTCGGCTCGAGGAGACGGTTCGGAGACGCGTGCGCGCCTCGTGGTGAGTTCGGGCCGGCAGTCGAACGCCGCTCACGTCGATTGGGGCGTATCGCCGCCTCGCTGCGAGTCCTCGACGCGAGCGTACTCGAGGAGGCGTCGACTTACTTCCGCGCGATCAGTTCGATCGAGTGATCGCTCTCGGCCATCGCCCGCCGGAGGTCGTCGAAGCTCTCGACGTCGCACTCGAGACCGTGCCAGCGTCTCGCGTCCGGGACTCCGGCGGCGGCGTCCGTCCGAACCGCCGAGACCACCTCGAACCCGTTCGTCGCGAAGCGGTCGACAATCCCCGTCTTCGATACCGGCGAGAGATCGAGCGGGTGCAGTTCGGCGTAGACGACCGTCGGCCCCGGCGCTTCGAGGACGTCGGTTAGTCCCTCGAGCACCGCGGCCTCGTAGCCTTCGACGTCGAACCGGACGACGTTGATCGAGGCGGGATCGACGTCACGGTCAGCGAGATACCGATTTCCGGTGGTCTGTTCGACCGAGACGGGGTCGCTCTCGCCGCCCTCGAGCGTCGCTGTCGACGAAACGCCGCCTGTCGCCGCCGAAACGCCGTCCGTCGCCGTCGAAACACCGTCCATCGCCGACGCTGAAACGCTATCCTGCGCCGAGGAGCCCGCGCGAACCTGATGCTGGTTCGAGTGCGTACTCAACCGCATCTCGACCGTCCGCTCCTCGTCGCCGAAGGCGAGTCGCTCGACGTCCGCGAGGTCGGCGTAGCCGTTGCGCTCGAGGTTGTGCTCAAGGAGGGCGACGTTCGACGGAATCGGTTCGACCGCGTGGATCCGCGCTCGGTCGCCGAGGATTCCGGCTTCGATGGTACAGAAGTAGCCGATGTTCGCGCCCACCTCGAGGACGCGAACGGGACCGTCGATGGCCGCGGCGAGGCGCTCGAGTTCGCGTGCGAAGGCCGTCGACGAGCGGTACTCGTGGACGCCGTAGGCGAGCAGCGTCCGCGAGATGCCGGCGTCGGCGGTGTCGACGACCAACTCGTGGTCGCCGACGGACACGAGTTGATAGCGTCGGTTCTCGAGTCGGAAGGCGTAGTAGGGGTTTCGGCCGGTCGTCAGCTCTACGACCGAGCCGACGGCCGCACCGAGTCGACCAGCGCGCAGGAGCCGGGCCAGTTTTCGGGCCTCCAGCCCCAGATACTGTGCGATCTGCGGTGCGTCGTCGAACACCGACCGGATGCGTTTCGCGGACGTTCGTGTTACAGTCATCGGTCCGGTAGGGCAGATTGCCGCGTCGGTCGAGTACCCGTTCCTGAGTCACCCATCGCTAGCTCGAGTTAATTCACGAGTGCGGATAAGTCTCGAGGCGTCTTTCGACTCGTGAGAGCGGCTCTCGAGCGGGACTCGAGAGCCGGCACAGCGACGGCTCGGTACACGACTCGGAGCGGAGAACAGCGACGCGAACAGCGAAGGTGATCCGTCGAACTCGATCGATTATCCGTCATCGAACGGGCCGCCGTCGTCGAACGGACTCTCTGGACCGTCGTCGTCGAACGGGCCGCCGTCGTCGAACGGACTCTCCGGACCGTCATCATCGAACGGGCCGCCGTCGTCGAACGGACTCTCCGGACCGTCATCGTCGAACGGACTATCGGGTTCGTCGGTCCCATCATCATCCTGACCGGGCACCCCATCATCGCCATCCTGTCCGGGCGGGTCGTCGTCCTGTCCGGGCGGCCCGTCACCGTCCGGACCCTGCGGGGCATCATCGTCGTCCGAATCGTCCGGCGAGTCGGTCTCGGCCGCTTCGTCCGGATCCGACTCGTCATCGGATTCGAGATTCGAAGCCGTCGACTCGTTGTCGGTCGACTCGTTATCGGCCGATTCGTTGTCGGTCGACTCGTTATCAGCCGATTCGTTGTCGTTGGAATCGTTGTTGGGCTCGAGGTCGGTCGACGGCGTCTCGGTAGCCGAGTCGTTCATCGGCGACTCCTCGGACGAATTCTCCGACGGTTCTTCACCCGGGCCGAGCAGCCCCGGTCCCATACTGGGAATAAAGACCATTGTCAGCGCTCCGAACGTGAGCAAGACGATGAGGACGGTTACGAGCAACGTTGACGCTGCCGGTAACGGATCGTCGTCCGGCGTCGGACCGTCGTCTGAACGAGCCATTCGGTCGATTATTCGAGCCCGACAAGCTTTGTTAAGCCCAGCCCACATCGATCGTCGCCGATCCGCGGGATCGGTATCCAAAGGATTCGACTCTCGCGAGAGCGCGACAGCGGGCACCGGCGAGAGACCTGAACCGCCGCGCGGGTGGACGATCCGTCTCGGTGGCCGAACAATGATATAGCCGGCTCACCCACTATTCGTCAGGAACGCCCGTTACAATGACGAACCACTACGATCACGCGCAGGTCCAGGAGTTCTGGCAGTACGTCTGGGAGCGCGACGACGTCTACACGTTGGCCGAAGACGCCGAGGACCCGACCTACGTTCTCGGGATGTTTCCGTACACCTCCGGGACGCTCCACATGGGGCACGTTCGAAACTACGCGATCACCGACGCCTACGCTCGGTATCGCCGGATGCAGGGCGACGACGTCCTCCACCCGATGGGCTGGGACGCGTTCGGACTCCCCGCGGAAAACGCCGCGTTCGAGCGCAAGACCGACCCCCGATCGTGGACGGAGGCGTGTATTCGTCGGATGCGCGAGGAACTCGAGACCATGGGATTCGGCTACGACTGGTCGCGAGAGATCACCACCTGCGAGCCGGACTACTACCGGTGGAACCAGTGGCTGTTCAAACGCCTCTACGAGGCGGGTCTCGTCGAGTACGAAGCCGCGTCGGTCAACTGGTGTCCCGACTGCGAGACGGTGCTTGCGGCGGCTCAGGTGGAGGAGCGCGAGGTCGAACGAAGTGAGACCTCGGAAGTAGCGAGCGGCGGAGCCGCGACTCGCGAGCACGAGCGGGTCTGTTGGCGCTGTGAAACCCCCGTCGGCCGGCGCGAACTCGACCAGTGGTTCTTCACGATCACCGACTACGCGGAGGAACTCCACGACGACCTCGAGGCGCTCGAAGGCTGGCCCGACGGCGTCCGCGAGATTCAGCGCAACTGGATCGGGCGTCAGGAAGGGTCTCGCATCTCGTTCGAAGTGGCGGACTACAACGAGGGGTCGGTCGACGTCTTCAGCACTCGTCCGGAGACGGTCTACGGTGCCACGTATCTCGCCGTCTCGCCGGGCCACGACCTCGCGCGGGAACTCGCCGAGACGGACGACACCGTCGCCGAGTACGTCGACGCGGTTCGCGAGCAGGATCCGAGCGAGGTCGGGTTCGCCGGCGTCGAGACGGACGCGACGGCGATCCATCCGCTCACCGACGAGGAACTGCCGGTCTACGTCGCCGGCTACGTCTTAGCGGACGTCGGCACCGGGGCCGTCATGGGCGTTCCCGCACACAACGAGCGCGATCACACGTTCGCCGCGGAGCACGACCTCCCCATCGAGCAGGTCGTCTTCCCCAGTACTCCGGACGAACGGAAGAGCCTCGAGGACGGTCCCTACACCGACGACGGAATCCTCGAGCACAGCGGCGAGTACGACGGGCTCGAAAGCGACGTCGTCCGCGAACGGGTGGTCACCGAGCACGACGCGCTGACGGAAGACGTCACCTACCGCCTGCGCGACTGGCTGATCTCCCGACAGCGCTACTGGGGGACGCCGATCCCGGTCGTCCACTGTGAGGACTGCGGGCACGTCCTCGTGCCCGACGAGGAGCTCCCGGTCGAACTGCCCGAGTTCGTCCGGACGACGGGGAACCCGCTCGAGGCCCACGATTCGTTCCGGGAGACCGAGTGCCCCGACTGCGGCGGGCCGGCCCGGCGCGAGACGGATACGATGGATACGTTCGTCGACTCCTCGTGGTACTTCCTGCGATTCCTCTCGCCGCATCTGGAAGACGCACCCTTCGACACCGAACTGGCCGACGAGTGGCTGCCGGTCGATGTCTACGTGGGCGGCGAGGAACACGCCATCCTCCACCTGCTCTACACGCGATTCTTCACGAAGGCACTGGCCGATCTGGATCTGCTCGATCGGCGCGAACCGATTACGGAGTTAAAGAGCCAGGGAACGGTGCTGTACGACGGCGAGAAGATGTCCAGTTCGAAGGGGAACGTCGTCGCCCCCCAGGAGTACGGCGCGGAGACGACGCGGCTGTTCGTCCTCTCGGCGGCCCATCCCGAACAGGACTTCGAGTGGACCGCGAACAACGTCCGTGGCGCTTACGATCTCCAACAGACGCTGTACGGTATGGCTACCGCGTTCGTCGAGGAGGGCAACACGCGGGTCGAGCGGCTGGATCACGACGAGTACATCGCCCGCGAGATCGACCGAACGATCGCCGCGGTCACCGAAGAGTACGACCGGTTCCGGTTCCACCGGGCGGCCACGGAGATCCAGGAACTGGCGCGAGTGCTTCGACGCTACCGCGAGTACGACAGGCCACACGGCGAGGTCTACCGCCGCGGGCTGTTGGCGCTGGCCGCGCTGATCGCCCCGATGGCACCCCATCTCGGCGAAGAGTGTTGGAACAAACTCCGAGGCGACGGGCTGGTCGTCGAAGCCGACTGGCCCGAACCCGAGGGTGGTCTCGAGGACTACCGACGCGAGCGCCAACTCGTCGAGACCACCCTCGCGGACGTCCGGGACATCGTCGACACCGCGGCGATCGACGATCCGGAACGAATCGAACTCGTCGTCGCTCCGGCGTGGAAGTACGAGGTGCTTCGGATCGCGGCCGACTACGCCGACGAGGAGCTCGCAGACGGCGATTCCGGTTCGCTCGTCGATCGCGTCCTCGAGACCGACGCCGTGGCCGAACTCGCGGTCGACCGCGAGCCCGTCGCGACGTTCGTCGCCGATCTGGCCGGCCGGGACGACCGCGCGGATTTCGAGTCCGTGCTCGCAGCGGCGGACGAGCTGGCGATCTTAGAGCGCAGTCGCTGGCTCGTCACCGACGAGTTCGACGCCGACATCGTCGTCCGCGGCGCGAGCGACGACGACGAACTGGCGGAGCGGGCGCGGCCGGGAAAACCCGCGATCCGCATTCGGTAACGATCGATTACACTGTCAATCCGCCAATATCAATTGCTGACTTCCCGCGTCAGCGAATCGGTCGCTCGATCGAAATCGCCAGGGGATGGGTTCGTCGCGATTCCTTCGATATCGAAGGTGACTGGCCGTATTTTTGTCAGAATCGAGATCAGGAAGGACAGTTTTATTCCATCGGATTCGGTAGGGTACCAGTATGACGGAGGGGGACGGCGACAGTGTCGATACGTCGTGTGACCAAGTGCCAAGTCAGAAGGTTATCAGAGCTATCGCTGCGGCCGAAGGAATTCCACCCGAGCAGTTGCACCCACCAACGTACGAATCGCTGCACACGGTCGTCGATCCGGAAGCACTCGACGCACTCTTTGCGCGCCGTTCCGACGGCGCACCCCGACCCGGCGGTGAAGTGACGTTTCCGTTCTGTGACTACGACGTAACCATCGAACGAGACGGCTCGGTCGTCCTCGAGGAACGCTCAGACTCGTCGGAGTAGCGATAGTTGACGCGCTAGTCACGTATTACGGACGTCGAGCCACGGTGCTCGCCAGCCAGTATCGACTGGCGCTCGCCGGACGGAAAGACTCTTTTCGTCGAAGGGGCGTAGTACGGAACGATGGAGAGCCACTACGAGGCCCTCGGGCTGTCGCCGACCGCCGACGAGCGGGCGGTTCGGCGAGCCTACCGCTCCTTGTTGAAAGAACACCATCCGGACCAGGGTGGCTCTCGAGAACGCTTTCTCCGGATCAAGACCGCCTACGAAGCGATCGTCGGGGAACAGCCACTCGACGGTCCCGAAACCGACGGCGGCACGATTCCACCCGTGTGTGACGGCGCGAGCGGTCCCCGGCAGGCCCCACCGACGTACGACCCCGACGCGCGTTCGGCCGACGAGTCGGCCGTCGACAGCCACGAGACGCTGACGGTCGGCGGCCGGCATCTCACGCTCACCCTCTCGGCGCTGGTCCACGATCTCTCCCTCGCCGACCTCGTCGACGAACACGTCCCCGTTGCGACCGATCGAACGGTCGCCTTCTTCTGCGTTCACAACACGAGTTCCCAGCCCCGCTGCTGGCGAGGGAAGGCGAACACGAGTTTCATCGGCGACGACGGCTTTCTGTACGAGGGCTCGAGTATCGTCACCCCACACGCCGAGCAGTTGCCCGAGCGGTGGTGCGGTACCGACGTCGAGATTCCGCCCGGCCGGGCGCTCGACGCGGTCGTCATCGCCCAGGAGATGCCGGCCGACGTTACCGTCGAAACGGTGCTGTACACCCAGCACGCGAGTGAAACAGGTGATAACGCGCCCGACGGAGTCGACGAGCCCACCGAGGATACCGAACGATACCTCTTCGAACTCCGGCCGCTCGTGCGCGAACGGCTCGATCGGTTCCCGTTTCGGACGTAGCTGTGTCGCTGTCTGACAGCCGAGACGGGTTCGCCGGCCTCCGGGACTACCGTAGACCCGGAACAACAAGACAAATACGGACCCTATCCTAACCTTCGATAATGGCAACCGCCGACGCGAAACGACGGCTCCGAGAGCGGCCGATGGGTGTCACAATCGTCCTGTCGATCGTCGGCTACGCGCTCGTCATCGGCACGTTCGTGCTCGACCTGCCGATCTATCCGGACCTCACGCTCGGACAGGTCAACTTCCTCACGCACGCGATTGCCGTCATCAACGCGGCCACGACGGTGTTGCTCGTCGCCGGCTGGTACTGGATCCGCGTCGACGAGGTCGAGAAACACCGGAAGGCGATGATCAGCGCGTTCGTGTTGATCCTCCTCTTTCTCGTCACCTACCTGACCCGCGTCGGCGGCGGCGACGGCGAGAAGCTGTTCGTCGGTCCCGACCCGGTCTACTACGCCTACCTGCTCATGCTGGCGATCCACATCTTCCTCTCGATCGTGGCCGTCCCGGTCGTGCTCTACGCGTTGATCCTCGGCTTGACGCACACGCCCGCGGAGCTTCGGGGGACGTCCCACGCCAAAGTCGGACGGATCGCCGCCGCCTCGTGGGTTCTGAGCCTCGTCCTCGGCGTCGTCACCTACCTGCTGCTCAACCACGTCTACAGCTACGAGTTCGGGATCGTGGTCGCCCCGCTGTTCTGACTCGAGTCGATAGCCGTGAGAAACCACCGTCACCAGCCGAGCGATGCGGAGACGTGGCCTAATTCGCCGCCGAATCGGACGTCGATTCAGTACCGCCGACGGCACGAATTCACGCGTTCGGACTCCGCGTAGCCGTCGGCTTCGAATATCTATCCGGTTTCGTTCACGTCGCCGTCGACCTCCGCGGAATCGGCGACGTCGACGGACTGGCCGGTGACGTCTCCGTCGACCTCGGCATCGTCCTCGAGCACGACGTCCCCGTCGGCGTCGACGTTCCCGCCGACTTCAGCGTCCTCCTGAAGCAAGACGTCGCCGCCGGCCTCGAGGTCGCCGTCGACTTCCGTGTCGGGACTGAGAACGACGTGCCCGCCCGCGGCCACGTCCTCGGCTTCCGCGTCCTCTTCGAGTCGGACGTGTTCGCCGGCGTCGACGGCGCCGTCGACTTCCGCGTCTCGCTCGAGCACGACCGAACCGCCGGCGATAACGCTCCCGTCGAGGAGGAACTCCTCGGGGACGACGACGTCGTCGCCCGTCTCCACGTCTCCGATCTCCTCCTCGACGGTCACAGCGCTTCGGTCCTCGATCGGCCACGACTCGTCGATTTCGCCGTCGGCCTCGAGCGGACTATAATCGTCGTCGACGGCTTCGTCGTCTTCCTGTGCACTCATCGCGTTAGCCGTCGCTCCAACGACGAGTGTTCCGCCCGTTACCTGTAGAATACGTCGTCGAGTCGTCTCTCGTGACATCACTGGTTGCTGGCTACCGGGAGAGAAATAAAAGGCCCACCAGCAGTTCCGCACTGTCACGGACGGCAACACGACGTGGCGTGGCCGTCTCGTCGCGCGAGACGGGCGCTTACAGGTAGCCTTCCTCGGCTAGTCGCTCGATCCCTTCCTCGAGTCGCTCCTCGCTCGCGGCGTAAGAGATTCGCGCGTAGCCGGGCGTCCCGAACGCGCTGCCGGGGACGGTGGCGACGTGGGCGTCCTCAATCGCCCCCTCACACCACGCCTGATCGTCGTCCGCGACGGGCAGCATCATGTAGAACGCACCGTCCGGTACGGCGACGTCGACGTCGTAGTCTTCGAGCAGGTCGACGACCAGTTCGCGGCGTTCCTCGAACGCTTCGGTCATCTCCGCGACGGCTTCGTCGGTGTTCTCGAGTGCCTCGATGCCGGCGTGCTGGACGAAGTTGACGGCCGAGGAGACCGAGTGGCTGTGGAGCTTGCCGGCCTGGTCGATCAGTTCCTCGGGACCGGCGAAGTAGCCCAGCCGCCAGCCGGTCATCGAGTAGGCCTTCGAGAAGCCGTTGACGGTGATCGTGCGCTCGGCCATCCCCTCTAGCGTGCCCAGACTCGTCGGCTCGACGCCGTAGGTAATCTCCTTGTAGATCTCGTCGGAGATGACGGTGATGTCGTGTTCGACGGCAAGGTCGCGCACGCCCTCGAGGGCTTCGTCGGAGTAGACCGCGCCGGTCGGGTTCGACGGTGAGTTGACGATCAACAGTTCAGTGTCGTCGGAGACGGCGTCCGCGAGGTCGTCGAGTGCGGGCTCGAGCTGGAAGTCGGTCTCGGAGAGGTCGACGCGAGTGAGGTCGCCGCCGGCCATCTTGACCATCGCCTCGTAGGAGACCCACGCGGGATCGAGCAGGGCGACCTCGTCGCCGTCCTGGATAAGTGCCTGCACGATCTCGTAGAGGGCCTGTTTCGCGCCGGGGGTGACGATGATCTCTTCGGGGCCGTGATCGAGGCCGTCGTCGGCGAGTTTTTCCGAAATGGCCTCGCGCAGGTCGATGATCCCCGCGGAGGTCGTGTAGCCGGTATGGCCGGCGTCCATCGCGTCCTGGCCGGCGTCGATGATGTTCTGGGGCGTCGGGAAGTCGGGTTCGCCGACGCTCAGGTCGACGACGTCGGCGCCGTCGTTCTCGAGTTTAGTTGCCAGCGCGGAGATGGCAAGCGTTGCGGACGGTTCGACTCGGGTCAGGCGGTCGGTGAATTCCATGGACATTGTGCTGAGTTGCGTTACGCTGAATCTGGGGTTACGTCTGGGTCTACGTCTGAATCTGAATCGGGATCGGGGAGTTCGTCGACGAGATCGAGCGCGCCGTCGACGGCTTTCGCCGCGTTCTCGACGCGTTCGCGGGACTCGGCGGCGGACATACCGGGTCCCGTCACGCCGAGCGTTACCGGGGTGTCACGCTCGAGGCTCACGTCGGTGAGCCGCTGGGCGGCCGCGTCCGTGATCACCTGATCGTGATCCGTATCGCCGGTGATGACGGTCCCGATGACGGCGACGGCGTCGACGGCCTCGAGGCGGGCGAGTCGGTCAGCCGCCAGCGGCGCGTCGTACACGCCCGGTACGGTGACCGTTTCGTACACCTCAGCGCCCGCGGATTGGGCCGCCTCGAGTGCCTCCTGTTCCATCTGCTCGGTGATCGGACGGTTGAACTCCGCGACCACCAGTCCGAGCGCGGTCATATGCCAGCGGTGGAGAGGGTGAGTAAAAGAGGTACCGTTCTTCGCGGACGACACGCGAGCAAGCCAGTCGACTCCTTCGTATCGATGTCCGCCGGTCGATGTCGGCGTCACCGGCTCACGGACTCACTCGAAGAGAAGGACACACGGGAGCGACTTCGGCTCTACGACCCGTAGCATCGTGTACGAGATACCCGCGAGCCCGCCGAGAAACGACGGATTAGCGAGATGGGTCTGTTCGTCGGACGTGCGGAAGGCTCCGATCGACGCTTTCCGGGCGAGACAGCCCTCCAGCGCCGTTTCCGGAGCCGTCACGCGACGCTCGGTCCGTCTCGCGGTGGCGTTGAGAAACTCGACGCGACCGCAGTTCCCGTCGGCGAGGTCGTCTACCGGTAACAACTCGTCGGCGGCGATCCCGTCGAGGGCTCGCGAAAGGTCGCGTTCAACGAGTTCGTGATCGACCGCCGCCCGCATCCCGAGTCGCGAAAGACCGATTCCGGTGCGGCCGTAACTCCACCGATCGGTGAACTCCTCGTCAGCCCAGGGTCGACGATCCCGCCAGTTCGAGGCTCTTTCAGAGTACTGCCGTGTCTCGAACTCGACGGCTTCTATCGCCGCGGACAGATAGGCCTCGTCGCCGGTCGCTTCGTACAACCGGGTAAGCGAGTACGCGATTCCGCTGGCGCCGTGTAGAAATCCGGTCAAGGGCGGACACTCATCGATCGTGTTCCACACGCGGTATCCGCCCGCGGATTCGGATCGGTTGGCGAGCAACTCGTCGCCACACTCAGTCGCAATCGACACGAGTTCGTCGGATTCGTACCGCTCGTCGAGCGCGAGGAGGCCGAGGATGGTTCCCGCCGCACCTCCGGAGACATCGTACTGTGTATCGGGGCCGAACGCGTCCGTCCGTATCGACCGGGCGGCCCGAACACCCGTTCGGAGCATCGCTTCGTCGTCGAGCATCGCACCGACCGTCGCGATTCCGTAGATCACGGATCCGATACCGGTCACTCCACCGTGTTTCGACATCGACGGCGTGACCTGAGCGGATCGGACCGAACGAAGGGTCGGTTCGGTCACGTCCCGCGCGACGGTCGCGTACCGCTCCTCGTCGGTAAGTTGGTACAGACTGGCAGACAGAAGTGCGACGCCACCGGTCCCGACGTGCAGCGTCTCGTCGAACGGATGAATCGTCAGTCGATCGGTCGTGTCGATCGACTCTATCCACGTCCAGTTCAGTTCCTCGCTTCCCCGCGACGAGCCGAGTCGACGAATCCGCTCGAATAGCGCCGCCGCTTCGGATCGAAACGACGTCTCGTCAACCGACGGTTCGTCGGATCGAACGGCTCCGCCGAGATCCGGCGAGGGATCCGGTTTCGCCCCGAGCGCTCCTCGGATCAACTCGAGTTGCGTATTCATGTCCGCGACCGAAGCCGATTCGATCCGGTCTCGGCTTCGGCTGATCCCGGACGCTCCGGCGTCGACTCCCGTCGCGTCACCGCCGAAGTCGATCCTCGTTCGATCGGTTTCGGACGTGAATCGAGGCGGATCCAGTCGTCGTAGTTCGACTCGCTCGGAATCGTAGAGTTCCCACGGAACGTCGCCCGAAACGGTCCCGTCGCAGAACGGAACCGCCAACTCTTCCATCGCCACACCGAACCGGAACCCGTCACTGAGCGAGGCTCGCGAACACATCTTCCGTAGGAGGGTCGCGTACACCTGCGTCGGTCTGTACACGATTCTGTTTTCGACCGCCGAGAACCGATCGAACAGTCCGATCTCGTCGAACAGCGTCCCGGAATCTCGCAACTCGAGTACCGATCTGTACGTCTCTTCGAACCCGGTGGTGACCGCCGTCACGTACTCGTCAGGCGGCCGTCCACGGCCGTCAACCTTCGGCACGTTATCGCTCCGGTCGATGGCCGGATGCTCGCGTTCGACCGTCATCACGTCGGTGTTGACGGCCTCGAGATAGGGCGAACTGACGTGGGTTAACGTCGCGTCGTCGTCGGAGATACCGATCCCGGCCATCAGTGCGGACGTATCTCCGCCACCGAGTTCGGTGATCGAACCACCGATCTCGTACGGCAACAAGAGGCTCAACAGAACGTTGTTCCGGACGAACCGCTGAACGCCGGTCGGCATCGGGGAGCGGTCGGGCCCGATATACGGGTGGAAAATCGTCTCTGCGTCGACGAGTGCGGGAGTCGAGCCCGCACTAACCAGATTCTCGAGATGACAGTCGGTAAACTCGAGGACGTACGCGAGGCAACTGAGAGCACCGGCTCGGCGGTAGTAGCGTTCGACATCGCGTTCGGTTCGACAGTCGCGTCGTTCGATCCACTCCATCCACCCGTATCCGTCCCGACACACGTACGTCGGATCGATACCCACCGTAACCGGTAAGTACTCGTCGAGATCGTCGAGGACGTCGTAGAACGTCGCACCGGCCCCGACGCTTCGAGGTTTGTAGGCGACTGTAACACCGGACTCGAACTCCACGCGCATTATCGCACGCCCGTCGCCGTGCGTGTCGTCCGCGAGGGAGTAGATTTCGACGACGTCGCCGAGATCGCCGTCCTCGGTAAAGCGCTCCGCGAGCAGTTCGCGGTCGGATTGCAGGCGGCGACTGAACTCTTCGAGATGCTCATACCACTGTCTGATCTGGGTCGTGAGGAGTCTAGCGAAGACTGGATATTCCGAACAGAGAGACGGGAACGCACCCGAAAAGAGCGCCTCGATAAACTGATCGTAGTACGCCGTCGGTAGCTCCGAGAACTCGTCGGGGTCCGCGTGAGCCAACGCTCGATCGTGTGCGGCGACATAGGTCTTGAATTCGACGTACAGTATCCGTGAAAATCGCGTCTCGAATCGAACCCGAAACCACTCCTGCATGATCCCGATCGTGTCGTCGGACAGCACCTCGAGAGCGACGTCGTCGAGTTGATTCCGGGCGTACTCCGCAACGGCTGCCGACAGCGAACCGAACGGCTTCTCTCGCTCGTTGTGAACCCACTGCTCCGGATTCGGAATCAAGTTCTCCGGGAATTCGTCCGGGGAGCGCGACTCGATTGCCGTTGCGAGCGCATCCAATCGATCGACCCAGGCGGGTATCTCCTCGCCTTCGGCCAGCGTATCGACGCACGCCGCTCGCCGTAGATCGTCCCGCGAGAACTCCCCGCGGTCGATCCGACGGTGAAACGATTCCTCGTCCGGATACTGCTCTCGCCACGCTTCGACGAGCTCGTCGGCCGTGGCGTCGTCGATAGCGTACTCGAACGCATCCGGCTCAGAGAGCCGTTCGAGGAGGGTTCGAGACTGTGCTGCGATTCGCCGTTGCTCCGTTTCGCTGAATATCTCGCTCATAGTGTTACGATGATCTCTCGCCGATCATATTATTTTTCCAATTAGTATGTATCTTATATATTGTCTGAGGAAATGGAAATACTGTCCTACTTCACGTAATTTAAGTGCCTATGGAGTCGACTTGGCGGATCACGTGGTGTACGCAGGTGGCCTTTCCCGGGTTTCGTTCCCGTCACCGCGTTCGATTCGTGACGATTGGGGGGCGACCGTCAAATTTTTCACCAGAGATTACCTAACGTAAGGTGATGAACAGGGGAACCGAAACCGGACTCTTCGCCGCCGCCCTCGGCATTCCGATCGTCCTCTTGTTTGCACTCCTGGGTTCGATTCTGGCCGCAGCGCTCGCGCTCACGCTCGTATCGAGTCTCAGCGTCTCGTTCGTGGTCGCGGGACGGCTCGCGGACAGGTCTCGCTCGGAATCCGAATCGAGTGCGTCAACCGGGCGAAACGCGACCGGTTCACTCGAGACCCTCAGAGACCGATATGTACGCGGTGCACTCACCGAAGCGGAGTTCGAGCGACGGGTCGAGACGATCCTCGACACCGAGCCGTCGCACTCGAACGACAATACCGCGATCCGGACCGACGAAGACGCCGGCCGCGAGCCCGAATTCGATCGATCCTAATCCTCCTGTCCCCTCAGTCTTGGCGCGGTTAGAGCCGTAAACGGGGACGCGACGACATACCAGTTGTGAGAGTACGCCGGGACATCAGTAGTGGCCCATGATGCCGCGCTCGCGGGTTCGCTCGACGAATCGACCGAAAACAACGTATCCAACGACGAGATACCCGACGCTACTCGCCACGAGAGCCGTCAACTCGAGCGGCGAAAACTCCCACAGTCGTGTCCCGTCCGTCATCGCTCGCATCAACAGGTCGCTTCCGAAACTCAACGGAAGGAGGGCCAGAATCGGTCCTTGAACCACACCAGGGGCCGCGATAAGCCCCACGAAACCGAATTGGAGCAACTGCTGGACGTTCTCGATTCGCTTGTACAGCAAGGAGAGTCCGGCGATGAAGTAGCCGATTCCGACTGCCGGAAGGATCGTCATGACGAGCAGGGGAACGATCGTGACGACGTCGACCGTGAGCGACCGGCCGGTGGTCACGAGCATCAGTCCCAGCAACCCGATCGCCAGCCCGGTGCTGACGACGATGTTGAAGACCGTCTTGACTCCGAGTACGCGACCGATGCCAAACGGAGACATGTACAACTGCTCGAGCGTTCCCCACTGCGCTTCCTGCATGATGCTCCGCGCGACGTCGAAGTACGCAGCACTCGCGGCCAGAAACAGGAAGAATCCGATGACGATGGTATCGAGGGCGCTATCGACGCTGTTACCGCCGACCGTTTGTCCGCCGAAAAAGACCATTGCAAACATGATGTACACACCAAAGAGCATCAGGACCGTGTTGAGCCAGTAGCGCTTGAGCAGGATGAACTGCTTTTCGAATACCGCGACCAGCAGTCTCCGGTGACCGGACATCCGATTACACCTCCCCGTCGTCGATAATGTGCAGGAAAATCTCTTCGAGGTCCGGTTCGACGGTATCGACGGACACGAACGTCGTCGACGACTCCCGAAGAACGTCCATCAGCGCGTAGAACTCGTTTCCTCGCACGCCGGTCGTCTCGAAACGGTGTCGGTCGCCGTGCTCGGTCCACCGAGTGGCACCGAACCGTTCGGTCAGTTCAGCCCGTACGTCGGGGGACAGTCGGCCCCGAACGGTGATACGAAACGTCTGGGTGTGAAATACGTCGAGGAGATTGTCGACAGTGTCATTGGCGAGTATCTCACCTTCGTTCAGAATGATCACGCGATCACAGACCGCTTCTATTACTTGCATATCGTGACTCGAGAGGAGTACTGTTCGCCCGTCGCGAGTGACCAGTTGCCGAAGCTCGCGACGTAACTCCAACGAACTCTCGACGTCGAGGCCGAGCGTCGGTTCGTCGAGAAACACGACTGGCGTTTCCCGGACGAGCGTACACGCCAGCGACGCCTTTTGTTTCATTCCCCGCGAGAGTTCGTTTACCGGAGTGTCGGCTTTCGCTTCGAGTCCGACCTGCGAAATTATCCGACCGACCCGGTCCGGGTCAGCCGGTTCGTCTCCGAGACGGGCGAAAAACCGCACATTCTCGCGGACAGTCAGTCGCCAGTAGATGTTTCGCGCTCCCTCGAGCATCGCTGCCACCGACCGATAGACCGTCTCGGGTGATCTTTCGACATCGGTGCCACAGAGCCGAGCGACGCCGTCACTGGGTTTGATTAGGCCCAGAAGCATCTTGATGGTCGTCGTCTTCCCGGCTCCGTTGGGGCCGAGCAGACCGACGACAGTTCCCGCTTCGATCTCGAACGAGAGTTGTTCTACCGCGGTAACGGTATCCGAGCCGGTTCCGTACGATTTCGTCAACCCGTCGACCGACACGACCGTCTCGGACCGGCCGTGGGAGACGGATTCGCCTCGCGGATACCGATCCGAGACTTCTGCTTCGCCGTTCATATATCAAACCCCAATGTGGCCGAATATTTAATACTTGGTAGTGTAATTAAATTCGCCAAAGACCGTTGGGGTGGTAAGACGAGTGTCACCACTCGGTACGACGGATCGACACACCTATGGCCCCCTGTTATTCCACTTTCTGATAGAATGATTTAAGCCGTTCCACATATATTTTCTATCTGGTTATGTCAGTTTCAAACCCTGATGTAGACGTGACCAGTGGACCAGCAACACTCAAAAATCAGTTCGACTCGGCGTTCGAACCGGAGACGGATTCGAATCCGGCCGTCCAACTGACGACGTGGACGACCGTTACCACGACGACCACTACCGGGACGGTCGACTGACTCAGCATACCGCTCTCCGGTTACGGTTGTATCGAAATTCAATATTCTTTAACCTAGTAAAAAGATTTAATACCTATGTTCTCGAATTATTTGTTGGCTATGTCCACAGTTCAGAATACGATTGGCGGTTTCGAAGCGACGAAAGCCAAATTCGATTCGGAATTCGACATTCGTGAACTCGTACCGATCCGAGCCGACGATACGATTACGACCACGACGACGGTCACCGTTACGACCACGACGAGTGCGCCGTTTTCCTGTAGCTGTTGAACTGAAACACCGACCGGCCAAATCTCGTTTCTTTGCTCCGGCACTCGACGATCGAGCGCGGTAGCGACGGTTACCGACGACACGTCCGAAACCTCTCGATGTCGGATCCAGGTCGAGTCCGTATCGAAGCAGAACCCGAATCACTAATTCTTAAGCACGGTCACCGTCAACGACCGCGCAATGACAACGCTACGGACGCCAGGCCCGACGCTCGGCGTCGTCGGCGGGGGACAGCTCGGACGGATGCTCGCCGAGGCGGCATCGCCGCTCGGCGTCGAGGTCGTCGTGCTCGATCCGACGCCTGACTGCCCGGCCGCGCCCGTCGTTCGGGACCAGATCGTCGCGGACTTCGACGACGAGGCTGGAATCCGCGAACTCGCCGCGCGCGCGGACGTGCTCACGTTCGAGATCGAACTCGCCGATCAGGACGTCTTGGAGCGCGTCAGCGAAGACTCGGGAACGCCGGTCCACCCGAAGCCGTCGACGCTGCGGACGATCCACGACAAACTCGTCCAGAAACGGGAACTCGAGGACGCTGGCATCCCCGTCCCGCCGTTCCGCGCGGTCGAGGACGCCGACGATATCCGCGACGCCATCGACGACTACGGCGCGCCGGTGATGCTCAAGGCCCGGACGGGCGGCTACGACGGCCGGGGGAACGTCCCCGTCGAATCGAAAGCCGACGCCGAGGATGCTCTCGAGTCGGTCGCCGGCCCCGCGATGGTCGAAGCCTTCGTCGAGTTCGAACGGGAGGTTTCGGTGATCGCCGTCAAGGGAGACGACGAGGTCGCGACCTTCCCGCTCGGGGAGAACATCCACGTCGACGAGATCCTGCGGGAGACGGTCGTTCCTGCGCGCTCGAGCGAGGCAGCGACTGAACGAGCCTACGAGGTCGCGCGGGACGTGCTCGAGGTCATGGACGGGCGCGGCGTGTACGGCATCGAACTCTTCGAGACGAGCGATGGGGAGATTTTGCTCAACGAAATCGCCCCGCGCCCGCACAATTCGGGCCACTGGACCATCGAGGGCGCACACAGTTCGCAGTTCGAACAGCACGCGCGGGCCGTCCTCGGCTGGCCGCTGGGCTCGACCGAACTCCGCTCGCCGACCGCGCTCGCGAACTTGCTGGCCGACGTCGAGGAGAATCAGGACGCGGAACTACACAACCTCGATCAGGTGCTCGAGACCCCCGGCGCGAACCTCCACTGGTACGGCAAGCGCCAGGCCCGTCCGGGGCGAAAGATGGGGCACGTGACGGTCTCCGGACGCGACGAGAGCGCCGACGTCGAGGAACTGCTCGAGACCGCTCGAGTTCTCGAGGACGCGATGACGTTCCGTTCGGAGTGAGCGCCACGTAGTGGCGTTCCACGCGGAGTGAGTACCACCGGCGCGCCGTGACGTCTCGGCGGTTTGAAGTCCTCCGGCCGACCACTGACATTCATGAGCGACAGCGTTGCCGAGCTAATCGACCGGTTACACCGCGAGGCCGAACAGGACCGTCCGACCGAGGAGACGCCCGACGTGGGCATCGTCATGGGGAGCGACTCGGATCTCGAGGTCATGATGACCGGCGGGAAACGCCCCGGCGCGTACGACGCGTTCGTCGACGAACTCGGCTTCGGCGAGCAGACCGACTTCGAGAACCCGCCCGAGAAGCGCTTTACCTTCGAGACGTACGTCACCTCAGCCCACCGTACGCCCGACTTAATGACGGCTTACGCCGAGACGGCCGAGGATCGCGGCCTCGAGGTGATCATCGCCGGCGCGGGCGGGAAGTCCGCTGACCTGCCGAACATGACCGCTTCGGTCGCCTATCCGCTGCCCGTGATTGGCGTCCCCGTCCAGGAGAAGTCCGTCGACAGCGTCATCGGAATGCCCACCGGCGCGCCGCTCCTGGCGGTCGACGCGGGGAAATCGTTCAACGCGGCGCTCTCGGCAGCCCAGATTCTGGCGCGCCAGCACGACGAGGTTCGCGACCGACTCGTCGCCTACCACGAGGGGCTCCGCGAGGGGGTTGGGACGGTCTCTCGAGCGCTGCACGACGAAGGGACGGTCGACTTTTCGAACCGGTAAATTTCACCCAAGACTCGTATTCGAACAACCGACCGGGCAGCGAAGCGTACACTCTCGAAAACTGATCATTCGTTCGATTGCTGTTGCCGCGGAGCGCGGTCCTCGATCAGTCTATCCCGGTCCCTTCTTGCGTTTTTCTCGTTCGAGTAATCCTGGGATACCCGTTCGACCGGTCCTGAAATGTACGTATATAGTTTACAGTGATTATTCGAGACGGTTCGTTACCGCGGAAGTCGCCGGTATGGCCCGTCTGCGGCCGAAAAACGAACAATCAACCCTTATATGCGTGGGGTATGAATCTCCGAACGTTACGGAGATGAACGACTGGATCGCTATCGGGATGCTGGCAGTCGTGGGGTTGTCGATACCACTCGCTATGATGGTGGTGTCCTACCTCATTCGGCCGTCGGTTCCCGAAACGAGTAAACGTGCCACCTACGAGAGTGGCGAGGTCCCGACCGGCGGAACGCGCATCCGCTTTAACATTCAGTACTACATGGTCGCGCTTCTGTTCGTGGTCTTCGATATCGAGACCGTCCTTCTGTTTCCGTGGGCGGTCGTCTATCAGGACGCGCTGGCCTCGCCGGAGTACGGGCTTCTCGAGGCGCTCGGCCCGATGTTGCTGTTCGTCGCCATCCTCATGGTTGGACTCGCGTGGGCGTGGCGCACCGGTGCAGTACAATGGGCACAAACACGAACGCAAGCAGCGTCCAACTCTGACCGACAATGAGTAGTGACAATCCACGGCAATCGATCTACGACAGCACCGCACCGTCGACGGACACCCGCGACTCGCGGATCGGCGAGGGTCCCGACGACCGGTTCAACTCTAAACTGCGGGAGGCGTTCGGTTCGACGCCGTTCATCCTCACGAAGTTCGACAAGTTCATGAACTGGGTGCGGGGGAACTCGATGTTCATGCTGCAGTTCGGGATCGCCTGTTGCAGCATCGAGATGATTCACACGTACGCGATCAAACACGACCTCGATCGCTTCGGCGCCGGGGTTCCCCGCGCTTCGCCGCGACAGGCCGACGTGATGATCGTCCCCGGAACGATCGTCTCGAAGTTCGGCCCCCGCATGAAGCGCGTCTACGATCAGATGCCCGAACCCAAGTTCGTCGTCGGAATGGGCTCGTGTACGATCTCCGGCGGTCCGTTCCAGGAAGGGTACAACGTCGTCAAGGGCGCCGAGGAGATCATCCCGATCGACATCCACGTTCCCGGCTGCCCGCCGCGGCCGGAGGCACTGGTCTACGGCGTCGCCAAACTCCAGGAGCGAATTCGCAACGGCGAGTCCTCGCCCGTCGTCGTCAAACCCTACGAACTCGAGCAGTTCGGCGACCTGGAGAAAGACGAACTCGTCCAAAAACTCGCGAGCGAGATCGACGAGGACGACCTCGTCATGCGCTACAACTGGGCTGATTCGCCATGAGTTCGGGACTCGAGCGAACGCGACCGATAGAGACCACCGAGGACGACCTCGAGGCGCTGTTGGGTGACCGCGCGCTCGCACGTGACGACCACCTGAACGCGCCGGGGTTCGTCATCCGACCGGACGACGTTCAGGACGTGCTCTCGGATCTGCGCGACGAGGCGGGATTCGATCACCTCTCCTGTCTCACCGCACAGCAGTACGAGGATCGGTACGAGTCGATCTACCACATGAAGAAGTACGCCGATCCGACCCAGGAGGTCTCGATCGTCGTGCCGACGACGACCGACGACCCCGTCAGCGAGTCCGCCGCGCCGGTGTTTCGGACGGCGGACTGGCACGAGCGCGAGGCGTTCGACCTCGTCGGAATCGACTACGAGGGCCACCCGGATCCGCGACGGATCCTCTTGCCCGAAACCTGGCAGGGCCACCCGCTCTCACTGGATTACGATCAGGAGAAGCCACAGCTCGTCACCCTGTCCGAACACGCCAACCCGATTCAGCCGGACCACCACGACGCCGAGTCGGACACGATGTTCTTGAACATCGGTCCACACCACCCGGCGACCCACGGCGTGCTCCACGTCAAGACCGTCCTGGACGGCGAGACGGTCGTCGACGTCGATCCCGACGTCGGCTACCTGCACCGCTGTGAGGAGCAGATGTGCCAGCAGGGAACCTACCGCCACCAGATCATGCCCTACCCCGATCGCTGGGACTACGTCTCGGCCGGGCTGTTGAACGAGTGGGCCTACGCCCGCGCGGCCGAGGATCTGGCGGATATCGAAGTGCCCGAATACGCCCAGATCATCCGAACTATGGGCGCCGAACTGTGCCGGATCGCCTCCCACATGCTCGCGCTCGGAACCTTCTGTCTGGACGTTTACGGCGACTTCACCGCCGTCTTCCAGTACGCGTTCCGCGACCGCGAGGTCGTCCAGGATATTCTCGAGGACCTCACCGGCCAGCGGCTGATGTTCAACTACTTCCGCCTCGGCGGGGTCGCCTGGGACCTGCCCGAACCCCGCGAAGAGTTCATCGCAAAGACGCGGGACTTCCTCGACGAACTCCCGGCGAAGGTCGACGAGTACAACGACATGGTCACCTCGAACGAGATCTTCCAGGTCCGGTGTATCGACACCGGAATCTTAGAACCCGAGGTCGCCAAGGACTACGGCTGTACCGGGCCCGTCGCCCGCGGTTCGGGCGTCGACTACGACATTCGACGCGACGACCCCTACGGCTACTACCCCGAACTCGACTGGGACGTCATCACCGACGACGGCTGTGACAACTACAGCCGCGTCCTCTGTCGGATGCGGGAGGTCGAGGAGTCCGCGAAGATCATCGAGCAGTGTCTCGACCTGATAGAGGACTGGCCCGAAGACGAGCGAGAGATCCAGGCCAACGTCCCGCGGACGCTGAAGCCGGACGCGGATACGGAAGTCTACCGCGCGGTCGAGGGTGCGAAGGGCGAACTCGGCATCTACATCCGATCCGACGGCACCGACAAACCGGGTCGGTTCAAGATCCGCAGCCCATGTTATCACAACCTCTCGGCGCTCGGTGAGATGACCCAAGGGGAGTACATCCCCGATCTGATCGCCTCGCTCGGCAGTCTCGACATCGTTCTCGGGGAGGTGGATCGGTAACTATGGCCGGCGCAATCACACGGACGCCGCTCCAGAACGACGATACCATTCTGCTCCCCGAACGGATCGGAGAGCTGACGGGGCTCGACGGGTACGGAACCGGCGGCGAACTGCTCGCCATCTTCCTCGGAGCCTTCCTCATCGGCAACCTGATGCTCGCGATGACCGGCGTCGCCGGCCCGTGGGCGAAACGAAAGATCACCGCCGCCTTCACCGACCGGATCGCGGTCAACCGGCTCGGACCGGCCGGCATCCTGATCATCGTCGCCGACGCCGTGCGACTGCTCTCGAAGGAACTGATTATCCCCGAGAACGCCGATCGGCCGGCCTACGACCTCGCGCCGATCGTCGTCGCCTCCTCTGCCCTGCTTGGCTTCGCCGTGATTCCGATGGGCAGCGGGATCCACCTCGCTGATCCCGAGGTCGGACTGGCGTACGTCTTCGCGGTGGCCGGCATCGCGAGTATCGGTCTGGTGATGGCCGGCTACGCGTCGTCGAACAAGTACTCGATGCTCGGTGGCCTGCGGGCGGTGGCACAGAACGTCGCCTACGAGATTCCGCTGGTCGTCACGGGGATGTCGGTCGTCATTTTCGCCGGCTCCTTGCAGATGAGTACGATCGTCGAGGCGCAGGGACAGACCCTGATCGATCTCGGCCTCGTCTCGATTCCGGCGTGGTACGCGCTCGTCAACCCGTTCGCGTTCGTCCTCTTCCTGGTGGCGAACTTCGCGGAGGTCGGTCGGAATCCCTTCGACACGCCCGAAGCGCCGACCGAGATCGTCGCCGGCTACCAGACCGAGTACTCCTCGGTCTACTTCGTCCTGATCTACCTCGGGGAGTTCCTCCACATCTTCCTCGGCGGGGCGATCATCGCGACGATCTTCCTCGGCGGTCCCGCCGGACCAGGGCCGGCCGAACTCGGCATCGTCTGGTTCATTATCAAGATCTGGGGTATTTTCTTCCTGACGCAGTGGCTTCGATCCGCGGTGCCCCGGGTCAGGATCGACCAACTGATCGAGATCGGCTGGAAGGGACTGCTCGTCCTCTCCTTTGCGAATCTCGTACTCACCGCGGTAATTGTGGGGCTGATAGCATGATCGGGTTACTCAAATCGATGGCGACGACGATGAAACACGCACTGGACGGGTCGACCTTCACGGTCGAGTACCCCGAGACAGCTCCGGACGTTTCCCCACGCTTTCGGGGCGTCCACAAGTTCAGCCAGGAGCGCTGTATCTGGTGTCGCCAGTGTGAGAACGTCTGTCCGAACGATACGATTCAGATCGTGATGGACGACCAGCGCAACGGCGAACAGTACAACCTCCACATCGGCCAATGTATCTACTGCCGGCTCTGTGAGGAGGTCTGCCCGGTCGACGCCATCCTACTCACGCAGAACTTCGAGTTCACGGCGGATACGAAACACGACTTCGTCTACAACAAAGAGCAGCTGAAAGCCGTACCGTGGTACAAGGATATCGACCCGCTCGAGTCACGCGAACCCGACCGGAGCGCGTGGATCGGCGAGGGAGAGGGGGATGTCGATTACCAGTAACAATGTTGGAAACGATTGCGTTCGTGGCGTTTGCGGTCGTGACGCTCGCCAGCGCGCTGGCTGTGGTCCTCTTACAGGATCCGTGGCACTCGGCGCTCATGCTCGGCGTGGCGCTGACGAGCATCGCGGTACACTTCGTGATGCTGGCGGCGGAGTTCGTCGCCATGATGCAGGTCCTCGTCTACGTCGGCGGGGTGTTGGTGCTCATCACGTTCGCCGTGATGCTCACTCAGACCGACGATGAAGCGTCCGACGAGGTGGTACAGGCATGACGACCGGCCCGAAACTCAGACTCGGGCGTTCGCTCGCTCCCGGACTGTTGGCCGTCGCGCTGTTCGGTCTGATGGCGCTGATCGTCGTCAACACGTCGTTCCAGCCGATGGCGGACGGCGGCTTCGAGGTGGAGTCGATCACCGCCGCGATCGGCTACGCGCTGCTCGATTTCGCGACGCTCCAGGAGTCAGACGGCGTGACGGGTACCGAACCGTTCCTCGCCGCGTTCCTGCTGATCGCGCTCACGCTCGATGCAGCCCTCGACGCCTCGCTCGTCCTCGCGAAACGCGAGGAGGCGGGCGAACCCGTTTCGGCGCTCGGGAGTACGGGCCCAAGCGACGCCGCACCCGGAACCGGTTCCGGCGACTCGAGCGGCTTCGGTTCGACCGGGCCGACGGCGACGGACGGCGGTCCGGCCGCCGAAAGCTCGGGTTCCGAGGACGACGCGGCCGACGGGGACGCGGCGTCGGCTGGAGGTGACGACCGATGACGGTCGGGGTCGAGTACTACGTCCTCCTGTCGATGGCCCTGTTCTGTATCGGGCTATTCGGCGTGTTGACGCGTCGTAACGCACTGCTGTTCCTGATGTCCGTCGAGCTGATGCTGAACGCGGCGAACATCAACCTGATCGCGTTCGCGTTCTACCACGGCAACCTCACGGGGCAGGTCTTCGCGCTGTTTACGATGGCGCTGGCCGCCGCGGAGGTCGCCGTCGGACTCGGGATCATCCTGGTGCTGTACCGCAACTTCCGTGACGTCGACGTCACGGTTCCGACGACGATGAGGTGGTAAGATGGAAGGTGCATTCTCCTACGCGCCGGCGATAGCGGCGTTCCCCCTCGCGGCCTTCGTGGTCGCGCTCACCTTCGGCAAGTGGATGCCGAAGAAGGGCGCGATTGCGGGCATCGCGGCGACGGCAGGCTCCCTGCTGTTCTCGCTGTGGATGCTGGCGACGGTCGCGGGCGGCGAAGTGTATCACGAGACGCTCTACGAGTGGACGGCCGGCGACGCCGCCGGCGAAGCGGGCACGACGGGGATCGAGTTCACGTTCGGTCTCCTGATCGACCCGCTCTCGGCGCTGATGTTGGTCATCGTCTCGCTCGTGGCGTTTCTCGTCCACGTGTTCAGTCTCGGCTACATGAACGCCGAGGGCGAGACCGGCCTCCCGCGGTACTACGCCGGACTCGGGCTCTTTACGTTCAGCATGCTCGCGTTCGTCTACGCGGACAACCTGCTGATGGCGTTCATGTTCTTCGAACTGGTGGGTCTCTGTTCGTACCTGCTGATCGGCTTCTGGTTCCGAACGCGATCCGCGCCCTCGGCCGCGAAGAAGGCGTTCCTCGTCACCCGGTTCGGCGACTACTTCTTCCTGATCGGGGTCGTCGCCATCGCCGCAACCTTCGGCACGGTCGCGTTCGCGGGCGACGACTCGTTCGTCGCGGCCGCCGAGACCGCGATCGCCGACGGCGACACGCTGTTCGGCTTCGACGCCCAGACCTGGGTGACGATCACCGGCCTGCTCGTGCTGGGCGGCGTGCTGGGTAAATCCGCCCAGTTCCCGTTCCACACCTGGCTACCCGACGCCATGGAAGGCCCGACGACCGTCTCCGCGCTCATCCACGCGGCGACGATGGTCGCGGCCGGCGTCTACCTCGTCGCGCGGATGTTCGGCTACTACGCGCTCAGCCCGACCGCGCTGGCGATCATCGCCTTCGTGGGCGGCTTCACCGCGCTCTTTGCCGCCACGATGGGCGTCGTCAAAGACGACATCAAGCAGGTGCTGGCGTACTCGACGATCAGCCAGTACGGCTATATGATGCTCGGACTCGGCGTCGGCGGCTACGTCGCCGGAGTCTTCCACCTCATGAACCACGCCTTCTTCAAGGCACTGCTGTTCCTGGGTGCCGGGGCCGTCATCATCCTCATGCACCACGAACAGGACATGTGGAAGATGGGCGGACTGAAGGAGAAAGCGCCCGTCACCTACTACACGTTTCTCGCGGGCGCGCTCGCGCTCGCCGGGATCATCCCGTTCTCGGGCTTCTGGTCCAAAGACGAGATCCTCTACGACGCGCTCATCGTCGGCTTGGAGCAGCCGATCATCCTCGCCGCATACGCGATGGGCCTCGTGGCCGTCTTCTTCACCGGCTTCTACACCTTCCGAATGGTGTTCTTGACCTTCCACGGCGAGCCCCGATCCGAGGCCGCCGAGGATCCACACCCGGTCGGCTGGGCCGTCAAGATCCCGCTGCTCTCGCTGGGTGTCCTCGCGGTCGTCGCGGGTGTCGCGAACCTCGCGCCGGTCTACAAGCTGACCGGCCTCGAGTTCACGTTCCTCGAGTCCTGGCTCGACGGCGAGTACGGGGCCGTCGAGGGGCTGACGTACGGTGCCTACGGTGAGATGGTCGCCTACGAAACGGGCGCGATCGGCTCCGAAGAACTGACGGTCCTGATCGCGGCCGGGCTCTCGCTCCTGCTCGCGTTCTCCGGTGCCGGACTGGCCTGGAAACTGTACAACGTTCCCGAGCCCGTTCCACACACGGAACGACTCGGCAGCGCCCGCCGGACCCTCGAGAACAACTACTACCAGGACGAGTACCAGGTCTGGCTCGCGCGCGGCGTTACGCTGCCGCTCGCTCGAGCGGCCGACCGCTTCGACCAGAGCGTCATCGACGGCTCGGTCAACGGCATCTCGACCGCCAGCCTCTTCGGCAGTAGCTGGGTGAAACGACTGCAGACCGGTATCGTGACGAACTACGCGGCGTTGATCGTCGCCGGGTTCATCGCCTTACTGGTCTTCCTCGGCGTCTACGGAGGGTGGTTCTGATGATGATCGAAGCACTAATCGCCGTCGCACTGATCGGCGCGCTCGTCACGTTTATCGCGCCGAACCGAATCGCTGGCAAGTTGGCGTTCGCCATCAGCCTGGTGCCGGCTGCGCTCAGCGTCTGGATGTTTACGGCGTTCGACGGCAGCGGCAACGCCTTACTCGACGGCACGCTCGCCTTCGAGTCCCACCTCGAGTGGATCCAACTCGGCGAGTACTCGATCTCGTGGTTCGTCGGCGTCGACGGCATCAGCCTGCCGCTCGTCGTGCTGACGACGATCCTCTGTTCGCTCGCGATCATGAGCTCGTGGACGCCGATCGACACTCGCGAGTCCCAGTTCTACGGACTCATCCTCTTCATCGAGGCGAACCTGATCGGCGTCTTCACCGCACTGGATTTCTTCCTCTGGTTCATCTTCTGGGAGGCCGTGTTGATCCCGATGTACCTGCTGATCGGTATCTGGGGCGGCCCGCGCCGGAAGTACGCCGCGATCAAGTTCTTCGTCTACACGAACGTGGCGTCGCTCGTGATGTTCGGTGCGTTCGTCGCGCTGGTCTTCGGCCTCGGCGACGGCGTAACGAGTTTCGCGCTGCCGGAGATCGCGGATGCGATGCTCACCGACGGACCCGACGGCCTGTTCGGGCTCGAGGGAACCACTCTCGCGTCGGTCGTGTTCGTCGCGATGTTCCTCGGCTTCGCCGTGAAGGTGCCCGTCGTTCCGTTCCACACGTGGCTCCCGGACGCTCACGTCGAAGCGCCGACGCCCGCCTCCGTCCTGTTAGCGGGCGTCCTGCTGAAGATGGGAACCTACGCCCTGCTCCGATTCAACTTCACGATGTTCCCCGACCAGGTCGAGACGTACGCCGTGCCGATCGCCGCCATCGCCGTCATCAGCGTGATCTACGGCGCGATGTTGGCGCTGGCTCAGACCGACCTGAAACGGATCGTCGCCTACTCCTCGGTGTCGTCGATGGGGTACGTCATCCTCGGACTCGTCGCCTACACCCAGTTCGGGGTCGGCGGCGCGACGTTCCAGATGGTCAGTCACGGCCTCATCTCGGGGCTGATGTTCATGGCCGTCGGCGTCATCTACAACGCCACCCACACCCGGCTCGTCACCGACATGTCCGGGATGGCCGACCGAATGCCGGTCGCCGTCGGCATCCTCGTCGCCGGCGCGTTCGGCTACATGGGGCTGCCGCTCATGAGCGGCTTCGCCGCGGAGTACTTCATCTTCTTCGGCGCGTTCGGGGCCGACTTCCCGTACGCTCCGCTGTTTACCTCGCTGGCGATGTTCGGCATCGTCATCGTCGCCGGCTACCTGCTCTTTGCGCTCCAGCGCGCCGTCTTCGGACCGTACGAACTCGAGACCGACTACGACGTTGGTCGCGCCCCGCTGCACGACATCGCGCCGATGTTCGTGTTGCTCGGGCTCATCATCGCCCTGGGCGTGGCCCCCGACCTGATCTTCCAGATGATAACCGACGCAGTCGATCCGATCCTGAGCGGAGGTGACCTGTGATGGCGATGTTCCAGCTCGCGGAGTGGACCGCGCTCGCACCGGCGTTGATCCTGGCGGGGACGGCGCTCGCGCTGTTCGTCTTCGACAGCATCTCGCCGCACTCGACCAACCGCTCGCTGCTCGCGGGCACCGCGGCCGGCGGCGCGCTCGCGTCGCTCGCCGTCGCCGTCTGGTTCAGCGCCGCCGGCGTCGGCACGCCGACGGTCGACGGCGGACTCGGCGAGATCGAGCCGATCCACGGCTTCGTCGTCGATCAGATGGCGCTGTACTTCATGATCATCGTGGCCATCGTCACGGCCCTGATCGTGGTGGCCAGCTACGACTACCTGGTCGGTCACGCCTACCAGGCCGAGTACTACTCGCTGGTCGTCCTCGCGGCGACCGGCATGTCGATGATGGCCGCCGCCGACAGCCTCGTGACGATCTTCATCGCCCTCGAACTGGCGAGTCTTCCCTCGTACGCGCTCGTGGCGATCCTGAAGGACAACCGCGGGAGCGTCGAGGCCGGGCTGAAGTACTTCCTGATCGGCGCGCTCTCGTCGGCGATCTTCCTCTATGGCATCTCGCTCGTCTACGGCGCGACCGGCTCTCTGGAGCTGTCCGCCATCGCCGAGGTCGTCGCCGCGGGCGAGGCCGACGACTACGGCGGCCTGCTCGGACTCGGCATCCTCATGCTGATCGGCGGCTTCGCGTTCAAGACGGCCAGCGTCCCCTTCCACTTCTGGGCGCCGGAGGCCTACGAGGGCGCGCCCGCACCCATCAGCGCGTTCCTCTCGTCGGCCTCGAAGGCCGCCGGATTCGTCGTTCTCTTCCGCGTCTTTACGGAGGCGTTCCCGCTCGGCGAGCAGATGAACGCCCTGATCGGCTTCGACTGGACGGTCGCGTTCATCATCCTCGCGATCGTCACGATGACGGTCGGGAACTTCGCCGCGGCGACCCAGAACAACGTCAAGCGGATGCTCGCGTACTCCTCGATCGGCCACGCCGGATACGCGCTGATCGGGGTCGCCGGCCTCTCGGCTGACGGTGGCGAACTCGTCATGGGCGCGGCGATGATGCACCTGCTCGTCTACGGCTTCATGAACACGGGTGCGTTCCTCTTCGTCGCGCTGGCCGAACACTGGGGCGTCGGCCGCACCTTCGAGGACTACAACGGGCTCTCGACGCAGGCGCCGGTCGCCTGCGCCGCGATGGCCGTCTTCATGTTCAGCCTCGCTGGGATCCCGCCCTTTGGCGGCTTCTTCAGCAAGTTCTTCCTGTTCATGGGGGCGCTCGAGGCCTCGGCCGCCAACACGGCGATGCTCGCGGTGGCCGCCGCGCTCGTCGTCAACAGCGCGCTCTCGCTGTACTACTACTCGCGGCTGGTCAAGGCGCTCTGGATCGAAGAGCCCGCGACCGCCCGCGATCGACTCGCCAAACCGACCGGGCTCTACGCGGCGATCGTCGTCGCCGCCGTGATGACGGTCCTCATCCTCCCCGGCTTCGGTCCGGTGGTCGACGCGGCGCTCGACGCCGCGGTGGCCGCCCTCGGCTGAGGCGAGTCGGCGTATCCGACTCGGGAGCGCAACAGCAGGCGGTTCGCGGTTGCGCCGGAACTGATTTTTCGGGGTCCCCGAGCGCGGACCCGGTAGCTTTTCCCGCACGGGGTTGCAAACCGGCACGTATGGTTTTCCGGCTCGTGCTCGGGTGCGGAACGGTGGGCCGCCAGGTGGTCGAACAGATACCCGAGCGCACCGGCGACGCCCGGGACCGGCTGCTCGTCGTTACCGAGGACGAGAGCATAGTCGAGACGCTTCGCGACGAGAGTATTCCGGCCTGGTGTGCCGACCCGACCGATCCGGCGGTGATCGCGAACGTCGAACAGGCCGACGTGATCTTCGTCGCCAGCGACCGCACCGACGTCAATCGGGCCGCCCTCGAGCGAGCGCGCGAGCGGTTTCGGACGGCGTCGATCGTGGCCTATCTGGGCGGGAACGTGGCGTCGGCGGATCGGCCGCGGTTCGAAGAACTCGCGGATCACGTCGTCGACGCCAAGCGTGCGATGATCGATCACGTTATCGACGGCGTCGCGCGACCCTCCGCCGGTGCCGCGATCGGGTTGCGGAAACAGCTCGCGACCATTGACAGCCGGCTGGCCGTCGTCATGCACGATAACCCGGATCCGGACGCGATCGCGAGCGCCGTCGCGCTGGTCGAGATCGCCGCCGAGGTCGGCGTCGACGCCGACGCCTGCTACTTCGGCGACATCTCCCACCAGGAGAATCGCGCGATGGTCAACTTGCTCGATCTCCAGCTCCGTAATCTCTCGTGCGACGACTCACTCGAGGAGTACGACGCGTTCGCACTGGTCGACCACTCCCGGCCCGGCGTCAACGATCAGCTTCCCGAGGACCTCCACGTCGACATCGTTATCGACCACCACCCGCCCCGCGGCCCCGTCCCTGGGGAGTTCGTCGACCTGCGCGAACACGCTGGCGCAACCAGCACCGTCATGACCGACTACCTCGATCGGTTCGGTCTCGAACCCCAGCGAGCGACCGCCACGGCGTTGCTCTACGGTATTCGGATCGATACGAACGACTTCACGCGCGAGGTCTCGCCGGCTGATTTCGAGGCCGCGTCGATCCTCTGGCCCCACGTCGAGACGTCCGTCCTACGCCAGATCGAGCAGCCGACGGTCGAGGGAGAGACCCTGGATACGATCGCTCGAGCGATCAAGAACCGCATCCAGCGCGACTCGGTCGCCGTCGCGAGCGTCGGCCGACTCGCCAACCGCGACGCCTTGCCACAGGCGGCCGACCAGTTGCTGTCGATCGAGGGCGTCGAGACGACGCTCGTCTTCGGCTTTCGAGACGAGATGGTGTTTCTCTCCGCCCGATCGCGGGCGAGCGACGTCGACCTCGGCGAGACGCTCCGGGACGCCTTCGACCGGATCGGCAGCGCCGGCGGTCACGCCGACATGGCCGGTGCCCAACTCGAGATCGGCATCTTGGGGAGCGCCGACGACGAGGACGAGATCGAGTCGATCGTCAGCGTCGTCGAAGAGGTGATCACGAACCGGTTTTTCGAAGCGATCGAGAGCCGACCGGGAGTCTCCGTCGGGGCCTACACCCAGACCAGCGAGTGGCTGTTTTCGGTCGACGACGAGGACGAGATGAGCGAGCCGGCACGGGCCGACGACGAGGGTGAACTGGAAGGCGGAGAGTCGGCGTAACGCGACGAGCGAGAGCGTGACGACCGACGAAAGTCGGAGCTATCCGAGACCGGGAGCGAACAGCGTCGGCAGTCACCGCCGGGAGGACACGCTTTTGCGCGCGGAGTTCCTCGAATGACGTATGGAGGTCGCGTCGGACAGAAGCAAACCCCAGGTCCACGAGTACATGACGCGCGACGTGGTGACGGTCGCCCCCGACGAGACCGTCGGCAACGTCGCGGCGCGGATCGCCGAGAGCGACGAGCACAGCGGCTTTCCCGTCTGCGAGCGGCGACGCGTGGAGGGGTTCGTCAGCGCCCGCGACCTGTTGCTGGCCGACGACGACGAGCCGATTTTCAAGGTGATGACGACGGACCTGCTGGTCGCCCACCCCGACATGAAAGTGACCGACGCCGCCCGCGTCATCCTCCGGTCGGGGATCCAAAAGCTTCCCGTCGTCGACGACGCCGGCAACCTCGTGGGGATCATCTCCAACGCCGACGTCATCCGCAGTCAGATCGAACGCGCCACGCCCGAGAAGGTGGGGAAACTGATGCGAACGCTCGAGCAGATCCACGACACCGAACTCGAGCAGGAACGACGGACGGTCTCGCTGTCGGCGCTCACGCCGACGCAGGGCCGGGTCTACGCCGACGAACTCGAGGGACGACGATACGAACTCGAGCACGGGCTGGCCGAGCCGCTGGTGGTTATCGACAACGGCGGCACGCTGTTGCTCGCCGACGGCCACCACCGCGTGATGGCGTCGGACCGGTTGGGAATCGACGAGATGGACGCCTACGTCATCGTCGTCGATCGGGAGATCGAACTCGGCATGGCTGCCACCGCGGAGAAAGAGGAACTCGAGCGGATCGACGACATCGAGATCGTCGACTACGCCCGCCACCCGCTCGTCGAGACGACGAAACGGTTGCAGTCTAGGAAGTAGCCGACTACTACTCTTCGGTCGGAGACTATCGCCGAGTTTCATCGTCATAATTAGGTCTCCGAACACGACTGTCGGGCTTGCTGGCCACTGGTGAAGGTTATCCGTCCCCGGACAGTAGCCCGGTCGATGGCAGGTACCTCCTCCAGACTGACGGCTGTCGATCGCGTTCTCGTCGCCGGCGCGAGCGGAGAGACGGGCCACGAACTGCTCTCCGCGCTCCGGCCGACCGATCTCACCGTTCGCGCGACGACGCAGTCGTACGCGAACGTCGACACGCTCGAGCGACTCGGCGCGGACGAGGTGATCGTCGCCAACTTCTTCGAGTCGGCCGACGCCGTCGCCGCAGTCAAAGAGTGCGGTGTCGTCTACTGTGCCCTCGGCACGCCGGTGGGCGTACGCCACACGCTCGGCGGGAAGCTGGTCGATCGGACAGGCGTCATTAACCTCATTACGGCCGCGATGGGGGCTGACGCCGACTACTTCGTCTACGAGAGTGCGATCGGCGTAGGCAGTTCGAAGTCGGGACTGTCACTCCCCGCCAGACTCCTGATTCGCGGCTCGCTCCGTGCCAAACGGGACGCCGAGGCGGCGCTGCGTCGGTCGGGGCTGGGCCACACGATTATTCGCCCCGGCAAACTTACCAACGCGCCGCCCAGCGACGACCCCGTCGTCGGCGAGGGCGGCGATTCGGTATCGGGATCGATCCCGCGGGCCGACGTTGCCCGCCTGATGGCCGTGGCACCGTTTACGCCCGACGCACGGGATCGCACGCTCGAAGTTGTCTGTCGCCGCGGCCTGAACGAATCGCCACGGAACCTCGTTGACATCGACTGGGCGTTCGACCGACTCGAGGAAGAACGGGAGCGAACCGAACGGGATCGCCCGCAACGCTGAGGGGCACGGCGAGCCGATTTCTCGTCGCTAAGGGGCACGAGGGGAAGTTACGCGTCGTTGACGGCCACCCTCCCGCGTCGAGCCGAACGGCGTACGCTTCGAGCGCGACCGTGATTTCGATATCGCTCGATCCCTCGTTGCGCCGTGGCTCACCGTTCTGCGGGCCGTTCACAGAACCAGCGTGGTGAGCAGGCCGACAATTCCCGCGAGCGTAAATCCCGCGCCCGGGACGGCGATCAGTCCGCCGAAGATGAGATACAGCGAACCGGACCGACGGTTGTCCGAGAGCACCGTTTGCTGTCCGGCGGCTGAAATTTCGAACCAGTCGCCGCCGGTAACGGTAACCGCACGGTCTGTCGTCCGTCCGTCGCGGCCCGAGTCGACGACGCTCCCGCCGAAGACGTGGACGTCGTCTCCCGACTCGAGGCGCAGTTCCCGGTATTGGCGGCGAGGGGAACCGCGCTCGTCGTCGGTCTCGCCGTTGGTACCCGAAAGCCCGGCGGCACGCAGACGATCCAGTGCGCCGCCCTTGAGGCCCGAGCCATCGGTCCACGCGGCCTCGGCCGCCCAGTCGTCGAGCGAGAGGACGGCGTTCGTGGGGTCGACCGCGACGCGGTCGGTGCCGTCTTCGACCGCGAAGGGAATGCCGGCCGACGCACCGCCGTCGAACGACCAGCGATCGTCCTCGGTGACCTCACCGGTGGTTTCGGCCGTTTCGACCGTCCCGGTGCCGGCGTCGGAAGCCGCGCTAGCTCCGGTTTCGGCATCGGGAGCCGCGCCAGTCCCGTCGGCCGCAGCGTCGCTATCGGTCCGGCCAGTCCCGTCCGCTCGAGACCGAGCCTGAACCGTGTACGCCAGACACGGCGTGCCGGTGACGGGGGCCTCGAGACACCCGTCGTCGTCTTCGCGTGCGGTCCCCTTGAACGCGACGAGGCCGCTCGCCGCGGGGACGTCGCGCAGCGCCGTCGGCTCGGTCTCGCGGAGCGCTCGAGCGGTCCGGAGCCGACCCGCACCGATGGAAGCGATGTACAGCCCGACGCCGAGGATCGCGAGTCCGACCAGCGCGACGGCCCCGACGACGAAGACGTCCGTCGACAACATATCGGTCGGTTACGGTCCGTGAAGGATAACTCCCGCGACACCGACCGGAGACGCCGCGGTTGCCCCGCTCGCGTCGCTCGGCGAACGGTTCAGGAGGGTGTGCCGTCCCGCGGCGCGAGCGACACTCACACCGCGTTCTCGTCGAACCGCGAGATCGCCTGGACGACCACCAGCAACGTCACCAGAAAGGCGCCGATCGTCACGCCGCCGTAGAGCCCGAACGTCACCGGCGAGACGGGAACGGTCATCTCGAGTACGACGATCTCCTCGAGCCCGGTCCACGCGGGGAGTACGAAGCCCAACACGGCGCCGAAGGCGGCGGTGACGGCGGTCAGCGCGGCGACGAGACCGACGACGACGCGCCGGCCGCCGAGTTCTCGATCGTCAGTCACGCGTGACCGTTCGTCGGGAGGGACCGAGGGTGTTGCGTTTTCGTCCCGAATCCGAACGCGGACACTCGATCAGTCACGAGATCGTGTTCGCCAGCTGAAATACCAAATTCGTTTGGAACCACTGGTATTTCCGGTGTCCGTGTGCGTAGGCACACGGCAGTTCGCGGGCACGAACCGTGCCCCGCCCCTGCCGTCGCACTCCCACTCCACCCCCATCCCTATCCGCCGGACGCTGCCCGGTTCGCGTCTGTGGGAGTGTCGCCTCGACGGCGCTCGGGCCCGTATCTCTGCCGCTCGAGTCTCCGTCACCCCGTTTTTTGACCGTTGCTCCCGTAGCCTCGTGGAGAGCATCCGTGGACTCCGATCCGACCGAATCAGACGACTCGAGGAGCCGACGAGGACTCGCCGAGAAGGAGCTGTTCCTCTTGCTCCTCGTCGGAATCGCCCTCCTGATGGGACTGACCGGCTTCGTCCTCATCGTCAACTGACCGGGATCGACCGCGATTCGGGACTTGCGCCTCGCCCCGCGTTCAGCTCGCACTCGACTCGCCGTTGACTACCGACGCGACTGCACCGTCGTCAGTCGCGCCTCGTGTGTTCGTCGCCCTCGATCGCGCGCGCCGCGATGAGGGTGGCGAGCGCGAGCAGTCCCGCCGTGAGCAGCAGGATGGCGAACTGGAGCGTCGACTGCAGCAGCGAGAATCCCCACGGGTTGAACGCCGCGAAGAGGACGACGAAAAAGAGGATGATCAGGAACGGGATCAGGTTCACTGCCAGGTCGAGGGCGATTTCTGCGTCGAATGCGCGTCGGCTCATGAGTGGGTGTGGGCTGTGTCGATCAGTGGGTTCGGCTGCGAGAGCGGAGGATCGCGCTTCCGACGACGATCACGACGCCGGCGACGGCGACGGCGAGGCCACGACTCGCGAGTCCGACGAGGCCGTCTGCCGCGGGGACGGCTACTGCGCCGGTTCCCAGGGCGTAGAGCGCCGATCCCGTGGCAGCGAACAGCACGCCGAATCCGATCGCGAGCGGCCACGGACTCGAGACGTGCCTCGATTCCGCCAAAATGCCGGCGACGCTCGCGGTGAAGAGCACGAGTCCGCCGACGGCGATCGGAAAGAGGTCGACGACGATGCCGACTTCCGAGAGCACGAGGCCGACCGCGATAAGGACGGGCCAGGGGCTCGCTGTCGTCCGCTCCCGGTCGTTCGCACCCGAGTGGTCGGCCGTCACTGGCGACGGCTACCACGTCCGGCAAGTAGTAGCTAGGGCTCGGCGTCGGATCCCGTGACTGTGATCGGCCCGTGGCGGTTCGTCGATGCAGTAGCGATTCGTCGCCGCCGGCCGATTCGTCGCTGACCGCCGTCAGTCCTCGCGGTCGACGACGAACTCGGTGAACTCGCGGAGCTTTCGGGTCGTCTCGTCGTCGAACTCGAGGCCGTCGATCGCCGCGCGAGCCTGGGCCGCGAGGTCGAGGGCGTGTTCGCGAGCGTACTCGAGGCTGCCGGCGTCCTCGATGATCTCGAGGGCTTCGCTGATCTCCTCGTCGGTGTTCTCGTCGGCGCTCAGAATGTCCTGGAGTCGTTTCGCCCGCTCCGGGTCGCTCTCCTGAAGTGCGTGGATGACCAGCAACGTCTGCTTACCCTCCCGGATGTCGTTGCCGAACTCCTTACCGAAGTCGCCGGCCCGGCCCAGCGAGTGTTCGACGTCCAGAATGTCGTCGCCGATCTGGAAGGCGACGGCCGTCAGTTCGGCGTACGCCGCGACGGCTTCTTCGACCTCGTCGGGTTGGGCGGTGACGATCGCTGCGAGTCGGGCGACGATCCGGGCGAGACAGCCGGTCTTGCACGCACACATCTCGAGGTACTGCTCGGGCGTGATCCGAACGTCGCGTTCGTTGTGCCAGCAGATGTCCATCCCCTGGCCGAGGTGGGTCCGGTTGAGTTCGCACATCAGCATCTCGTAGGCGGCGAGGCGTCGGTCCGCCGGGAGGTCGGCGGGGTTCTCGGTCAACACCTTCAGCGGCAGGAAGTACAGCGCATTGCCGGCGTTGAGCGCGATATCCTGCCCGTAGAGGTGGTGCAGCGCGCGTTCGCCCCGGCGAATCGTGGCCCCGTCCTCGACGTCGTCGACGATGATCGTCCCGTTGTGGAGGATCTCCGGGATGCAGGCGTAGTGAATGTACTCCGCCGGATCCTCGCCGAAGCCCTCGACGAAGACGAGAAAGAGCACCGCGCGCCAGCGTTTCCCGCCCCGATCGAGCAGCTCCCACAGCGGCGTCGAGAGGGCCCGCTGGATGCCGGTCGGATCGTACTCGTAGGTGGGGGCGCCGAAGAACGACTCGAGGTAGTCGGCGTCGATTTCCCGTGGGACCAGGTCGGCGATCGCCTCGTCGATGGCCGGCCGCCAGTCGGCAAGCGTCTCCCGCATACTCGACTCGAGAGGGAGGGGGCTAAAAAAGATTCCCAGATCCACCTGTCAGTATCGAAAGCATGTCAACACGGAACGCTCTCTCGGGCCGTTCGAACAGTTCCGCGAACGGTACAGTTACCCACACGTACGTTCACCGCTCGAGTATGAGCAACTGGATCGGCGACGTCTTCACGAGCGACGTCGGCTGGGACCACCTCGAGCGACTGGTCGATATCGGCAACCGAATGGCCGGCAGCGACGGCGAGCGCGAGGCCGCCGAGCTGACGCGCGACGCGTTAGTCGAGGCGGGGGCGCGAAACGTCCGCCTCGAGTCGTTCGACGTTCAGGGCTGGACGCGCGGAGAGAGTTCGATCACGGCCCGCGAGACGACCCAGGAGTGTATCGCGCTGCCGCGCAGTCCGGCCGACCGCGTCACCGCGCCGCTGGTCGACCTCGGCTACGGTCTCCCGAGCGATTTCGAGGGCCGCGACCTCGAGGGAGCCGTCGTCATGGTCCGCAGCGACATTCCGGACCACTACGACCGGTATCTTCACCGCCGGGAGAAGTACTACCACGCGGTCGAGAACGGGGCCGTCGCCTTCGTCTACCGCAATCACGTCGCGGGCTGTCTGCCGCCGACCGGGAGCGTGGGAACCGACGACGACCCGATCGGCGGGATTCCGGCCGTCGGCGTCTCGAGTGAGGTGGGCGCACGACTCGCCCGACGCTTCGACGGCGACGAGATCGAACTCGCCGTCGAGGCGGATATCCACCCGGCGGAGAGCCAGAACGTCCACGCCGAACTCGGGCCCGACACCGACGAACGCGTCCTCGTGACGAGCCACGTCGACGCCCACGACATCGCGGAGGGCGCCCTCGACAACGGCGCCGGAACCGCGATGGTCATCGAACTCGCGAATGCGCTCGCGAAGCGAGCGGACGACCTCGAAACTCGCATCGAGTTCGTCGCCTACGGCGCGGAGGAGGTCGGTCTGGTCGGCTCCTCGTACCACGCCGAGACGACCGATCACGACACGATTACGGCGATCGTCAACAGCGACGGCGTGGTCCGCGATCGAACGCTCTCCGTGACGACCCACGGCTTCGACGAACTCGAGGCCGCGGCGACCGAGATCGCCGAGCGCTACGGCCACCCGATCGAGACGGTGCCGAAGATGGGACCCCACAGCGACCACTGGCCGTTCGTCCGGTGGGGCGTCCCCGGCTACCACGTCAAGTCAACCTCCGACGATGTCGGCCGCGGCTGGGGCCACACCTTCGCCGACACGTTCGAGAAACTCGAGCAGCGGACGTTCCGGGAGCAAGCGATCCTCCTGAGCGACCTCGTCGTCCACCTCGCGCGCGAGGACGTGACCGTCGAGCACCGAGCACCCGAGGCGATCGCGGCGGCCCTCGAGGACCAGGGGCTCGCGGAGGGGATCCGAATCACGGGCGACTGGCCGTACGACGAGTAGGGAGGCGGTCGAGAAGGAGGGCAACACGGACAGCTAACCCCACGTTTTTCTCCGATCCGCGCCAACGCCACGGCATGGACGCCGCGTGGTCGGGAGCCGAGCAGCCGGTCGTCGGTATCGTCGACTCGAAGACAGCGACGGCGCTGAACGCGGATTCGATCGCGGACGCTCACGACGCGACGACCGTCCGCGGCGACCTCGAGACCGTCCTCGCCGCCGAGCCGTCCCTGCTGGTGACCACGGGTGAAGACGGTCTCTCGGCCGCCGCTCGCGCCCAACCCGGCGTTCCCGTCCTCCCGATCGGCGACGTGGACGGGATCGACACCGTCTCCGCGGCGCGGGCTCCGGCCGCGCTCGAGGCCGTCCTCGAGGGAGATGCCACCGTTCGTCGCCACCCGGTTCTGGGGATCGAAGTCGAAGACGATACCGGGAGTAACCTCATCCGCGAGCGCGCGCTGTTCGACGCGACGCTCGTCACCGACGAGCCGGCGCGGATCTCCGAGTACGGCGTCGAGAGCCGCGGCGAACCCGTCTCGACGTTTCGTGCCGACGGTGTCGTCGTCGCGACGCCGGCGGGCAGTTACGGCTACAGCAGCGCGCTCGAGGCACCACACCTCGCCTCGAGTATCGACGCCGTTGCCGTCTCCCCGATCGCCCCCTTCGCGACGCGGACGCGGCGGTGGGTACTCCCCGACGACGACATCGCGCTCACGGTCGAGCGCGACGAGGGTGACGTGACGCTGGTCGTCGACGATCGATCCGTCCGAACAATCGACGTCGGCTCACGGGTTCGCCTCGGCGTCGACGGTGCGCTTTCGACGGTCGTTGTCTCGGATGGCGTCGTGAGTACGAACGGGGAGTAGTGCTCGAGCGCACGAGTTCCGAAAAGACCTATCCGGGTTCACCCCGAAGCCGCGGCTATGTCACTCGAGGGACGGCTCGAAGCGGACGTCTCGGGACCGGACGGCGAATCTGAACTGGTAACGTTCGCGTTTACCGTTATCAACAGGGGGTCGGAGTCGGTCGATCTGCAGTTCTCGGACGCCTGCAAGGCGGAGTTCGTCGTGGAAGAGGACGGCCGCGAAGTCTGGCGATTCAGCGAGGGCCGAATGTTCGCACAGATGCTCAGCACGGATCGACTCGAACCGGGAGCGACGGAGACCTACGAGGCCGAGTGGACGGCTCCCCAGCCGGGCGGCTACATCGTTCGTGCGGAGTTGCAGGCCCAGGAGCAGGTGTGTGCGGCGCGAACCGACTTTGCCGTACAAGAGTGAGCCGAGCGCGCCGGCGAGTCGCACAGTACGCGGGGAAGGGCGATTCGAGGAGGCGGCGACGAGGGCCGACAGCGAAGTTCCTAAACCGTCCCCATCCTAACGGGCGACCATGCAAGCGCTGGTTATCGCGGCGCACGGCTCGCACCTGAATCCGGACGCCTCCGACCCTACCTACGCCCACGCGGACACCGTCCGCGGGACGGGCGCGTTCGACGAGGTGCGCGAGGCCTTCTGGAAGGAAGAACCGCACTTTCGCGAGGTAATTCGAACCCTCGAGTCCGACGAGGTGTTCGTCGTTCCCCTCTTCATCAGCGAGGGCTACTTCACCGAGCAGGTCATCCCCCGCGAACTCCGTCTCGAGGAGTGGGATCCGGACCGCTGGGACTCCGACGGGACGGACGCCTCGCAGGCGACGCTCGAGGCCGACGACGTCGGGAAGACGATCCACTACTGCGGCCCGGCCGGCACGCACGACGCGATGACGGACGTCATCGTCCAGCGCGCCGAGACCGTCACCGAGGATCCGAACGTCGGCGAAGGGGTCGGCTTGGCGGTCGTCGGCCACGGCACCGAGCGCAACGAGAACTCGGCGAAAGCCGTCGAGTACCACGCCGACCGGATCCGCGAGATGGACCGGTTCGACGAGGTCGAGGCGCTGTTCATGGACGAAGAGCCCGAAGTCGACGACGTCACGGACTTTTTCGAGAGCGAGGATATCGTCGTCGTCCCGCTCTTCATCGCAGACGGCTACCATACCCAGGAGGACATTCCCGAGGACATGGGGCTGACCGAGGACTACCGCCTCGGCTGGAACGTCCCCGCGGACGTCGACGGCCACCGAATCTGGTACGCCGGCGCGGTGGGGACGGAGGGCCTGATGGCCGACGTCCTCCTCGAGCGCGCCGCGGACGCCGGGGCCGATATCGGCGACGCGCTCGAGGCCGTCCGCGACAAGGTAACGCTCTCGAACTCGAGCGAGACGGACCCCGACGCCGGCTCGGAGCCGGGCGCAGAGGCGGGGGACTGACGCGTGACGATGGCGACCGCCGATTTCGAATCGCTGGTGAGCGCAGTCGAGTCCGAGACGCCGATCGAGTTCGACGGCCTCCGAATCGATCGCGAGGACGACGCGTATACCGTCGAGACGTCCGAGGGTACGCAGACGGGGCTCGAAGAAGCGGATCTCCAGCAGGCGCTCGAGCCGATCGCGGAGTACGTCACGAACTGGGACTACTGGCAGCGCTCCGTCGGCGGCGACGGCACCGCTCGCCGCGCGTTCCTCCGCTGGTGCGAACGAGCGCCGCTCGAGGACGACGGCGGGAACGGAGCCGACACCGACCGGCCGACGGACGAGGAGACGCTCGCCGTCCCGGCGCGGTACGAATCCCTGCGCGACGGGATCGACCGCGAGTGGGGACAGCTGGCTATCACGACCAGGTTCGTCGATGTCGACGAACACGGCGGCGAGCGGGTCTACGACTGCTGGCACGTCGACGACGCCGACACCGATCTCACCGACCTCGAGGTCTACGACGACCCCCTCGACGCCCGCGAGATCGCAACCTACGACGAGGACGGCCGCTACCGGCCGCTGAAGACCGCCCCCACGCTCGTTTCGGGCTGGGCCTTCACCGGGCTCTCGGGTTCGGAACTCGTCGAGACGGTCGAGTTCTTCTACCCCGCGACGGTTGCCAACTGGCACCGCGAGCAACGAGCGGCGTTAGACGTCGACCACTGGTTCGAGACCGCCGAGCGCCAGACCGGCATCTACGACGTGATCGACGAACTCCCTCGCGAGGCCGTCGACTGGATGGCCGAAGCGTGCTGCGTCGACTCGCAGTGTCTCCGCCGGCGAGAGTGGCAGTACGAGGAGGACGACGACCTCGATGTCGACGGCGGCGACGGGACCTTCCCCTGTCGGGAGCCCTGCTCGCTCGTCGTCGCCGCCGCCCGCAAGTGGACCATCCTCGAGTCCGAAGAAGAGCGGCACTACGAACTCGAGTTGACCACCAGCGAGTTCAACCAGCTCGCGGAGCTGATCGACGCCGTCGCGGAAGGCCGAACCGACGAGATCCGCGAAGCGGACGTCAACGACGGCGCGAACCGTTTCCGCGCGCGATACCTCCGAGCGAAGCGATTCGACGAGGAGGGGAGTCTCGAGGCTCGAGACCAACGGGACGACTAACCCGACTCGAGCGCGTTACAGAACCAGTAAGGCGACCGCGACGCAGAACCCGATCGCGACGATTCCGACCCCGGCCATGGCGAGCGGCCCGCCGATCGCGGCTGCCGTCGTCGTCGCGATTGCGACGGCGATGATTCCGAGTGCGATGACGACGAGCGTCGCCGGCTCGAGACCGGTCGCGGCGACCGCGCGCTCGAGGACGTTCGGCTCCGGCTCCCGCTGGGCGGGTTTGGCGAGCGAGTCGTCGACGTCGACTTCGGCCGGCGCCGGTTTCGCGACGACGGGGATCGACAGCGACTCCGAGCCGTAGCCGGTTAGCACTTCGAGGGTTCCCTCCACCGGGCGATCGATGGCCTCGGACGCGACGTGGACGGGAACGTACGTTTCCCCCTCCGATTCGACGTAGTAGTTCGAGGTCTCGAGCGACGCGATCCGTTCGAGGTCGCCGCCGAGGCGACAGTGGACGTGGGCGGGCGGGCCGTGGCTCTCGAGGATCAGATCGAACGACTCCCGGGTCTCGAGGGTACCGACGGCTGTCTCGAGCGAATCTGCGGACCCGCGATTAACGTGGACGGTAACCTCTCGAGACATCGTGAATCGGGCCGCTCAGGCCGGGGTCTCCTCGCGCATATCCGGCGGCAGCAGGTTCGGGATCCCGTCTTCGATCGGGTACCGTTCGCCACATTCGCTACAGACGAGGACGCCGGCGACGATTTCGTCGGTCTCGTCACCGTCGTCGTCGGTCGCGTATTCGGCGTCCTCGAGTTCCAGATCGTGTTTGTCGAGCGGACAGCAGAGGATCTCCAGCAGCGACTCCTTCATAGTACGTAGGCTGGCCGCCTGCAGCAAAAGGTTTCGGGAACGCGTCGGGGCGCGAGTGACGGGCGCGAGTCCGACGCGTTACGACGATTCGTACGGATTCTCGACGATGACGGTCTCCTCGCGGCCGGGACCGACGCCGATCGCGTAGATCGGCGTGTCGAGTTCGTCGCTGATGTACTCGAGGTAGGTCCGGGCGTTCTCGGGGACGGCGTCGTACCCCTCCGCGGCGACCTCGTTCCAGTCGACTTCCGGCCAGCCGTCGAACGTTCGGAACGTGGCCTCACAGCGGCCCCACTGCTCGGTTGTCGGGGGCATCGTGAAGATTTCCTCTCCGTCGAACTCGTAGGAGTGGCCGACCTTCACCTCGTCCAGTCCGGCCAGGACGTCGACGTGGTTGATCGCGAGTCCCGTAAAGCCGTTCGCGCGGGCCGCGTGGCGGAGCATCGGCATGTCGAGCCACCCGACGCGGCGCGGTCGACCGGTGACGGTGCCGTACTCGCCGCCCTCGTCGCGGATGTACGTCGCGAGTTCCTCTTCGGCGTCGTCCGCTCCCTCCGAACCGTCGTAGTTCGGGGTCTGATCCTCGACGCCGCCGAGTTCGGTCGGGAGCGGGCCGGTACCCACTCGCGAGAGGTAGGCTTTGACGATGCCGACGACCTCCCCCTTCCCGACGACGGTTGGGCCGAGGCCGGTGCCGACGGTCGCACCGCCCGACGTCGGGTTCGAGGAGGTGACGTAGGGGTAGACCCCGTGGTCGATGTCGAGCGAGGTTCCCTGCGCGCCCTCGAGCATGACGTTGTCGCCGTCGTCGATGTGCTCCTGGAGGAAGGTCCCGCAGTCGACGGTCATCTCCTCTTCGGCGAGTCGCTCGCCGTACTCGCGGTAGGTCTCGTAGAGGTGATCGATGTCGAACGCCTCGCCGGTCTCCTTGCCGAAGACGTCCTCGGCGAGGGCCTTCTTCTGGGGCACGACGTACTCGAGGCGCTCGCGCAAGACTTCGGGATCGAGCAGGTCGCCGATCCGGACGCCGCGGCGGCCGGCCTTGTCCTCGTAGGTCGGGCCGATACCGCGTTTGGTCGTCCCGGCCGCGAGATCCTCTTTCTCTGCTTCCTCGATGCCGTCGAGGGCTCGGTGGTAGGGGAGGATGACGTGTGCGCGTTCGGCCACGCGCACGTCGGGGTCGAGCCCCCGCTCGCGGAGCGTGTCGATCTCGTCGAACAGCGTCTCGGGGTTGACGACGCAGCCGTTCCCGAGGACGCCGACCTTGCCCCGGACGGCGCCCGACGGCACGAGCGATAGTTTGTACTTCTCACCGTCGTCCACGACGGTATGTCCAGCGTTGTCGCCGCCCTGATACCGGGCGACGACGTCGGCGGCGTCGCCGTAGAGGTCGACGACTCCACCCTTGCCTTCGTCGCCGAGTTGCGACCCGACGATTGTGACGGTCATAACAGCGACGGGTTCTTGCCGGGCCGATAAACAGATTACGGTATGGACGGGTCGAACGCGTCGAGATATACACGGTTGTGGATAGGGTCGCCCGCTCGAGTCGGACGAACACCTCGTCTCGGTGCCGACCGATTCGGTGACCACTTCCCCGAACGACCCGGAAGGTTTGGCGGAGATGCAGACGCACTCGAGCGAGTTCCGAAGTCCAGCCCGCCCGCCAAGCACTCCCTCACCGAACATCATCGGTCCCGACGACGGGTGCCGATTTGGCCGCAATCGTGCGGCCAGTCTCTCCGTGAACGGAAGCGTTAACTACTGACAGGAACGAACACCGAGTTGACAGTGGGCAAGCGAATCGGCAGGAGTAACTTTTAAAAGGCCCAACGACAAGTTAACAAATGCCATGATAGACCGACTTGAGAAAGAAGTCGATATGTTGGAACGACATCTGCAGGTCCTGAAGATGGTTATCGAAAACGAACCGATCGGGATCGTCAAGATGTCGAACGAGACTGGTTACCCCCACCACAAGGTCCGCTACTCGCTGCGCGTCCTCGAAGAGGAGAACCTCATCGAGCCCTCCAGCCAGGGTGCGATCAAGACCGAGCGAACGGCGGAGTTCGTCGACGAGCTCGACGGCAAGCTCGACGACATTATGGACAAGCTCGACGGCATGAAGATCGAAGACGTCGCCGAGATCGAAGGCTAACCTCCCCCGCACGTCTGACTCGAGACCGACAGCCGCTCTCGAGCCGTCCTGGGGTATGGGGACCAGTCCCCGCTGAATCGAATCGCAGACTATCGCCGCTGCCGCCCGTCCTCGGTCGACCGACGTCGGTCGACAGCCGGCGAATAACTGCCGTTCTGGCGCTTTTGTCTCGCCCTCGAGGCCCACCTCGAACCGACCGATTCCGTAGACGCAGCCGCCGTAGACACGCCCGAGACGACGGACCGACGGGTGCGCGCACAGCGTACCGAACAAAAGGAAGCAGCTAGACTCAGAGTTCGGGAACGTTCATGTGGAACCCTTCGGAGCGCGACTCGACCAGACAGAGGTGATACCCCTCCTTTCGCGAGAGGTTGACGTAACTCAGCTTCGAGCCGCGACTGAGGAACCCGCCGCTCGTCGCCTGGTCCGCTACCTCGAGCGCGCCGGGTTCGAAGTAACTCGAGGTGACGACGACTGACGCCGCGAGATCCGAGTAATTGGCCTTGACCGCCGAGGCGGCCTCCTCCATCTCCTCGAGCATCCCCTGCGACGCGGGGTCCCGGGAATCGTTCAGGTTCGCGACGACGAGCGGATTCCCCATCTTGTCGAACGCGACGATGTCGAACGTTACCTCGTCGGGAACGTCCTCGGTCTCGTCGTCCGCCAGCGAGATCGACGCGCCCAGTTCGGCGCGGTCGATACGCGGAATCGCGTCGTAGAGGTCGCCCAGCGCGTCGCCGTTGCCCGTATCTCGAATCTCGTAGAGGACCGTCTCGGTCAGCCAGTCGACGAACCGGTACTCCATGGTGGACGACAGGAACTCCTCGTAGGGATCGCCGTCGACGGCCACGTCGGCCGCGTCGAAGCTGGTGTGGTGCTCGAGTTGCAGGTTCGAGGCCACCTCGTTTTTGTCCGCGTCGCCGTCGTGAGCCGTCTCCAGCGTCGGCTGGCTCTTCGAGCCGTATCTAACGAAGAGGTTTGTCTCGGCCAACGCCCGTTGGGGTGGGAGCTGGGTGCTCGCTGCCGGTGTTTCCGATCCCGTCCCGGTGGTAGCCGCCGACTCGCGAGCACGCTGCAGTTCGGTTTCCAGCTCTCTGATCCGGCTCTGCAATCGGTCGACCGTCGAGGTCAGCTCCTGGTTCTCCGACCGGAGCTGATCGCGTTCGGTCTCGAGTTCCCCGGCTTTCGTGACGAGCGCGTCGCGTTGGTCCTGCAGCGTCTCGAGTTGCTCCGTGAGCGTGGCGATACGCTGTTGTTCTTGGGTCCCCGTATCGCTCGTAATTCCGCGTCTAGATCCGGATTCGGTACTTTCCGTCGCCCGCGACTGTCGTTGCTGAGCGCTGGGCTGTTGGGTCGATCCGCTCGACGTCGAGCGGGAGGACGAGCGTGCACTCGAGTCGTCGGCTGGTGTGGACGCGTCGCGAGCACTACTTTCGGATCCGCCGGTCGTCGACTCCGACTGTCGGCGCGCGCTCGGTCGCTGTCTCGCCCCGCCGCCGACAGCCGACTCCCGTTTCGAGTCGGTCGACTGGCTGTTGTCGGGGTCGATGGACGGGATACTGCGCGTTTCGCGCCACTGCGCTTCCTCCTCGAAGCGCTCGTTCTCCGGATCCGCCTGCTGTTTCGATTCGGCATCCGATTCACCCGTCGACTCGGCCGGCTCAGCCGATTCCGATTCCTCGGCCGTGTCGTCGGCCGGCGACTCGACGTCGTCCTCGGTCCAGGAGATATCGTTCTGATCCAGTTGTTCCGCGGCCGCCTCCACCTCCGCGAGGTCGGGGCTGGTGCGCTCGGTGGTGCCCGACTCGGCCGACGACGACTGTTCGTCGGCGTCCGACTGCTCGTCGGTCGGCTCCGACGGTGGATCCGATGCGGCGGTCTGGTCCGCCGCTGTCGCCTCTTCCGCCGGCGCTGACGGTACCGACTCCGTCGGCGAGTCGACGGGTTTCGAGTCGGTCTCCGACGACTCCGTCGCGGTTTCGTCGAACGAGGTCGACACCGACTCGTCGGATGCAGTTTCGCTCGAGTCGAACCCGGCGGTCGGATCGGTCCCCGCACTCGGGTCGGTTCCCGCGTCGAGGGAGTCTTCGTTCGGCGCGTCGGGTTCGGACTCCGGCGCGGTGATACCGCTCGAGGACGCGTCCAGCACCGGCTCCTCGGCCGCGGTGATCCCGGACGACTCGTCGGTCTCTTCGGGAGCCGACGAGCCGCCAGTCACGTTGTCGAACGCGACGTCGTCGATCAGCGAGCTGGTGGTCGTCTCGTCGGCCGCCGTGGTCGGCTCTGATCCCGAAATGTCGATTGATTCGATGGCGGACTCCGTCGGGTCGGCCGACGGTTCGGCGTGGGTGTCGGGATCCGTACCGGCTTCGGTACCCGATAGCGTCTCCGAGACGGAATCGTCGTCCGAAGCTGTTCCTGACGTGATGTCGGTGTCCAGTCCCGTCGCCGATGCGGGGTCGGCGTCCGTCGATGCGGGGTCAGCGTCGGCGGGAGACGCGTTGGTAGTCGTTTCGGCACTGTCGTCGGCGTCGGCACCACCCCTCCCCGGCACGTCGGTCACGTCGATATCGACGTCGCGGACCTCGTAGATTCCCACCTCGTCGTCGGCTCGGTCGAACGCCTCGTCGCCGGTAAGCAGCCGTTCGGCGTTGCCGATGTAGGCGGCGGCCATTCGGCGGCCGCCGTAGTAGACCGCGTAGTAATCGCCGCTGAGGACATTCTCGCTCAGTTCGACGTACCCGGTGAACGACCCCTCCTGGAGCGTGCCATCGACCTCCCGGAGCGGCGTCTCGTTGGTGTAATACTTCGCTCTCGTCTCGCCGCCCTGTGCTTCCATCGCACAGAGCAGGGGGAGAGAGGGGTGTGGAGCCTCGTGGATCGTTCCGGTGGCGTTCTCGAAGTCCTCGATCGTGCCGTCGACGACGCCGACGATGCGGCCGTTGAGCATGAACAACCACGTTCCGGCGGCAGCGACGGCTCCCGAAAACTCAGAAGCAGCGAGATCAGTAAGACCGTCGTAACCACCACTGAACGGGCGAGAGTCCCATTGTTCGGCGCGCTCTTGCGTGCGCGAGTCCATACGTCAACAAGCGAGAACCGGACTAAATACGTTTCGCCTAGATACTGTCTATATTTTTGATTCGGCGTCCTCGGCGAGCTCCTTCATCCGTTTGCCGATCCGGCCCGCGCTCGAGAACTCGTCTTCGCTCATCCCCTTCGCGAGGGCGTTGCCCAGCACGAAGACCGCGTGTTTGTGTTCGCTCTTCGATTTGTGGACGTGCGAGGGGTCGACGTCGAGCTGGTGGTACGGCTCGAAGAGGGCCTCGTCGACGTCCTCCCGTTGGGAGAAGTACTCCATGATGACGACGAGTTCTTCGTGGAGCTCGAGGAGTTCGTCTTTATGCATGGACGCCCGTACGAACGGTTTCGGCATAAACGTTGTGTGCAACCCGGAAACAAGACGCTCGAGCGAACTCAGCGTGTCGGTTCCGTGCGGGATCGAGCGTCCCGTCGGTACTGACCGAACGCGAGAACGAAAATCCAGCAGCCGAAGGCGAGGGCGGCGACCATCTCGGGGACGGCGAACCACGCCATCGGGTCGCTCGCACCGGTCCGGGAGAGCAGCCACCCGAGCCACGCGAGCGGGTGGACGATTCCGAGCCAGACGGAGACGACTCCCAATCGCCGCTCGTCGGCGAGAATCTGCCCGGTGCCGTAAAGCCACTGGGCGAACGGCGCGAGACCGAAGTACAACAGCGCGGCCGGCGCGTGCAGGTCGGTCCCGAGGTAGAACTCGGTGTGACCGATGAAGAAGACGCCAACGCCGACGAGTCCGACGGTCGCGATCCAGAGCAGGACGACGCCGAGTCGCTCGAGGCCGCTCCGGCTCGCGAGCCAGAGCCGCCAGCCGAAGGGGAGTCCGAGCAGCCCGCCGAGGATCAGCCCGCCGTTGAAGAGGTAGAACGTCCGGGCCTCGTAGCGGCCCATATCCGAGAGCGCTCGGCCGCGCCAAGTGAACGTCTCCGGCGAGGCGAGCAGCGTCGCGAAAACGATCGCGCCGAGCGCGACGACCGGTGCGGCGAGTCCGCAGGTCGTCGCGATTCGTCTCCAGCTCCTGTCGGCCATTATCGACGAATGGACAGTCTCGGTAATCAACCCGTTCATCGAGAGTTGTCGCTCGCAAGCCGCCCTCGAGGCGAGGCGGTATCGGCACGGCTTGCGAAGCGAGAGAAAGGCGGACTCGAGACGGCGTCTCGAGGGTCATCGAGGGTCGAACGGAGTCGCGAGGAGATCAGTCGGCGGCGACCTGGGTCGTCCCGTCGCGCTGGCCGGCCGGGAACCACGCGAGTTCGTGGTCGGCGGTGACGCGGACGGCGACGCGCTCGTCGAGATCGATCCGATCGGAGTGGTTGTGCATGCACTCGATGGTCTCGCCGGAGTCGAGTTCGACGCGGTAGAGAACGGTGGGGCCGAGATAGCGGCGATACACGACGGAGCCGTTGGCCTCCTCGCCGTTCGCCGGGAAGGCCGTTACGTCGTCGGGACGGACGAGCAGGTCGATGTTGGTCCCGTTGTACTGGTGGGCGAGCCCGTTGACGTCGTCGCGGAGGACGCGGCCGAGGGCGGTGTCGACGCTGTCGCCGTGAACCTCCGCCGAGAGGAAGCTGGCGTGGCCGAGAAAGCCCGCGACGAAGCGGGATTCGGGCTGCTGAAAGACCTGCTGGGGCGTATCGATCTGTTCGATATCGCCCTCGTTCATCACCGCGACGCGGTCGGAGATCGACAGCGCCTCCTCCTGGTCGTGGGTGACGGAGACCGCGGTGACGCCCGCCTCCTTGATGATTCGGCGGACCTCCTCGCGCATCTCGACGCGAAGGTCGACGTCCAGATTCGAGAAGGGTTCGTCGAGCAACAGCATCTCGGGTTCGGGGGCGAGCGAGCGGGCGAGCGCGATCCGCTGTTGTTGGCCGCCGGAGAGCTCCTCCGGGTAGCTGTCGCCCTGGTCCTCGAGCCCGACGAGTTCGAGCAGTTCGTCCACCCGGAGGTCGCGTTCCTCGTCGGCCCACTCCTGTAAGCCGAAGGCGACGTTCTCGCGGGCGGTCAGGTGCGGAAAGAGTGCGAACTCCTGAAAGACGACCCCGACGCCGCGTTCCTCGGGCGGGACGAACCGGCCATCGCCCGCGACATCGTCGTCTCGGAGTCTGATCCGGCCGTCGTTCGGTTTCTCGAGCCCGGCGATCAGACGCAGCGTCGTCGTCTTGCCACAGCCCGAGGGGCCGAGCAACGTGAGAATCTCGCCGTCACAGACGGACAGCGAGAGGTCGGAGATTACCTCTTCGGTTCCGTACCGTTTGGCGACGCTCTCGAGTTCGAGTACCACGTTTTCCGCATCTGGCTCCGATGGTTGTTCCTCGGCCGCCGTCGTGAGTAGTTGTCCGTTCCCCATCGATCGACCCTCCGGCGTCTGCCGGCGTTCGTTTGGTTTAGGCGTCCCTAAAACACTTATAGCTACCGGTCGGTTCCAGCGGGGTGGGAAAAGCGATGGCCAAGCGGGTGGTGTAGTCGACGGTCGAGCGGGTGTGGTCGACGGTCAAGCGGTGGACGAACGCGACCTACAGTTCGACGCCGCTCGGGATCAGGCTGTGCTGGCGAAGCAGGTTCCCCTCGTCGTCGTAGACCAGAAACGTCCGTTTGTCGTAGGTGACGTAGTGTTCGCCGTCGAGGGTGATTTCGACCTCGTAGCGGCCCTCGTCCTCGGTGGCGTCCTCGCCGTATCCGCGGGCGGCCCGGATAAAGGTGAGGACGTCGTCGGCCGCCTCGTTCAGTTCGAGGATGAACTCGCCGGTAACCCGGTTCGTGACGCTAACGACACCCGCGGCGTCGCTGCCGAGCGGTTCCTGGAGTCGAAGCGCGACGTCCGTTTCGCCCGCCTCGAGAACGTCTCCGTCGGAGCCGGTCAGGCGCTCGCGGAGCATCGTCGCCGGGCCGGTAAAATCGATCGATACCGAGGGTTTGCTCGGTTCGCCGTCGGTCTCGACCCAGTCGACATTACTGACATCTAGTGTGAAATGCTCGCGCCTCATTCCGTACCCGAGGGTTCGCACTCACACCGTATCAACGTGACGCACCCCGTGTCCGAGTTCGTCCAGTTTGCATACCAGTTCGTGGCCGATCGTTCGGCCATCTCACTTATCAGGGTTCGGACCCGACTTGCCAGAAACCCGCCGCTCTGCGAGTCGACCGTCCACCGACCGCCGAACGCTGCATCGCTCGCGGGGCCACTCCACAGATGGTAGATCAGATCGACCCAGCCGCGACCGACCGCGCAGATTCTGACGGCCACGACGGCCGTTCCGAGCCGACCCTCGAGACGGCCCGCCGGACGATCCGCCGCGTCCTCGAGACGCTCCGGGGGTCGCAGATCGACGTCACCAGCTACGACCCTGCGAGCCACGGCCCGCTGCTCGAGTTCGACGGGATCGACGGTCTCGAAGAGGTCGACCGATACTGGGTGAACGCGCCCTTCTCGTTCGTCACGATCGGCCACGATCCGGAGACGAACCAGTATCGGTACCACACCGTCGAGCCGACGCTCCGAGAGGACGAAGCCGTTCTGCTCGAGACGCTGTTCGAGGATATTCGAGATCCCCTGTTGTATCGCGAGGACGACGCTACCGACGTCGAGACGCTCCTGCGGGAGACGATCCACGACTACCTCGAGCGTTACGGCGCGGACGTCGAAATGGCGACGTTCTACCGCCTCTTTTATTACGTCCATCGGAACTTCCGGGGCTACGGTCGCCTCGATCCGATCATGCACGACCCCCACGTCGAGGACATCTCCTGTGACGGCTACGAGCTGCCGATCTTCGTCTACCACGACGAGTACACCGACATCGAGACGAACGTCTCCTTCGCGAAGGACGACCTCGACGGCTTCGTCGTCCGACTCGCCCAGCACTCGGGTCGACACATCTCCATCGGCGATCCGATGGTCGAGACGACCTTGCCCGACGGCTCGCGCGCGGAACTCGCCCTCGGAGAGGAGGTTACCCCGCGCGGCTCCGCCTTTACGATCCGCAAGTACGCCGACGAGCCGTTCACGCCCGTCGACCTCCTCGAGTACGGCACGTTCAGCGTCGAGCAGATGGCCTACCTCTGGCTGGCGATCGAGCACAACAAGAGCCTCGTCTTCGCGGGCGGCACCGCCTCGGGGAAGACGACCAGCATGAACGCCATCTCGATGTTCATCCCGCCGCGCGCGAAGGTGCTGACCATCGAGGACACCCGCGAGTTACAACTGTACCACGACAACTGGCTCTCGTCGGTCACCCGCGAGCGCATCCACGAGGGGACGGACGTCACGATGTACGACCTGTTGCGCTCCGCGCTGCGCCACCGCCCCGAGTACATCGTCGTCGGCGAGGTCCGCGGCGAGGAGGCCATGACGCTCTTCCAGGCGATGAACACGGGCCACACGACCTACTCGACGATGCACGCAGACTCGGTTCAGACGGCGATCAATCGCTTAGAGAACGAGCCCATCAACGTCCCTCGACCGATGGTCCAGAGTCTGGACATCCTCTCGGTTCAGACGCTCACCCGACTCGAGGACGGTCGCGTCCGGCGGAACAAGGTGCTCGCGGAAATCGAGGGGATCGACCAGCGCACGGGCGAACTCGACTACTCGACGGCCTTTACCTGGGACGGCGACACCGACAGCTTTCGCTCCAGCGGGAGCCAGGTGCTCGAGGCCGTGCGCGACGACCGCGGCTGGAGCCAGGCGGAGCTCCTGACCGAACTCGAGAACCGCGAGCGCTTTCTCGAGTACCTGCAGGCGAATGGGATCTCCGACTACCGGCGCTTTACCGCGCTGGTCAACGAGTACTACGCGGATTCGGCGCGCATCCTCGAGACGATCGCGGACGCTAGCGACGACGACGTTACCGACTCGACCGGCGGTGGTGACATGAGGGTCTCGTTTACCGAGGGCGGCGCGGACGATACGGCCGACATCGAGACCGATGTGAACGACACCGAGGACGGTACAAGCGAGAACGAGGGCACAGGCGAGAACGAGCGTCGTAACGGCCGCGAGCACGCGCACGTGGACGGGGACGATCACCACTAATACCCATCATGTCCCTCTCGAACTTCCTCCCGCTGTTCGTCGCCGTGCTCTGTTGTTCGCCCGTAGTGGTCGCCAGATATTCGAGTCGAGTCGATCGCGTCCTCACCCGCACATCGATTCGGCTTTTCGGCGACTACGTCGACGAATTCCGCAGCGAACATCCCGGAAGGCAGTCGGCGCTCCGGGCCGCGCAGTTTCCGGTAACGTACCGCGAGTACGGTTCGACGACCCTGCTGTACACCGGGCTGTTCGCGATCCTCGGCTCGGTGCTCGGCATCTACGTCATCTGGGGCGTGCTGCTCGTGCTCTCGATCGATCCCGCGACGTTGCGCGAGGCGTTACCGGGGACCCTCGAGTTCCTCGCGAACCTCGGCGGCGTTCCGGCGCTGGCACCCCTCGAACTGTTCGGCCTGCTGTTCGCCTCCTGTCTCACCCTCGGGGCGATCACGGGCGGCGGCGCGTACTGGCTGCGCTGGTGGTACCCCGGCTACGTCGCCGACAACCGCGCTCGTCGAATCGAGGCCGCGCTCCCCTCGACGGTCGCGTTCGTCTACGCGCTCTCGCGGAGCGGGATGGCCTTCCCGAAGGTAATTCGAATCGTCGCCGCACAGGAGGACACCTACGGCGAGGCCGCCGCGGAGTTCGAGGTTGCGGTGCGCAACATGGACACCTTCGGAATGGACGTCGTCACGGCGCTCCAGACGATGGGGCGTCGGTCCCCGAGTCCGCAGTTCGCCGAGTTCTCGCAGAACCTCGTCAGCGTCCTCCAGAGCGGCCACAGCCTCTCGGCGTTCCTCGAGCGACAGTATCACGACTATCAGGAGGAAGCCGAATCCCAGCAGGAGCGCACCCTCGATCTGCTGGCGACGCTCGCCGAGGCCTACGTGACGGTGCTCGTCGCCGGACCGCTCTTTCTCATCACGATCCTCGTCGTCATCGGTATCGCCGTCGGCGACACGCTCGATCCGCTGCAGGCCCTCGTCTACCTGATCCTTCCCTTCGGCAACCTCGCGTTCGTGATCTACCTGAGCGTCGTGACGGACAAGATCACGCCCGGAACGGCGGCCGAGGGACCGACGGCCACGGCCGAAGGCGTGCCCGTCGGGGATGTGGCCACTCGCGCTCCCCTCGCCGACGGCGGTGAGCCGAGCGTTGCGGTCGCTGCCCCTGACTCGAGCGCTCATCCGAACGTCGAACGCGTTCGCTACTACCGACGGATCGAGGGACTCCGCGACCGATTCGGGAATCCGACGCGGGCGCTTCTCGAGCGCCCGTCCCTGTCACTCGCGATCACCGTGCCGATCGCCCTCGCGGGAATCGGTTGGCAGCTTCCGGGGGCGCTCTCCGGCGGTTTCGACGTCGCGGCGATCGACGACGCCGTCGCGCTCGGACTGTTGCTCGTCGTCTCGGTGTTCGCGATCTGTTATGAGGGCCACCGGCGTCGAATCGACGCCATCGAGACGGCGATTCCGGATCTACTCGATCGACTGGCGAGCGTCAACGAGGCGGGGATGCCGCTGGTCTCCGCGTTCGACCACGTTCGCGGCTCGGACCTCGGCCCGCTCGGGGTCGAACTCGACCGCGTCTGGGCCGACGTCCAGTGGGGAGCGGACTTACAGACCGCCCTCGGCCGCTTCGAAACGCGAGTGCGCACGCGGTCGACCTCCCGGGTCGTCACCCTGCTCACCGAGGCGATGAACGCCAGCGGGAATCTCTCGACCGTCCTCCGGATCGCGGCGCGACAGGCCGCGGCCGACCGCCGCCTCGAGCGCGAGCGCCGGGAGCGGATGGTCGAGTACCTGATCGTCGTCTACGTCTCGTTTCTCGTCTTCCTGTTCATCATCACCGTGCTCGCGGCGTACCTCCTACCGAATCTGCCGACGGGAGGCGCCGATATCGCGACCGATACCGCCGGGAGTGCCGCCGTCGACGGACTCGGTGGCTTCTCGGAGGGCGAGGGTCTGGCTTACGGCACGCTGTTCTACCACGCGACGCTCATCCAGGGGCTGCTCTCCGGACTGATCGCCGGTCAGTTGAGCACGGGTGACGTTCGCGGCGGCGCGAAACACGCGGCCGTCATGATCGGACTGACGATCCTCCTCTTCGCGATTATCGTCTGAGCCGGTTGCGAACGCTTTTTGCACGTTCCCCGAGGAGAGCCGACGATGGCCGACCAGCAGGATCGACCCGACGCACGCGACGTGAACCGACGGGTCGCCGTCCGCGACACCTACGACCGGATCGCCACGCACTTCGCCTCGACCAGGGAGTACGCCTGGCCCGAAGTCGAGGCGTTCGTCGAGACGCACGCGGACGGGACGGACGCGGTCTCGCGCGAGGACGCCGTCGGACTCGATCTCGGCTGTGGCAACTGCCGCCACGCCGAACTGTTGGCCCCCCATTGCGAGCGCGTCGTTGGACTCGACGTCAGCCGCGGGCTGCTCGAGACGGGCCGCGAGCGCGCGGCCGAGCGCGAGTTCGATGTCGCGCTCTGTCAGGGGGACGCCGCACGGCTGCCGCTTTCGTCCGACGCCGTCGACATCGCGGTCTACGTCGCGACGCTGCATCACCTTCCAACCCAGCAAGCGCGTCGGGACAGCCTCGACGAACTCGCGCGCGTGCTCGCCCCCGACGGCCGCGCGGTCGTCAGCGCGTGGTCGACCGCCCACGAGACGTTCGACGAAACCGAGGGCTTCGATACGACCGTCGATTGGACGCTGCCGGGCGGCGAAACGGTGGATCGATTCTACCACATCTACGCCCCCGACGAGTTCGAGGCCGAACTCGCCGACAGTGCGCTCGAGGTGGTCGATTGGGAGGTCTCGAGCGGGAACTGCTACGCGACGGTGGCCGGGTCGAACGGGTGAGCTTGCTCCGGTGCCGTGAGAGACGGGAAGAAATGGCCGACTCGAGCGGGTTGACCGAAAACGGAAGGCCCTTAAACACCGAGGAAGAATCGAAGAATGCGCGCGGGTGGTCTAGTGGCAGGACCTGAGCCTTCCAAGCTCATGGCCCGGGTTCAAGTCCCGGTCCGCGCACTTCTGTCGCGAGCAAACTCGCGAGCGACAGCAATCGTATGAGGGACTTGAAGTAGAGAAGTCGCAGCGCGTGAGCGAAGCGAACGCGACCGTCTTCGCGTGGTTCAAGTCCCGGTCCGCGCATACGCAACTCCGTTGTACCTTGCACTTTTCGTGGACTAAATTTCAAGTACGACGAGACAACGAATGACGGTTAGTCACTCGAGTCCGTCTCGATACGCCGTAACTGCTCGGCGTCGGTGAAGACGTATTTGCCGATCAACAGGCTGCTGGTCATACTCGTCAGCCCGCCGGCAGCGAAGATCATCGCCATGATGACGAACTGGTAGAGCGCCGCGTAGATGGGATTCTCGCCAGCGAGAATCATCCCGGCCATAATTCCCGGAATCCAGACCCACCCCAGGCTTTTCAGCGAGTCGATGACCGGGATGAGTGACGCTTGGACGCCAGTCTCGACGTGACGAGAGATGACGGCGGTCGGCGGCGCTCCGAGCGCCAGTCCGGCCTCGATCTCGGCCCGGTTCGACGCGATCTCGCTCTTGAACCGATCCAGCGCCAGCGAGTTGATCTGCATCGCGTTCGCGATGATCATACTCCCGACTGGGACCAGATTCCGAACGGTCGCCTCGATCGCGCCAGCGAGCGTCATCGTGACGATCACCAATCCGGAGCCGAAGACGATCGCGAAGAACGAAACCCGGACCACCCCTGGCAGCCCTTCGCCTCGATTCTTCGAGATCCACGTCGCCCCGATCATCATACACAGCAGGATGACGCCGCTCCAGACGAAATCCACCGTCAGCAGCACGCCGACGATCGACCCCATCGCGACGATCTGGATCAGTCCTCGGATGAGGGCGACGCCGAGTTCTCGTTCGAGTGTCAGCCCTCGCAGGTGGGAGATTCCGACGACGAGCGCGGCGAGAACGGCCGCAACCGCGACCTGTGCGAGACCGGTGAGGAGAACGGGATCGGCGAACTGCTCGAGGAACTCCTCGAGTACGGTCTCCATCAGGCTAACACCTCCTCGACCGGTCCGAGCCGATCCATCTTCCCGTCCCGGAGTATCAGCACGCGATCACCGAGCCGCCGCGCCTGTTCCTCGTCGTGAGTGACCATCACGACGGTAAGATCGAGGTCGCGAATAAGATCATCGAGAAGCGCCTCGACGCGCTCTTCGGCGGCGGAATCGAGATGAGAGGTCGGTTCGTCGAGCAACAGCACGTCCGGCTCGTTCAACAGGGTCCGAGCGATCGCGACGCGCTGTTTCTCCCCACCGGAGAGTTCTTCGACGTCTCGGTCCTCGTAGCCGGCGAGTCCCAGGCGCTCGAGCAACTCCTCGAGGCGCGTCTCGTCAACGGGTTCGTCTCGGAGTATCGGTCCGCGAGCGACGTTCTCGAAGACGGACCCGGGAACGAGCGCAGGGTCCTGCGGAATCAAGCCGACGCGCCTGCGGAGTTCTCTCGGCGGGATCTCGCGGTAGTCTTCGCCGTCGAGACTCACGGTTCCGTCGGTGGGTTCGTCCAGTCGATTGAGGAGCCTGAGAAACGACGATTTGCCTGCCCCGGACGGACCGACGACGACGAGGACCTCCGATTCAGGGACTGAAACTGAAACGTCCTCGAGAATGCGATCCCCGTCGACGGTCCGCCCGAGAGTACGGGTCTCGAGTTTTTGGTTCGGCGTCATTATGGATATGGAGTACTGGTTGGTTCGAGACGGAAGTACGGGTGGTGCGCACACAGCGCTGGCGAAATCGGTTCTAACTCGGTTCGACGCCGTACGGGGGGTTCCGACGATTCACTCGGCGCTCTCGAGAACGGCCTGCTCGAGCGCCGCAACCCGTCGCGTGTCGTCGACCCAGAGGCCGTCGAACGCGCCGGGATCGGTTTCAGTCGCCAAGAGGGCGCTGTTCCAGAGTTCGTCGCCGTCGCCGTCGAAGACGAGAAACCAGCACGACCCGATCTCGTCGCCCGAGTCGGGGTGGATCGTGACGCCCGGGATCGACGGGTGGGTCCACTCGTCGTCGATATAGACGTGGATCTCGAGCGCCGATTCGGCGGCGAGGCGATTGTAGACGGGGACCATCTTCTCGAGCGCCTCCGAGCGCTGGAAGCCGACTCGAAGTGTTCCGCTGCCGATCCGCCAGGCGCGGTTTTCGATCTCGCGACTGACTGCGAGCAGCCGTCGGCGGTCGAGATCGTGCCACACCGTCGACTCGAAGATATCGATCACGCGGCGGTAGGTCGTCTCGTCTAAGCGCTCGTCCCACGGATCGTGGATCGGCGGCTCGAGGAACTCTCTGACGGCGTCGAGATCGACCGCTGCGACGAACGCCGCATCCTCGCGAACGACGAGGAAGGCCTGGCTAGCTGCCGTCACGTCCGGGAGGGTTCGGTGCTCGACGTCCTCGACGCCGATTTCCGCCTCGAGTCGGTCGACGACCGCCGGTCGCGGTGGCGGTGCGTAGACGACGATCGACCGATTCGATCGGGTGTATCGATCGACGTAGGCGGAGAGTAACATCTGAGAGTTCGTGTGTCGGTAATCGTCGAGTGGGTTCCAGTATCACATACCGGTTTCGGCCTCGCAGGCTCGAGCGACCACGTCGCGAACCGGTTCGGGACAGGGGTCCAGTGAGAGGGTTTCCGCCTCCGTATCGTGTCGTACCACGCCGGTTTCGACGAGTCGCGGCACGTGGGTGTGGACGAGGTTCGAATACTGATTGGTCCGACACTGCGGTTCGACGATTCCGCCGTCGGTCGCGTGGATCCAGCCGGTGACGACGTCGGCGAGTTCCGACAGCGAGGCCGTCTCGTGCTCGAGCAGGAAGTAACAGACGTAGCGACGCGTCCGGTTTCGAAGCGCCAGAAACGCGTCGTCGAGCACGTCCGGGCTCGTTTCCGGCCCGGTCGACGGCAGCCGTGGTGGATCCATCCTCGTCGCTAGTAGTACCGATAGCGACGGGAATCTTTCGCCTTCAATCGCCGGTCACGATCGATCCCTGGGTTGCGATAGCTGATCGCCGGCGTATCAGTCCTCGAGTGGCCGGTCGGAGGACCGACCGTGTAAATCGACGGTCGCAGCGAAGACCGCGCCGAGGACCGTCCCGAACAGGAGGTGCCCGACGAGGCTCTCGATCGCGGCCGTCGGGAAGTCGCCGACTGCGCCGCCACCGCCCGCGGCGTCGGCCCAGACGGGGAGGACGAGGAGCGGGAGTATCGCCCAGACCGCGAGTCCGAAGACGAATCCCGCGCCGACGATTCGGGCCATCGCGCCGATCCCGGAGACGGCGTCCGTTTCGACGTCGGTCAACAGGATCCCGAGAATCGGATCCCGGGTGACGAGGAGCCCGAACACCAGCCCGAGACCGATCCCGTGAACGACGTGAACCCCCCAGCCGACGAGTCCGACGGGCTCGAGACCGTAGATCGAGGGGATCGCGACCTCGACGATCGCGGGGTCGAGAACCCACATGAGGACCCCGAACGCGGCGGCGCCGATCGCGCCGCCGAATGCCCCGCCGACCAGCCAGCCGCTGGCCCCGCTAATACCAAACGCCGTCGCGTTATCGGACTCGGTACTCATACCCTCGGGTACCACGAGCGTCCGCAAAAGGGTTCGACTGGCAACTACAACCTCCGCGGTGCCACCCCGACTACGGCCGGGAATTCGAGTGGTTCGAGGCGACGACCTCGAGTAGACGGCGGATGCCGGCCGCTCGAGTAGAGGACGACGGTCGCTCGAACGCGGGTCGATACCCTCGATCTTAGTGTGTTGGGCGCGAACGGTCACAGTGTGGAGTACGAACTACTCGGCTGGCCGCCCGACGGTCCCAAACTCCGGCTCGACTACGAGCGCTTCAGCTACGCCGGGAAGTTCGTCATGACGAACACCGGGAAGGCCGTCGCTCGAGACGCAAGCGCCGAACTCGACGAGAACGCTGCGGCAGCGGAAATCGACGGCTCCGTCGTCGAAGTCCCGATCGTCGCGGCCGTCGCGTTCAACGAGGACCGCACCGACGAGGGAACCCTCTGGCTGCGCTACGTGACCGTCGAGCGCGAGCGACGCGGCGAGAGGATCGGTCCGGAACTCCTCGCGCTCGTCCGAGACCGCGCCAGAGAGCGCGGCTACGACCGACTCCGGATCGCGGTCAACAACCCCTTCGCCTACGAGGCGCTCTACCGAACCGGCTTCGCGTACACGGGGGAGACCACGGGCATCGCCGAACTGGTCCTCGAGTACCCAGTTCCGAGCGACGATGCGGACTCGAGCGAGTTCGATCGCTACCAAACCGGTCTCGAGGAGTTCCGAAGCCGCGATCTCAGCGACGAAGAAGCGCAGTTCCTCGACGCTCGGTGTGACAGTGAGCCACCTGGCCTCGAATCTCGCGACTAAGCGCGGTTCGATCGATCGTCGGCGCGCGTCGGCGCGGCGAGCGAGCGGCGAGACGCGCCGAAACTCGCGAGGGGCGAGCGAACGGCCAGCGGCCGTGAGCGAGTCGGTTGGGGAGGGTGTGGCGCTCACCGTTGCCAGGGTAGCTTTCGTTGGAGCGGTCGTCCGCAGCGTACTACGCGTTCGGGCGGTCGTTCGCCGGCGTACTACGGTCGGGCGACTGGCAGCGGTCCGCGTCACTACCGGGCGTACACACGCTCGAGCAGCGACGACCGGAAGCCAATGATACAAATCCCAGTCGTCCCAAGGATTCCTCAATGGGAAACGCTGCACTTCGAGATATCGCCGTCATCGAGGAGATCCCTTTCGCCGACGTCGAGGGCGTCGTCGCCGTCGACGCGCACAACTGGCTCTACCGGTACCTGACGACGACCGTCAAGTGGACGAACAGCGGGAAGTACACCACGAGCGACGGCACCGAGGTCGCAAACCTCATCGGCATCGTCCAGGGCTTGCCCAAGTTCTTCGAGAACGATATCGTCCCGGTGATGGTGTTCGACGGCGGCCCCTCGGAGCTCAAAGACGACGAGATCGAGTCGCGTCGCGAACAGCGCCGAACGTACGAGGAGCAACTCGAGACCGCCCGCGAGGAGGGCGACCAGGTCGCGATCGCTCAACTCGAGTCTCGCACCCAACGACTGACGCCGACGATTCAGGAGACCAGTCGCGAACTCCTCCGACTGCTCGACGTCCCGATCGTCGAAGCCCCCGCGGAGGGCGAGGCCCAGGCGGCCCACATGGTCAAGCGGGGTGACGCCGACTACGTCGGGTCGGAGGACTACGACGCGCTGCTCTTCGGCTCGCCGCTCACCCTGCGTCAACTCACGAGCAAGGGGGATCCGGAACTGATGGATCTCGAGGCCACGCTCGCCCACCACGAGCTGACCCTCGAGCAGCTCATCGATGCAGCGATCCTCATCGGGACGGACTTCAACGAGGGCGTCTCGGGGATCGGTCCCAAGACGGCGATCAAGGCGATCACCGAGCACGGGGATCTCTGGAGCGTCCTCGAGGCCCGCGGAGCACACGTCGAATACGGCGACCGCGTCCGCCAGCTGTTTCGCGACCCGAACGTGACCGACGACTACGAGTTCGAGACGTCGCTCGATCCGGACCTCGAGGCCGCGAGGGAGTACGTCTGCGAGGAGTGGGCGGTCGACGCCGACGAGGTTGCACGCGGGTTCGAGCGGATCGAGGAGGGGGTCACGCAGACGGGGCTGGACCGCTGGACGTGATCCGACATCGGTTCGGCTCGAGCAAAAAACGGTCCGAAGGTGACCGTCCGCGAACCGCGTTGCTACGTGTCTTCGGCGAGGTAATCCCGAACCCGACGGGCCTGCGGGTAGGTGAACGTGACCGTTCCGTGTAACACCGACGGTGTCGACAGCGGTTCGACCGGGGCAAACTGCTGGTACCGCGATCCCTCGGGGAAGTCGAACTCGACTGCCTCGACCTCGGCCTCGTACAGTTCGCTGACGAACGGCAGCGGGAACTCGAGGAGTTCGCTGATCTGCGCCCCTCCACCCGCCGGCTCCGGGAGCTGGCGGTGGGCGTAGTAGTGGAGGTGGCCGGTGAGCGTGTCGATCTGGTCGTCACCGACGGTGGCTTCGGCTTCGATGACGGGGTCGCCGTCGACGGACAGCGTCGAGACCAACTCGCCGTCGTCCTCCTCCCACGCACACGTGCCGGCCTGCGTCGGAATCCCGCTACGCTCTCGGGTGTACGCCTGCATCTGCGGCGAATCGTTCCAGTACCCGACCCAGAAGCGGCCGGGGACCGGCATCTCTCCCTGTGCTTCGCTGATCGCGGTGCTGTCGCGATCCGCTATCTCGACCGTCAGGTAGGTCAGCGTGTACGGCTCGAGGTGGCTCGTCTGGGTCGTCGACGGCACCCGGTACATGTTCATCTGGACGAGGTTGTTCGGGTGGCGCTCGAGTCCGGGCGGCAGAACGGAGTCGAGCACCTCGGGGTCGGCCTCGTAGCCGATGATGAGCATTCGCGCGTTCTTGATCAACTGCGGCGACGGAACGGCAGTTCCGGGCGGCATGCCGGCGTACGTCTCGGGGTCGAATCGATTGTCGGTCATGAATATCGATCGGGAGTCACTTGTTCGCCTCGACGCCGACGTCCTCGGGTGCGAGGACGTCGGGAAGCGGGTCATCTCGGACGCCGCGAATATCCTCGAGCACCGGCTTCAGATAGGCGCGGAACAGTTCGGGTCGCTCGCTCATCGGGAAGTGGCCGGTGGCTTTCATCTCGTGAGCCGTCGCCCCCTCGCCGATCGCGTCGGCGGCTTCTCGGGCGTCGTCGGGGTTCGTCAGGTAATCGTACTCGCCGTTGAGCAGGTACATGCGAACCTGCTCGGCGTCGATATCGTCGGCGGAATCACTGTAGTCGTGATCCGCGGAGTAGTAGTGGAGATCCCCCTTGAGGACGCCGTTGGCGCCCTGCTCGTACAGATAGAGCGTTTCTCGCCGAGCCCACTCCGGGCCGTGGGGCGCCATCAGTCCCCACGTCGCGTGCGAGTTGACGTCGTTCGCATTGACGTGTGGGTGGTCGAGCCACTGGATGTAGAATCCGGGCGTAAACAGCCCAACCTCGAGCCCGATGAGGGCCCGGAACCGCTCCGGATACCAGTCTCCGAGTTCGAGCGTGATCGTTCCGCCCATACTCGACCCGATGAACACGGGGTCCTCGAGGTCGAGCGCGTCGGCGATAGAGACGATCGTCTCCGCGAATCGCTCGCCGGTGAGATCGTACTGCTCGGTCCACCACGATTCGCCTGACGGTGGAACCGATTTTCCGTGTCGCGGCAAGTCGTAGGCGATCACGCGGAACTGTTCAGTGATCTCGTCGTCGTTCAACACGTGCCGCCACTGTTGATTGTTACACCCAGCCGTGTGCTGACAGAGCAGGGGAATCCCGTCTTCGGGCCCGGCCGCCTCGTAGTAAATACGGTGATCTACACCCTCGAGATCGACGGTGACGTACTGTCCGTTGATCGGTTCGTCCGTCGCCTCAGCGGGGCGATTGGTGCCTTCCGTCCGCGGCTCTTCGCCGTTGTGAGCCGTCCGCATCAAATCCAGCGCGCGCTGGAACGGCCGGAAGTTCTGAAAGATGGCTTTGTGATTCCCGACGAGGTCGAAGTACCCCTCCTCGCCCTTGACCGCGGTCCGGTAGAAGGAGGCGAACACCTCGTTGTGGTGTGGCTGTGGCACCTCGCTGACGAACTCCTCCCACGCCTCGCGCGGACCAACGACGCCGAACGACCACGCGTCGTCCAGCCCCGGCGTTCGAACGTCCTGGACTTCTCCACTCTGCATCTCGACGAGGAAGTGCTCCTCGCCGATGCCGATCAAAAAATCGTCGTCGAATGCGTCCCGGCCGTGCAGTTTCATCTCCGGATCGGCGTTGACGACGGTCCGGTACTCGTTCCACCATTCCTCGCTAGCTAGTGTTTCGGTTGTCATTCGTGTACTCCCCCTACGCCGGTACCGTCAGTTGCTCCCGCGGCCAGCGTCAGGGATGGTAACTACCCACATGGGGCCTGATAAACCCACAGTCCGGTATCGAACCCGATCAAATCGAACGGCCCGCGGCGCGATTAGAACAGGTGCTTCTCTTCGTCAAGCAGTTTCGCGGGCCCGCCGACGTTCCAGACGGTGGTCGAGACGCCGCAGTCCGAAATCTCTTCTTCGACGCGCTCGGCGTGCTCGTCGGTGGTGTTGACGTAGACGCTCGCGCCGGTGTCGGTCGAGAAGTAGACCGGGATATCCTCCTCTTCGCGGAGTTGGCGGACGCGGTTGAAAATCTCGAGGGTCGCGGGCTGCCAGTAGACCCAACCCGAGGGGCCGGTCATCGTGGTCGCGGCGAGCGAGAGCGAGTCGTGTTCGGCCATCTCGAAGGCGTTCTCGAAGTCGTTGTTTCGGAGGTAATCGCGCATCTTGGCGATCTGGCCGTGGATGTGGGCGTTGCGGGCCTGGAACATGTGACTGTCGGCGGCCTCGTTGTGGGCGTCTTCGGTCTCCTTGTGGTACGGAACGAGACCCACGATGATCTTGAGGTTCTCGTGGAGATCCGTCGGAATCCGTCGGGAACGACAATCCTCGTCGTTCATCCCCGTATGAAGCTGGGAGAACGCGCCGGTGACGGCGCGCGCGGCCGAGGCCGATCCGACGCGGGCGATAGTCGAAATCTCCTGGCGCGAGGCGTCGAGTTCGGCCGCGTCGGCGAGCGCCATCGCGGCGGCCGCAAAGCCGGACGAAGAGGAGCCGAGACCGACGTTCGAGGGGAAGCTGTTCTCGCTCTCGAGACGGACCGGGTAGACGGTGTGGGCGGCGTCGGACTTCGAGCGCGCTTTCTCGACGACGGCTTCGACCCGTTCGTGAGCGCGGCCGTCGAGTTCCTCGCCGTCGACGACGAACGTGTCCTCGTCGTAGTCCATCGAGAACTCGACGGTCGTGCGCGTGTGGCTCGGGGCCGTACAGAGGCTGATGCTGTCGTGGTACGGAAGCCGCTCGATATCGTCGCGCATGCCGTGGTACTTGACCAACCCCTGAATCGGGTGGGCCATGGCGGTGGCTTTCATACCCGGATACGCGGATGACGCCCGCTTAAAGTTCACGGCATCCGATCGATCGTCGACAGATCGGGCCGCGTTCGTTACTCGAGGTGCGCGACGATGGACCGTCGCCACGCCTCGAGCGACTCGATATCGTCCTCGAGTGCGGCGATCCGAGCCTCGACGTCGCTCGACGTCGACTCCTCGAGGGCCTCGAGGTCGTCGGTCACGTCGTCGATCTGTCTGGTGAGTTCGGACCTGAGTAACACCACTTCGCGGTCGAGTCGCGCTTTGAGTTCGTCGATTCGCTGCGATTGCTCGTCCGTCCGCGCCTCGAGAGTCGCCTCGCGAGTCTCGAGACGCGTCTCGAGTTCGGAGAGTCGGTCGTCGCGTGTGTCGATCGCGGCGTCGAGTTCCTCTTTCGTCGCTCTGAGTTCGGTCCGGAGTCCGCTCACTTCCGAGCGGCGATCGGTCTGCTGGGAATCGAGGTCCGCGAGCCGGCGAGCGATCTCCTCGAGTCGGGGCTCGAGCGTCGAGTCGAGTCGACTGCGGAGGGCGTCATCGGTGGTTCGCAGATCCTCGATATCCGACCGGATTACGTCGAGATCGCCCCTCGTTACCTCGAGTTCGGCGTGCAAGTCAGCGAGTGTGGTCTCGACGGACTCCTCGCTCACACTCCCATCGGCGCCGGAGACGTCAGTCTCGGTCCCGTCGCCAGCGGCCGCGGAATCGTCGACCTCGAGCGCGCGGCGAAGCGCCGCTCGGTCGGCATCGGTTGCCTCGCGTTGGAGTTCGGATAGCAGCGACTCGAGGACGCCGCCGTCGACCGCGTTCGGTGGCTCGTCTGCCGACGGTGGCTCGTTCCCAGGTGACATCGTTATCGGGTCGGTCGCTCACGGCTCGCTGAACGGCCCGGTGACGAATCGAAGCCGGGTGGTGCGATACAGTGAACAGAGAGCGATCGTTATTTGAACGACAACCTTCACGATAATAATAGTATCCTTCTCTTCGAATACCCACTTCGATCGAACCGAGCATCAACGAAACTGACGCCGGGATCAGCCGGGGGAAGCTGTCAAGGGAATCGAAGACGACGAAGTCGTATGGACGTTGGGCTCACCGTCGGCGACTCGCTCGAGCGCCTGGAGACGACGATCGACGGGTTCGACCTCGCGGAGCTATCGATCGGCGAGGGAACCGATATCGACGAGATCGAAACGGACCGACTCGAGGAAGCGCTGACGGGCGCTGATGCAGACCTTTGCGTCCACCTCCCGTTCAGGCAAGTGGTCGCGACGCCGGTGTCCGAAATCAACGACGCGATCGTCGCGTATCTCTCCCGACTCCTCTCGTGGGCCGGGTCGGTCGGTGCCGAAAAGGCAGTCCTTCACGGAACCGCCCGAAACCCGCACGACACCGGCCTTCGGCCGACCTTCGCCAACCAGTTGCGCGCGATCGGGACGGCCGCAACCGACGCCGGCGTCGAACTCGTCGTCGAGAACGTCGGCCATCAGAAGCGCGGGTTGCCGCTGACGGTCCTCGGCGATCTCGCACGCGAGACGGAGACTGCGGTCTGTTTCGACGTGGGTCACGCATTCATGGAAGACGGCGACGACGGCGTCGACCGGTTCCTCTCGCAGTACGGGGATCTCGTTTCGCATCTGCACGTCCACGACGCACGCAGCCGCGGCGACACGCACCTCCCGATCGGCGCCGGTGAGATCGACTACGAGGTCGTCGCGACGCATCTCGAGGGGTTCGAGGGAACCGTCGCAGTCGAAGTTTTCACCGACGACGTCCCGTTACTGTGCGACAGCGCACGGCGCGTGACAGACACGTTAGCAATCGATCCGTGACTGCAACCGCTCGAAATAATTGGAGGAGGGAGAAAGCTGACCACCGAGAGCGAGAGTCGTATTCAAACGGTGCGTTTCGCTGAACGGTCGCCGGCGTTGCCTGATAGTCTTTTGAGACGCCGCGGGGAAGGAACGATCGATGTCTCGTCAATTACTCGTTCCGATCGACGGATCACCAATGTCCAGACGCGCACTCGAATACGCGTTCGAGGAGTATCCCGACGCACCGATCGTCGCGATTCACGTGCTCGATCCGATGGATCCGGGCTACAGTTCGGCAACCGAAGTCGACGTTCGGAACGAACCGCCACACGGTTCCGAGGAGTGGTACGAACGAGCGCGCGAGGAAGAGGATCGAATCTTCGACGAGGTTCGCGAACTGGCTGCCGAGTACGACGCGACGGTGTCGACCGAGACCACGAGCGGCGAACCCGCACGCGAGATTGTCGATTACGCCGACGAGAACGAGATCGGCGGCATCGTCATCGGTAGCCACGGCAGGACGGGCCCGACCCGGCTGTTACTCGGGAGCGTCGCCGAAATGGTCGTCCGTCGATCACCGGTCACCGTCACCGTCGTGCGCGACGAGTCCGCTCGATAGTCGTCGAATCAGGGACAGGGTCACCGAACGACGGTGACCGGAACGTCCGCGCGTCTGACGACGAGTTCCGCGGTACTTCCGAGCCGTAGTTCGGAGACGCCGCTCCGTCCGCGGTTCCCCATGACGATCCCGTCGAAATCGCCGTCCGCGGCGTAGGCGACGATCGTCTGTGCCGGCGAGCCGAACGCGGTGTCGGTTTCGACCGCGGTAGTCCCTTCGTCGGTCCCGGCGCGCGCGTCGTCGAACAGTGCGATCGCTTCGCCCCGCTGTTCGTCGAGCCAGGCTTCGGATAACGGCGGCAGTTGGTCCTCCGCATTGGGCGTCAGTTCGAACGGGTCGATCGCGTGAAAGAGGACGATCCGCGCGTCCGGGAACGTCTCGAGTGCGTACTGGAACGCCGTCTGTGCGTGCTCCGAGCCGTCGTGGGGGACGAGAATCGATTGGGGCATCGTCGTCGTTCGTCGTTGGTCGGAGAGCGTTGTAAACCCACGCGACGGACTCACGGCTCCCGATCGTCCTGGCTTAGCGCTCGAGCGACTCGTCTCCGTCGTCGGTGTCGCCGGCCGGAACGACGACGACGGGAATCGACGCTTCTCTGAGCAGTCGATCGGTCGTACTCCCGAGGAGCATATCCGCGACTCGGCTCCGTCCCGCTCGGCCGACGACGAGCGTGTCAATCGCGTTCTCGTCGGCGTACGCGAGGATCGCGTTGGCGGGGCGGCCGCGACGGATCGCGCCCTGAATCTCGAGGTCTCGATCCGCGACGGTCGCGACGAGATCGTCGACGAGTCGTTCCTTCGTCCGCTGGAGTTCGTCGACGTCCTTTACGCCGAAGTGCATCGGATTCGTCGTCGTATCGACGATAGCAAGCACGTGAACCGATGCACCGGTTTGTTCGGCGAGTCCCAATGCGCGCTCGAGCGCTTCGTCGGCGGCGGCGCTGCCGTCGGTCGCGACGAGGATCGATCGAATCGGCCCAGCCTGGTCGGCTCCGGACATCAGTAGTCGTAGCTCAAAGGTGAAGTCGATAGTACGTAACGGTTCGCGTCCGCTTATCGAACGACGACGACGGGAACCGTCGCCCGACGAACGACGTTTTCCGCGACGCTCCCGAGCAGGAGTCGCGAGACGCCCGCTCGACCGTGACTCCCCATCACGACCGTATCGTACCCCTCGTCCGCTGCCCGTTCGACGATGACGTGGTCCGGTTTGCCGGTGTCGAGTTCCGTCTGCAGTTCGTGGCCGCTCTCGGCCGCGATTTCCGCTGCTTCCTCCAGGACCGTTTGCCCGCTCTCTTCGTCGACGACGGGAACCCTGTCTTCGGTCTCCATGAACGCCTCCCAGTAGCCGTCCGGGATCGGAACGACGTAGAGGGCGGTGACATCGGAGTCAGTAAATTTCTCGAACGCGTACTCGAGTGCCTTCTTGGCCGGGGGTGAGCCGTCGTACGGCACCAGGATTCGATCGGTCATAGCCGTTTCTACGCCTTCCTCGGGTATAATACTCTCATCTCGACGACTCACGTATCGTCACCAGAACTGACGCGAACTCGAACTTTCGGACTGGAGAACGTCGTCCGCAGAGACGCGGATAGCAACCGCGATCGGCCCCTGTTATCCGTCGCGCACTCGGCGGTGCCTGAAACCTATTTGGTCCGGGTGGTGGTGAAACAGCACGTTCATGTACGGTACGATCCTCGTCCCGACCGACGGAAGCGATCCCGCGAATCGGGCGGTAGAACACGCGTTAGAACTCGCGGACAGGTACGATTCTCGAGTGCACGCGATCTACTGCGTCGAGACGCACCGATACGGCGAACCCGCCCTCAGCAGCGCCGAAATCGTCCTCACGAACCTCGAAGAACAGGGGGAGTCGATGCTCGAGGATCTCGGTGATCGGGCGGACAATGTGGGCATCGAGTGCACCTGGAACGTGTGTCACGGACGGCCCTGGGAGGAGGTACAAAAGAAAGCCGATGAGTTGGACGCCGACCTGATCGTAATCGGGTTTCAGGGACAGAACCACGTGCGAACGAACAGAATTGGAAGCGTGGCCGAGCGCGTGGTCCGGACCGCAAATCGGCCGGTGCTGACCGCCTGATCGTCGCGTATCGTCCGTCCTCCGACTCGAGCGATCCGAATCATCTCACGCCGAGCCCCCTCGAAGTTATTGGGCAGGGAGTGGAGCGTCACGTATGACGTTCGTCGTTCCATTCGATGGGTCAGCACTCGCAGAAGCCGCCCTCGTCAGAGCATCGGAGTACGGAGCCGCGCTGGACGAAGACGTCACGGCCGTGACCGTCGTCCCCGAACGAAAACGATACGCACGGGAGAAGGGATGGATCGACGCCGACGAATCGTTCGACGTCGATGCGACCGTCGAACGACTTCGGGAGCGAGTCGAGGAACTCGTGCCGGACGCGTCGTTCGAATACGAGCGAATGCGCGAGTTTCCGCCCGAACGACGGATCGCCGACCATATCGAACGGCTGGCGATAGCACAGGATCCGAGCGTCGTCTTCCTCGGAAGCGATAACGTCGGCCGCGTCGTCACCCCGCTGACGAGCGTCGGCGTCCACATCGCCGCGGAGGAATCCTACGACGTGTTCGTCGTTCGCCACCGAACACCCCCGAAACTCGAGACCGTCGATCCGCACGACGAGTTCTATCGGGAGACCGAACCGACCGAGTGAACGCCGCCGTTTCGTCTCACTGAAACCGCTACTCGGCCGCTCCCGTCGGCGCGTCCGGTTTCGACGCCCCCGTGATTTAACACGACATTCCGAAAAGCGATACCCGATGTACGATCGACTCCTCCTCCCGACCGACATGAGTCCCGGCGTCGATCAGGCCATCGACCACGCTATCGACGCCGCGACTCGATACGATGCCGAACTGCACGTGCTGTACATTGTCGACACCGACGCGTACAGTTCCTATCCCGGTGACGAGTACGTCCACGAGTTCGAAGGACTCGAACGTGCCCTCGAACAGGCCGGTCGCGACGCGGTCGACGAGATTGCCGAACGAACCGGCGAGGAAACCGTTCCAACCGAGACCGAGATTCGCCACGGCGTCCCCCACGAAGAGATTCTCGCGTACGCGGACGAGGCGGACATTGGACTCACGGTTCTGGGATCGAAACACCGATCCGGTGAGTACCGCCGATTGCTCGGAAACGTTGCCGAGCGGGTCGCCCACATGACCGAGCGTCCAGTGACGATCGTCAAAACCCCCGTCGCCGAGGAGTGAGCTTCGGTTCAGAGGGGGGCAAACGGATCCACGGACCGGGAATCGACGGCCACACCAGCCGCGTTCGACAGCCTCAGTTGGACTCGCCTCCGGCTTCGAACGCGGGCGGCAGCCCCTGGTGTTTGACGCCCGTTTGTTCGCGAATTCGGAACTCGTAGAGTTTGACGTCCCCCGACAGCGACGCCGTCTCGAAGAGATTCGGCTGCCACACGTCACTCATCGTCTCCTCGAGGTCGTCCCACTCCGACTCGGGAACGACGGTGAGCGCACCCGTCAGAAGGACGCTCTGCCAGTTGTACATCGTATCGACCGTGTAGACGAGGAAACTCGCGGTCTCCGTTTCGTCGCTTGCGCTCTCTTTCCGGCTACTGGATCCGAGCAGGTACGTGAAATAGAGCCGGTCGTCTCCGTCGTAGCCGTACGAGAGGGGGAGGAGGTAGGGGACGTCGGCGTCCGGAAGGCCGAGAACGCCGATCTTCTGGCTCGAGAGAAACTGCCGTATCTCGTGGCCGTCCATCGCTTCCAGCCCGTACTCCTGTAGTTCGTCGATCGACATCTGCGGATACTGTCTCCGAGTACACAGAAAAACCCCACACCCCGCTCGGCCGGCGAGAGCGCCGCGGTCGAGTCGTTCACCGACCGGGCCCCATCCTATCGAACGACGACGACCGGCATCGGTGCCCGGCGGACGACCGACTCGGCGACTGTGCCGAGCAGCAGCCGCGAGACACCGTTCCGGCCGTGGCTTCCGACGATGATCGTGTCGTAGGCATCGTCGACCGCGTGCTCGACGAGCCGGTGGTCGGGTTTTCCCGTCGCGATTTCGGTCTCGAGATCGCGACCCCGCTCGCCCGCAAACTCTACTGCGCTCTCGAGGACGCCCTCAGCGTGTTCGCGCGCTCGCTCGCTCAGCGGGAGTCGCAGCTCCGGTCCCTCGAGCGCCGCGACGGTACCTGCCGGTATCTGCACGACGTACAGCACCGTTATCGTCGCCTCGGGGAACGTCTCGAGGGCATATTCGAGTGCCGCCGCCGACGGGTCGGAGCCGTCGTACCCGACGAGGATTCGGTCGGCCATAGTCGGTCTACTCGATCTCGAGGGATAGTTCTCCCCCCGACGACGCGGGACCCGACCTCACAGCGATCGAAAAATAACGCAATCGTCACTCGTCACGGGAGCAGTCGCCGCAGACGCGAGGGAACGGGATCGTACCGCTTCGCCAGGATAACCGTGCCGGCTGCGTGTCGGCCGACCGCTTCGGAGACGGTTCCCAGAAGCGTGCGCTGGACGAGGCCGCCTCTCGAGACGCCGAGAACGGTCACGTCGTGCCGACTCGTCCAGTCGGTGATCGTCCCCGCGACGGTATCGCTCTCGACGAGCGCGCGCTCGACCGACTGCTCGTCGTCGAATTCGGCCGCCGCGTCGGCGAGCAGCGCCTGCGCGTCCTCGCCCGAACGGTCGGGGTCGTCCGACTCGAGGAGGTGCAATAGGGTGACCGATGCATCGTTTCGCCGGGCGATCGACGCGGCGGTCTCCGCCGCGAAGCCGCTGTGTGGACCGCCGGCGATCGGCACGAGGACCGAGTCGACGGCGTCCGGTCTCGGCGTCTTGATCCGCTGGACGAGGACGTCACAGTCGGCGTCTCGCAGCACTCTGTCGACGTGAGATCCCAAGATGACGCCCTGACGGGGCGGTCGGCCGCGCCATCCCAGCAGGATCGCCTCGACGTCGTGCTTGTCGACGGCGCCGACGATCCCCGTCGAGACGCCGCGAGCTAAACGAATCCGTGTATCAACCGGAATTTCACGGGATTCGACTCGCGCCGCCGCCTCTGCGAGCGTGTCCTCGACGTGGTCCTCGAGCAGGTATCGACGGCCGTCCTGCAGCGACAGTTGTGACGGGACGTCGAGAACGTACACGAGAAGGATGCGGTACGACCGATCCGCCGCGATATCGATCGCCGTCTCTAGCTGGCGGTCGGCGGTTTCCGCGTTCGCGATCGGGACTAACAACGTGTCGTCGGTATCCGATGTCTCGTCAAGCATATTCTTCAGCGTGTCAATCGTATTCCATCGTTATAGTATTCGGTCACGCACGGAAGTGGGAGACCGCGGTCGGTGCGGGCCCGACCGCGATCGGAATTCGAGGATCACGAACCACCGACTTCAGGTGTCAGGTATCCGGGTCTGTCACCAGTTCCTGGTGGCCCTCGATCACTCGCTCAGCCACCAGCCGTACACGTTCGCCGCATCCTCGCGATCGGCCGGCTTCTTGCTTCGGCCGTGGGTCTTCCCCTCGAGTATCTGGCGTTCGATCGCGTTCAGCGCGAGCGAGAACGCGTGTTTATCGCCGTAGCCTTCGTCCGAGGCGATGAACAGACCCTTGTCCGTGTAGAGTCGGACTCGGGCCGACACGAGCGGAATGCCCCGAAGGCGCTCTTTGTGCGCTTTGAAGTGTACCTTCGCCTCGAGCACGCGCAGCTGTCGGTACTTGCGGGTCACGGATTCGATCCGCTCGGCGAGTCCCTCCCGAGTCGTGTCCGTCATCAGCTCGCTGCCGAACACCTGGACCGAGAGCTGTCGGTCTTCGGACCAGGTCAACGACTCGAGCAGATCCGTCTTCGTGACGATGCCAACCAGCGAGCCGCTGTCGTCGGTGACGATCGACGAGGAGGCGCCGAACTCGAGCATCGTCTCGAGCACGTCGTCGAGCGTCTCGTCGAGCCTCGTCGTCCCGAGCGTGTCGACCATCACGTTCCGCACCGGTAGCTCGAGAAGGTCGACGCTCTCGCCCTCGCGAGCGCCGAAGCCGCCGTGGTGGCCGCCCGTGCTCGCGTCCATGTGTCCGTCGGGGTCGCCACCCTGCGAGCGCTGCAGTTCCCTCGTGACGAACTCGAGGACGTCGTAGAGACTCACGATTCCGACGACCTCGTCGGTGGTTCCTTCGGCGACGACGGGCAGATGCTCGATACGTTCGGTTCTGAACGTCGCGAGTGCCTTGCCCAGCGAGGTCGTCGTCTCGACCGTCACGATCTCCGTCGTCGCGACGTCCGCCGTCTCGAGGACGGAGAGAAACGGCTGGACCGTCCGGAGGAGGTCGTCGGTCCGAACGACGCCGACGAGTGCTTCAGCCTCGAAAACCGGCAACAGTCTGGTGTCGCCCGCGATCATGAGCCGCGCGGCCTCACGAACGTCGTCGTCGGAGCTAACCGAGGGGACGGCTCGGACGAGCGACCGAGCCTTCCGCGACGTCTTTTCGTGTGAGGAGAGCACGTCTCGGCGCGCGACTACGCCCTCCAACTCGCCGTCGCGGGTGATGAGCAGCGCCTTTCGGCCTGCATCTTCGAACGAGCCGCGAAGCTTCGAGACCGGCGTCGTTTCGTCGTACGTGTCGAACTTCCGGTCGACGATATCCGTTAACTCCATGCTCGAGAGACGGGACGAAGGGAGATACCTGTTGTCGACAATTCCCGCGTCCGTGTTGTATACGTAACACTCAACAGTCGACGCTCACCGGTCCACACGCGATGACCGCTGACCGATACGCTCAAATGGCCGCTCTCGCAACGAACGCCCCATGGGAACCCCGCTCGAGAGCCGCACGGAGCAGGCCGAAGAAGTCGTCGACCGCCTCGAGGAGGCGTATCCGGATTCGACCATCTCGCTGCGGTACTCGAATCGCCTCGAGCTGTTGATCGCGGTAATTCTCTCCGCGCAGTGTACCGACGAGCGCGTGAACAAGGAGACGAAGAAACTCTTCGAGACGTACGACGGCGCCGAAGACTACGCCAACGCGCCCCAGGACGAACTCGCCGAGGCCCTGAACTCGATCACCTACTACAACAGCAAGGCCGAGTACATCCGGACCTCCTGTGAGATCATCCTCGAGGAGCACGACGGCGAGGTGCCGGATACGATGGACGAGCTCACGGAGCTGTCGGGCGTCGGCCGGAAGACGGCCAACGTCGTTCTCCAGCACGGCCACGACGTCGTCGAAGGGATCGTCGTCGACACGCACGTCCAGCGGCTCTCTCGCCGACTCGGGCTGACCGAGGAGAAGCGCCCGGAAGCGATCGAACAGGAACTGATGGAGATCGTCCCCGAGGGCTACTGGCAGCAGTTCACCCACCTCTGTATCGACCACGGGCGGGCGATCTGTGACGCACGAAATCCCGACTGTGCCGACTGCGTGCTGGCCGATATCTGTCCCTCCGAGAAAGGCGACAGCGAGATCGATCTCGCCTCAGGCGAGCCCTGGTAGTCAGCCGGACGCGGCGCCGTCCGACGTACATCCCCCCATATCACGTCGCCGACCTGTGCAAGCCCAACGCCTTTTCGCGGATCGACGGTACCTGCAATCGGGATCAGTATGTCCGACAACACTGACGAGACCGGCAAAGACGAACACGGGCGGGACGTCGAACTGACACACGAGGACACCGACGCCGACGACGAGGAGGAGCTCACCGAAGAGGAGATGGAGGCCCGCGAGCGCCATGACGAAGAACAGCGCCGGCAGGACATCGAACACAAGTCCGACGATCGGGTCGACGACGCGCTCGAGCAGGAGAATCCGGACAATCACCGCGACGAAGAGCCGTTCAACGGCTAACCGCGGTTCGACGTTCGCTGTCGCGACGCTCGCGAGCCGACGACCCGCCGATGCCGGCGCTCGTTTTTTTCGTTCTGTCGAGGTCTCGAATGAGCTTCGTCCGCGCAGGCTGGAAGAGCCTGAATATCCGTGTTCTGGATCCCAGGTCGCCCATCTCGAGAAGGCGAACGGTATATCCCAAATCGCCCCCTACCCCGACGCGTGCAACTAGTCGGCTACGAACCGAGTGGACGCGGCGCCGCGCTCTTGTGCAGCGACGGCGGTTCCCTCGAGCGACGCTACCTCGAGCCCGGCGATACGCTCTCCTATTCGCTCGAGGGGCGCCACTGCGCCGGAACCATCGACTGGAGCGGAGACGAGCCCGAACACGTCGCCTGCGACCGGCCGTCGACGCCCTACTGCGAGTACCACACCAGCACCTGGATCTGCGCTCGCTGTACGGGCACCTGCCTGAAAGACGAAATGGACTGCTACGAGGAACACGCCGTCTACGTCGCCGCCTTCGCCCCCGACACGTTCAAAGTCGGCGTCACCAAATCTCGACGGCTCGAAACCCGCCTTCGAGAACAGGGAGCCGACCGCGGTGCCCACATCCACACCGTCTCGAACGGTCGAATCGCCCGCGAAATCGAGGCCGAGATCGCCGAGTGGCTGGTCGACCGCGTTCGGACGCCGACGAAAATCCGCTCGCTCGCCTCGAGCGTCGACCGTGAGGCCTGGGAGGCCGTCCTCGCCAAGTTCGACGTTCACGAGCGATTCGCGTTCGACTACGGTCTCGGCCTCGAGAGCCAGCCGGTTCCCGAGACGATCGCGTCGGGTATCGTCGTCGGCCTAAAGGGACGGCTGCTGGTCCTCGAGAACGGCGGGACGACCTACGCCGTGGACATGCGCGACCTCGTCGGCTACGACGTCACCGAGGGGACGACGAGCCGAGATCTCCAATCGTCGCTCGGCTCGTTCGGCTGAGCGACGGCACCGGGGGGCTGCAGGCGAACTCGCCGCAAGGACGAGATATCGCGATTGTCCGATTTCATGTCAGGTAATCACCTCACCGCGAACAGCTATACAGCTGGTATGCGTACGTCTATCATGGTCTTGAGTGACAAGAAAACCGGCACGATGGGGTCGCCGATCGACGATATCGCGTACCTCGCGCGGTCCGAGCACCGCGTTCGAACGCTTGTCGCTCTGCGCGACCGTCCCCGGACCCGATCCGACCTCTGGGAGCAGACCGGCGTTTCGTCGTCGACGATGCGACGGACGGTCCGGGCGTTCGAGGAGCGCAACTGGATCCACAGGGAGGGACACGTCTACGAGACGACGCAACTCGGCGCGTTCATCGCCTCCGCGATGGAGGAGCTGATCGGTCGAATCGAAACCGAGCGAGCACTTCGCGACGTCTGGCACTGGCTCCCGGGCGACGAGAACGGATTCACGCTCGAGGTCTGTGCCGACGCCGTCATAACGGTCGCCGAGCCCGACGCGCCCTACGGACCCGTTAATCGCTTTTCGGCGCTGCTCGTCGAGACGGACGAGTTCCGGTTCGTCGGCTCCGATATCGCCGTGCTCGAGCCGTGCAAGGACGTGCTTCGGAAGCGAATCGTCGACGGCATGGAAACGGAGATCATCGACCCGCCGGCGGTCGCACGGCGGATTCTGTCGACGTATCCCGATCACTGCTCGGAACCGCTCGAGCGAGCGAATTTTACGGTCCTGCTACACGACGAACTGCCGCCGTACGGCGTGGGGCTCTTCGACGATCGAATCGCTGTCAGCTGTTACGATCGGGCCACCGGGTCGGTCCGGGTGTTGATCGACACCGATGTCTCGGCGGCCTGGGAGTGGGCCGAGTCGGTGTACGCGGCCTACCGGGACGACGCACGTCCGCTTGCGGAGGAATCACTCCTCGAGTAACGAACGCCGTCACGCCGCCAGTCGGTACCGTCGGCAGGAACGCTGCTACACCACTGATCGGTTCCGAATCGACCGAGGCAAGAGACGTCACACCGGACCCGATCCGCTACAGTCACCGACTGCACGTCCGGCAGCCGCTGCCCGCCGTGCAGCAGATGCCTATCTAACCCTCGTCGTCGTAGCCCGTTCCGGGAGAGTTACCATGGTATCAACGCAAACCCAACAGGAGATCGAACAGACGCTCGGACAGGTGCCGAGCTGGATGAATCAGCTCGCGGAGCCGGCGAGCGACCACAGCTGGGGGATCTTTCGGGACCTCACGCTCGGAGAGAGCGAACTGACCCCGCGGGAGAAGGCCCTCGTCGGCGTCGGCGTCGCGGCGTCGATCGGCTGTCCCTACTGCTCGCACTTCCACCGGGAGGAGGCTCGTCTCGCGGAGGTCTCGGACGACGAACTCGAGGAGACGGTCACCATCGCGGGGACGACCCGGTACTTCTCGACGGTGCTCCACGGCAACGAGATCGACCTCGACGACTTCGTCGACGAGACGGACGAGATCGTCGACTACCTCAAAGAACAGGAGGCCGCGGCCGCCGGTGCCGACGACTGATCCGGCAGGACAAGCGCCGCTTCCTCGCCGTCGCACACGGGCCGGTCCCGCATCCGCGTTCGTCCGACTCCCTCGCGAAGGGCATCCGTTTCGTTCAGTACTCGAGTTTGACGTTGCCCGTTTCGCCCCACGCCTCGCGTCTCCCGTCGCTAACTCCGTAGTCGATGCTGTAGGGCGTCCGTTCGTCCCAGCCCTCCCCGCTTAGGTGGGCCGCAACCTTCTCGGCCGCCGCGTCGTAGCGATCGCCCCGGTGGAAGTGTTCGGAGGTGAGATCGACAACGTCCAGATGGGCGTGGATCGCGGCTCGGTCCTCGTCGACCGCCCAGGCGTGAACGTGGTTCCACCCGTCACCCAGTCGAGGTCGCCGAGCGGAGATCCGGCGGGACGAGCGCCTCCTCGTCGGCGTCCCACGCGTTGGCCGTCGCGTCGGGGAAGACGCGAGTCCAGTCGAGGTTCGAGAGCCCCGAAAAGCCGTCTTCGATCGTGTCGATCGCGGACGCGTCGCCCGTCGCCCGCGCGTTGACGTTGATCGGCATCACGGGGTTCCACTCGCCGTCGGCGTCCGGCTTGTAGAGACAACGAGGGTAGTCGGCGTCGTCGTTTCGGTCGACGTCGACGACCGCGTCTTCGGGCCGCTCGCTCGCGCCGGCGACGGTCGCGCTCCCGCCGACCGCCAGTGCGCTGCCGAGGCTCGCAATAATTCGTCGTCTGGTCGGGTCACAAGCCACGCGCGATCACCCGCGACTCGAGTCGGCGGTATCGTCATCGCCTATCACGTCGCCGGCCATCGATCTCGAGGTCATGACCTCGGCTTGGTCGACACTCGGTACAAGGGTTCGGCCTAAGTGCTCGTGGTCGCCTCGCCGCCGCGAACTCGAAAAGCGTACGACCGCTTCAGGGACCGATCCCTTCCACCGGAACCTCCGTCTCGCAGTTCGGACAGGCCGCGTGCTCCTTGGACCCCGTATAGGTCCACGTCTTCCCGCACTCGTGGCAGTCCAGTTCGACCGAATCGGGGGTTCCCGTTCCCGTTTCCGTGCTCTCGGAATCGTGACGCGCGCTTCGAAACCGCGAGACGACGGTCTCGAGGTCGTCAAGTTCCTTCTCGGGAAGCGGGAGACCGCCCTCGCGGCCCTCGACGACGAGTCGGTATTCGGCGTCCGCGTCGTCGTCTCCCGCGACGACCGCGTACCGCCCCTCGCTCACGATCGGTTCTCGCTCGGCGTGTTCGTCGGCCATGCGAGAGAGTACCGTGCCGAGTCGGTTCGTTCTTGTGCCGGCAACGGCCTCGTGTCGACGACGGTCCCACGGGCGACTGGACATCCCCCTCAGCGACTGGACGGCCCGCAGGACTGTCGCGCCGTCCGAGACATGGCAATCCTTTTCCGCGGCGGTACAGAATCCCGGGGTATGTCCGAGGAAAACGAAGCCGACAACGGTAGCGACGACGGCGAGGAGAAGTCCTTCCGCGAGCGGGTCGAAGAGATTCGCGAAAAGCGCGCCGAAGAGGGCGAAGGCGAGGGCGAGCCGCCGGAGAGTCCGTTCGGCGGCGGTGGCGGCCCCGGCGGCCCCGGCGGCATGGGCGGCGGCGGCAACCCGTTCGCACAGATGATGGGCGGGATGATGGGTGGCGGTGGCGGCCCCGGCGGCATGGGTGGCGGACCGGGCGGCCCCGGCGGCCGCGGCGAAGAGGTCGGCAACGAGGAACTCGTCCAGGAAGTCCGACAACTGCGCGACGAGATGCGCGACCAGACGCGCGCGCTCAAGCGGATTGCCGACGCGCTCGAGGACAACTAACGCCCGCTACTCCTGCGGTCTTCGCTTCGACGGGTCGAGAGCCGCGGCGCTCGCCCTGTCAGCCACGACTCACCGATCGCTCACCGACGCGTAGGCCTCACGAAGCCGGTCGACCGACCGTTCGAGACCGATCGATTCCCGACGGTCGAGACACTGCAACGCGAGTTCGGATCGCTCGGCTAGGGCTCGCTCGAGCGCACGCCGAAAGCCCGTCAGGTCACCGGCCCGGTAGTGATAACCGGTCGCTCCGGCCGTGACCGTCTCGGCGAGCGCACCCGCGTCGACGGCGACGACCGGCGTGCCGCAGGCGATCGACTCGAGGGCGACGATCCCCTGCGTCTCGACGGGGCTAGGGAAAGCGAAGACGTCGAGCATCGAGTAGAACGCCGGCAGCTCGCCCCGATCGAGAAACCCGAGGAATCGGATGTCGAGGTCGAGGGCGTCGGCCCGCCGCTCGAGCGACGGGCGTACGGGACCGTCGCCAGCCAGTACGAGGATGGCGGACTCGAGCGGGGTGCCGGTGTGATCGACTGCCTTGGCGACGGCTTCGAGCAGATCCTCGAGCCGTTTCTCGTGGCCGTGTCGACCCGTGTAGCCGATCAGGGGTGGGCCTCGCTCGAGCCCGTGACGCTCGCGAAACGCGGACGCGTCGACCGGACGGAACCGCTCGAGGTCGACGCCCATCGGGACGACTCGAACGGGCGTCGAGATGCCGACCGACTCGCGGACGCGGCGACGGGTCGTCTCCGACGGCGCGAGAACGAGATCGGCGCGGTCGTAGAACCGACGTTCGTACGCGTTCGCGACGCGTCGTGCGAGTCGATCGACTCCCCGGAAGCGATCCAACGCCGGAAGGTAGCGCGCGTATTCGGCCGTCGGCGTGTGATAGGAGGCGACGAGCGCTAGGTCGGCGCGGCGCGCGAGTCGGCGGGCCGCGAGTCCGAGACCGAAGGGGGTGTGGGCGTGGACGACGTCCGCCCGCGAGAGGTCGCGGCCGTCGGGAACTCGGGGCGAGCCGAGCCGATAGCCGTCGTACCACGGAAACGGGAGGCTCCGGACGGCGTGTTCTCCCGCCCGAGAATCGTAGCCGGCCGCGTTCGGGAAAACGACGGCCATCCGACCGCCGCGCTCGAGCCATCGGTCGCGCCAGTTGCGGACGGTGTAGGTGACGCCGTTAATCGTCGGCAGATAGGTATCCGTGAAGACGGCGATCCGCGGGTACATTACGACTCGCGGTTGCGGAGGCCGCGAATCGAGGAAACACGCCCGTCGGTCCAGTTCGAAAGCGACCAGCGGCCGACGAGGACGTGAGCGAGTTCAACGCTGACGTACGCGAGTACGATTCCGGCGGCGACGTCGATCGCCCAGTGGATGCCGAGGTACATCGTCGAAATCGCGACCGAGACCCCGATAAGGGCCGCGACGACGTTCCACTTCGGATAGACGTCGCGCGTGCGATAGGCCAGGAAGGCGACGGTCGCCGCGAGCGAGGTGTGCAGCGAGGGAAAGACGTTGGTGTTCCGGTTGACCTGACGCGTGAGGTGCTGGTACTGCGGGTACGTATCGTACAGCAGGGCCTCGACGAGTTCGGGCATCAAATTACGCGGCCCGTAGGCGATAACGAGCACGTACAGTATCAGGCCGCAGACGTAGTTCAGCGTGTAGGCCGTCAGCAGTTCTCGCATCGGGCGGGTGTTCGAGAGCGCGAAGTAGGCGACGACGGGGAAGACCAGCAGGAAGACGTAGCCGTAGATGTACATAAAAGAGAAGTACGCCGTCAGCCACGGCGACGCCAGGGACTGGAGCCAGACGATGAACTGGCCCTCGATGTCGTAGATCGTCCACGTGAGGTTCCAGGCGGTCCCGAGCCTCACTTCGCCGATCCACGAGAGATCCGGCACGATCTGTCTGGCGATGCTGTTGAACAGCAAGACGACGGCGAGCAGGATCGTAATCGGCGCGGCCGCTCGGATCCGCGACCGCCACTCCGTTCGCGTCTCGCGGAGTCGGTAGCGGCCGACGAAGAGCCCGATCGAGACGACCACCATGAGCGTCACGACCACGGCTAACTGCACCAGCACCTGTGCCAACATCAGTGTCTCACCCGGAGGTTGCCGTCCGAATCGTACCGGAATCCGGCGTCTTCGAACGCCGCCTGAGTCGCCTCGACGTCGAGGTCGCCGTCCGAGCCGAGAAACGGCATCTCGGGGTCCTCGTCGTCCCACTCGAGCCCGTCTGGAACCCACTCCTCGGCGACGGGCGTCGCGATCGGACTCGCGTAGCCGTCGAACACCTCCTCGACCAGCCACGCCTTGTCGAGCAGTCGGGCGACGACCTGGCGGAATCGCGGGTTGCTAAAGGGCGCCTTGCGCGCGTTGAACCCGAGGTGGTAGAACGTCCACGACGGCGACTCGACGAGTTCGACGTCTTCGTTTACGTCGATATCTTCGATGACGTAGGTCTCGAGGGCCGAACTCGTGACGTCGGCGGCGTCGTCCTCGAGCAGTTGAATCGCCGACGTGCTCCGCGGATCGATCTGGACGCGGAGTTCGTCGACGGTCGGCTCGGGGCGGTCGACGCCCTCGCGCAGCGAGAAGTGGTCGTCGAAGCGCTCGAACGTAACGTGTTCCCGTTCGGAGCGAGCGGCGTACTGAAACGGACCGCTACCGATCGGCGGGAAATTGTTCGTGACCACGGCCTCGGTCGTCCCCTGTGCGACGCGAACGCCGCGGACGGACGCTTCCGTTGCACGGTCGCGCCAAACGTGCTCGGGGAGGATCGGCACCGTCAAGGCCCGTTCACCGACCGCCTGGCCCGCGCCGACCGCGAACTCGAGGGTAGACTCGTCGGTCGCCTCGACCGCGTCGATCGCTGCAACGCGCCCCCGAAACCGCGGCGAGGGCGCAGGTGTGCCTTCGTCTCCGAGCGCGGTGTCCGCGAGGAAGCGATAACTGAACGCGACGTCGCTCGCGGTGAGCGACTCGCCGTCGTGGAACGTACAGTCGGGGTGGATGTCGACGACGAGCGTCGACTCGTCGACCCACTCCCAGTCGTCGGCGAGCCACGGCTCGAGCGAGTGGGCGCCATCGGCGGTGACGGTCTCGGTCGCGAGCGAGTCGTACAGCAGGTCGGTGATCGTTCCCCGGTCGCGGTACTCGACGGTCAGCGGATTGAGATTCTGTGATGGGCGGGCGTCCATGTGGACGGCCCGAAACTGCTCGGCGCTTTCGTCCGTCAGCGGCTCGAGGCCGAGATACCCCCCTCGCGTCGCGAGGTGGCCGTCCGCCCAGCCCTCGAACCGGTCGGCTCGAACGAGTCGGTGCTCGGTCGGCGTACAGACGGGGACGAACGGCTGTTCGACGGCGAGCGCCTCAAGCATCGTCCCGACGGCGTCGCGGCGTTCATCGCCGTCGGCCTCTCGCTGCGCCTCGAGCAGGTCGTCGACTAGCAGGTTGGTAAAGCCGAAGGGGTTCTGCCAGCCGGATTCGTCGGCGTACAGCGAGTGTAGCGACTCGTAGAGAAAGTCCGGATCAATGCCGCCGGGATGCTGGCCGACGTAGACGTCGAAGTCGTGGTTAATCAGGATCGCTCGCAGAAACTCCTCGTTCGAGCGCATCTCGATGGCCGTATCGATGCCGGCGGTCTCGAGCACGGCGGCGATCTCTCGAGCCAGCCGGATGCTCTCCCGGTCGCCGTCGGCGGGAAGCGTCGTGATGGTCAGCGAGAGCCGTTCGATATCGTCTCGGTTGACGATACTACGGAGCCGGCTGAGACAGCCGCTCGTCGACATCGTGAGACCGGCCGCTCCGGCCAGCGCGGCACGACGGCTAATGGCTGGCGACCGACCGCCACGGCGGCTCTCGCTGTCGGTATCGAACGACGCAGCTCCACGCTCACTCATTCGGATCGTTTGTCACAGTTCGCCGGTGGCAGTATAACAGTATTGTGTTGGCGTGCGGCGAGACGCGCCGCGAGCGAGTCTGGAGCTAGTCCGAGTCGGACCCGTCGGCCCCGTCGGAGCCGGTCAGCCGACCGATCGATGCCGACAGCGACCACCGGCCGACGATGGTGTTCGAGAGCCAGACACACAGCACCGCGAGCGTGAGTCCGGCAACGACGTCGATCGCCCAGTGAATCCCGAGGTACATCGTCGAGATGATGACGCTGATCGCGAGCACGACAGCGACGGGGAACCACTTCAGGTACTCGTCGCGGGAGAAATACGCGAAGATGCCGACCGTGGCCGAAAGCGAGGTGTGCAGCGACGGGAAGACGTTGGTGTTCCGGTTGACCTCTTGGGTGAGATGCTCGTACTGGTAATTGTAGTCGTACAGAATCGTATCCAGTTCCCCGGCGTAGATGTTTCGGGGTCCGTAGGCGATGACCAGAAGATACAGCAGCAGTCCGAGCCCGTAGTTGAGCGTGTAGGCCGTCAGCAATCGCCGAAACATGCGGGTGTCCGATAGTAGGAAGTACGCCACAGCCGGGAAGATCAGCAGATAGGCGTAGCCGTAGACGTAGATCCACGAGAAGTACGTCGTCAACTCCGGAGTGGCGACCTCCTGAAAGATCAGGATGAACTCCCCTTCGATATCGCGGATCGTCGAGGTCATGTGAAAGCCGACGTTCGGCTCGCTTCGTCGCATTATCCGGTTGATAAGCAACGCGACTCCCAGGACGACGAGTACCGGTCCGGAGATCCGCAGGCGAGAGCGCCACTCAGACAGCGTGATTTCGAGACGTTCGCGGCCGATAAATAGCGCGATTGAAACCGGGAGCAATATTCCCAGCACGACTGCCAATCGCGTCAATACCTCAGTCAGCATTAGTTTATCTTAGTCGGTCCTCTTCTTCGTGGTACTGGTACCCGATTTCCTCGAATATATTCCGTGCCTCGTTAACGTTCGGTTCCCCGTCACTTCCGACGAACGTGGTCTCAGGATCCGGTAACTCGAGGTTCTCTTCCCAGTCACTGGATACGGGAACCGCAAGCGGCTCCGCGTGACTCTCGTAGAAGACTTCGTCGACGATCCATTCTTTGTCGATCAACTGCGCGACCGCGTTTCGGAACCGAGGGCTGCTACACGGTCGGGATCGCGTATTGAATCCAACGTGGTAGAACGTCCACGATTCGTCCTCGTGTCGTTCGATCTCCTCGTTGTCTTCGGGAAACTCACCGAGCGAGGAGGCTTCGAGTACCGACTCCGTGACGTCAGCGCCGCCGCTCGCGACGCGTTGGATAGAGGAGACGCTTCCGGTATCGACGGTAAAGCGAATCTCTTCGGCGGTCGGCTCGGGAAGGTCGACGTCCTCACGTAACGTGAAGTGGTCGTCGAACCGCTCGAGGGTCAGGTGATCCCCGTTGGATCGACTTTCGAACTGGTAGGGACCGCTGCCGACCGGATCGATCGAACTGCTGGTGACGATTCCCCACTTCCCTTGTGCCGGCGAGAAATCGGTGCGGTCGTTGACGCGGTCGTTGAGTTCCTCTTCCAACCAGATGTGTCTCGGCAGGATCGGCGCCGTCAGTGCTCGTTCGGCGACCTCTCTCCCGGCGTCGAAGGTGATTTGGAACTCATAGTCATCACCGTGGTCGGGATCTACTTCCATCACCGCGCTTGCGTGACCGCGATACCGCGGTGCCGGTGACGGGTTATCCGCGAGCGTGTACGACGTATCGTTGAGGAATTCGTACGTGAACTGGACATCCTCCGGGGTGACTCGCACCGGATCATCCGCTTCCTCATCGTTTCGAGGGTGGAACGTACAGTCCTCTCGAAGCCTGACGGTGAGCGTCGTTTGCTCGTCGTCTTCGTCGTCTTCGTCGACCACCCATTCGTCAGCGAGCCACGGTTCGACCGATCCATCGTCGACGGTGCCAAGCGAATCGTAGAGCAGATCGATGACCGTATTTCGTTCGCGGTTCGTCGCCGAGAGGGGATTGACGTTTCGAGACAGTCCTGCATCAGTGACGAGCGCTTCCAATCGGTCGGCGTCCCCGACCTGTTCGAGACCGAGAAACCCGTATCGAGTTCCGAGGTGGTTCTCTCCCCAGCCACTAAATCGATCGTCTCTGGCAACGCGATACTCGTTCGCACGGCAGATGGTTTCGAACGGCTTTTCCGAAACGAGTGCCTCGAAGAGCGCTTCGATCTTCTCTTCTCGATCGTCGCCGTCGGCGTGTCGCTGCTCCTCGAGGAGCGGATCGAAAAAGGTCGGGTTGTCGTACCCGAAGGGGTTCTGCCAGCCGGATTCGTCGGCGTACGTGGAGTGGAGGGCCTCGTACAGAAAGTCCGGATCGAAATCAGCCGGGTGGTTACCGACGTACAGATCGAAATCGTGATCGAGCAATACCATCTCGAGAAAGTCGGACTGCGACCGCATCTCGATACCTGCGTCGATGCCGATCGCTTGGAGGTTCGACTCGAGGTGGCGGGCGATTCGCATTGTCTCTCTGCTATAGTCATCGGGGACCGTGACAATGGAGAGCGAGAGCGGGTCATCTTCGTTATCGGTGACGACGCTGCGGACGCTGTCGATACAGCCGCTCAGCGAGAGCGACAGCCCCGCTGCACCTGCAGCGAGGACGGAGCGTCGATCGACGCCGTCGGCCGGATCAGTTGTATTACAATTCATTCAGTCTATTACACCCATTTGCTGTTGATATATAACAATATTGCGCACTACGATCGACTACGGGGGACCGTCAAAAACTTTTTCACTCGTCGTTCTTTTCGAGCGGATTCGCGCCACCTATGTTGTTTGGTGGCACATAACTCGACAATAGGTCGGAATCAATTTTTCGCCGACACGCTCGAGTGCGTGCCTGCGAGCGGTCCGCCGGGCGTTCGCTCCGAGACGGTCCCGGAGGTCGGAATCGGCGGCGAGTCGCTCGAGCGCCTCGCGAAACTCTCCCTCGGTCCGGCACTTGAGACAGTCGACCCCGTGAGTGTAGCACTCCTCGAAGACCGGCAGATCCCGGAGGACGACGGGTTTCCCACAGGCCATCGCTTCGAGGACGGCGATTCCCTGATTTTCGGCGTGGGTCGGAAAGCAAAAGATATCGCCGGCGCCGAACGCGCCGCGTTTGTCCTCGATCCAGCCGGTAAACATGACGTTTTCCGGCGGGTTACTCGTCCAGTACTCGACCGCTCGACTCGCCAGGAGCCCCTCGTCGTAGGGACCGAACCAGACGAACTCGTAGGGAGTCTGCCGTGCCAGTCGGCAGAACGTCGACAGCCCCTTTCGCTCGAAGACGTTGCCGAGCGCGAAGACGACCGGTCCCTCGAGATCGTAGCGCTCGCGGAAGGGAGCACGAAACCGCTCGTGGCCCGCCAGCGAGTCGCGATCGACCCCGTTCGTGATCGACTCGATCGGCGCGTCGATGCGGGCGGCCTCGAGATGGCGTTTCGTCTGCTCGCTCGGACACAGCACGAGGTCGGCCTGCGAGTAGAACCACCGCAGATAGCGACCGAGCGGCTTCGAGAGCGCGTTCGACGCGCGGAAGCTCTCCCGGAAATCCTCGCGAGTGACGTGTGCGTGAAGAATCAGCGGTCGGCCGGTTCGCGTCGCGTGTCTGGCGACCGCGAGCGATCCCGGACCGATGGCGTGGCAGTGGGCGACGTCGTAGTCGACGATTGGTGACTCCCCGCGACAGAGCAGCGACGCCGCCGACCGACGCGATCCGTCCCACGGATCGGTCACCAGTTCGATCGTCGGTCTCGAGTCGGATTCGAAACGCGAATCGCCATCCTCGCGGCCGCCGTCGGGTTCGGGACCCTGATCGTCCCTATTGAGGCCGCTGTCGGATTCGGCGTCGGACCCGCCGGTGACCCGCTCGAGGGCCGTTCGCTGCTGTTCGGCGGCCGTACTGATCCCGCTGCGCTCGAGTAGCGAGGCACACTCGAGGTAGTGCAACACGCGCAGGCTCACGGGTCGGTACATTCACGGAGCCGACGAAAACCCTCCCGATTTCGGCCGTGACGGTCCCTCGACGCTCGTCGGCGACACCGACGCGAGGTGAGCGCTCGGACCGAAGAGCACAACACCGATATGTGAACCGGAGAAAGACGGGGTATGGACATCGCCGCCGAACGGATCGAGCGCCTCCACGAGTTGGCTCGAGCGGCGGCGACGAATCGGAACGACGACCGGGCACGCTACTACGTCCGACTCGCCCGGCGCGTCGCCGAACGGAACCGGCTGACGCTCCCCCGGGAGTTTCGGCGGTTCACCTGCGATCGCTGCGACGCGTACCTGCGGCCGGGGGCGAACGCCCGCGTTCGACTGCAAAACGGCCACGTCGTGATCACCTGTGACTGTGGGGCCCACGCTCGCTATCCGTACGAGGAGTGAGTGCGGACGAGAGCCGTCGAACGTCCGGAGCGATTCCTGCTCGAACGGTCGAACTGCGGTCCGATCAACCGGGGGAACCGGGTCGATCGACCGACGGAGACGGACCAACCGACCGACGCGATCGGATTGTTACGCGTCTTAGCGACGGTTGTTCTATGACCGTGTGTACACGGAACGTCGACATTCCGATTCGAGAAGATTCAAACGGCTCGGTTCGTTAGGCTATTCCATGGATAAACAGACGCTCAAGCAGGAAGCGCACGATGTCGACGTCACCGTCTGGGTCGGCAAGAGCGGCCTCGAGTCGGTCGTCGACGAACTCGACGATCAGCTCTCGAACGAGAACTTAGTCAAAATCAAATTCCTCCGTGCGGCCCGTGCTGGCAGTTCGACCGAGGAGAAAGCAGCGGACCTCGCCGACCGCGTCAACGCCGAGCTGATCGACACGCGCGGGCACACGGCGGTGGTCCATCGATGAGTCGCGGTGTAGGAACGTTTCCCCTCCAGGCCGACGGGCTGGGACCGATCGGTAACCTCCTCGACGACGCGGGGCTCACCGCTGCACAGGCTGCGAGCGCGGAAGGATTCATTCGGTTCGTCCTCGCGCTCGTCGTGGTCTGGCTCGTCGGCCGCCTCGTCGTCATCCCCCTCGTTAAGCGCGCTTTCGACAGACGAGAGTTGGACAAACACGCCCAGAATCCGCTGTTGATGTTGACGAAGTTCGGAATCCTCTTTTTCGCTGTCGCGATCGCCTTCGGCTTCGCCAACTACGGCAACTTCCTCGTCTCCATGGCCGGGATCGCCGCGGCCGGCGCGCTCGCAATCGGGCTCGCGATGCAGAACGTCATCGCGAACTTCGTCGCCGGCGTGTTCATCTACACCGACAAACCGTTCCGCATCGGCGACTGGATCGAGTGGGACGACGGCACCTACTCGGGCACCGTCGAGGACATCAGCCTGCGCGTGACGCGGGTTCGAACGTTCGACAACGAACTGCTGACGGTTCCGAACTCCAACCTCACCGACAGCGTGCTCAAAAACCCCGTCGACAGCGGGAAGCTCCGCCTGAAGTTCGTCTTCGGTATCGGCTACGACGACGACATCGAAGAGGCGACCGAGATCATCGTCGACGAGGCCGAGCGCCACCCAGATATCATGAACGACCCCGCACCCTCCGTCCGGCTGACCGAACTCGGCGACTCCGACGTCGGCCTCCAGTCGCGATTCTGGATCGAAGACCCCTCGCGGGCCGACTTCGTCCGCACCCGCGGCGAGTACGTCACGGCCGTCAAGGAGCGCTTCGACGAGGAAGGGATCGACATCCCCTACCCCGTCCGCACGCTCGAGGGCGGACTCCAACTCGAGGACAGGCAGTACGTCGGACAGACGGCCGAGTGACGCGCCAATCGTTCCGAAGCGATCACCCGCGTTCGACTACCGCGATTCGATCGTGGCGTTTTCCGGCGGCTCGAACTCGAACGTCTCGTCGTCGAGTCCGTCGTTGAACGAAACCGTCTCGAACTCCTCGGTCATCTCGTACCGTTCGCCGCCGATCTCGAAGACCATCCGCTCTTTGACCGGGTAGTCGTACTCGTCGTCGATCCAGACCGTCTGCTCGACGACGTTGAGTTCGTCGGGGGCCTCGACCGTCTCGAGCGCGTAGACGTACTCGGTGCTTCCGATGAGGACCGAAATGCCGTCCACGACCGCCTCCTCGTTCAGATCGACGTCGAGGACGTGCGTCTCGCGGTCGGCGACCTCCTCGGTACCCAGATACTCGAGGTCGTACCACTCGAGTTGCATCTCGGCCATCTCGGCGCGATCAGATCGAACGGCCTCGCTCTCGAACGGTTCGTCGGCTTCGTGGTGTTGTGCCAGCGACGACTCGGGATAGTACCACCACGCTCCCGACGCGTTCGAAGCGAAGATGGCTCCGTCCTGATCGGGTTCCGTCGTCTCGAGGGTCTCCTCGTAGTAATCGACGTACGGTCGCTCGTGGACGCGAACGGTCTCCGAAATCGTCTCGTCGCCGCCGGTGATCTCGATCGTCATCTCGCCGGAGACGTCCTCGAGGTCGTCGCCATAGACGAACGTGCTCTCGAATAGCGTCTCCGGATCGGGATCGTCCGGTTCGACCCCGTCCGATTCGGGCCCGTCGCTCGCGGGCGGGGAGAACGCGACGCAGCCCCCGAGGAGAACGAGAATCACGAGCGCTCCGAGAATACCGACGAATCGTCGAGACGCCATAGAACGGGTAATAAGAGGGGATCGTCCTAAGCTTTTCTATCTCTCGGACGAACGAAAAGCGACCGCGCCGTCGAATCGAACCGGGCGGGTCGACCAGGGGTCGACGACGACCGCTCGAGTGCGTGTCGGGTCGTCGCGGCCAACGCGTCGTGTCGACGGGTAGAGTCGGCGAAAGCGGCTCCGAGCGAATACGACGCGCATCGCTGCCGCTATCGGAACGAAAATCGGAATGAAGTATGAGTGTGGAAGCCGCGGTTGCCCGGCGTTCCGGCCGGGGGAATCTCGGTTGCCTTCTCCACCCCGCGACCCGTCGAGCGACAGGTGTCCGGCGGTCCACTGCTCGCTTCCGCGCCTGATGGGCTGTCGCCGGCTAACCACGATGGGGCGTCCCTGCGGACGGCCACCGTAGACCGCTGTCCCCGACGGACGAGGCTTCTCTGTTGGCTCCCGAGGCCCCGGCCGGTCTGACCGGACGCCTGCGGTCTTTGGTCCCCGCTGATGACCATAGCGCGGGTAGTGAGCAGGGCCAAACTGCCCGACCTATCCATCCCCTCCTAAGCGGGTGGAACTTAAGGACCTTTCGCCTCCCGAATCGCGGGCGGGCGCGGTGGTGTGTCCGATACGGAGCCCGAACGGGACAGTCGGCCGCCAGAATCGCGGCGTCGGAACACCCAACGTGCTTTGGCAACGGTTGAAAGACGGTAGCGAACGAACAACTATCGTGATCCAACCCGACGTGTCGAACGGCTCACGTCCGCTGCACTCGAGCACTCATGAGTAGTAATTGTCCGGAGTCAGATACGACCGATACCGGGGTACCGCCGAACGAACACTGGTCGAGCGTGTCGAAACACGTCGCCAACAGCTACGTCGAGGCCAACAACGCCCTCCTCGCCGCGATGGGCTTTTCGCCGTCGTCCGACGGGCCTACCGGGACGCTCACCGCACGGCAGCAACCCGAGACGGTCGACGCCCCGGTCACCGAAGTCGCCTTCGGCGACGAGTCCTGGCTGATGGAGCGCTCCACTGACGAGTACGAGGACCTCGCGGTCGGCGACTACGTCCGCTTTACGAAAGCGATCGAGGAGATCGACGTCTCCGCGTTCGCACAGGTCTCTGGCGACACCAACCGACTCCACCTCGCGGAGTCGTTCGCCAAGGAGACCCAGTTCGGCGGCCGCATCGCCCACGGCACGCTCGTCGCCGGGACGATCAGCGCCGCGCTCGCCCGGTTCCCCGGCCTGACGATCTATCTCTCCCAGGACCTCGAGTTCCACGCGCCCGTCGAAATCGGCGAGACCGTCACCGCCGACTGCGAGATCGTCGAGGTGCTCGGCGACACCCGCTACCGACTCCACACGACGGTCGAGACCGCGGACGAGGAGACGGTGATCGACGGCGAGGCGATCGTCGTCATCCAGGAGTCGCCCGACTCGTGATCGGGAGTCGCCCGTCTCGACGCCGGTTTCTTCGCTTTTCCGTCGATTCGATAGCTGCGGGTCGGGACGCACCGTGTCGGTCGTTTCGTCGTTTTCGAAGCTGGTAGCGGTGAAAACGTCCGTTTCGCCCTCGTGTCGTCTTCGCACAGCCAAAATACCTTGGAGCAATGGTGATACCCCTCCGCGTCCTTTTCACACGTAATGAGTAGGTCAGAATCGGTGTCGCGGATCGTCGCCGTGTGTCGCTCCTGTGAGTCGGTGTTCGTCTCCGAGCAGAAGCCGGACGGGACGATCAGGCCCATCGGCGTCTCCCAGGAGTGTACCTGTGGCGACGGTGATTTCGAGCGGATCACGCCGTCGGGTGGCAGCGAGCCGACGAACGACGGTGGCCCGGCGGTGCCACGACCGTCGGACTGAGGTCTCGAGCGAGTATCGGACGGAGAACGGCGGGGCGCTACTCGCGGGCACCCGCGCGTTTTCGCGCGAGCGCTCCGCGTCGATTTCCGGCACCCGACTTCTTTTGGAACGAATCGGTCTGCATAGCGTATGCCCACACCGACGGAACGGGTCCGCCGAGCCGAGCGCTCGAGCATCCGCGTCATGTTCGATCTCGCGGAGCACCACGACGGCGACCTCGTCCGACTCGAGGTCGGCGAACCCGACTTCGACACGCCCGAACACGTTATCGACGCAGCTGCGCGCGCCGCTCGAGCGGGGGAGACACACTACACGTCGAACGCGGGACTGCCGGCGTGTCGGCGGGCGATCGGTGACATGCTCGCCCACGATCACGGCGTCGAGCACGATTCCGACGAGATCGTCGTCACGGTCGGCGGGATGGAGGCGCTGCATCTGGCGATCATGGCGACGGTCGGTCCCGGCGAGGAACTCCTCGCTCCCGGACCGACGTGGCCGAACTACGAGATTCAGGCGCACCTCGCGGACGGTTCGTTTCGCGAGGTCCCGATGCCAGCCGAGTCGGGGTTCGATCTCGAGGCCGACCGCGTCGTCGAGGCGATGAGCGACGACACCGCCGCGGTCGTGCTCACGACGCCCTCGAATCCGACCGGGCGCGTCTACGATCCGGTCGAGTGTCGAGCGGTCGTCGAAGCGGCCGCCGACCACGACGCCTACGTCATCGCCGACGAGGTGTACCTCGGGCTGACCTACGACGGCGAACCGGAGGGGATCGCGGCCCACACCGGCCACCCAGACCACGTTATCACCATCGGCTCCTGCTCGAAGACGTACGCGATGACCGGCTGGCGGCTCGGCTGGCTCGCGGCCGACGACCACGTCGTCGATCGCATAGTTACGGTCCGCGAGGCGACGACCGCCTGCCCCTCGAGCGTCTCCCAGCACGCCGCGATCGCGGCCCTCACGGGTCCACAGGAACCGTTTCGAGCGATGTACCGAGCGTTCCGGGAGCGGCGTGATCTGGTCGTCGACCGTATCGCCGGAATCGAGGGTGCCTCCTGCCCCCGGCCGGAGGGGGCGTTCTACGCGTTTCTCGACCCGGGTATCGACGACGACAGTCTCTCGATCGCGAAACACTTGCTCGAGGAACACGGCGTCGTGTTGGCTCCCGGGGACGGGTTCGGCGAGTCGGAGCCAGGGCGACTGCGGCTCTCGTTCGCGAACTCGACGGAGCGGTTGAACGAGGGGTTCGATCGACTCGAGGCCGGATTGGACGCGTACTGAGCTGCGGTCTGGGACAAACAGTCGCTAGCGGTCGGACACGGACGGCTCGGGGGATTGCCGCCGTCACCGAGACGGTGGGAGCAACCGTCTCCGAGGCGATGCGTCAACGGCGTGTTATCGTCGCCGGTCCGCGATGAACTCGAGGTTATTTCATTTCGGCGTGTACTGTAGCCGCTCCCTCGACCCAGATCGAACAACTGGGCCGTACGGGCGAAAGAGGCGCGGACGGCCGTTTCGCCGCCGGCTCGGGGAACGCCCCGTCGAACGACGAGTCAGCGCTCGAGGCGGAAACGTTCGCGTACTGTGACGGCTTCGATCGAACGCGGCTCCGCGTTCGCTGACTACCATCTCTGCGCCACGAGTTATGACAACGCCATCGACGGTCGAATGAAGGCGCGGATTACAAAGCGGGTCGCAGCCGTTCCCGACACCGAGACTGTCACCCCGATGAGCGACGAACTACGCGTGCCCCAACCGACCGACGAATCGATCCGCTCGATGCTGGTAACGCTCGAGCGAGACGCCGATCTCACCCTCTCGCCGATCGAACGGCTGTTTCTCGCGACCGACGGGACCGTCACCCACATGCTCGAGGCGCTGACGAGGGGCGACGTCTCGGTGACCATCCTCGACCGTTCGGTGGCCGACAGCCGGCTGTTTCGAACGGTCGCGCTCGTACCGGACACCGAACAGAACCCGTTAGTCTGGGCTCGGTCGACCATTCGGCTCTCATCGCTTGCAGACTCCGTCGCCGACGAACTCGTCGACGGCGAGATCGGTATCGGAGACGTGCTTCGCGAGGAATGTACGGAGACGAGACGCGAAATCGTCGAGATGAACGTCCACTCGGCCGCCAATCGCTTCCCGTCGTTCGTCGAAAGCGACGCGGTGTGTCTCCTCGAGCGGACGTATCAGATCTACACCGCGGACACTCGTATCATGACCATTACCGAGTACTTCCCGAAGGATCGACTCAGCACGTATCGAACGCAGTAGCCTGTGGCCACGAGTTGGTCGCCGGAACGGGAACCGGCGCGTCGATCGTTCAAAACCGATCCATAACAAAGCCCGGCTAGTCGTTATCCTCGATCGAGACTATGGTCGATATGTGGAACCCGTTACTCGAGAGAATGCCGCGCGACCGACTCGAGCGCCGGCAGATCCGGAAGTTCAGGGAGCAAGCCGTCTACGTCTACGAAAACGTTCCCGTGTTTCGGCGAAAGCTCGATCAAGCCGGCATCGTTCCCGAGGAGATCGGCTCGTTCGAGGATGTCCGAGCCGTCCCGACGACGACGAAAGACGAACTGCGGCGAGCGCAGGAGACAAGCGAGGACGGCTCGAAAGGGCCGTCAGGAGAGACAAAAGCGGTGACGGAGACGAAATCGACGCCGTACGGGGAGCTTCTCGCCGTGGAACCGGAGGCAGTCCGCGAATATCACCAGACCTCCGGGACCACCGGCACGCCGCTCCGACAGGCGGACTCGGGCCGGGACTGGGAGTGGTGGAGCGACTGCTGGGCGACGGTGCTCTGGTCGCAGGGGATTCGACCGGACGACCGCGTCTTCTTCCCGTTCTCCTACAACGTCTTCGTCGCGTTCTGGGCCGCCCACTACGCCTGCGAGCGGATCGGCGCCGAGGTGATTCCCGGCGGGAACCTCTCGTCCGTCGAACGCGTCGAACTGATCGACGACCTCGAGGCGACGGTCTTCATGACCACGCCGACGTACGCGCTTCGACTCGGCGAGGTCGCCGAGCAGGAGGGGATCGATCCCGCGGCGACCAGCATCGAACGGATCGTCTGTGCCGGCGAACCCGGCGCGAGCGTGCCGGGGACGAAAGCGAAACTCGAGGAACGCTGGGGAGCGACGGTCCACGACCACGCCGGCGCGACCGAAACCGGCGCGTGGGGGTACAGCTGCGAGGGCGACTCGCTCGGCCTCCACTTCAACGAGGCGCAGTTCCTGATCGAGGTGGTCGACGACGACGGCGTCCCGGTCGAACCGGGCGAGACGGGAACGCTCATCGTCACGCCGCTCGACCGGCACGCACAGCCCTATCTCCGGTTCGAACAGCGCGATCGAGTGCGACTGGAGGAGCCAAGCGCCTGCGACTGCGGCCGGACGTTTCGCCTCGCCGACGGCGGCGTTCTCGGCAGAGACGACGACTTCACGACGGTCAACGGCGTGTTACTCTCGCCGACGGCGGTCGAAGACGTCGTCCGCCAGCATGACGGCGTCGCCGACGAGTACAAGATCGTCATCGACCACCACGACGAGAAGGAATCGGACGTCGTCACCCTGATCACCGAGGCGAAAACGCAGGACGTAGAGACGACCAGAACAGAGCTTCGCCACCGGCTCAAACAGGCCTGCGGGCTCTCGTTTCGAATCACGCTGCGCGAAGGGGGCGTGCTCGAGCGACCCGAACTCAAAGCCGATCGCGTCGTCGATCGACGGGTGAACCATGTCTGAGAACGACGGTGGGCAGCATGACGGCGACTCGCTGCAGCGCCGATCGCAGACGGTCGGCGACCGAGCCAACCGCGGCGCCGGCCGCGGCGACGAACGACCGGCTGCGGACCTCGACGAACTCGCTGCGCTCGTCGACGACCTCGAGGAGGCGTCGACGGCCCTGATCGAACGCGGGCAGGAACACGACGTTCCGGCGATCGAGCACAACGCCCAGCGGATCCGCGACGTCGTCCGCGTTCTCGAGCAACACGTCCCCGAGCAGGGTGACGACGACTGAGACGGTTTGCTGTACCGATGTATTGGTGGGGCCGCAGGACGGATCGCGGTCCCGCCGGAAATGACGTACAGCGGACAGTACGAAGCGGGAAGGCACCGAGTGGCAACCGATCGGACGATCAGATTGTGTTCGAAACTGACCCGAAACTCGCTCAGCCCGTATCGTACTCGCTAAATGTCGTCTGCCAGACCTCGGGATCCGTCACTCGTTTTCCGTCGACTACCCAGCGGTCGCCGTCCGCTTCGTCGTCCGTCAGCGCGTAGACGCCGTGGATCGTCGGCGTCGAGACCAGCGAGAGCGGCACGGTCTGATCGCTTCGAAAGCCGTAGGCGGAGAGTATCGACTCCGAAATCACGCCGGACGGCGCGACCACGAGTGCCGCCTCCTCGTTCGCCTCGAGAATCGCCTCGAGAACGGAGACCAGGACGGCCGTTCGGGGTCGACTCGAGACGAGCGGCACGATATCGGTAAGGTGCGTGATAGTCGTCCCATCGTCGACTTTCGTTCCGGTGGTGATCGCGGCGACGGGCGAACCGTCGTAGCGCCCGACGTACGTCGTGTACTCCCAGTGGGGGTTGCCGAACCGCCACTCGTAGAACGTCTCGTCGCGGACGAGGTGGAGTTTGTCCGGAACGTCGTGCCGGTAGAGCGCTGCGAGTGTCTGACTTGGAATCGTCGCACTCCGGTCGACGTCGATCTTCGGGTGGTCGGCGACCGACGGACGCTGCCGGGATTTCGCCGCGAGATAGCCTCGAGAGAGCACTCGAGCGCCGCCTCGAGCCAGCGCGGAGAGCGGACCGACTGACTCGCCGTCGACCATCGCGTCGGGCTGTTGGACTCGGAAGTACGTCTCCTGGCGCTCGACGAGCTGCCAGCCGTACTTCTCGAACGTCGCTTTGCTCAACTGATTCGGGAAATCGAACACGATTTCGAACCCGTCGTCAGCGGCGAACCGATCGAGCCCGATCCTGAACAGTTCGGTGAACAGGCCTTCCCGGCGGTGTTCGGGTCGAACCGCGCCGTCACAGGACTGCACGGCGGGAATCTGACGCGAGCCGGTGTGTAACTCGAGGACCCAAAAGCCGACGGCGCCGACGAGTTCGCCGTCGAACTCGGCGACGTAAACCGGGATCTCCTCGGTGTACGGGTTGGTTTCGTACTTCCACGCGAACCAGTCACTGGAGAGCGTCGGATCCAGCACCTCCTGATACACTGCGAGCAGGTCGTCGCGATCTCCCTCGCGGTACTGCCGGATAGTGTATTCGCGGTCGCCGCTGGCGTACTGTCGCTCCAACGAATCCACCCGATCCCGTCCGTACATACCTTGTCCAACGACCGATCGGCCATAGTAATAGATCCGATATTCCGGTTACTGAGCGTGCTAGTATCGGTCTGTCAGCGGTATCGACGGGTTAGTGGTCGCTGCTGTGATAGCTATGCGCCCGATCGAGTGCGGCGGTCTCGAGGGCGCGTCGCTCGTGTAAGTACGGTCGTACTACCGCGCTCCCGAACCGCCGTGGGACTGGCCGGGATGCGCTCGAGTCGGGTTACCGTTCGATTGCTGTCCGATCAGTGTTGGTGCTCGATGAAGGCCATGTGAGCCTCGTTTCGTCTCGAAGCGGTACGTTCCGTTCTCTAGAAAAGTCTATCCGATCGTACTAGTTGGATACTGTATGCCCTATTTGGAAATACGGAAACAGGTCTTCGAGTTGCTCGATGCCGATCAGGGAGGACGGCCGGGTCAGGCGATAGACCTCTTCATTATGGCCCTCATTCTCCTGTCCGTCGTCACGATCATCTTGGAGACCGTCGACCCGATAGCACAGCAGTACGGCGACCTCTTTCAGTACTTCGAGGTCGTCTCCGTCGCGATCTTCACCCTCGAGTACTCGCTTCGGATCTGGTCGATAACGACTCACGAGGGGTACAGCGCCATCAACGGTCGATTGAAGTACGCGACGAATCCGTACATGATTATCGACCTGCTCGCCATCCTTCCGTTCTTTTTAGGCGGGATCGTGGATCTCAGATTCCTCCGCGTTATCCGTCTGTTCAGGGTCTTTCGGGTGTTCAAACTGGCGCGGTACTCGACGTCGATCCAGACGATGGGGCACGTCCTGAAAACGAAGAAGCCGGACCTGGTGATCAGCGTCGTCGTCACTGCTATCCTTCTCGTTCTGGCCTCGAGTAGCATTTACTACGTCGAGCATCAGGCACAACCCGAGGAGTTCAGCAGCATTCCCGCTGCCTTCTGGTGGGCCGTCGTTACGATGACGACGGTCGGGTACGGGGACGTAACACCCGTCACCCAAACCGGCCAACTACTCGGCGGCGTCGTCGCCTTCTTGGGTATCGGTCTCTTCGCCCTTCCCGCGTCGATTCTGGCGAGCGGGTTCATCGAGGAAGCCACCACCGACGAAGCGAACGGTGAAACGGTACAGTACGACGAGAACGATATCACTCACTACAACCACTGCCCGCACTGTGGAGACGAACTCCCCCACGAGCAAGGCATCGTGCCAGAGTCCAGAGGGAGCGAACACACGGGCGAGTCGGAACGAGCAACTCTCGGACGAGAGTAATTGCGAGTTGGTCGAGGACTCGAGAGCGACTCGGTAATCCATGCGCGACTACCGGATAGTTGCTGTTCCATGGACAAACGGATCGACGAAGCAGAGTTGTTGGAAACGAGGCCGTGAGTAGGCGCTACAGGATTATGAATCACGCCGAGACGGTCGCTCACGTCGTTCGCGCTGCGTCTCGTCTAGTTCAAATCCTTCGCGGTTCCATTGCTGACGCTCACGAAGTAGTTCGCGTCAGCAAGTGGGCGCTACAGGATTTGAACCCGTGGCAACTTGGTCCGAAGCCAAGCACTCTGTCCAGACTGAGCTAAGCGCCCTCACTTCAGCATTTTCCGGCGACCCCGTATAAGTCGCTCGGTTTGGAGGCATTTCGACAGCCACCACCACGCACACTACCGGAACTTCTCAGCCGGTGAAAACTGTCGCCCAGGGTCTTTGTCTTGCACCCGGAACACCTAGCTACTCATGACGGTGAACGAGGCCCCAGTTCCCGACGACGGCCGGTCCAGCGACGCACCGCTCGAGTTACTCACCGACGACGAGGACGTCTGGACCGCCGTCCCTGCCGATGCGACGGGCGACGATCGAGTCTGCAAGTGGCTCTCGATCGACGCCGATGCGCTCTGCGATCTCGAGGAGTGGCGGTGACCGCCGCACTCGAGTGGAACCGATCTCCGACAGTCCCCGATCACGCTGTTCGCTCCGGCGCGCGCTCGAATCGAGTTCGGACCGTACCGTTTAACCACCAGCGCTGAGCACTCCCGGCAATGACAGCGGGGGAGACGATCCGCGGGGCGCTCGAATTGACGCGGCCGGTGAACGTGATCGCGGCGAGCGTGTTGCCGTTCATCGGCGCGTTCGTCGCCGGTGGCGTCGCCGACAATCCGCTCGCGGTGGCGGCTGCGGTCGCTGCAACCGGATTGGCGGTCGGGGCCGGAAACGCGATCAACGACTACTTCGACCGGGAGATCGACCGGATCAACCAGCCTGACAGGGCGATTCCCCGTGGGGCGGTGAGTCCGCGGGGGGCGCTCGCGTTCAGTCTCGTCCTCTTTGCGGGTGCAGTTGCGCTCGCGCTCACGCTCCCGACGGCAGCGCTCGCCATCGCGGGGATCAACCTCGTCGCGCTGGTAGCCTACACCGAACTCTTCAAGGGACTGCCGGGGCTCGGCAACGCGCTGGTGGCCTATCTGGTCGGGAGCACGTTCCTCTTCGGTGCCGCGGCGGTCGGCGATATGGGACCGGCCGTGGTGCTGTTCGTCCTCGCGGCGATCGCGACGTTGACTCGAGAGATCGTCAAGGACGTCGAGGACATCGACGGCGATCGCGAGGAGGGGTTGAACACGCTCCCGATCGCGGTCGGCGAAACGCGCGCGCTGCAGATCGCCGCCGTCCTGATCGTCGTCGGCGTCGTCGCGAGTCCGATACCCTACCTACTGGACTACTTCGGCGTCGCCTACCTGCTCGTGGTGCTCCCGGCGGATGCGATCATGTGCTATGCGGCCTCCGAGAGTTTCGAGGATCCCACGGCCGGACAATCACATCTCAAATACGGAATGTTTCTCGCCGCGCTGGCGTTCGTCGTCGGCCGAGCAGCGGTGGCGGTGCCGGCCGGGGTCTGAACGCGACGGCGAGACGGATCAGCGATGAACTCGGACACAGCCAATATAAATTAGCATTGGTTGTGCTCCTACAATCAAAAGTAATATAAGCTGGATCACGCATTCTCATAGCAACGCCGGAGTAGTCAGCGGAGCCAGCAATGGACGTCACTACGGCTGATGGATGTGTGTATCTGGTATGTATGACCTCGCCGATGTCATTCCGGACGCCGAAATCGATCCGGGGACGAACCTGCTCGTCGCGGGCCCGCCACTGACGGGAAAGCGACAGATCGCGTTCGATATCCTCGCGAGCGGTGCCGATCGAGGCGACGGATCGATCGTCGTCACGACCAAGGATAGCGCCGACAAAGTGCTCGAGACGTTCACCGACTCTACCACCAGTACCGACGCCGACATCGGTGTCGTCGACTGCGTCACGAAACAGCGCGGGATCGGCACGGTCGACGACGACCCGCGGATCAAGTACGCGTCCTCGCCCGTCGATATGACCGGCATCGGGATCAAGCTCTCCGAGTTCCTCCAGGAGTTCTACGAGAACCGCGGACTGAGCGAGAACCGCGTATTGCTCCATTCGGTCTCGACGCTGCTTATGTACTCGAATCTCCAGACGGTGTTTCGCTTCCTCCACGTCTTCACCGGTCGCATCCAGAGCGCCGACGCCATGGGCGTCTACGTCATCGACTCGACGGCCCACGACGACCAGACGATGAACACGCTCAAACAGCTGTTCGACGCCGTCATCGAACTCGAGGAGCCCGCCGACGGCGAGGAGCCCGAGATCCGGACGGCCGGCCTCTCGACCTGAGACAGCCACACCGTCGCGCCGAGACGTCCGTCGCTTCTTCCGTGACCCCGAAACGTTTCACTCGCGAGTCCCTACGCTCGCGTATGCCCGTCGACGCCATCGACGACCTCGCGGCCGTGTTCGAGTACGAGACCATCGCCGTCGTCGGCTGCTCGAGTACGCCCGGAAAGGCGGCCCACGACGTCCCGAACTACCTGCGCGAGCAGGGCTACGACGTGATCCCGGTCAACCCCTTCGCGGACGAGATTTTCAGCCGATCGGCGTACGACTCGCTCGCAGACGTCGAGGAAACGGTCGACGTCGTCTGCATCTTCCGCCCGAGCGAGGAAGTGAGCGGGATCGTCGACGCGGCGCTCGAGCGCGACGACGTCGAGGTCGTCTGGACGCAGCAGGGAATCCGCGACGACGAGGCGGCGGGTCGCGTCGAAGACGACGGGCGGGTGGCCGTCCAGAGTCGGTGCATGATGGTCGAACATCGACGGCTCGCGGCGTAACCACCGTTACGTCGTAACGAGGTGTAACGGTGTACTCACGCCGTCGTCGCCGCACGTCGCTCGAGCGTCGCGAGCGCCTCCTCGAGCGAGGTGCTCATGACGCCGTCGGCGACCGTCCCGACGTGGGTGAGCGCGACGAGCACGTCCGCGAGCGGATCGGCCGGAAGATCTGCGACGACGTCGGCCAGCGTCTCGGGGTCGATGGCAGTCACGGTCTCGGAATCGGCGACTGCACCGAACGGGAGGTCGGCGACGACCCTCTCGGCGACACGGCGCCTCATCCGCTCGTCACCGGCCACCTGCGTGCGGATTTCGCGTTGTCGGGTCGGCGGCACGGACTGGGCAACCGGAATCGAGCACGCCGACTCGCAGTACCACGTCAGCGCGCGCTGCACCGCGTCGAGAATCGCCGCGTTCGGTCGATCCGTGGTTTCCCCGAGGTCGTGAACGCCGGTCTCGAGGGCGGCCCGTCGATCGTCGAACAGCGCCTCGAGCCGTCGGGGCGCGTCGGATGCGAGAAACGAGTCGGCGATCGCAGCCGGCGAGTCGCACGTCGAAAGATCGCCGTCGTAGAGCGCAGTTGGGACGCTCGCTACGCCGTTGGCCACGTCTTCCGGAAGGTCTTCGACATCGTCGACGACTGTGAGAACGAACATGGCGTCTCTGGTGACCGTTCGAAGTCGCTCGAGTTGGTTGTCCGAGTAGCTGTCGACCGCGCCGATCAGCGAGACGGCGAGGTCGGCCCAGACGGAACCGCGCTCGTCGACACGAGCGATGGCGTCCTCAAGCGTCGCCGTGGACGGCTCGAGCGTCTCCTCCCCGAGTTGCCCCCGGCCGATCTGTCGGACCGTCTCTAGGATGGGCGACAGATCGATCTCGTGGGGGAGCGAGTTTGCGGCCTCGAGAACGCTCGTAAACGCGAGATCGCCGAGCGTGACGTGCTCGTTCATCCGTTGCTTTCGGTTCCCCGTCCAATCGTCGGACTCGTCGATCGCGTCGTCGTGGAGGCTGCTCGTGACGAAGAGCGCGGTGGGGATCGAAGCCAGCGTCGCCGCGAGGTCGTCGTCGTCAGTCTCGAGGACGACGGCGGCGTACGTGAACGCGCCGAGGAGCCCGCCCTGGGCGGCGTACGCCTCGTACTTCGTCCGCACGGTGGGGGAGAGCGCCCGTTCGGCGGGGAGGGAGAAAAGCGGCTGGTTCATACGCCCACCTGTCAACAGTGCGTAATCAATGTACTGGTCACCGAGCCGGTGGTGTTCGGTACGAAAAAACGGACGGCCGACGGCCGACTCGAGTCAGTCCTCCCACTCCTCGAACGAGCGGTAGATCCCCTTCGAGAGGTAGCGCTCGCTCGAGTCCGGGAACACCGTCACGACCGTCTCGTGTGGCGCGTCGATCGCTCCCTCCGAAATGCCGCGGGCGACCCGTTTCGTCGCGACGCTGGCGGCCCCGGCGCTCGAGGCGACGAGGTGGCCCTCCTCGCGAGCCAGCCGTGTGAGTTCCTCGTGAGCCTCGCGGTCGGGGACGGCGTGGACGGCGTCGACGAGATCCGGTTCGAACAGTTCGTTGGTCTCGGTGTTGTGCGTGCCGATCCCCTCGGTCTTGTACTCGCCCTCCTCGCGCTCTTCGTCGAGTAACTCGCCGTACAGCGAGCCCTCGGGTTCGACGGCCGCGACGTAGGTGGTCGGGTCCTGCTCACGTGCGTACCGCGCGATGCCCATGAGCGTTCCCGCGGTGCCACAGCCGGCGACGACGGCGCCGACCTCGCCGGAGAGCGCCTCGTAGATCTCGGGCCCGGTCGTCGCGTAGTGGGCCTCGGTGTTGAGCGGGTTCGAGAACTGCTGGGGGACGACGGCGTCGTCGAGTTCGGCCGCCAGTTCGTGGGCGCGCTCGATTGCGCCGTCCATCCCCGCGTCTGTCGGCGTGTTGATAACCTCGGCGCCCAGCGCGGCCATCAACTGCTGTTTCTCCAGACTAAAGCGTTCGGGGACGACGAAGATCGCCTCGAGTCCCAGCTGTTTGGCGGCGATCGCGAGCCCGATCCCGGTGTTCCCCGCGGTCGGCTCGACGATCGTTCCGCCCTCGCTCACGTCGCCGCGCTCGAGCATCTCTCGGAGCATGTAGCGGCCGATACGATCTTTCACGCTCGCTCCGGGGTTGAACGACTCGAGTTTCGCGTAACACTGGACGTCCTCGGGACCGTCCTGAAGGGCGACGAGCGGCGTCCGACCGATCGTCTCGAGGACCGAGTCCACCGGCTGCTCGTGGGTCGTCATCGTGCTGGCAAAAGTTGCCCCTGCTGTTAGGTTTTACTCATCGAACGGAACGCGTGACTCGGTACCAAACGACTTACTCGGCGGTGGCGTCGGCCGCTTCGGCGTCGCTGGCGTCGTCGTCACCGCCGGCCCCAGCGTCGGCGTTTTCGTCGTCACCGTCGCCCGCGGCTTCGGCCTCGTCGATGGCCGCCTCGGCGAGGATCTGTTCGCCGTCGATCCCTTGCTCTTCGGCCAGCGCGAGCAACAGCGCGCGTTGTTCGGTTAGCTGGTGGTCGATGCTCTTGACCGTGTCGTGGGTGTCGTCGACCTCCTCCTCGAGGCTAATGATCCGCTGCTGGAGCTCCTGTACCTGTCTGTACATCGCTTCGGCGCGGTCCGACAGACTCTGAATCTTCTTTGCGGTGCTGCCAAGTCCCATGCTCGAACGATGTGTCGGGTAACTAATGGGCCTTTTCCTCCGTCGCTCACGTTCGCTGCCGGTTACGCCGCGCTGCCGGTCTCGAGGAACGCCTCGCTCGCGGTGTTGAACGCGTCGGGCCGATCCTGATTGACGAGGTGGCCCGACTCCGAAAGCTCCAGGCGCTCGCCGGTCGCGACCTCCGAGACGAGGTTCGCGCCCTGCCGTTTGACCAGCGGGGCCTCCTGTTCGCCGTGGACGACGAGCGTCGGCGTCTCGACGTGCGAGAGGTTCGCGGGCTCGTACCGATAGAGCGCGCCGAACACCTTCCGGAACTCGTTGCGTGAGATGTCGTCAACGGCCTCCATCGCCGCCTCCCGAACCTCGGGGTTCACCGACAGCCAGCGTTCGCCGGTCGTCGCCTGAATGGAGTACAGCATCGACCGGAACGTCGTCTGCGGGCCGGTCATCGACAGCGACGTCGACAGCGCCGGCAGCGGCGACATGAGGGGCTTCATCATCGGCGGCAGATCCATCGGCGGCATCGACCGCACCGCGCCGCCGAGGATCGCGCCCGCGGCGCGGTCGGGGTGGCGGTCCATGAACTCCTGGACGACCATCGATCCCAGCGAGAGGCCACAGAGGATTGGATCCTCGAGATCGAGTTCCGAGAGAAGGGCCTCGAGGTCGTCGGTGAAGAGTTCGATCGAGTAGCTGCTCGGCTCGGTCGCGCCCGTCTGCCCGTGGCCGCGAACGTCCATCGTGATCGCCTGATAGTCGTCCGCGAAACGGTCGACCTGCGGGTTCCAGGCCTGCCCGTTCATCCAGCCGCCGTGGATGAAGACCAGCGGCTGGCCGTCGCCGCGCGTTTCGTACCAGAGCGTGCCGTCCTCGAGAGCGAGTTCTGCCATTGACAGCTAGTCGGCCGCCGCACGTATAGGTCGCGGGGTTGCAGATAATGCGAATTGAGAACGGATATCTTTCAGACAAACGTGTCGGCGCCCTTTCGGATAATTTCAGAAGAAAGCGAGTCTGCTGCTATCGATGGCGGCTGTGATTTCCACGTCCTCCCCAGCCGATTCACTCGTTCATTCCATTCACTCGCTCATCCCTCGCGCAATTTTGAACGGCGTCTCGCTCGGCTCGTCGCTCGCTTTCGTTCGCCGCCGTTCAGCGCGCGCCACCGCACGTGGATCAGCCGGTCTGAAGCAACGCATAGGACTGAAGCGAGCGATACTCGAGGAACGTCGGTCCTACCGATCGGAGCCGACCCAGCGGTCCCAGACGCTTTCGAAGTCGGATTCGTCTTCGGTGAGTCGATCCCACTCGGCGAGGCCGCGCTCCTCGCGGGTGCCCGGGATCGTGTTGTCGAGAACGAGCGCTGCGAGTCCGCCGACGGCCATCCCGGTCGATCCGATAATAAAGACGGTGTCGACGACGGCCTCCGCGGCGGTCTCGAGCGGGGACGGATAGCCCGCGAGTGCGGCCTCGAGGCCGACCGCGTCGCGGAACGCGAGCGTCGATTCGAAGTTGCCCATGTAGGCCGGCATCGCTAACCCGATAAAGAGGGCGAAGCCGACGACGAAGAGGTTTCTCGAGGAGTCGAGATCGACGTGTTTGAGGTTCCCGATACCGACGGCGACGATCTGGGCGAACATGGCGATGAACAGCCCGCCGACGATGGGGTCCGGAATCGTCGCGATGAGTTGGCCGAAGTAGCCGATGAAGCCGAAGAACAGCATGACGACGGCGCCGATCTGGACGACGTAGCGGGAGGCGACGCCGGTGAGTCCGATCGCACCGATGTTCTCGGAGTAGGAGGTCGAGCCGCCGGTGCCCATCACGCCGGAGAAGACGTTCATCAGCCCCTCCATCCCGATTCCGTGATTGATGCGCTTCTCGCTGGGTGCCGCGGAACCGGTGAGGTTCGCGACGGCGTAGTAGTCGCCGATGCTCTCGACGATCGAAGCGAGCACGCCCGCGAACATGCCGATAATAAAGGCGGTCGTAAACTCCGGAATCCCCCACTGGAACGGGTAGATCGGCAGGATGAACGTCGTGTCGGTGACCTCAGCGAGCGGGACGTATCCGGGGTGTTCAGCCCCGAGTATGGCGTCGAACGAGAGCGGACCGAGCGCCCAGTCTCGAGAGAGCCCTGCAGCGAGGAACCAGGCGATACCGATCGCCAGAATCACCGGATACAGCCGGAACGCCTTGTGCTTGATATCGAGATACTGCGAGAACAGCAGGATCAGTCCGAGCGTCAACCCGAGCAGCAGCCAGCTCTGATCGGTCGTCGTGATCTGGGGTGCGTCGAACAGCGCCAGTCCGATCAGCGCGATCGTCGGCGCGATGACGACGGGCGAGAGGAACCGGCGGAGTTTGCCGACCAACCCAAAGTATCCCATCACGACCTGCACCGTTGCGGCGACGATGATCGCACCCTGTAGCTGCAGGAGGGCAGCCTGCCAGTCGTCCCCGGTTCCGGCGCCACCTGCGGTGACGACGGCGACGATGGCGAGCGCGGGTGCGAGCATCGAGAACGGCGCACCCTGGACGATCGGGTACCGGTTCCCGAACGTCGTCTGGGCCAGCGTCGCGATTCCCGAGACGACGAAGAAGGTGCCGACGAACTGTGCCGTCACGTCACCGGGCATCCCCATTGCCTCGGCCAAAATCAGCGGCACCGCGATGTTCGCCCCGACCATCGTCAGGTAGTGCTGGATCCCCAGCACCGCCGATTCGCCGACTGGCGGCCGGTCGTCGATGCCGTACTCGATATCGTCGCTGACGTCGCGATCGTCCGAATTACCGTCGGCGTCAGCGCTTCCGCCTGCTGATTCGTCCCCCGCGTCAGTCATGTCTCGTCGGATAACGATCGACCGAGGTCAAATGGATGTTGATCCGTCGGGCGCGACGCACCCGACAAGCGTCGGACCAGTTCGGGGTCGCTCAGCGAACGAATCTCCAGACGTGTCCACAGTCCTCGCACTCGAGGCGCTGCTCAACCCGACCGTCGAGGACCCGTCGCTCGAGTTCGGTTCCGGTGTCGGATAGACACAACGGACAGTCGTGTCGCTCGCTGCCGTTCACGAAACGGGATTGCCGGGCCGAGACCCTGTACAATTTGCCTACCTAGTTTGGGAGTCGTCCGCCGCGGCCCGATCGGCCGCAGCGCGAACCGTCTCAGCGGACAGCGACGAGAGGTCGACCAGTTCGCCGTCGGCTTCGGCTGCGACCAGTTTCGAGAGCCCAGCGCGGGAGTCGTCGCCAGCATCGACAACGATCACGGTCGCGTCGTCGGCCGCAAGTCCGCGGGCGGCTCGCCGGGTCGCTTCGGTCGGACTCCCGTCGGCCACGTTCGCCCGGCCGTCCGTCACGCAGACGACGACCGAGGCGTCCGTCTCCGCACGATCGAGCACCCGTCTCGAGGTCTCGAGCCCCGCCGGGAGCGGCGTTCGATCACCCGAGGGAAGCTCCTTCAGGTGCCGTGCGGCCAACGAGACGCTGTCGGTCGGGGGGAGCAACACGTCCGCATCGTCGCCCGCGAAGGCGACGAAGGCGACCCGATCGCGGTGTTCGTAGCTGTCCCGCAGGAGTTCGAGGACGACCCCCTTCGCGGTGCGCATCGCGGGTCGCATCGAGGCGCTGGCGTCGACGGCGAAGACGATCGTCACCGACGTCTCGCCCGCGCGGACCGACCGGCGGAGGTCCCGTTTTTCGAACTTCGAATCCCCTCGAGCGGCGGCGGATCGAACCGACGCCGCCGCGTCGATCGGCCCGTCTCCCGACGCGGGTTCCGTTCGAACGCGCGCGCCGCGGTTGTCGACGCTGGGGGTGGTGCTCGCTCGAGCGCCACCGTTCCCCGTTGCCTGTCGGCTCTCGACGTCGGACGAGTCGAGGTCGGGCGCCTGTGCCTCGCCGACGCTGGCAACCTCGCCGCGTTGCTGGCCGGGGACGAGCGGCTGGGCTTGGTCGTCCTCGTCGTCACCGTTCTCGCCCCGATCGTCGTCGGACCCGGATTCGCTCGAATCGTCGCGCTCGCTGTCTGCGTCGGAGTTGGCTCGGGTAGGTTCGGGATTTCCGCCCGACGGCCCGTCGCCGTCGTCGGGTCGGCGTTCGGGTCGGGAATCGTCAGTTTCCGAATCTTCCTCGTCGTTCGATCCGTCGGCCCCATCGTCACCGTCTCGGGATTCGGAATCGCGGTCGTCGTCACTCTGGTCGCCGCTGGATTCGTTTCCCGACTCACCGTCGTCTTCGTCTCCACCCTCGCTCCCGTTCTCGTCTGTTTCGATCTCCTCGTCATCCCCTCCATCACCGCTGTCGTCCGGCTGCTCCTCCTCGAATCGGTCCTCGAGTATATCCTCCAGATCCGGTTCGTCCTCGAACGGCGTGCTCCGGAGTCGATGGGGCAGGGCGTAGCGCGCGGCCTCGTGGACGTCCGACTCGATGACCGTCGTCCGGCCCTCGAGCGCCGCGATGGTCATCGCGGTCCGGGCCGTCGCCACGTCGCCGCGGTGGCCGTCGACGCCGGCATCGAGACAGAGGGTGGCGATCTCTTCTTTGAAATTGGCGGGGAGGGCGACGCTCGGGAGTCGGTCGCGGGCCGATACGAGGTCCTCCCGCAAGGCTGCCGTCTCGTCGGCGTGCTCGGCCCACGGATTCGAGTCGTCGGTTCCGTTTTCGGTGTCTGAGCCGTCGGACTCGAGCGCCCGATCGATGATTTCGACCCGATCGTCGATCTCGCGACAGCCCTCGACGGTGGCCTGGAGGGCGAACCGATCCCGCAACTGGGGCCGGAGGTCGCCCTCTTCGGGGTTCATCGTCCCGATCAGGGTGAACTCTGCGGGGTGTGAGATGCTGATCCCATCGCGCTCGACGGTGTTGACGCCGCTGGCAGCCGAGTCGAGAATAACGTCGACGAGGTGGTCGTCGAGCAGGTTGACCTCGTCGATGTAGAGAATGCCCCGGTGGGCGCGAGCGAGCAGCCCGGGATCGAAGTCGGCCGCGCCGGCGAGGGCGTCCTCGACCGAGAGGGTGCCGACGACGCGGTCTCGAGTCGCCCCCAGCGGCAGCGTCACGAGGGGAACTGCCCGAGTTTGGATCGGTAACTCCTCGCCGTCGCGGTCGCGCTCGCGGCAGTCGGCACACTGGAGACTCGAGTCGTCGGGCGAACAGCCGTACGGGCAGTCGGCAACGGCTCGCTGGTCGGGGAGGAGGTCCACGAGTCCTCGAACGGCGGTCGACTTCGCGGTCCCCTTCTCGCCGACGACTAGGGCGCCGTCGAGTCCGTCGTTAACCGCGACGGCACACAGTACGCGCTTCAACTCGTCCTGTCCGACGATCGCCGGAAAGGGGAGTGACGACAGCTTTTTGCCCCCAGCGTCTGCAACCATAGTTGAGCTAATACAACAGAGGTTTAAAAACACGATGACACGGATCGGGATCTACACCGCGACGGAGAACGAACTCGGCTCGATCGGCCAGGCCGCCGAGCGCCTCGAGGGGATCGAGCTGGTCGTTCGCTCGGAGAGCGACCTCGAGGACGAGGCCGACATCGAGGAGTTCGTCGAGGAATTGACCGACGCCGCCGCGGCCATCTTCTGGCTGCACGGCGCCGAAGACAGCATGCCGGGCTACGACTACGCGACGGGCGCCCTAGAGGAGGCGGGCATCCCGCTGATCGTCAAAGCGACCGGCGACGCCTTCGCGTTCGAGGATACGACGGTCTCGGAGGGCCATCGCGACCTCGTCTACGACTATTTGGAGAAAGGCGGCACGATCAACGTCGAGAACTGCTGTCGGTTCCTCGTCGCCGAGTACGAGGGCCGGGACGTCGAGCACGAAGAGCCGACGACACTGCCGACGGAAGGCGTCTACCATCCCGACTATCCCGGCGTCGAGTACGAGGAACTGCTCGAGACTCACGACCCCGAGAAGCCGACGGTCGCGGTCTGGTTCTACGAGTCCCACTGGACCCACGAAAATACGCGATACGTGGATGCACAGGTTCGCGCGCTCGAGGAGCAGGGCGCAAATGCACTCCCCATATTCTGCAACCCGGCGACGGACACTGACGAGCAGGAAGACGCCGAGTGGGTCACGGACAACTGGCTTCTGGACGGTGCAGGTCGACCCGTCGTGGACGCCGTCCTCTCCTCGTTCATGTTCTCCCTCTCCATGGACGAACGCGGCCGCAGCGCCAGCGACGAGGGCTCGAGCGCCGAGGACGTCTTCCTCGACCGACTCGGGGTGCCCGTCCTCCAGACGGTCACCACGATGCGTTCCCGGTCGCGCTACGAATCCAGCGACACGGGTGTGATGGGCTTCGAACTCGCGCTCTCCGTCGCCCTCCCCGAGTTCGACGGTAACGTCATCACCCATCCGATCTCGGGGAAAGAACGCACCGACGACGAGGCCGGCATCGGCAGCGCGCCGAAACACCACTACCCGATCGAGGATCGCGTCGGTCACGCGACACGGCTCGCGGTCAACTGGGCCGAACTTCGACACACGCCGAACGAGGAGAAGCGGGTCGCCGTCGTCCTGCACAATTACCCGCCGAGCGACGACGGGATCGGGACCGCGTTCGGGCTCGATTCGCCGAAGTCGACCGTGAATCTGCTCGAGGAACTCGAGACTCGAGGCTACGATTTAGGCGGAGAAATGCCCGACAGCGGGCAGTCCCTCGTCGAGAAACTCACGTCGCAACTCACGCTCGAGGATCGCTGGGTCGCCCCGGAGGACGTCCGCGACCTCTCGGTCGACGTCGTCGCCGCTGACACCTACGCCGACTGGTTCGCCGACGCCGACGAGCGGTTTCAGGAGAATATCGTCGATGAGTGGGGCGAGATACCGGACCGCCCGTTCGCGATTCCAGGCGTCGAGTTCGGCAACGTCCTCGTCACGGTCCAGCCCCCGCGCGGGTTCGGCATGGACCCCTCGAAGGTCTACCACGATTCGGACCTCCAGCCGCCACACGACTACTACGCGTTCTACGGCTGGCTGCGCAACACGTTCGAGGTCGACGGTGTCGTCCACCTCGGGACTCACGGGAGCCTCGAGTGGCTCCCCGGAAAAACGGTCGGGCTGAACGGCGAGAGCGCGCCCGATCAGCTGATCGACGACATTCCGAACGTCTATCCCTACATCGTCAACAATCCTGGCGAGGGGACCCAGGCGAAGCGTCGATCCTACGCCGCCATCGTCGATTACTTGACGCCCGTGATGCGGAACGCAGGCACGTACGACGAGTTGTCCGAACTCGAGGAACTCGCGAACCAGTACCGCGAGGCGGGGATGGAGGACGCCCGCGCGGACGATGGTCAGCACCTCGAGGACCTCATGCGCGAGAAAGTCGAGGAACTGGACCTCGCGGTCGAACTCGGAATTTCGGGAACCATCGACGAGAAAGCCGACGTTCGCGGCCCCGACGAAGCGGGCTCGACGCTCGCGGAAGGTGATGTCGAGGGTGCGGACCTCGCAATCGACGACCTCGTCGAACGCATCCACGAGTACCTCACGGACGTCAAAACCACTCAGATTCGGCTGGGACTGCACACCATGTCCGAGCCGCCGGCCGACGAGCGCCTCGTTGAGTACCTCGTGGCTCTGACGCGACTCGAGAACCCCGGCGCGCCGAGCCTGCGCGAGAGCGTGGCCGGCGCGCTCGGCGTGGACTACGAGAAAATGCTGAACGCGCCCGGCGAGTACGACGAGGATCTGGGGATGACCTACGCCGAGGCCGCCGACGTGGTCTACGAGACCAGCGTCGACCTGATCGAGACGCTCGCCGAACACGAGTTCGACGTGCCCGTATCGGAACTCGAGGGCGGCCCCGACGACGAGGTCAACATGAACCTGCTCGTCGTCGACCTCGAGACGATCGGCGACGGTCGCGCGAAGTCACGCGCTCACGACAACCTGCGGAAGGCCCTCGCCTATATCTGCGAGGAGGCCCAGCCCCGCGTGCAGGGAGCCGAAGACGAGATTCCGCGCACTGCGGATGCACTCTCGGGCGAGTACGTGCCTCCCGGCGGATCGGGCGCACCGACCCGCGGCGGCGTCGACCTGCTCCCGACCGCGCGGAACTTCTACACGCTCGACCCGCGCAAGGTGCCCGCGAAGGCTGCCTGGCAGGTCGGAAGCGAGGTCGCGGAGGGCGTACTCGAGCGCCACCACGCCGAACACGACGAGTACCCCGAGGAGATCGGCGTCGTCGCGTGGGGGACGCCGACCGTCCGAACACGAGGGGAAACCATCGCTCAGGTGCTCGCCATGATGGGGGTCGAACCGCAGTGGACCGACGCCGGCCGAATCGACGACGTCGAACCGATTCCGCTCGAGGACCTCGACCGCCCTCGAGTCGACGTGACCACCCGCGTCTCCGGGCTGTTTCGGGACGCGTTCCCCGCTGCAGCGGGGGTCATCCACGACGCCGTGGACGCCGTGGTCGACCTCGACGAGCCTCACGAGATGAACTACGTCAAAAAGCACGTCGAGGAAGAAGCCGAAGAGTTGCAAGAAAAAGAGGGCCTCGACGAATCCGACGCTCGCAAGGCCACACTGCACCGCGTCTTCACCACCAAACCCGGCGGCTACGGCGCCGGGACGAACAAAGCGGTGGATGAAGGGAACTGGGACGATCGCTCCGACCTCGCGAACGTCTACGTCCAGTGGGGCGGCTACGCGATGGGGTCGCGCGGACGAGTGTCCGACGCCCACGACGCGTTCGAACGCCGGCTTTCCAGTGTGGACGCCACCGTCAAGATCGAGGACACGATGGAACAGGACGAGTTCGACTCCTCGGACTGGTACGCCTTCCACGGTGGCTTCATCTCCGCCGTCAGCGAGATTTCGGGCGAAGAGCCGGCCTCCTACGTCGGCGATTCCTCCGACCCCGACAATGTCGACGTCTACACGAACGAGGAGAAGGTCCGCAAGGCCATGCGCGCCCGGGTGCTGAACCCCGACTGGCTCGAGTCCATGGAGGACCACGGCTACAAGGGCGCCGGCGACCTCTCGACGACGGTCGACGTGACCCTCGGCTGGGACGCGACGACGGGCGTCATCTCGGACACGCTGTGGGCCGACGTCGCAGAGAAATTCGCCTTCGACGAGGACCGACAGGTGTGGATGCGTGACGTGAATCCGTGGGCCCTCGAGTCCATCACGGATACGCTGCTCGAGGCCATCGAGCGCGACCTCTGGGACGCCGACGACGAAACGGTCGACCGGCTTCGGGATCTGAATCTCGAGGTCGAGGGTGATCTCGAGGCGCGGACGACCAACGAGGCCGTCGGCGCGGGGGTGACCAACGATGACTGAAGGAGAGCAACAGTTCGACGAGGAGTACGCCGATCTGGGCGCGACGACGCAGAACGCGATGGACATCGCGGAGACGAGCATGGACATCGTCAGGCAGTTCGTGCCGGACGAGACGCTAGCCGACCGAATTCGGCAGAAGTCGGTCCACTCGATGGGTGACATCGAGTTCCAGCACCTGATCGAATTTTCGGGGAGCAACGACCTCGGCGACGACGAGGATGCCCCAGTTCGAGCCGGTGCGCGGGCCGTCCTCGAGGAATCGACCATCGTCACCGACATCACGATGTCCAAGGCCGGCATCACCGGCCGCGGCCACAACTGCGAGAAGCGCAAGGCGATCGGCAACGGGGCGGAACTGGCGAAGAAGACCGGGATGACCCGAACCGCCGCCTCCGTCCTCGAACTCGACAAGCAGGGCGTCTACGACGACGCGATCGCGACGATCGGGAACGCCCCCACCGCCGCGTTCGCGCTGGCGGACTGCATCGAGAACGGCACCAGACCCGCGGTCATCGTCGCGACTCCCGTCGGCTTCGTCAAGGCCGAAGAGAGCCGCCAGCGGATCCGCGAGGTCAGCGAAGCGTACGACGTACCGGCCATCACGAACGTCGGCCGCCGGGGCGGCAGCGGACTCGCCGCCGCGTTGACGAACGAACTGATCCACGTCGCGAAGGATGTTCGAACGGACGGGCTCGAGTTGGACCTCACCGCAGACGAGCGGGCCGCACAGGCTGCCAGCGGTTCCGAGGAGGACGAATGAGCGGCGACTACGACCTCGACGCCGGGCCGGATCCTGCGACGTTCGCCGCGGCAGCGGCGGAGCCGGATGTCGACGAGCAAGCGGAGGATCCGGTCTACGCCGTCGGCGTCGGCCCGGGCAATCAGGCGTATCTCACGCCCCGCGGCCGGCGGGCGATCGAGGAAGCGGACGTCGTCGTCGGCTTTACGACCGTGGTCGAGTTCGTCGAGGATCTAACCGACGCCGACCTGCAGACCTGCGGCTACAAGGACGAAGCCGAGGCGCTCGAGGAATTCGGCGAACGCGTCGCAGCCGGCGAGTCAGGCACTGCCGTCGCGATGGGCGACCCGAACCACTCGGGCTACCAGTTCGTCGGGAAGGTACAGGATACGATTCAGCGACAGGATTCCGAGAGACCCGTTCGCGTCGTTCCCGGCATTTCCTCGCTCCAGATGGCTGCGAGCCGCGCCCGGACGCCGATGGAGGACACCGAGTTCGTCACGTTGCACAAGAGCGGCGACCTCGCGGCCGACATGGAGCGTCTCGCCGCTGCCGCGACGGTGGACGAACGACACCTGCTCGTGTTGCCGCGTCCGTACGATCGGATGCCCGGCGACCTCGCCCAGTTCCTGCTCGAGGAGGGAGCCGAGCCCGATCTCGAGGCGCTGGTGCTCGAGAAGTTAACCCACGATGATGAGCAGATCCACCGCTTCACGCTGTCCGAGTTGGCCGAACACGCCGGCGGAAGCGGGAAAGAGGACACGCCGTTCTCCGATCTGGTCGTGCTCGCGGTCAGACAGCCCGTGCTGTAGACCATTCGGATCGCGTTCGGACTGCCGTCTCACCGACCCATCTCCGACCAGGTCGGCCTCGTTTGAGTACAGTAAACGACACCGAGCGGTTCGTCCCGTGGCTGTTCGAGGACGCGTACCGTGGACGCTCGAGAAAATCGCGACGACACGGAGTAGAACGAACTACTCGGGCACGTCGCCGACCATGATGTACTTCTCGTAATTCGGCTCCTGTCCCCAGAGCGCAGACTCCACCAGGGGGTCGTACTCGACGTTCTCGAGCCCCTGCTCTCTGAGGAACGCCGCTAGCTCTTCGGGCGGCCGACCGTCGTACAGCGGCAGGTCGTCGTGGATCTCTTCGTACCCCTCGAACGTCTCGTCGAAGTCCCAGTGCCCCTCGATCAGGACGAGACGACCGCCGGGATGGACGACGCGCTGCCACTCGTCGATTGCGTTCTCCGGGCTCGGAAGCGTCCAGATGAGGTGGCGTGCCGTCACCAGGTCGTACGCGTCGTCGGACTGCGCCAGGTTCTCCGCGTCTCCGCGCTGGAACTCGGCGGATAGTACCGACTGCTCGACCTTCGCTCGCGCTTGCTCGAGCATTTCCGGGGCGAAGTCGACGCCCGTGACGTCGTGGCCGAGCTCCGCCAGCAGCAGCGAGATCACGCCGGTGCCACAGCCGACGTCGAGGATCTGCTGTGGTGGATCATCCGTCCACGGACGCAGCACCGACAGCCATGCCTCGCGTTGCTCCTCGCTGTGAATACCGTGTTGGCTGTCGTCGTCGAACGAATCGGCGCGGCCGTCCCAGTACTGCTGGACGGTCGCCTTGACCTCCTCGTCGGACTGGGTCGGCGGCGTCATCGGTCTCCCCCGTTACTGCGATCGCTGCGCTGTGCCGGCAGACGGTGCTCGCACGGGTCGTGCGGGACAGTTCGGACACGCGTCTCCGTTCCGGAGACGCGTCGCCTCGAGTCGTGTGTTGATTGCATAGGTGTAGTCGGCTGGTCGTTCCCGTTCGCGGTGAGGTGATACCCAGTCGCGAAGCGGTAATATATCCGGCTATGAGATTATTACAAATAAATCTACCTCTAGGTATCTATGCCAAGTGGGATCGGTAGGTGGTAAGAGCGGATGAACGCTGCGACGGAACGTCGGCCGAAATCCGTCACTCGTCCTGCTCGTGTTCCCGCAGCACCGACGACAGAGTGTTCGAAACCTGCTCGAGCGCGACGGCGTTCGTCTTACGGAGGTCACCCTGCTGTGCTTCGCCGAGGTGACGCAGGGCTTCCCGGAGGTGATGCTCGGTCTCGTGTTGGGTTTCGTCGGTCATGGGAGGGAGACGGTCGTAACCGACTCGAGGGCTTAAGTTCGTCGGCGGACCTCCTCTCATACGGATCGCTGTAAGTCATTTCGGTGCAACCGCAGGATCGTTGCAGTTGCACCGATAAATCGTTACAGCAGACCGTATCACTCGAGGGCGTCCCGAACCGCCGCCCGACGTTCGGCGAACGTCGGATCGTCGAGTACCGGCGTCGTCGACTCGAGGTCGACCGCGACGTCATCTGCGAGGTCGATCCACGCGCGACAGCCGCGGTAGCTCCCCCGCTCGTCGATGATTCGGGGCGAGTCGAGTTCGCTCACTCGAAGCAACAGCACGCGCAGGTCGCCGTCCGGACCGTACTTATCGCGCAGTCCGTCAGGGGTGTAGACGTAGTGTCGGGCGAGGGACGCGAGGTCGTCGCTCGAGACGGTGTACTCCCCGCGGACGGCAGCAACAGCACGGATCGACACTCCCTCTTCCGGCTTGGCACTGGCCCGATAGTAGTAGTCCTCGTACCGGGGTTGATAGCGATCCGGCTCCTGATGGGTGTACGCGGGATAGAGCACGAACGGGCCGTCGATCGTGCCCGGATCGAGCGTGGGGTGTCGAACGAGGACCGTCTGAGTGCCCTCAAGTACGGCGTTGACCACGCCGGCGCGCTCTTTCAGTGCGGGAATCGCCGCCGTCTTGGCTTCGCTCATTGGTCTCGCTCGATCGAACGGAGACGAGTCCCAATTCGGTTTCGGTTACTCGAGTGACCCACTTGCACCGACGGATTCAAGTTCAGTTGTGCGAACGCAACCACAATGATGAACGGATTCGTCCTCGGCGGCGTCAGTTCCGGCGTCGGGAAGACGGTCGCGACGCTGTCGATTATTCAGGCGCTCGAGGACGCAGGCCACGAGGTCCAGCCAGCCAAAGCGGGGCCGGACTTCATCGATCCGAGCCACCACGAGGCGATCGCGGGCCGTCCCTCCCGCACGCTGGATCTGTGGCTCTGCGGCGAGGACGGCCTCAAGCGGAACTATCAGCGCGGCGACGGGGACATCTGCGTCGTCGAGGGCGTCATGGGCCTCTACGACGGCGACGGCTCGAGCACCGCGATGGTCGCGGAAGCGCTCGACGTGCCCGTCGTCCTCGTCGTCGACGCGAAGGCGGGCATGGAGAGCGTTGCGGCGACCGCGCTCGGATTCCAGCAGTACGCGGAAACGATCGGCCGCGACGTCGAAGTCGCCGGCATCGTTGCCCAGCGCGCCCACGGCGGTCGCCACGAGCAGGGCATCCGTGACGCCCTGCCCGACGACCTCGAGTTCTTCGGTCGAATCCCGCCGAATCCCGACCTCGAGATTCCGGATCGGCACCTCGGCCTCAAGCTGGGCGCGGAGGCTGCACTGCCGAGGGAGGCGCTCCGGGAGGCTGCGGAATCGCTCGAGGCCGAACGGCTGGCGGAGGTGGCGAGCGAACCGCCCGCGCCCGACGGGTCGAGTTCGTCCGACGAACCCGCTCAGTCCGGCGATTCGATCGACGCCACCGTCGCCGTTGCCGACGACGCGGCATTCTGTTTTCGGTATCCTGCAACCATCGAACGGTTTCGCGAGCGGGCCGAACTGGTCACGTTCTCGCCCGTCGCGGGCGATCCCGTGCCCGACTGCGACGGGATCTACCTGCCCGGTGGCTACCCCGAACTCCACGCCGCGGAACTCGAGTCGTCGGGTACCCTTTCGGAACTCGGCGAGTTGGCCAGCGACGGACTGCCGGTCCTCGGCGAGTGTGGCGGCCTGATGGCGATGAGCCGGTCGCTGACGACAGCGGATGGCGACCGACACGAGATGGCCGGCATCCTGCCGGCGGACGTCACGATGCACGACCGCTACCAGGCACTGGATCACGTCGAACTCGAGGCGAGCGAGGGAACGCTGACTGCCGACGCCGGCGAGACGATTCGGGGTCACGAGTTCCACTACTCGAGCGCCGACGTCGACGGCGACGCCCGCTTTGCCTTCGAGACGGTTCGCGGGGACGGCATCGACGGCGACCACGACGGCCTGACGGAGTACGAGTCGCTGGGGACGTACGTCCACGTCCACGCCGAAAGCGGGGCGTTCGATCGGTTCCTCGAGACGATTGCTGCGAATCGCTGACCGGACGCGCGGTCAGGGCTGCCAAAATACAATTCGATTGCGATCCGTAGACGTACCGAACGGACCCCAACGGTACGTGATTTCGAGTTCGACGGCTCTAGCGTCCCGATATTCGTTCGCGTTCCGCTAACCGGACCGTTTATGATAGACGTTTTACAACAGCTACCCGTGACCACGCTCAGAAACGCCCTCCGGGTGACGGGGTCGACCGACCGGCTCTTCGTCACCGCAACTGTCGTCGTGTTGCTCGAGACGGTGGTGCGATTTTTCCTCGCAATAACGGTGTCTCCAATCGCTGGCGTGCTCTGGCCGCCGGTCGTCGCCGTCGTTGGTCTCGCCTCGGTCGGACCCACAGTCCGAGATCGGCTGGGCGACAGTGCCGACGAAGCGACGACTGCAGGTAGAATCGTCGACAGCCGACTCCCGTCGCTCGTCGTCGTCGCCTTCGGGGGCCACGCACTCGCAGTCGCGGGCGGCGTCGCCCTCTTTTTGCTGGTCGACACGCCCGTTCGGTACGGACTCTACTGGCTCGGTCGAGGCGACCTGATCGATCCGTGGGTAATCCAACTCACACCGCTCGTCGGCGTCACGGTCGGGACGCTCCTCGCGTGGATCGTTCCGGCGATTGCAGTCGTTCGGGTCGTCGACGGAGCCACTGGAATTGGCGGGCTTCGGGAGGCGCTCGTCGAAACGGTGACACACCCTCGAATAGTCGGTGGTCTCGTCGTCGTCCAACTCGTCCTCGTCGTCTCGCTCGATGTGGCCCTCGCCTTCACAAGCCTGACCGCTGCCGGACTCTATTCAGGGGCACAACAGGGGTTCCTCGCTCATCTGTTGGTGCCACTTGCCCCCGTTTTCGGTGGCAGCGTCCCACCCGTTTTGATCGCGCTCGGTGGACTGGTCTGGATTCTGGGGGGTGCGATCTGGCTCGCACTCATGTTCACGCTGATTGTCGGCCGGTTCGCTCGGCCGCATACTCGTTCCCACGACCGTAAGTCACAGGGAGTAAAGCGGTCAGCAACGCAATTAGCGATTCTCGTACTGCTACTCACGGCACTCGTTGCAACGGCCGGCGCCGTTCGAATGGGTGAGGTTCGCCCGATGGACACGTCCCCGGATCCGTTACCCGACGATCCCGACGAACTGTACGCGACGGCCTTCGAGAACACCGAACGATCGAGTCACGAGTACCGATACTACGTGGACGACGACGGAGATGGCGACCCTGACGAACTCCTGCAAACGGTCCGGATCGACAGGGAGGACCGCCAACACGTTTCCGTTTACGAGAGACGGCAAGTGTATCGATCGACTGCAACCATCGAGATGGAAGGAACGTCGGGCTACCCACACGCTGAAAAACGGGGCTATAAAGCAGGCGAGCCCGCCTCAGCGATCACGAGCTGGACGATACGCGAGGAGCGCGACGACGAAATCGTCCTCGAGCTCACCAACCCTGACGACGTCTTCCTCGCGTTGACGGGGAACGAGTTGACTGATCGATTCGATGATCCCGAGGTGATGGAGTCGCATGGAGAGGTAACGGTTGATACGGACAGAGAAACGATCTCCGACGGGGAGTTTCGACTCAACGTAACGGACGGAGCGCCAGACTCAGAGCAACGGTACGACCCTCACGTTGCGTTCGAGTACGACGTCGACATCGACGTGGAGCGACCAGCCGAACTCGGTTCGCCGACTGTCAGTGAACGGCTCTGGAAGCTGTTTGCGTACTGATTACCACCGGTCAGCCCGTCGTCCCGTCGCGACGAATCGTTTCGACGTCAGTGTCGAATCTGCAGTCGAAACGCGACGCTGGCGTGGTCGGTACCGAGTTCCCGGTTCCTGCCGTCGTCGTAAGTAAGTCGTTCGATCAGTTCTCCGTGGAATCACACCGTCGATGTGCTAACAGAGAGTCATTCAACGATGTTGATAGACGGTCAAATAGTTAACACCAATGCCGATGTAGGCCCACTCGTATGTCCGAATCAGTCCAGCGACTCGAGCCGCTAGACCAGCGCCCACTGGCTGACAGAACCTGCCTCGTCACGGGATCCTCGCGCGGTATCGGCCGCGATATCGCGTTCGAACTCGCCCGCTGTGGGGCCGACGTGGCGGTGAACTATCGATCGGCGGAAGAGAAGGCCCGCGAAGTCACGGAGACCATCGAGGCCAACGAAGAGACGGCCGTTCCCGTACAGGCGGATATCTCCGAGCCGGCGGAGGTCGAAGCGATGGCCGAGACGGTCCGCGACGAACTTGGCGGGATCGACGTGCTCGTCAACAACGCCGGGATCACCATCGACCGAAAGTTCGAAGATATGACTCACGAGGATTGGCAGACAGTCATCGACGTCAACCTGAACGGGACGTTCAACTGCACCAAGGCCTTCTTCGACGACATCAAGGCCTCCGACAACGGCCGACTCATCAACATCTCGAGCGTCGTCGGCCAGCAGGGCAACTACGGGCAGGCCAACTACGCGACGTCGAAGGGTGGATTGTTCGCGTTCACCCGAACGTTAGCGCTGGAACTCGCCGCCCACGACTCCACGGCGAACTGCGTCGCACCCGGCTTCACGCAGACGGACATGCTCGAGAAGGTTCCCGAGCGAGTGCAGGAGAAGATCAAGGAAGATATCCCGTTGAACCGGTTCGCCCAGACCGAGGATATCGTCGGCATGATCCGGTTTCTCACCAGCGACTACGCGGAATACATGACGGGGCAGGTGATCGGCATCAACGGCGGGATGGAGTGGTAGCGACGGTAGAGCGGCCCTGTGATGTATCTGATTCGCGGTGAACTCGTTCTCGGGCCGGTCTCCGTAACTGAAGGTCAGAGTAAACGACACTGAATCGTGAAGCTGTTTCTTCCACGAACATTCATTTCGGGGGACGTGATCTAGCGACCGTATGCCAATTGAGTACAGTAACCGTGAGAAGTCGTACCAGCTGTATCGAAAGGGGAAGCGGGAAGGGACGTGGGACCCGGACGACCACGACTTCGCGGCCGATAAGGCCGACTGGGAACAGTTCTCCGAGGCAGAGCAACAGCGCTTCCTCGCGTCGTGTGCGGCCTTTTACGACGGCGAGGAGGACGTGACGCGGACGCTCGCACCGTACATGATGGCCCTCGACGCGCTCGAGAACGACGAGATGCCGTTCGACACCGTCCAGGAGGAGATCTATCTGGCCCAGCAGGTCTACGAGGAAGCGAAACACACCGATCTCTTCAGTCGGTACTTCGAGGAGGTGTTTGAGACCCAGGACACCGAACCGCACCGCGTCGGCGGCTACCAGGAGCAGGGGTACAGCACGGACGATCTGTACGATACCGCGGACGAGCTCCTGGCAGCAGTCAATAGTGGAGACCAGCGAGAACTCGTCTACGCGCTGGGCGAGGCGTACCTGAACTATATGGGGATCGTCGAGGCCCAACTCGCCCGCGGCGGCTATCTGAGCTTCGACCAGATGATCGAACTGAAAGCCGAGGCGATGGGGCGAGAGATCGTCCTCGAGTCGTTCCAGACGGCCATTGGGAAGGTCCGACAGGACGAAACCCGCCACATCGAGAACGGCCGCTGGGTCATGCAGAAGCTGGCCGAAGCCGAACCCGACATTGTACAGGACGTCTACGAACCCCGGATCGAGGAGTACGTCGAGAACCGCCTTCTCGGTGCACCGCCGGAGGAAATGCCGTTCGAGGGCTACGATCAGGGGAAGATCGGCAAGCAGACGACCCAGTACCTGCAGGACACCGTCGATTACATCGGCGCCGATCGGTTCGAGGAGTACGGCGACGTTCGTCGAGTCGTACAGGCTCGGCGCGCCGCGGACTGAGTCCTTCGTTGCTCCGTCTCCCTTCCGCTGAGCACCCACGCTGGACGATAATTCGACAGTCACCGGCTCGTGAACAACTCGAATTGTTCTACTCCAACCCCACCTGGGCAATCGTAGTTTCTCTACTCCAAACAAAATTGTTTTAGGTGCGGACTCTGTTCCCACAGGGTGATGCCACCCATCGCGCTGCCACACGACGCGAAGGCCGGACCAACGAAGCCAGAGGTCCGCGCCGTCGTCGGCTCGAAGCTCGCACTCGAGGACGACGATCACTTCGCGGAGGTCGGCTCCTGTACGGGGGCCGTCACGATCGAAGCCGCACAGCGAGCCGGGCGGGTGACCGCTCTCGAGCGGAAACCGGAGCGACTCGAGACGACCGAGAAGAACCTCGCAGCCAACGAGGCGTCGGTACAGGCCGACGTCGAACTGCGCAACGAGGAAGCGCCCGAGGGACTGCCCGACGACGCCGACGCGCTCTTTCTGGGCGGGAGCCGAAACTTCGAGGCCGTCCTCGACCGCGCCGTCGCAACCGAAATCGACCGGATCGTGATGAACGTCTCGCGACTCGAGGTCGCCGGCAAGGCGACCGAAGCCTTCCGGGAGCGGGATATCCTCGAGGAGGTCGTCCAGTTCCAGGTAAGCCACGGCTACGAACTCGCCGGGGCGACGAGTTTCAACTCGGACAACCCGGTCTACATGCTGGTCGGAAGCGCGACGCCGGAGTCGGATGAAGACGACGGTGGGAAGAAGATTGCTGCGGATGGACGCGGAGGGTCTCGATGACGCTCTTCGGCGTCGGACTCGGCCCCGGCGAGGCCGATCTCGTGACCGTTCGCGGCAAGCAGGTGCTCGAGAACGCGGACGTGGTCTACTCGCCGGGCCGATTATCGCGATCGGTCGCCCTCGAACACGTCGACGAGTCGAAGATCGGGGACCTCGATTTCCCGATGACGAAAGACGAGGAGAAGCTTCGGTCGGCGTGGAAGGACGCCGCGGCGGAGATCGCGCCGAACGCACGCGACGGCGACGTCGCCTTCGTCACGCTGGGCGATCCGAACGTCTACTCGACCTTCGGCCACCTGCGCCGGACGATCGACGCCTTCCATTCGGACGTGGAACTCGAGATCGTCCCCGGCGTGAGCGCCGTGACCGCGTTCGCGACCGCGATGGGCGTCGAGATCGAAGCCGGCGCGGGCCTCTCGCTTCGCGAGGCCGCAAACGGCCACAGCCCGACCGGCCCGGATCGGATGATCCTGTTCAAGGTCACCGACGCGCCGGCGACCCACGAGGGGCTCCTCGAGGCGGGCTACGACGTGACCTACGGCCGCCGGCTGTTCATGGAACAGGGCGAGACGCTGGTGACGGACGACCCCGCGGAAATCGACGAGCGCGACTACTACACGCTGGCGTACGCCGTCAAGGAGGACCTCGAGGTCGAGCAGGCGACGGCGGCGTTCCAGCAGGAGGCCGACGGAACTGAGGATGCTTCGAGCGACGACGAGGCGACGTCGAGCGGCGAGCCGGTCGCAGATGGTGGGGAGCAAGTTACTGAAGAGATGGCGGAGGGCTGTGCACACGGCGACTGTGGAGGCCACTGAACATGACGGAGACAACTACGAACGACGATCCTGATGCAAGCGGCGGCGATCCCCAGGAAGCGATCGACGCCCAGGGGGCACTTCGCCGCGAGGAACTGGACGACCGAATTTTCGACCACAACGCCGGCGACGAACAAGAGGGGATCCCCTTCGTCGGCGCCGGCCCCGGCAACCCGCGACTGCTGACGGTGGCTGGGAAGGAACTGCTCGAGGAAGCCGACGTCGTCGTCCACGCCGGGTCGCTGGTCAACAGCGAACTGTTGGACGAGTACTGCGCCCACGCCGAGTTGGTCAATTCGGTGGGCAAGGACCTCGAGGAACTCATCCCCCTGATGCGGGACGCCTACGAGGACGGCGACAACGTGGTTCGGCTCCACAGCGGCGATCCCGCGATTTACGGGGCCGCACTCGAGCAGATGGACGCCCTCGAACACGAGGGCGTTCCGACCTACTTCGTGCCGGGCGTCACTTCCGCGTTCGCCGCGAGCGCGACGCTGCGGACCCAATTGACGTTAAACGAGGTCTCGAATCACGTCGCGTTCACTCGGCCGCAGGGGAAGACCCTGACCGAGGCGGAGGATCACATCTCCGAGTTCGTTGGCATGGGCGACGTGACGAGCTGTATCTACCTCGGGACCCACGCAGTTCGAGATACGATGGATCGGCTGCTCGAGGACGGCCACGACCCCGAGACGCCGGTCGGCGTGATCTACCACGCCTCCTGGCCGGACGAGGACGTCATCATCGGAACGGTCGGAACCATCGCGGACAAGGTTGAGGAGGCCGGCTATCGGGCCTCGGCGATGGTCGTTATCGGCGACGCCGTGACGGGGGCCGGTTACGAACGGTCGTTCCTCTACGGTGACTGGGCGAATCGGGGCTCTTCTGGAAGTTCGGGAGAGACGGAGGCGAGCGATGACTGACCTGCAATGTACTGACCGCGAACACAGTGAAAGCCCCTGCCTCGCTCGGCGGCTGCGACTCGCTGCGCTCCTCGCTCCCGTCGGTCGCTGCGGTGCTTTCGTCGTCTCGCTCGCCGAGCGAGGCAGCCCCTTTCAGTCCCACCCGCGCGGTGGTCTGGACGGGTCGATAGCGCGTGGAATGGACGAGTTTGCGACGGTGGAGGTTTCACAATGAGTTCAGGAACGGAGACTGACGACACGGACGACTCGAGTACCGACTCCGGCGGCCACTGTTCGACGGCGGATTCGGACGGCGAAGTCGCCGAAGAGATCGCGATCATCTCCTTCGGGCGGAAGATGGACACCGCCGAGGAGATTAAGGACGAAATCGGCGACCGGTACGAGACGATCGACATCATCGAGTATCACGGCGATGTCTTCGAGGAGCACTGGGGCGAGTACGACTGCTTCATCGGCCTGATGGCAAGCGGCATCGCGATGCGGAAGACGGCCCACCTGTTAGACGACAAGTGGGACGACCCCGCAATCTGTGTCGTCGACGAGGAACTGACGTGGGCCATCCCGATCACGGGCGGCCACCACGGCGCGAACCAGGTCGCACAGGACCTGGCAACGATGGGCGCGATTCCGGCGATGACCACCGCGAGCGAGGCCGCCGGCAAGCAAGGCGTCGAGTCCCGCGCGAAGGCGATGGACACCCACGTCGTCAACGGCGATTCGACGGTGAAGACGAACCTCGCGGTGCTGGACGACAACCTCGGTCCAGTGGAACGACTCGAGGGCCCCAAGGCCGTCCTCGTCGGCGACGACGTGACGGTCCTGAAGCGCAACAAACGAGACGGGATCGTCATCGGCACCGGCAGCGTCTCCGGCGCGAGCAAAGAATCGTTCATCGCCGCGTGGGAGGAAGCGCTCGAGCAGACGGACTACGACTTCGCGGACGTCGAATTCGTCGGGACTGCAACCCGGAAGGAGGAGGAGGAAGGCTTACTCGAGGCAGCCCAGGAACTCGACCTCGGCGTGGTCGCCTTCGGCAAGGAGACGCTGCTCGAGCACGAGGGGCCGACGCCATCCAAATCGAAGGAACTGATCGGCTGGCCCGGCGTCTCGGAGGCGAGTGCGATTGCAGGCGGTGCCGAGCAGGAACTGGTCCTCGAGAAAACCGGCTACGAGAACGAGGTTACGGTGGCGATCGGTCGATGAGCGTCGACGAAGCGGCGAGCGACACCGGAAACGGAACCCCCGACGACCACGGCACCCTCTACGTCGTCGGCATCGGGCCCGGCTTGCCGGACCACATGACCGCGAAGGCCAAACGAGTCATTGAGTCCTCGGAGGTCGTCATCGCCTCGAGTCTCTACCAGGAGTTCCTGCGCGATGACGGCACGCTGCTGCCCGAAGACGAAACGGACGAGGACGGCATCGCGGTCCGTGACGACGGCTTCGAGCAGGAAATCGTCCGCTCGACGATGGGCCGCCAGATCGAACTCGCCCGCGCGGCGTTCGATTACGTCCGCGAGGGGAAAGACGTCGCTCACGTCTCGGGTGGCGATCCCTCGGTCTACGGCAAATCCGACCTCATCTTCAAGATGGCCGAAGAGGAGGACGCGACGGACGTGCCGATCGAAATCGTTCCCGGGATCACGGCGGCGCTGGGCGGCTCCGCCAACGTCGGCGCGCCGCTGTGCAACGACTTCTGTACGATCTCGCTGTCGGACAAGTGGCGCGGCTGGGACGAGATCGAGGAGAAACTGCGCGCGGCGGCCATCTCGGGCTTCGTGATCGTCCTCTACAACTGCTGGCGCAACTACGAACAGGCCGTTGAGATCGTCCGCGAGGAGCGGACCGACGACGCCCTCGTGGCTATCGTCAACGACGCCGGCCGGGAAGACGCCGGCCGGAACGGCGAGAGTGAGTTCGTCACGACCCTCGGCGAGGCCGCCGATCACGACGATAAGGTCTCCGGGATGGGCACCTCGCTGATCATCGGCAACCACGAGACCGAGACCTGGCGCAACGACGATCGAACGTACCTTGTCACCCCACGCGGCGGGCGTGACGTCGACGACTTCTGACGAATACACACCACATCCTACACCCATGAGCACGAACACCAACGCAGATGCCGACGACGAATCGACATCGAAGTGCGGTGCCTCGAGCACCACCGAAACGGAGACTGAGCCCTCGAGTGGGTCGAAATGCGGCGCATCGAGCGACACGAGTGACAACTCGGATTCGAAGTGCGGAGCGTCGAGTTCCAGTTCCTCGTCTTCGTCCAGTTCGAGTTGCGGCGCCTCGAGTTCGGATGACAGTGGATCGAACGAGCAGGAGGTCGGCGCGAAAGTCGACGATTTCGACGCCGACCCGGGCCGGCTAACCGCCGTCGGCCTCGGCCCCGGTCACGCAGAGGGGATGACCGAGCGCGCGAAGAACGCGCTGCTGGATGCCGACCATATCGTCGGCTACACGACGTACATCGAACTCATTCCGGACGAGATCACCGAGCAGGCCGACGACATCTACGACACGCCCATGTGCGGCGAGGTCTCCCGAACCGAGGAGTCGATCGATCGCACGCTCGCGGGCAACGACGTCGCCATCGTCGGCAGCGGCGACCCGAACGTCTACGCGTTGGCGGGGCTAGCACTCGAGATACTCGAGTCCAAGGGGGCGACGGCGACGATGGTCGACTTCGACGTGATTCCGGGCGTTCCGGCGGCCCAGTCCTGTGCGGCCCGTCTCGGGGCGCCGCTGGTGAACGACACCGTCTCGGTCTCGCTGTCGGACCACCTCGTTCCGATGCCGGAGATCGAGTCCCGCCTGCACTCCGTCGCCAGCGAGAACTTCACGATCACGATCTACAACCCGTGGAGCCGCAAACGCCGGGAGAACTTCCAGAAGTGCTGTGAGATCCTCCTCACGCATCGGGACCCCGACACGCCGGTCGGCATCGTCCACGGTGCGGGCCGCGAGGACGAGCAGGTGATGATCACCGAACTCGCCGAACTCGAGGATCTCGGCGAGAGCGAGATCATCGACATGACGACGACCATCGTCGTCGGCACCGAGGACACCTACGTCTGGGACGACCGGATGGTCACGCCGCGTGGCTACGAGACGAAGTACGACTACTGAGCGAGCGACCCGACCAGCGACTCCACCACCACAATGCCACGATACGAAGTTACCATCGAGAAAGACGCCTGTGACGGCATCTTCGCCTGTCTGACCCGCGACCCCCGATTCGTTGAGGGCGAGGACGGCCTCGCGACGATCGATCCGAGCGCGGATCCCGTCTACGACTGCGAGGGCGAGGTCACCGACACCGACGAGCGCGTCGTCGCGACGTTCGACGACGACCGCATCGACGAAGCCAAACAGGCCGCCGCGGCCTGTCCGACCGACGCGATCATCGTCGAGGAGGTGGCCGAATGAGCGAAACCGAACAGCAGATCGAAGTCCCGGCCGACCCGCTCGCGGGTCACCCCGCGACGGCGTATCTCTGGGGGCACGTCGCCGGCAGCGGCGACGTTTCAAATGATTCCATCGAGGTCGTCACCAACGACGAGGCGTCCGCACAGGTACTAGCTGCGATTGCAGGCGGCAACGTGGAACACGACACGACCAGCCGCGACTACGCGCACGATACCTCGATCACGCGGACGGAAGACGAGTATACGCTGTCGATCGGCGGCGGCGAGAATGGGGACAACTCGGGCCTCTTGGGCCGCAGCGGCGCGCTCGGTCTCCCCGTCGACGGCCGCGGAAACTACCGCTTCGGAGCGTTTGCGAACCACGACCGCGAACTCCTTCGGGGCCTCCTCGAGGGCTGTGGCACCATCTGCTTCAAGTCCTCAAGTGGCACCGTGGGCATCTCCTTCGTCCACGACGATCGGGACCTTCTCGAACTCACGCGGGAGCTGATCGCCGACTGCCCGGTAGACGCGCCGATGGGCGACCTCGGCGAGACCTCCTCCGGCGGCTACTGGTTCGGCGTCGACGACGACGCCGCGCCCGCCTTCGGCACGTGGCTCTATGAGAACTGCGAGGAGACAGGGCTGTTCGCACCGAGTCGCCGCCGCAAACTCGAGCGGAGCCTCAAGCAGGCCGACGCCTACGACGAGTAACCGACCGAGAACCCACAGACAACAGCGATCGAACCGGACACGATCCGATACCCCACAATGAGTACACCCGACAACGCCGACGAGATCACGTCCGCTCGCGCCACGGCCTTCGACGACGAAGCCATCCTGCTGATCGGCCACGGCTCCCGCCGGGAGAAATCCAACGAACAGGTTCGCGAACTGGCTGCCGCCCTCGAGTCGCGACTCGGCATCCCGGCCGACGCCGCGTTCCTCGAACTCGCTGAGCCGGCGATCGACGAGGCCATCGCGGAACTCGCGGCCCTCACCTCGCAGGTGACGGTCGTCCACTGCTCGCTGTTCGCGGCGAGCCACGTCAAGAACGACGTGCCGCTGGCGATCGAACAGGCTCGCGCGACGCAGGAGATCGAGATCAACAACGGCGCGCATCTGGGGATTCACCCCGCACTCTTAGACCTGCTGGACGACCGGGCCGCCGCGGTCGAGGCGGAACTCGGCGTCGACCGCACCGAAGACGACGTCGCGGTCGTCCTCTGCGGCCGAGGCTCGAGCGATCCGGACGCCAACGGCGACGTGCATAAGCTGGCCCGACTGCTGTACGAGGGCCGGGCGTTCGACCGTGTCGAGGCGTCGTTTATCGGCGTCACGGAGCCGACGCTTGAGGAGAGCCTCCACGGGCTCTCGAAACACCGGCCCGACGCGGTCGTCGTCCTTCCGTACATGCTCGGCGACGGCGTCCTCACCCAGCGCGTTCGGGACTGGACGGCGGAGTTCGACGACGAGTATCCGTACGTCGACGCGCTGGCGGGCGATCCGCTCGGCACGGACTCGAGACTGCTCGACGTCTTCGCCGACCGCTGGCAGGAGGCTCGGTCGGGAAGCGTGGAGATGTCCTGTGACACCTGCAAGTACAAGGTCGATCTCGAGGGGTACGAGGAGGACGTCGGCGGCGCACGAGCGATGCTGCGAGCGCTCGCCCACCAGCAATCCCACGCGGACCGCGAGGACGTCGACGAGGAACCGCACACCCACGACGCACCGGAAAAGCACGTCGCGGTCTGTACCAACCAAACCTGTGCGAAGATGGGGTCGCCAGCGGTCCTCGAGCGGCTTCGACAGGAAGCCCGCGACTCCGAACACTGCGACGCCCGCATTACGCGGTCGTCCTGTCTCGGGCGTTGCGGCGACGGACCGATGGTCGCCGTCTACCCGGACGGAATCTGGTACGGCGACGTCGCGAGCGAGGACGCCGAGCGGATCGTCGGCGATCACCTGGATCGCGATCGGATCGTCAGCGATCTGGTCGATCAGACGCTCTGAGAGAGGAATCGCAGCGAACCAACCGATCACGAATACCACACTGAAAACAGACATGAGCTGTCACGAAATCGAAGCGCTACGACTCGGACTGATGAACGTCCTCGGCGTCGGGGACCAGAGCACCCGCGACCACGCGGAAAAGGAACTCGAGGGCCACCTCGAGGGCCCCATCGAGGCCCTCGTCGAGGCCGAGAGCCTCACGGCGATCGAACGCCACCTCGACGCCGCCCTCGTCGACTTAGAGGAGGAGGTCGCCGGAATGGATACCGACGATCCCGAGTACGACTACACGCGAGGCCGGTTGCTCGAGGTCCGCAACGCCGAACGAACGATTCAGCGACTGACCACGCAGGGCGAGAGCATCGTCGACGGACTCGGTGAGTCCCACGACATGCTTCACGAGACCTTCCCGGTGGAGGACTGACCATGGCCGAGACCGCGGATGCCGAACACGACGACGAACGGACACAGTCGCTCGAGTTCCAGTCGATCCCGCTCGGTGAAATCGAAACGGCCCGAAGTCGCCACATGTGGACTCGCTCTGCGGTTCACGTCGCTTCGGGTGACGATCTCGTCGTCACGGGCGAGTGGGACGGAACCGTGACCGCTCGCGAGATCGGATCTGACTCGGAGTCACCCGAGGTCCGCTGGACCGTCGATCATCCGGACCACGCTGTTGGGATCAAAACGCTCGGCGAGACGACCAACGGCGACGGAACCGTCGTCGTTGTCGGTCGCGGCGAAACCGGGACCATCGCGGCCTACGACGCCGCGACGGGCGAGCAACAGTGGCGCTACGACACGGTCGACGACCTCGGCGAGGCCGTCAAGGACACCGTCTTCTACCTCCCGTACGTCGTGGCCTGCGAGACTGCTGCCGCCGGCGAGACGCTCTACGCCGCCGCGCGACGCTACGAGCGCGACGGCGAGACTCGACAGTGGCACAGCACCGTCTACGCGTTCGAGCCCGACGGATCGGTCCGCTGGACCTACGAAACCGACGCTTCGCCGATCACGATCGAACTGGACGACGCGGGCGAGCGTCTCGCGGTCGGGTACAATCGCTGCATGGGCGACCACGACACCGGACTCGTCGTCCTCGAGGCCGAGACGGGCGACCTCGAGTGGACCTGGGACCCCGGCACCGAAGGGGATCGACGCGTCGGCGACGTCTCCTTCGGCGGCGACTCGGTCGCGGTCTCGAGTCACGGCGACAAGCGCGGCTACCTGCTCGGTCCCGGCGGGGCCGAGCGGTGGCGCGTCGACCTGGCGGTCGAGACCGATATCGGTGACGAGACGCTGTACGCGTATCCGAACCATGCTCACGCAAACGGCGGGAACGTGACGTTCGTGACCGGCAACACCTACGCCGTCGAGAGCCGCGAGACCGAGCGTCGCCATCCTAACGAACACCGAATCGCGACGTTCGACAGAGATGGCGAGTTACGCTGGGACGACGAGGTGTGCGGATTCGTTCACGGTCTAGACGATGACGGCGACACGGTCGTCGCGCCCTGCGCGCAGAATTTCCGCGTCCGCGACCCCGAGACGCACGCCGTGCGCTGGTTCGACTGCGAGTCTGGCCCGATCGGGGTCGAACGCCTCGAGGGAATTGCCACCGCTGCCGCCGCGGCCGACGGGACCCTCGCGGCGATCGAAGAACCGGTCGAATACCACGACGAAGGGCAGACGCGAGGCGAGTACGTCCTGCACGTCACCTCGCTCGAATAACACGACATTGGTGTCGGTTTATAGATTGATTCGAGCGGACCACATCTCGCTTCCGTAGCCTGTCTGACTCGTGAGCGTTCTGTACGACTAACAGTCGCACACGCAAGGCCAATTACCACAACGCCAACTCGCGTCTGTTTGCCCGTATAATGACAACGGGCCTAGAAGATGTTGGCTCCGAGGAGTGTTCCGATCCGAAGGAGGTCGGAGACTCCTCGAGCCACTGTCACGGCGGTGAGCAAGCGAAGCTGACGGATCGCAGAGTGATGACCGACGGCGGTCAGGCGGAGATGGCAGACGAAGGCGACGAAGACGAGGAGTCGGTAGCAGATAGTGACGAAGCGTCAGCAGACGATTCAGAAGAAGAAGCTGAAGCGGAGGAAGAGGAGGCCGAGGAAGAGGAAGCCGAGGAAGAGGAAGCCGAGGAAGAGGAAGCCGAGGAAGAGGAAGCCGAGGAAGAGGAAGCCGAGGAAGAGGAGGCCGAGGAAGAGGAAGCCGAGGAAGAGGAGGCCGAGGAGGAAGAAGCTGAAGACGAGGAAGAAGCTGAAGACGAGGACGCACTGGACGATACCGGCGACCTCGTCGAAGACGACCGCGAGGAGGGGCACGCCGACGACGCCGAAGTGGTGTACGAAGGCGACGACGCGTCCGGCGTCTTGCACCTCGACCTCGACGGACTGTTTCTCGATCTGCTCGGTCTCGAGGTGAACCTGAACCCGGTTACGCTCGATATCTCGGCTCGTCCGGGTGAGAACAACCTGCTCGGGAACCTCCTCTCTGCGGTGACGGGTCTGCTGGACGGACCCGGTGCGATGCTGGACAAGGCGAAGTCACTGCTGAAAAAGCCGCTAGAGCTGCTCAAGAAGGTTCCCGGGAAGGCAAAGGAGGTACTCAGCGGACTGCTCGAAAAGCCAAAGGAGATGCTCAGCGGGCTGCTGGAGAAACCGAAGGCGTTCCTCAGCGGATTGCTGAGCAAACCAAAGGAACTGCTGAGCAAACTCCTCGGCATTGGTGGCGACGAGGAAGCAGACGAGGAAGCTGAGGCGGACGAAGAAGGCGAGGAGGAGGCCGAATCCGGCGGCCGGCTCTCCTCGCTCGCGAGTTGGCTGAAGGGAATCGTCAGCAAGCCCCTCGAGTGGCTCCGCGGGCTCTTCGGCGGTGCAGATGAGGAGCCGGCGGGCGAGGATGACGCGGAAGAAGCGGCCGACGAGGGCGAAGAAAGCGACGCCGAGCCGGCAGACGAGGAAGACGAAGCCGAGGAGGAGTCCCCCGGACGGATCTCCGCGGCGACGAGTTGGCTGAAGGAGAAGCTACTCGGACTCATCCCCGGGTTCCCGATCGAAGACCTCGTGGCGGCGGTCGTGAGCCAGGTAATCGAACAGGTGATCGAGCAGTTGGAACCGGACGACCAACAGGACGAATCGGGTGACCAGCCCGAGGCAGCATCACAGGAGACAGCCTAATCATGAGCGAAGAATCCGAATCATCATCGATAGCGCAGCGCATCGATTTCGAGAAAGTCACCGAGAACGTCGACGTCGACGAACTGATCGAGGGAACCCAGTGGGAAGACGAAATTGACGAGGACCAGCCGCTGGGGGAGGCCCTCGGCGGGCTGATCGGTGCACTCATCGGTCGGAAGGTCGGCGAATCCATCGGGCGGACGATCGGCGATATGGTCGTCGACGAACTCCTCAGCCCCGACGAAGAGCCCGAGGTGGAGGCCGACGAAGACGAAGAGGCAGACGAGGAAGAAGCGGAAGACGAGGACGAAGACGCCGAAGAGGACGGCGACGAGGAAGCGGAGTCCGACGACGAAACTGAAGACGAAGAAGAGGAGGAAACCGACGAGACCGAAGCCGAAGAGACGGACGAGTCCGCGGACGATGAAGCCGAGGGGGATGACGAAGCGTCGGCAGACGAGGGCGAAGCGGAAGGGTCCGACGAGGAAGACTCGAGCGGCGAGACAGAGGCCGGAGACGACTCCGGCGAAGAGGACGAGGAGGAGTAACCATGGTATCGAATCACCTCCCCATTACCGGACCGAGAATCCACTCTCGAGGTGTCTCCCATGAGTGACGGCGGCCTCAAGGAGATGGTCGCCCAGGAGGTAAGCGACCAGATCGACGTTGCCGATCTGCTCGGCGACGGAGCCCTCGAGGACAACATCGACGGCGGCGACATCGGCGCCGCGGTGGGCCGCGAGTTCGGCGAGCGCGTCGGTCGCGAACTCGGTGCCTCGATCGGGCGCGGCATCCACGAATCGATCGCCGCGGGGATCGACGAGGAGAAGGACCGCAAGGAGGTGCAGTCGGACCTCAAGTCGGCGATTCGCGACGGCATCACGGAAACGGTCGAACAGAACGAGGCCAAGGAGTCGGTCAAGTCGTTAGCCCAGAGCGCAACCGAGGGAAGCGATTTCGAGGGACTCCTCGAGAGCGATTCCGAAGCGGAATCCGAGTCCGACAGCGACGACGAATCGGAGGAGTCGGAATCCGAGTCCACAGATTCGATCGAGTCGGTCGTCGAGGAAGTCAGCGAGAGCAGCGGCCTCGACGAGTTCCTCGAGGCCGACGAGGAGTCCGAAACGGAATCAGAAGCCGAGGACGAGGAGACCGAAGCCGACGAGATGGACGACGAAGCAGAGGAGGAAGCCGACGCTGAAGACGAAGAGTCGGATGAAGCGGAAGAAGCAGATGCCGAAGACGAAGCAGCGGAGTCCAAAAGCGATGACGACGGCGCGGAAGAGTCCGAATCGACGGACGAGTCCGAGGCCGACGATGCCGACGAGGGGAGCGCCGGTGAGGACTCCGATGCCTCCGTCGAGGACATCGAGGATCTCCGACGGGACACCCTTGAGGACTTCCTCGGCGTCATGTCCTACGAGGATCTGCAGTCGGTGGCCAAAGACGTCGATGTGAAAGCGAACCTCAGCCGCGCGGAGATGACCGACGAAATCATCGCGGCGGTGACGGACGAGGACGACGAGTCGAACGACGAGAACTCGGAAGCGGAAGCCGAAGCCGAGTAACCGACCGTCGTCCCTCGAGCGTTCACCGTCCGAGATCACCGCTACTGCGAACCGACGGCCGAACGCCGACCGACAGCGACAGAGAGACACTATGAGCCAGGACCTCCACGAACGGGTGAGCGAGATACTGCACGACGCCGAGACAGCGAGCGGTTCGATGATCACCGACGACGAGTCGGACGGTCCCGACTTGCTCGAGACCGCCGAGCGGGCGAGCGACCTCCTCGAGTCGTCCGACCCGGACGACCTCCTCGAGGCGGTCGGACTGGACGAACTGCCGGACGGCAGCGAACCCGACTCGCTTCCGGCGGCCATTGCACAGGGCGACCCCGAACAGGTCGAAGAACTGCAGCGGCTGCTCCACCTCGGGAATCTCGCCGACGGCGACGATGGTGGTGCGCTCGAGGGGGCGGTTGGAGCGATACAGCAGTCGATCGGCGGCGACGAGGACGAGACGGCAGACGAGTCCGAGACGGCGGACGACGATGGCGGCGACTCCGACGATGCGTCGGAGGCTGACGAAGACGCCGCCGCCGACGACGCGGACGAGTCCGAGAGCGAAGGTGGGGTCGTCCAGAAGGCGGTCGAGTCGGTCACCGGCGACGATGACAGCGACGAGTCGGCCGACGGCGAAGTGGACGAAAGCGAATCAGGCGGGGACGGGATCGTCCAAGAGGCGGTCGAGTCGGTTACCGGCGACGACGGAGACGAGTCGAAAAGCGAGGGTGGCGGGGCTCGAGAGGCCGTCGAATCGGTCGCTGAAGGTGCCAGCGAAGCTCTCGGGAGCGACGATGCGAGCGAACCCGAGTCCGGCAGCGAAGACGACGAGTCCGATGAGGAGACGGGCGACAGCATCGGCGACCAGCTCAGATCGACGATGGAGTCGACGTTCTCGGATGTCGGCGACGACCTCGAGGGGCTGCAGGACCGACTCCAGGAACGGTCTGCCAGCTCCGTTGGCGGCGAGACCGACGACGAAGACGGTGCAGAAGTCGACGAGGAAGACGAGGAGGACGGGCTACTCGGCTCCGGACTCGGCTCGGATCAGGACCGTGGGACGTCGTCCGGCGGGGCGACGCGCTACTCTACGATGGCGCCGCCGCCCTCGGAGCGCGCCGACATGAAGGGGACCGCCCGCCACTCGACGATGCCCGACAAACACTGATCGTCGCGTCGATCAACACCGCACACCGCGTCTGGCCGGCACAGGACCGCTGAACCCTTAACCGCCGTCGCGACGTTCGGAACGTACATGAGACACGTTAGTGAGACGCAGGTCCGCGAGTGGCTGGACGAGACGGCGATTCGCGACGTGACCGCCCACACCGACGAGGAGACGGCGTTCAACCTGCAGGTCGAACTCTCACAGCTGCCGGTTCACGTCATCAAGGAAGACGAGTGGGGTCCAGTCAGGATCGTCGGTCGGAGCGGCTTCGACACCGAACGGACGAAAGAGCTCCTCCGGGACGACCAGCGACGAAGCGAACTCCTCGAGTACGTCGGACCGATGCTGGCGGCGACGCCCGGGTTCTACACGTTTCTCGACTCGGCGGGGGAGTCCTGCCAGCTTCGACGCGCCGAGACCGTCCAAGTCGAGTACCGGCTCTACCCCGACGGGGCCAGCCAGCAGGCCCTGATGGACGCCGTGATAGCGATCGCGACGAGCATGCGCTACGTCAGAAACGTCGTCGCGGTGGTCGGCGCTCGAGCGCCGGCCGACGACGAGTGAGAGGGCGACGTGACTCTCGGCTCAGCGGGTCGGATTACTCGTCTCGCTTCCAGTCGTCGACGAAGAGTCGGACTCCCATGACGGGAATGAATAGGAAGAACGCGAGCATTACCGCGCCGACGAACACGGCGTTAACGAACCGTGGAGTGAGTTCGAGCGAGACTGTCCCCCACGCGATGAGAAATCCGCCAGCCAGCGAAACGGCCACGAGGACGAGCAGGTCCGTCCGAGTTACCGGGACTTCCTCGGTCATACCTGCACCTACGTCCCGCGACATATAGTGCTACGAGGTTTCGTTCGAACCCGCGCGGTCACGCTGGTCAGCCCGCATCGGGCGTAGGGTTTTGGTTCAGCGGGGCAAACGAGCAGGCATGTACGACGCGATCCTCGTCGCGACGGACGGGAGCGAGACGGCGGCCGAGGCCGCCGAACACGCGATCGAACTCGCCCGACGGGTCGACGCCACGCTGGACGTGATCGCCGTCCTCGAGAGCCGAACCGAGTACGACAACGCCATCGTCGATCCGGCCGAGGTCGATCGACGACGCCGGGAGCGGGCCGGGGAGACGCTCGAGGCGATCGCGGAGTCGGCTGCCGATGCCGACGTCCCGATCGAGACGGAAATCCGAACCGGCGTCCCGTCCGAGGAGATCGTCGCGTACGCCGATGAACGGGACGTTGACGCGATCGTTATCGGGGCGCGCGGCCGCTCGTCGCTCCGGGGCGCGCTCCTCGGAAGCACCGTCGACCGCGTCGTCAGAACCGCGGCGCGGCCGGTCCTGGTCGTCGGCGAAGCCGACCGCGGCCGGTAGCGCTCCCGACTCGTTGTCGGAGGCCGAACATTTACCTCGAGTGTCGTCCCAGATACTGGTATGACGTTACTCGTCCCGTTCGATGCATCGCCGCTCGCGAGTAAAGCGCTCGAGAAAGCCTCGACGTTCGGCGACCTCCTCGACGAGGAACTCGTCGTGCTGACGGTGATCCCCGACGACGCCGAGTACGCGAGAGATCGAGGGTGGATTACGGAGGGAGAGCCGTTCAACCCCGACGCTATCGAAACGGGCATTCAGAAGCGAGCGAGCGAGATTGCACCGGAAGCGACCTACCGGACGGAGCGCGTCAGCTCCGACGAACCCACGGCAACGTCGACGACGAACGTCGTCCGAGAGATCCGCCGTATCGCCGCCGAAATCGGTGCCTCGGTGGTGTTCATCGGCTCGGAAAACGCCGGTTCGGTGATCGCCCCGCAGTCGAGCGTCGGCAACCCCGTCGCCAGCGACCACCGGTACGACGTGTACGTCGTCCGCGAACCCGGCGAGGAGATCGATCCCGCGGAGCTGGCCGACATCGACTCGACGATCGAGTGAGCGACAAGACGACCCGCGCAGCCACCGAGAACCGTCTTCGGTCGAGGAAAAATGGCGGTCGGCAACCGGGCGCTGGCAGCCGAGACCCACGGACGGGAGGAACGTTTATTCCGCTGACTGTCCTCGGTTCGAACGTACTATGGTCGATCGGAACGGGTGGGGAGGCGACCGTCCCGTCCTCACCGGGTCCCGCCGCAGCCCGCCACCGTCGTTCGTCGAGCAGGCGAACGTTACGGATTCGGGTATCTACGACGAGTTCGACGCCAACTGGCCAAACTGCTGGGAACGTGCAGCCGACTTGCTCTCCTGGAACCGGCCGTACGAAACCGTCCTCGAGGAGGAGGACGCCCCCTTCTATCGGTGGTTCACCGGCGGGCGACTGAACGCGGCCGAGAACTGCGTCGACCGCCACCTCGAGGCGGGCCGCAAGACCCACACGGCGATCCGCTGGGAGGGCAAACACGGCGACCGGAAGACGTACACCTACCGGGATCTGTACGTCGCGATCAACGAGTTCGCCGCAGCGCTCCGGGAGTTAGGCGTCGAGGAGGACGACGTGGTAACGATCTACCTCCCGATGATTCCGGAGCTGCCGATCGCGATGCTCGCGTGCGCCCGAATCGGCGCGCCACACAGCGTCGTCTTTGCCGGGCTGTCGGCGGATGCGCTCGCGACCCGGATGGATGCCGCCGACAGCGAGTTTCTCGTCACCTGCGACGGCTACTACCGGCGCGGCGACGCCTTCAACCAGAAGAGCAAGGCCGACAACGCCCAACTCAAACTCCCACAGGACGTCCGAACGGTCGTCGTCGACCGGCTCGGTGAGGACCTCCCGCACGTTCTCGGAGACGACGAGTTCGACTATCACGATCTCCGCGAGGAGTTCGCGGGGGAGACCGTCGAACCCGTCCCGAGAGACGCCGAAGATATGCTGTTCTTGATGTACACGTCGGGAACGACGGGCGAGCCGAAAGGCGTCGTCCACACGACGGGCGGCTACCTCTCCCACGTCGCGTGGACGAGCCACGCGGTCCTGGACGTCAAGCCCGAGGACACCTACTGGTGTGCGGCCGACATCGGCTGGATCACCGGCCACTCCTACATCGTCTACGGTCCGCTCGCGCTCGGAACCACGACGGTGATGTACGAGGGGACCCCGGACTACCCCGACCGGGATCGGCTCTGGGAGATCGTCGACCGGAACGCCGTCGACATCTTCTACACCGCGCCGACGGCGATCAGGGCGTTCATGAAGTGGGGCGAAAACTACCCCGACCGCCACGACCTCTCCTCGTTGCGGCTGCTCGGCTCCGTCGGGGAACCGATCAGCCCCCGCCCGTGGAACTGGTACTACGAACACGTCGGCAACGGCGAGTGTCCGGTCGTCGACACCTGGTGGCAGACCGAGACGGGGGCGGTGACGATCTCGACGCTGCCCGGCGTCGACGAGATGAAACCGGGGGCCGCCGGGCCGGGGCTTCCCGGAATCGACGTTCGCGTCGTCGACGAATCGGGCGAGATGGTCGAGCCCGGGGAATCCGGCTACCTCACCATCGCTCGCCCGTGGCCGGGGATGGTCCGAACGCTGTACGACGGCGACGACCGGTTCCGCGCGGAGTACTGGGACCAGTTTTCGGATCCCGATCGCGGGGAGTGGTGGTACGGCAGCGGCGACGCCGCTCGAATCGACGAGGACGGCTACATCACCGTCCTCGGCCGAGTCGACGACGTGATCAACGTCTCCGGCCGGCGGCTGAGCACGATGGAGATCGAGAGCGCGATTACCGGCGTCGAGGGCGTCGCCGAAGCCGCCGTCGTCGGCCGCTCGAGCGGAACGAACGGAACCGACGTCCAGGCCTACGTCAGCACCGAAAGCGGCTACGACGACCAGAGCGCGGTCTGCGAGGCAATCGTCGACAACATCGAGGCCGCGATCGGGCCGATCGCTCGCCCGACGGACGTCCTCTTTACGCCGGAACTTCCCAAGACGCGCTCGGGGAAGATCATGCGTCGGCTACTCGAGGACGTCGCAAACGGCGAAGAACTCGGCGATACCAGCGCGCTCCGGAATCCGGAGATCGTCGGCGAAATTCAGGCCGAAATTCGCGAGGAGTGAGCCAGCGGGAATCGGTTTCGTCGTTTCAAATGTGGCGAAATGAAATAGCAAGTTGGTACCGCCGGACGAATCCCGTTCCGAGTTGTAACCGGCGGAACCGTCGATACAATTATGTTCGTGCCACTTGAACGGGCGAACAATGAGTCTCGAGGAGCCGGACTCGGCGGAACTCTCCCGAAGCCAGTACGAGTCGCTCCTCGACGCCGCCGAAACCTACCGCGAGGCGCTCGTAGTCCGCCTCTGTGGCGATGTCGGGCTGCGACCGACCGAGCTCACCGAACTCACCGTCGACGACGTCGAACAGGTCCGCATCGATCCGCCGCGGTACCTGATTCGGGTGCCGGCCGTCGACGATGGCTCCGGGCGGACCGCCTATCTGCCGACCCACGTCGAGCGAGAACTGCGCCGGTACGCCCGGAGCAACGGGCTGACGACCGACGACCGGATCTTTTCCGTCACGGCCCGTCGACTCCAGATGCTGGTGTCGGAGGTCGCCGATCGGGCCGCCGAGTTCCTCGACCAGCCGACGCTCGCCGACGTCTCGACGAGCGACCTCCGGCAGTTCTTCGCCCGAACCGCGCTCGTCGACCACGCGGTCAACCCCCGTGTCGTCAAAACTGTCGGCGGCTGGCGGAGTTTCGAGGCCCTCGAGCCCTACCTCCCCGAGCCGACGGACGCGGAGATCGTCGACGCCTTCGACGCCGCGGAACGACCGTCGGGTCCCGGTCGCGACGGGTCGAGAGGGGGAGCCGGGCCGATGGTGAGCGACGACAGCGTCATCCGCTTGCTGCTCGCCGCGAGCGACCGGTACGCCCTGTTGCGACTCGACGCAGACGGCTACGTCGAACGCTGGAACCGGAGTGCGGCCGCCATGTTCGGCTACCGGGCCGGCGAGATCGTCGGCACGCACGTTTCGACGTTTTACACCGACGAAGCCGTCGACGACGGCGTTCCCGAGCGAACGCTCACCGCGGCGCTCGAGGACTCCGGCACCGAGACCGACGGGTGGCGTATTCACGAGGACGGCACGCGATTCCGGGCAACCGAAGTCGTCTCGCCGCTGCGGGACGAACAGGGCCGCCACCGCGGATTCGCCGTCTTCATCCGCGATGCCTCGGCCGTCCACGAGGAGGTCGAATCGGTCCGATCGCACCGGGACGAACTCGAGGACCGCTACGCGGTCGCGACGGCCCACCGTGCAGTCACTCGATCGCTGTTCGAGTCGACCGACCACGAGGAGATCGAGACGGAGACCTGCGCCGCGCTGACGGACGGACGGGCCTACGAGTGCGCCTGGATCGACCGGGCGACGCACTCGAACCGGCGCCGGGAGTGGCGGGTCTCGAGCGGGATCGATCCCGACGCCATCGACCAGCTGCTCCCGGAGCGGTGGCTCGAGGGATCGACGACGGACGACCTGGCCGACGACGAGCGGACAGGGGGCGAACGCGGAACGGCGAACGAGGAGCGCGAACCGGACGACGAACGCGAGACGGCGGTTTCGATCGCAACGGACGTCCCGATCACGACGGACCGGGGCGACGACGGCGAGTCGAGCGACGGGACGGGAGCCGTCGCACGCGTTCCGCTGACCTACGGCGACACGGTGTACGGAACCCTTTCCGTCGCGACCGGGCGCGCGGGGGCGTTCAACGCCGACGAACGCCAGTGGCTCGAGACCATCGGCCGGCAGGTCGGCTACGCGATCGCCGCGATCCGGCGTCGGAACCTCCTGCTCTCCGACAACGTCGTCGAACTCGAGTTCGACTGTCGCGACGCCGACTCCGTCTTCGTCGACGCCTCACGGCGGTTCGGCTGTCGGTTCGAACTCGACTCGCTCGTCCCGATCTCGGAGTCGACGCAGCTGTACTACCTGCGTCTCGAGGGCGCGTCGCCGGCCGACGTCTTCGAACTCGCCGCGGACGATCCCGGCGTCGCCGACTGCCGGCTGGTCGAAACCGACGAGGACGGCTGGCGCGTCGAGTTCGTCGTCCGCGGCTCGTCCCCGGCGCTGACGCTCACCGAGTACGGCGTCACCGTTCTCGAGGCCGTCACCGAAGGCGGCGTGACGACGCTGACTGCCGAGTGCGCGGCCGACGCGGACGTCCGGACGATCGTCACCGGGCTTCGGGCCGCGTTTCCCGACTCCGAACTGGTCGGCAAACGCGAGGTCGAACGGACGGTCCAGACCGCCCGCGAGTTCCGCGAGGGGCTCGAAGACCGACTGACCGATCGGCAGGCGGCGTCGCTTCGGGCGGCGTACTCCGGCGGCTACTACGACTGGCCGCGGGAGAGCACGGCCGAGGAGATCGCCGACGCGATGGGGATCTCCTCGCCGACGCTCCACAACCACCTTCGGAAGGGGCAACACGAACTCCTGCGGACGTTCTTCGACGACCCGACCGAAGACGACGGGGCGGGAGAGACCACGTAACGGTCCGGCGCCGACCGCCGCCGAGTCGACACTAAACCTCTAGAGCGGTGCCCTTGCGCCTGCGCGGTCACACGCATCGTCGGCCCGACCGGCTCGCGGGCGGTCCGCGCCGCCGCGTCGCGCGACCGTTCGACGGGGGAACCCTCCCCGATATAACCGACTATAGTATCCTAATACAGTCAATATACCCTAGTTGTTCGGCCCGATTTTGCACAACTAGATGGCGGCTTTACTATACCCGTTGTGTATTGAGTTGGTGTATCATGTCACAGGAGGATGCCAACCTCGAGGCCCGTCTCGAGGAGCAAGAGACGTTCGATCCCCCCGAGTCGTTCGTCGAACAGGCGAACGTCACGGACCCGGGGATCTACGAGGAGTTCGAGGAAAACTGGCCCGACTGCTGGGAGCGGGCCGCCGATCTGTTGTCGTGGGAGGAAGAGTACGACACCGTCCTCGACGACGACGACGCACCGTTCTACGAGTGGTTCACGAACGGGACGCTGAACGCCTCGTACAACTGCATCGACCGCCACGTCGAGGGCGACCGCGCCGACGAGGTCGCGATCGAGTGGGAGGGCGAACTCGGCGAGACGCGCAGCTACACCTACAGCGAACTCCTCGACGAGGTCGAGGAGTTCGCCGCGACGCTCCGCGACCTCGGCGTCGAGGAGGACGACGTCGTCACTCTCTATCTGCCGATGATTCCGGAGCTGCCGATCGCGATGCTCGCGTGTGCCCGGATCGGTGCCCCACACGCCGTCGTCTTCGCGGGTTTCTCCGCGGACGCGCTCGCGACGCGGATGAACGCCGGCGAGAGCGAGTATCTCGTCACCTGCGACGGCTACTACCGCCGCGGTGACGCGCTCGATCACATCTCGAAGGCCAACGAGGGCCTCGAGGCGGTCGATCACGAGGTCTCCGACGTCGTGGTCGTCGACCGACTGGGCGACGATCTGGAACACGATCTCGCGGACAACCAGCACGACTACGACGATCTCGTCGCCGAACAGGAAGGGGCGAGCGTGGACCCGGTTTCGAGGGACGCCGAGGACATGCTGTTCCTGATGTACACCTCGGGGACGACCGGCAAGCCGAAGGGCGTCAAACACACCACGGGCGGCTATCTGGCCTACAGTGCGTGGACGAGCCACGCCGTCCTCGACGTCAAACCCGAGGACACCTACTGGTGTGCGGCCGACATCGGCTGGATCACCGGTCACTCTTACATCGTCTACGGTCCCCTCGCGCTCGGAACCACGACGATGATGTACGAGGGGACGCCGGACTATCCCGAGAAGGACCGGATGTGGGAACTCGTCGAAAAGAACGAGGTCGACATCTTCTACACCGCGCCGACGGCGATTCGGGCGTTTATGAAGTGGGGCGAGCAGTACCCCGCCGAACACGACCTGTCGTCGCTGCGGTTGCTCGGCACCGTCGGCGAGCCGATCAATCCGCGGGCGTGGAAGTGGTACTACAAGCACATCGGCGGCGAGAACTGCCCCATCGTCGACACCTGGTGGCAGACCGAAACCGGCGGCATGATGATCACGACGTTGCCGGGGATCAGCAAGATGAAACCCGGCTCCGCCGGGCCGCCGCTGCCGGGAATCGACGCCCGCATCGTCGACGCGGAAGGGAACGAGATCTCGGCCGGCGAAGCCGGCTACGTCACGATCAACAACCCGTGGCCCGGGATGCTCCGGACGCTGTACAACAACGACGAGCGGTTCATCAGCGAGTACTGGGCCGAGTACTCCGACGAAGACAACGACGAGTGGGTCTACTTCCCCGAGGACGGGGCGAAGATCGACGAAGACGGCTTCATCACGGTCCTCGGCCGGGTCGACGACGTGATCAACGTCTCCGGACACCGGCTCGGGACGATGGAGATCGAATCCGCCGTCGTCGGCGTCGAAGGGATCGCCGAAGCCGCCGTCGTCGGCGGCGACCACGAGGTCAAAGGCGAGGCGGTCTACGTCTACGCGATTCCAGAGGACGGCTACGAGACCGGCGACGAACTCGAGGAACGCGTCGTCCAGGGCGTCCTCGATTCGATCGGCCCGATCGCGAAACCGGAGGAGGTCATCTTCACGCCGGAACTACCGAAAACGCGCTCGGGCAAAATCATGCGACGGCTACTCGAGAACATCGCGAGCGGCGACGAGTTGGGTAACACCTCCACGTTGCGGAATCCGGAGGTCGTCGACGAGATCGCCGAACAGGTCGACCTCGACTGAGTCGACCGCCTTCTTTCACACGAAATCACAGACAGCCGCGAACACGGACAACAACACATGGCAGACAATACCACTCAAGATTCGGATCGAACCGTCCGAACGAACGACAGCGAGAGTACCGGAACGAACCGGAAGAACGGGGGCGATCAACATGCCAGATGAAAACGAACACGATTCGACGAGCAGTTCACACAAAGTGGCGACCGACGGCGGGGTAAGCGACGTGGAGCGGGAGAAAGAAATCGACTACCTCGACGTCGAGATCAACCTGCTAAAGCCGGCGACCCCGTTCATGCGGGACCACTTGCGCGTCATCTGGCTCGGCTTTGCAATCTGGGCGGTGACGACGTTCGGACCGATTACGGCGACGCGTCTCGCGCCCGACGTGATGACGAGTCAGATACCGGTAATCGGCTTCCCGCTTCACTACTTCTTGATCGCGATCGTCGGTCCGTCGGCAGCACTGATTCTCTCGGTGTGGTACGCACGCAGGCGCGACCAGATCGACGAGAAATACGGGATCGAACAGCCGACGGCCGCGACGGAGACGACCGATACGGTGTCGGACGATGCGGCGGCAACTGACGGGGGTGTCGACGAATGACCGACTTCTTACTGCCCCTGCAGGCGAGCGAGGAGTTGCTCCCGGAAGGACTCGACATCTCGTTCAAACTGATTCCGGCGATCATCGTCGTCGGCATGATGCTGACGTTCCTCGCGGCCGGATTCCTGTACAAAGTCGCCGACACGGACGACATGTGGGTCGCCGGTCGGTCGATCGGGAACCTCGAGAACGGGATGGCGATCGGTGCCAACTGGATGTCGGCCGCATCCTACCTCGGGATGGCAGCCCTGATCGCGCTTTCGGGCGTCTACGGACTGGCGTTCGTCGTCGGCTGGACGACGGGCTACTTCGTCCTGCTGATCTTCATGGCCGCGCAGATGCGCCGGTTCGGTAAGTACACCGCGCCGGACTTCGTCGGCGATCGCTTCAACTCCGACGCCGCCCGCGCCATCGCGGCGATCACGACGTTCCTCATCGGGTTCGTCTACGCGCTCGGGCAGGCCCGCGGGATGGGGTTGGTCGGCATGTACGTCCTCGGCGACTGGTCGGCGGCGACCGGTGGCGCGCTGAGCGCCTACCAGGTGATGATGGTCGTCTTCATGGTCATCACCATCGCCTACCTGACACTTTCGGGGATGCTCGGCGCGACCAAGAACATGGTCCTGCAGTACGTGATTCTCATCGGCGCGTTCCTGCTGGGACTGCTCGCCACCGGCTGGGCGGGCGGCTACTCGACGATCCTTCCGCAACTCGAGTACGGACAGCTGATAACCCAACTCGACGCGGAGTTCTCCGACCCGTTCGCGGGCGGGAGCTACTACCTGTGGATCGCGACGTGTTTCAGCCTGGTCTTCGGGACGTGTGGACTCCCACACGTGCTGGTCAGGTTCTACACGGTCCAGAACGAACGGGTGGCCCGCTGGTCGTGCACCTGGGGGCTGTTCTTCATCGCACTGCTCTACCTGAGCGCCCCCGCGTTCGCCGCGTTCGGGACGGCGCTGTACGGTGAAGAGATCGGGGCCGTCTACGGCGAGAACGGGATGACCGGTGCGGCCGGTGACGTCATCGTCGTGTTGGCATCGCAACTCGCGGGATTACCGACGTGGTTCGTGGGTCTCGTCGCGGCGGGCGGTATCGCCGCTGCGGTCGCGACCACGGCCGGTCTGTTCATCGCCGCGTCGTCGGCGATCTCCCACGACATCTACGCGAACATCATCAACGAGGACGCGACGCAGCGCCAGCAGGTGCTCGTCGGTCGGCTGAGCATCATCGCGATCGGCGTGCTCACGATCATCTTCGCGCTCAACCCGTCGGCGCCGGTCGCCGCGCTGGTCTCGTTTGCGTTCTCGCTGGCCGCGATCGTGCTGTTCCCGATGTTCTTCCTCGGACTTTGGTGGGAGAACACCAATCGTCCGGGTGCGCTCGCCGGCATGACGAGCGGGCTGATCATCTGGCTCATTCCGATGTTCAACGAGGGTCACTTCGGCCCCGGCTTCGGCGTCGAGTGGCTCGCAACCTGGATGCCGGCCATCGGATCGGGACTCATCGGCGTTCCGGTCGTCTTCGGGATCACAATCGTCGTCTCGCTGCTCACTGACGAACCGCCGCTGGAGACGAAACAGATGGTTCGACAGTGTCACAGCCCCGAACCGATGCCGAGGGACAAGACCGCGGCGGACGTCGTCGCCGAACGAAACGGAAACGCACCTGCAGACGACTAACCATGTACGAACGCATACTCGTTCCGACGGACGGTAGCAAAGTTGCACAGTTCGCGGTCGACTCCGCGATAGACCTCGCCGAGAAGTACGGCGCCGAAGTTCACGCGCTGTACGTCGCCGACACCGAAGCGGTCGCCTACGGGCTGGGGACCGAACAGGTCGACCGCATCCAACGGGGCGACTTCGCCGGGATGACGGAACTGCGCGAGGACGCCGAAGCGGCGACGGGATACGTCCTGGAGCAAGCGGAGGCACACGGGCTATCCGCGGTCGAACGCCACGCCGGTGGACAGCCCCACCGGATGATCGCCGACTACGCCGAGGACAACGATATCGACCTCGTCGTAATGGGGAGCCACGGACGCTCGGGCGTCCGGCGGGCGCTGCTCGGTAGCGTCACCGAGCGCGTACTGCGTTCGACGCGCGTTCCCGTGTTGGTCGTCGATTACGAAGGAAGCCACGACTGACCCGCCGCCGCGCAAGACTGACGTATTACCGATTTGTTTTCGTACTATGAAACGACCATCGCCGACACGTTCACGAGGAAGGACACGATGAGCCTCGCCGACCGCTTTCGCGAGCACGTCACGGAACACAGGAACGGAATGATACACGACCTGATGTTCGCCGTCGCCTGGGTAGGGTTGGTGAGTATCCTCTTCGATTTCGTCTTCACCGAGGCACCCACGTGGGTGTTCTACATGTTCCTGCTCGCCGGAATTCCCGCGTACTTCGGCTTTTTCTTCTCGCTGGAACTGGCCAAACAGGAGTGACTCCCCGGGTTCGATACGTTCAGCCGAATCGAGTTCCCGATCGATTATCGATCCGCTCTCGCGGCGAGCGCTCGCTGTCTCAGACGGAAACAGAGGAGACTGGCGGCGCCGAAGATAAGCGGGAGCGCGACGTCACCCGGCGATCCGGACAGCGCTGGGAAGACGGTCATTCCGGCCATTACCGCGAAGAGGAGCGCCAGGAGCCCGGTGATCGGAACGGCGAACCCGTCCGAAAACACCGACGCCTCGTCGTTCGACTCGTTGCTCATACCGCCCTTTCGAACCACGGTACCTAATATTCACGCCCCGCCGAGTTCGAGATGACGCGGAACGGCGGGGCTCGCCGACGACGGATCGCTGAGTCGCGAACGCGGACCCGCCGTCACCGACGCTTGCGCCGACTGTCTGGAAGCGATCCGCGCTCTCCCGGGTGATCGCGGACGAGGTCGTCACGCGAGTCAGGCGTCGTCCCAGTAATCCACGTCGTCTTCGATTCGATAGTAGCCCTCGAGCGTTCGTTCGTCGCGGCCGCCCGGCGGCGAGCCGACGAAAACCCCGAACTTCTCCATCTCGGGGTAGACCGTGATATCCGGCTCGTTCATCGTCGAGACCATCAGGTATCGGAGCGGCGCTTCGCCATCGTTGACGATCCGATGGCCGCCGCTCTCGTTCGCCGGCAGGGTGACGAAGTCCCCTGCCGTCAGCGGTTCCGAACCGTTCTCACCCCGGACGAACCCGTCGCCCGACAGCACGTACAGCGCCTCCTCGTTCGCCGTGTGGTAGTGGTAGGGCCACGACCGCATCCCCGGCGGCAGTTCGTAGAGGCTACAGCCGAGGTCGTCGGCGTCGACAGCGCTCGAGAGCTCTTTGCGCCGGAACGCGGTCTCCTCGCGGTCGTACGTCTTCCAGTCGACGTTGGATTCGTTTACCTTCTCCATACGACCGGAGAGAACACGTCAGCGAAAGAAGGTTCGGGAGGAAGGCGTCGCGTGCTCGGACGAGTCGCCGAGTCGGGATCGGCGGCTACTCGGCAGCGAGGTGCGTGATCCGACGCCGATACGAGACGTCCATCCAACGCCGATACGAAACGACACCGCAGGCGAACCCGCGTCGACACCAAAACGAAACCCCCTAACCTCGCCCGGGAGTTCACTCGAGCATGCACGACGACAGCGAGGTCGCCGTCCTCCGACTCGGCCACCGACCCGGCCGGGACGAGCGGATGACGACCCACGTCGGCCTGACCGCGCGGGCGCTGGGCGCCGACCGCGTCTGGGTGCCCGACAACGCGGGCCAGTCCAGAGACACCGTCGCGGACATCACCGACCGCTTCGGCGGTCCGTTCGAAGTCGACCTCACGGACTCGCCGCAGGGAATCATCCGCAACTGGGAGGGACGGGTCGTCCACCTCACGATGTACGGCGAACGGGTCCAGGACGTCGAGGGCGACATTCGAGCGGCCCACCGGGAGGATGACGAACCGATCCTGATCGTCGTCGGCGCCGAGAAGGTTCCGTTCGACGTCTACGAAGAAGCCGACTGGAACGTCGGCGTGACGAATCAGCCCCACTCCGAAGTCGCCGGCCTGGCCGTCTTTCTCGACCGGTTGTTCGAGGGTCGCGAACTCGAGCGCGAGTGGGCGGACGCCGACCGCACGGTCGTCCCGATGGAGACCGGCAAACGGGTCGAGGAAGTCGACGAAGAGTAACCCGAACGATCAACCGGACGGCCGAAACAGTCGAAGCGGGCGGAGCAGTCGCCCGCCGACACTCCGGACGACGTGTCGAGCCATCGCGACGGCACCCATCTCGTTTTCGTCGATCACGTAGCCGTTGCCGACCCGTTCGATCGGCCCCGACTCGCCGTGGGTCTCGAGCAGTCGCTCGAAGTCGGATTCGGCGAGGCCCGTCCGCGACTGGATCTCGTCGGCGGTGAGCGGTCGGTCGGCCTCGCGGAGCACCTCGATCAGCCAGCGGTTGTGCTCCCCGAGCAGGAACAGTTCGTCGTTCGACATGTCTTCCTCATCCTCATTCCGCTCGTCGGAAGGGGCGCCGTTTCGCCACGCGTCGATCCCGTCGAGCACGATCCAGGCGCCGACGATAGCGAGTGCCGGACCGAGCCACGAGTCGTCGGTCAGGACGCCGTAGCCGCCGGCGGCGAGGACGATCGAGCCGAGGAGGACCGTCGCGAGTGCGGGTCCGATGTCGAGTTCCGCTGCATCGACGACCGCGCGAACGAGCGGTGCGACGACGACGATTCCGAGGACGACCGCGACCGCGGACGACTCGAGACCGAGCGCGTAGAGCGCGCCGAGGAGGACGACCGCGCCGACGAGATCCGGCGCATCGATCCCGTCGCGAAACCGGGCTACGAACTGTCGGACCATATATAGTGTCGTAGATACTTACCGCTCTTAACGGTATCGAGGATTCGCGACTGCACTCGCAGGTCGTCATATGAGTTCGTCTCGAGTCGTCGAGCGGTGATCGAAGTCGAATTGTCAGCACGCGCTACGGGGAACACGCGGCGAGCGGACGGGGGACGTCGAACCGCAGCGGACAACAGATGACGAACTGCTGCGGACGACGGGTGACGAGTACCGTCGCACGACTCGAGGTACGAGACGGGTTCGACCCGACCGACGAAGGGCTAGTTTTTCAGCGCCTGCGAACGCACCACGCGTATGGACTCTGACTCGCCGCTGCCCCGGACCCCGATCGAGTGGTTCATGCTCGCCCCGGCGCTGGCCGTTCTCAACGGAATCGTCTTGCTCGCGACCGGCCACACGCTCTTCGAGGCGATCGCGATGGGCGTCTTCTACGGGTTCGTGATGGCGCTCGTCGTCCTGCTCGTCGCCGTCACTTGGAACGTGCTCCGGAGTAGAAACGACGCGTCGGATCCGGATTCGGCGGAGTAACGGTCCAGTCGTCCGGATTCGGGGTAGCGAGGAACCCGCTCACCGCGTTCGATAGTATCGAACGCCGTCCTCGAGGTCGTACGTCACCGCTCCCCGATTCTCGAGCGCGCCGAGCGCCCCCATCGTGTCCAACACGGGTGCCATATAGCGAACGCTGCCGGCCCGCTCCTCGGCGACCGACAGCGGAGTCGCGGGTTCGATCGCGGCGAGCGCTCGCTCGGTCTCCGCGACCAGGGTATCGAGTCGCTCTCGCGTGAGGCCGACGACCCGGTGAGGATCTTCGAACGTCGGCCCGTGGCCGGGGAAGGCGTGGGTCGCCGTCGTCTCCAACAGGCGATCCATCGCGTCGTAGTAGCGATCGACGCCGTCGTAGGTCTCCCAGTCGATACCGGCGTGGAACGTCCCGGCGCGGAAGCTCTCGATCAGCGCGTCGCCGGAGAAGAGGACGGTCGCTCCCTCGAGCGCCGTCTCGAAACTCAGGTGGTTCAGTTCGTGGCCCGGCGTCGCCAGCGAGCGGAACTCGCGGTCGCCGACCGAAAACGCGGCGTTCGGGTCGATCGGCTCGGTGTTCGCCGGATCGAGCAGTTCGACGTCGCGGCGCAGCGACTCGAGTTCCTCGTCGACGATCTCCGCGCCCTGTTCGTCGGCGTACCCCACCGACCGCGCGGTTTCGCGAACGGTCTCGCGGACCGTCTCGGGATCCCGCTCGAGTCGCTCGAGGGCCGCCCGGGGCGCGTGAATCGTCGCGCCGGCGTCCCGTAGCGTGCCGGCCTGTCCGAGGTGGTCGCTGTGGGCGTGGGTGACGAGCACGTGCTCGATGTCGTCGATCGTATAGTCGAACTGCTCGAGGCCGGCCGCGAGTTCCGCCTCGCCCGCGTCGGTGGGCGTTCCCGCGTCGACCAGGATCGGTTCGGGTCCGTCGATCACGTACGCGGCGACGTGTTTCGGGGGCCAGGGCACGTCGAACTCGAGGCGATGGATCGTCGAGAAGAGACGATCGCCTCGGCAGGCGCCTTCGGCGTCGGTATCCATTGACTCGAAGACGGCGGTCCGGAAAGGTGAATGTTACTCTCTATCGCAAGAGGGCACGCCGGATCGACCCTCCCGCTGTACGCGGAGCAGTTGACAAGCTTTAATGGCTCCATGCCGTTACACGTAGGTAATGGCTTTTGAGGACCTGCTCGAGGATCCAGTCATCCAGAAGTACTTGCACGAGCTGGTCGGTCCCAAGGGGATGCCCGTCGCGGCCGCGCCGCCTGACGGGGAAGTGACCGACGAGGAGCTCGCGGAGGATCTGGATCTCGAGTTGAACGACGTGCGGCGGGCGCTGTTTATCCTGTACGAGAACGATCTGGCCACCTATCGGCGGCTGCGCGACGAGGATTCGGGGTGGCTCACCTACCTCTGGACGTTCGAGTACGGCAACATCCCGGAGAATCTCGAGGAGGAGATGTATCGGCTCCACGACGCCTTAGAAGACCGCCGGGAGTACGAGCGAAACCACGAGTTCTACCTCTGTGAGATCTGTTCCATCCGCTTCGAGTTCGGCGAGGCGATGGACTTCGGCTTCGAGTGCCCCGAGTGTGGCTCGCCGCTGGAATCGATGGACAACGACCGCCTCGTCAATTCGATGGACGACCGCCTCGACGCGCTCGAGGACGAACTCAACATCGACGCGGACGCCTAATGGTCGTTCTCGCAACCAAACTCTATATCGAAGGCGACGCTCGCGACCGCGCGCTGGACTCGCTGCGATCGCTCGTGAACAACGAAATCGGCGATCTCGACGTCGAGTTCGAGATCGGTATCCGCCACGACGACTTCCCGAGCGTAACGATCGAAGGGGAGGACGCCACCGTCGCGCGCAACGTCCTCCGCGAGGAGTTCGGCGAGATCGTCCCCGACCTCGAGGTCGGCGAGACCTACGTCGGCACGCTCGAGTCGTGGGATGAGGACGGTTTCGTGCTCGACGCCGGACAGGGCGAGGGCGTTCGGATTCCGGCCGAGGAACTCGGCCTCGGGCCTGGCTCGCCGATCCAGATCCGCGAACGGTACGGCCTGGTCCAGCATCTGCCCCTGACGTTCGTCTACGGAACCGGAAACGGTGACGACGGTGGCGACCCGCCGCGACTCGCCGAGGAAGAACAGGACCGCCTCTACGAGTGGACTCGCGGGAACGGCCGACTCAACGTCAACAGCGCGACCCGCGCGGAGGTTCGGGCGACGCTCAACCGCGCGGGCCACGCCCAGGACTACGTCACGGTCGAGCGACTCGGACTCCTCGAACAGAGTGTCATCTGCCCCGAGGACACCGACCCGCCCGGCCTGCTGGCGAGCGTCGGCGAGTACCTCCCGGCGGAGCTCCGCTGTGTCGTTCCATAACATGAATCGACGGCTCGTTTTCGCGGTGCTCGCGGTCGGCTTGCTCGTCGGTCTAGCCGGCTGTTCGATGTTCTTCGGCGGCATCTCCGACGAGGACCTCGACCGAGAGCAAGAGTACGACGATCTCCGGGATAGCGACGCCGACGTCGCCATCGACCTCGAGAGCGGGAGCCTGATCAGCAGCGGCGAGTTCCGCGCGGTCTACAATCTGGAGGATAGAGAGGAACTCTCGCTGTACCGTTCGAACATCTACAGCGATCGGGCGCTCGACATCCACAGCGTCCGCTACTGGTATCCAAACGGGACGGAGGTGACGGGCTCGGAATTGGACGTCGACCAGAGCCAGACGAGCACCGACGTGCGCGTCCCCGACGGCAACGGAACGCTCGCGTTCTCGGGCGACGCCGAACGCAAGTCGTTCACGCTGCCGGCCTACGTCGAAGGCTCGTACGAGGTGACGATTCCCGAAGGGCACCGGACCACCGCCTTCCTGTTCGGCGACGTCAACCCCAGCGGCTACGAACGGGAGGTCGTCGACGACCGGGAACGACTCACCTGGAAAGAAGTGGACAGCACGCTCAACTTGCAGTACTACCTCACCCGCGACATCCCGCTGTTTATCGGTCTGGTGGCGATCGTCACCACCGTCGGCGGCATCGGGATCGCGTACTACTACCGGAAGGTCAAGCGACTCCGGGAACAGCGCGAGGAACTGGGGTTAGACGTCGACATCGACGACGATTCTAACGACGGGCCGCCGCCGGGTATGAAGTGAGGTCGGCGACTCGCTCGTTAGTTCGTTCGATACCGACGGAGAACGGCTCGAGGAGAAGCGTTAGCCGTGAATCGCCTGCTCGTCGAGCCAGATAACGTCCTCGCCGCCGATCTCGAGTCGGCCCTTGACGTGGGGCATGTGCCGGCCCATCCGCGTCGGCTCGAGATCGCTCGACTGGATCGTCCGCGTGACGTCGACGTCGTCGACGAGCCAGCCGTAGTAGGCGTCGTCGACGTCGGTAACGCGGAAGACGAGCAGTTTCGGCTCCTCGACGCGAGCCGTCGTTCGAACCGACGACGTAAACGCCCGCGGGAGGTCGACGACCCGCACTCGCTCGCCGCCGACCGAGACCGAGCCGGCGTTCCACGGATCGTCCGCCGTCGCGATCGACTCGTCGGCCGTCACGCCGAAGACGGAGGCGACCGCGTCGGCTCTGACGCAGTATCGGTCGGCCTCGAGATCGAAGGTAAGAACGGTAACGCGGTCGTCGGAATCGTCGGGCGCTGTCGCCGATGCCATGCTGCTACGAAATTTAGTAGCGGGAAGATAAACAGTTCGGGTTCGGCGGTCCGGACCGATCAGTCGTGTGACGTTGCAGCCAGCGCAGTGTGCCGCGCCGTGGGAGTCAACGTTTTAGTGTTGGAATGTGATGGTCGACCAAGAACATGGTACCGGATCTCTCCGAAAAACTCCTCGGAATCGATATCGACGATGTCGACGACCCCGATCGTCGGAACGCAGACGGCCCGGACGAGGAGCGAGAGGAACTCGAGCAGTTCGTCTACTTCGGGCTGGGCGACCACCGATTCGCGCTGCCGGTTGACGCGATTCGAACGCTCGCCGACGTCTCCGAACAGGTAACGCGAGTCCCGCGAGCGCCCGACGCGATCGAGGGCATGATCGACCTTCGGGGAGAGATCACCGCCGTGATCGATCCGCACGTTCACTTTCCGGGTCTCGCCACCGACGAACAGGTCGGACGGGAACGGCTGTTGGTGTTCGATCGGCCGGCCGATCAACAGTCGGTAGCGATTCGGGTCGACGACGTCATGGGCGTCGAAACGGTTCCCGTAAGCGACGTCCACGACGAAACGTCGCTCGAGGAATCTCCGCTTTCGGGCGATGCACTCGACCACCCGCTCGTGGTAGCCCTCATCGAACAGGAACGCGAGGCGAACCCCGACGTCGACCAGCTCGTCTCCGCAGGTCAGCCGGAGACAACCATCGCGTCCGAAACCGGCGTCGAGACCGCTTCTGGCAGTGCCACCGCACTGTCGCCACCGGCAGGAGAGTCACCGGAGAGTTCCAGATCCGTCGTCGGGGAGACCTTCGAACTCGAGACCGACGAGCCGGCGGATCCGGAGCCCGCCGAAGTCGACGACGACCAAACTCGAGAGGTCGTCGTCGACGGCACGCCACTGATCGACGTCGAGAAGCTGCTGTTGGCGTCCGGACAGCGACCGTAGGCAACTGAGACCGAAATCTCGTTTTCTCGAGGTCGTCGTTTGAACGGGGTCTTTGCCCCGTATTCGACGCTTATCACGACTGATAATCGAGAGACAGCATTTATGGTAGTTGTATTTCTATCAGCGTTTGGTGTACTACTGAATGTCGACAGGGGTGCTCATCGTGGACGATTCTCATTTTATGCGGAATCTACTGCGCCAAATTTTGGAACAGGATTACCGCATTCTCGGAGAAGCGTCCAACGGCGCCGAAGCAGTCAAACTGTACAAAGAACACGAACCCGATATCGTGATGATGGACATCGTGATGCCCAAATGCAACGGCATCAAGGCGACCGCGGCGATCAAGAAGATCGATCCGGACGCCCGAGTCATCATGTGTACGAGCGTCGGGCAGCGTGAGAAAATGAAACTTGCCGTGAAAGCTGGTGCGGACGGCTACGTGACGAAACCGTTCGAAGAACCCAGCGTCAGAAAGGCTCTCACAGACGTCGCGACTGCATGACGCGAGTACTCGTTGTCGACGACTCTCAGTTCATGCGGACAGTCGTCGACAACGCACTCACGGAGGCTGGCTACGATGTCGAGACCGCGACGGACGGGTCGGAAGCGATCGAAACGGCCGCCGCGTACGATCCGGATATCGTCACGATGGACGTCGAAATGCCCGAACTAGGCGGTATCGCCGCCGTCGAGCGAATTATGGCGACGAACCCGACGCTGATTCTCATGCTGAGCGTTCACACTGAGCAGGGAACGGAGACGACGCTCGACGCCCTCGAGCGCGGCGCGATCGATTTCCTCCACAAACCCGACGGCTCGGACGGGCGAACGCTGGCCGACCTCAGTAGCGAGGTCGTCGCGAAAGTCGACGAACTCGCGAACGCGAACGTCTCCTCGATCGCACTCGCTCGTGCTTCCGCGTCCGCGTACGCGACGCGGTCGAACCGAGTGAACCGCGACGTGGCCACGGGACGGGCAGTCGCCGGGGCCGGAGCCGACCCGCGAGGCGGACTCGAGGTCAGTGGCGGATCGACGACGAATCGACCGACCGGCCCCGACGCCCAACGGGCGTTCAGCCCGGACTCCGGAGCCGGCAGCAAGAGCGAACTCGACGACGATCCGGGACCAGTTGAACTCGAGGGCGATCACGTGGACGATCCGACCGTCGTCATCGGGGCTTCGACCGGTGGCCCGAAGATCGTCGAGGGCCTGTTCGAACGGCTTCCGGCCGATCTCGGCGCGAAAGTGCTGGTCGTCCAGCACATGCCCGAGGGCTTTACCGAACGGTTCGCCGAGCGGCTCGATCGGCTCAGCGAGTACGACGTTCGCGAAGCGAGTGACGGCGAACTGGTTCGCGCCGGCGAAGCGGCGGTCGCTCCCGGCGACGCCCACCTCGAGGTTGCGAACAACGTCGGCGGCCGCCTTCGCGTTCGACTCGACGAGGGCGAGCGGATCCACGGCGTGCGGCCGGCAATCGACGTGACGATGCAGTCGACGGCCGTTTCGGCCGTCGACCCGCTCTGTGGCGTCGTGCTGACCGGGATGGGCCGTGACGGAGCTGCGGGAATCGAGGCGATCAAGACCGCTGGCGGGCACACCATCGCACAGGACGAAGCGACGAGTCCGGTCTTTGGCATCCCCTGTCAGGCGATTCAGACGGGCTGTGTCGACGATATTACGCCCGCAACCGAACTCGTCGAGACGATCGTCGACGCGTTCGACACGGACGGTGAGACCGATGAGTGACTATCTAACCGACTTCGTTCAGGAGAGCGAAGAACGAATTACGGAACTGAACAACGCGTTGCTCACGCTCGAGCGTGATCCGACCGACGACGACGCGATGGAGAACATCTTCCGGGTCGCACACACGCTCAAGGGCAACTGTGGCGCGATGGGACTCGAGTCAGCGAGCGATCTCGCACACGCGATCGAGGACCTCCTCGACGCCGTCCGCCAGGACGAACTCGAGGTGACGCCCGAACTGATGGACGTCATCTTCGACGGCGTCGACGAACTCGAGACGATGATCGACGAGGTGTCGGTCGACGGCGAGATCGGTACCGACCCGACGGCGACGATCGAGGCGCTCCGCGAGCACCTCGACGACGATGCCGACGCGGCCGGCATCGACGTTCCGACCGCCAGCGAAATCGAATCCGTCCTCGAACGGTTCGAGCCGCCGGCGGACGACGAACACAACGCGTACCTGGTCCGACTCGATATCGCGGACCGCGAGGGCGTCAACAACGGCGAACTCGTCGTCGACGCGCTGATCGACGCGTTCGATCTCATCGGCACCGAGCCACCGCGAGCGGAGATCGAAGCCGACGCGTACGGCGGACAGTTCGATGCCGTCTTCGGCAGCGCCGTCGGCGAGACCGCGATTACGTCGGGTCTCGAGCCGGTCGAAGAGGTCGCCGATTTCGAACTCGTCAACGTGACCGAGCAGTTCGAACGCGTCGCCGCCGCGGCGAGCGAGGGCGACGCGGAGTCCGGCGGCGACGCACCGGCGGCCCAGCCGGGTGACGCGATCTCCTCGGAGGAGGCTCAGGATCTCGAGGTCGACGAACTCCTCGACGAGTTCGACGAGTTCGACGACTTAGACGAGATGGTCGAGGACGTCGGCGACGACGAACTCGACGCGTTCGACGAAATGGGCGACGCCGGAACGTTCGACGACCTCCTCAAGGAGGACGACATGGCCCTCGACGACGAGCCAGCCGCCGAGTCGGCCGTCGATGCCGACGCAGAGGCGGATGCAGGCTCCGAAGTCGAGGAGTCGGCCACACCCACGGACGACGAGGAGGACGTCGACGACGCAAACGCCGTCTTCAACGAACTCAAAAACGAGGTCGAGATGGTCGGCTTCGACGAACTGCAGGACGAACTCGACGAACTCGAGTTCGACGAGTTCGACGACGACGACGAGGTCGGGATGGACGAACTCATCGGCGACGAGGTCGACATCGACGACACCTCGTTCCTCGACGACGAGGAGCCGACCGAGGCGGCCATCGACGACATGCTGGTCGAGTCGGGTGACGAGGCCGATTCGTCGCCAACAGACGAGGCGACGGAAACCGACCTCGAGAGCGAAACGGGTCTCGGTTCCGACGACGGCGATATCGCGGTCGACGACGGGTCGACACCGGATTCAGAGCCCGCGGATTCGGAGCCAACAGCTTCGGAACCACCAGTCGAAGCCGAACCGGCAGCCGGTCTCGAGGCGGATGCCGCCGCCGAACCCCTCGATCCTGACTCTACGGACGACGAACCCGAGGGGGACACCGAACTCGAGCCGGATACCGACGCTGAATCGGAGATCGAAGTCGAATCCGACATCGGTGCGGACTCCGAGCCGGATATTGAAGCCGATCCGGACGCTGAATCCACAGACGAGAGACTCGAGGCGGATGCTGAATCCGAACCGGAAATCGGATCCGAGACCGCTGTCGGCTCCGAATCGGACGCCGCGTTTGACGAGGGGGACGAGAGCGAATCCGACGTGACTACCGAAACCGACTCACCGCTGTCGGAGTCGGAAGCAACCGACGCAGTCGATGCAACTGACGCAGCCGACGCAACTGACGCAGCCGACGACGATGGTTCCGTATCGGCGGCCGCCGCTGACGGCGTCTCCGAGTCGGTCGAGGCGGGCGATGAAGAACCGATCGGTACAGCGGACGACGGCGAGGCAATCGCCGCCGACGCTGCGGACGGACTCGACGACGCGGACGCAACAGCCGAACCGGACGACGAGACCGAGTTCGGGACCGCTCTCGAGGACGAGTTCGACTCGACGATGTCGTTCGACAACGGCTCCGACGCGGATCCGTTCGCCGACGACGATGACTCGGACGTAGACGACGAAGATCCGTTCGCCGACGACGCCTTCGGCGACGAGTTGGACGGCGATCTGTTCGCCGACGATTCGTTCGCCGACGACGCCTTCGGGGACGACACCGCCTTCGCCGATGCGGACGACGGTGACGCGTTCGGTGACGTCTCGGCGACATCGGACGACGACACGTTCGGCAGCGACGACGAATTCGATCCGACAGCCTCGAGTTCGTCGGAGAGCGAGACGACGGACGCCTCGTTCGACGACGCTGCTGCCGAGACTGGCGGCGACGCGGACGAGGACGTCGTCCGTCGGGTCGACGAACCGACGCTCGAGGTGCCGGACATCTCGATTCCGGAGACGGACGAGCGACCCGACGCCGACGAGCAGACCGACGAAATTCAGTCCGTCCGCGTCGACGTCGAACAGATCGACTCGCTGCTCACGCTCGTCGAAGGGCTGGTCACGAGTCGGGTTCGGCTCCGGCACGCGGTAACCGAAAGCGAGGACACCGGGGCACTCGAGACGGAACTCGACGACTTAGAGGATCTGACGACGGAACTGCAAGAGACCGTGATGGACGTCCGACTCGTCCCGTTACAGACGGTGACGAACCGCTTGCCGCGGGTCGTCCGCGACATCGCACGCGATCAGGACAAGGCGGTCGAATTCGACATCTCCGGCGAGGACGTCGAACTCGACCGAAGTATTCTCGATCGAATCGGCGATCCACTGATCCACCTGGTTCGCAACGCCGTCGATCACGGTATCGAACCGCCCGAAGAGCGCGAGGCCGCGGACAAGCCCCATGACGGGGGCGTCGAGGTCCGCGCCAATCGCTCGCGCGACCGCGTGACGATCACCGTCGAAGACGACGGCAGCGGGCTCGATCCCGACCGCCTCCGCTCGGAGGCCGTCGAGGCCGAGATCCTCACCGAGGACGAAGCCGCCGAACTGCCGGATCAAGAGGTCTACGAACTCATCTTCCATCCCGGGCTCTCCACGGCCGACGAGGTGACGGACGTCAGCGGCCGCGGCGTCGGGATGGACGTCGTCAAACGAACGATCGAAGACCTCGACGGAACCGTCACAATCGACAGCGTGGCCGGCGAGGGGACGACCGTCACGATGACGCTTCCCGTGTCGGTCGCGATCGACGACATCCTGTTCGTCGAGTGCGGCGGCGAAGAGTTCGGCGTCCCGACGAAAACCGTCCTGGACATCGAACCCGCAGACCGACTGAAGACGGTCGATGGCGAGCCCGTCCTGGCTGACGGTACCGACGAGTATCCCGTCGTTCGTCTCGACGAGACCCTCGAGACGCCTCGAGCCGGTGCGAACGGGGACGGCATGCTCGTCCGCATTCGCAACGACGTTCGGCCGGTCGCGCTCCACTGCGATCACGTCCACGGCCAACAGGAGGTCGTCGTCAAACCCTTCGAAGGGTTCATGAGCGATATTCCGGGGCTCAGCGGAGCGACGGTACGGGGACGGGGGGAAGTAGTCAATATCCTTGACGTGACGACACTATGATAATGAACGAATACCCACACTCACGGAGGAACCAATGACGCTAATGGTTGACATTCGAAAGCTAAGTTTCATTAACGAAATGGCAAAGGTCGGGACGAACGGCGTCGCCGACAACATGAGTAAACTGACCGGTGAGAACGCCCAGATGGAGGTCACGAAGACGAACTTCGTCGACGTCGACGACATCGAGTCACAGCTCGATGCCGGCAAGCGCGTCGGCGTTCGCGTTCGACTGCTCGACCCACCGCACGGGCACATCCTCATCCTCTTCCCCGAGGCGAGCGCGAAGAAGATCACGGCGATCATGCTGCGCGACGTCGTCGACGATATGGGCGACGTTTCGGGCAAGATGGCCCGCAGCGCCGTCGAGGAGATGGGGAACATGATGGCGAGTGGCTTCATCGACGGCTGGGCGGACGTTCTCGGGCGCGCGATCGATATTGCGGCCCCACAGCTCGTCTACGCACCCACGGGAGATATCGTCACCCGGACGGCCGGGCTCGGCGGTGACGATCTCGCACTGTTCTTCGACTCGGATCTGACCGTTCCGAGCTACCAGATCGAGGCCGAAATCTACGCGTTCCCCGACCTCGAGGAGTTCGTCGAAATGGTCAACGGCATCGAAGTCCAACCCGCATGAAACTCGACGTCAACGCACTTGGAACGTTCTATCGAATGGCCCGGGAAGGTGCCGGGTTAGCCGCGGGTCGACTGACCCACATGACGGAGGTCGAGACGCAGGTCGGCGTCACGAAACTCAACTTCATGCGCGGGCGCGAGATTCGCCGCGATTTCGAGGACGCAAGCGAGAAAGTCGCCGTCCGCGTCAAACTCACCGGCGCCATCGAGGGCTACTCGATGGTTGTCTTCGAGCGCGAGAACGCGCTTCGGATCGTCGAAACGCTGCTCGCGGAGTCCGACTCGGAGACCGATATCGACGTCGACGCTGGCGAGTTCGACGAGATGACACAGAGCGCTGTAACCGAAGTCGGTCACATCATGAACAGCGGGTTCATCGACGGCTGGGCCGACGTCTTAGAGACCGTCATCGACGTCTCGACGCCCGAGTTCGTCGAGGGCGTCACGGCCGAGCCCTTCTTCGGCGACGTCGACGAGACGCCCGACGAGGACGATCTTGCCTTGCTCTTCCAGAGCAGCATCGAGACCGTTGGCACCGAAGTCGGCTTCAGCCACTACCTCTTCCCGAAGCGAGAGTCCATGGCTGCGCTCCTCGATCGCCTGCGGACCAGCGGCGGCATCGAGTACGACAAACTCGACGGCTTCGACCGGATGGCCGAACGCGGCGCCGAAGAGGTCGCCAAGACGGCCACGACGCTGACGGGCATCGACACCAGCGTCGAGATTCGTCGGCTGAACTTCGTCTCGCTCGAGGCGATCCCCGAGCAGGTGGCCGACGAAACGCTCGTCGGCGTCGCCTTCGAGTTCGACGGGATGCCGAGCGGCTATCTGCTCTTCCTGTTCGACGAGGAGTCGGCCCACGAGATCGTCGACGCGATGGTTCCCATGGAGGTCGACGAAGACGGCTTCGGCGAGATGGGGACGAGCGCGATCAAGGAACTGGGCAACATCATGGCGAGTGGCTTCTTGGACGGCTGGGCGAACGTTCTCGATACGACGATCGACCACTCGACGCCGGAATTCATTCACGACATGGGTGCCGCAGCGGTCGACCCCGTGATCATCCAGCTCGGCGAGAATCAGGAGTTCGCGTTCGTTTTCGACACGGTCGTGATGGCCGACGGTCGAGAGTTCGACTGTGAGGTGTACGCGATTCCCGACGAAAACGACCTCGAACGCGCGCTGAACAACCTCGACGTCGATCGGATCGAAGAGACGCCGACGACGGCGGAATTCCAGGAACTCGAGAACTCATGAAGACGTACGGATCCGAACCGGGCGCGCCAACGCCGGTCCAGGTCGGCATCTCCGAACTGGTCGTCAGCGAGGGCGACGATACACTGAAATCCTACGGGCTGGGCTCGTGTCTTGCGATCGCGCTGTACGATCCGGAGAGCGACATCGGCGGGCTGGCCCACGTTATGCTGCCGGACGGCGACGCCGCCGACAACAGCGACCGAAAACCCGGCAAGTACGCCGATACGGCGATCCGTGCGCTGTTGCGGCGGATGGTCGAGCAGGGTGCCAGCTACACCACCGTCGAATCGAAGATCGCCGGTGGCAGCGATATGTTCGAGTTCGAGAGCTTCGGCGACGGCGTCGGGCAGCGAAACATCGTCGCCGCGAAAGCAGAACTCGAGAAACTCGGCGTTCCCCTGGTCGCCGAAGACGTCGGTGGCGAGTACGGTCGAACCGTCGAGTTCACCCCCGGTACGGGCTCCCTCGTCGTCAAGACGGCCGACGAACGCGCCGAGAACGGAGTGACGGAACTGTGACCGACGACGCGTTCGACGCCCTCCTCACGTTCGTCGAGGACGAACTGGCGTTCGCGACGAGCCACTACAACGACAGCTACCTCGACCGGCGCGTCTCCTCGCGCATGCGTCGGACTCGAAGCGACACCTACGCCGACTACCTCGAATTGCTGCGAGCCGATGCCGACGAACAGCAGGCCCTGCTCGAGGCGATGAGCATCAACGTCACCGGTTTCTTCCGAAACCCGGACGTCTGGGCCGGGATCCGCGAGGTTCTCCGGTCGCTTACCGCATCCAACGAGACGGTCCGCGTCTGGAGTGCGGCCTGTGCCGACGGTCGCGAACCCTACTCCGTCTCGATGCTCGCACACGACGACCCCGACATCGACGAATCATCCCTCCGGGTCCTCGGCACCGACATCAGCGAACCCGCACTCGAGACGGCGCGAAAGGGGGTCTACGAGGAGTCCCGAACCGTCGATTTCGACGATCAACTCTCGTTTCTCGACGACTACACCGACTACGTCGAGCGAGACGACCGCACCTATCGGATCGCAGACGACGTCCAACGGACCGTCACCTTCGAGCGTCACGATTTGATCAACGACGATCCGAAGACGGGGTTCGATCTCGTCATCTGTCGGAACCTGTTCATCTACATCGACAACGAGTACAAAGAGCCGATGCTCCGAACGATCGCCAGATCGCTTCGTGAGGACGGCTACCTCGTCATCGGCAAGGCGGAGACGATCCCGCCGACGCTGAAATCCGCCTTTTCGGTCCGCGACGCCCGACTTCGAATCTACCACCGAGAGCCCCTGGAGACGAACCGGCTCTCGGGGGAGCAATCGCAGTCTAATACGTGACTGTCGACACCAGCACCGACCGACTCGACCGCGTTTCGACCGCTCCTGTTGGGTGGCGTTCCGGCCGCTGAAAGACACACGGATGCTTACATACCGGTACGCCGAATACCTCCGTAGATGAGTGTACTCGATCTCGACGCGTACGTCACCCGCTCCCGGGCGCTCGTCGACGCCACCCCGCCGTCGACGCGCCGGGACACGCGTACCTGGCTCGTCGACCCCCTCCTCGAGACGCTGGGCTGGGACGTCCACGCCGACGACTGTCTGACCGATACGGTCGTCGATGGGACCCGTCTCGAGTACGTCTGTTCGGTCGACGGCGTGCCCGCGCTGCTCGTCGCCGTCGACCCCTTTGGCGACTCGCTCGAGAAGTCTCGCGCCGTCGCCTTGCTCGAGACGATGGCGTGGACGGGGATCGACCGCGCGATCTACACCGACGGCCGCGACTACCTCCTGCTCGCGGGGACGACCGACGTGGAGCGACTGGCCTGTCGGCGCTCTGCTCTCCCCGATCACGAATCGGCCGTCGCCCACTACACGCGCGATGCCGCGGGCCGGTCGCTCGAACGGCACTCGCGCGAGTTCGTCGCTCGCCAACTCGCCATCGAACGACCGGAGCTTGTCGACGCGATCGTCGACGAGTTGACCGACGCTACCGAACAGGGCGACGCCTACGCGAGCGAGTTCGAATCCGCGGCCGATCGCTTTCTCGAGCGACTCGTCGCCTCGTTCGCCGACGATACAGCCGGTGGTACCGTCGCGGAACTCGAGTCCGCCGGTAGCGACGACGTTTCAGTCGAGTTCTCCGATCCATCGGCTTCTGACACCAAGAGGGACGGGGCGAGCAGCGAACGCTCACCGTCGCTGGGTGAGGGCTACATACAGCGTGAACGGACCGACGAGTCGACGTCATCTGGGAAAGCCGACAAGGCACGGACCGACGGGACGGACTCGAGTGCAGCAGATGCGACCGAGTCCGACTCCGTAGCCGACGCCGGAGCCAGCGCGGGGTCGGACGCCGTCGACTCGGATGCGGCGAACCCGTCCGATGAGACGGACAACGGAGCCGAGCCCGAAGGGGAGGGCGAGTACGTCGTTCGGTTCTTCAACGACCGCGGCTCGGTCGGCGCGATCGGTCACTCGAGTGCAGACCAAGCGCTCGTCGCCACCGCGGAGTACCTCTTCGAGCGCGGACTCTCGGGTGTCACCGTTCCCTGGCATCCCGACGACGATGAGGACGAGCGCGCCGTCCTGCACGAGTCGGCGACTCATCCCGACGGAACGCCCATGTCCGAGCCACAGCAGTTGTCGAACGGGCTCTACCTCGAGACCGCCGGCGACACGGATGAGCGCGCCGCGCGCGTCGACGGGCTGGTTGCTCGAGCCGGGTTGCGGGCGATGTTGACCGGGGACTGGGAGGAGTGAGAGTTGCTCGAGAAGCGTCGGAACGACGACGCCGAGATCAGAACGCAATTTCGGCTTCAACGATCGTCACGACGAGTCGATCGATATCATCGCACGTCCCCTCATCAGCACCGTCGTCCCAGTCCCAGCCGTTACTACCGAGTGCCGAGTCCCACGCGGTGTCGTACGTCGAATCGTGAGTGATTGTAACCTCGCCGGGATCCGAAACGATCGTGGAGTTTCGATCCTGAACGCTCATCGTGACGCCGAGTCCCCCACTGCTCTGTATCGAGTGGTCTCCACCGGTGATACTAACCAGTGAGATGATCGCCGTCTCCTCCCTGCAAGTAATTCGTGGCTGCTTGAGAACGACACTCCCGGTGTCGTCTGCACGGACGAGTCCACCACCTTCGTAGGCGACTGAGTCGCCTCCGTCGTGGTACCTGAACTCACCCAGTACGACCTCGTCGTACTCCTCACCAAGCACGTCGTTCTCGGTTCCAATAGTAATTTCCGTCCCGTCACCGTTCGTCGTTACCGTTCCCTCGCGCATCGAAATCTCGCCGTAGCGCTGATCGACGCCGCTGTAGCGCAACACGTCGTTGAAGTTGTCCGAGAGGGCATCCATCGCTCGCTCGGCATTTGTGAGCTGTTCGTTCTCCTGATAGTCGGTCATCGCCTGAAAGCCGACGGTGTACAACAGCCCGACCGAGACGAGGATCATACCGAAGACGAGCACGAACGCGACCACTTCGGAGACCGCACGGTCGTCGAACCGCGTGTTCGGACTCGAGTCGCCTTGACGATCCATCACCGGTCACCACCCGCGAGCGTGATTCCGTCGTCAGTATCGTACGTGATCTCGATCGATCCACCGGTCACCGAACTTTCGCTCTCAATTCTGTCGTCATCGATTGCAACCGGAACGTGCACCGTGACGTCGACACCGTGTGAGGTCAATTTCACGCACGGGTTCGAGTCGTCGAGCAGTGGGGCCTCTACCTCACAAGTCGTGCCCTCGAGTAACTCGACGGTGTATTGGGAGTTCGAAATCGTTCGCGGGTGATCGGCGACAAGGGTCGCATCGTCATCCTCGACTGTCGCAATCCGATCGACGTTGGCGATTTCGCCAGCGAGCCGTTCACCGACGGTCTCGAGCGAGGTTTCGGTCGACCGCTCCGTTTGCGAATCAAGCATCGCGTTACCGGCCATCAACAGCATCGCGATGAGGATCGTCGTGATCGCAATGGTTAGGACGTGCGTGAGTGCGACCGACATTCCGCGGTCGGTTTCGTGGTAGGTTCCGATCATGATTCAGCCGGACAGTCGCTGGCGCGGATCGTCCGCTCCTGTTCATAGCTGATATCGTTGGAGTCGTATGTTATCATTACAGTCACTGTTTCCAGTATGTCAGTAATGGGACTGATTTCTGTTTCCGCTAAACTAATGTTTACTACGGTTGGACTCGATTCTGCGGCCGCGTTCTGATACATCTCATTGAACTCTTGTAATTCATCTTCCAGTGTGGAGTTCAGGGCATCTGGATCTCCGGGACCAACCTCGTCGTTGGTTTCGACGATTAAACAGCTGACCCCCTGCGTAATCTCGAGTTCAGTTTTCTCTGCCGTACTCGCACTCTGACCCGTATCGGCCGACGAGAGCGTCTCGGTGTAGAGAACGCCGTTGAAGACGACAACGACGCCGAGAATGATGAACGCGAGCGTGATGGCACCGACGAGGATTACCTGACCGCGGTCCGGCGTGTCGTCTGGCTGCTGATCATTAGTGGGTCGCTGTGTAAACGAATTGTCATTCACCATATATACATTCGAACCTCCACGACGTTGTAGACTTTAGAATCGCCTTCGTTGTCGTGTGCTGGCGGGATCGGATAGTTTTCGTCTTCATAGGCGTCTCGAAGTTCGTCGTCTTCACCAGGTGCAGTCAGGGTATCGCTTTCGTACAACGTGACGGTATAACTTGCCGTCACAGCCTCCGATTCACCCTGATAGACGAGATACGTGCTGTTTTCGTCGTCGAATTCGCCGCTTTCGTTCTGGGCGACGAGTTCGATGTTGTAACTCATGCCACTGCTCGTAAACCGATCGAACATGATGGTACCAAGTACGAACTCGTCGTAGAACGCTGAGTCATTGGACGGTTGATAATATCCTTGACCGCTGTCATTCGCATCCTGAAACTCACCGTTATCGATATCCCAGTAGCGAACCATCCTCGACAGGTTGTTCTCCTCCTCGTCTGCCGTCGCGGCGATCAGCAACGCATCCTGGGTCTCCTGTTGCATCTGCGCTTCGACCGTCCGATCCGCCAGCCCGCCGGTCGTTGGCGTGATAACGACCGACTGCAGCGCGAACAGGACTGCCATCAGGACGATCATCGCGCTGACGAACCCCTCGAGAGTGTAGGCCTGTCCACGATCGGTTGTAGTGTTGTCTCGCATGATATCACCAGATCCGCACGATGAGTCGACACGCTGGATCACATTCGTCAGATCGGTTCTCGACCGTTACGATCCGAGCTGAACTGGCCGCCGACTGGTTGTCGTACACAGGCCCGAATCCCTCGACCGTCGTGCTTTCGTTGAGTGGTTGAAGGCTCGCGTTCACTCGTTCAATCGGGTCCTCGTCCGCGTTCGTTCGGAGACCGAGCTCGTCGACCATCTCGTCGTCAGTCATTTCGTCCCAGCTAATGTTGTTCGGCGTATCGGATACCGAAAGATTGTAGACGAGCCGATCCGCAATCCGATCGGCCTGTGCCGTCTCCCCGCCGCTGGTCGACGAGTCGAACGGCGTCAGCATCGTCGGGAGAAACGAGAAGACGAACGCGACGGCGAGAATAAAGACGCCGATCCCGACGATGAAATCCTGCGTGGTCTGGCCGCGGTCACACAGTGATATCGACACCGTCCGCGGGCGGCGGTCTCGTCCGTTTCGAGGTTGATCTCGAGTCATCTTATGCCACCAGTGTCCAGCCGACCAGGGCGATCGTCGCCAGTCCCACAGAGTATTTTAACCCGCTCAGGATGTCGGCGTCCCGGATGTAGCCGCAGATGAATCCGGAGATGATCGCCTGCATCGTGACGGCGTGGAAGAACAACACCGCCAGCATATCGACCTGAATGTTCTCGCTCAGGTCGGCATCCGCGAGTTCACCACCACCGCCAGCATCTGCGGCGTCGGCATCCCCGCTACCGGCCTCCAGCCCCGCCATCGTATCGATGAACTGCGTTTTGAGGATTGCGATCACCGCGAGGACGGTCAGGAACGTCATGATGATGATCACGACCTGCATTCGGGTGCGGGACTTGCGTTCACGTTCGATATCGTCGTGATTCTCGCTGGCGCGTGCGGCCGTCCGGAGCACGTCCGAGATCTGGTTCGACGCTTCCTGCGCTTCGGTGATCAGGCGCGTCGTCCGGGCGAGGCGGGGAATGTGGTACTTGTTGTTGAACTCCAGAAGTGCGTCTTTCAGGCTCGTCCCGTAGTTGACCTTCGTGTGCATCATCTCGAACTCGCGGGCCAGTTTGCCGCTCGTCGTGTCGGAGACGGCCTTGAGCGACTCGAGCAGCGTCAGCCCGGTATCGTTCGAACTCGAGAGTTTGCGCAGGTCCTCGGAAAGCTGACTGACGACGGCGTTTCGGTGGCGAACGTTCCACTCGCGGAAGACCGCAAGCGGGATCGCGATGATGTACAGCGGGACGTAGATGTAGAGGAACGTCCCCCAGATGGGGTTGTCGAGGAGTTGCTCCCACGAGAGCGGTGCCGAGCCGTTCATCATGGCGGTCGCGATGATCACGAGCGACGCCGGCAGCGTCAACGCGAGCGTAAACAGCGGATTGTCCCGGAAGAAGATGTGTGGCTTCTGCAGGACCTCCATCGTCTCGTACGTTCCCTCGCGGTTCTTGATGCGGTCGAAAACGCTGTGTTCGCCCGTGAACTGCTCGACGAGACCGAGGTTGAGCAGCCCCTGATCGCGCGAGGTCTCGATACGTCGATCGTTACCGCCCATCGAGAGGTAGCCGTCACCCGGTTCGTCGTGTTTGACCGTCGAAACCAGCACCAGAAACCCGATCCCGGTCAGCGGAATCAGGCCGTAAACGGTCATATACAGCATCTGGTTCGAGACCTCCGCGTCCGGGATCATCTGCATGACGACCATGATGATGATCAAAAGCAGCGGGAACAGCGACAGCGTCATGTACATTTCGCCGAACAGTTCGAGGGTCTCGAGCGTGAGCTCCTGTTCCTGTTTGGCGGTTCGCATGTGCTTTTCCTTTTTGTCCTCGAGGAAGCTCTCCATGTCACCGCCGCTGTTGACGATCGAGAGCATGTCGGTCAGAAACTGCGACAGTTCGTCGCTCGGCGTCTCGAGCGCTTGGGTTCGAATCGCGGTTCGATAGTCGACGTCGAAGTACTCGGTCTCCTTGACGATGCTCTGGAACTCCTTTGCGACTTCGCCGTAGGTGTCGTCGGCCTCCGCCATCGCCTCGATGATCTCGAGTTGGTTGAGTCCGCCGACCGACAGCGCGTACATGAACGAGACCGAATCGGTCATCAGCATGTTGATCTCGCGCTTGCGTGCGGATGCGCGGGAGTACGGAATCGCGACTAGCGAGCCAAAGCCGAGAGCGAAGCCGATCGAGCCGAAGACGAGTCCGGTGACGAAGACGAGCGCCGGCACCCGAAGCAGTTCGATAATCTCGAGGACCAGTTCACTGCTGACCGGGAACCCGAGGATGGTGTCGACCTGGATGAGGCCGGTGGCAAAGAGGGTGTATCCGAGGAGGAGTCCGAGCAGCCACAGTGCCAGCCCGCTGATGAAGCCGATCCCGAGCGCTCGAGAGAGGTACAGTTCGACCGTATCGGTCATCCGGGCCTGTGCGAGTTTCGTCTCGACGTCGGTGACGAACTCGCTGTCCTCGCTGAACAGCCAGTCGTACAGGGGATAAAACGTATCGCCCAGGGCATCGGAGCTACCCGACACGCCGCCGGAGCCCCCGCCGCCGGTTTGCAAGCTCATGAGTCCGTCTCCTCGCTATCGTCGAACAGCGATCCGTCGTCGCCGTCGTCCTCGTTCTCGTCCCCGTCGGTGTCGTCGGGGCCATTGAAGATCGAATCGTCCGTCTCGGTCTGCCCGGTGTCGTCGAACAGCGATCCGTCGTCGTCGCCCGGTACGTCGTCATCGTCAGCAAAGATCGGATCGGCGTCGTTTCCGAAGATCGAGTCCGATTGGTCGGCGTCTCCGTCGTCCGGTTCGCCGGAGGAGTTTGCCGCTGGTTCGTCGGATGCATCGCGAGATTCATCACGGGTTCCAGTATCGGCCGTGTCGGATTCGTTCTCCGCCGTCTCGTCCGCCGACGGCACGTCCAGTTCGATCGTCGGTGCCTCGACGCTCTCGCCGTCTTTCGGTACCGGCCCCGAGTCGTCGGTCATCTCCGGCGTCGAGTCATCGTCCGGTTCCGCCGCTGTGGCGTCGTCACCGGTCTCGATCTGGTCGGTGAAGTCGCCTGCCGCTTCCTCGGATGCGTCGGGATCGAAAATCGACTCGAGATCGCCCTCGGGGAACATCGAGTCGAAATCCGAGGTATCGGGAGTCGCCTTCGAGACGGATCCGTCCGAGGAGGACGATGTCTCACCGGCGTCGAGCCGATCGATCGTCTCATCCATATCGTCGAACAATCCGCCCATATCACCGTCTTCGGGGTCGTCGGTGGGGAGGACTGTCGTGTCGTCGTCTGACTGTGGGGCGGCCGACGCTGATTCGGTCCCCGTACTGGTCGTCGCAGTGGGTGGCGATTCGGTCTCGGTCGGCGCTTGGCTAGCCGTCCCGAGCCCACCCGTGTCCGTACTCCGGTCGCCGGTACTCGCGGACGAACTCACGTCGGAACCAGCGGCCGTCGCTTCGGCGGCCGTCCCGCCGGTGGCATTCGCGCTTCCGTCGTCCGATCCGATATCGAAGCCGGTGTCGTCGCTGAGCCACGCCGGTTCGGTGTCTCCCTCGTCCGATCCGGTACCGAAACCGGTCGAACCATCCCCGAGTTCCCACTCGTCGTCCTCGATGGTCTCGTCGACCTCGCCTGCGAACTCGAACTCGTCGGCATCCGCACGGTCGACCTCGATCGGGTCAGCCTCCTCGACCTCGCCGAGCGAACTCGCGAGTCCGCTCGGCACCTTGCCGCGGTACTCCTCGAACAGCGACTCCTCGGCGCGCTCTAAGATGTCCATCGAGAGGTTGTACGTCTCGTCGCTCGCGTCCGGGCGAGGAACGAGCTCTTCCTTTTCGGGATCGACGTCGATCAGGACGCTCTCCATCTCCCGGAGGTCCTCGAGGCTGTCCTCGAGTTGGCCGTTTGCGATGAGCGTCAGGATCGTGTCCGGGTCGTTGATGAACGCCTGGGCGGTCGCCGCGACCTCCGCGTACGTGTTCAGCCCGTTTTTGATGAGGTAGGCGAGGATAACCTCGCGTTTGAACAGTTCCTCCTCGAGTTTCTCGTTGCTCCAGCCGCGGTCGAACTGGATCTCCTCTAAGGTGTTCGAGTCCCCCATCTTGAGGTACTCGTCGGTCTCGGCCTGCCACTGGTAGACGTCCTGGACGTTGATCTCGTCGTGTTCGGCCTCGTAGTGGTTGATCTCCGTGAGGGATTTGTTTCGCCGAACCTTCCGGCCCTGGACCCGAGTCTGGGTCTGGATCGACACCAGATCCAGCGCGGTGAACATCGTCTTCGAGACGTTGATCGGGTCCGTCGTGAATCGCTTGAGGACCTCGTCGACGGAGTCCGCGTGGAAGGTGGTGTAGGTGGTGTGACCGGTCGACATGACCTGGAAGAGGGTTCGACCCTCCTCACCACGGATCTCTCCCATCACGATGTAGTCGGGCCGCTGACGCAGCGCGGCTTCCAGCAGGTCGAACTCGTCGACGTCACCCTGCTCGTCGTCGGCGAACGATGGCCGAGTGACGCTCGCGATCCAGTTTCGCTGCGGCAGTTCGACCTCGCGGGTGTCCTCGATGGAGACGATTTTCGCGCTGCTCGGGATGAACAGCGAGACCGCGTTCAGCGAGGTAGTCTTCCCGGACGCGGTACCGCCGGCAAAGATCAGGCTCTTGTGGTTCTCGATGCAGAGCCAGAGGAACGCCATCTCGTCCAGACTGAACGTGTTCCAGTTGATGAGGTCGATCGGCGTGAACGGAACGTCCTTGAACTGACGGATGGTGTAGTTGGTCCCGTGGTCGGAGACCTCCTTCCCCAGCGTCAACTGCGCACGCGAGCCGTCGGGCAGCGTCGCGTCGACTTGCGGCAGCCGTTTGCTGATCCCTTTCCCCGACCGTTGGGCGAGTTTGACGACGAAGTCGTCGAGTTCGTCCTCGCCGTGGTAGATATTCGAGATGATCTGCTCGTACTCGGAGTGGTAGACGAAGACCGGCGAGTTGTAGCCGTCGACGGAGATGTCCTCCACGTTGATGTCGTGTTTGATTCCGTCGATGCGCTCGTAGCCGATGAAGTTCCGCTTGAGCTGGTAGAGCAGCTTCTCGACTTGGTACTCGTTTAACGTGTCCGGATCGTCCGCGAGAATGGCCGGCTCGGGGCGAACCTCGATCCCCTCGAGTCGTGCCGGCCCCGACTCCGTCTCGTCGGCCTCCCCCTCACCGTTGTCGAGCAAGTTCTGAAGCGTCTCGAGGATGCCCTCCTGTGTACTCCCGGAGGTCTTCTCGAAGAGGTCGTACCGTTTCAGCAGGCGACGCGTCTCGTCTTCGATGACGACCCGTCGGCCGTCTTCGGTCGCTTTCTCCTTGATCCCATCGTCGGAGTACTTGATCGCCGTCCTGAGTTTACCCGAGAGGAACTCCTGGAGTTCGATCTCGATCTCGTTCAGGTACGGCTCGATCATGTAGTACTTCTTCTCGTTTTCCTTCTCCGAATGGAAGATGACCACGTACGCGTAGGGTTTGTTCACCCAGTAGCGCTCGACCTCACGGAAGTGAGTCTTCTTGTCCATCGGAACCGCCTTCTCGAGGTCGTAGCGGTTCGAGACGGTGGTGTTGCCGTCGGCCGTCGAGAAGAACTCGTCTTCCTCGATATCGTCCTGAATGTTGACGGTCCGCTCCTCGACGAGTTCGTCCAGTTCCATCGCGACTTCGTCACCGGCGAAGAGTCGCTGCTCGAGGGTATCGGGATCGAATCCGAGATCGTCTTCTTTGTCGTGGCGAACGATTTCGCCGTCACTGTCCCGCGGCCGGGTGCCGTCGTCTTCGTAGTAGTACTCCCACTTGTAGTGCTCCCACGTCCAGACGTCTTTGGTGACTGGCGTCGTCTCCGGATCGACGTAGTCGAGAAACGTCTCCTGAAGTGTGTCAGCGTTGTCGCCGGCGACTGGCAGCAGAGTCGATCGGAGATCGTCCGGGTGAAAGCCGAGATAGGTCGCGGGATCGAACTCGACCCGATCCCAGTCGTCCCCGGTTGGGACCGAGTGCCGGGCCGATTCGTCGGTGTCGAGTCCCAGTTGGTCGTCGCCCGTCGGTTCGTCTGGATACAGCGCCGAAATCTCGTCGCCGTACCCGTACTCGTTCATGAACGCTTCCCACGTGTACTCGCCGACGCGAGCGCCGGGACTCGAGTCAGAGCCCGCACCCGACGCGTGAGACCGGTTGTCCGCCGACCCAGGGTCGGATGCCCCCTCGTCAGAAAAGTCCCCGGCATCCGACTGGTCGGCCTCGTCAATAGCCATTGTCGTCACCCAAACGCTTACCCTTCAAAAAATTCATCCACACATTACCACTTCTGATAACTCCGCGCACAGGGTTTCGTTCCCGTCGTATTGCCACGTGTTTGCGTATTGCCATTAATGCGGTCACAGTACGATCACTCCGGTTGATTACCCCTACTTCTCTGACGATACTATTTATAATATTGGACGAAATTATCAATCGGGTCGACTCGAGTGTGCGCTTGCTCCAGAACCGACCGGCGAAACGAAGCGGCCGAGGAGAACACATATGCGGTCGGCACCAGTATCGATCGACCGATGAACACCACGCAGCAACCGGCTCGAACGACCGGGAATCACCGTCGAAGCGAGTCCACCCAACGGGACCGAACGGATCCGTCGCCGGGGTGGGTGACCTCGCAATGACCGAACAGTTCAGCCTCGACGAGCAGGTCGCGATCGTTACCGGCGGTGGACGCGGTATCGGCCGGGCTATCGCACTCGGCCTCGCAGATGCCGGTGCCACGGTGGTCCCGTCGGCGCGCTCAACCGACGAAATCGAGCGCGTCGCCGACGAAATCGAGGCCGGTAGCGGCGATGCGCTGGCCGTTCCCGCAGACGTAACCGACCCGGGCGCGGTTACCGACGTGATCGAACGGGCCGACGACGCGTTTGGCAGAATCGACGTCGTCGTCAATAACGCCGGATTCAACCCCGACGATGCGCTCGGCCGACCCGAGGACGTCACCACCGGGAGCTTCGACCGCGTGCTCGACGTCAATCTTAACGGCGCTTATGAGGTGACCGCCGCGGCGGCCGACCACCTCCACGAGAGCGACGGCGGTTCGGTGATCAACGTCGCGAGCGTCGGCGGTCTCGTCGGTCTCCCCCGACAACATCCCTACGTCGCGTCGAAACACGGCCTCGTCGGCCTCACGAAGAGCCTCTCTCTCGACTGGGCACCTGAAGTCCGGGTCAACGCCGTCGCGCCGGGCTACGTCTCGACGGAGCTAACCGAGGACCTCGAGGAGAACGATCGACTCCGACAGTCGATCATCGACCGAACGCCACTGGATCGGTTCGCCGAGCCCGACGAGATCGCCGGTCCGGTCGTCTTCCTCGCCAGCGACGCGGCGAGCTACGTGACTGGTTCGTGTCTCGCGGTCGACGGCGGCTGGACGTCGCGGTAGTCTGCGAACCAACCCGTATACTGCCACCCCTTCCATCAGTAGACTTCACAGCAGTATTTGCAACCAATGTGGTCTTTCACGCGGTGTCGAGGAATTGTTGTAAATACCTTTGGGGATCTTCCACACGCCCTGGAAGTCTCTCCCGCGCCTATCGTACGGCCGTGCGAAGGACCCGTATGCAGTACTCCGACTCGAAGCCGGCACAGGAACTCGCCGACCGCGCCCACGAACTGATGGAGGAGGTCGTGCTCCCGCTCGAGCGAACGCGCCCCGGCGGGATGGCCGTCTCGAGCGGCACCGTCGCGGACCTCCGCGAATCGGCTCGCGAGTACGGCGTCTACGCACCCCAGATCCCCGAGGAATACGGCGGAATGGGGATGAGCTTTCGCGACGCGTTGCCCGTCTTCGAGGAGGCCGGCCGCAGCCTGCTCGGCGCCGCCGCGATGCGCGTCGACGCCCCGGACGAGGGCAACATGCACCTGTTAGAACTGGCGGGCGACGACCTCCAGAAGGAGACCTACCTCGAGCCGCTCGTGCAGGGAGAGATCGCGTCCGGCTTCTCGATGACCGAACCGCTCCAGGGGGCCGGTTCGGATCCGAAGATGATCCGGACCACTGCAACCAAGAACTCCGCCGAAGAAACCTCGGCTGATCCTCGAGAAGCCGAAGCTTCTCGAGACGGCGACGAGTGGGTCATCGACGGCCACAAGTGGTGGACGTCCAACGGCGTCGAGGCCGATATCCTCATCGTCCTCGCACGAACCGATCCGGACGCCCATCCCTACGAGGGCTGTTCGCTGTTTCTCGTCCCGGCCGATGCCGACGGCGTCGATGTCGTTCGTGACATCCCCCACATGGGTGGCGGAACCCGCAATTCCTCCCACGCCGAAATCGTCTACGAAAACGTCCGCGTGCCCGAGGAACACCTGCTCGGCGAGTTGAATCGGGGCTTTGCCCACGCTCAGGAACGACTCGGCCCCGCTCGTCTCACCCACTGCATGCGCTTTTCGGGCATGGCCCAGCGCTCCCTCGAGATTGCGAAAGCCTACATCAGCGAGCGCGAGGGCTTCGGCTCGACGCTCTCGGACAAGCAGTCGCTACGCCACCGGATCGCTGACGCCGAAACCCGGCTGCACGTGGCTCGGACCGCGATCCGCGACGCGGCCGACCGGATCGACGCGGGCGAGGAAGCGCGCGTCCCCGTCTCAATGTGCAAGGTCTTCACCGCGAACGTCACGCAGGAAGCGATCGATCTCGCCGTGCAGTGCTGTGGCGCCAACGGCATCGGAAAAGACCTCCCGCTGGCTGACTTCTACGAAGCCGTCCGCAAGTTCCGGATCGTCGACGGTGCCGACGAAGTCCACCGGCGCGTCATCGCGCGCGACGCGTTCGAAGACACGCGCGACGAAGAGCTCGAGCCCCTGACCCGCTTCGGCGAGCCGCACGCGCGGAGCGCCGGCGGCCACTGACTCGCGGCTCACGATCGACCGACTGGCCGTTCGTTCCGCGTCGATACTGTTTCGCGACGCATCGCTCGAGACGAGCGATGGGCTGTCGACTCGAGCATCTATTTGACGGTCAGCCTCGAGGGTGGGGGCCTCGAGCGGGCGCAGGAAAACAGGCGCGGCGGGATTCGAACCACGGTCGTTCCGCTTCGCTTCACTCCCTGATTCGAATCCCGTCGTCCCGGTTCGCTCGACGACTCGTTTCACTCGTCGTCTCGCTGCACGGGCGTGACGGGATTCGAACCCGCGATCAGAAGGTTAGGAACCTCCTGCCCTCTCCGCTAGGCCACACGCCCCGTCAGAAAAGCGTTAGTTCGATTCCGTTTCGGTCTCTTCCTCGGTGACCGGTTCCGTGTCGACAAAGTCGTCGTCGGAGTCGGAGTCGGAGTCAATGTCGAGTTCGCCTTCGGCCTTGGCGGCAGCGAACTCCTCTTCCTCACCCTCCTCGAAGCCTGCTTCGCGCATCTCCTCGAGTTCTGTTTCAACCTTTTCACGACCCTTCTGGAACTCGCCCATGGCCTCACCGGTCGACCGGGCCAGCTTCGGGATCTTGTTCGCCCCGAAGAGCAGAATGGCGATGAAAAGGATGATCAGTAGTTCCGGACCCCCTGGAATAGGGGCAAACAGCGGTGCGATTTCGACTACCATCTCTATGCGTGGCTAGTCCGCTGGCAATTATAACCTTTTTGGACCACTTAGAAAAACAAGTATCGGCGAAAGTCCGTTTGAGAGCGGTTTTCGAGATAATTGTACGGGATCGGACGTGTAATATAGTTCCGGTTTTCGAACTGACCCAACACGTCGGCCAGCCGCCGAACGGAGCGACACACCGCAACATCGACTGTGAAACGACACATTCGGTCGGCTCGAGGGCGAACGATTGGGGCCGGGGTCGCGCCCGCGCCCACCAGTGATCCGTTCCGCGAACGAAACTGTCTTTCCAAGCTATCATCAATCAATAGATGATGCCAGAAACCGGAGACGCCGCACCCGACTTCACTGCACCGCTCGCGAACGGCGACGTCGACTCGTTCACCCTCTCAGATCGCCTCGAGAGTGAGGCTCCGATCGTTCTTGCCTTCTTCCCCGGCGCGTTCACCAGCGTCTGTACGACCGAGATGTGTGCGTTCCAGGACCGTCTCGCGAACTTCAACGACCTCGACGCCAACGTTTACGGCGTCAGTCGCGACTCGCCGTTCACGCTCAACGAGTTCCGCGAGCAGAATGACCTCGAGTTCGGGCTCATCAGCGACTACAACAAGGAGATCATCGACGACTACGACGTTGCGATGGACTTCGCCGACCTCGGCGTCTACGGCGTCGCCAAGCGCTCGGTGTTCGTCGTCGACGCCGACGGCGAGATCAGCTACGCGTGGGTCAGCGACGACCCCGGCGTCGAACCCGACTACGACGAGGTCGAGGCCGCCGTCGAAGACGCGGCCTAAGCGGGTCGGTCGATTCAACCCGACGGTTCCCTATCGATCGTCGAACACCCTCGTCGCAGGGCTTTTTTAGTCGGCAGCCGACGTTCGCGTATGAGCGATTCTGCAGGCGACGACATCGCGCGTCGCGTCTACCGTCCTGACGCCGAGCACCACTTCCCCGATGCGAAACTGAATCAGGTCCTCGAATTCGTGCTCGAGGACGAGGAGATTCAGACCTATCTCGAGGCCCAGAACGTCAACGCGGTCGACCGGATGCAGTACAACGATCACGGCGCGAAACACATCGAGATCGTCCGCAACCGCGCGCTGTGCCTCTACGACCTGCTCAAAGCCGGCAACGTCGACTTCAACGGCGCGCGCCAGCAGGGCCTCGAAGAGGAAGACGAGTCGGTGATCATCGCGCTCGCGGCGACGCTCCACGACATCGGCCACGTTGTTCACCGCGACGACCACGCCTACTACTCGATCCCCCTCGCAGCGGACGTCCTCGACCGCATTCTCCCCGAGTTCTACGGCGTAGCCGAATCCGTCCGGATGAAAGGCGAAGTCCTCCACGCGATCCTCTGTCACCACCGAACCGAGACACCGCTGACGACGGAGGCCGGCGTCATCCGCGTCGCCGACGCCCTGGACATGGAACGCGGCCGCTCGCGGATTCCCTACGAACACGGCGGCCGCGGGATCAACACGCTCTCGAGTCAAGCCATCAGTCACGTTTCCCTACAGGAAGGCGACAGCAGCCCCGTCATGGTCGAAATCGCCATGACCAACGCCGCCGGCGTCTACCAGGTCGACAACCTTCTCAAGGCGAAACTTCAGGGCTCCGGCCTCGAGAATCAGATCCGAATCGTCGCGGTCAACACGAACGAGAACCGCGAGCAGTTGGTGGAGCGGATCGAACTCTAGAGAACCAAACTTTTGCTCTGCGTGCGGTCGCAAAGCGACCACACTCGGCAAAACTTTGATGAAAAGCACTCCTCCTTCTGTTCACTCGTTCGTTCACATCAGTCGTCGGCCCGCTCGCTCGGCCTGCCTCACGGCCTTCGGCCGTTCAGTTTCTCGCGGCGCTACGCGCCGCGCACGGCCTCACTCGCGGAGACCGTCGTCAAATCGCCTGCCCTCCCCCGGATCGCGAAAGCGCCGCAGATCGCGGCGCTTCCGCTCTCGGCCGTCGAAATCGACTCCAATCAGAAACCATCGTTCGTGGCTCGAGTCAAGCGAGTTCGAACCCGGAATCCGTCCGCTCGAGGTACCCTCGCTCCCGAAGCGTGCCGGTGATCGAGAGCACGGTGCCCTTCTTAACGTCGAGATCGTCACAGAGGCGCTCGATCGACGCGCCGTCGGTCGTCGCGACGTACAGATAGACCAGTTTCGCCCGTGGTGACTCGAGGTCGTTTGGGACCGGTTCCGTCGACTGAAGTCGTCCGTCTGAGTGCATACGCCAGCGTCTATTTTCGACGATATTAAAACTGAGTGTCGTCATTTGTCGAATTCCAAGGCGATTGGAAACGCCAACTCGGAAGCGAAGTAGCGGAAGCGAGTCAGAGCGCTTTTTGGTATCGACCGTCTCCTCAACGCTCATGAATCTCCAACTCGTCCTCTTGGGACTGCTGACCGGCCTGCTCACCGGTGCGTTTTTCGCCGTTTTCGACGTCCCGATCCCGGCACCGCCGGAACTTCCGGGGCTCATGGGTATCGTCGGTATCTATCTCGGCTACAAACTCGTCCAGCACCTGGGCGTCAGCGTCGACGTCCTCGAGTCGGTTAGCTTCTGACGAAAAGCGTCACGTCGGTTGTCGAACAGGTTGTGGCGTGTGGTATCAAGGCGCAGCGTCGAGGTCCGCAGCGAACTCGCGAGCCCGCGCTCGAATCGCTGCGGCGTCCGCGACGAGCACGTCGCCATTTTGCATCAGGACGTCGCCGTCGACCATCGTAAACTGCACGTCGTCGCCGTGAGCGGCGAACACCAGGTGGGAAAGCACGTCGTGCAGCGGGGTCGCACGGGTGATGTCGGTCTCGAGGCCGACGACATCCGCTTTCCACCCCTCGCGAAGCGCCCCGACTCGGTCGAATCCCGCCGCGCATGCCCCGTTGATCGTTGCCATCTCGAACACCGTCTGCGCGGGGAGGGCCTGTGGCTCGAGTCGATCCACCTTCTGGAGCAGACTGGCCTGGCGCATCTCCGTAAACGGATCGAGCGTGTTGTTACACGGCGGGCCGTCGTTGCCCAGTCCGACGTTGATTCCTCGATCCAGGTACTCGAGCACCGGCGCCACGCCGCTCGCGAGTTTCATGTTCGAGGACGGGCAGTAGGTGACGTGCGTTCCCGTCTCCGCGAGCAGTTCGCGCTCCGAGTCGTCCGTCCAGACGCAGTGGGCGAGCACAACGTCCTCGCCGGTCAGCCCGACTTCGTGGAGCCAGTGGATGTTCCGCCGGCCGGTCTCGTCCTCGACCGTCTGAATCTCGCCACGGTTCTCGCTCGCGTGCGTGTGAATTCGTACGCCATCGTAGGCGTCCGCGAGCTCCCGACTGCCCCGCAGACACGCCTCCGTACAGCTCACGGCGAACCGCGGCGTCACGGCGTACTGAATGCGGCCGTCCTCGATTCCGTGGTACTCCCGAATCAGCCGTTCGCTCTCCGCGAGGGCCTCGTCGGTGTCCTCTAACAGCCCCGGCGGCGCCTCCTTGTCCATCATCACCTTCCCGAGTCGGCCGCGAATTCCCATCTCGCGGGCCGCCTCGAACGCCTCCTCAGCGTGGGCCACCGAGAGGTGATCGACACAACCCGTCGTCCCGCTCTCGATCATCTCGAGGTAGCCGAGTTCGGCCGCGGTGCGCATCGCCTCGGGCGAGAGCGAGGCCTCCATCGGCAACACGTACTCGAAGAGCCAATCGAGGAGTTCCGTATCATCGGCGATACCCCGGCCGAGACTCTGGACCGAGTGGACGTGGGCGCCGACGCTCCCCGGCGCGAGGAGGTCGTAGGCGTCGCGTTCGTGGTCCGGATACCGCTCGAGACAGGTCGACCGGTCGCCGACGGCGACGATGCGGTCGTCCTCGACGACGACCGCTCCGTCGTGAATCACGGTTTCAGCGTCGACGACGACGGTTCCCGACAACAACATATCGAGCCTCGATAGCCGGCGGTGGCCCTTATCTCTGTGGATCTCAGGACGAACGGCGTGACAGCGAGAGCCGCGAGAGCCCCCACGCGAGCGAGATGAGGACGGCGAACGTGAGGTAGCCGACGCCGAGCGGCAGGAGTATCAACGGCAGGCGGTCGGCGAACAGGTAGAACGCGATCGCGAGCGCCGGAACGAGAACGAGATTCACTCGGACGAATCGCTCGATACCCATTACGTGAGGGAACCTGGACTGGATATTTATCCCTGCTGGTGTCGGTCGAGAACGCGATCGGTAGTAGCTGCCCGTAAAAAAGCCTGTACTGAGCCGTCAGTAGCTGCGGTCTTTCGGCTCGTAGGTCTTGTCCTCGCCCTCGAGGATGACCGGGCGGTAGAAGATCTTCGGCTCGCCCTCCTCCCAGGAGATGAGCGTGTGTTTGAGCCAGTTCTCGTCGTCGCGGATCTGGTTCTCCTGGCGCCAGTGGGCGCCGCGGAACTCGTTGCGCACGAGCGCGCCGAGCGCGATGGTCTCGGCGACGTCGATCAGGTTGCGCGTCTCGATGGTCTGCTGGAGGTCGGTGTTGAACGTGCGCGAGGGGTCGTCGACGTAGACGTCCTGGTACTCCTCGCGGCACTCGCGGATGAGTCGCAGGGCCTTCTTGACGCCCTCCTCGGTCCGGAAGACGTTCACGTAGTCCGTCATCGCGTTCTGGAGCTTCTGGCGGATCTCGGCGTGCTGGACGCCGGTATCCTTCTCCATCAGGTAGTCGACGTGCTCGCGAGCGCTTTCGACCTGGCGCTCGAGAACGCCGTCGACGTCCGCTGTGACTCCCCCGTCAGCGGCAACGCCGCCGCTGCTATCGAGACCGGCGCTACCGGGCTGGACGGGGAGTTCAGTCTCGGTCTCGTCCTCGACGTCGTCGCCGTAGCCGGTTCGAATCTCGGGCTCGCCGAGGTCGTCGCCGGCGGCGTGGCGTCCGGCGCGCTTGCCGAAGACGATCAGTTCCGGCAGGGCGTTGCCGCCGAGCCGATTACCGCCGTGGACGGAGACGCAGGCGCACTCGCCGGCCGCGTAGAGACCGTTGATGCAAGTCTGTCCGTTCTCGTCGACTTCGATGCCGCCCATCGCGTAGTGCTGGCCGGGTTTGACGGGCATCGGCTCGATGAGGCCGTCGACACCCTCGAAGTCCTCCGCCAGGTGCAGAATGTTCTCGAGGCGGTCCAGAATGCGCTCCTCGCCGAGGTGGCGCATGTCGAGGTGGACGTACTCGTCGTTGACGCCGCGGCCCTCCTGGACTTCGGTCAGTTCAGCGCGCGCGACGACGTCGCGGGAGGCGAGTTCGCCGTCGTTGTTCGCGTAGCCGTGCTCGAACATGAACCGCTCGCCCTCGCTGTTGTAGAGGATTCCGCCTTCGCCGCGAACACCCTCCGAAATGAGGACGCCCGTCGACGGCAGCGAGGTCGGGTGGAACTGGATGAACTCCATGTCCTCGAGCGGCGCGCCCGCGCGGTAGGCCATCGCGTGGCCGTCGCCGGTACAGGAGACGGCGTTCGTGGTGTGGTCGAAGGCCTGGCCGGGACCGCCGGTCGCGAGGATGACGCCGTCGTTCGCCTTGAACCCCTCGACCTTGCCGGACTGGACGTCGTAGGCGACGACGCCGTGGCACTCGCGCTCGTTGGGGTCGTCCTCGTCGGACGTCGCCAGATCCATGACGTACCACTCGTCGTAGACCTGAATGCCGCGTTTGACGACCTGCTCGTACATCACGTGCAGCAGGTGGTGGCCCGTCTCCGCGCCCGCGTAGGTGGTCCGCGGGAACGAGAGCCCGCCGAACGGGCGCTGGGAGACGCGACCATCCTCCTCGCGGGAAAAGGGCATTCCCCAGTGTTCTAAGGTGATGGTGTCTTCGGGGGAGTCCTGCGTGAGGGTCTCGACGGCCGGCGCGTCGGCCAGGTAGTCCGACCCCTTCATCGTGTCGTAGGCGTGGAGTTCCCAGTCGTCGCCCTCGCGGAGCGCGGCGTTGATTCCACCCTCCGCTGCACCCGTGTGACTGCGAACCGGGTGGAGTTTCGAGACCAGTGCGACATCCGCACCCGCCTCGTCCGCTGCGACCGCAGCACGGAGACCGGCGCCGCCGGCGCCAACCACGATAACGTCGTGTTCGTACATCTTACCAGAATTTCAGGTTTTTCTTGACCGCTTCCCGCTTGAGCTCCTGAATGTGCTCGGTGAGCGGAATGTCTTTCGGACACACCTCGGTACAGGAGAACTGGGTTTGGCAGCGCCAAACGCCGTGTTCCTGTTCGATGATGCGGAGTCGGTGCTCTTTGACCTCCTCGTCCTCGCGGTCGTCCATCGCGAAGCGGTAGGCCTTGTTGATCGCGGCCGGGCCGAGATACTCGTTGTCGCCCGCGGCGATGTTACACGAGGACATACACGCGCCACACCAGATACAGCGCGTCGACATCTTGATCTTCTCGCGGTTCTCCCGGGACTGGCGCTGTTCCTCTAACTCGCCCGTCGGGAGGTCGTCCTGCTGGAGGTACGGCTCGACGGTGTGCATCTGGTCATAGAAGTGGTCCATGTCGACGACCAGGTCCTTGACGACCTCCTGGTGTGGGAGCGGCTCGATTCGAACCGGGTGCTCGAGGTCGGCCATCTGCGTCTTACACCCGAGTCGCTGCTTGCCGTTGACGAAGAAGGCGTCGGAGCCACAGACGGCCTGCCGACAGGAGTGACGGAACGTCAGCGAGGAGTCGTAGTGATCCCGCGCGTACATCACGGCGTCGAGGACGGTCATCCCCTTCTCGAAGGGAACGTGGAACTCGTCGAATCGGGGTTCCTGCTTGTCCGCGACCTCGGGGTCGTAGCGGAAGACCTTGATGAGGACCGTCTCCCCCTCGAACTCGGATCGATCGGCCGTCGTCTGATCGACCTCGCCGCTTTCTTTCTCCTTCTCGTCGACGGGCGACTCGGCCCCCTGCATTTCGGGGTCTTGCGGTGCCTCTTGGCTCTCGGGTTGCTTCGGTTCTTGTTGTTGAGTGCTCATACGATTTCCACCCCGGCCATCGCCATTGCAACGTAGATTCCCTGCACGATGAGTGCCACGCTCGCGATAACAAGCACCGCGAGCACGACCTTCTTCTGCGTTCCCTTCAGGCCCTGGTTGACCAGCGCGTTGTAGACGCCGTTGACGCCGTGGAACGTCCCGGCGATCAGGAACAGGACCATCGTCAGGAAGTAGCCGACGTTCTCCATGCGGGCCTGCGTGCCCGCGAACGTGACGTCGGCCGCGTGATTCACGAAGTGTAGCTGGAAGAAGTGGAAGGCGAGAACGACGACCAGAAATGCCGCCGTGATCCGCTGGAGCAGCCATCCGGTGCCGCCGGGCGTGAACGAGGAGTATCGTTCCGCCATTAGAGGGCCACCCCGTCCATGAAGGTTGGGACGCTCGCGACGGTGATGATCGCCGTCAGCACCAGCGAGGCGTAGAAACTCTTGTCCTGTGCGTCCAGCCCGACGCCGAGGTCGACCATCAGTAGTCGAAGCCCGTTCAGGATGTGGAACACGGCTACGGCGAGGAGGCCGACCTCGAGTACGCGGACGATGAACAGCGACTCGAGTCCCTGAATCGTCGTCGTGTAGATGTCATCGCCCGATGCAACCAGCGAGGCGTCGCCGCTCGCTGCGCCGACGGCTGTACTCAGCACGGCGATGTGGGTGAATAGATAGCCGATTAGCATCCACCCGGTGAACTTGTGGAAGATCCACGCCCACATGCCGGCCGAGAACTCCTTCCATCGGCCGAAGTCCTCGATGAGACCGCGATTGTAAGACTGACTCATACGCTCATGTGCACCGTTAGACCGCGGGGGTATAGAAGTTACTTTTATCGCTCCTGTCTTGTCTTCCGCGCGAACACGAGTGGGCAGAAACAAACCAGGTTCGGCGACCGATCCCGAACGGGTTCGCAACTCGAGCACCGAATTATCAGAAAGTTGTCGTTACTATCGCCGAATGCCCCATCAGTTGTCGCGAGCGCCACCGAATAGAACACCAGTGTCCTGGGCGTCAGTTATCGCAAGCGTCATTGAACGGAGCGCCGGTCGATCTCCGACGGACTACTCGATCTGGCCGGGTGACCGGAGATCCGACTGCGAACTCTCCGTCGTTCGCTCGCGCTCTAAGGCCGTTCGGGTGTCCGCCGAGAGCCCGACGAGATGGCACAGCGGGTTCCCCGGGTAGACCACCGGGTTCTCGAGGACGCCGACGATGAGGCCGGTGAAGGGGGCTTCGACGGTGACGATGTCGTCTTCCTCCTTGAACGGGTTCGTGATCGCACAGATCACCTCGCCCTCGCGGACGAACTCCCCGCGACCGCGTTTCATATCGACGATTCCGCCGGCGTCGGCGCGAATCCAGGTCTTCTCGTTGTCGTCGTCGATGACGGTCCGCCACCCGGGCCAGTGGACGGACGAGTCCGGGTGAAGTCCGAACTCGGCGAGGACGCTCGCCACGCCGGTCAGCGCGCGATCGATCAGGCGGCGCTGGAACCGGTGGGCTTCGCCCATCTCCACGGTGATCGTCGGGACGTCGGCCTTTGTGGCCTCCCGCCGAAGCGTTCCGGCGGGACCCTCGCCGGCGATGATGACGTTCGAACTGAACGACTTCGCGAGGCGCTCGACGCTCGGCTTCTCGATGTTAGCTCGCACGTGCAGCATGTTGGTTCGCCCGCGGGTGGACGTATGAAAGTCGATCCCGAGATCGCAGGGCTCGATGAAGTTCGTGAAAATGCGGTAGGCCATCCGCCGGGCGCTGGTCGACCCCTCGCGGCCGGGGAACGATCGATTCAGGTCCCGGTCGTAGATCGGCAGGTAGCGTTCCTGGGCGAGAAAGCCCGGCACGTTCATCACCGGGAGACAGACCAGCGTGCCGTGGAGCATCGAGTGGTCCCAGTCGTGGGCCACCTCCCGGACGACCTCGATCCCGTTGAGTTCGTCCCCGTGGGCCGCCGCCGAGAGACAGACCGTCGGGCCGGGGTATTTGCCGTTGATAACCGTTACGGGGATCCGTACCGGGTCTCCAAGGTACGTTTCGCTGATGCCGTACCGGATGTTGGCCGACTCGCCGGGATCGACCCGGCCGCCGTTGTACGTAAACGCCTCGGCTGGGTCGGACGAACCGCCGTCGGGCGGTTCGTCTCTCTCGTCGCTCATAGTAGTGTCTCCGCGGGAAGCAATGTGAATGTTCTCTTGTGGCCCCGAGCGCTCCGTCGGATACCGGCTGGTCCCCGCCGACCGGGGCCTGCCTCCGGTATCGATCCTACCGAAACTGCCTGCCCGGCCGTAGGGTCGGGCAGAGATAACTGATTCTGTGGGCATACGTTTTGTACGAGGGCATGGTACTGTCGGCTATGGAGATTCGTGAAGCGACCGACGACGACATCGACGCCATCCGATCGATCGCCCACCGCTCGCTCGAGTCGACCTACACCGATTTCCTCGACGAGGAAACCGTCGACGACGCTATCGAACAGTGGTACGGGGAGTCGTTCGCCGACGAACTCGCGGACGACCACTCGCTCGTCCTCGTGATCGAACGCGACGATGAGGTCGTCGGCTTCTCTCAAAACGACCTGATCGGCCAGCGCTACGATACCGGGCGGATCCTGTGGCTCCACATCGACCCCGACGCCCGCGGCGGCGGAACGGGCGTCCGCCTGCTCGTTCGGACCCGCGAGAAACTACTGGAGAAGGGTGCCGACCACGTCCAGGCGCTCGTCCTCGAGGACAACGAGGGCGGTAACGAGTTCTACCAGGACCACGGCTTCGAACGGGCCGGCCAACGCGACGTCGAGATCGGCGACGAGACGTTCACGGAGAACGTCTACGCCGAAGGCAAGATCGGCGATGAGGGCTGGGGAGCCGTCGACGAACTCGAGGTCGACGGCGAAACCGTCTACGTGAGCTACGGCGAAGCCGCTCGCGGCGAGAAGTCGCCGTTCTACGGCGCCTACGAGACCGAAGAGCAAGAGGAGCTGTACGCCTGGTTCTGCGGGAACTGCGATTCGCTGGACAACACGATGGATACGATGGGACGAATCGAGTGTAACGTCTGTGGCAACCGACGGAAAGCGACGCGCTGGGACGCGTCGTACCTCTAACCCGACGACGGCGGGACGATTCGGTCGAAAGCCGTCGCCGGACGTCGACCGCGTCGACTCGGAGCGCGAGACGCGTTCGAAGTACGTGCGGCTTACCGTTTCGGCGCTCCTCCTCGAGCGGGAAACCGGTCCGGACGGCGGATCGTCGTCATGTCAGGATTTTGTCACTGTAGCTGAACGTTTCACGACCGGTATCGCGACCATACGCCGTTTGTCTCCGCATTACAATTGCGGGATCAGTCCACCGAACAACTACGTCGGTCCGCTCCGGTCGATCGGTCGCCGAAGCCACCACGTCGTCCAACGGAGTTCGAATGAGTAGACAGGAGCACATCGTCCACGGGTTCAAGGCAACGCTCGTCGCTCGAGCAGTCTACATGCTCTCGAGCGCGCTGTTGATGTTCGTACTGGCGCGGTATCTCCTCGATACCGACGGCTACGGCACGCTGTACTGGGTGATCGGCATTCTGGCGATGGTGCAGTTAGTCGCGGATCTCGGGATCGGAAAATCCGCCGCCCGGTACATCTCGGAGTACAGCGAGCGGGATCCGGGGCAGATTCCCTATCTGATCGCGTCGACGATCACGATCAAAATCATCGCGATCACGTTCGTCGTCTACCTCCTCTTGCTGTTTCACGAGCAGCTCGCGACCGCGCTGGGCAACCCGGAAGCCGCGCCGTTTCTCGCGGCCGGCGTGATCTACGTCGCCGTCTTCTCCTTTAGCGGCTTCGCTCAGATCGCCTTCCAGGGGTTCAACAATCTCACCTACAGCGCCGGCGTACAGGCGCTCAGCGGGTTCGCACGGCTCGTCTTCGCCGTCGGATTCGCCCTGCTGGGACTGGGTGCGCTCGGCGCCTTCTTCGGCTACATCGTCGGCTACGCGATCTCGGCGGCCGTCGGGTTAGCGCTGCTTTACTACACCTACTACGCGCCGTACGACTCCGCGGAGTCGTACGAGGACGGGCTGTCGCGACGGCTCCTCGAGTACAGCGTGCCGCTGACGGCGACGCGCAGCGCGAACGTCGTCGACAAACAGATCGACACCGTCCTCGTCGGCGTCTTTCTGACGCCCACCGCGGTCGCGTTCTACACGATCGCCAAGCAGATCACCGACTTCGTGCTCTCGCCCGCGGAGGCGCTCGGCTTTACGATCTCGCCGAACTTCGGCGAGCAGAAGGCCTCCGGACAGCTCGCGGAGGCCCGTCAGATCTACCAGACGGCGCTGACGAATACGATGTTGCTGTACATCCCCGCGGCCGCCGGGCTGGCGATCGTCGCGGGCCCGTTCATCACGATGATCATCGGCGAGAACTACGCGGGTGCCGTGCCCGTGCTCCAGATCCTCGCCGGCTTCGTCGTGTTGCAGGCGATCACGAACCTGACCAGCGACAGTCTGGACTACCTCGGCCGCGCCCGTCATCGAGCGATCGCGAAGGGAGGCACGGCCGCGGCCAACTTCGGGCTGAACATCGTCCTCATCCCGACGATGGGCGTCGTCGGCGCCGCGGCGGCAACGGTCGCCACACACTCGGTGTACGTCGCGGTGAACCTCTACATCGTCCACCTGGAGCTCGATCTCGACCTGTTGCGTCTGGCCCGATCGATCGGGCTGATCTGCGCCATCACGGGCGTGATGGCCGTCGCCGTCTTGGTCGTGATGCCAATGGTCTCGAGCATCGCGGTACTGTTCGGCGCGATCGCACTCGGCGCGGCCACGTGGGCCGTCCTCGCCGTCGCGAGCGGACTGGTCGATCCAGGGGAGGTCCGGGCGGCGATTTCGTGAGAAACTCTCGGAAAATCGAACAGAATCCGGCTATATCGACCACCCGTCGCCGTTCGATGACAGTATACTTTTCCCGCACCTCATCGTCTACGCTAGTATGGCCGTCGACGATCCTGTCACCGTTGGAGTATTAAGCCTACACACGAGCAAGGAGACGAAGGCGATTTTGAACGCCGTCGAAGGACTCGGTCACGAGACCGAGTGGCTCCGTGCCGAGAATACGTCGATCAGCGTGACCGACGGCAGCGTCGTCTTAGAACCCGACGTCGACGTCATCGCGAACCGAATGCTCCTGTCGAACACCGAACAGCCCGCCGAGGAACTCGGACTCGCGAACACCTTCGCACAGCTGGTTCCAACGCTGAACGAGCCGTCGACCGTATTGACGGCGATCCACAAGCTCGCGACGGCAACGACGCTCGCGGCCAACGACGTCAGAACGCCCGACGTCACCCTCGCGCTGAACAGCGAGACGTTGAACGCCGCCCGTAAGCGGTACGGCGAGGAGGCCGTCTACAAGACGGCGATCGGAACCCACGGCGGCGGGACGTGGAAGGTCAGCGGCGACGATCCGGTCAACGCCAAAGTCGGCAACCGATACGCCTTCCTGCAGGAACTCATCGACCGCGACGACGACCGTCACTTCGACGCTCGCGTCTACGTCGTCGACGGGGAGATCATCAGCGCGATGTACCGCTACGCGCCGGACAACGACTGGCGAACGAACGTCGCCCTCGGCGGCGACGTCGAAGACGCGACCGACGACCTCCCCGAGGAGGCCCGGGACATGGCCCGCCGAGCGTCGACCGCGATCGGCCTCGACTACGCCGGCGTCGACCTCGTCGAGGGCGACGAGGGCTGGTTCGTTCTCGAGGTCAACCCGACGGCCGGATTCAAGGGGCTCTACGAGGCGACGCACGTGAGTCCCGCGCCGTACATCGCCAAACTCGCGATCGAACAGGCCGGCGGCGAGGTCGACGACGACCGCGTCCGCGACCTCGCGAACGTCCTCGACGACTCCCGACCGACGGCCCAGCCCGTCGAGGCGACGTCACCGGATACGGAGTCCGCCATCATCGGCTACACCGAGGAGATCGTGCTGTCGGGAACCAGCGGCTCGAAATCCGTTCTCGCAAAGTCCGACACCGGCGCGACGCGGACGAGCATCGACACGAGTCTCGCGGCCGACATCGGGGCTGGCCCGATCAAATCCATCACGCGCATCCGCTCGGGCAGCAGCAAAACGGCCAAGAGCCGGCCCGTCGTCGACGTCGTCGTCGGCGTTGGTGGCAACCAGCACACCGTCACCGCGAGCGTCGAAGACCGCAGCCACATGGACTACCCCGTCATCCTCGGTCGAGATATCCTCGGTAACTACCAGGTTGACGTGGGTCGGCGAGCCGACAAGGACGTTCCCGACACCCCCGAAGAAGAAGAGTAATCGGGCGAGACCGGGCGACTCCGGTGTGGCTCTCGACGACCGACGACGTCCGTCTCGAGCGATCTCCAAGCAACACATCACTTTTGGTTGTTCGAACTCAACTCGAGTGGATCAGCAGTTGTCGGTCCAGCACTCGGACTCGGTAACGGAGGGGAGCCACCATCGGGGCCGAAAACGATCGCGGCCCCGACAACGAGGACGGCTGAGCGTATTGGTTGGCGGTGGATCGTAGCGGTCGTGCGGAGAGACAGCACGGAGACACTTCGGAAAAAGTTTTTGAAGATGAAAATCAGTTGGGCTACAGCGAAGACTAATTTCTCGCATTAGGAAATCTTAATACGGGAAAGACACAATCCCCCGTTGATGACTAAGTCAAACCAAGACTGGTGGCCAAACCGGTTGAACGTGGACCTTCTCGATCAGAACGTTTCCTCGTCCAACCCGATGGACGAGGACTTCGACTACGCCGAGGCGTTCGAAACACTCGACCTCGAGGAAGTGAAAGCGGACATCGAGGACGTCATGACGACGTCCCAGGACTGGTGGCCGGCCGACTACGGCAACTACGGACCGCTGTTCATTCGGATGGCGTGGCACAGCGCCGGGACCTACCGGACCAGCGACGGCCGCGGTGGCGCGGCTGGCGGCCGACAGCGGTTCGCGCCCCTCAACAGTTGGCCCGACAACGCGAACCTGGACAAGGCGCGCCGAGTGCTCTGGCCGGTCAAACAGAAGTACGGCCGCAAGCTCTCGTGGGCCGACCTGATCGTGCTGGCCGGAAACGTCGCCCTCGAGTCGATGGGATTCGAGACGTTCGGCTTCGCCGGCGGACGTGAGGACGAGTACAAACCCGACGACGCCGTCGACTGGGGGCCTGAGGACGAGTGGGAAGACTCGGACCGCTTCGACGAGGAAGACACTCTCGAGGGAGGGCTCGCCGCCACCGTGATGGGCCTCATTTACGTGAACCCGGAGGGTCCGAACGGTGAGCCGGATCCGGAGTGGTCGGCGGAACGGATCCGACACTCGTTCGGTCAGATGGCGATGAACGACGAGGAGACGGCCGCGCTCATCGCCGGCGGTCACACGTTCGGGAAGGTCCACGGCGCCGACAACCCCGACGAGCACGTCGGCCCGGAGCCCGAGGCTGCCCCGATCGACCAGCAGGGCCTGGGCTGGGAGAGCAGCCACGGCTCCGGCAAGGGGTCCGACACGATCACCAGCGGGATCGAAGGACCGTGGAACACCACGCCGACCCAGTGGGACACGAGCTACCTCGACAACCTGCTCGAGCACGAGTGGGAGCCCGAGAAGGGTCCCGGCGGTGCGTGGCAGTGGACGACGACGGACGGCGAACTCGACGGCGCCGCACCGGGCGCCGAGGATCCGTCGGAGAAAGAAGACGTGATGATGCTGACGACGGACGTCGCGCTCAAGCGGGATCCCGAGTACCGGGAAATCATCGAGCGCTTCCAGGAGAACCCGATGGAGTTCGGGATGGCCTTCGCGAAAGCGTGGTACAAGCTGATCCACCGCGACATGGGCCCGAAACAGCGGTTCCTCGGCCCGGAGGTTCCCGAGGAGGAGATGCTGTGGCAGGATCCCATCCCCGACGCCGACTACGACCTGATCGGCGACGAGGAGGTCGCCGAGCTCAAAACGGAGCTCCTCGACTCGGAACTCTCGACCACCCAGCTCGTCAAGACGGCCTGGGCGGCGGCGTCGACCTACCGCGACAGCGACAAACGCGGTGGTGCCAACGGCGCGCGCATCCGCCTCGAGCCCCAGCGGAGCTGGGAAGTCAACGAGCCGGACCAGCTGGAGACGGTGCTGTCGACCTACGAAACGATTCGGGAGGAGTTCAACGGTTCGCGATCCGACGACGTGCGGGTTTCGCTGGCCGACCTGATCGTGCTGGGCGGCAACGCGGCCGTCGAGCAGGCCGCGGCCGAGGCCGGCTACGACGTCGAGGTGCCGTTCGAACCGGGCCGGACCGACGCCTCCCAGGAACAGACCGACGTCGACTCGTTCGAGGCGCTCAAGCCCGAGGCCGACGGCTTCCGTAACTACCTCTCGGACGAGGCCGACCGATCCCAGGAGGAGCTGCTGGTCGACAAGGCCGACCTCCTCGATCTGACGGCACCCGAGATGACGGTGCTGGTCGGCGGCATGCGCGCGCTGGACGCGACCTACCAGGATTCCGGTCTCGGCGTCCTCACCGACCGGCCGGGGACGCTGACGAACGACTTCTTCGTCAACCTGCTCGACATGAGCTACGAGTGGGAAGCCTCCGACGGCTCCCACGACGTCATGGGTTGGGAAGCGGCCTCGGATACCGAAGAGGACCAGGGCCAGGTCTTCGATATTCGCGACCGCGAGACGGGCGAGGTCGAGTGGACGGCGACCCGCGCGGACCTCATCTTCGGGTCGAACGCCCGACTTCGAGCCATCGCGGACGTCTACGCGGCCGACGACGCCGAGGAGAAGTTCGTGCAGGACTTCGTCGAGACGTGGAGCAAGGTCATGAAACTCGACCGCTTCGACCTCGAGTAACGACTCGAGTCGCCGACATCGATCTCTCTGTCACCTCTTCTTTGCGGACATCGCGTCACGCAGTCGTGATCGCCCAGCGCCGTCACTCGACGTGCTCGTCGTCGGCTCGGTGCTGGATGATGACCTCGTCGTCGGTGATCTCGTTGATCTCGGAGCGCTCGACAGGGTAGTCGTCGTCGCCGTGGCCGCCCCAGTTCAGTCGCGCTTTGAGCCGATCCGTCAGCCCCGGCTCGGGGTCGATGTAGGCGGTCTGGCCCTCGATCTCCGCGACGATGCCGATCTGTTCGCCCCGCTCGTCGACGACGTCTTTCCCCTGATCGTCCTCCGAAAGTTCGACCGGACCAGTGTCGACGGTCGGCGTGTCGGTCCCCGCGTCGGCTTCGGTGCCGGTCTCGCCCATGGCTGCGTCACCGCTCGCGTCGGCTTCGGTGCCGGTCTCGCCCATGGCTGCGTCACCGCTCGCGCCGGCAGCACCGGGCTCGGCCGTCGTATCAATCGCGCCGTACTCCTCGACGTCGATGATTTCGCCCTCAATAAGGTCGCTGCCGAGAACCTCGGACTCGAGCAGTTCGGTCTCCTCGAGCGTAAAGCGCATCCGGCTTCGCTCGTCGATCTGCTCCTCGATGGTGCGGCGCTCGAGCAGTTCGCTCCGGACGGTATCGCCCTCGCCGCGCTTGCTCTGGATGACCTCGCGGTCGACGACGTCGTCGGTCGCGACATCCGTACGTACGACGTCGCTGTCGAGGATCGATCGCTGGACGCTCTCGAGTTCGATATTCGTCTTGACCTCGTCGCGTTCGAGCTGATCGTGCTGTTCGACGTCGACGTCGACCACCCGGCTCTCGATCGTGTAGCGTTCGATCTCTTCGACCGTCTCGAGGCGGGACTCGTCGGTCGTCACCTCGATGAGGTCGTCGCTGACGAACTCGGTATCGACGATCTCTCGGGAGAGAAGTTCCGAGTCGACGACGGTCCGTTCGGCGAGTTCGGTGTCGACGACTTCGCTCTCGATCGTGTCGCGTTCGACGACTTCGGTCTCGACGACCTGCGTCTCGACGATCTCGGTCGTCACCGTTTTCCCCTCCCGAAGCTGGTCCTCGAGTTCGCTCCGGCCGAGATCCGCGCGCTCGAACGCCGCCTCGCGCTCGACGATCTCGAAGTGGCCCAGCCCCTCGCCGGCGGGTTCGTCCTCGTGGTAGACGAACACCAGATCCTCGTCGTCGAACGTCTCCGTGAACTCGTCCCAGGTGTACTCCTCGTGGCGCTCCTCGAGGTGGCCCTGCCGGGCGAACGAGTGGCCGTGATCGTCACTGTCGCGGACCGTGACGGGAACGGCGTCGTGGGCCTCCGCCCACTCGCGGATTCGTTCGGGATCGGTGGTCATTCGTCGCTGTTCGGGGCCGTCGTCTACGGGTGGTTCGTTTGCCATCTCGTTTTCGACCCCGCCCGGATCGCACTTGAGTCGGTGTGGCCGTCTCGTCGGTCAGTATCTCGTTTCTCGAGACGCCTCGTTCAGACTGTATCGTCGGGGACGTAATCGTCCGTTGTCCATTCGAGACGTTCGAACGTCGGACAGGGATCGGTGACAGTAACGGATTACCGCAGCCGACCGACCGAATCCGTCGCGACCGGCGACCGTTTCACTCCGTTTCCCCTCGGAAACTCGCGTTTGTACGCCGATCGCTAGGGAATTTGCGACCCGATCCAGAGCCCGCTACGCCGATTCGTACTCGGCCCAGATGTACCGCGTCGCGACGCTTCGGTACGGCCGCCACGCCTCGGCGATCTCGCGCATCTCCGCCCGCGTCAGCTCCTCGTCGCCGTTTCCGTACAGCTGTTCGATACCGCGGCGAACGGCGAGATCGCCGAGGGGGAGAACGTCCGGTCGCTCGAGAACGAATAAGAGGTACATCCGGGCCGTCCAGTCGCCGATCCCCTTGATTTCGGTGAGCAGGTCCATCACGTCGTCGTTCGAGCGGTCGGCCAGCCCCTCCCTCGTGTAGTCACCCTGTTGAAACGCGCGGGCCGCGTTTCGGACGTACTCGATTTTCTGTCGCGAGAGTCCGGCCGACCGCAGGGCGTCGTCCGCCGTTGTGAGGACGGATTCGGGCGTTACATCGCCGTCTAACAGTTCGAAGAATCGCTCTCGAACGGCGGTCGCGCTCGCCGTCGACAGCTGCTGGTTGATGATCGAGATACAGAGCCGTTCGAACTCGCTCCAGTTCGGTTCGACGTACGGATCGTGTCGCTCGACGAGCTCCGCCATCACGGGGTCCTGCCGGAGAACCGGCTCGGCGTCTGCTAACATCTGCGTAGATCGAATGGGAGGTGGCCAAGCGTCAAAGGCGTCTCGGTGACGGTCACCGATCGGCAGGACCCGATCGACGGCCGAACCGTCACTCGAGGTGGTGGTAGTCGAGTTCGTGATCCTCGTCGAGGGCCGCTCGGACCGCATCCGACGGGTCGGCGACGCCCCGCCGCCGAATTCTGAGGCCGCCCTCGTCGGCCGAGAGAACGAGGTTGGCTCGCCAGTCCGAGTCGGTCTCGGGGAAGTCGGTTCGGTAGTGAGCCCCCCGAGATTCGGTTCGCTCGAGTGCGCTCCGAAGCATCGTTTCGGCGACGGTGAGGCTAAACGAGAGGTCGACGGCGTACTCGAGCGATTCCGACGTCCGGTCGCCGTCGACGCGGAGGTCGGCGGTCCGCGCTCGAAGTTCGGCGACGGCCGCCAGCCCCTCGCGGAGCGACTCCTCGTCGCGAAGAATGCCGGCGGTATCCCAGAGTACGTCGCCGAGTTCCGTGAGGAGTTCGATCGGGCGAACGCTGCCCTCGGCCGCGGCAAGGTCGTCGAGTGCCCGGAACTCCCGTTCGGCGAGAGCCTGCTGTGCGCCGGTGACCGTCGGAACGCGGTCCCTGCTGGTAACCGCGTTCGCCACGTGGCCACCGACGAGTTTCCCGATCGCGACGGTCTCCGCCAGGGAGTTGCCGCCGAGCCGGTTCGCGCCGTGGACGCCCGCGACGGTCTCGCCGACGGCGTACAGTCCCTCGACGCCCGTCTCGCCGGTTCGGAAGTCGATGTCGACGCCGCCCATCGTGTAGTGGGCGGTCGGCGCGACTTCCATCGGTTCCCTCGTGATGTCGACGCCGAGCCCCTCGAAGCGCTCGACCATCGTCGGCAGTCGGTCACGAATGTACTCGGGGTCGCGGTGGGAGATGTCGAGGTAGACGCCGCCGTGGTCCGTGCCGCGACCTTCTCGAACCTCCTGGGCGATTGCTCGCGCGACGACGTCTCGCGCGTCGAGTTCCATCTGGGTCGGCGAGTAGCGTTCCATGAACCGCTCGCCGTCCGCGTTGAACAGCCGTCCGCCTTCGCCGCGGACCGCCTCGGTCACGAGTCTGCCGTCCCACTCCTCGCCGTAGCGTTCGCCGACCATCCCAGTCGGGTGGAACTGCACGAACTCGAGATCCATCAGTCGCGCACCCGCCTCGAGGGCCAGCGCCTGTCCGTCGCCGTTGTTCTCGTCGGCCCGCGAGGAGTGGCGGTGGTACAGCGCCGAGAACCCGCCCGCGGCGAGCACGACGTGGTTCGTGCGGAACAACAGCCCCTCGCCGGTCTCCATGTCGAAGCCCACGGCGCCGTCGACGCGGGTGCCGTCCGAGAGCAGTCGGCTGATCATCACGTTGTCACGGTAGGGGATCTCGAGCGCCTGCGCGCGGTCGATCAGCGTCTCGAGCATGGCCTCACCCGTTCGATCGCCGACGAAGCAGGTCCGGCGCGAAGACTGCGCCCCGAAGTAGCGTTGGTTGATCTTGCCGTCGTCGGTTCGATCGAATGGCATCCCCCACTCTGCGAGTTCGCGAATGCGGTCCGGCATGTGCTTCGCGGTTAGTTCGACGGCTTCGGGGTCGTTCAGGTGGTGGCCCTCGTTCAGCGTGTCCGCGGCGTGGATCGTCCAGTCGTCCTCGTCGAGCGAGCCGAGTGCGGCGTTGATCCCGCCCGCAGCCCACGTGGTGTGAGCGTCGCCGTGGTCTCGCTTCCCGATGACGAGCGGCTCGAGACCCGACTCGGCGAGTTCGATCGCGACTCGCGCGCCGGCGGCACCCGCACCGATGACGAGGACGGGGGTCGTGACGGTGTCGTACTCGATCTCGCGATCGGTGTCACCGCCGTCGGCGGTGTTGATTCGCCCGTCGACGCCGGCGTCGTCGGTCGTCGGTACACCGTGGTCGGTCGGCGGTATTTTTGTCATCAATATAAGGGAAGGGGTGGTGGGAGATAAGCCGACCACCCAACCATGCAACCCGCTGAAAACGGCCGAACGCGCACGTTCAAACCGGGGATTTAGTATCCCACGTCGGCCACGTTCGGACGGATGCAACCGGTCGTTCATCTCGCCGTCGGCTACCTTTGTTATGCAGCCTACACGCGATGGCACCACGGACGCACGCCGGCCGATCTACCCGCGCTCGTCGCCGTCTTCGCGGCCGGACTCGCGGACTTCATCGACAAGCCGCTTTACGCGGCCGAAACCGTACCGGTCGGTCGGGCCATCGGTCACTCCTTGCTGTTCGCCGCCCCCCTAATCCTCCTGGCCTGGGTCGTCGCGACCCGCCGGGACCGACGGCCCCTCGGCGTCGCCTTCGCGATCGGCTACCTCTCGCACATCGCGACGGACGTGCCGTGGCACGTCCTTTCGGGCGATTTCGACGAACTCGGCTTTCTCCTCTGGCCGGTGACTGAGATGCCCGCCTACACGGGGGTCAAACCGCTCGGAACCGTCGGCGGGGTCGAGATCACGACGCTGTGGCTCGAGGCCGTTATTCTCGCCGCTGGCGTCGCGCTGTGGTGGACCGACGGCCGGCCCGGAACCGGGACGGTTCGTCGCGGCCTCGGTGGATGACAGCTATCGGGACAGAGAGGGCGATTGGGGAACTACCATAACCTCCGCGGCCGTTGGTCGCGGTATGAGTTCCGAAGACAGGCAGACAGTCGAAGACGTCATGTCAACGCCACTGGAGACCGTTTCGAAGGACGCGACGGTCGTCGAAGCCGTCCAGCAAATGCGCGACAAAAATATCAACGCGTTGGTCGTCCCGACGACGCCACGAGCGATCATCAGCAGTACGGACGTCCTCGACGCCGTCGCCGACGGTCAGGACATCACGGAGTTGACGGTGGCAGACGTGATGACGACCGATGTCGAAACCGTCGCGCCGGATCTGTACATGGAGGAAGTCGCCGCGATGATGACCACCTACGGTATCAAACACCTCCCGGTCGTCGACGACGACTACGTCGGAATGGTCTCCTCGACCGACGTTACGGCGCACCTCTCGTAAGCCGGCCGCTCGATTCGCGCCGGAACGCTTTTCGGTGGATCCAGCCGATCAGCGCCCGCCGTCGCCGCGTCCCTCGAGTCCGTCGGGCGTCTCGGGTTCGACGTTCGCCAGGCGCATCGCGTTGCCCGTCACGCCGAGGCTCATCCCCATGTCGCCGATGACAACCGCGTGAATCACCGTGACGATCCCGACCGGGGCCCCGACCGCGAGGACGGCCTTGACGGCCAGACTCGACCAGACGTTCTGTCGGATCACGCCGTTCGCCATTCCGGAGAGTTCGTAGAGGTAGGGAAGCCGGGTGAGATCGTCGCTCATCAGGGCGACGTCGGCCGTCTCGAGGGCCGTGTCGGTCCCCGCCGCACCCATCGCGATGCCGACGCTGGCGGTCGCGAGCGCGGGCGCGTCGTTGATGCCGTCGCCGACCATGGCGACGTGGCCGTCGCCGCCGTTGCCCACACCCGCCTCGTCCGCTAAGCGTCGGATCCACTCGAGTTTCTCGTCGGGCAGGAGTTCGGCGTGGTACTCCTCGATCCCGACCGCGTTCGCGATCGCGCGAGCGGTCCCTTCGTTGTCGCCGGTGAGCATGACGACGCGAACGCCCTGCTCCTGGAGTTGCGAGACGGCCCACTTCGCTTCGGGCCGAACCTTATCCGCGACGCCGATGACACCGATCGGTCGCTCGTCGGTGCCGACGATCACGACGGTCTTCCCCTCGGCCTGAAGGTCCGGAACGACCTCGCTGAGCACGTCCAGACAGCCCTCCCGGTCGCACTGGAACGCGCCACTGTATCCCATCTCCGTGAGTGCCACGCCGCCGTCGGTCGTCGCGTGGACGTGCTCGAGATCCGCGAGTCCGTCGAACAGGTCCGGCTTGCCGACGTAGTGGGTGGTTCCGTCGATTTCGGCGCGGACGCCCTTGCCCGTCAACGCCTCGAAACTCGAGACCTCGGGTTCGGTCCCGTCTCCGCGGTCGGCCGCGATTTCCTGCTCGTCGGCGTAGCCGACGATCGCCCGGCCGATCGGGTGTTCGCTCCGTTGTTCGAGCGTGCGCGCTCGACGAATCACGTCGTCCTCGTCGGCACCCTCGAGCGGGATCACGTCGGTGACCGTCAGATCGCCCTCGGTAAGCGTTCCCGTCTTGTCCACCGCGAGGACGTCGCTGTCGCCGACGGCCTCGAGGTGTCGGCCGCCTTTGATTAGGACGCCGTTTCGCGCCGCGCTCGTGATCCCGGAGACGACGCTGACCGGCGTCGAGATGACCAACGCACAGGGACAGGAAAGGACGAGTAGGGTCAGACCGACGATGAACCAGTAGTTCCACGACGCGCCGAAGAGCAGCGGCGGCACGACCACGGCCGCCACCGCGAGCAAGAGGACGATCGGCGTGTAGACGCTCGCGAAGCGATCGATGAACTGCTCGCGTTCGGTTTTTTCCCGTTCGGCGTCCTCGACCATGCGGACGATCCGGGCGATGGTGGAGTCGCCGGCCTCGCTTTCGACCTCGACCTCGAGGTAGCCCGACTCGGGGATCGTCCCGGCGAAGACCTCGTCGCTCGCAGCCGTATCCACGGGCACGCTCTCGCCCGTGATCGGCGACTGATCGATCGCGCTCTCGCCTTCCAGTACGACACCGTCGGCCGGAATCTTCTCGCCGGGCCGGACGACGACCACGTCGCCGATCGCGAGTTCGTCGGCCGGAACCGTCTCCTCCGCCCCGTCCTCGCGACGAACGGTCGCGGTCTCCGGGGAGAGATCCATCAGCTCCCGCAGCGAGTCACGCGCGCGGTCCATCGAGAACCGCTCGAGCAGTTCCGCGACCGAGAACAGCACCGCGAGCATGGCTCCTTCGAAAGGGTGGTGGGCCGCGACGCTCGCGACGATCCCGAGTCCCATCAGGAAATCGATGTCGAGACTCCGATTGCGGACGGAGTAGTAGCCGTTGCGGAGGATCGGCGTCCCCGCAACCGCGACGGCCGCGATGAACAGGAGCTGTGACAGTTCGTAGGTCCGGCCCGCGAGGGTGGCCAGCGCTGGATCGAGGGCCGGGAAGACGAACTCGAGCAGCATGCCGACGGTCACCAGCGCGGCACCGATCGCGGTCCCGACGGCGCGGCGACTCTTCCAGACGGCCTCCCGGTCGTCGATCGGGCCGCTGTCGTCGGCGATGGGTGACGCGTCGTAGCCAGCGCCGTCGATCGCGTCGATGACGGCCGTCGATTCGAGACCATCGTCGACCGTCACGGTCACGCGACCTGAGGCAGGACGCGTCTCGATGTCGTCCACGCCGTCCGTGCGCTCGAGCGCGTTTTCGACCTTGCCCGCACAGGAGGCGCAGTCCATGTTGGGGACCGAAAACGTGCGTTCGCCGGCCGAAGATTCGATCTCGTAGCCCGCCGCACGCACGCGCTCGCGAATCTCCGAATCGTCGGTCAGCGTCGGATCGTACTCGACGACGAGGCGACCGCTGGTCACCCGCGGCTCGATGCCGTCGATCCCCTCGAGTCGCCCGACGCTGTTCTCGACCTTCCCGGCGCAGGTCGGACAGTCCATGTCGGGGACGCGTAGCTCGAGGGTTCGACTCGAGTCCGGCGGCGTAGACGGGGAGGGGGTATCGCTCATTATATCCACATAGTCGCCCGGCCGACATACGGGTTATTTGGCGTGCGCCAACTCGGCCGTCGTCTCGAGAGAATTACCTGCTATCGAGTCGCTCTACCGTAGCGAGTCTACAGGCGGTTCGAGCCAATTCACAGCATCATCGTTCAAATGTAGTCTCGGAAGAGACCTATCAGTTAAGTTCGTGTAACAATACGCGCAGAAGCCATACACGGATGGAGGGTGTCCCTACGGTATGGAACTGAACCACATTCGGCGGGGGACGGGCGACCCGTTGCTCCTCGTTCACGGGCTGGGTGGAAGCTGGCGAACGTGGGACCCCGTACTCGACGACCTGGCCGCCGAGCGCGAAGTGATCGCGGTGGACCTCCCCGGCCACGGTGAGACGGCCCCGTTGTCCGGCGAAGTGTCTATCGATACGCTCGCTACGGCCGTCAGCTCGTTTCTCGAGGCGAACGGTCTCGACGGGGTCGACGTGGTCGGGAACTCGATGGGCGGACGGCTCGTACTCGAGCTCGCGCGTCGAGGTGACGTGGGCGCAACTGTTGCGCTCGCTCCCGGCGGATTCTGGAAGGGGTGGGAGCGGTACTTTTTCTATGCGACCCTCGCCCCTTCGATCCGACTCGTTCGCTTGCTCCAACCCGTAATGGATCGGCTGATGGACAACGCAGTGGGTCGGACCCTCCTCTTGGCCCAACTCTCCGCCCGACCCTGGGCGCTGTCTGGCGATGTCGCCCTGGAAGAGATGCGGACGTTCGCCGAGTCGCCCTCGTTCGGCGAACTGTTGCGTCGGTTGGCCTTCGAGCCCGGTCAGCGAGGGGCAGCCTCCACACGCGGACCGGTCGTGATCGGATGGGGGCGTAAAGACCGAGTGACCCTTCCCCGTCAGGCGAAGCGCGCGATGACGCGGTTTCCCAACGCACAACTATACTGGTTTGGGGAAAGCGGGCACTATCCCCACTGGGATGCGCCCGAAGAGGCCGCCCAACTGATCCTCGCGAGCACCGTCAGCGAAGCGGGGACCACGCTCGAGTGAGGCCGACGCTGATCAGCGGTCTACAGCCAGCGCCTCGAGCGAGTCGTCCTCGTCGACGAAGGTCGTCGCGAGGCTGGCTTCGGCCCGGCGGAGTCGGTAGGAGAGCGTCGACCGAGGAATCTCGAGTTGCTCGGCGAGGTCGGAGAGTTCGATCCGGCGCGGCGTCTCGTAGTAGCCGTGATCGACGGCAGCCCGCAGCGCCTCGCGCTGCTCGTCCGGCAGGTCCTCCGCGGGTTCGGGATGGGAACGGTCCGGATCGAGTTCGGTCAGCCGGAGCATCTCCATTCCCGTACACTCGCCCACTTCCTCGCCCAGCGCGTCGAAGAAGTCGTGGATCGGCGCGTCGCTTCCCAGCACGATTCGCCACCGATAGCGCCGGCCCTCGCGATAGGTCTCGAAGAGGAGCCCCTCACCGAGGTGCTCGAGGGCCACGTGGGGAACCGACGTACAGATCTCGGTTCGATCCCAGTAGGTGTAGACGACTAACGTGTCGTTCGAGCGGTCGAGCACCTGGACCTCGCAGTCGGCCCCGCAGTCGTCCTTCACGAGACAGTCCGCGAAGAAATCTGCCGTTTTGTAGGCGTCCTCGAGGGCCTCGAGCGCCTCGCTCGACCCTTCAGCGTGGTCGACCCGCCAGAGGCTGTCCCTCGTGACGTGACACGACAGCGAGCGGATCGACGTCTCGGGGTAGTCGGCGAGCACGTCGGCGACCGGGTTCGTCCCCGATTCGTACTCGAGGGCGAAGACGAATTCTCTCATTAGCTCTATAGAGGCGCTCGCACGCCAAAGGGGTTTCTCGATGGCTGCCGTAGCGACGAACGATGGTGGTGGCATCGACGGTCGTTATCTCGAGCGTCACGCAGTGGGTTCGAGACTTCTGGGTGTTCTATCGTCGCTATACGGACACGACGGTCCACACGGCGTCGACGGCAGCGCTCGCCATCTTCGGGATCCTCGTCTTCGTCGACCCCTGGTTTGCGGTCGCCGCTATCGCCTGTTACGTCGTTCCCCCCGTCGCCTTGTACGTGGTCGCGGATGACCCGGTTCCCGGCCCGGAACGCCCCGTCGAACAGCGTGGTTCCGAGAGCCACGCGGCCGATACGTCGGATCGGGCGGTCGAATCTGTCGCCGCGCGTTCGGAGCCGGCTCGCTCGAGTGGCGACGGCGGTGCCTCGAGATCGAACGTGAACGCCGACGCTGGTACCGGAGACACCGATAGCGACACCGACGCTGGTGAAACAGCCACTGACGGCGACAGTGGCGGGACGGACTCGGACTCCGACAGCGACGGCGGAGACACCGATTCCGACAGCGACGGCGGAGACACCGATTCCGACAGCGACGGCGGAGACACCGATTCCGACAGCGACGACGGAGACACCGATTCCGACAGCGACGACGGAGACACCGATTCCGACAGCGACGGCGCGGATACGGATTCTGATTCTGACGATGGCGACACCGATTCGGATTCCGACAGCTAATCGAATCGCTCGAGGTCGTCACCCGAATCGTCGTCTGCAACGCGATCGACGAACTGGCGTTCGGCTGGTTGTGTGAACGAAACGGGCGGAGAGTACTGGCCGGGAGCGCGACTCGAGCAGACGCGAGAGTCGCGCGACCCGACGGAAGACGTTGCGCGTCTTCCGAGCATCGCGGACGCAAAGCGTCCGCTTAACGGGGAAAGGAAGGCTTTCACACCGTAACTCTCCGCGAGCGAAGCCGAAGACTGAGCGAGCGGGCCGACGACTGATGTGACCGAACGACTGAAAGGAGTGAGAGAACGGAAGGAGGAGTGCTTTTAATCGAATTTTTGCCGAGGGCCGGCGATAGCCGGCCCGCAGAGCAAAACTTCGTCTCTAGAACCCCTTGCCGAGCAGTTCCCGCGCGATGACGTTCTTCTGGATCTCGGAAGTTCCCTCGTAGATCTGGGTGATCTTCGAGTCACGGTAGAAGCGCTCGACGGGGAAGTCGTTGACGTAGCCCGACCCGCCGTGGATCTGGACGGCTTCGTTGGAGACGTCGACGGCAACGCGGGAGGTGTACTCCTTGGCCATCGAGGCGAGTTTCGTGATGTCGTTGCCCTGGTCGACGTTCCAGGCGGCCTTGTAGGTCAGGTTGCGGGCGGCCTCGGTCTGGGTCGCCATGTCGGCGAGTTTGTGCTGGATGGCCTGGAACTCGCTGATCGGCTGGCCGAACTGCTCGCGGTCCTGGGCGTACTCGAGGGCCGCGCGAAGCGCACCCTTGGCGATCCCGACGCCCTGTGCGGCGACGCCGGTTCGAGTGGCGTCGAAGAACTGCATCTGCTGCATGAAGGCGGCGTCCTGGGTACCGATGAGGTTCTCCTCGGGGACGCGAACGTTGTCGAAAATGAGTTCGGCGGTGTCCGACGCTCGAATGCCGAGTTTGCCGGTAATCTTGTCCGAACTGAAGCCGTCGCGGTCGGATTCGACGACGATCTGACTGAAGCCGTTGTAGCGACCTTCGGCGTCGGGGTTGGTCTTACAGAGGACGACGAAGAAGTCGCCGACGGTACCGTTCGTGATCCACATCTTGTTGCCGTTGACGACCCACTCGTCGCCGTCCTTCTCGGCGCGCGTCGAGACGGAGGAGACGTCGGAGCCGGTGTCGGGTTCCGAAATCGCGGCGCCCGAAATCTTCTCGCCCATCGCAACGGGCTCTAAGAAGCGTTCCTTCTGGTCTTCGTTCCCGAACTCCCGAATGGCTTCGGTCCCGAACGAACAGGCCATGATCGAGAGCGCGATGCCGGGATCCCAGGAGAACAGTTCCTCGGCGATGAGCACCGACTCGAGCGTCGAGTAGCCCGCGCCGCCGTACTCGATCGGGATCGACGAGCCGACGAGTCCCATGTCAGCGGCCTTGTCGACGATTTCGTGGGGGAACCGCTCTTCGACGTCGTACGTCTCGGCTTCGGGGACGATTTCGTTCTTGGCGAACCGCTCGACTTCCTCGCGAATCTGTTCCTGCTCTTCGGAGAGACCGAATTCCATGTGAACGTGTTCCTAGGCCAGCGGTAAAGAACTTTGTAACCGGGAGTAAACTGAACTGTAGTTTCTACCAAGCGGAGGGAAACGTTGAAACACGTGCCGATTGCAAGTATACCCATGGAGTTAGAAGATATCAACACCGTCGCAGTTCTCGGCGCAGGGAATATGGGCCACGGCATCGCGGAGGTCGTCGCGATGGCCGGCTACGACGTCAACATGCGAGACATCAAAGAGGAGTTCGTGCAAAACGGCTACGACCAGATCGAGTGGTCGCTCGGGAAACTGGCCGAGAACGACCAGCTCACCGAGGAGGAAGCCGACGCTGCCTTGGAACGAGTCACCCCGCTCGTCGACATGGCGGAGGCCTGTGGCGACGCGGACGTCGTCATCGAGGCCGTGCCGGAGCAGATGGGGATCAAAGAAGACGTCTACACCGAACTCGAGGAGGTCGCCCCCGACCGCGCGATTTTCGCGACGAACACTTCGAGTCTCTCGATCACGAAACTCGCCGAGTTCACCGAGCGACCCGAGCAGTTCTGCGGGATGCACTTTTTCAACCCGCCGGTCCGAATGGACCTCGTCGAGGTCATCTCGGGAGCCGAAAGCGACGAGGAGACCCTCGACGTCATCGAGGAACTGGCCGACGATATCGGGAAGTCGCCCGTGCGCGTGCACAAAGACTCACCCGGATTCATCGTCAACCGCGTGCTCGTTCCCCTGATGAACGAGGCCTGCTGGCTCGTGAGCGAGGACGAGGCCACCATCGCTGAGGTCGACTCGACGACGAAGTACGACATGGGGCTCCCGATGGGATCGTTCGAACTCGCCGATCTCACCGGGATTGACGTCGGCTATCACGTCCTCGACTACATGCACGAGGTGCTGGGCGAGGCGTACGAGCCGAGCCCGCTGTTCGTCGAAAAGGTCGAAAACGAGGAGCTCGGCAAAAAGACCGGCAAGGGATTCTACGACTACGAGGACGGTCCGGGCGCCGAGATCCCGACCGACCAGCAGTCCGACCTCGTCAAGGCGCGGCTGGTCGCCTCGATGGCGAACGAAGTCGCCAAACTGATCGGTAACGACGTCGCACCGCCGGCGTCCATCGACGAGGCGACCAAACTCGGCGCCGGTTTCCCCGACGGTCCCGTGAAGATGGTCGACCAGTTCGGCGTCGAAAAGGCCCTCGAAACGCTCGAGGAGGCCTACGAGAAGACGGGCCACGCGCGCTACGAGCCCGCCGACTATCTCGAGGAACGCGCCGGCGAGGGCGGCTTCTACGAGCAGGAGGGAGACGACGGACGGACCGACTTCGACGCCATCCGCGTCGAGTACCCCGGGGACATGGTCGGCCACATCGTCCTGGACCGACCCCACCGAATGAACACGATCAGCGACGAACTGCTCGAGGAGCTATCCGAGGCGATCGACCTGCTCGAGGGTGACGACGAGGTTCGTTCGATCCTCATCACCGGCGAGGGCGAGAAAGCCTTCTCCGCGGGTGCGGACGTCCAGAGCATGGCCGCGGGCGGGGCGGACCCGATTCAGGCCCAGGAGCTCTCGAAGAAGGGCCAGTCCACGTTCGGCAAGCTCGAGGCCTGCGACATGCCCGTCGTCGCCGGTATCGACGGCTTCTGTCTCGGCGGCGGGATGGAGATGGCGACCTGCGCCGACATGCGCGTCGCGAGCGAGCGATCGTCGTTCGGTCAGCCGGAACTGAACCTCGGCTTGCTCCCCGGCTGGGGCGGCACTCAGCGGCTCAAACACATCGTCGGCGAGGGCCGCGCGAAGGAGATCATCCTCACGGCCGAGCGCTACGAGGCCGAGACGATGGCAGACTACGGCTTCGTCAACGACGTCGTCGGCAACGACGAGCTCGAGGACGCGGCGCTCGACCTGGCGGCCGACCTCGCGGGCGGGCCACCGATCGCCCAGAAGTTCACCAAGCGCGCGATGCTCGCCGGTCGCGACGACACCGACGCCGGCCTCGAGTACGAGGCATCCGCGTTCGGTCACCTGATGGCAACCGACGACCTCATGGAGGGGATGACGGCCTTCATGGGCGACGGTGAGCCGAACTTTCAGGGGAAGTGAGGCGAACGTCGAACGACTCGCGCTGCGAGTCGTGCGGACGGGAGTCCGAGTTCGACGATAGGTAAGAGATGTCGGAATCGGCGGCCGACGCCGGTCGACGACCATCGATGCCGGCTATGGATCGGCGTCTCCTCGAGTCTGGTGTATCCGAGTCTCTCAGAACGAGTATATTTTCGGGACGGTCACTACTCCGCAGTTGTATCTCCCGGTTATCGAGTACGCCACGTCAGATTCAGCTTGAAATAGTCTGCATTCTGATATTTGGTCGCGAGATTTATCACTAAGAGGTACCATTGGTGGCCCGTGGCAGTATTCGATGATGAGAACCGAGGGGGCAACCAATGAGTGAGAATCTCGAAGTACTCGTCGTAGACGACGAGTCTCGACTCGCCGACCTGTTCGCCGCGTGGTTGCAGGGCGAGTGGCGCGTCGATACGGCTTACGACGGCGAAGAGGCGCTCGAGAAAATGGCCGACTCCGTCGAGGTCGTGCTGCTGGACCGCCGCATGCCGGGGCTTTCCGGTGACGAAGTGCTGGCGAAGATCAGGGACGCCGGCTACGACTCGCGGGTGGTAATGGTCACGGCGGTCGATCCCGACTTCGACATCATCGAGATGGGCTTCGACGACTATCTGGTTAAGCCGGTCTCGAAGGACGAACTCGTCGATATCGTCGACAACGTCGCCGATCGATCGGAGTACGAGTCGGATATCCAGGAGTACTACGCGCTCGTCTCGAAGAAAGCGCTGCTGGAGTCCGAGAAGGCTGACCGCGAACTCGTGGACAACGAAGAGTATCAGGAGCTCCGCGAGCGCGTCGCGGAACTCGAGGAGCGAGTCGACGAGACGGTCTCCGGGATGACCTCCCACGACGACTTCGTCGGCGCGTTTCAGGACCTTCAGTCCGAGAATTAACGCCGGTCGTCCGACTCGGCGTCGAACGCGAACTCGAACCGGGCCCCTCCGGCTTCGCTCTCCGCTGCGGTAACCGACCAGCCGTGTCCGGCAGCGACTTCTCTGACGACCCACAGACCGATTCCGAGCCCGTCCGACGACGACGAGACGGACGGGTCGAACAACTCGTGGCGCATGTCCTCGGGTAACCCCGTGCCGTCGTCTTCGACGAAGAAGCCACGCGGCTCGGTGTCCGTCTCGTCGTCCGACTCGAGGACCCCGATTCGAACCGAGAGTCCCGCATCACCGTCTTCGGCTGCCTCTCGCTGGGCCTGCAATGCAGGACTCGTCGAGCCGTGCTCCACCGCATTTCGAAAGAGATTCTCGAGCAACCGCAACAGCCGCGATCGGTCGGCCTCGATGGCAGTCGTTTCCGCGACGGAGAGCGACGCGTCGGCCGTGGAGACGTACTCCCAGGCGTCGCGTGCGACCGACTCGAGGTCGACGGATTCGGTGTCGGTCGCCCACTGGCCGTCGCGGGCGATCGCCAGGACGTCCTCGACGATCGATTCCATTCGATCGAGGCCGTCGCGGACGTTTTCGGCGTGCTCGAGCGATTCGGTCTCCTCGAGCAGGTCGAGATAGCCCTGGGCGACGCTCAACGGGTTTCGGAGGTCGTGACTGACGATTCGCGCGAAGGCGTCGAGTCGTTCGTTCTGCTCGCGGAGTTTCCGTTCGCTGCGCTTGCGTTCGGTAATGTCGCGGATGACGGCGACCGACCCTAGATACTCCCCGTCGTGGACGAGCACGGCGATCTGGACCTCACACGGGATTCGGTCGCCGGTTTTCGTCTCGAGGGACAGTTCGAGGGTGTCGGTCCCGGTCCCGCTGGACAGCAGGGAACGGATCTTCGCCTCGCCGGCTTCGATATCGTCCGGATCGAAAACCAGCGAGGCGTGTTCGCCGAGCAGCCCCTCGCGGCTGTAGCCAGTCATCTCCGTGAGGGCGTCGTTGACCGTCATGAAGTGACCGTGTTCGTCGAGGACGTACATGCCGTCACCGGCGGTTTCGACGAGGCGCTCGTATCGCCGGAGGCTTCGCTCCTGTTGCTCGAGGGCTCCGCGGGCGACGATCGTCTCGAGGACGTGCGAACTCGCGTCGGCGGCCGCGCGAATCGCCGTCCGTTCCGCCTCGGCGAACGGCTCGAGGGCGTAGACGACGAACACGCCGTAGACGTCGTCGCTGGAGGACAGTGGGGCGACGACGACGGCGTGAGCGCCCCGATCGAACGCGTGGTCGCCGAACGGAACGTCGTCGCGATTGTTCGCGATGTGCTGGAGCGTCTGGAGTTCGCCCGTCTGCAGTGCGCGTTCGAGCAACGGGTGCTCGCCGTCGCCGATGGGGAAGGTTCGTTGCATCGGCCACTCCATGCTGTCCGGGTCGGTCAGCCACGGGACGACCTCGCGTTCGCCACGGTCGTACTCGCCGACCCAGGCGAACCCGAACCGGTCGGTGGCCGTACACTCCTCGCGGAGGATCCGCTCGACGGCGACAGGCGATGTTACGTCGACGAGGCGTCGTCTGACGCCGCTGACGATGGCCTCGAGGTCGTCCGGGAGGTCGAGGTCGGGGATACGCCGGTCATCGTCCGTCTCGCGGGGCTCCTCCGTCGCACTCGAGTCGCCTGCCTCGGCCGAATCGTCGGTCTCGTCGGCTGTGCTCGAGTCGTTACGGGCGTCGTTTGCCGTGGGACTCGCGTCGGCATCGATACGCCCCGCGACGGCGTCGGCCAGCCGATCCGGCGACTCGGTGTCCTCGGTGCGCGCGACCACTTCGCTGAGGACGGCGACGGATCCCGCGTCCGTTTCGGTGTCGCCCCAGTGAACGAACGTCGGCGTCTCTGCGGACTCGGATTCGACGGTATCGACGAGCGTCGGCACGTCCGAGACCGTGCTCGCGTCGATGACGATCGCGTCGATCGACTGCTGTGCGAGTCGCTCGACGGCGTCGGAAGCGCACTGGGCGACGACGACGTTGACCGGTGTATCGGTCAGCGCGAGCGTCACGGACGCCCGCGTCGAGCGATCGCTACTCACACAGAGGACGCGTGGTCGGCTCATCTCAGCTGAACTCCGTCGGGACATCCATCTCCATCACGGGGATTCGTCGGTGCTAGCTGATCGAAGGCGGCCGAAACAGATTGTTCTTTCGACACAATTTTTGCGCTGGCCGGCCCGCAGGGCATCACTACTGTTCGTCCGCAGTCCGACGTGTTGGTGGTTTTGGCCGAGGTCGTGGCCGCGTTCGAAAGGCGAGAACGCACCGGTGGAGACGAGAGAGTGCGAGGCCGCGTCGGCAGCGCCCGCGTCACCTGTCGTTAGGACGGCGCCTGCCCGTAGATCAGGTTCCGCTGGATCTCGTTTGCCCCCTCGTAGATGACGGGGATACGGACGTCGCGGTAGACCCGGGCGATCCGACGTTCGTCGAGGACCGACCGACCGCCGTGAAACTGCATTCCTCGCTCGGCGACGTCGACAGCCGTCTCCGTCGCGCTCGTCTTCGACAGCGCTGCCCAGTAGCCCGCGTTCTCGCCGTTTTCGACCTTCTCGCAGGCTCGCCAGGCGAGCGATCGGGCGCGCTCGAACCCCATCAGCATATCCGCGAGCCCGTGTTGAACCGCCTGAAAGTCGCTGATCGTCCGGCCGAACTGCTCGCGGTCGTGGACGAACTCCCAGGTCTCCTCGATGGCGGCCGCCGCGAGACCCAGCCCGTGGCCGGAGACGGCGATCCGTCCGTGGTTGAAGAACTCCGCGAGCATCCAGAACCCTGCGCCCTCCGAGCCGACGAGGTTCTCCTCGGGGATGCGACAGTCCTCGAGTTCGATGTGGGCCTGCTTCGAGGCGCGCATCGCCATCTTCTCGGGGATGTGCTCGGCCTCGTAGCCGTCGGTATCCGTCGGCACGATAAACAGCGAGTGGTTGCCGTAGCGGTTGGTCTCGTCGTCGTCAGTCCGCGCGTAGAGGGTGATCCAGTCCGCCTCGACGCCGTTCCCGATCCAGTACTTTTCGCCGTTAATGACGTACTCGTCGCCGTCCTTTTCCGCCGTCGTTTCCATCCCAGTCAGGTCGCTGCCGGTGTCTGGTTCCGAGACGGCGAGCCCCGACCGCTGCTCGCCTTCCGCGACCGGCCGGATGTACTCCTCGCACTGTTCGTCGGTTCCGTACTCGCAGGTCATCTTGCAGCCGAAACTCGCGAGTTGGAGCGTCAGCGCGATGCCCGCGTCCGCGCGGTAGAACTCCTCGGTGAGCGCGAGCAACTGCGGGAGGTCGAGCCCGCGACCGCCCCACTCTTCCGGAATGTCCTGGGCGACGAGGTTCGCCTCCTGACCGGCCTCGAGAATCTCCTCAGGGTAGGTCCCCTCCTGGTAGTGTTCCTGTGCGTTCGGTTCGATGTGTTCGCGGGCGAACTCGCGAGCCTCGGCCTTGATCTCGTGGGCGTGATCCGGAACGATACTCTCCTCGAGTAGAGCCATATTCTGTCACACGGCAGCGAGGTGGATATATTCGCGGGGCAACAGTGCAAGCCTCGCTCCCTCACGGCGGACGCGGCCGGTTGGCGAATCCCAAATCCTCCTTCATCGAAGCGCGCGGACCAGTTCGTCCGTCGTCGCGGCCTCGTCGGCCTGCCGTTCCAAGCGCCACCGATCCCAGAGCACGTCACTGAGGATGTGAACGTAGAGCACGACGCCGGTGATGATCGCGAGCGAGACGCTCGAAACGGCGAGCAGCGGGACGGCGACGCCGACGATGAGGAGATGGCTCGCCAGCCGCGAGAGGAGTCCGACGTCACCCGCGTCGAAGATCCGCTGCTGGTCGGCGACGCCCGAAGCGGGGTTCGCGAGACAGAACCGGACGGCGTCCCAGCGGCCGGTCTTGAGCCGAGCGATGAGGAAGTGATCGAGGTCGACGAGCACGCCCACCGCGGTGCCGTAGCCGACGAGAATCGGTGTCGGAACCGAATGGCCGAAGACCGCGACCGGTGACAGCGCGTAGGCGAGGACGCCGGCGACGGCGAACGAGACGAGCGCGTGGTGTTTCGAGTAGATCGATCGTCACCCGGCCGTTTCGACGGCGGGAGGCCACTAAACCGTCCCGCCGGGTTTCAGAGATCGCCTGGGTCGGAAACACGTCGGGAACCGTACCGATCGGCGACTCAGCCCGCGAATCCCGAGACGAGCCACTCGTCACCATCGTCGTCACCGATGCTCGGTGCGCTGACGAGGACGAACGCGCTCTCCTCGTCGCCGTTTCGGATCTGGCGCGTCGAGGCCGGCGGAATCCACAGCGCGTCGCCGGTCTCCATCTGGACGGGGTCATCGTCGATCACGACGGTCGCGGATCCCTCGATTAGCACGTAGACCTCTTCGTGCTCGTTGTCCGTGTGGTCGTGTGGCTTGCTGTTCCAGCCCGGGTCACAGCGTGCGACCGTTACGCCGACCTGTTCGGTCTCGAGCGGATCGCTCAGGAAGTGCATCGCACTCGAGACCTGATCGACGTCCTCGTAGTTCACCTTCCGATAGCTCATGGCTCTCCATTGGACGGGAAACCAGTAAAACTACGCGTTCCGCGACGGACCGCGAGAAATCGTTCGATCGGGGCGGTGCTCGAGCGCGGCGTCGCGACTAGCAGTCGTCGCAACTGCAGTCGTCGCCACACGTACAGGCCGGATCACAGGTGCAGTCGGGTTCACAACAGGCGGACATTGGTACAGTGTATCATCCTGGGCGCTACAGTCATAACCGTTGCGCTGCCGGCACTCCTCGTCCTGATTTTCGACGCGTCGGGGGCGGTTGAGGACCGTTGCGGGCCGCGGCGATTCCGTCGCCTGCCCCCGGCAACGCCCGTGTACGACGTCGATATTCTCACTCGCACGTCTACGGATCGCTCGAACGGCGGTGTGATCGCTCCGACGCCGTCCGGCGTCCTCGAAGCGGTAGTAGCACGGAGACGACGGATCCGGCGCTTACCCGTCCTGGGAGATCGGGTCGAAGCTGTCGACCGGAATGACCGAGTAGTCGACCGTCAGCGCGTCCTTGGTCGCGCGAATCTTCCCAACGAACGTCGAGATGTCCTCGAGTTCGCCCTCCAGGACGAACAGTTCCATGCAGTAGTGGTCGCCGACGTGGCTGTGGAAGTTCGAGGCGACGAGGTCCTCGTGTTCGTGGCGCAGGTGCATCATGCGCTCTTCGACGCTGGTCGTTTCGTAGTCGAAGAGGACGGTGACGATACCCATCAGCTCTCGGTCCTCGAGGCGGGTGTCCTCGAACTCGCCGAGCAGGTTGCGGGAGGCCTCTCGGACGACTTCGCTCCGACCGGTGTAGCCGTGTTCGTCCGCGAACTGGTCGAGGCGCTCGAGGAGTTCGTCCGGCATGGAGACGCTTACGACTGCCATATAATAATTCGCGGGGCAAAATCTATTAAGCCTTATCATATATCCGGCGCTCGAGCCGATCGGGATGGTATCCGGTCGCGCCGGTTCGCCGGCACACACTGTTTTCCGACTCGACCGTGAGCAGCGTGTATGTACCTTCCAGACCGAACCTGGCCGGAGGTCGGCGAGTACGTCGCGGACGAATCGCTCGCGGTCGTCCCGCTCGGCTCGACCGAACAGCACGGTCCGCATCTCCCGGAGGGGACCGACCACCTGATCGCCGAGGCGCTCGCGCGCGAGGCGACCGATCGAACGGGCTATCTCTGTACGCCGCCGGTTCGGATCGGCGTCAGCTCCCACCACCGGCAGTTCCCCGGCACGATGTGGGTCGAGGCCCCGGTGTTCCGGGACTACGTCGAGAGCCTCTCGAGAAACCTCACCTACCACGGCATTGACCGCATCGTCTACGTCAACGCCCACGGAGGCAACGTCGCCCACCTCCGAGAGGTCGGCCGGCGGCTCCACGACGACGGGACGGCCTACGCCATCGAGTGGATGTGGGACGAGTCGATCCCCGGGCTGATCGAAGAGGTCTTCGAGACGCCGGGCCCTCACGGCGGTCCCAAGGAGACCGCGATGATCATGCACATCGCGAACGAACTCGTCCGCGCGGATCGCCTCGAAGAGGCCCGCGACGGCGGCGCAGTCTTCGATTATGACGCCGAGCGGGTCCACGGCGCGACCACCTTCTACGACTGCATCGAGAACAGTCCGAACGGCGTCTTCGGCGACCAGACCGACGCCACGCCAGAGATCGGCGAAGAGCTGTTCGAGGCCGCGACGGACCAGCTCGTGGCCTTACTCGAGTGGCTCGACGCCCGCCCGGTCGACGACCTCATGCCCGAGCCGCCGCTCGAACCGTAGCCGCCGTCGGGAAGCCGGCGTTACTCCGCGTCGGATCATGCCCACTCGAGCGTCGCGTGGTCCGTATCGCGCCCGTTTCGACCGAGAGATGGGGACGCCGAAGGGCGGGTCGACGACGGCGCGCACGGCCTTTTCCGTCTCGCTGGACTTATGCGCCCGAGACGCCTGACACAGACAATGAGCGACCGAACGGAGTCGTCGGGAACGAGCTTCTGGACGGCCGGCGACGACCGGGCGACGATGGCGTGTTGCCAGGCACTCGTCGACACGGTCGAAGACGGCGTTTTCCGGCTCGATGCCGACGACCGGTTCCTCGCGATCGACGAAACACTTCTCGAGACGACGGGCTACACGCGCGACGCTGTCCTCGGCGAACACGTCTCGCTGCTGTTCTCGCGGTCGGACGCCGAAACGCTCGCGGAAGCCGCCCGAACCGAACGCGACGGCGCCACGTCCCTCGAGTTCCCGCTCCGAACGAGCGACGGCACTACGATTCCCTGTGAGTGCCGAGTGAACGGCGTCCGGGTCGACGGCCGGTTTCGAGGGTCGATCGCGACCGTCCGGGAGTTCGAGGAGCACGACACCCAGACCGACGATGTGCCCGACCGAGCGCGCGACTCCTCCTCGTCGTCCGCGACGTTCGAAGCGGCGACGACGGTCCTCGAGGAAGCCGACGTCGGCGTCTTCGTCCTCGACGACGAGTTCGATGTCGCGTGGATCAACGAGGCGACCGAGCGATACTTCGGCCTCGACCGGGAGGCGGTCCTCGGTCGAGACAAACGCCGGCTGATCGACGAGACGATCGCGGATCGGCTCGCCGATCCCGAGGAGTTCACCGAGGCCGTCACCGCCACGTACGCGGACAACAGCTCCGACGAACGCTTCGAATGTCACGTCACCGCGGATGACGACCGCGAGGAGCGCTGGCTCGAGCACCGAAGCAAACCGATCGACTCCGGGCGGTACGCCGGCGGACGAGTCGAACTCTACTACGACGTCACGGCACAGCACGAGCGAGCGAGCCAGCTTCGACGGCTGAACGAGGCCGTCCGCGAGTGGCTCGCCGAGGATTCGCGCGAGCGCGTCGCCAAGCTGGCGAGCCGTCACGTTCGAGAGATCCTCGACCTCGAGATCAACGGCGTGTTCTGCTACGATGACGATACGCAGACGCTTCGCCCCGCCGGCTGGTCAGAGCCGGCGGAGGCGCTGCTCGGCGACATCCCGTCGTTCGCACCGGGGGAGGGCATCGCCTGGCGCGTCTTCGAGACCGGCGAGCCGGTCATCTACGACGACGTCACGACCGATTCGGACGTCTACAATCCCGACACGCCGATTCGTAGCGAGATCTGCCTGCCGATTAGCGATCACGGCATCCTCATGATCGGCTCCGAACAGCCGACCGAGTTCGACGACGGTGATCTCTCGCTGGCGAAGCTCGTCGCCTCGAGTCTCGAGGTGATCTTCGATCGGATCCGCCACGAACGCCACCTCGAGCGCGAGCGCACGCAAACGCAGAAACTGCTCCAGACGGCTCCGATCGGCATCTCGGTCGAGGACGCCGACGGCGAGACCGTGCTCGCGAACCAGCGAGTACAGGAGCGCGTGAATTCGGTGACGGGGGCGGCGCTCGGCGAGACGGAGATGGTGCGAGAGTGGTCCGTCCGCGACGCCTCGGGCGAGGCGGTCGAGCCCGGATCCAACCCGTCGGCCCGGGTCAGGGAAACCGGCGAACCGGTGCTCGACGAAGAGCTCGTCGTCGAGGGGCCGACGGGCGAACGCCGGTGGCTCTCGGTCAACGCCGTCCCGGTATTCGACGCCGACGGCGGCCTCGAGCGCGTAATCTCCAGCGCGGAGGACATCACGGCGCTCAAAGAGCGCAAGCGTCGTCTCGAGCGCCGGAAGAGCGAACTCGAGACGGAGCTGAGCGAGATCTTCGGTCGCATCTCGGACGGCTTCTACGCGCTCGACGCGGAGTTCCGGTTCACGCACGTCAACGAGACCGCCGAACGGCTCCTGGACCGGTCGCGAACGGAGCTGCTCGGGACCGTGCTGTGGGACGTCTACCCCGAGGCCGCGGGGTCCGAACTCGAGGAACGGTACGGGGAGGCGCTAGCTACGCAGGAGCCGGTCTCGTTCGAACAGTACGTCGAGCCGATGGGGTTCTGGGCGCAAGTGCAGGTGTATCCCTCCGAGACTGGCCTCTCCATCTATTTCCGCGACATCACCGAGGAGAAGGCCCGCGAGCGGGAGCTGATCACCTACGAGACGATCTTCGAGACGGTCGAAGACGGGATCTACGTCATCGACGACGAGGGCCGATTCACGACCGTCAACGAGGCCTACGCCGCCATGACCGGCTACGATCGCGACGAACTGATCGGGACCCACGCTTCGATCGTCGTCGACGAATCGGTGATGGATCTCGCGCGCGAGATCGCCGCCGAAGAGAGCGACGTGCCGACGGTCGAAGCCGAACTCGAGACGAAAACCGGAGGTTGCGTGCCGATCGAAGCGACGGTGACCGCGCTCTCAGTGGCCGATTCCGATCGCGAACGCGTCGGCGTCGTCCGAGACGTCACCGACCGCAAGGAACGCCAGCGAAAACTCGCGGCGAGCGAACAGCGCTACCGAACCCTCGCCGAGAATTTCCCGAACGGGACCGTCGGCCTGTACGACGAAAATCTGCGGTACACGGCCGCCGGGGGCCAGCTCCTCGACGAACTCGAGATCGACCGCACCGACGTGATCGGCCAGACGGTCGCCGACCGGTACTCCGAGTCGATCCTCGAGACGATCGAGCCCCACTTCCGGGCCGCACTCGAGGGCGAGGAGCGGTCGTTCGATCTGCGCTATCACGGCCGGGAGCTGCTGGCACACACCCTCCCGGTCCACACGGACGGCACCGTTCGTCGGGGGATGCTCGTCGTGCAGGATATCACCGAACGGAAGGCCTACGAGCGGAAACTCGAGGAGTCGAACGAGCGACTCGAGCAGTTCGCCTACGCCGCCAGTCACGACCTGCAGGAGCCGCTGCGGATGGTCACGAGCTACCTGCAGCTGATCGAGTCCCGCTATGCCGACGAACTCGACGACGACGCCGAAGAATTCATCGCGTTCGCCGTCGACGGCGCCGATCGCATGCGCGAGATGATCGACGGGTTGCTCGAGTACTCCCGCGTCGAGACGCGGGGCGATCCGTTCGAGTCGGTCGATCTGGAGGGCGTGCTCGAGGACGTCCGCCGGGACCTCGAACTCCAGGTCGACGAGAGCGGGGCCGAGATCGAGACGACGAACTCGCTGCCCGCGGTCCGCGGCGACAGAAGTCAGCTTCGGCAGGTATTCCAGAACCTGCTCGCTAACGCGATCGAGTACAGCGACGACGAGCCGCACATCACCATCTCGGCCGAACGCGACGGGCGACGGTGGACCGTCTCGGTCAGCGACGAGGGGATCGGCATCGATCCAGACGACGCCGATCGGGTCTTCGAGATTTTCCAGCGACTCCACAGTCACGAGGAACACGACGGCACCGGGATCGGGCTCGCGCTCTGTCAGCGCATCGTCGAACGCCACGGCGGCCGGATCTGGGTCGACGCCGAGCCCGGCGAGGGCTCGACGTTCTCGATGACGCTTCCGGCGACCGAGTGAGTCTCATCGGACCCCGGACCTCCGGACGGGAGCCCCCTACCGCGGGCAGCGGTCGGAACCGCGGGCCGGCGGCCGGTGGTCAGTTTTTCGGCGACGTGACGAGTTCGAAGGGACCTCTCGAGCGCCGACGCGTCGGTCCCAACGGTAGAATCGACGATCAGAGAGCGATCGCTGGGGCGGAAATCAGCCCCTACCGGGTTTCAATCAGGTGTTTTGTATCTTGAATGTGTGAAAGTCACCCGAACGTTTACTACTGTCTATCACACGTGATTCACCATGTCCACCGACCAGGCAGGCCTGTCGCTCCGATTCGGTGCGGGACGGTTCGAAGAACAGTTGCTCTACCTAATTCTGATTTTACAACTGACGCTGGGAGCGATGCTCGTCGTGGTCGCGGTGGGGTGGCTGTTCTTCTCGTTCAACCACCTCTCGTACTCGGCGCAGTCGGTCGTCTATCTCCTCGGGGTCATTCCGATACTGATCGGCTTAGCGGCGCCGCTCTACTTCCTCACGTATCTCTACGAATGAGCGCCGGCGCAGTGTGACCGCCGAACCAGCGATGGTCGTGACGGTTTGGAACCGTGAGTGTGTCGAGTGCCGGTCGTCCACCGTTTCCCGAGCGCGTTCTGCGAATGCGGGTGTGCTTCCGCGAGTGGGACTCGAGTCCGTCAGTCGCTCGGGCGGGAGGTCTCGTTCGAGACGGGCCAGTACCGACAGCCACAGGGGTGGGCCGTTCCCTCACTCGGCCCGCGGACGGTCACGGCGGTGATCAGGCTGCCGCAGGTCGGACACTCGGGTAGCGTGGATCGTTCGTCCGTCGTCTGTGACGGCGTGTCGCTCATCGTTCCCCCTGATGGGGCGCTCGATGCGGGCGGTTCGTCGGTCGTTCGGGACGTGTATGTCCCGTCGAGATAGCCGTAATCATGGCTTCAAATCCCCGGTGAGGGATGGAAGCCACGTCCCGGGTGTCTCAGCACCCGGGACAGGTCGGCGCATGGCCCCCGGCAACTGGTGTGGAGAGCGGCTTCCATTCTAATTGTTGAACTGTTGTATCTTATATCTACTGCTAATAGCTGGGAACGAGAAAACAGATCGACGTGAACGGGTTACCGAAACCGATCGCTGTAACGCGGGTCTGGGTATCCGAACGCCCTACCCCATACAAAGCCAACAGCTATATATTCGACCGCCTGTTCGTCCCAGCAAAGCGGTGCACGACGTGATTTCGATACCTACTCGATCGAATCGGCTGTTGCTCGCCGTATCGTTCGCCTGCTTCGCCGTTGCCGGTCTTCTCAGCAGTACCGTCGACACGCTCGTGCCGACCCTCGTGGCCACCGCCGTCGCCATCACGGGCGTCTACTGCGTCGCCCGCTACGCGACCCGCGTCTCCCGGCGAACGCTCGCCAACCTCGCGCTCGCGTTCTGGGTCGCCTTCCTCGCCGTCGCCGGCGTTCACGCGATCGGCCTCGAGACCGTCGGCGCCGCCGTCCCCGGCAACGCGTCGACGTACGTCCACTCGCTGACCGCGATCACCTGGGGCACGCTGCTCATCGCCGCCGCGGCGACGGTCTTCCTCGGCTTCCGCGAGTACGGCGCGACCTCGAGCGCCGACGCCCCCGAAGAGCAGATCCTCGAGGGCGAATCCGACTACTCGACGCGGTAACGATCGATATCCGTTTTCGGCCCGATTCTCGGGCCTCGAGCGTGCCGGTCGGTTCTCGTTGCAGTCTTTGATGGCCGATCGTGGTGCTCACACTGAGGCGTCTCGAGATCCCGAACCCGGAGACCGATCCCCAAAGCCGCAGTTAGCCGACCCGATAGCTCACCGCGATCCCTTCGCCCAGCGGCAACACGATCGTCTCGAAATCGGGGTCGTCGGTCACGCGCTCGAGGTAGTCCGCAATTCCCCGCGTGTGTTGATTCACGTCATCGGGCGCTCCGCCCTCCGCGATTGTCAGCAACGCCTCGAAATCGATCGGACCCGCGGTGATCGCGTTGTCCGCGATCACGACGCCGCCGACGGGAACCTTCGAGCGGACGGCCTCAAATGCGTCCGCGTACCGGTGTTTCTGGTGGTCGATCAACACCACGTCGAACGGGCCGTCGTACGCCTCGATCGTCTCCATCGCGTCGCCCGGTTCGTACCGCGCGAGGTCGTTGTACCCGCCCCGACCCATGTACTCGCGGGCTAACTCGAGTTCGTCCTCGTCGACCTCCGTAAGCACGATTTCGCCGTCATCGGGCAGCGCCGCTGCCATCCAGTACGCCGAGTAGCCGTAGCCGGAGCCGAACTCGAAGATCCGCTCGGCGTCGGCCATCCGGGCGACGAACCGGAGGAAGGCGCCGACCTCGGGACCGACGTGGGGGAACCCTTCCCGTTCGGCGTAGTCGTCCATCTCGCGCAGCGTTTCGTCGGGTTCGGGTCCGACCGCGCGTACGAAGCGAGCGATCTCGTCCGACAGAACATCGACCATGCGGTCCCCTACGGCGGCACCGATATCAAAGCCAGTGGCCTTTTCACGACCCGCTGCGGACTCGAGACCGAGAACCAGTGACGCTGACGACGGCCCTTGCGGGCGTGATCTTCGGACTCGCCCTCGCCGCACCGCCCGGCCCCATGAACGCCATCATCGCCGAGGAGAGCGTCGTCCGCGGCTGGACGGCCGGTTTCCGGGCCGGACTGGGCGCGATGTCGGCCGACGTGCTCTTCTTCGTGCTCACGCTCGCCGGCGCGGTCGCCGTCATCGATCAGTTTCCAGCGGCCCGGCCGCTCCTCTATCTCGTCGGCGGCCTTCTCATGCTGTACTTCGCCATCGGCGCGGTCGAAGAGGCCAGCGCCGCGGCCACGTTCACCGCCGACGGCGACCACAGCGTCTCGACGGGGTTCCGAAAGACGTTCGCCCTCTCGCTGACCAACCCCTACCAGATCGGCTTCTGGCTCACCGTCGGCGTCGGCTTACTCGAGTCCGGCACGCTGGACGTACTCTCGCACGTTCCGGGCGCCGGCGCGGCGCTCGAGGGCGTGCTGACCGTCCAGACCGGTTCGCCCACGCTGCTCGTCGGCTTCTTCGCCGGAATCGCGATCTGGATCACCGTTTACCCCGCCGCGCTGGTCGCGGCGGGCCGGCGCGTCGACGCCTTCGCACCCGTCATCGCCGCGCTGAGCGCGGTCGTCCTGGTCGGGTTCGGACTCCTCTTTCTCGTAATCGGGGCGCTACGCATCGTGTGAGATGGGGCGAAGCTACCGCCTCCATAGAAACGGCCACTGATCGCGGTCAGGACCGATCGGACCGGTCGTTCGACGCTTCTCTATCACCGCTATCGTCCGAATCGCCGGCATCCCCGTCATCGCTCGAGTCCGAAGCTCCGTCCGAATCGACGGCACCGTCGGACCCCGTCCACGCAGTACCGGCGTCGTCGACGTTGTCGGCGGTTGTCTCCGCATCGTCCCACCCGGACCACGGTCTCGAGTCGGCACCGCTCGAGTCGGTATCCGATCCTGTCGAACCGTCTCGGTCCGACTCGTCGGCCCAGCCGTCCTGCTCATTCCAGGCGGCCGAACCGTCCCACGTGGGGTCGTCTCGAGCCGTGTCGCGTCGGTTGCTCGAGGCGGACTTTCCACTTCGACCGACGCCGTCGGCATCGGTCCCACGCTCCCAGTCGATCGTTTCGCGGGGATCACGGCCGGTTGATCGATCGACAACGGGTCCCGTTCCGTCATCGGACCGAACCGCCGCGCGCTGTGCCGGGATGAGGTCGAGCGCGTCGTCCGTATCGCCGAGGATCAACAGCGCGTGGTATCGCACGTAGCTCCGGACCGGCGCTTCGATCGCCGCGACGACGTACTGGTAGCCTAGATAGGCGAAGAGTAACAGGACGACCGCAACCCAGAGGAGGTTCGGATGGATCGCTTCGAACAGCAGCGCCACGAGGACGAACGCGATGATCCCGAAGAAGGTGAGGAAGAATCCGATCATCGCGAACAGCATCCAGAAGGCAAACCCGATCGACCAAGCGATCAGGAGGTAGCCGAGCATCCCGCTCCAGTTCGACGCCAGCGTCGGGACGAACCGTCGCCAGGCGGCGATCGGGCCACACGCCTGCTGTAACATGATCGGAACCGCGAACGCCGTCGTGAGCGTGTAGACCGCGTACCAGCCGATGAAGATACCGAGCGCGGAGAGGGCGAGAAGGGCGATCTGGCCGTCCGAAAGATCGGCAACCTCGCTGATGTCGCCGCCAACGATCACTGCCGCGACGGGGATCGCGAGCGCGACGACCAGTCCGAGCCACAGCAGGGCCCGGAACGCCAGCAGCCACAGGGCGCGACCGAGATTCGCCCGACCGTACCGCCGGAGGCGGATCGCCTCGGAGCGAAGCGACTCGACGAAGACGAACTCGAGGAGCGCGGCGAGATACCTGAACGCGCCGTAGACGACGAGGACGAGGAGGAGCACCGCTGCTGCGAGCCACCGGACCTCGGGATCGTCGACTCCCTCCGCGATCGCTTCCAGCGGGACGTTGACAAACTGTATCGAGATACTGATCCCGCCGAGAAAGAGGACGACGAGCGCGAGTTTGAGCCAGCCGACGTAGCTCAGCGCGCCGAGATATCGTTTCGTGACCGCGAAAGCGTCACGCAGCGTGCCGATCGCATACATGTTGATCGTAAAATCATTCTCGGATGTCAAATAGATGCTGATACGTTTCGCGCGAAACGATACCGGTTCTCTCGCGGGAACCAACCGTGAGGAGAAGGACCCGCCGGATCTCGCGAGGAGACGAGGAGACGGTACGCTCCCCTTCTGACCAGTTGCGACACGGTGCTGCCGACGCCGCCATCGAGCGGACGGCATTCCGTCGACGTGCGCGCCGGAACGGCTATCCCATCGCCGCGATTTCGTCCTCGAGCCACTCGCTGAACCACTTCACGCGCTTGAGTCGCTGGTGGGCGATGCTCTCGGCGGTGTCGCTCCGGACGCGCGAGGCGGCGTCGTAGCCCCGCTCCAGGACTCGCTCGACCATCTCGTCGGAGTCCATGTGCGTTCGGGCCTCGTAGCCCATCCGCAACAGCATGAGCGCGGTGCCGTTCGCGCCGACCTTGTCGAGTAAGTCGGCCTCGATGAGACACTGGGACTCGAGTGAGAGGTCGGTCAACTCGCCCTGATAGGAATGGTGTTCGATCGCGCGACAGACCTGTTCGATGAACGACTCGGGGTACTCCGCGCGGGACTCGAGGTACTCGCGGGCGACGCGAGCGCCGGCCTCGGCGTGGAGCTCCTGATCGGTCTCGAGTTTGGCGACGTCGTGGAAGAGTGCGGCGACGCGCGTGACGTCGACATCCGCGCCCTCCTCGTGAGCGATCTCTTCGGCGAGTTCGACCACGTTGAGGATGTGGTTGTGCCGGTACTCCGCGGAGTGCCACGGATACCAGCGCATGCGGCCGCCTTCCTCCTCTTTCTCGACGCTGGCCGCGAGATACTCGAAGACGAAGCCCTTCATCTTCTCGAACTCGGCGTCGGTCACTCTGGTCTCTTTTATTTCGACTCCCACGAGAGATCCCTCCGCAGTAAACGAACGATAGTCATTAACGGAATGTTAGGTCGTTTCGCTCTTTAGCCTTTGGTTCAGTTCAGATCCGTCTCGCCGTGAGACGGACACGAATTCAGAAGGGTGCCACCTGCCGATATCGTCGGTTCGGAACTGATCGCTCGCGGACGGATGCCGTACCGCTCGATGATGAGGCCAGTCACCCGACACGGCTGAGACGTTCTGTTCGAACGACGTCCCGCGCAACCGTTCCGCGGGCCATGTTCCGGCGAAATATGCACGAATTTCCGTTAAAGTCAAACAGGCGGCTGGGAAAGTGGAGGTATGAGCAGCGAACAGGAACAGGAGTCGATTCGATGTCTCGTCGCCAAGGTCGGTCTCGACGGTCACGATCGTGGAGCCCACGTCATCGCGCGGGCCTTCCGCGACGCCGGCTTCGAAGTCATCTACTCCGGACTGCACAAGGCACCCGAAGAGATCGTTCAGGCGACCGTCCAGGAGGACGTCGACGTCCTCGGGATCTCCATTCTCTCCGGGGCTCACGATACGCTCGTTCCGAAGATCATGGACGGCCTCGAGGAGTACGGCGCAAAAGAGGACACGCTCGTGCTGGCCGGCGGCGTCATTCCCGACGAGGATCGCGCGGAACTCGAGGCACAGGGCGTCTCGGCCATCTTCGGGCCCGGGACGTCGATCGAGGAGACGATCGAGTTCGTTCGCGAGAACGCTCCCAAGCGATGAGTTCCGACGAGGAACTACTCGAGGCCTTACTCGCGGGCGAACACCGCGCGCTGGCTCGAGTAATTTCGAAGATTGAAAACCGATCGCCGGGCTACCGAGACCTCGTCTCGGAACTCTACGCCCACACGGGCGAAGCCGACGTGATCGGGATCACGGGCAGTCCCGGCGCGGGGAAATCGACGCTGGTCGACAAACTCGCCGAAACCTACCGCGACCGCGGCGAGACCGTCGGCGTCATCGCGATCGATCCCTCCTCACCGTTCACGGGGGGAGCCGTCCTCGGCGACCGCATCCGAATGGCCTCGACCGTGGGCGATATGGACGTCTTCGTGCGTTCGATGAGCGCCCGCGGCACGCTCGGGGGCCTCTCCACGGCCACCGCCGACGCCGTCAAGGCGATGGACGCCTTCGGCAAGGACAAGATCATCATCGAGACCGTCGGCGCCGGCCAAAACGAGATCGACATCGTCCGCACGGCTGATACTGTCGCCGTCCTCGTCCCGCCGGGGTCGGGCGACGACATTCAGACCTTGAAAGCCGGCATCCTCGAGATCGCGGATGTCTTCGTCGTCAACAAGGCCGACAGACCCGGCTCGGATCGAACGGTCCAGGAACTGCGGGATATGATCCAACTCGGCGACGGCGGCGGCATGAGCGGCGGCGGTGGCCACCACAGCCAGGAGGTCATCGACGCCCACGACGATTGGGACGGAGAGACCGACGACAAGGGCGAGACGGCGGACTGGACGACGCCCATCGTCGAAACCGTCGCCACGAAGAGCGAGGGCGTCGACGACCTCATCGCCGAGTTCGCGAACCACCGTACCTATCTCGTCGACTCCGGCGAACACGCCGAGCAGGTCCGCGGCCGCTACGCCGAAGAGATCCGCACGCTCCTGCGCGAGGACGTCCACGCCCTGCTCGAGGAGCGACTCGCCGAGCGCGGCGGGATCGACGACCTCGCCGAGTCGGTTCGTGCGGGCGAGACCGACCCCTACTCGATCGCCGGCGAGTTGCTCGACCCCGTCGAGGACTGTCTCGACGAACTCGAGACGACCGGCAAAAACGAATAGCTGAGGCCGGCGGGCTGGGGCCGACGAGTTGGGGCCGACCAACCTGGAACGACCCGGGCGAATCGGCACAGATTGTGAACGCCGACCGCAGGCCTAAGGCCGTCGACGGCATACGCCTCAGTATGAAATTCCGCACAGTCCTCGGTGCAGCAGTCGGTACCGTCGGCGCGGCCGTGATCGGCAATCGACTCCTCGCGAAACGAGCCGGAGAACTCGAAAACCCGCTCGTCGGGGTCGAACGGACGTACCGCTGGCGCGGGATCGAGACGAAGTACACCGTCGCCGGCGATCCCAACGACCCGGATATGATCCTCTGTCACGGGATCCACGCGGGCGCGAGCAGCCGCGAGTTCGAACCGATCGTCGAGCGACTGGCGGAGGACTACCACGTGATCGCGGTCGATCTCCCCGGGTTCGGCCGATCGAACCGGCCGCCGCTGATCTACTCGTCGACTCTCTACGCCGAGTTCATCCGCGACTTCGCGGCAGACGTCGCCGACGAGCCGACCGTCGTCGCCTCCTCGCTGACCGGGTCGTTCGCCGCCGAAGCCGCCCGGGAGAGCGAGTTCGATCAGCTCGTCCTGATCGCCCCGACCGACGAGACGACCGACGAACGCCCCTGGGTTCGGACCCTCGTTCGGACACCGATCGTCGGCTCGACGCTGTTCAACCTGCTCGCCACCAAGCCCGCGATCCGCTACTTCTACGACCGGGACGGCTACTACGACAGCGACCGCATCGACGACGCGGAGATCGAGTACGCCTGGCGGAGCGCCCACCAGCCCGGCGCTCGCTACGCCCCCGCCTCCTTTAGCTCGGGGACCCTCGACCCCGAGTTCGATCTGGCGACGGAGCTGGCGGCGCTCGAGACCCCGACCACGCTCGTCTGGGGCCGCGACGCCGAACTCGTCCCGCTGCGGGAGGGCCGAGACCTCGCCGACGCGGCCGATCTCGAGCTCGTCGTCATCGACTACGCGACGCAGCTACCCCACGCCGAACACCCCGACAAGTTCGTCGAGTATCTCAGCGCCGAGTTGCCACACGCCGACGTCGATCTCGAGTAATATCGACTCGAGTCGAAAACGTAGCTCGTCTCCGTTCGACGACGTTCAGAGTGAGACGAAAAGTCAGACCGATAACGCCGCGTGTACGCTGTGTTTTTCCGCCGTTGCACCGTCGGCGTGCATCGAGGGAGAGAGCCTCAGCGTCTCGAACTGAGCTACACCGGACTGAAGCTGAGCACGCGCTCGCCCGTCGTCTCCGAGACCGTGATCTCGGGTTCGACCTCGAGTCCGTTCTCGATCACCTCGAGCTCGATCTCGACGATCTGTCCGGTGATTCGAACGGGCCCGAAATCGACGACGGCCGTCGCGTACGGTGCGTCCTCCTCGAACGCCGGCGTCGGGACGTGCGTCACGGTGAACGTGGCGACCTCGCCCGACTCGGGGAGTGCGACTTCCTCGAGGTCCGTCGAGCCGCAGTCGGGACAGACCCGCCGCGGCGGCAGCGAGCCGTGACCGTTCGCACACTCGAGGTAGTAGGCCTCGCCCGCTTCCGCGGCGTCGAGCCACTCGTCGAAACCGGCGTCTCTGGTTCGGGAGTCGTTCTCGCTCATCAGTTATCGACCTCCAGGACGTGAACCGTCGCACTCGCGACCGTGCCACCCGCGTTGTGGGCGACGGCGGTCGTTTTGTCCTCGACGAACTCGCTGTTCGGGTGGTCGCCGGAGAGCAGCGTCGCGACCTCCGCGATCTGTGAAGCGCCAGTCGCACCGACCGGATGGCCCTTAGCCTTCAGGCCGCCGGAGAGGTTGATCGGCGTCTCGCCGTCGGCGGTCGTCCGACCGTCGCGGGCCGCCGAGATGCTTTCCCCGACCGGGAAGAGATCCAACGATTCGATCGCCAGCACTTCCGCGATGGTAAAGCAGTCGTGGACCTCCGCGAAGTCCACGTCGGCGGCGTCGATATTCGCGTCGGCGTATGCCTGCTCGCCGGCCTCGCGGGCAGCGGGCGAGCGCGCGAGGTGTTCGCGGTCGTGGAGGGCCATACGATCGCCGCCCTGGCCGGTTCCCGTGATGGAGACCGGTGCGTCGAGGCCGTGCTCCTCCGCGTACTCCTCGCTCGTGAGGACGACCGCGGCGGCACCGTCGGAGAGCGGGCAGGAGTCGTAGAGGCCGAGCGGCGAGGAGACCTGCGGGGCCTCGAGCACGTCGCTCACTTCGATGGCGCTCTGGTACTGGGCCTTGTCATTGTTCAGCGCGTTCTCGTGGTTTTTGACGGCGATGTGGGCAAGGTCTTCGTGTTCGCCGCCGTACTCGGTGAAGTAGGCCTGGGCCATCAGCGCGTACGCGCTCGGGAAGGTCATTCCGGCCCGAACCTCCCAGAGGTCGTCGGCAGCGATGGCGAGCGCTTCTGTCGCGCCCGCGGTGCCGAGGTTAGTCATCCGTTCTGCGCCGCCGACGAGGAGGACGTCGTCCTCGCCGTTTCGGATTCGCATGACCGCGTCTCGAACGGCCGTTCCGCTCGAGGCACACGCTGATTCGTAGCGGGTTGCGGGGGCCTGCACGCCCGCGGCTTCGGCCATCAGCGGACCGTGGTGGCCCTGGTGTTCGGACAGTTCGCCCATGAAATTACCGTAGAGGAGGGCGTCGACGTCGTCGCGGGGAACACCGCTGTCTTCGAAGGCGGTAATGCTCGCTTCCGCGAAGAGGTCCCGGCTCGTTCGCTCGGGCGCGTTCCCGAACGGGGTCAGACCGACACCTGCGACACGTACGTTACTCATGTACACGCGTCTAGCGGGTCGCTCCGTTAATACTCCGCGGTTGCTCTCGCCGCGAAACCTTCCAGTTACTAGTCGTACAGTATCGATCGCGCGGGAGCGTCGTCGGTTCTCCGTAGTCCGTACGTTTATCACGGATTCCCCGTCAGATTGTGTATGGAAACCGTTCCGTTCGATGCCGACCTTCTGACGAAGCTGACAGAGACGAGTGGCGTCCCCGGCTACGAGGACCGAATTCGGGACCTCGTGATCGACGAGTTCGAGGACAGCGTCGACCGGATCCGCACCGACGCGATGGGGAACGTCGTCGGGACCCTCGAGGGCCACTCGGAGTACTCCGTGGCCGTCGCTGCCCACATGGACGAGATCGGCTTTATGGTACGCCACCTCAAGGGCGACGACGACGGCTTCGGCTTCGTCGAACTCGACGCGCTCGGGGGCTGGGACGCCCGGATCCTCAAGGCCCAGCGCGCGACGATCCACACCGACGACGGCGACCTCCCGGGCGTCATCGGCTCCCCGCCGCCACACACCCTGAGCGAGGAAGAACGCGAGAAGACGCCCAAAGTCGAGGACGTCGTCGTCGACGTCGGACTTCCCCACGAGGATCTCGCGGAGCGCGTCTCGGTCGGCGACCTCGTGACGATGGACCAGACCACCGAACGCGTCGGCGAGACGATCACCGGTAAGGCGCTGGACGACCGCGTCTGCCTGTTCGCGATGCTCGAGGCGGCCCGCCGACTCGAATCGCCCGACGTGACGATTCACTTCTGTGCGACGGTCCAGGAGGAGGTCGGCCTGCGCGGCGCACGCGCGCTCGGCGTCGACGTCGATCCGGACCTCGCGATCGCGCTGGACGTCACCGTGGCCAACGACGTTCCCGGCTTCGACGCCGGCAAACGCGTCACCGAACTCGGCGACGGTACGGCGATCAAACTCAAGGACGGGAGCGTCATCACGAGTCCGAAGGTCCACAAACGACTGCAGGCGGTCGCCGAGGAGCAGGGAATCGAGTTCCAGCACGAAATTCTCCCCGCCGGCGGCACCGACACGGCCGGCTTCCAGTTCTCGAGCGGAGCGAAGCCCGTCGGCGCGATCTCGATCCCGACGCGGTACCTCCACACGCCGACCGAGACGGCCCACGTCGAGGACATCTCGGCGACGATCGATCTCCTCGCGGCGTTCCTCGAGAGCGAAAACGGGGAGCACGACTACGCGCTCTGAGCGGCACGACAGTACCGCTCCCTCATCCTGCAGCGCGTTTCGCCGCCCGTCAGGGCATCTCGTGAACCGTCAACTCCACGTCTCTGCGTCGGCCCTCGATATCCGCGACGAGCCGTTCGACGACGGACTCGGCTTCGCTCAGCAGTTTCGGCTCGACCTTCCTGACGACCCAGTCCAACGAGACGAATCGGGGCAGCGAGAGCGCGCTCTCGTCCGCCGAGTAGGGATCGTACTGCGCCTCGAAGTAGATCCGACTCGCCGTCTCGACGCCCTCGGGTGCCGACTCGGGTTCCGATTCGACGCGCCACTCGCCGCGGGCGTCGAGATCGTTGACCAGTCGCCACTCGAGCGAATCCGGCACGGAGATCGCGGTCACCTTCGAGCGCGCCGTGTAGCTGAGCTTCCACCAGCCCAACTCGAGGTCGTAGACGGAGCCGACATCGCCGTCTCCGTGCACGCGGACCGATTTCAGGTGGTCGGTGTACCGCGGGTAGTTGGTGAACGCTCGCACGTACGGAAAGACCTCCTCTGGCGAGCGGTAGGCGACGATACTGAGGAGAATTCTGTCCACATCCGCGTTACAACGCGTCCGAAAGTAAGGATTGCCATCGTGACAGTCGACTCGGGACGGATCGCATCGTCCGACGTCGGCCGTAAGTACGAACCTTTGATATTTACGGCGGCTTACGACGACCCATGCGAGACATCTGTATTATCGGCGGCGGTGTCTCCGGCCTCGCCGCGTCGATCTTCACCGCACGCGCGGGCCTGGACACCCTCGTCATCGACGGCGGGGAGTCCATCCTCGCGCGCAACGCCAGCCTCGAGAACTACCCCGGTTTTCCCGACGGACTCGACGCCCGCCGGTACCTGCAACTGACTCGCGAGCAGGCTCGAAACGCGGGCGCGACGTTCGAACTCGGATACGTCACGAGCGTCGAACCCCGCGACGAGTCGGATCTCGAGGCCGGGTTCGTCCTCGAGACCGAGGGCGGCGACCCGCTCTCCGCCCGCCGGGTGATCGCGGCCTCCTGGTCGGACAGCGAGTACCTCGTTCCACTCGACGTGGGACGGATCCAGCGCGGGAGCAAACACTACGTAAGCGTCGACGAAGCCGGGCGGACGGCCGTCGACGGCGTCTACGCCGCGGGTCGGATCGCCAACGAACCGCACCAGTCGATCGTCGCGGCTGGCCACGGGGCAAAGGTCGGTCTGGCCGCGATCCACGACTCGGATGCGAACTTCTACCACGACTGGGTCGTTCCCGAGGGCTACTTCACCGGCCGGGGCCGCGAGGTGCCCCCAGGCTGTGAGGAGATCGACGGCGAGGAACGTCGCGCCCGCGACGAGCGCGCGCGAAAAACGATTCGCGAGGCGTTCGCCGATCCGCTCGACGAGCAGCCGACGATGCACCCGAGCGTCGATCTCGACGAGGACTGACAGTCGTTCGGTCGGAAGCGAGGAAGCGACGATAGCGGGTCGCACTTTCATTACCGGTCGTCCGGCTCACCCGATCGATTGCCCACCTCACCGTTCGCCGAGCCTCGCTACGCTTAACATACCCCGAGAGAGACTAGCAGACGAATGCTCGAGGGAGTCAACGTCGCGCTCGGGGTGACGGGATCGATCGCGGCCGTCAAGACGGTCGAACTGGCCCACGAGTTGCGACGCCAGGGTGCCGAGGTGCGAGGCGTGATGACCGGCAGTTCCCAGGGGATCATCCACCCGTGGGCGGTCGAGTTCGCCACCGAGAACGACGTGGTGACGGAGATCACGGGACGCGTCGAGCACGTCGAACTCTGTGGCTACGACGGCTGGGCCGATGTCCTCCTGATCGCGCCCGCGACGGCGAACACGGTCGGGAAAATCGCCGGCGCTGTCGACGACACGCCCGTCACGACGTGTGCGACGACCGCACTCGGGGCCGAAACACCCGTCGTGATCGCCCCCGCGATGCACGAACCGATGTACGACCACCCCGGCGTCCTCGAGGCCATCGACACCGTCGTCGACTGGGGCGTCGACTTCGTCGACCCGCGTATCGAGGAGGGGAAGGCCAAGGTCGCCAGCGAGGCGGCCATCGTCACTGACGTCGCGCGTGCGGCGGGCGAGGGCTCGCTCGAGGGCAAACACATCGTCGTCACCAGCGGTGCGACTGGCGAGTCGGTCGATCCCGTCCGCGTACTCACGAATCGCTCCTCAGGGAAAATGGGGCGAGCCGTCGCGAGAGCCTGCTACGCGCGCGGTGCCGACGTCACCCTCGTCCATGGCTTCGTCGGTCCGCAGCCATTCGCTCAAGACGCGGATCTACCAGAGATCGACGACGGCGGCAACGTCCCCTACGCCAGCGTCGAACACGTCGAGAGCGCGCGCGAGATGCTCGAGGCGACGCTGGAGGTCTGCGCCGACGCGGATACGCTGGTCTCCGCCGCCGCGATCGGTGACTACACCGTCGAGACGAGCGCCGAAAAGATTCGATCCGGCCAGGAGCTCTCGCTCTCGCTCGAACCGACGCCGAAACTCATCGACGCGGTCCGCGACGAGCGGCCGGAGCTACCGATCGTCGGCTTCAAAACGGAGACTTCGGGCGACGAGACGGCGATGATCGAGCAGGCGCGACGGACGCTCGAGCGCGCAGAACTGGCGTTCGTCGTCGCCAACGACGCGAGCGTGATGGGGTCGGATCGAACGATGGCGCTGTTGGTCCACGACGAGGACGCCGCTCGCTACGAGGGGACGAAGGCGGGGCTGGCCGGCGAGATCGCCGATTCGATCGCGACGATAACCGGCCCGTAGACGTATGTAATAGTAGACATATTGAACGTTCTTTCCTTCGATTGCCGTCCGTCAGGAGAGTTATATAGGTGGGGTTCCTGCCACGAATTAACAGGGATGCGACCGGTTTCAGTGGCGGACTCGGCTTCGGTATCGGACTGTCTTCCCGGCCCCGATAGCTTTGATTCGATCCCAACCGGTGCAACGAGGTGATCCGTGATGGCTCAACAACAACAACAACAAACTGACAATATCGACGACAGCGGTCCGTTGTCGAAAGGCGAAATTTTCGAAGTGTTACGCAACCAGCGACGGCGCTACGTCCTCCAGTATTTGAAACAGGATACCCGGCCCGTCGAACTCGGCGACCTCGCCCAGCAGGTCGCCGCCTGGGAGTACGAAAGGACCCTCGACGAGGTCACCCCCGAACAGCGAAAGCGCGTCTACACGACGCTCCAGCAGACCCATCTCCCGAAGATGGATCAGTCGGGGATTCTCCTGTTCGATTCCGACGACGGCGTGATCGAGGCCACAGATCGAACGCGCGACATCAGCATCTACCTCGAGATCGTCCCCGGCCACGAGTTCGCGTGGCGCGAGCTCTACCTCTCGCTCGGGGCGATCAGCTCCGCGCTGGTCGCCGCGCTGTGGCTCGAGATCTACCCGCTGACGACGCTTTCGGATCTGACCTGGACCGGAATCGTCGCCGTGACGTTCACCCTGACCGCCGTGGTGCACATCTACTACGAGCGCAACATGCGCCTCGGCCACGGCGAACAACCGCCGGAACTCAGCTACGGGAGCGACGACTGACTGCCACATCGCCGATCGACGCGAAACGGCCCATCGAATTTCGGCGTTCGACATCTTACCGGCTCTCCAGCGGTGACCCAGTCGAATTCGAGCGATGCGGCCGAACGTGACAGAGAGTCACCCACGCCTCGAGTGGATCGTCAACTTTTACTCCGAGACCACCAGACCCACGACATGGATCAGTTGAAGCGGTCGCTTCTCGACGCGCCGATCATCGAGAAAAACGGTTACCACTACTTCGTTCACCCGATCAGTGACGGCGTTCCGAAGCTCGACCCGGGACTCCTCCGCGAGATCGTTATTCGCATCATCAGAAAAGCCGAACTCGAGAACGTCGACCGGATCGTCACCCCGGCGGCGATGGGCATCCACATCTCGACGGCCGTCTCGCTGATGACCGACATTCCGCTGACCGTGATCCGGAAGCGACAGTACGGCCTCGACGACGAGGTCGCTATCTCCCAAAAGACTGGCTACTCGGAGAACGAGATGTATATCAACGACGTTCGCGAGGGCGAGCGCGTACTGGTGCTCGACGACGTGCTCTCGACGGGCGGCACGCTCGCGGCGGTCCTCGAGGCGCTCGACGGGATCGGCGCCGAAGTGATCGACACGGTCGCCGTCATCAAGAAGGTCGGCGGCGAGAACAAGGCCGACGACGCTGGCTACGACATCAAGACGCTGATCAACGTCGACGTCGTCGACGGCGAGGTCGTCATCGTCGACGAAAACGGCGACTGACGGCTCGAGTCGATACTCCGTCGACGGGCCGGTATATCGGTGTCGAACGGCAGTCGGAGCAGTGGTGCCAACAGTTCTCGTTCGGAACCCGCCTTCCGCGCCCGATCAGCGATCCGCTCTCAGTTCGCTCGAATCAGCGAAGTTCGCCGGTTTCGCCACCCCGGACGAACGCTTCACACAGATAACGTTGGCCGTCCGACAATATATTAATTCGGAACGCGATGTTGTATTAAAGAAGCGGGCCTGTTCGACTACTACAATTTACAAATCCTTGTTTGTTTCTTCCAACAATAGTGGGCCTTGTCCGACAAATGTGTCCACAGATGCGCTCTTTTCATACTATGGCGCCCTTAAACTGTGCACTACTGCACACGGTATTACTTGCCTCAGAGTAAAACCATACATATTTATGCCTCCGAACTACACCAAATATCCATGGTCAGGAATACCAAACAATCACGACCGGATATGAAGCGACGACGGCTTCTTCAAGGCGCAGGTGCAGCGGGTATTACCGCAATCGCGGGTTGCCTCGGTGGCAGCGACGATGAAGCAACGTTCGACGTGACGATGGAAGTAAACGCGGACAACGACGACCGCGTCCAGATGGTCGAGTTGATCGCGGAGTCGATGGAGCAGACCGGCTACTTCAACGTCGATGTCGAGACCTTCGAGTGGGGTGACTACGTCCAACGAGTACTCGACACCGGATACGGCGACAATGGGTACCTCCCCTGTATCGGTCTGGGCGGGACCTTCAGCCCGCACAGTTTCTGCGAGGCGCTTCACCACAGCGACAACCACGGCCAGTGTTGTAATCTGGTCGGCGTCAACATTTCCGAACTCGACGAAGCTCTCGACGCCGCACGCTTCGGTGCCGACGTCGCGGAAGACGACGAACTCCGCCGCGAGCGCTACGACGAGGTCTGGAACATGCTCGCAGACGTTCGAGCGAGTTCGATCACCCACTTCGACCTCGAGGCGGGTGTGGTCAACACCGACGTCCACGGCTACCGCCACTGGCCGTTCCAGCAGACGCTGATTGGGAACTTCATGTACCTGCCGACGGAAGAGCAGGTCACGTGGATCGATCGCAGCGACGCGACGCCCGACGAAACCGACCTTTCGGACCTGCAGGAGGGAGACACCATCAGAATCGGTGTCGCGGAGAACCCCGTTTCGTTCGATCCGCCCTACAGCACCGATACGACGTCGACGATCGCCCAGGACCTGATCTTCGAGACGCTGACTCGAAACGACGCCGAAGGGGTGCTCTATCCGTGGCTCGCCGAAAGCTACGAACTGGTCGAGACCAACGACATCCAACGGGTTGATTACGCCGACTACATGGAGACCGTCAGCGTCGAGGAGGGTGTCCCCGACCACGACGGCCAGATCTATATCACCCACCCCGAGGACAACCCCGCCGAGGACGACGAGGTTCGGATCCTCACTCGAGACGGCGCCGCCGCCGCGATCGAAGACGGGGTCTTCGGTATGCAGTACCGCTACACGCTCCGCGAGGGCGTCGAGTTCCACGACGGGACGGAGATGACGGCCGAAGACGTCGTCGCCTCCGGCTTCCGTCAGGAGAACTCCGACATCAGCGCACAGACGTTCAACTCCACGCTGTACTACGACGAAGTCGACGAGTACACGGTCGACATCTACGCGCAGATCCCCGACGCCGAAGCGGAGCGCAACCTGCCGCCGGGCGCGGTCATGCCGAAGGAGTACGCCGAGATGGAAGCGAGTGCGGTCGACCCGCGACAGGGCGTCGACCAGCCGATCGGTACCGGTCCGTACGAGCTCGCCGATTTCGAAGAACAGCAGTATATCGAGTACTCGAAATTCGACAGCTACTGGGTCGAGCAGATGGGCGTCGACTCGATCGACTGGTTCGACGGACCATCGGAATTCCCGGACGGCCCGGTCATCGACACCGTCGAAATGAGCATCGTTCCGGAAAACTCCAGCCGGTCCGCTGCGCTCCAGAGCGACGAAATCGATATGACCTACGGGTTGACGACGGACACGCTCGACGAGTACGACGAGTCCGACGACTACATCGTCGACTCGGTCGAAGCGGGCGGCTACGAGTACATCCAGTACCCGCTCAACGTCGAACCGTGGGACGACGAGCGACTTCGAAAGGCCGTCAACCACCTCGTTCCCCGTCAGAGCATCGTCGACAACGTCCTCAACGGCTGGGCGCGCCCGGCGTGGACGGACATTCCGTCGCTCGCACAGGGGACGGGGACGGCGGACTACGACGCTCTCGAATCGGAGATCAAACCGAAAAACGAGTACGACCCCGAACGCGCAGAGGAACTGATCGAAGAAGTGATCGAAGACCACGACCTCTAAGCCGACTGGTCACCACCTAAATCCGTTATAATGCTTTACTGAGTATGAGTTTACGACGTTTTATACTGAAACGGCTACTATCGATCGTACCGATCCTGTTCGGCGTCTCGGTGATCACGTTCGCCCTCGTGCATCTCACGCCCGGCGATCCTATCGATCAGATGACCGCACTGAACCCTCACGTCGGGCCGGCCGAAGAGGCGCGGTTACGCGCCAGATACGGACTGGACGGTCCCGTCTGGGAGCAGTATCTCACCTGGATCGGCAACGTCGTGACCGGTGACTTCGGTCAGGTCATCACGACTGATCGAGCCGTCATCGATGTCATCTGGGCCCGCCTTCCGGAGACGATCGCCCTCGGCCTTTTCGGCTGGGTGTTCGGTCTCGCAATCGCGATCCCGACCGGTATCTACGCGGCCATCAACAAGGACGAACTCGGCGACACCGTCAGCCGATTCATCGCTCTGTCGGGGATCTCCATTCCGAACTTCTGGCTCGGACTGATGCTGATCCTCATCGGCTGTCTCTGGCTCGGCCTCTGGCCGGTACTACCACCAGCCAGACAGCCGCTGTACCACCCAGAGATGCTGTGGTATCTCGTCCTCCCCGGAATCACGATCGGGACCGCATCTGCGGCGAGTATCATGCGCGTCATGCGCACGTCGATGGCCGAAGAGATGAACAAAGAGTACGTTACGGCCGCTCGAGCGAAAGGCCTACCCGAACGGACGGTCGTCCTCAAGCACGTGTTCCGTAACTCGCTCATCTCCGTCGTCACCCTCGCTGCGACCCTGACGGCGGGTATCGTCGCCGGTTCGGTCGTCGTCGAGGTCGTCTTCAACTGGCCGGGGCTGGGCAGGGAGTTCATCAACGCGATCGTCTCTCGAGAGATCAACCTCATCATGGCAATCACGCTGTTTACAGGTGTCTTCCTCATCCTGGCGAACCTGCTCGCGGACATCCTGTACGCGGTACTCGATCCGAGGATCAGATATGACTAATAAGCGAACGACATCGACGAAACGAGGCCGAATACAGATCTCCGGCTTCAATCCGAAGCGCGTGACGGAGCGAGAGGGGCTGTCCGACTGGACGGAAGAGAGCGGTCAAGAAACGCAGAGTCGATGGAAGCGAGCGCTGGACAAGTTCATGCGGAATCGTTCCGCACTGATCGGCCTCGCAGTCGTCGTCGTCCTCTCGATGTTAGCGGTTTTCGCGCGCCCGATCACGGTTTCCGGACTGACCGTTCAGCCGTTCGGACTCGCCCCGTACGAACCGGGAACGATTCTGTACATGATAGATCCGTCCGTAAGCACCTGGGACTCGCCGTCGGCGTCCCATCCGATGGGCGTCGACGGAAACGGCCGTGATATCTTCTCACGGGTGTTGTACGGCGGCCGATACAGTATCTCGATCGGCTTCGTCGTCGTCTTGCTAACCGCCAGCTTCGGACTCGTCTACGGAGCGATTTCGGGCTACTACGGCGGTTGGGTCGACGAGATCATGATGCGCATCGTCGACACGATCTTCGCGTTTCCGGCCCTGATCCTCGCCCTGATCATCGTCGCAGTCCTCGGAGGCGGCTACTGGCAGCTCGTGCTGGCGTTCTCGCTCTTCGGGTGGGCGACCTACGGACGGCTCATCCGTGGAGAAGTACTGAAGGTCAAAGAAAACGAGTACGTGCTGGCCGCAAAAGCACTCGGCGCGCGGGACCGGTCGGTCATCTTTCGACACATCGTCCCGAACGCGATGCCACCGTTGATCGTCGTGGCGTCGCTCAACGTCGGGACTGTCGTCATCGGTGTCGCAGCACTCGGCTTCCTCGGACTCGGCATGCCGTCCAGTTCGGCCGAGTGGGGAACCATGCTGGACAGTACCCGCGAAACGCTCATTCAGGGACCCGGCGGACGGATTCCCTGGTGGGCGACGGTGTTCCCGGGCGGTGCGATCTTCCTGTTCGTGATGGCGATGAACATGATCGGTGACGGCATCAACGATGCACTCGACGCACAGGAAACTGGTGCAGGAAAGCAAGGAGGTGGCGGATAATGACACTACTCGAAGTAAACGATCTCACGGTCAAGTTCTACACGCAAGAGGGCGTCGTCAACGCGGTCGACAACCTCTCGTATCGCATCGAACGGGGCGAAAAATTCGGCGTCGTCGGTGAAAGTGGGGCTGGGAAAAGCGTCACCGCGCTCTCGCTAATGCGCCTCATCGACAGCCCCGGTCAGATCGAAAGCGGGGAGATCCTGTTCAAAGGCGAAAATTTGCTCGAGTTAAGCGACGAGGAGATGCGGGATATCCGCGGCAACGAGATCGGCATGGTCTTCCAAGACGCACAGACCGCGCTCAACCCCGTTTACACCGTCGGTGAGCAGATTGCAGAAGCGGTCAGACATCACTTGGACTACGACGACGCCGAAGCACGCGAACGGACGATCCAGTTGCTGGACAAAGTCGGGATCCCGGAGGCCGAATCTCGGTACTCCGACTATCCACACGAGTTCTCCGGCGGGATGCAACAGCGTGCCGTAATCGCGATGGCGCTGTCGTGCGATCCGGACTTACTCCTCTGTGACGAACCCACGACCGCGCTCGACGTAACGATCGAAGCCCAGATTCTGGGCGAACTCGAGACGCTCGCGGACGAGTTCGATACGGCAATTCAGCTTATCACGCACGATCTGGGCGTCGTCGCACAGGTCTGCGATCGGGTAATGGTAATGTACGCCGGCAAACCCGTCGAAAAGGCACCCGTCGAAGACCTCTACTACGATCCCAAACATCCCTACACCGTCGGGCTCATGAGTTCGATCCCTCGAGTCGGCGACGACCGAGATCGACTGCAGACGATTCCCGGGACGATGCCGGACCTCGTCGAACTCCCGCCAGGCTGTAGCTTCCATCCACGCTGCCCGTTCGCGGAGGAGGCCTGTCTCCAGAAGGAGCCGCCGATGCTCGACCCCGAGAGCGGGCATGAAGCCACCGAAGCAACGAATCACGCGGCCGCATGTCTCGAGTACACCGGCGACTTATACGGCGGACTCGACTACGAAGTGACGGTCGACGACTCGCCGGTAGAAGAGCAAACCCAGTACGCAGAACGTGATCCGAATGTCTGAAAACGAGATGCCGCTGTTGCGGGCCGAGAACCTCACGAAATACTACGACTCAAACAGCGGGTTCATCGAGAACCTCCTCGGCCAGAATCAGCAGGTGAAAGCGGTCGACGGCATCGACCTCGAACTCTACGAGGGTGAAACACTCGGCATCGTCGGCGAGAGTGGCTGCGGGAAGACGACGCTCGGCCGAACCCTGCTCCAGTTGATCGAACCCACCGACGGCTCGGTCTACTACCAGCAGCGAACCGATCCGGAGAACGATACCGAACGTCGAGAGGAAGTCGACTTGACGAACGCGTCTGGCGGACAGCTCAGAGACCTTCGAACGGACCTCCAGTACATTTTCCAGGACCCCTTCTCGAGTCTGAACCCGCGACTGACCGTCGGCGATATCATCGGCGAACCGCTCGACATCCACGGGATCGCATCGGGCTCCGAACGAACCGATCGAATCTACGAACTGCTCGAGACCGTCGGTCTGAACCCGAGTCACACCCATCGCTATCCACACGAGTTCTCCGGCGGACAGCGCCAGCGGATCGGTATCGCACGCGCGCTCGCAGTCGACCCCGAGGTCATCGTCTGCGACGAGCCCGTCAGTGCACTCGACGTCAGCGTTCAGGCACAGATCTTGAACCTCCTCGAGGACTTACAAGAGGAGTTCGGCCTGTCCTACATCTTCATCGCCCACGATCTGAGCGTCGTCGAACACATCTCCGACCGTATCGCCGTGATGTATCTCGGCGAGTTCGCGGAGGTCGGCACGACCGAAGAGGTGTTTTCGCCACCGCACCATCCGTACACGGAGGCGTTGCTCTCTGCAATTCCGGAACCGGACCCCCTCTGGGAGGGCGAGCAGATATTCCTTCCCGGCACCGTTCCCTCGCCGCTCAATCCACCCTCGGGCTGTCGGTTCCACACGCGCTGTCCGCGAATTATCCAACCGGACGAGTACGACATTCCGCAAGGCGTCTGGCGGTCGATCGTCGACTTCAAACTGCGCGTACGAGAGACGGACTCGATCACGTCGCTTCTCTCGGTCAACGACGTGGACACCGACGACGGCCAAGTCGACCTGAGCGACCGCTCCCGAGACGTCATCGACGAGCAACTCCGAGCGGAGTTCGGGATTCCGTCGACGGTTCCCGATCCCGATATCGAACGGACGCTGTCGCAGGTCGTCGACGAACTCCGAGCCGAGAACCTCTCCGGTGCGCGCGAACTGCTCGAGAAATCGTTCACTTCGCCCTGTGAGACGCATCATCCGGGTCAGGCGCGGACGGGCGAGTCACACCGAATCTCGTGTCTGCTGTACGACGAGCGGTACGAGGACGGACAGTTCCGGACCACGACTACCGGGACTGACGATGCCGTCGCTGACGACTGATCGGCTCGACCGACACCCGTTCGCTACCCGAACGTTTTAGTCGTCGTATCCCCAGCCAACACCAATGCGTCGGATCTACGAATCCAGGGCGCTTCGCCGTGATGACGAGCCGTTTACCCCGACCGAGACCGATTCTTCAGAGCGACCACAGGCGATGCGATCGGTGAACTCGTCCGGACTGAGTCGACTTCTGGTCCCGAAGCGAATCGGTTACCGGGCGATTTCGGTCGCGATCTCGTCACCGCGGACCGAGTACCCGGTCGGGACGATGGTCCCCTTTCGAGTCACGATGAAGAACGCGATGCCGTTTCCGATCACGATCTCGACGAACTCACCGCTCCTGTGGTCGTGGTCCGTCGATAGCGTCCCGGAGGCGTCGCACGTCCCGCTTCGCGATCCGCCGGACGAAGCTGGCTCGCTCTCCTTCGACCGCGGTGAACGAAAGCAGTTCACGAAACAGTGGCACCAGCACTTCCGGGTCGCCGACGACGAGTGGGAGCCGGCAGAGGCCGGTGCGCACACGATCGGCGTCGAACTCAACGTCGACGATCCGGCCGGAAAGGAACTCGCCGACGAAACGACGGTCCGTATCGTTCCGGACGCGGAAGCGTGAGGACGGAGTTCGGTCGTTCACGACGCGATTAGTTCCAGGAGCGAGGGTCGGCCTCGATCGTCGAATCGTAGCGGTGACAGCACACCGAGTGGCCCGTTTCGCGTTCCGAGGCTATCGGCGTCCGTCGCTCACAGACGGTCGGAACCACCTCGCTGAGACGGTCACGAGCGGCCTGCAGATCGCCCGTGATCAGCGACGAAACTGCCTCGCCCTTAGGGCTGGATACCGCCGTTCTCACCGCCGAGTTCTCTCGGGTCGAACTCGAGCAACGGCGCCTCGCAGTCGGCGCACCCGAGCGCGAGCACCTCGTACGATCGACAGCACGATTCGACCGTTTCGTCGGTCAGCGCGATCGTGCCGCCGCAGTCCGGACACGTGTCGTGAAACGAGCGCAGCGCCTCGAGCACTGCGAGCCGTTGTCCGCGAGGAACGGCCGTCCACTCGTCGGTTTGCTCGCACAACGCGTAGTGAGTTGCGACGTCAGTGGCGAGCGCCGCGGTCCCGGGCCACTTGTGAATCCGGCGACCGATCTTGATCGCAGGATAGCCTCGCTCTTTGATCGTCACGGCACGTCGATCGACGTCGAACAGTTCGGCGAGCGTCGCCCGATCCGTCAGGTCGTGATCGCGGTCCAGTTCGCGCCCGACACGTGCGTCGAACTCGTCGGTCAGACAGAGGTCGGATTCCCGCTCACACGGCTCGACCGCGTTCACCCCGAGTAGAAACTCCGACGGATCGACGGCGTTCTCGCGCTGGTACTCGAGTTCTTCGAGGGTCTCCCACTCCGTGGCGCTCCCGTCGGCCGCTGACTCCCCGTCATCCGGTGTACTTCCGGACTCGGACTCGGGGACCGCCTCGATTTCGATCCCGGTTCGTGGCCCCTCGAGTGACTGCTTGTCGAACGCCGCGAGGACCGAATCCGGTAGATATCGCTTCGTGAGCGTCGGCGTTCCCGGAACGAGATACCCTTTGAGGTAGATCACGAGCAGGGATCCCCCGAACGCGAGGGCAGCGACTCGCCGCGACCGAAGTGCGACGAGCACGCTCGCTACGAGAGCGATTCCCACGTTGACGGCGGTACACGGGATACACCGATTCTCACCCGTATACTCGGTGTCTCGAAACCTGTCGACGGCCGACGTTGGCTCTTCTGACATACCCCTCGATTGAACTCCAGCGATAAAAACTGACGGGCTCGAGTGACTCCCTCGCCGGACGTAGTTCGATCGGTATCGCGTCCGGGCCGATCCACTCGCGACGAGCGACCGGCGTGGACGCTCTGGGGATGATGTTCGTCGCGAGCCGAAGAAGACGAGTGTGCGGCCTCGAGCGGTAGATTTGCACCACGCCGACTTCGGTCGCTTCGCTCGCTCGTCGTCTACTTCGAATCAACTCAGCGTATTTTCGACGCTCGCGTCACTCATCACTCCGTTCTTCGTTATTGTTCGCGTCGAAACGTAGCGGGAGGTAGATTTGAACTACGCCGTCATCCTCGCTCCGCTCGGATGCCGTCTGGTTCAGATTACCACTAACCTATTTTCACGAATTCGGAACTCACACCTCGCGATACTCGGTGTCCGTCATTGAATTCGTGAAAAGTAGCGGGAGGTAGATTTGAACCACGTCGAGACGTGCTCGCTTACGCTGCGCGCGTCTCGTCTGGTTCAAACTACCGCCGTGCTATACTTGCTGCTCGCAAATTTGCTCGCAGCAAAAGTATAGCGGGAGGTAGATTTGAACTACCGGTCTGCGGGTTATGAGCCCGCCGGAATCTCCTGGCTATCCCATCCCGCTATCACATCATAACCGAGTGCACTAGTTAAGGGTTGTGATTCGGGTGCCGTATGCGGGTTTCTACCGTCAATCCCGGTGGACCTTCCACGTGTAGAGGCTCTCACAGGTGTAGTTGACGAAGAACCCAACTCCGGTTCCGATCAAGTTCGCCACCAGATACCAGACGCCGAACCAGGTGGTCAAAATGGCGAGCACCGACAGCGTCACCAAAAAGCCAGCGAACCGAACCGCGTTCGAGCGAGCGAACCGTTTGCCGAGCGCTCGAGGCGTCATCGCGCCGTACTCCGAGAAGGTCCAGCGTTCGTTGACCGCGAAGATGACCGCGATCGACAGCTCCCAAGAGATCACCTTCGCTCCCACGGGTCCGAGGCCGGTCAGTTCGACGAGCAAGACGAGGACGAGGTTGTCGACGGCCGCGCCGACGAGTCCGACGCCGGCGAACTGGCTAAACCGTGCGGTCGAGCACAGGGCACGAAAGCGCGTTCGGACGGCCTCTGACAGCGATCCACTCATCGTACGCACCGTCGGTCGATCGCTCGTCGTCTCCAGCGAGCGTGCATGCGAGCGTATGTTTATGGTGGCCCCGGCTTCGGTATCCATGTTATGGTTCAGCTACAGAGGCACTGAGCTGAGATCGTACGATCACGCGGGCACGCGCGAAGAAAAAGTTGTCATAAGCAGTAAATTGTCATACGCAGTAGATATCGAGTGAAACGCAGCGAGACGGATGCCGCAGCGCACGCGGGCGAGTTTGATCGGGGACCTCTCCCATCGGGTTGGGACTCGAGACGATTCGAAAGCCGGCCCGTCGAACAGCTTGCTCCTCGAATCAGACCGCGAGGTCGGCTTTCGGACGGACGACGTCGACGTCCTCGGCGTCGACGCGGTCTACGTCGAGGAAGTGGGGCGTGTAGTTTCGTTTTTCGTAGTCCTCGTACTCGTCTTCGGCGCCGACCGTACACCACAGCTGGACCTGCTCCGGGCCGTGCCACTCGCCGTTCCGGTTGATCCCGAAACAGACCAGCTCCGTCCCGTCGTAGTCGATAATGGCCCCCTTCCGGATCCCGGGATCACCGTGGATAATGACCTGTCTCATAGGTCAGCCTACTCGTGACGGTGGATTAAGCCCTTCGGAGTATCCGTCGCCGTGACCGGTCGGCGCGTGATACGCGTGCGTACACAGCAGGTTGCGAGTGACACGCCGGACGGAGCTCCGACTGCGACCGACCGACGGCGACGAACCAAACGGGTTTTAAACGGCGCTGTCTTAGCCCACGCCAAGTGAGATAACCATGCAGATGCCACGCCGATTCAATACGTACTGCCCGCACTGCAACGAACACTACGAACACGAAGTCGAGAAGGCCCGTTCCGGTCGTTCCTCGGGGATGAAGTGGGACGCTCGCCGCACCCGGCGAAACTCCTCATCGATCGGTAACTCCGGTCGCTTCTCGAAGGTGCCCGCCGGCGAGAAGCCGACGAAGAAGACCGACCTCAAGTACCGCTGCAGCGAGTGCGGCAAGGCCCACCTCCGTCAGGGATGGCGCGCCGGCCGACTCGAGTTCCAGGAGTGATTACAATGGCAGGAAATTTCTACAGCGTCCGATGCAGTGATTGCGAAAACGAACAGACCGTCTTCGGCAAAGCCTCGAGCGAGGTCGCCTGTGCCGTCTGTGGCACGACGCTCGCTCGACCGACCGGCGGCAAAGCCGAGATCGACCACGAGATCTTAGAAACAGTCGAGTCACGATGAAGTACAGCGGCTGGCCCGATCCCGGCGAACTGGTCGTCGGCAAGATCGACGAGATCGAAGACTTCGGCGTCTTCGTCGATCTCGAGGAGTATCAGGACAAACGCGGCCTGATCCACATCTCCGAAGTCGCGAGCGGCTGGATCAAAAACGTCCGCGACCACGTCCGTGAAGGCCAGATCGTCGTCTGTAAGGTCCTCGAGATCGACGAGAGCTCCCAGCAGATCGACCTCTCGCTGAAAGACGTCAACGACCACCAGCGCTCGGACAAGATCCAGGACTGGAAGAACGAGCAAAAAGCCGACAACTGGATGAGCATCGCGCTCGGTGAGGACGCCGACGACGAGAGCTACACCGCGGTCGCCAACGAACTGATCGGCATCCACGGGAGCCTCTACGACGGCTTCAAACAGGCCGCGATCCACGGCGAAGAGGCGCTCGAGGACACCGATCTCTCCGACGACGAGATCGAATCCATCGTCGAGACGGCCCGCGAGAACGTCTCGGTGCCGTACGTCAACGTCACCGGCTATGTCGACCTGGAGAACGCCTCGCCAAGCGGCGTCGACGGGATCCGCGAAGCCCTCGAAGCCGCAGAGGGCAACGGTGAAATTCCCGACGAGGTCGACCTCGAGGTCAGCTACGTCGGTGCACCCGAGTACCGCATCAAGGTGAAAGCGCCCAACTACAAAACCGCCGAATCCCAGCTCGAGGAGAGCGCTCGGCGCGCGGTCGCCGCGATCGAATCCGAAGGCGGCGAGGGCGAGTACCACCGCGAGCGACGAACCGACGACGAGTAACGTATGAAGTCGGATATCCGGGTGTGTTCGGCGTGGCGCGACGCACACGACCGCCCGGTGTATACGCTTTCTGCGAGCTGTCCGGAGTGTGGTGCGGACGCCGAAAACAGCGCCCCCGCGCCGTTCGATCCGAACGACCCACACGGCGAGTACCGACGGTCTCTTAAACGTCGCTATCGCTGATACGGTATGGACGAACTCGAGATCGACGCGGTTGCCGAGGTCGAACTGGACGACCCCGTCCTCGTCGAGGGGCTGCCGGGTGTCGGTCACGTCGGAAGTCTCGCCGTCGAGCACCTGCTCGAGGAACTCGAGGGCGACAGTACGCTCGTACGCCGGATCTACTCCCACGAGTTCCCGCCCCAGGTGAGCGTCGAGGACGGCGTTTCGGAACTCACCTGCGCGAAACTCCACGCCGTCACCGTTCCGGACGGTCGTGATCTACTGCTGTTGTCCGGCGATCATCAAGCACAGACTAACGAGGGCCACTACGTACTGACCGACGCCTTCCTCGACGTCGCCGAGGAGTTCGGCGCGGACGAGGTGTACGCGCTCGGCGGCGTCCCGACCGGTGAACTCATCGACGAGTACGCCGTCGTCGGCGCCGTCAGCGACGAGTCGATGCTCGAGGCGCTCGAGGATGTCGGCGTCGAGTTCCGCGAGGACGAACCCGCGGGCGGCATCGTCGGCGTCTCGGGGCTCATGCTCGGACTGGGCGAGCGCCGCGGCTTCGAGGCCGCCTGTCTGATGGGGGAGACCAGCGGCTATCTGGTCGATCCGAAAAGCGCACGGGCGGTGCTCGAGGTGCTCGAGGAGCGACTCGGCTTCGACCTCGAGTACGAGTCGCTGGACGAGCGCGCCGACGAGATGGAGGACGTCATCGGCAAGATCCAGGAGATGGAGCAACAACAGCAGATGGACGTCCCGACGGACGACGATCTGCGGTATATCGGCTAACTCACGAGGGTCGACTCCGGCAGTTCTCGACGATTACGATTCCGATCCCCGCGTCGCCTGTGGGCGAAACAGCGCGCAGTTCGGGCACCAGACGGTGCCGTCAGTTCGGGCGATCTTCTTTCCGCTACAGTCGGAACAGCGCTCCGCCGAGTACTGAGTCATACGATCTCGAGAATGAATTGCCCCGGGTGTTCATCTACCTTTCGGTGAAATTAACGTTCGACTCGAGTGACAATCCTCGGTCGACGACGGTTCGACGCCGGGACAGAGTAGAGAGACGCGATCGGTTCTAGACGGTCGATCACGCGTCGCCGTCCGGCGCGAGTCCCTCGAATACGCGACAGGCGTTTTTCGAGAACGCTCGCCACAGTTTGTCCTCCGAGACGTCGAGCGTGAGGATCTCCATGACCGCGACGTCGGGGTGGCAGGCCGGCGCGCCGCTGCCGAACAGCACCCGATCGGGATGTTCGAGCAGCGCCCGCTCGAGCAGATCCCGGTATCGGACGAAACTCGTCTCGAGGTAGCAGTCGTCGTACGTATCGAGCAGATCCACCGTCTCGTGCATGCGCGAGCGCTCGAGCAGGTGGCCGCCGAAGTGGGCGACGACGACGGGAAAGGAGCGCTCGAGCACCGTCGCCGCGAGGGTTTCGGGTGGCGCCTCGACGCCGCCGCGAACGATCACGGGGAGGCCGACGTTTTCGAGGGTGGCGAGGACGTCCGCGTCGGGGTAGCCGTCGACGGCGGGATCGACGACGAAGCCGTGAAAGCGGTCGTCGTAGGCGTACTTCTCGACGTCTTCGGGGGTCGTGTGGAACTCCTGACGGCTGCTGATCGCGTTTCGGAACCGTTCCGTTACGGAGGTGCCCGCCCGCTCGGTTCCGTTTATCCGGGCGACGGCGACGAACGGCCGGTCGACGCTGCGGCGGGCGACGCCGTTGTTCGCCGCGACGTAGCTCGTCTCCGCGCTGGCGGGCGGGAAGACGATCGATCTGGTGATGCCGGCCTGGTGCATCTCCCGCTCGAGCCGGTCGGGCGTTATCGTCTGTCCCCCGAACTCCACCGTCGATCCGTCCGGCGTCAGTCGCGCGTAGACGTCGACGATGCGAAATCCGTGCTCCAGTTCCAGCATTCCGTACGCACTCTTTTCAGTCGAGACATATTTCCCTACCGGCCCCGTGACTGTCACGAACGGAGCCGTTCGGGAAGCTGTCGGGCGTGCAATCGCCAGACGGAGCCGGGGCGGGAGCAAAACACTTATATAGAAGTGCTGACGACATAGTTAGTGAGGATTCAACTATGGCACAACAGCGACGCATGGGCGGGCAGCCTATGTTCATTATGAGCGAGGATAGCCAGCGAACGCAGGGTCGCGACGCCCAGTCGTCGAACATTATGGCCGGCAAGGCGGTTGCCGAAGCCGTACGGACGACGCTCGGACCCCGCGGTATGGACAAGATGCTCGTCGACTCCGCCGGCGAGGTCGTCATCACCAACGACGGGGCGACGATTCTCAACGAGATGGACATCGAGCATCCCGCGGCCCAGATGATCGTCGAGGTCGCCGACTCCCAGGAAGAGGAAGTCGGTGACGGGACGACGACAGCGGCCGTGGTCGCCGGCAACCTGCTCGGCGAGGCCGAAGACCTCATCGAACAGGACGTCCACGCGACGACGATCGTCGAGGGCTATCACGAAGCCTCCGCGATCGCTCTCGAGGCCATCGCCGAACAGATCAGCGAAGACACGGTCGACGACGAAGTGCTCAAGCAGGTCGGCGAATCGAGCATGACCGGCAAAGGGACCGGCGGTCTCACCGCCGAGTCGCTGGCCGAGACGGTCGTCGAAGCGATCCGTCACGTCGAAACCGACGACGGCGTCGCTCGAGACAACGTCACCGTCCACACGCAGGTCGGTGCCTCCTCGAACGCGACGGAGCTCGTTCCCGGCATCGTCATCGACGAAGAGCCCGCCCACGAGGGCATGCCCAGCGAGGTCGAGGACGCCTCGATCGCCGTCCTCGACGTCGAACTCGGCGTCCGCACGGGCGACATCGACGCCGAGTACGCCATCGACTCGATCGACCAGCTCAACACGGCCATCGACGCCGAGGAGAGCGAAGTTCGGGGCTACGCCGAAACCGTCGCCGAGAGCGGGGCCGACGTCGTCTTCACGACCGATGACGTCGACGACCGCGTCAGCAACTACCTCGCCAACGAGGGCGTCCTCGTCTTCGAGAACATCGGCAACAGCGACGCCCGCGACATCGTCTCCGCGACGGGCGCTCGCCGCGTCGGCGCGCTCGACGATCTCGAGGAGTCCGACTTCGGCCACGCCGACCGCATCCGGAGCGAGAACTTTGGCGACAACGACCTCGCGTTCATCGAGGGCGGCGCGGCGGCCGAGACCGTCACCGTCTTCGTCCGCGGCGGTACCGAACACGTCGTCGACGAACTCGAGCGCGCCATCGGCGACGCGCTCGACGTCGTCGCAACGGCACTCGCCTCCGGCGAGGTCGTCCCCGGTGCCGGCGCGACCGAGATCGCCATCGCGGACAAGATCCGCCAAGAGGCCGCGGGTATCGAGGGCCGCAAACAGCTCGCCGTGACGGCCTTCGCCGACGCGCTCGACGTGATCCCGCGAACGCTCGCCGCCAACACCGGCCAGGACCCCATCGACGCACTCGTGGATCTTCGTGCCGCCCACGAGTCCGAGGGCCGCGCCGGCCTGATCACCGACGGCGAGACCGTCACCATCGACGACCCATTCGAGTACGGCGTCGTCGACCCCGCCGACGTCAAGCGTGAAGCCATCGAGAGCGCGACCGAGGCCGCGACGATGATCGTCCGCATCGACGACGTCATCGCCGCCGAGTAACGCCGTCGCTCGCCGTTTTTCGGTTTCCATCGGGTTCAGTGACAGTCGTGCGGCCGTCAATGTTATATGTTGACATAGCTAACTCAGCACCGTATCATGTCTGGAACGACTCGAGATCGGCTGACGCCGGTCAGTAAGACGGTCGACCGTCAGCTCTACTACGACGAGGGCCGCGGAACGTACCACGCGTGGTGTGCCGACGCGGACTACGAGCCTGTGAGCACGGGTCTCGTGATGGCCGTCTCGTCGATCCTCGAGGCCGATCCGGCCGATCTCGACTCACTCTCAGCCTCCATCGATCCCGACGCGCTGAACGCTCTCGTCGGCCACTGGGGCGAACGCGAGTCACAGGGTGGGCGAAACTCGATCGCGTTTTCGTTCGCCGACTGCCTGATCACGGTCTACTCCGACGGCGAGATCGTGATCGATCCCGACCACCCCGTCGACGGACCGATCGGTGCGTAATCAGTCGCACACCGACTGCGACCGTCGTCGGTCGGCTCCGTTCGTGCCGTCCGTTCACTCGCCATCAGTGAGATCGCTACCGCAGTCGGCGGTAGCCGTGGTCTCGAGAACCACCCGATCGCCGGCCGCGAGATCGAACGCCTCGTCGCCCCGTCCCTGATTCACGTCGAGTTCGACGTAGCCGTGGCTGCCGACCGTTGCCAGACGCTCACCGGTGGGAACGGCGGCGAACGTCTCGCCGACGGGCACAGTGTCACCGTTCGCGACGATCCGTTCTCGCTCCTCGAGAAATTCTCCCGGTACGTTCGTGATGACGTTCCCGAAGTCGTCGACGACCAGCACCTCGCCCGTCGCACGCTCGCCAGTGAGGGACGCTCGCGGGAGGACGAGATCGACAGGGTCGTCCTCGAGCGGCGAGAGCCACTCCAGATCGACGAGATCCTCGAGTGCGGTGTCGTGAACCGCCGCGGCAGCGGGCGCGAAGACATCGCGGCCGTGAAAGGTATTGCTCGCCGGTCCTGCAGTCGCATCTTCCGGGTCGGCGGAAACCGCCGCCGATCGCTGTGTGCCGGCGGGTTCGACGGGCTCGAGGCGACGCTCGTCGATGACGTAGTACTCGAGGTCGGCGTCGCCGGCGAGTCGACGTGCGGCGGGGAGCAGGACGCCGTTGTCGGGACCGACGAGCGCGTGCTCGCCCGCGCGGACGACGAGCGCGTTGCGATCGGTGCCGACGCCGGGATCGACGACGACGAGGTGGGTCGCCGGCGGAAAGTAGGGGAGCGTTTCGCGGAGCCAGAAGGCGGCGGCACGAACGTCTTGCCGGGGAAAATCGTGGGCGATGTCGACCAGCCTGCAGTCAGTTCGCTGGAGAATAACGCCCTTCATCGCCGCAGGATACGGCGAACCGAAATCCGACGCGAGCGTGATCATGCGCAGTAGTACGGTCCGATCGCTGAAAGCCGATACGACTCACGGTTGAGGGTTGTGGGGAATCGATGGACCAGTCAATCGCCGTTCGAGTCCGAGCCGCTGATCATCTGGATGCGTTCGATGCCGCCAATTTCGCCGACGACGTCGACGACGGCTTCGGGAACCAGCGTCTCCCAGTCGCCGCCGTGGATCATCCGTTGGCGGACTTCGCTCCCCTCGAGCACCTCGCGGTTGAACATCGGCGACTGGCGGATCTCGATGTCGGCCTCGCGAAACAGCTGGATGACCAGCGGATTGTTCGAGTAGGCGACGTCGAAGTCGGGACTCATGCTCTGGACGTGGCTCACCCAGACCGAGTTGCGTTCCAAGTCCTCGATCGGGACGGCGTAGGTGACGAGATCGTGATCGACGAGCGACTTCGTGATCATCATGATCCGTTCGCCGGCCGTGAACGGGTTTCGGATCGTGTGTGAGTCGTCGGCGCTCCCGATGCCGAGTACGAGTTCGTCGACGTCGTCGGCGATCTGCTCGACCATGCTGAGGTGGCCGTTGTGGAACGGCTGAAAGCGGCCGATGTAGAACCCCCGGGTCATGCCGGACACTGTTCGGGCCGCGTGCTTAAGCGTGGCGAGTTTTCCAGCGGCTGAACGGACGTCTTTGCCGGCGTCTCGAGCGACCGACTGACTGGGTGTTAATCACACACATCTTGCGGGCTCGACACGACCGGATGAGAACGAGGCGGAAATCACTAATTGCGCCTTTGGACGCCTGAGGGTGCCGGTATCAGGCACTGTCACCATACTCCGCATGGAGAAAGTATATCAGTCCCAATCCCTTCGAATCAGGTACTGAACAGAGTTCTATGAGTAACGATACGAACGTTGACGACCCTCCCGAAGACGCCCCCTCCACTGAGCCTGACGAGGAGCAGGCACAGCCTCGGTCCCAGGACCAGGAGTCGGTGCGTCAGGGAGAACGGCCGCCGCCCGAGGAGGACGGCGACCAGCGCGACGACGTCGACGACAGTGACCACCAGGAGGAGATCGACGACGGGGACGAGTTCGACGATCCGATCGACGAGTTCGATCGGGAGTCAACCGACGAGGACGACGACATCGAAACCGTCGAAGATCTCGGGAGTACGGTCGACGTCGATCCGGGCGTCGAGATCGACGAGGAGAACGCCGAGGACGATCTGCTCGGCGGCCTCAAAGTCGACTCGACGGCAGATATCGAGGTTCCGGATCGGCTCGTCGACCAGGTCATCGGTCAGGACGAAGCACGGGATATCATCATCAAGGCGGCCAAGCAGCGCCGCCACGTGATGATGATCGGCTCCCCGGGTACCGGGAAGTCGATGCTGGCGAAAGCGATGAGCCAGTTGCTCCCGAAAGAGGATCTCCAGGACGTCTTAGTCTACCACAACCCAGACGACGGCAACGAGCCGAAGGTCCGAACCGTCCCCGCCGGCAAAGGAGAACAGATTATCGACGCCCACAAGGAGGAGGCTCGAAAGCGCAATCAGATGCGCTCGATCCTGATGTGGGTCATCATCGCGATCATCATCGGCTACGCGATTCTCAGCCCCGCCAGCATTCTGCTCGGCATTCTCGCGGCAGGTATCGTCTGGCTGATCTTCCGCTACACGTCCCGCGGCACGGACGCCATGGTGCCGAACATGATCGTCAACAACGGCGATCAGCGCACGGCGCCGTTCGAGGACGCGACCGGCGCCCACGCCGGCGCACTGCTGGGCGACGTTCGCCACGACCCCTTCCAGTCCGGCGGGATGGAAACCCCGAGCCACGACCGCGTCGAACCCGGCTCGATCCACCAGGCCAACAAGGGCGTGCTGTTCGTCGACGAGATGAACACGCTCGATATCCGTACCCAACAGAAGCTGATGACCGCGATTCAGGAGGGCGAGTTCGCCATCACGGGCCAGTCCGAGCGCTCCTCGGGTGCGATGGTCCAGACCGAACCCGTCCCCTGTGACTTCATCATGATCGCCGCGGGGAACCTGGACGCGATGGAGAACATGCACCCCGCGCTCCGCTCGCGGATCAAGGGCTACGGGTACGAAGTCTACATGGACGACACCATCGAGGACACCCCCGAGATGCGGCGCAAGTACGCCCGCTTCATCGCTCAGGAGGTCGAACGCGACGGCCGTCTTCCACACTTCACCCGCGAGGCCGTCGAGGAGGTCATCCTCGAGGCCAAACGCCGCGCGGGCCGGAAGGACCACCTCACGCTGCTGTTCCGAAATCTCGGCGGTCTGGTCCGCGTCGCCGGCGACATCGCCCGCGCCGAGGACCGCGAACACACGACCCGCGACGACGTCCTGCAGGCCAAGCGCCGCTCCCGGTCGATCGAGCAACAGCTCGCCGACGACTACATCGAGCGACGCAAGGACTACGAACTGCAGGTCACCAAAGACGGCGTCGAGGGCCGCGTCAACGGCCTCGCCGTCATGGGCGAGGACTCCGGGATCATGCTCCCCGTCATGGCCGAAATCGCGCCCGCACAGGGCGGCGGACAGGTCATCGCGACGGGCCAACTCAAGGAGATGGCCGAGGAGTCCGTCCAGAACGTCTCGGCGATCATCAAGAAGTTCTCCGACGTGGACCTCTCGGAGAAGGACATCCACATCCAGTTCGTCCAGGCCGGCGAGGGGGGCGTTGACGGTGACTCCGCCTCGATCACGGTGGCGACCGCCGTCATCTCCGCCCTCGAGGACATTCCGGTCGATCAGTCGATCGCGATGACCGGCTCGCTGTCGGTCCGGGGCGACGTACTCCCCGTCGGCGGCGTCACCCACAAGATCGAAGCCGCCGCGAAGGCCGGCTGCGACAAGGTCATCATCCCCGCCTCGAACGAGCAGGACGTGATGATCGAAGACGAGTACAAGGAGATGATCGAGATCATCCCGTGTTCGAACATCAGCGAAGTGCTTGACGTCGCGCTGATGGGCGAACCGAAGAAGGACTCGCTGGTCGACCGTCTCAAGTCGATCACTGGCTCGGCCTTCGAGGGCAGCCAGAGCGGCGTCGGCTCCGCCAGCGGCTCGAACCCGAGTCCGCAATAGATGGCCGACTGGGCGACGTTCGCCGGTATTACGGGCGTCGTCCTCGTGCTGTTGCTGGTTTTATCGCATCTGACGCAGTCAGCGTTCGACAACGGCTCCGACTCGGATCGTAATCGTGACTCGAGCGGCGATTCCGACTCGAGCGTTACTGCCGAGCCGAACGCCGAACTCGAGTCACCCAACGCTCCCAAACCGCGAACGGAGATCGACGACTCGCGTTCGGGTGTCGGGGCCGACAACTCGCGCGCCACTATCGGACCCGCTGGCTCGAGCACTGCAGATCGCGACTCCACGCTCGAGCGCGACGCGAGTCCATCCTCCGATGTCGACGCTGAAGCCGACGAGGATGCCGAGACCGTCTCGGTCGATTCCGAGGCGACTCCCCATCCCGAACGCGGACGCCCCACCGAGCGACCGGATGGGATCGATCCCCGATCGCTGTCGACGGGGGAACTCCTGGCAAACGTCGCGCTCTCGCAAGGGCTGTTCGCCCTCGTCTTGCTCGGGGGCGTGATCTACACGGGGATCCCGGCCGCCGCGCTCGGGATCGAGTTCTCGCTCGGCTACCTCGAGCAGGGACTACTGCTGGGAACGGCGTTCGGACTCGCGTTGTACGTCGTGAACGAGATCGGCGCGGCGACGGCGACTCGGTTCGGCTTCGATCACGACGAGGAGCTTCGGGAACTGCTCGCGCCGGATACGAGACGAGGCTGGTCGGCACTGCTACTGGTCGTCCTCCCCATCATCGCCGTCTTCGAGGAACTGCTCTTCCGGGCGGCGCTGATCGGGGTCATCGCAGCCGCCTTCGGCGTCTCGCCGTGGCTGCTCGCCGTCGTCTCCTCGATCGCGTTCGCCGTCGGCCACGGCATGCAGGGTTCTGTCGGCGTCGTCGTCACCGGCCTGCTCGGGTTCGTCCTCGCGGCGATCTTTATCGTCACCGGCAGCTTCCTCGCGGTCGTCGTCGCGCACTACCTGGTCAACGCCCTCGAGTTCGTCGTCCACGAGGGGCTCGGCTTCGAGTGGGCCCAAACCCTCGAAAGCTAAGGGTTGTGACCTGTTGGGTGTGGGTATGAACGGGCTCGACGACGTACCGGACACGGTCTATCGGGCGATCTTCTCCGGGATCGTCCTCTATTTCGCACTGCTGGTGTACGCACAGGCGACGGGCGACTCCCTGGCGGCGTTCGCCTCGGAGTTCGTCTTCGGCGTGATCGCTATCGGCGTGGGAACGATTCTGTACCTGCAGGCCGAGACCGATCGCGGCTCGTGGGTGATCCCCGGCGCGGCCGTCTGTCTCGTGTTCGGTGGTATGGTTCAGTTCGCGTACCTGTTTACTCGCGTCCTGCTCCTCGATACCGTCTCGTCGATCGCTGTCTTCGTTGGAATCGGGCTCTACATCTACGCGGTCTGGTACGGCGACGAAGAAAGCACCGGGTAGAGGACAACATACGAGCACGATTCCGCATCTCGGTGGTAGCGTTGCTTCCGTATAACAGAAACTGTTAAACCTACAATTACCAACAATACACTCGTGAATATATCTCGACGGCGTATCTTAGCTGTTGGTTCTTCGACCGTTTTGCTCTCTGGGTGTACAGACATCATTACTGACGGAGAGCTAGTAGAACTCGAATTGGAACTCCAGAACCGTGCTGATACTGCACACAGTTTCTCGTTTAGCATAGAATGGGCTGACGGGTTGGGCGAGTGGAAGCAACGAGAAGTGGGGCCAAATGATCGCGAAACAGTTTCTATTTCTATGCCTGGAGATGGGACAGAAGAGTATATACACACAGTTGTAAACGACGAAGTAGCAGTTGGGATGTTCCGCATGGAACGAAGCGATATTGATGGGGACTACTGTGCCAAAATGATAGTCCGATACAGCGAATCGAGAACTGAGATAGATATTGTCACTCCCGAGGACCAGCCGGATTGTTGAACACGATCTCGAAGAGACGGTGTTTCTCGTCGATGGCTATGGATATCTGACTCCCACCTCCCGATTAGGATCGAGCGATCGGCTCGACTGTGTCGAGAGAGCCCTGATCGAAAAGTAGTTTCACGCCCTCGAGAGACGGGTTGGTCGCTTCCATAACTCGTGGATGGCAGTCAGGAGAGCGTCAGAGAGTGGCTCGAACAGTTCGTACACTACTACAAGACAACGACCACAGCAGTCACTCAACGGACAGACGCTAGCAGAGATACTCAACTATACACTGCCACTGAGAACGAACAGTTAGAGCCCCTCGAGCGACCTGAGCTTCTGTTCGACGGCCGGCGGCGCGGCGCTCGGACCGTCGCGCACGCGGTGGTCGGGAATCAAGATCGGGGTTGGGTTCCCATCGAGGGCCGTTCGAACGAGAATGAGGTCGTCCTCGTCGTCCGGGTCGAGTTCGGGGGTCATCCGCGCGAGGGCGTCGACGCTGACCTGCTCGCCGTAGGGGATTCCGCGGACCTGCTCTAAGACGGCACGCTGGTCGGTTGGCACGGTCAAGGCCACCTGTAGCTCGTCGAAGTGGACCTCCTCGAGTCCCTCGAGGTACTCGAAGATCTGCTCGAGAACGGGATGGTCGTCCGTGGCCTCCTCGTCCGGCAGGTCGGGAAACGAGACGCTCAGGACGCGACCGCTCGCGGCCCCGAGCTGGACGTATCGATCGAGATACGACGATTCTCGCGCGTAGATTCCGGCGTCCGTGACGTCCTCCATACTCCCGCGTAGGTGATAGGGCCTTGAATAATCGCCGGTCGCCGGTTTCGAACGCGTCGGTCGGTCGCGGAAACGCCGACCAGTCGGCCGCCCACCGACTCCGACCGAGTTCCATCGATCCCGACGAACCACGTGAACCCTGCCGATGCTGGCACCGACGATAGCCACACCCTCCCCAGCCGCCTGCGGTCCTCGCTCCGTCCGTCGCTGCGGTCCTCGTCCCTCGCGCACCGTCGGCGACGGACCCTCGCTCACTTTTCGAGGTGCTCGCAGGGCTCGCACCTCGCAACGCTCGGCTCCGTCGACAGCGCGCGCCACCGCACGCCGGGGGTCGATCGGCCGAAATCTCGGTAGTTGTCCGGGTTCGACTCGTTCCGATGGCGCAAAGCTTTTGTACATATGAGTACGTCGATGTACAACAATGAACTCTCGAACAGAGCTCGCGCCGGCGGTGGCGTCGATCCTCGAGGCCGCCCGGGAGCGGCCGGGAGGCGACGGCGTCGTGGACGTCGACGCGCGGTCCCTGCCCGATGCGCTCGCGCGGGCCGAAGCCGACGGCCGCGTTCCGGTGATCGCGGAGGTAAAACCCACGAGCCCAACCGCCGACGGCACGCGCGACGACGACCCCGTCGAACTGGCCGAGGCGATGGTCGACGGCGGCGCAGCGGCGATCTCGGTCCTTACCGAGCCGAGTCACTTCGGTGGCTCCCCCGAGTCGCTGACTCGCATTCGCGAGGCCGTCGACGTCCCCGTCCTCCGGAAGGACTTCGTGCTTGAGGAGGAACAGATGGACGTCGTCGAAGCCGATCTGCTCCTGTTGATCGTCCGCTTCGTGGACGATCTGGAGGGACTCATTGCGGCCGCGCGCGAACGCGGCTTCCAGCCACTGGTCGAGGTCCACGACCGCGCGGAGCTCGAGACCGCACTCGAGGCCGGCGCGGAGATTATCGGGGTCAACAACCGGGATCTGGCGCGACTCGAGGTGGACCTCGAAACGTTCGAGTCCGTCAGCCCCCACGCTCCGGATGACGTTACGCTGATCGCCGAGAGCGGCGTGTCGACGCCCGCCGACGTGCGCCGGATGCGCGGGGCGGGTGCCGACGCCCTCCTGATCGGCAGCGCGATCATGGACCACGCCTCGGGCGACAGCGACGTAACCGAGAACACCCGGCGACTGGTCCGGGCCGAAGACGGGGCGGAGAGATGAGCCAGTACGCGACCGACCACTCGGACGACACGGACGGACCAAACACATGAGTACGAACGACCACGACGAACGCACTCGAGAGCGCGATAGCGAAGCCACGTTCGGTGACTACGGCGGGCAGTACGTCCCCGAGGCCCTGATGCCGGCGGTCCAGGAACTCGAGGACGCCTACGAACGCTACGTCCTGCACAACGAAGACGGCTTCATGGACGAGTTCCGCGACCGAATGCGGGATTTCGGCGGCCGACCGACGCCGCTGCAGCGCGCGGAACGCCTCAGCGAGCGCTACGACCGCGAGATCTACCTCAAGCGCGAGGATCTGGTCCACGGCGGCGCGCACAAGCTGAACAACGCGCTCGGACAGGTCCTGCTGGCCAAGTACATGGGCAAAGAGCGGATCATCGCCGAGACCGGCGCCGGCCAACACGGCACGGCGACCGCGATGGCGTCGGCCCACCTCGACATGCCCTGCGAGATCTACATGGGTCGGACCGATATCAACCGCCAGCGGCCGAACGTCTACCGAATGCGGATGAACGGCGCCGAGGTGAACCCGGTCACGGCGGGCAGCGGCACCCTGAAGGAGGCGATCAACGAGACGATGCGCGACTGGGCGACGACCGTCGAGCGGACCCACTACGTCATTGGGAGCGTCGTTGGCCCGCATCCCTTCCCGAAACTCGTTCGAGACTTCCAGTCCGTTATCAGCCAGGAAGCCCGCGAGCAGATCCGAGAAAAGGCGGGGCGACTCCCCGACAGCGTCGTCGCCTGCGCGGGCGGCGGCTCGAACACGATGGGGACGTTCCACGAGTTCGTTCCGGACGAGGATGTCGACCTGTACGCCGTCGAGGCCGGTGGCTCGAGCCTCGAGATCGACGAGGAGAACGCGCTGGCCCCGAACTCCGCGACGCTCTCGACGGGCACCGACGGCGTGCTCCACGGCGCGATGACGAAGCTCCTCCAGAGCACGGACGGCCAGATCATGGAATCGCACAGCGTGAGCGCGGGGCTGGACTACGCCGGCGTCGGTCCCGAGCTCTCACACCTCGTCGACATCGGACGCGTCACCCCCGCGAGCGTCGACGACGAGGCCGCGCTCAACGGCTTTCACCGCCTGTCGCGACTCGAGGGGATCATCCCGGCACTCGAGTCGAGTCACGCGCTGGGCTATCTCGAAGAGAACTACGACGAACTGGGCACGGTCATCGTCGTCAACGTCTCCGGCCGCGGCGACAAGGATCTGGAGACGGTGCTCGAGGAGACCGAGAAGCGTGATCTCGAGGCGGCCCCCGAAGTGGAGGTGTTCGATCGATGAGTGGCGAGGATCGACGACCGGAGGGAGGAGAGCCTCGGGAAACGCGAGCGGGGAGCGACGGTGGGAAGCGATCCGCGAGCACCGAGTACGACAGCGACATCGAGGCCGCTATTCGGCAGAATTACCCGGCGCTGATCACCTATCTGACCGCGGGAGATCCGTCGCTCGAGGACACCAAGGCGTACGTCGAAGCCCTCGACCGCGGCGGCTCGGACCTGATCGAACTCGGCCTGCCGTTTTCGGAACCGATCGCGGAGGGGCCGACGATTCAGGCCGCGATCAACCGCGCGCTCGACGCCGGGACGACGCCCGAGGGCTTCTTCGAGTTGGTCGACGACCTCGAGACCGACGCGCCGCTGCTGGTGATGACGTACTATAATATGATTCTGCAGTACGGACCCGAACCCGACGTCCGGCCGTTCGTCGAACGGGCTGCCGAGTCGGGACTGTCGGGAATCATCGTCCCGGACTTGCCTGCCGAGGAATCCGGTCCCCTTCGCGAAGCCTGTGACGAGCACGGTCTCGATCTGGTCTTCATCATCGCGCCGACGACCGAGGGCGAGCGCCTGGATGGGATCATGTCGCAGGTCTCGGGCTTCGCTTACGTACAGGCCCGACTCGGAACGACCGGGGCTCGCGCGGATGTCTCGTCGGCGACCCACGACAGCCTCGCGCGGCTGTCCGACTACGATGTCCCCAAAGCGGTCGGGTTCGGCGTCAGCGAGGGCGATCACGCGGCAGAGATCATCGAGGCCGGTGCCGACGGCGTCATCGTCGGCAGCGCGCTGATCGACATTGTCGCCTCGAACGATAACCCCGCTGCCGACCTCGAGGCCAAAGCCGAGGAACTCAAACGCGGCGCCGTTCGCGGGTCGGAGACCGTCACGAACGATACGGAAGATGCACCGGAACCAGAACAGCCATAACTGCAAGCTTGCTACACTCCCGCAATGACTACCACAGGCATCGACGCGCGACTCGACAGGATCGGTACAGACGACTCGTACGTGATCGTTCCGATGGATCACGGCATCACCATGGGCGCGGTTCAGGGGCTGAAAGACATCGAATCGACGATCGACGGTGTCACCAGCGGCGGTGCGGACGCGGTCCTCACGCAGAAGGGGATCGCACCTCGCGTCCACGAGCACAAGAACGGAAAGGGCTACATCGTCCACCTCAACGGTTCGACGACGATCGGTCCCGACGAGCAAGACAAGCGACTGACCGGGACCGTCGAGGAGGCCGTTCGGGTCGGCGCCGACGCCGTCTCCTTCCACATCAACGTCGGCTCGGACCACGAACCCGACCAGCTCTCCCAGCTCTCCGAGGTCACGGCGAACGCAGAGCGGCTCGGCATCCCGGTGCTCGCGATGGCCTACGCCCGCGGCCCCGGCGTCGACTCCGAGGATCCCGAAGCGCTCGGCCACGCCGTCCGTCTCGCCGAAGAACTCGGCGCCGATATCGTCAAGACGGGTTACAGCGGCGACGCCGAAAGCTTCCAGCACGTCGTCGAGTCGACCCGGCTGCCGGTCGTTATCGCCGGCGGCTCGAAAGGAACCGACCGCGAGACCGTCGAGATGGTCCGCGGCGTGATGGACGCCGGTGGAGCCGGCGTCTCGATGGGGCGATCGATCTTCCAGCACGAGAACCCGGAAGCCATCGCGACGGCCGTCGCCGGCGTCGTCCACCACGATCTTTCGACCGACGACGCGCTCGCAAAGGCCGGACTCGCGCTCGAGGCCTGAGCACCCCGTCTCTTCCTCTCTGCGATCAACCGCACCGATGGAACGAGCCGCTCGGTAGCGGTTCGGAACTGGCCTGTGCGTGACCACCAATTATTACGGCCACTCGCCTACCCGATACTCGTGACGCCAGCGTCGTTTCGGACCCACCGGCTCGAAGAAACCGACACCGGCCACTACACCGAACTGCTGTACGACGACGGTGGCAACGACGAGATACTCGTCTGTGCCGCCCACGGCGGACACGTCGAACCCGGCACCGCCGAGCAGGCGCTCGATCTCGCCGCTCGTCTCCCTCGGGCCAGCTGTTGGGCCTGCCTGGGCTACGACGAGCAGCGAAGCCCGTTCGAGCTGTGGCATCCGCCCTCGGGCGCGTTCTCGCCCGACGACTACCCCCTGCTCGGCGAAATCGCCGACCGAGCCTTCAAGACGGTCGTCAGTTTCCACGGGCTCGGCGACGACCGAGTCCTCGTCGGCGGCGGAATCGACGCCGGCACGAAACGCGCCGTCAGCGACCGACTCGAGGACGCGGTAACGCCGCCGGTCGAACCGGTCTCGACGGGCCCGTACGCCGGCGTCAGCCCGGACAACTTCGTCAACTGGCTCGCTCGGGACGGCGGCGGACTTCAACTCGAGCAGAGCCGCACCGTCCGAATCGAGGAGTGCGAGGCCGTAAATTCCGTGCTCGAGGGACTTCTCGAGGCGGACGTGCTCTGAGCGAGGGTCGATCAGCCGGCGTCACTCGTCCCGATATCGAGCGGATCCGCCACGACGAGCGCCTCGACGACCGCACCGCCGACGCGTGCGGCGTTCTCGATACCCAGCGCGAGACTGGCGGGATTCCCGTCGAAACTTTCCGCGACCGACTGGCCGGGCGCCGCCCGATCGTAGTTCGAGACGGCGCGGACGCTCAGGTACCGGTGGCGCAGTCCGAACCGCTCGAGGGCCGTCGCCGTCGCGGCATCTTCCATCTGGGTCGTCACGTAGGGGCCAACGCCGTACTGCTCGCAGAGCCACTGAACCTCCCGCGCGTAGCGGGGTCCGTGCCAGAACTCGTCGCCGCAGACGGTCGTCCCCCGTTCGATCGTCGGTCCCGAATCGGGGGCGTTCGGATACGATCGCTGGTAGTCCCGAGCGTCGGCGTCCTCACGCAGGTTGACGTCTCGGGCGCCCTCGAGCGCGCAGTCGACGACGGTCTCCTCGAGTCGGTGGACGTAGTCCCGTGGCCGGTACGCGAGGAGATCGATGGGGCGCTCCTCGATGGAGTGCTCCTCGGTGGATGCTTCCGACACGAAATCCATCCCAGCGGCGTCGGATCCGTGATCCCACCGTTGCTTTCGGTCCCAGTCGACGACGGCGTCCGCGATCGCGACCGAGCCGAGCGCCGTCGTCTCCGGCGACGAGCCGGCGATACCGCAGGAGACGATGTACGTCGACTCGAGATCGAGTCCCGGACTCGACAGAATGGCGGTGACGGTCGTCGCCGCGTCGCTCTTGCCGATGCCGGTGGTCGTGACGGCGATCCCGGAGTCGGTCACGTAGACGGGCGTCTCCGCGCCCGGTATCTCGAGGGCGTCGGCGGGGTCGTCGCGCTCGAGCCACGGTCGGCGTTCGTCGAGCGGGTCCTCGAACGCGGCGGTGAGGACCAACGCGTCGGGAGCGATCGGATCGTCCGGATCCGGGTCTCGAGGCTTTGGCAATGGTCTGTCAGTTGGAGTCATGGCTGGTTTGCACGGAACAAGTGATTGCGTTGCATACCTCTCTCGTTGCGTGGAAGGACTTGGTACATGTGAAGTAACGTATTACATGTAATGTAACGGACCTGGAGTCGCCTCGGATTCACGGCGCAACCGAAACACCTTCTAAATCCGCCTTCCTTCTCCGGCTGTGACCGACGAGGATCTCACGGTCGACGACGAGATCGTCGCTCGAGCCCGGATTCACGCCCGTGAGATCTGTCGCGAGTACGACCTCGAGATCGACCGTTCGTCCCTCGAGTGGGAGGTCACCACGCGCGCCCGTCGCCGCGCGGGGGCCTGCCGGTGGAACGCGAGTCGAGAGGTCGCGACGATCGTGCTCACCCGCCAGGCGTACGAACGCTACGCGTGGGAGACGTTTGCGGGCGTCGTCAGACACGAACTCGTCCACGCCTGGGAGTTCCAGCGCTACGGCGAGTCGGGCCACGGCTCGCGATTTCGCGACCAGGCGGCGCGACTCGAGGCACCCAGACACTGCGAGACGTTTTCGGACCCGCGGTACGTCCTCCGCTGTCTCGCGACCGACTGCGACTGGTCGGCGAGACGCCACCGGGCCTCGAAGCCGGTGAAATCGCCCGACCAGTATCGCTGCGGGACCTGCGGCGGCGACCTCGAGGTCGAACACGCCGACAGCGGACGGACGTGGACGTCCGCGAGCGGGTTCGGCGGGACGAAGGCGGCGCTCGGTGATGATTGGTGAGGTGCGAGGTGCGACCAGCGGGAGCATCTCGAAATGGCGAGCGGGGAGCGGAGCGACCCGCGAGCAGCGAGATTCTCACTCCGTTCGAATCTCGAACTAGCGAGGGACGACCAGCGGGAGTCCCGTTCGGAACGGCGAGTCGCCCGCGGAACACTTATTCGAGTGCCCCTGCCTGTTTCAGCTATGGGAATACTCGAGTTGATGCTGGGCCAGTCGGGACCCGGCGAACAGGGAGTCGAGGGACGGTCGTACAAACTGCCGAAAGAGACCCACGACTTCGTCTATCCCATCGCCGTGCGCCCGCGGGAACTCGAGGCCTTCGCCGAACTCCTCGAGACCGAGCGCGACGCGCCGTCGCTCGAGGACAACACCGACGAACTGCAGGACGTCTTCGACGACGTGCTCGGCGACGTCGAGATCGACGCCTCGGAACTGGCCGAACGACAGCGAAAGCCGCGACTCGAGACCGAAGCGATCGTCGACCACTGGCGCGACCAGGTCACCGAGGATATCGGCGTCGTCTACGCTCGCGTGGACACGTATCCGACGCTACTGTCGTTCGTCAAACGCTGTAAACAGCGCGACGGGCAGGCCGACGACCCGTTCGAACTCCCCGAGAGCTTCGCCGACGGAGCCGCGTTACTGAAGCGACTCGAGACCGCGACGAACGATCAGTATCGGGCCGTCGTCCACACTGATCAACTCCCGCCCGAGAAGTAAGACGGCGGTCGTGGACTCGCGCCGGTTAATCGGCCGTCGTTCCCCGTTCGGAAGCCACACGGCGAGTCCACCACCATCGATTCGCGGCGTAAACCGTCGCTACCACTAGCGTTCCAACGAAACCGAGGAGCCACGCGAGCGCACCGTAGCCGACGGTGACGTTCCCGTACGGTCCGATGATGTCCTGCGGTGGTTCGATTGCGAACGGCCCGAAGTGGACGACGGTGACGACGAGACAGACCGCGCCCAGCAGGACGGCCCAGTATCCCGCCCCGACTCGCTCCGTGAGCGTCAGAGAGAGCCCGACCGCCACGAGCGGGTAAACCACGAGGGTGTAGGTGAACACCGTAACCTCGGGAATCAGCGGCCAGCCGACGTGATTTCCTCGAACGACGTGATCGACGTGGTGTCCGATTCCGAAGACCGTCGCGAGGACGATCAGCGCGTAAAGCCGCGTATCGACGCTGCCCGGGCTCGACTGTTCACTCTTGCGGCGAGGGGGCGTGTTGCTGGATGGCTCGAACATAGCCAGAATCACTCGAGCGGGGTGGGAATATATGTCCCCAACATGTTAGCTTCTACTGTGTCGAATCACACCGAACCGATCGCCAGCGATCCGAGACCGAGCGCTAACGATCCCGTTTCCCTTTCCGCTCCGGGCCGGTCAGAAACCACTTGACCAGCGCCGCTTCGCCTCGGCGGAGCGTCGTGCTCGCCGTCGCCTTGTCGATCTCGAGCGTTTCGGCCAGCTCCGCCAGCGTGCACTCCCTCGGAATTTCGAAGTAGCCTTCTCGAATCGCAGCCTCGAGGAGCTCTCGCTGGCGGTCGGTCAGTAACGCGCCCGAGTCAGTCGTGCTGACTACCGATTGCAGTTCGAACGCGACGCCCGCCGCCTCGAGCGTCGTCCGCAGTTGCTCGAGTTCCTCGCGCGTTCCGGTGAGGTCGAACTTGAACCGGCCGTTCCGGGCGACGACCGGAAACTCGACGGGCAACGACGACAACTCGACGAACCCGTAGAGATCCGTGTGGGTCGTCTCGTACTTGCTGAGCACGCGCCTTTCGGTCGACTCCAGCAGTTCAAACTGGGTGATCCCGGGGTGAGCGCACAGCGCGTCGACAACCGTCTCCGGCTTGTCCGCGCGTATCTCCCCGAGTTCGATCGCCGTCTCGCCCATCTGGTAGCCCGCCAGAAGCGTGAACGTCGCGTCGGGAAACATTCGTGAAACGTCCCGCAGCCACACCCCCTCGGGGAGATCGATCAGAAACTGTGCACGGATCATGGGCCGGTACTGGCGGTCTCCGAAGGTCCGTCGACAGCGGATTTGTGTTCGTCTTCGGCGAGCTGACAGCGGCCGATCGAGCGTAGCACCAACATGTTAGGGTCACTGACAAGCTCGCTCTCCACGATTATGAGCGTAATGAAAGCGCAAGAGCACAGCGTCGACGAGGTGAACGAACGGAAAGTGACCGCCGAACGTGACGAGGAGTTCGTGGTCTTCCACATCGGCATGCGGATCAACTCGTTCTGGAAGATTCATCGCTGGCTCCCGCTGGTGCTCGTCGCACCGCGGATGGTCCGCGAACTGGTCGCCGATCCGGAGTCGGGGCTGCTCGGCAGCCGAACGGTGGTCGGACCCGGTATCCGCAATATCGGCTTCGTCCAGTACTGGGAGTCGTTCGACGCGCTCGAAGCGTACGCTCGCGACAGCGACCGATTACACTTCCCCGCCTGGCAGGAGTACTACAAAGACGGGACCAAAACGGACGGTGCAGTCGGAATCTGGCACGAAACCTATCTCGTCGATGCGGATGAGTACGAGACCGTCTACAACAACATGCCGGCGCACGGACTCGCAGCGTGCGACGAAACTGAAATCGTGTCTGCAAGGGAACACCGGAAGACGGCCGCTGGCCGGTTGGGTCGGACTGACGAGACGAACGGTCTTGCGGGCGCCAGTGATTCGCCCTGAACGTGCAGTTAGTAAATGACGGTGTCGAAGGCCTCGAGCGACGACAGTTCGTGCGTCGGTTCGTGCTCGACGCCGTCGCGGTCGTCGCGACCGAGGTCGATCCAGGCCGAATCGATCCCCATCGCGTTCGCGCCCGCGATATCGGCGTGCAGGGAATCGCCGACGTGGATCGCGGCGTCGGGCGAGACCCCGAGTTCGTCCAGTGCGTACTCGAACGGGGCTGCGTTCGGTTTCGGGTGGATCCCCGCGCTCGGTTCGGTGAAGACGCGAACGTCGAAGACGTCCGCGATGTCGAGCGTCTCGAGTTTCTGCGTCTGCGTCGGCCGGCCGCCGTTGGTGATCAGTCCGACCGGGCCACACTCGCGGGCGCGCTCGAGCGCCGTCTCTGCGCCGGGACGAAATCGGACGGCGGTCGGGTCCTGTAACTCGAGATACTGCGCGGCGAGCGCGGGAGCAATCTCGGTATCGAGATCGGTCTCCGCGCGGTCGACGACCGCGCCGAACAGGTTCCCGTAGAACTCGCGATCCGTCTCGGCCGTCGGCAGCGACGGCACGGCCGCTCGCAGGTCCGCGGGCGTACAGAACGGCTCGCAGCCGACTCGGTCGAACGCGGACTCGAGCAGCGTCGCGCCGTCCTGCGTGGGTTCACAGAGCGTCTGATCGAGATCGAAACAGATCGCGTCGTACGCAGCCATATCCCGGGAATAGGACGGCGAGCGTTCTCAACGTTTCGGGGGTGTGCCTACCCGCTTATACCGTGCTGACGACCCCACCGACGTACCTTCGGTGGGGGATCTCGGAGCCGAGCGCAGGCGCGACCGACCGCCGACCGATCCGCAGCCGTTATTTTCGCGGCGGTTCCTGTCAACGTATGAACGTCGTCAAACGAGTCCACGTCGTGCCCCTCGGCTACGAGTACGACCGGATCGTCGAGCCGATCAGGGCACAACGGGCCGACCTCGTCTACCTGCTCGCGGACGACCGAACCGACAATAGCGGGGACTCAGTCGACAGCGACCGCCCCAACGTAGAGTCCACCGGTACCAATTCCACCGACGGTGACGCCGCAGTCACCGCCGACTACCACGACGATCTCCGGGCCGAACTCGAGTCGGCCGTCCCCGACGTCGAGACGCGACGCTGCGATCTGGGCGACGTCTACGCCGTTCTCGGCGAGGTGACGACGATCGCGGCGGAACACGCCGAGGACACTGTCTCGGTCAACGTCTCCGGCGCGGGGACGATCCCCGCAATCGGCGCGACGATGGCTTGTATGGACGTCTCGACGGACGCACACGCCTACTACGTCCAGCCGTCCGACTACGCTCACGAGGGCGAACGCGAGCCGATCTCGACCGGCGTCGCGGAGACCGAACGCCTCCCGACGTATCCGATCGACTCGCCGACGCCCGATCAGGTCGCGATCATGGGCTTTCTCGCCGATCCAGACGCGTGGGACGGCTATCACGAGGCCAGAACCAGTCCGCCGAAGAAGAAAGACCTGATCGGGTACGCTCGAGATCGGAATCTCTCGTTCATGGCCGATCGTCGACCGCCGGCGGAACGCGGCGGCGAGGACAAGGGTGCCTTCCGCGTGCTCGATACGCACGTGCTGGACCCGCTCGAGGCCGACGGTTACGTGACCATCGAGTCGGTGGGTCGCCGCCGCGTGGTCGAACTTACCGAGCAGGGGACCAACGCCTACCGCGCGTTCAAGCACAAACTCGCCGACGACTAAGTCGGCGGTCGAACGGAAGCGCCACGGCCGAAAACGGCGATGCGCCGAAGATCGAACGGCACTGCGGATCTGGAGGACCGAACCGCCAGCGGAGACGGAACGAGTGGCCGGCCGATGGCACCGGAATCGGCCGAGTGGAGGACCGCGGTCAGCGGAGAATCAGTGCCGAGCAAGCGTCCTACCCGTCGTCCTCGACGCCCGCGCCGAGGACCGTTCCCAGCCGGGCGAACTCGAGGTCGGCCTCGAGTCGCTCGGCGTGGGCCCGAAGCGCGGCTTCGTCGAGTCCCCCCTCGCCGTCGTCGCGACCGGAATCGGTCGCTCGAGCGAGGAGGAACGGCGCGGCGTCGGCGAGCGACGAGCCGGGAAGCTCGGGGCCGACGACACTCCCGCGTTCGGCCGCGGCGAGGAGTTCGCGGACGACGATCAGTCGCCGTCGCAACGATCGAATCTCCTCGGGAGCCGCGGGCGAGCCGACCTGAGCCGCAAGCAACTCGTCGGCCGCGATCACGCAGTCCGGATCGACCTCAAAGGCCGCTTCGAGGCGCTCGCGCTCGAGCGCTCGAGCGTCGGTCCGACGGCAGGCGAGTCGAACGGCCCCCAGGACGGCTGCCGTTCGGCCGTACCGTCGCGACGCGAGGTCGCCCGCGTGGTCGAACGCCGCACGAGCGACGGGGGTGACCGCGTCGACCTCGAGTCGACGAGTCGCCTGGTCTACCGTCAGTCCGTTCCGTGCAGGGGAGTGTCGCTGGCCCATATCTGAACAGTCACGCGAAGAGACATTATTCACTTCTAAGAGAGTGTTCTAACAATCGAAACTGTCGCTACCTTCGTTACTAACGACACTATCTTACTATCGAGCTCGAGCGGAGGCGAACGCTGCTCCGATCTTCGGATCAGCAGCCACAACTGACGCTACTGTTTGGGAAGAACCGCCCTCGAGTCGACCGATTTCGGCTCGAACCCTGAATCAGATCCGGTTACGTGTGCCGATCCCGCCTGCGGCATTCGCCACGTTCAAGCCGGTTCCCTTCGACGGTCGATTTATGACGCGATCTGTCTGGGTAAAAGCCGACGACACGGTCGGCGACTGGGACGACCGCCGTGGCCGGATCACTGCCGCCCTCGAGTCGGGTGCGGACTGGGTACTGGTCGACGAGGACGACGTCGCTCGCGTGCGCGAACTCGGCGACATCAACGTCGCGGCGTTCCGAACCGACGGCGACGTGACGCTGGTCGACGACATCGACGACGCGGAAGCCGACAGCGAGGAGAGCGAACCGACCGCGAAACCCGACGCCGTCGTCGTCGGGAAGGAAGGTGAGGGTGACGCGACTATCGACCTCCCCGAGGACTTCTCCGGCTCGGCGGACCTCTCGACGCTTCGCCGACGTGACGGCGACCTCGAGCGTGGCGCGTACATCCGTATTCTGGGCCAGGAGTACGAACAGTTCGCCGAAGCCGCCGCCGACGAGGCCGACTACACCATCGTCGTCGGCGAGGACTGGACGATCATCCCTCTCGAAAACCTGATCGCCCGCATCGGCGAGGAGACCGACCTCGTCGCGGGCGTCACCAGCGCCGAGGAGGCCAAGACGGCGTTCGAGACGCTCGAGATCGGCGCTGATTCGGTCCTGCTGGATTCGGACGATCCGGACCAGATCCGCGAGACCGTCGAGGTCCGCGACGAGGCCGAACGCGAGTCGCTCGACCTCCAGTACGCCGACGTGCTCGACGTCGAACAGATCGGCAGCGCCGACCGGGTCTGCGTCGATACGGGCAGCCTGCTGGAACACGACGAGGGGATGCTCGTCGGCTCGATGGCCCGCGGGCTCGTCTTCGTCCACGCCGAGACTGCCGAATCGCCCTACGTCGCCTCCCGGCCGTTCCGGGTCAACGCGGGGGCCGTCCACGCCTACGTGCGCACGCCCGACGGCGGCACGAAGTACCTCTCGGAGCTCCAGAGCGGCGACGAGGTACAGATCGTCGACACCGCCGGCAACACCCGCGAGGCGATCGTCGGCCGCGTCAAGATCGAGAAACGGCCGATGTTCCGCGTCGCCCTCGAGACCGAAGACGGCGACCGCATCGAAACCCTCCTGCAGAACGCGGAGACGATCAAGGTCCCGACGCGGGACGGACGGACGGCGGTCACCGACCTCGAGGCCGGCGACGAACTGCTGCTCTACTACGAGGATACGGCGCGACACTTCGGCGAAGCCGTCGAGGAGAGCATCATCGAAAAGTAACGGTACTGGACGGTAGTAGCGGGATCGATTACGTCAATCGACAGAGAACACAATTCTGACGCGCGAAACGGGTTCAGTTACGGACGAGGCGGCGTTTCCTGCTCGGACTTCTCGGCATCGACGGGCGCTTCGTCGTCCGCCGGATCGACCGGCTCGAGGCGGGTCGTACACCAGTGACAGAACGTGAGATCCGCGTCGAGTTCCTTCCCGCACTGCGGGCAGGACGGGCCGTCGCTCGACTCGGAGCCGTTCGGCGGGAAGCCGACCGCTCTGAAGGTGGCGTCGATGGCCGCGAAGAGGGCGATAAACATGATGAAGAACTGCGCCATCGTGTCGGTCTGGGTGTTCGCGATGTCCATTCCTTCCGAAAACGTCGCAGCGTCGACCATCTGATCGATCGGGAAGAAAAACCAGACCGCCGAGAAGTAGAGCCCGGCGAACACCAGCGCACGGAGCCAGTCCCGAATCAAGGCGTGGCCTGCACCGGGGAGGAAGATCGAGAGGCCGCCGGCGAACAGCGCGCGAAGCCATGTCATCGTACGTGGTGCTAGGGGACCCCGCCCCTTAACATTCCGATTTTCTCCGCGGCGTGACTGATCGGCTACGACGATAGTTCCGAAACGAGGGTCGACAGCGTCTCGAGGTCGTACTGCCCCGGCGCAGTCGCATCCGCAGCATCCACAGGCGCATAGCCAATTTTCGACCCGTACACGGGCGCCACGGCACGCGTATGGCTCCCCGGGTCGCCCATCGCCATCGTCGCCACCGTATCTCCGTGAGCGGTCACCTGCTCGGTCGCCGCCAGCAACGCGAGGGTGTCCTTCTTCGACTCCGCAGTGACGGCCATCTTCGACACGTCGGCGTGTTTGGCTGCCTCCGTCAGGGTCGATGCGATCTCGCCTCGAGAGGGCGTCCCCTCGAAATCGTGGGCCGATGCGATCACCGACACGTCACGATCACGCGCGGTCTCCACCACCGCTTCGGCGTCACCGTCGAGTATCGACTCGAGTTCGATATCGATCGCTTCGACGGCATCGAACCCGGTCGCTTCGGCGAGCACAGCGAGTCGCTCCTCGTCGTCCTCCTCCCACTCCCCACCTTCCCAGACGGCCCTGTTCGTCGCGAGAATCGGCAACTCGCCGTTGTAGTTCTCGAGCGCGGCCAATGGCTCGTCCGTCAGATCCATCCGGAACTCGATCGCATCCGCGTGCTCGCGGGCGACGGGTTCCTCGTTCAGGTCGGCGGTCGACGCGGCCAGCACGAACTTCTCGAAGTCGAGACTCATGACCGAACGTAGCGGCGAGAGCGAGAAAAACGGTGTCGTTTCGGCGAGTTACGCCAGTCCGAGCGTCTCCTCGGCCTCGAGGAGTTCGTGGTACCGGTTCCGAATCGTCACTTCGGAGATGTCGGCGACGTCGCTGACGGCGGCCTGCGTGGTCTTTTCGTTGGTCAACAGTGCGGCGGCGTACACCGCGGCGGCCGCGAGGCCGACCGGCGACTTGCCGCTGTGGACGCCCTTCTCCTTGGCGTTCTGGAGGAGGCCGCGGGCGCGGTGTTCGGCCTCGTCGGAGAGGTCGAGTCCCGAAGCGAAGCGGGGAACGTAGCTCTCGGGGTCGGCCGGCTGGACCTCGAGGCCCAGTTCGCGGACGACGTAGCGGTAGGTGCGAGCGATCTCGTTTTTCTCGACGCGGGAGACGTCGGCGATCTCGTCGAGGCTCCGGGGGACGCCGGCCTGACGGGCGGCGGCGTAGACACAGGAGGTGGAGACGCCCTCGATGGAGCGGCCGGGGAGCAGGTCCTCGTCCAGTGCGCGACGGTAGATGACGGACGCGGTCTCGCGAACGTTCGTCGGCAGTCCGAGCGCGCTCGCCATTCGGTCGATCTCGCCCAGCGCCTGTTTCAGGTTGCGCTCCTTCGAGTCGCGGGTGCGGAAGCGCTCGTTCCACTTGCGCAGGCGCTGCATCTTCTCGCGCTGCCGGGAGCCAAGCGAGTTGCCGTAGGCGTCCTTGTTCCGCCAGTCGATGTTCGTCGACAGCCCCTTGTCGTGCATCGTGTTCGTCGTGGGCGCGCCCACGCGGGACTTCTCGTTCTTCTCTGCGGCGTCGAACGCGCGCCATTCCGGCCCGCGGTCGACCGAGTCCTCCTCGACGACCAGGCCGCAGTCCTCACAGACGGTTTCGCCGTGTTCGTCGTCGACGACCAACTGCCCCGTACATTCGGGGCAAGCGAGGTCGCTCTGTTCCGATTCGTTCGTCTCTTCGTTCGATTCTCGTTCGGTACGCCGTACTCTGGTGCTCGATGGTGTGTTAGTCATACGATGGCGAGTGCTGACCGGCCGAACTGACTGCAAAAGCCCGGACGGGTTCGTTACCTACCCCGTTCTGATACTCGAGGGTTAAGGGTTTCGGAATCGCGGGCCGACACCTCTCGAAAGCGGATAATTCGGGCGAACTAGTATGATCGATCAGAACAGTTACGCGGCGAAGCGGGTCCGAACCGGCACTCCCAAAGTTGGGCCGTTCGAACGACGGATATGGACGTCGCAGTCGGGAGTACGAACCCGGTCAAGGTAGACGCGGTCGAACGAACGCTCGAGCGATATCAGCCGTCGGTGTCCGCAGTCGCCGTCGACTCGGGCGTCCCCGAACAGCCGTGGTCGGTCGAGGAAACCGTGACGGGTGCCGAAAACCGCGCTCGACGAGCGCTCGCGGCGACCGACGCCGACTACGGGGTCGGTCTCGAGGGCGGCGTCGCCCGAATCGAGGGCGTCCCCAGTCTCTCGTTGATCATGTGGGCCGCCGCAACCGACGGCGACCGACTGGAACGCGGCGGCGGTCCCACGCTTTCACTCCCCGGCGACGTCGCTCGTCGGCTCGAGGACGGAGCCGAACTGGGACCGGTGATGGACGACCGACACGGAACCGACGGAATCGCCGAACGCGACGGTGCGGCCGGCATCCTGACCGACGGGCTGACGAACCGTTCGCAAGCGCTGAGCGAAGCGGTCGCGTGTGCTGTCGGTCCGTTCGTCACCGATGACTCGCTTACTAGCCAACTGTAACGCGTCGTCGGCGTTTTCAGTCGACGGACTGTCAGTAGTCTCGGCGAGACCCGTTCGGCTGTCAGTACCGTCAAGAATTAACGATAATATGGTAAAGTTGACGTTCTCTCACTATAGAGGTTCGTTAGAAGATATATATTAACCGAACGTACCAACGAAAGCTTTCTGCCCCGTTATGCATCCATTACTCACTGAAAAAACCGCATGCAGGCGGAGGGTTAACCGCACGTACCAAACCCCCTAAGGGCATTCTCGGCATTGAGTCGTGTATGAGCACTGCACTAACCGCGGACCTCACGAGTAAACAGCGCCAGATCCTCCAGTATCTCCGCAATAACGCCGGAACGAAGACGTATTTTAAATCCCGCCTCATCGGCAAAGAACTCGGCATGACGGCCAAGGAGGTCGGCTCGAATATCACCGCCCTGCAGGACGGCAACTACGACATCGAGATCGAGAAGTGGGGCTACTCTTCGAGCACGACGTGGAAAGTCAACGCGTAACGGATCACCGCCGGCCAGTCACGCACGCTGGCCTGCACACGACGGTTCTCCGCGTGTTACGTCGGATTCCTCGTTCGTCGACCGCTTTTTGACGGCTCGCTACGTCCCCTCGAGCGACAGATGTCGCTGCCAATACTGTTCGACATGGACGGAGTGATCCTCGAGGGTCCCGGCACCGATCCGCAGGTGTACGCCGACGCGGCCGACGCAGCCCTCGACGAACTCGGCGCCGAGCCGACGCCGGCACAGCGAGCCGATCTCAGACGGCACGACCTCGAGCACATCAGGGATCACTGCGACGCGCTGGGTATCGACGCCGCGGCGTTCTGGAGGCTGAAAGACGAGTACGCGTCGGAGACGAGCCACGAACTGATTCGGTCGGGCGAGCGCGGGCTGTACAACGATATCGACGCGCTCGCCGGGCTAGCCGATCGGACCACACTCGGGCTCGTCACGAACAACCGGCACGCGACCGCCGAATTCGTCGCCGACTACGTCCCCGTCGAGTTCGACGTCGTCCGCGGTCGCCGGCCGACGTTCGACGACTTTCGGAGAAAGAAACCCGAACCCAACTTCATCGACGACGCGCTCTCGGAACTCGGTGTCGACAACGGGTGCTACGTCGGCGACTCGCACAAAGACGTCACGGCCGGGCGAGCGGCGGGTCTCGAGCCGATCTACCTCCGTCGCCCACACAACCGCCACGTCGATCAACCGACCGAGGCCGCCGCGGTCGTCGACTCGCTCGCGGCGCTCCCGGTGGTCGTCGAAACGATCTGAACGGCGTGAACGGCGTCGCGTTCGAACAGTAATACGCGCTTACCGGCGGTACAAGCTCCTTACCCGTCGTAGACGACGAACTGATCGGCGTTCCGAGCGAGCTGTCGCGCCGCCTCTCCGAAGGAATCGGCGTGGCGGACGACCAGAATCAGGACCGTCTCGGGGCGTTCGACGGCGTAGCCGTCCTCGCGCGAGAGCAGGCCGGCCCCCTCGAGTTCGCCGGCGTACTTGCTCACCGTCGGCGGCGAGACGTCGAGGGCCGTCGCGAGGTCGCCGGCCGTCGCGTCCGGCGTCGAGAGGAGTTCGATCAACATCCCGCGGGGCGTATCTCGGCGGAGATAGCCGAGCGTCTGCTTTTCGAACTCGTCGAACCGATCCGCGAGGACGAACCGCTTGTAATCGCCGTCTCGGAAGCGTTCGATCGCGTCGAGTTCCTCGAGTCGGCGCAGGTGGTGTTGGGTCTCTCCCGTGCCGAGTTGGAGGTCGTCTCGGATCTTCGAGAAGTGCGCGCCGGGCGTGGTAGAGAGATAGCCGGCGATCGCGTCGCGGGCGTCGCTCTCGCCCGTATCGGCTGCTGCAGAATCGGAGAGGCCGGCCAGCGGTGCCGCAGCACCGAGCGCTGCGAACCGGCGCAGGGTCGCTCGTTTGTCGTCGTCGACCCCATCGGAACTCGTCATGAACTACCTACCAACCGAAACGTGGCGGGACGTAAAACAGGTTTCGCTCCGCTTTCTTCACCGAGAACGGAGTGTCTGGAATCTATGAACTCTTGCCGGAGTCGGCGTCGCCGGCGAACTCCTGGTCCATCTCTTCGATGACGTCGTCGGGATCGGAGATCGTGCCGGCGTCTTTGCCCTCTTTGATCGCCTGGGCTTCCTGCTCCATCGCTTCGAGGTCCATCTCGGCTTCCTCGTCGATCTCGCCGATGATTTCGGCGATATCGTCGAGCCCGATCAGTTCGCGCGTCTCCTCGTCAAAGTCGAGACTCTGGAGCGAATCGCCGTCTTCCTTGACGTCGCTACCCGAGAGGTGCTTGCCGTAACGGCCGACCATCGAGGTGAGCTCCTGGGGCATGACGAACGTCGTCGAGTCGCTCTGGCCGATCTCGGCGAGCGTCTCCATCCCCTGATCGATGATGGCGCGTTCGCCCATCGATTCGGCGGATTTCGCGCGCAGTACGGTCGAAATCGAGTCACCCTGCGCTTCGAGGATCTGGCTCTGCTTTTCACCCTGGGCACGGATGATCTCGCTCTGTTTGTCACCCTCTGCCTTCTCGACGGCACTGCGGCGTTCACCCTGGGCCTCGAGAATCATGGCGCGGCGTTTCCGCTCGGCGGAGGTCTGTTGCTCCATCGCGCGCTGGACGTCCTTCGAGGGGTTGACCTCACGGACCTCCACCGACTCGACGCGGATCCCCCACTCGTCGGTGGGTTCGTCGAGTTCCTGGCGGATGCGCGCGTTGATCTCCTGGCGCTTGTTGAGCGTGTCGTCCAGTTCCATGTCACCCAGGACGGCACGCAGGGTGGTCTGGGCGAGGTTCGAGGTCGCCCGCTTGTAGTCGTCGACCTGGAGGAATGCCTTCTTGGCGTCCATGACCTTGATGTAAACGACGGCGTCGGCGGTCACGGGCGAGTTGTCCCGCGTGATCGCTTCTTGTCGAGGGACGTCCAGCGTCTGCGTTCGCATATCGAACCGATACGTGTTCGAGACGAACGGCGGGACGAAGTTGATACCCGGCTCGAGGAGTTTTCTGTACTCCCCGAAGACAGTGAGCGCACGCTTTTCGTACGCGTCGACGATCTCGATCGCACTGAGCAGTGCGGCGATAACGACGAGGAGGACGAGTGCACCGAGGAATAGCAGTGCACCACCGGTCTGCAATGGGAGTAGTTCTACGACCATAGTTCCGTCTTACGGGGGGGACGGGAAAAACGTTCCCTTATTTCAGTAACATATCGGTCTCCGTGATCGACTCGCCCCGGGGTCTAAACTGACTCGAACCGAGCCGCAATCGGCTCGAGCCCGATCCGTCACTCTCTCAGTTCGATTTCTCCGTCTCAGTCTCCGGCTCTCCATCGGCCTCCACGTCGGCCGTCGGCTGGGACTCCTCGGTGGAGTCGTCGGCATCCGCCGGAGGATCCGAGACGGCAGCACCCTCCGCGAGCGCCCGATCGATCTCGTCTTCGCCGATCGCGCCGAGCGATTCGACTGTGAGCACGTTCCCGCCGCCGGGGTCGAGGACGATCACTTCTTCGCCCTCCTCGATCGTTCCGCTCGTGGTTCGTGCGCTGTAGAAGGGCGCGAACCCGCCTTCGTCGAGTTTGACTTCGCCGTCGCGAGTCGTGACGGTCTCGGTGACGTAGCCCGTCGTGCCCGCGAGCGAACTCGAGTCCGACGTTTGGGCGGTCCCCTTCCCGCCGTAGAAGTCGAACTCGTTGTAGACATAAGCCGCGGCGAGGCCGATGACGAGCGTCAGCCCCGCCAGTACGAACGCGTTGGCGACGGGCGGAAAGATAAGTCCGATGAGCCCCGCACCGACCAGTGCGACGCCGATGACGATGAGATGTGCACCCGGCGAGAGGGCCTCGAGCGCCATCAGGACAAGCCCCACTGAGAGGAGCGCGAGCGGCATGTTCGCGAAGAGGAGTTCGATCATACGTCGAGCTAAGTTCTCACCCAAATTAAAGGTTGTCGAGGCAACCCGCTGACTGTACCGACAGAAAACCGGACGGCGGTAGCTTTGTCACCGCTTCTCGTCCCTGTTCAGAGCATAATCGACGCGAGTTGGAACATCACGAGTACCATCGCGACCGCACCGAGGATGACGAAGAGAACGTTCTCGAGCGACGGCTCGCCGGGTTCGATCGGCGTCGAACTGGGTTCCGGTGCGTACGAATCGTTCTCGTCTGCATCGCCAGTCCCGTCTCCGGTCGGTTCGTCCTCGTCGGACGCGTCGGAGAGATCCAGCGGGACCCGGTACTCGTCGTCGGTTCGTTCGGGTCGTCCGATGCGGTCAGCGCGTCTCGCGTGGCCATCATTCTCGAGTCGGTCGCCTCTCGGAGACGCCGTGGTATCCCGGTCGTCCGCGGACCGCGCCGATTCCGCCTCCCCGTCCGAGTACTTGCCGTCCGGAGCTGCCGGCGGCTCACGTCGGTCGTTTCCACCGTCGCTTCCGGACGCGTCGTCTGCCATGGACAGTCCTAACAGGTCCGTCGTCAAAAATCCGCGGTCCGCGCGCGGGCGCGATGTCACATATCGCACTGCCTGCGGACTCAGGCGAGATCGATCTGCTCGTCCCGATCCGTTCGATCGCTGAGGTCGCCGCCGTAGATGACCCCGCGTTCGGCGTCGAGCGTCACGACGCTGCCCTCCCCGGCCTCCGAGAGGTCGGCCCCGCTGATCATCGGGATGTTCATCTCGCGTGCAACCAGCGCCGGGTAGCCGGTTAGTCCGCGCTGGGCGTCGACGATCCCGCCGATCGTCGTCAGATCGCCCTCGAACTCCTCGTCGAAGTCGGCCGCCAGCGAGAGGATCGCTCCCTCGGGGACATCCGAGAGGTCGCCGTCCGTCATTCGGACGAGCGGACCGGTCGTCCGCCCCTCGACGACGACGCGACCGGTCGTCAGCGCCTCCGCGGCGACGTGGACTTTCAGCATGTTCGTCGTGTTCGCGCCCTCGAGTTCGGTCATCATGCCACAGAGGACGACGACGGTGTCGCCGCTGTCGGCCACGCCGGCGTCGAGCGCGGCCTGGACCGCTTTCTCGACGACGGCGTCGGCCCCCTGATCCGACACGCGAGCGTACAGCGGCGTCACACCCCACGAGAGGGCCAGTCGCCGCCGGACCTCGTGACTCGGCGTGGAGGCGACGACCGGAACACCGGGTCGGTACTTCGCCGTTTTCAGCGCTGTGTAGCCGGATTCGGTCGCGGCCACGACCGCGTCCGCCCCGATGTCTCGGGCGAGGAATCGCGCCGAGCGAGCCAGCGCGTCCGTCCGCGCCGGCCCCGCCGCGGGGACGCGTTGCTCGAGCATCTCGGCGTACTCCTCGGAGTTTTCGACCTGCCGGATGATGCTGCCCATCGCGTCGACAACGGAAACGGGGTGGTCGCCGATGGCGGTCTCGGCCGACAGCATCACGCCGTCGGTGCCGTCGAGAACGGCGTTCGCGACGTCCGAGGCCTCGGCCCGCGTGGGGCGGCGAGCGTGGACCATCGAGTCGAGCATCTCCGTCGCCGTGATCACCGGCGATCCCTCGTTGCGACACTTGCGGATGATGCGCTTCTGAATCATCGGGACGTCCTCCATCGGACACTCGACGCCCAGGTCGCCGCGGGCGACCATGATCCCGTAGGCGGCTTCGATGATTTCGTCGAGGTTGTCGACCGCCCCCGCGCGTTCGACCTTCGCGATCAGCGGGATTTCGGCGCCCAGCTCCTCCAGCACCTCGCTGACCGCGTAGACGTCCTCGGCGTCGCGAACGAAACTCGCGGCAACGAAGTCGACCCCCTTCTCGGCGGCCAGTTCGAGGTCCTTGCGGTCGGATTCAGTGACGATGTCGAGGTCGAGGTCCACCCCGGGGACGTTAACGCCCTTTCGACCGCGGAGTTCGCCGCCGGTATCGACCCGCGCTCGGATCGACTCGCCGTCCCGTTCGAGAACGGTCGTCTCGATCAATCCGTCGTCGAGCAGGATGCGATCGCCCCGTTCGACGGCGTCGATCGGCAGCGAGAGGCCCACCGCGTCCGAGGAGGCCTCCTCGCCTTCGACGAACCGGATCTCCGAACCGGTCTCGAGGGTCACCGTCTCCCCCTCCGGAAGCGGCGCGGTACGGATTTCGGGACCTTGCATGTCGAGCATCACCGCGACGGGGGCCTCTCGTTCCTCGTCGACGGCCCGAACGCGGTCGATCAGTTCGGCGCGATCTTCGCGGCTCCCGTGGCTCGCGTTCAGACGGGCAACCGACATCCCGGCGTCGGCGAGCTCCCGGATCGTGTTCCGGTCGCTCGAGGCCGGCCCTAGCGTACAGACAATTTTCGCGTTTCTCATGGCTCGACGTAGCGGGAGTACGGCCAAAAAGATAGGTGGTTTACTCGTCTTCGAGTTGTCTTTCGCCCCGTCGACTGCCACGCGAACGGTTTTCAGCCGGACGATCTACCCGTCGAACGTGGCCACGTACGTATCACTCGTCGACGTCGACGACCGGGACGTACAGAACGCCCAGGAGCTCTCGTCGCTCTGGGGCGAGACCAGGACGGAGTTCGAAGCGCATGAGGCCGACGTGATCGACTCCTATGCGATCCTCGGGGGACACGACTTCCTCGTCCTGTTCGAGGCACCGGACCGAGAGTCTGCGTTCAAGTCGGCGCTGACGCTGCGCCGACACGGGCTGTCGGCGGAGACGATGGAGATCACCCACACCGACGACTTCGCCCACCTGGTCGATGAAGTGTGAGCACTCGTATCAAACCCGACACCCGAGTCGGGCTCGAACGTGACTGCGTCTCGAGCGGTTCGAAGAACGCAGTCGACGGGAATTCGATCCGGCCGACGCGAGGCTACTTGATCTTCTCGCCGATCTCGGCGTCGTCGTGAGTCGTCAGCAGGTCGGCCTCCTCGCCCGCGGCGAGAATCATTCCGTTGGACTCTACGCCGAACAACTTCGCGGGCTCCATGTTCGCGAGGAGCACGCAGTTCGTCCCCGGTAGCTCCTCGAGGTCGTGTAGCTGCTTGATCCCCGCGACGACCTGTCGCGTCTCGAAGCCGATATCGACCTCGAGTTTGGCGAGATCGTCAGCGCCGTCGATCCCCTCAGCCGACTCGATCCGGCCGACGCGGATGTCCAGTTCCTGGAAGTCCTCGAATCCGATTCGATCCTCGAGGAGCGGCTCGAGATCGCCTGTGTCCGTCATATCACCGGATTCGCCCGCGTCGGTGTCGTCAGTTTCGGTTTCGTCGTCGGACTCCGCTTCGTCGTCCGAGGCCGCTTCGACTCGCTCCTCGAGCTTTGCGGTGAGTTCCTCGACGCGGTCGTCCTCGATCTTCGCGAAGAGTTCGCCGGGCTCGTCGAAGCTTCGTGGTGGGGCTTCGAGCGCGTCCTCGAGGTGGGCGTCCGCGACTTCACCGTCCTCGCCGATCTGCTCCCAGAGCAGTTGGGATTTGTCGGGCGTGATCGGCTCTATGAGGATGCCGACGGCCTTGGCGAGTTGGACGCAGTCGCGGATGACCTGCGCTGCCTTCTCGGGTTCCTCGTCCGTGAGCTTCCAGGGCTCGTTGCGCTGGATGTACTCGTTGCCGAACTGGGCGAGTCGCGTCGCGGCGCGGCCGACGCCGCGGAGGTCGTAGTCGTTGACCGCCTCGCGGGTCTCGCCGATCGCGCCCTCGATGCGCTCGCCGACTTCCTCGGAGACATCCGCTTCGGGCGTCCCCTCGTAGTTCCGGTAAGCGAACAGGAGCGAGCGGTACCAGAAGTTGCCGACGGTCCCCACCAGTTCGCCGTTGACCTTCTCCTGGAAGGCTTCCCACGAGAAGTCGACGTCCTGCTGGAGGCCGCCCGTGGTCGTCAGGTAGTAGCGCAGGAGGTCGGGGTGAAAGCCTTCCTCGAGGTACTCCTTCGCCCAGATCGCACGATTCCGGCTGGTCGAGAGTCCCTTCCCGTTGATCGTGATGAAGCCCGTTGCGGCGATTCCGCGAGGGGCGTTGTAGCCGCTTCCCTCGAGCATCGCCGGCCAGAAGATGGCGTGGTGCTGGATGATGTCCCGGCCGATGATGTGAACGATCTCACCCTCGTCTTTCCAGACCTGCTCCCAGTCGTACTCGTCGGTGCCGACGCGCTCGGAGTACTGCTTGGTCGAGGCGATGTACTCGATCGGGGCGTCGACCCAGACGTAGAGGACGAGATCGTCCCCGTCGGCCCCGGCGTCTTCGGCATCCGGATAGTCGATCCCCCAGTCCATATCCCGCGTGATACACCAGTCTTGCAGGCCGTCTTCGATCCACTGCCGGGGCTGGTTGCGCGCGTTCGAGGTTCCCTCGAGACCGTCTAAGAACTCCGTCAGGTACTCCTCGAAGGCCGAGACCTCGAAGAACTTGTGCGCTCGCTGTCGGTACTCGGCCGGGTTGCCGGTGATCGTGCTTTCCGGGTTCTCGACCTCGCCGGGCTCTAAGTGTCGCTGACAGCCCTCGTCGCACTCGTCGCCGCGGGCCTTTGCGCCGCAGTAGGGACAGGTGCCCTCGACGTAGCGATCGGGGAGGTACTGGTCGGCGTCGGGATCGTAGGCGACCTGAATCTCCTTCTCGTAGATGTAGCCCGCCTCGTCCAATTTGCGAACGATCTCCTGGGTCAGTTCCGTGTTCGTCTCGTCGTGGGTGTGCCCGTAGTTGTCGAAGTCGACGTTGAACTTCGGGAACGTCTCTTTATATTGTTCGTGCCAGTCCAGTGCGAAGTCCGCGGGGTCGACGCCCTGCTGCTCGGCGTTGACGGCGACCGGGGTGCCGTGCATGTCGGAGCCACAGACGTAGGCCGTCTCCTGGCCTAACGTCTCGAGCGAGCGGTTGAACGCGTCGGCGCCGATGTACCCCCGCAGGTGGCCGATGTGCAGGTCGCCGTTGGCGTACGGCAACCCGCAGGTCACGACCGCGGGTCTGTCCGTCGGAAATTCGTCGGTGCTCATATCTGTGTGGTGTCGGTGGCGGGCGTAAAACCCGCCGGTTTTCGGTCGTCGGTCGGTTCACGAGCGATACCGGTCGCTTGCGAGCGAGCGGTCGAGACTGACTCGAGTTTCGACGCCACGCGACCGTCGTATGACCGACGTGTTCGCAGCGTTCCACCCGGTGCGGTACCGTCGCTACGGGCGCATCAGAAGAGCGTCGCGGACGGTACGCGTCATCGATTCCGAGTTGTGGATGTCCCTATATAAGTGTTCGGCCCCGCGACTCGCGTCCGCCTCGGACGATCGTCTCTCGATGCCGATAGACGCGCAGTTATTGTCCGGATACGGACCACAAAAACCTGATTTCCGATTTCGACGATCGCGTACTGTTTTGACATATCCGATAGCAACCCCCGACTATGAGTTCACTCGACGTTCCGCGCGAGCAGTGGGCGACCCGTGCCGGATTCATTCTCGCTGCCGTCGGTAGCGCAGTCGGACTCGGGAACATTTGGCGATTCCCGTTCCTAACGGCGGAATCGGGCGGGGCGGTGTTCGTGCTCGTCTACCTGCTCCTCGTCGCGCTCATCGGGCTCCCGGTAATGCTCGTCGAGTTCGTCATCGGGCGACGATCGGAGCGGAATCCGATCGGCGCGTTCAGACGCCTCGGCCATCCGTCCTGGAAGTTCGCCGGAGTGATCGGTGCACTCGCGGGCTTCATCATCCTGTCGTACTACAGTGTCGTCGGCGGGTGGGTACTCCAGTACATCGTCGCCAGCTTTTCGGGCGGCTACGGCGGAGACCCGGAAACGTTCTTCGTCGAGACCGCGTCCGGGACGGACGCGATCGTCTCCCACGCCGTATTCATGGGGCTCGTGGCCGGTATCGTCGCTCTCGGCGTCCGAAACGGACTGGAGAGGGCGGCGAAGGTGATGGTGCCGAGCGTCATCGTGCTCCTCGTGGCCCTCGCGGGGTACGGCGCTACGCTCCCGAACGCGAACGAGGGGTACCAGTTTTACCTCAACCCGGACGTGAGCACGTTCGCGTCCGACGCCGTTTCGATTCTGCCGGCCGCGGCGGGTCAGGCGTTTTTCACCCTGTCGCTCGGGATGGGCGTGATGATCACCTACTCCTCGTACCTGGGCGAAGACCGGAACCTGCTCAACGATTCGCTCATCATCGTCGCGATCGACACGTTCATTGCGCTCCTCGCGGGACTCGTCGCCTTCCCGTTCCTCGCCTCGCAGGGAGTGGATCTCGAAACCGGCGGCGGCGGCGCTGGCGCCGTCTTCATCAGCCTCGCGACCGCGTTCGAGTCCATGCCGGCGGGCCATCTCGTCGGCGGCGTCTTCTTCATCATGCTGGCGATCGCCGCGCTGTCCAGCGCGTTCAGCATCCTCGAGGTCGTCGTCTCGTTCGTGATCGATACGTTCGACGTCGGTCGCGTCCCGGCAACGGTCGGGATCACGGCCGTCATCTTCGTCGTGGGCATCCCGACCGCGATCGACCTGAACTACCTCGACGCCTACGACCTGTTCGCGAACAACATCTTGCTCATCGTCGGCGGACTGGTGCTCTCGATCTTCATCGGCTGGATCTACGCGCCTAACGCGCTCGAGGAACTGGGTCAAGGGCGGACCGGAGACGGTGCATTCGACGCGTACTGGATCAACGTTGTTCGGTTCGTCGTCCCCATAGTACTCCTCTACACGGTATATCTCGCCGTCGTAGAGTACGTCGAGTTCATTCAGGGAACGTTCCTCTGATTCGATCTGCAAAACCGATAACGTGAACGGGCGAGCGGCATGGACGACCGAATTACCATCCTCTCCCGACTCGATCGACGCCCGCGATCGCGAGTCTCGAAACCGTCGCCCTACCGTTCGTCGACCGCCTCTCGATCCGCGTCCCAAATTTCCGGCAGCAGTTCGTGTCGGCTGGCAAAGAGCAGTCCCAGTCCGACCAGTAGCGGCCCGAAAAATAGCACTGCGAACGCGATTCTCCCGGGTGCGAGGACCGGCGCGACCGCGGCACCGACCCACGCGAGCCAGGCCAGCGCCTCCCACGCCTCCCCGTCGTAGAGTCGCCAGACGGCGATCGAGAGGAGGAAACCGCCGAGTGCAGCCGAAAGCGGTGCCGGCTCGGCGACGAGCGAGAGACCGACGATCGCCGCGAACCCGACGACTGCAATTCCATCCTGACGATCGAGCGTCATGGTGATCTCTGAGCGCGGAGGTCGAAAACGCGTATCGATTTCGTCTCGCGGTCGCCGATCGCTCGTCGCTTACTCGTCGCTCGCGACGGGCACGCTGGCACGCACCTCGAGTCGATCCAGATCCCCGATAAACGAAGCCAACATCTCCCGAGTCACGTGGGGCATACAGACCACTCGGAGCTCACCCGTCCCGGTTCTCGAGATCCGCCACCCCTCGTCCCGCAGCGCCTCGAACGTCGACCGCGGCAGGTCGGCCGCGACGAGCGGCAAGGTGGGATCGACGACGTCGTAGCCCCGCTTTTCCAACGCGTCCGCGAGCCACTCGGCGTTGCGCTGGGAGCGGTCGTACTGGCGACGGTAGCCGTCGGGCCACAGCTCGTCCATCGCCGCCACGGCGCTTGCGACCCCCGCTCCGGACCGCGTCCCCGTCAGCGTCGCCTGCGAGGTCGACTCGAGGTAGGGCGTGTCGACGGCGAGTTCGTCGAGCAGGTCGTCCGAGCGAACCAATAACCCACCCGCGGGAACTGCGGCCTGCCCCATCTTGTGCGGATCAATCGCCATCGTGTCGACCGCGGCGTGACCGAAGTGCCACTCGTAGTCGGTAAACGGCAGGACGAACCCACCCCAGGCGGCGTCGACGTGCAGCAGCGCTCCGACCGACCGAACGATCTCGCCGAGTTCGGGGATCGGATCCACGCGGCCGTACTCGGTCGTTCCCGCGACGCCGACCACCATGGCCGTCTCCGCATCGACGCAGGAGCGGACGGCCTCGAGATCGGCCCGGAAGTCGTCGTCCGTGGGAACGATTCGCAACTCCACCCCGAGAACGTCGGCGGCTTTCTGGAAGCTGAAGTGTGCCGATTCGGGCATGATGACGTTCGGCGTCCGCGTTTCGGCGCGCTCGCGAGCGATCCGCACCGCCTGGATGTTCGCTTCCGTTCCGCCGCTGGCGACGTAGCCGGCGGGATCCTCGAGACCAGCAATCTCTCCCAGCGTGGCGATCGCAGCTTCCTCGAGGGTCGCCACGTTCGGATACGTCCCCGGATCGCCGGGATTCGTCGCGAGAAAGCGTTCGGCCGCCTCGCGTGCGACCGGGTGGGGCGCCGTACACATCGACGAGAGCACCCGATCGAACGACTGCGGCTCGATTTGCATATCATGCACAAGTATGTTCGCTGATTTCAACGTTGCGCTTAGGGCCGATAGCGACGACTGTAGCGCTGTGTCAGAGATAGCAAAACGTTCAACGAAGATACAGATCGTTTTGTGGACACTCACCGACAATCTTCACGGTGGAAGACACGTTCCCTCAACGTCTGAGAGGACTCGTTCGGGCGTCGAACGAACCGCGTACCGCCATACTGCGGTATCGGTTCAGGGGTCGAAGCGTCAGGACCACCGCAGCCATCGAACGGCCGCAGTCGGTACCGATCGACGGACAGCACCGCACTGCGCCACGATCCAAAAATATTGATAAGAAGTCGGACGGTACCTCTCGGTAATGCTCACGACAGCATCCCGACTCGCCGAGTACGGCGGCACCGTGGGCGGCGTTCTCCTCCTGTTGCTCGTCGGCCTCTTTCACGGAACGGAGGTGCAAACTGTCACCGTTGATCTACTCGCGGTAACCGTTCGAGTCGTCTTCCTCGAGGCGCTGTCGGCGGTCGCGGTGTTCACCGGGTTCGTCACGCTCACCGGACTATTGCTGGCCCGTGAGGTGTGGACGAGCCGCGAGTCGCTCGAACGGCTACCTGACGGGCCGCGGCTGACGGCGATCGTCCCCGTCTACCGCGATCACGAAGTCATGGACGTCAGCGTCGAGAGCCTCCGTGAAAGCGCCTACGAGAACCTCGAGATCGTGATCGTCGCCGAACCGAACGACGAACCGACGCTCCGACGGGCCCGCGAACTCGCGGCCGCCCACGAGTCGGTGGAGTGTGCGATCAACGGCCGGCCGGGATCGAAAGCAGGCGCGATCAACTACGCCGTCCGCGCGTACGACACCGAGTACGTCGCCGTCTTCGACGCCGACGAGTGGATCGCCCCCGAGTTCCTGCCGACCGCGATGGGCGAACTGCTCGACGGCGCGGACGTCTTTCAGGGTCGGCGCGTCCCGCGCCCGACCGGCATCGTCGAGACCGTCGCCTACTGCGAGCGAATCGTCTTCCACGCGAGCTACAAGCTGGTCGAACTGTTCGACTTTACGAACTGCCGCAGTTCGTCGACCGCGTTCACCCGCGAGGCCTTCGAACGAGTCGGCGGCTACGACGATATGCTCACGGAGGATCTCGACTTCGCTCACGCCTGTTACCGCGAGGGACTGGACGTCAGGCAGGCCCGCCAGTGTACGAACACGATGGAGGCCCCCCACACCTGGACCGATCTCTGGGGGCAGCGCAAACGCTGGCGCGTCGGTCAGATCGAGGTGTTGCACGCGACCGTCGTCGACCTCCTCCGGGGTCGAGTCGGCCGCCGCGGCGCCATCTCGATCGGCCGAATGTGCTCGAGCCTGCTCGGGAGCCTCTTCACCCTCGCGCTCGCCTCGAAACTCCTCCTCCTGCTCGTCCTCGACGTCGAATCGGCCTTCCTGATTCCGTTCACGTTCCTCGTCGGCAGTATCGGCCTCGTCGCCTGGCGCGACGCTCGAGACGGCCGGATCGACGACCTCCGCTGGAGCGTCGTCCTCGCGCCGCTGTTGTATCCCGCGTTCGGAATTCTCACGCTCAAGTCGCTGTTCGAGTACGGACTCAGCTGGGACGGAAGCTGGTATCACGTCGAAAAGACGGGGAGCTGACGGTCGCGAGACGCGGCTATCGGAGCGTTATCGAACCGAGTCGAGCAGCAGTTTCTGCTCGGTCCGTTTGACTTCGTGCTGGACGTCGCGAACGGCGTCGATGTTCGCCGAAATCGAACTCACGCCCTCGTCGACGAGGAACTGGACCATCTCCGGTTTGGAGCCTGCCTGGCCGCAGATGCTCGTTTCGACGTCGTGTTCGCGACAGGTCTCGATGACGGTCCCGATCAGTTTCAGGATCGACGGATGGAGTTCGTCGAAGCGGTCGGCGACGTGTTCGTTGTTCCGGTCGACCGCGAGCGTGTACTGGGTGAGGTCGTTGGTCCCGAAAGAAGCGAAATCGATGCCCGCCTCGGCCATTCCCTCGACCGACAGCGCGGAGGCCGGCGTCTCGATCATCGCACCCCACTTGCGCTTTGCGGGGTCGATGCCCGCCTCTTCCATCAGCCGCTTGGCCTGGTAGATGTCCTCGGCGTCGTTGACCAGCGGGAACATGATCTCGACGTTGTCGTACCCCATCTCGTACAGTCGACGGAACGCCTCGAGTTCGTGGGCGAAGACGTCGGGTCGGTCGAGCGAGCGTCGGATGCCCCGGTAGCCGAGCATCGGGTTGTGCTCCTTTGGCTCGTCCTCGCCGCCCTCGAGTTGGCGGAACTCGTCGGTCGGCGCGTCGAGCGTGCGCACGCGGACGGGTCGGGGGTAGAACTCGTCGGCGACGCCGCGGATGCCCTCGACGAGCTCCGTGATATAGGCGTTCTCGCCGTTTTCCTCGATGTAGTTGGCGGGCGTCTGGTTCAGCGAGAGGATCATGTGTTCCGTGCGGAGCAGGCCGACGCCGTCGGCGCCCGTCGCGGCCGCACGTTCGGCGGCTTCGGGAATCGAGACGTTGACCTTCACCTCGGTCGCGGTCATCGGCTTGACCGGCGACTGCGGACGAACCTCCTCGACTGGCTCGGTCTCCTCGTCCGGTTCGACCTTTTGGCCCTCGAGGACGGCACCCTTGTCGCCGTCGAGCGTGACGATCTGGCCGTCCTCGAGGACGGTCGTGGCGTTCGTCGTGCCGACGATTGCCGGCACGCCGAGTTCGCGGGAAACGATGGCGGCGTGGCTGGTCATGCCGCCCTCGTCGGTGATGATCCCCGAGGCGCGTTTCATCGCGGGAACCATATCCGGCATCGTCATCTCGGTGACGATAATGTCTCCCTCCTTGACCTTGTCCAGGTCGTCGAGTTTCAGGACGATCTGTGCGGCCCCGCTGACGGTGCCCGGACTCGAGCCGAGCCCGTCGACGATGACGTCGCCGGAACTGGCGCTCGAGCCGCCGCCACCGCCGGAGGCGGCTTGTGTCCCGCCGCTGCCGCTGCCGTCGGTGACGCCCTTCGCGGCGTTGACGGCACCGCTCGCACCGGGTGCCTCGGCTCCGCTGCCACCCTCGTCGATGGTGGTGATCGGTCTGGACTGCAGCATGTAAACGTCCCCGTCGATGATGGCCCACTCGACGTCCTGTGGGGTGTCGTAGTGGTCCTCGACGCGCTCGCCGAGTTCGACGAGTGTGTCGATCTCGTCGTCGCTGAGCACGCGGGCGTTTCGTTTGTCCGCGGGTACCTCGCGCTCGACGGTCTCGCCCGTTTCCTCGTCTTTTTCGTGCATCACCTTCTTTTCGGCGACGGTCACGTCGATCTCGTCGTCGTTGCGCGGGACGACGTAGTTGTCCGGCGAGACGGCGCCGGAGACGACGGCCTCGCCCAGTCCCCACGCGGCCTCGATGATCATCGTCGGATCGCCCGTCGAGGGGTGGCTCGTGAACATCACGCCCGATTTCTCGGCGTCGACCATCTGCTGGACGACGACCGCGATGTTGACCGCGGAGTGGTCGAAGCCCTGCTCCTGGCGGTAGTAGATCGCTCGTTGAGTGAACAGCGACGCCCAGCACTCGCGAACGCGATCGAGGAGGGCCCCCTCGGTCACGTTCAGGAACGTCTCCTGTTGCCCCGCAAAGGAGGCGTCGGGCAGGTCCTCAGCCGTCGCCGACGAGCGGACGGCGACGAACGCCTCGCCGTTGCCGACCTCGCGGTAGGATGCGAGGATCTCCTCGCGCAGGTCGTCGGGGAACGGCGTCTCGAGGATGAGTTCCTGTGCGCGGTCGGCCGCGGTCGCGAGCGCGCTCGAGTCGTCGACATCGACCTCGACGGCCTCGAACAGTTCCTCGTCGATTTCGGCGTCTTCGATAAACGATCGATAGGTTCCGGCGGTTACTACGAATCCCGGCGGTACGGGCAGCCCAGCACCCGTAAGCTCGCCCAGGGAGGCGCCTTTGCCGCCGACCTTCTCGAGGTCGCCGGCACTGATCTCGTCCAGCCAGAGTACAGCCATCTCTAGTGGCGTGGACACCCGAGCGAATAAAAAGGGTTGCGAACAGTCGCGCTGATTCGCAACTCGGGACCGAATGAGTTTCGACGGTAGGCGCCGGTTTATCGCCGGTTCCGGCAATTCTTCTGGATCGACGTGCGGCCGGCAGAGCGGTCGAATGGCTACACGTTTCTGGCGATCGTCAGGTAGCCCGTGTGGCCGACCGGTGCGGTCGACGGTCGCGAGCCCCGGTCGTCGAACTGCATCTCTCGCTGGATCGTCTCCCGAGTGCGGACGTTCGACAGGCCGGCCTCGCGGGCCGTCTCGACGACCGCGCGAGTCGACTCGATGAAGGGGCTGTAGACCGCGACGAACCCGCCCTCGACCAGCAGCTCGGGGGCGTGCCCGACCAGATCCGCGGCGTCGCCGGTGTCGAGCGTCATCACGTCGAACGACGAGAGGTCGAGTTCCTCGACGTCCTCGGTCAGGTCGCCCGTTCGGACGTCGACGGCCTCGGCGACTCCGCCCAACTTCATGTTCTCGCGCGCGACGTCGGCGAACTCCGGGTCGCGCTCGTAGGTCACGACCGATGCCCCGGCGCGGGCCATCGACGCCGAGAGCACACCCGTTCCGGTGCCGGTGTCGAGCACCCGATCTCCCTGTGCGATCCCCGTCTCGCCGATGATCAGGCCGATGTCGCGGGGGACCATCGGCGCACCCGTTCGCTCGAAGTGATGAAAGAGGTCCGGGCCGCGCAGTCTGCGGACCCGAAACTCGTCGCCCAGGTGGGTCTCGATCGTGTCGCCCGGCTGAACGTCTTCCGGCACCTCGAGGACGCCTAGATCGGTCCCCTGCTCCCCGCCGGGTTCGACGAGATACGTGCGGTCTTCGCGGACGAGGAGAACGGGAACGCGGTCGCTTTCGGCGTCGGGTTCGGCCTCGTCGCCGGCTCCGGCTTCCGCATCCGCTTTCGAACCAGTTTCGCCCGCCGCGTCGTCGTCGACGCCCGAATCGCGCTCGTTCACGTCCGTCACTCGAGGGACTCGACTGCCGCGGCGAGGTCGCCGTCGACGTCCTCGAGGGCCTCGCGGGCCTCGTCCTCGCTGACGCCGGTGCGGGCCGCAACGAGTTCGACGTCGTCGTCGGGGATCGCACTGCCGGCGTCCCCGTCGGCCCCGGCGTCGGCGCTCCCGCCTGCGGCACCGGATTCGACCTGTTCCGGCGAGCCGATGACCTGGTAGGTCTCCTGACCGCGAGCGTCCATCTTCGTGACTTCGGCGTCGTTGAAGACGAGGTCGTACTCGTCGGTGCGGATGATTACCTCTTCGGCGTCGATATCCTCGACGTCGATCCCCATCTGTTCCATCATCTGTTCCATCTTGCGCGGGTTCAGTCCGCCGCCTCCTCCGAACATACCCGACACGTCGCCACCAGCCACCTTTTACCCTGCGGTCTTGCGTGAAGGAGAGTCCCTCGATGCGGATCGTACGCCGCGACAGAGAGAACGGATTGCACGGCGTTGTTCCAGACGTGTTTCTCGGCCGTCGCGTACCTCCGCGATAACTCGAACGACTCGGGCCTATTTCTCCGCTGGCGCACCCTCGCGCACGTTCACTGCCATCCCCGTCTCGAAGTCCTCGATAGCCTCGGCGCCGAGTCGTGCGGTTCCGACGGCGATTACCTCTCCGCGCTCGTGGACCACCACCACCTCGTCGCCCGGCCGGACTTCCGGGCCGACCTCGAGGACGAACTTCGTGAAGACGTTCTTCTCGTCGCGGACGAACGGTTCGCTCTCGTCGTCGACGACGACGCGGTAGGCCGGATGCTCGAGTGCCGCGTGGAGCCGACGACCACCCTCGAGTCCGAGCGTAAAGCGGCCGTCGGTACCGAAGGAAACGAGACGGCCGGCATCGGCGTGGACCTGCTGGGGGCGACCCGAGGTCGTCCGTTTGACCGTCAGCGATTCCGCGGGCGGGAACAGCGCGTCGCCCGCCCCTGCGCCGAACTGGTAGTCCGCAATCGTGCGGAGATTCGAAAGCCCCGCGAGCCCGTTTTCGTCTCCAGTGTCGCTCATTGCGTGGCGTTTCGTGCGGGCGGTCGAAAGCCCTTCGACCTCGAGCGCCGCGTGATCAGGTCCGAACCGTCTCCGATGATCTCGATCTATCTACTCGAGATAAATGACAGTGAATGAGATGAAAACGAGATAGAGAACGTTATAATACTCGATTCTGTAGTGCCGCTATCCAATGGACGTCACGCAAATCGGCCTCGGGGCTGCCCTCCTCGTCCTCGGCACCCTGACGCTGGCCGGCCCGGCCTCGCTCGTCTCGGGTCCGACGACCTATCTTCTGGCGGGTGTGACGCTGCTCGTTACCGGCTACGCACTGCTGGTCGGTCTCTGGCGAAGTCAGTACCCGCATCGATCCTGATCGATCGCCGCGAATCGTCCGCGACGACCGAGAGCGGCACGCGGAACGCGCCTACAGCAGAAACGTCTCGTGGCGCTCGCCGAGGTCGAGGAACGAGTCCGCCGCGTCGATGAGTTCTTCGGCCGTCGAGGACTCGAACGCCATCACCTCGACGCGAACGCCTTCGTGGCGCAGGTGCGAGCAGAGCCGCGAGAAGTCGCCGTCGCCCGTACAGAGGACGAGCGTATCGATGTGATTCGCGAGCGTGATCGCGTCGAGACTCATCCCGACGTCCCAGTCGGCCTTCTTCGTGCCGTCCGAGAACGTCTTGATGTCCTTGATCTTCGGCTCGAAGCCGATATCGACCAGCGCCTCGAAGAAGCTCTCTTCCTCCGGCGAGTCCGCGCGGATCACGTACGCGATGGCGCGAGTCAGCTGGCGGTCCTGGACGGCCTTATCGAGGAGCGCGGAGTAGTCGATATTTCGACTGTGGAGGCTCTGTGCCGTGTGATAGAGGTTCTGGGCGTCGACCAGGACGGCGACGCGCTGGCCGGGGTGAATTTCGGTCATGGATTACATTGTATCGGCAATCGTTAAAAAGGCGCGTCGTTGGGTCCGTATTTGCGGGCCTCGACCTCGGCATCTTGGGGCACGCAGCCGATATCACTCACGCTCGAGGGATCGATCGTCGCTCGAGTCGGCAGCCGACCGGTGCGGTCGCTCCGGACGGTCGAAACGGCGGCCAAAATATCGTCGACTGTAACCGATCGGCAGCCGTTAGCTGCGGAGCTTCTCGATGCGCTTTTCGGTCGGCGGGTGGGTCGCGAACAGCTGTGCCATGAGGCTCTTGTCGGAGTTGAAGATACAGAGCGCGTTCATGCTGTCTTCGACCTGCGACTCGCGGCCCTGGGACCCGCTCGAGATTTTCTCGAGTGCGCGTGCGAGCGGGTCGCCGCTGCCGATGTACTGTCGCGCGTCGTCGTCGGCAACGTACTCGCGGTACCGCGAGATGGCGAGCACGAAGACCATCACGAGCATGTTCGCGAGCGTGGAGGCGACCATCGCGAGGATGTAGGTGCCGATGTTGCGCTCGCCGCCCATCAGGACCGCGAAGTAGGCGACGTAGCCGACCATCATCCCGATCGACTGGCCGACGACCATCGTGATGACGTCCCGGTTTTTGATGTGGGCGATCTCGTGGGCGATGACGCCCTCGAGTTCGTCGCGCTCGAGCAACTGCATGAGCTCCGTCGAGACGCAGACGACGCCGGCGCCTTTCCGGCCGACGGCGAAGGCGTTGGGGACGCCCATCTCCATCACCATCAGCTTCGGTTTCTTGACGCCCATATCGCGGGAGAGCGATTCGGTCATCTGGTGGACCTCGCGATACTGGCCCTCGTCGGGCATCTCCTCGGCTTTTCTGGTCGCCAGCCACTTTCCGAGTTTGTACTGGAACGCGGGGAGAATGATGATACCAGCGGGTAGTATCAACAGGGGATCGACGCCGAACATCAGTGCGAGCACCGTCGCTGCACCGACGTAGAAGGCGAACAGGATGGCCCCGACGACGACCATCCGTACTTTTAGTCCGAAGTCTGTCATACTCAGTCGTACGTACTACTCCGGGATAAATTACGCGAAACGTCATGTCAATTAGTGGCACAACCCGGACGAGCCGACGGATCGAAGTCACAACGGATAAGGTCGTCCGTTCCGACCGTTCGCACATGCGTCACGTCGCTCACCCGACCGCTGGCCCTGCCGTGAGCGACGCCGCCGTTCGTTTTTCGAAACGCAAACGTCCGTGAGATGTGCTCGAGGCGGGCGTAGCACCCCCGTCCCGGGCGCGACCTCGACGCGGTCAGGTCGAGTCCGATTCCACGCCTGACTCACGACGCGCGAATCACCAATAGCCAAGTACCCAGCAGCCGACTCAGATAGCAACACCCACCCATGACATCCGATATCGACTTCACCGGCGTCTTCCCGGCCATGTGCACGCCGTTCGACGAGGACGAACGCATCGACTTCGAAACACTGCAGACCGACGCACAGCGACTCGAGAGCGCGGGCGTCGACGGACTCGTTCCCGTCGGCTCGACGGGCGAATCCGCGACCCTGACCCACGACGAACACGTCCGCGTCGTCGAGGCCGTCATCGAGGCCGTCGACGACGTCCCCGTCATCGCGGGCACCGGCTCGAACAACACCCGCGAGGCGCTCGAACTCTCCGAACGCGCCGCCGAGGCCGGCGCGGACGGGCTCCTGCTCATTTCGCCGTACTACAACAAGCCCGAACAGCGCGGACTCGTCGACCACTTCCGGACGATCGCCGACGCGGTCGATCTTCCGCAGATCGTCTACAACGTGCCCTCCCGGACGGGCCAGAACATCCAACCCGACACGGCCGTCGAACTCGCGAGCCACGAGAACATCGCGGGCTACAAGGCCGCCAGCGGCGACCTGGGCCAGATCGGCGAGATCGCCGAGCGCACGACGGACGAGGACTTCGCCGTCCTCTCGGGCGACGACGCGCTCACCTTGCCGACGATCGCCGTCGGCGGCACCGGCACGATCAGCGTCGCCGGGAACATCGAACCCGAACTCACCTGCGCGATGGTCGGCGCCGCACTCGACGGCGACTACGCACGCGCGCAGAGCATTCACCACGAACTCGGGCCGCTGTTCCGCGGACTGTTCGTCGAGACCAACCCGATCCCCGTCAAGGAGGCCATGGAGATCCGCGGCTACGGACCCGCGCGGATGCGGCCGCCGCTGACACGGCTCTCCGAGGAGTACCGCGAGGACCTCGAGGCCGTCCTCGCCGACCTCGAGCGCGAATCGACCGAGGTCGCCGATGCGAACCCGGAGGGTGATCGATGAGGGTACGGGTCGGCGTCACCGGCGCGACGGGCCGGATGGGCCGCGAAGTGATCGCCGCCGCGGCCGACCACACCGACTGCGAGGTCGTCTTCGCGGTCACCCGCGAGCCAGACGGCGAGACGGTCGACAGCATCGAGATCGAATCTTCCGGCGAGTTCGACTCGCTGGTCGTCGAGCGCGAACCCACCGTCGTGATCGACTTCACCGGTCCCGACTCCGCCGTCGACTATGCTGGAACCTGCGCCGACGCCGGCGTCGCCTTCGTCACGGGAACCACCGGTTTCGATGACGAAGGGCGCGAGGCGCTCGAGTCCGCGAGCGACGAGATCGCCGTCCTCCACGCACCGAACTTCGCCCGCGGGGTGCAGGCCCTGCTGAACGTCGTCGGCGAAGCCGTACAGAATCTGCCCGGCTACGATGTCGAACTCGTCGAGACCCACCACAACGCCAAACGCGACGCGCCGAGTGGCACCGCGAACCGGCTGCTCGAGGAGATCGAATCTTCCGGCGAGTTCTCCGGGCGCACGCACGGTCGCGAAGGCGAGGACCCGCGGGAGTCGGGCGAGATCGGCGTCCACGCGCTCCGTGCGGGCAACGTGACGGGCGAGCACGAAGTAATCCTCGCGGGCAACCACGAGGAGGTTCGACTCACCCACCGCGCCGAGGACCGCGGAGTCTTCGCCGCGGGCGCGGTCGACGCGGCGGTCTGGATCGCTGGACAAAAGGCGGGCCGCTACGACTTCGCGGACGTGATCAGCGAATGAGCACGCTCGAGACCGAGATCGACGAGCTGTGGGAGCGCAAACAGAACGACGACGTCAGCGTCGAGACCGCCGGCGAGGACGAGAAAGCGACGCTCGACGCCTTCCTCGACGCGCTCGAGGACGGCGAGATCCGCGCCGCGGAGAAACGCGGCGACAACTGGGCGGCCAACGAGTGGGTTAAACAGGGCATCCTGCTCAACTTCGGCCTGCGCGAGACCGTCCCCCGCGAGTACGGCGGCGTCACGTACAACGACGTCCTTCCGCTCGCGGACTCGAGCGAGTACGGCGCCCGCGGCAGTCGAAACACGCCCGACGGCACGGTCGTCCGCAAGGGTGCTCACATCGGCTCGGACTGCATCCTGATGAGTCCGGCGTTCGTCAACATCGGTGCCCACGTCGGCGACGGCACGCTCGTCGACTCCTGTGACACCGTCGGCTCCTGCGCCCAGATCGGCGCGAACGTCAAACTCGGCGCGAACACCCTTATTGGGGGGGTTCTCGAACCGGTCGAGGACGCCCCGGTCATCGTCGAGGACAACGTCTCCCTCGGCGCGGGCTGTCGCGTCACCTCGGGCTTCGTCGTCGGCGAGAACAGCGTCGTCGGCGAGAACACGCTGCTGACGCCGCGCATTCCCGTCTACGACCTCGTCGAGGACGAAGTGCTCTACGGCGAACTGCCCGCCGACCGCCGCGCGTTCACGCGGTTCGTCGAGTCCTCGGTCAGCGAGCACGCGCTGTTCGACGGCGGCGCCTACAAGCCGGCCGTCGTCGCCACGGATCTGGAGACGGAGACGCTCGAGGCGACCGAACGAGAGGACGCGCTGCGAGAGTAACGCCGAACGCCTCGATTGCACCCTCGTCCCGGCCGCACCGAATCCAAACCCTTGAATTCTCACGCTCACGTACACTGAACAATGACTACGCCCGCAGCGTCCCCGGCCGTCCGCCGCCTCGACGACTGGGACGCCGTCGACCTGTCCGCGCTTGTAGACGACTACGGCTCGCCGCTGTACGTCCTCGATCTCGAGCGCGTCCGCGAGAACTGCCACCGGATCCAGTCCGCGTTTCCGGACGCGGAGATCCTCTACGCCGTGAAGGCGAACGCTCTGGGAGACGTCCTCGAGACGCTCCACGAGGAAGGCGTCGGACTCGAGTGTGCCTCCGCCGGCGAGGTCGAGCGCGCGCTCGCGGCCATCGAGTCGAGCACCGGGGGCGATAGCTCGGGCGCGGACGTCCACTACACGGCCGTCAACCCGCCCGCGCGGGACCTCGACTGGGTCGTCGACGCCTGGAAAGATTACCCCGACCTGACGATCACCGTCGGGGCCGAGGACACCGTCGACCGACTCGAGGAACGCGGCTACGACGGCCGCCTCTGTCTCCGCGTGAATCCCGGAATCGGCGCCGGTCACCACGAAAAGGTCCAGACCGGTGCCAACGCGAAGTTCGGCGTCCCGGCGGAACGCGCGGCCGACGTGCTCACCGACGCCGCAGAGCGCGGCTTCGACGTCGTCGGCATCCACGCCCACGTGGGATCGGGCGTCTCGAGCGAGCAACTCGACGACCACCGGGAGTTCGTCGAACGGATGGGCGATCTGGCCCGAGCGGTGAGCGACGCGATCGCGGCCGTCGACGGCGACGGCCTCGAGTTCGTCGACGTCGGCGGCGGCTTCGGCGTTCCCTACCGCGACGAGGAGGAGCCCCTCGATCTCGAGGCGGTCGCCGAGGCGACGCGCGAGGCGATCGGCGAGGTCGACGCGCGGCTGACGATCGAACCCGGCCGCTACTTCGTCGCCGACGCGGGCGTCCTCCTGACGAAAGTCAACACGGTCAAGCAGGCCCGCGACACGCTCGCGGTCGGCGTCGACGCCGGAATGACGACCCTGCTCCGGCCCGCGATGTACGACGCCTTCCACCCGATCCGGAACCTGACGGCCGACTCGAGCGGCACCGATGCGAACGACAGCCACACCAGCCGCGAGATGCGGTCACAGACCATCACCGGCCCGATCTGCGAGAGCGGGGACGTGTTCTGTACCGACCGACGACTCCCGACGAGCGAGCGCGGCGACGTCCTCGCGATCGGGAACACGGGGGCCTACGGCTACGAGATGGCCAATCAGTACAACTCCCGGCCCCGGCCCGCCTCGGTCGTTCTCGAGAGCGACGGGGTTCGACTCGCACGCCGACGCGAGACGATCGACGACGTCACTCGGCTCGAGACCGAGCGCTCCGACCCGGCAAACGACGCCGGCGACGTCGGATCGAACGGGAACGCTGATACCGACGCGGACCGAGAAGCACATAACGACCACGATACTCGATAGCACGATGACTGTTCCATTTCAGAAGTACCACGGCACCGGCAACGACTTTCTAATTATCCACGCGGACGAGTACGTCCCCGATCGGGGGGCACTCGCCGTCCGCGAGTGCAATCGCGACGCCGGCGTCGGTGCCGACGGGATCCTCTATCTCGCCCTCGAGGAGAAGTTCAGGCCGCCACGCGTCGTGATGACGCTGGTCCAGCCCGACGGCTCGACGGCACCGATGTGCGGCAACGGCGCGCGTTGTGCCGCCGAGTGGGCCATGGATCGTACCGACACCGACAGCGTCATGATCGACACGCAGTCGGGCACCCTGCGCGCGGATCGGATCGACGGCGTGATCACCATCGAGATGGGGACGCCCACGTTCGATCCCGGCGATATCCCGGTGCGAGCGGACGAACCGGTCTTTGAGGAGGAGATCGACGGCCTCGAGGTGACGATGGTGAACACCGGCGTCCCACATGCCGTCGCGTTCGTCGACGACGTGGACGACGTCGACCTCGAGACGGTCGCGCCACCGGTTCGCCACGGCGACGCGTTCCCGAGGGGGACGAACGTCACGATCGCCAGCCCTGACGGCGACGGCGGCTTCGACCAGCGGACCTACGAGCGCGGTGTCGAAGCCGAGACGGACTCCTGCGGGACGGGCGCGGTCGCCATCGCCGTCGTCGCCCGCCGACTCGGTCTCACCGACGCCGATCCCGTCGCGGTACGACCGCCGGGTGGCGACCTGCAGGTCAGCTTCAACGACCGCGGGAACGCGACGCTCACCGGCCCCGTCGAACACGAGTTCGACGGCGAAGTCACGCCCGAATCGCCGGCCGAACTGTGAGCGGGGAGAGGATGAGCGAGAGCGAGAGCAAGCGACGACCGGGAACGACTGGAAACGGGGCCGAACGATGAGCGAGGATCGAGCACGGACGACGAACCGAGCGGTCGACGACGCCTTTGACCCCGTCGCCTTCCTGGAGACCGCAGTCCAGCACGCCTCCCACGAGGATGTCGAGCCGATGCGGACGTTTCTCTGTGAGACGCTCGAGGAGCGCGGCCACAGCCCGCGAATCGACGAGCACGGAAACGTGATCGCGACCCGCGGGCCGGCCGACGCCGACACCCACCTCGTGTTGAACACGCACATCGACACCGTCTCGCCGCACGTCCCGTTCGAGCGCGACGCGACCGGCGTCGAGGGCCGCGGCGAAGCCGAGACCGGCGACGTGATCCGAGGCCGCGGCTCCTGTGACGCGAAGGGGCCGCTCGCCGCGTTGCTGTCGGCGTTTTTCGCCGTCGATCCCGCGAGCGCGACCGGCCGCGTCACGCTCGCGATCACGCCCGACGAGGAGGTGCTCTCGATCGGCGCGTACGAACTGGTGTCGGGCGCGGAGTCGCCGACCCGAGACGCCGACGCGGTGATCGTCGGCGAGCCGACGAACCTCGACGTCTGTACGGCCGCGAAGGGACGGTTTCAGGGGACGATCCACCTGACCGGCGCGAACGCCCACGCCGCCGAACCGGAGACGGGAATCAACGCCGTCGCCGCGCTCGAGTCCGTCCTCGCGGCGATCCGAACGTTCGACGACCGAGACGACGCGCCGCCGGCCCACCCGCAACTCGGCGCGGCGACGCTCACGCCGACCGTCGTCGAGGGCGGCGCGGCCACGAACCAGGTTCCGGCCGACTGCGCGCTAACGGTCGATCGGCGGAGCGTGCCGCCCGAAACGGCCGACGAGTTCCACGCGGCGCTCACCGAGCAGTTGCGGGCCGCCGTCCCCGACGACGTGGGCCTCGAGTTTCGCTTCACGGACCGGTCCACGCCGTTTCTCGAGGCCTGGGACACCGATCCCGACGAACGAATCGTCGAGGTCCTCGCGTCCGCTTCCGGCGGGGACGTTCGGCCCTTCGCCGCTGCCACCGAGGCCTCCTACTTCGCTGCGGATGCGCCGACCATCGTTTTCGGTCCGGGCGTGCTCGCGGACGACGAGGGAGCCGTCGCGCACGCGCCGCGGGAGTACGTGCGTGTCGACGCGGTCCGCGAGGCGGCGCGGGCGCTCGAGGAGACGGTGCGCTCGGTCGTCGAGTGAGAGTCGGCCGCGTTCGCGGAGCGACGGCGCTCCTTCGTCGTGAGAACGGTTGGTTCGCTGCGAGCGACCGCGTCGCTACCACTTGATGGAGATATAGAGGAGGGCGATCATGCCCAAAATTGCCACGACGAAGAGGGCGGCGGTCGCGATTTCCGGGAAGAGGTACTCGACTATCGCATCGCTCATACCGCCGATTCGGAACAGTCGGCCAAAGCCGTGTTGATATCGGCCCGTCGACGGCCCTCCACACCAACACCGGATCGGACTCGAGGCGACCGGTCCTCGACCGCTCCGATCGGACGATTTTTATCGGCGCTGGGTAATGTAGACAGCAACCCGTGTCCCTCGCTGTCGCCGCTGCGCTGTGCCCCCTCGCAATTGTCGGGGGAGATTCGACGCTCGTCGCGGCCCAGTCGGTCGGCGGCGTCGATCTCCGCCGACCGCTCGCCGTCGCCGTCGGCTGGACGGCCCTCACGCTCGTCGTCGGCGGAACGCTGCTGGCGGGATTCGCGTCGCCGATTCAGGCAATTCGGGACGACGTCCTCGAGCGGCCGGATCTGGCGTTCGCGACCGGCTTTCTCGTCTTCTTCGCGCCGCTGGTCGTCGCCTCGCTGCCGCTGTTCGTCCTCACCTACGTCGCCGACCATCCAGTGGTGCTCGGGGTCGGCGCGCTCGTCACGCTTCCGGCCTTGCTCGTCGGCGGCGCGCTGTTGCTCGTCGGCGGGACGATCGGTGCACTCGTCGTCGGCGATCGAATCGCCGGCAGTTTCGCGACCGGGACGCCGTCGAGCGGGCGATCGCTTGTGGTCGGATCGGTCGTTCTCGGCGCGAGTCAGCTCGTTCCGGTCGTCGGCACGCTGGTCGCGATCGGAGTTGCAACCGTCGGAACCGGCGCGCTCGTTCGACGGCGGTTCGATCCCTGGAGCGGCGACGACGAGCGCGCCCAGTTGCGTGACGAACAGCCCCGAGCGAACGTGACAGCCGCTACTTCGACCGGCAGCCGGGAAACGGCCGAGCCGGACGAAGCCGCCGCCCGGTCCTCGAGCGAGACCGAGAGCGGTGGTACTGTGCCCGAACGTGACTCATCGACAGCGCTGGCTGGACGGGCTGACAGTGGATCAAACGATCAGCATCGGCCGGAACGACGGTGGTCCGACGGGGATCTCGCTTCGGACGGAAGGGACCGTCCGGACGACGGCTGGACCGTCGACGACTGGGAGTGGGATATCGACACCGACGGGGAGTGCGACGAGGACGATCGAGCCTCGGAGACCGACCGGTAGCAGCGTTCGCGACGCCGAGCAACTCGCCTCAGACGGTTTGCTGTACCGATTTACCGGTGGGATCGCAGAACGGATCGCGGTCCCGCCGAAAATGACTTACAGTAGACAGTATCAGACGTACTCGAGGAAGTTCACGAGGTAGACGACCGCGTTGAACAGGCCGTGGACCAGCGCGGGGACGACCAGGTTGTCGGAGAGTTCGTAGAGGACTCCGAGGTAGAGCCCCAGCGTCGTGACCGTGCCAAGACTCACGAGAACGGCCCCGAGATCCTCGCCCAGATAGGCGGGGAAGTGGACGATGCCGAAGACGAGCGACGCGAGAATGACGGCCACGACCGTCGGGAACGTCTCGCCGAGACGCGACTGGACGACGCCCCGATAGAGCAGTTCTTCGCCGGGTCCGGTGAGAAAGATGGCGATCGGAACCCCGAGCAACAGCAGTACGGGGTACTCTCGCCCCCGTTCGATTCCGGAGTGGGTCGTCCCCTGGCCACCAGTTCCGAGCGGGTCGAACAACTCGACGACGAACTGGTAGCCCATGGCGACGGTGAACGCACCGACCAGGCCAACCGCGATCCAGCTCAGATCCCGAATCGTGGGGTTGCGAATCCGGAGGAACTCGAGGACGAACGCCGAGTCGAACCCCCGGCGACGAACGATCAGATACGTCAGGGCGAGTCCGCCGGCGCCGACGACGTTGAACGCGACCGACGAGGCGAGCTGGTGGATCGTCGCGTCGTCGTACCCGAGGACGAGCAGCTGCACCTCGACCCCGAGCGTCGCGGAGAGTCCGGTGAACCAGCCGCCGATTGCGAGCGCGAGACAGAGGACGACGGCCCGCACGCTCGGCGGAATCGACGCGGGAATCGATCGGTTCGAAGACACACGACTCCGTACTCTCCAGCGATAGAAATAGGTACTGACACGTCGAGGTGACGCGCGGTATTCGACGACCGGACGCGACCGAATCTGCGGCGAGGGTACCCCCGGTGTCCGCGTTCGCGACCGCGACTCGTCACTCGCGCTCGAGGACGATCACGCCGGCGAGGATCGACGCGCCGCCGGCGACGGTCGCGACGGTGACCGGTTCCGCGAACAGCGCCGCGCCGAGGACGACCGTGACCGGCGGTTCGGCGGTGCTGACGATACTCGCACGGCTGGCGCCGATGTACCGCAGCCCGGCGAAAAACGCCACGACGGGAATCGCGGTCGCGATGACGGCGATACTGAGCAGAATCGCCCACGCCGACGGCGCCGTGGGAATCGCGAGTTGACCGGTGGCCGTCCCGATGCCGACGAACGACGCCCCGGCGGCGGGCAACACGTACGCGGTCAGGACCAGCGGATCGACCGCCTCGAGCACCGCCCGCGAGCCGGTGATGTAGCAGGCGTAGGCCAGCGCGGCGCCAAGGACGACGACCACGCCGACGAGCGACGCACCCGCCGGGTTCGCGCCGGTGACGAGGACAATGCCGCCGAAGGCCAGACACAGCGCCAGCAGCATGGCTCGGCTGATTCGCTCGCCGATCGTGAGGACCGCGAGAATCACGACGAACGCCGGGTAGGTGTAGAGGACGATCGCGACCAGTCCGGCGGTCATGTACTCCAGACCGAGAAAGTAGAGCCCGCTCTGTGCCGTGTAGCCGACGCCGCCGAGCGCGAGCGCGATCGTCAGCGGTCGCCCGCGGAGGATCGTCGCCTCCCCTCGCCACGCGAGAACGGCCCAGATCACCAGCCCGGCGAGCAGAAACCGAAAGACGAGCACGGTCGGAATCGACAGCCCCGCCCGCTGGGCATAGATTCCGAAGATGCCGAGCGTTCCGAACCCGATCGCGGAGACGAGGATCAGCGCGATACCGACGTGTTCGGGCTCGAACGATCGGTGAGAAAGATATTCAGGCATGCCAAATCCAGTCGCTGACTCGCAGTACCGCGTATCGGCTTACAAAAACTCCGATACACGCGTCTCGCGGGCCGTGGCGAGTCGGATCGCAAAAGTGGCTGCTCGAGACCGCGCGACGACTACTCGAGGTCGTCCACTAACTCGCTCGCGACGCCGGTGTAGCCCGCCGGCGTCAGCGCGTGGAGTTCCTCGCGGACGTCTTCGTCGACCTCGAGGTCGTCGAACATCCCGCGGAAATCCTCGAGCGTGACGTCCTTGCCCCGCGTGACGGCTTTGACGCGCTCGTAGGCGTCCGCCTGCCCCTCGCGGCGGAGGATCGTCTGGACGGCCTCGCCGATGATCTCGGGGGTTGACTCGAGCTCCTCGCGCATGACCTGCTCGGTGGGGACGACCTTCGAGAGGCCCGACGCAGTCTTGCCGTAGCCGATCAGGCAGTGGGCGAAGGCGGCGCCGATGTTGCGCTTGACGGTCGAGTCCGAGAGGTCGCGCTGGAGCCGCGAGGTGGTGATGTAGTCGGCGAGGAAGGTGAGATCCGAGTTCGCCTTCGAGAGGTTCCCCTCGCTGTTCTCGAAGTCGATCGGGTTGACCTTGTGGGGCATCGTCGAGGAGCCGGTCTCGCCCTCGACGGCCTCCTGGCCGAGGTAGCGATCGGAGACGTAGAGCCACATATCGAGATCGAGGTCGAGCAGGACCTCGTTCGCCCCGCGGAAGGCGTCGAAGACGCTCGCGAGGTCGTCGCAGGGGTTGACCTGCGTCGTGAGGGGTTCGAACTCGAGACCCAGCTCGGTGACGAACGCCTCCGCGAACGTCGGCCAGTCGACGTCGGGGTAGGCCGCGTGGTGGGCCGCGTACGTGCCCGACGCGCCGCCGAGCTTTCCGCGGAGTTCGTCCGTCGCCCGCCGAATGCGGCCCGTCGCGCGTCCGAGGCGGGCGGCGTAGACGGCCATCTCCTTGCCGAACGTGGTCGGCGTCGCGGGCTGGCCGTGGGTCCGAGCGAGCATCGGGAGGTCGCGATAGTCGCGGGCCATCTCGGCGAGCGTCTCGCGGACCTCGTACAGCTCCGGCAGGAGCACCTCGTCGACGGCGTCGCGGACGAGCAGTCGGTGCGCGAGGTTGTTCACGTCCTCGCTGGTCAATCCGAAGTGGATCCAGGCCGAGGCGTCGCTGTCCTCGGGAAGCCGGTGGCGAACGAAGTACTCGACGGCCTTGACATCGTGGTTGGTCGCCTCGAACTCGGCGTAGCCTTCCGTCTCGAGGGTCTTGATCAACCGTGCGTCCTCCTCGGCGAAGTGCTGGTAGAGGCCGCGGAGGTGTTCGCGCTCGCCGTCGTTGATTTCGAGCGGCGTCGCCTCGAGATCCGCGAGGGCGATCAGGTACTCGACTTCGACGCGGACGCGAGCCCGCATGAGCGCGGCCTCGCTGGCGTACGGCGACAGCGGCGCGGTCCGGCTGCCGTAGCGGCCGTCCAGCGGCGAGACGGCGTACAAAGCGTTCGTGTCGGTCATTGGGCGAGCCTTCCCGCACGCGGTCCAAAAGCGTGTCGAAACGCGGGCCGCGCGGGGCCACGAGTATGCATATCTCGAGGAGACCGTACGGAAATACTGCCGTTATGATACACGAACGTGGATATCTTGGTGGCCGAGACCGCAACCACTTTGCCCCTCGCGGGCGCGGGTTCGATCATGACGCGAATCGCCGGGATGGCCGGCAACCGAGGGCGAAACCTGTTGAACATCGCCGACCGCGCGCCGGGCGCGGCCGAACTCGCGGTCGTACTGACGAACAACGCCGACGCGCCGGTGCTCGATGCCGCCGCGGAGAGGGGGATTCCGACCGAAGTCGTTCCGCTCGAGGACGGGATGAGTCGAGCGGACCACGAGGAAGCCGTACTCGAGGCCCTCGCCGACTACGAGTTCGATCTCGTCTGTCTCGACGGCTACATGCGCATCCTCTCGGACACCTTCCTTTCCGAGGCCCCGACGACGCTGAACGTCCACCCCTCCTTGCTGCCCGCGTTCCCCGGGATGGACGCCTGGGGCGACGCGCTCGAGGCGAACGTCTCGGTGACGGGCTGTACGGTTCACGTCGTCACCGACGCGACCGACGACGAGGGCGAGGTCGTCGACAACGAGGTCGACGGCGGTCCCATCGTCACCCAGGAGCCGATCCCGGTCTACGAGGGCGACGACGAGGAAAATCTCAAAGAGCGCGTCCTCTACGAGGGCGAGTTCCGCGCGTACCCGCGGGCCGTGAAGTGGTTCGCCGAGGGGAGCGTCGATGTTGATCTCGAGGCGGGCGAGGTTTCGGTCGAGAGCGATGTTGCGAGTACCGACGGAGACGATCACGATGGACTCCCCGCCCGACGATTCGTCTCCGACGACCGCGCCGACACCCTCCGCTACGGGGAGAACCCCCACCAGGATGCCGCGGTCTACGCCGACTACACCGCGGACGAGGCCAGCGTCGTCCACGCCGACCAGTTGAACGAGGGCGCGAAGGCGCTGTCGTACAACAACTACAACGACGCCGACGGCGCGCTCAATCTGATCAAGGAGTTCGACGAGCCGGCGGCCGCGGTGATCAAGCACACCAATCCGGCGGGCTGTGCGACCGCGGACGACCTCACCGAAGCCTACGAGAAGGCCCTCTCGACGGATCCGATGAGCGCCTTCGGCGGCATCGTCGCGCTCAACCGGGAGTGTGACGCCGCGACGGCAGAGCGGATCATCGACTCGTTCAAAGAGGTCGTCGTCGCGCCCGGCTACAGCGAGGACGCGCTCGAGGTCCTCTTCGAAAAGGACAATCTGCGTGTGCTGGATGTCGGCGAACTCGGCGAGCGAACGGAACGCTTCACCGAGAAGCCGCTCGTCGGCGGCCGACTCGTCCAGGAACGCGACCTGCAGTCGATTACAGTCGACGACCTCGAGGTCGTCACCGAGCGCGAGCCGAGCGAGGAGGAACTCGAGTCGATGGTGTTCGCCTGGCAGACGCTCAAACACGTCAAATCCAACGGGATCCTCTTTACGAAGGGGACCGAGACGGTCGGCGTCGGGATGGGACAGGTCTCCCGCGTCGACGCGGTTCGGCTCGCGGCGATGAAAGCCGACGAGCACGCGGAGGGGAAAGACGCCGAGGGCGCCGTCATGGCCTCGGACGCGTTCTTCCCGTTCCCGGACGGCATCGAGGAGGCCGCGAAGGCGGGCATCAAGGCGGTCGTCCAGCCCGGCGGCTCGGTCAACGACGACGACGTGATCGAGGCCGCGGACGAACACGGGATCGCGATGGCGTTTACGGGTCAACGGTCCTTCCGTCACGATTAACATCTGCGAACGAACGAAGTGAGTGAGCAGCTTTTTGGTCTCTTCGCGAACGGAGTGAGCGAAGGTCAGCGAGAGCTGTGCTCTCGCCAGACAGATTTTTGCGCGAGGGTGAGCGAAGCGAACCCGAGCGGAAAAAGGTGGATCTACGATGGCGTTTACGGGTCAACGGTCGTTTAGACACGACTGATACGGTCTGTTGTACCGATTGACCGGTGTCCTCGCAGAACGGTCGGGTTGCAGCGGCACTGACTTCCAACGGTCCGTTTGAACGGGAGCGAGATCGCGTCATTCGGCGGGTCCGGCACAGCTGATACGACTGCGTCAACTCGAGAGCCAGGTCAGAGTTCGATGGTCGCTTCGTGGCGGTACGTATCCGCAGGGAGGTCCGAACCCAGCAGGGAACCAGTTGACGAGAGCGCCGTCGACACCTCGAGTATCGGCGTCGAACCGTTGCCGCACATCTCGAATATCGACGGCGAACCGTTGCTGCACACCTCGAAACCGCCGGTGTACCCCATCGCGACCGCAGGAGCCTCGTCAATAGTCGGGAACTCGTGGGTCGTTCTGGTGGGCTCCGTCTCCCTCGACGGCTCCCCGATCCGATCGCGGTCGTCGAATACTCCGAGTGTCAGGGCGCCGAGCGTCGCGAATTCGTCGACCGGACACGGCGATCGCTCGGCATCCAGCGTCACGTGTTCGAGCCCGTTGCGAATGACCGGAACCAGTTCGTACTGATTGAGATCCGGCTCGATCTCGTCGAGTGCGTCGTAGACGGCGTCGCTATCGGAGAGGTCCGCGCGGCTGTCAAACGCGTTCGGGTAGCGCTCGAGGAGCGAATTGGGGTCGCTTGCCGCTATCCCCCGTAAGTACGGGCGCCGAAACTGTGTCTCGTCGGTTCCGGCAGCGACGGTTATCTCGAACGAATCGATCGCACCGCCGTCCAGACACGACGCGTCGGTGTCGTCCCCGCCAGGGACCGCGACGAAAAGGACGGCGAGGTCGTATCGGTTCGTGTCGGGGAATCCCGTGTGTTCGGCGACGGAGATCACCTGTTCGACGTACGCCCCGTCCTCCGTCCACCGCCGCTTGTGGGCCTGTGACGTCTCACCTTCAACGACGTCACTCGTCCCGGTATCCGGGCCGTGTGTCTCCTCGAGCGCGCTACACCCGGCGAGGCCGACCGTCGCTGCCGTCGCGCTCGTGAGGAGATAGGTTCGCCTGTTCATTGTTTCCGTATCGGTAATCCAGTATACTACCTCTTGTTACCCGAAACGATTATCCAGGGCGACGACAACATTGGACAGACGTTTTCGAAATCTCACCCGTGGCTCGCCTTAAGTCGCGCATAGAGACGGGAGCCGATGCGAACGACGCCGAGACTGAGACAGTAATAGAATCCGAGCAAGACGAGGAATACCGTTGCCTGCCCGAGGCCGGGAACCACGAAGAGGACGTCGAGTCCGAGCGGTTCGAACACCAGCGATCGGATGGCGGAGACGGGGGCATAGACGAGCAGCCGGAACAGCACCTCGAGTTCGGAGAGGATCACGTCGGGAAGGGGAATCGGTTGTCGGAACGAGAAGGCCGTGAGCAAGATCGGCACGGCTGCGAGGCACAGAAACACGGTCAGCACGGGATGGGTTCGCAGCCAGTTTGCGACACGCTCGAGTCGACTCACGGTAGTTAGTAGGATCGTTGACAGCAAAACAGTTTCGACTTTCGGAATGAGGAGTGGAAGATTCATATAGGATCACCGATAACTATTCGGTATGTCGCTGCCCTCCCATCCGACCCTCTCCCGGAGACGACTGCTCGCAGGAGCGGGTGCCGGCCTCTCAACGCTGACTGTGTGGGGTCTCTCGCCGCTCGTCACGAGCGGATCGCTCCCGGAGGAATCGCCGGAAATCGTCGGCCATCGCGGCGCGGAAGGGCTCGCACCGCCGAATACGATGGCCGCCATCCAGCGCGCCCTCGAGGTCGGCGTCGACGGGATCGAACTCGACGTCCGGCAGACCAGGGACGGCGAACTCCTCCTCTTTCACGACCCCGTGCTGGACTGGGACTCGAACGGACGCGGCTGGATTCGGAACACGCCGTGGGCGGACATTCAGGGGGCGGAGATCGACGGCGAACCGCTGATCAGGCTCGAGCCGGCGCTCGAGCGACTCGCCGAGACGGACGTCTCGATCTACCTCGAAGTGAAGGAGACGGGGGACACCGAGGCGATCCTCGAGACGGTCGACGGCTACGGACTGCTCGATCGGACGACGATCATCGGCTTCGACGCGGCCGCGCTCGAACCGGCGCGGAGTCGCGGCGTCTCGACGGGACTGGTCGGCTCGGCACCGACGTCACAGTTGGCGACCGCAGCCGCCGACTGCGGGGCCGACGTCGCGTTCTGTCATTACGCGCCGCATCTCGCGACGGCGTTCATCGACGAGGTTCGCGCTGACGATCGCGTCGCGGGCATCTGGAAACTGGTCGATACGGAGGGGAGCATCCGCGACGCCCTCGAGGCCGGCCCGGACGTGTTAGTGACGAACCGTCCCGACTACGCGCTCGAGATACTGGGTCCCGCCGAGTGACACGAGTAGCGGACCCTGGTCCTCACTCGAGCGCATCGAAAGGCCGACCCGACTCTCCCCGGCGACAGAAATTCAGACGCCAAACCGACGTGAGAGTGGTCTCCGTGTCCGACAGCCGTAGCTTTTGGCACCCCTAAACCGAACCATTTTTATGACTTTAGGCAGGCCTAAAAGCATGGATACCGCACGAACGCTCGGTCGAACCAGACGGCAGGTGCTCGCGACGAGCCTCGCGGTCGGCAGCGCGACGATCGCCGGCTGCGGCAGCGGCACCGAACGCGAAGAGTCGAACAACGGCGACGCGGAATCCGGAGAACCGTACTCGGTGACCGTGGCGCACCTCGGCGACGTCGAGTTCGACGCCGTTCCCGAGAACGTCTTCGTCACGTTTCCACAGTACGCGGACATGCTGGTCGCGCTCGGCCACGGCGAGGCAGCGAACACGCTGTTCTCACCCGAGATGGCCGGCCCCACCATGAACATGTTTTACGATCACCTCGAGGGCGTCGACTTCGAGTGGGAGCACCTGTCGAACCCGCTCGAACACGGCCTCGTCGAGGAACAGCTCTACGACCTCGACAGCGACGTACACCTCCTCGATCCGTCGTACGTGCTGACGACCGAAGGCGACTGGGAAGAGTCCGACATCGACGAGATCGCCGAGACGATCGGACCCTGGGTCGGGAGCTTCCACAGTGGCGTTCACAGCGATCCGGCGGACGCGTACGCCGACGACTACGAGTACGATACGCTCTGGGAACTCTTCGGGACGATCGCGGACGTCTTTCAGGAACGCGACCGGTACGAGGCGCTCGAGGCAGTGTACGACGATCTTCGAACCCGCATCGAGTCAGCCCTCCCGTCCGAGGACGAGCGGCCGACGGCCGCGCGGGTGACCCTCGGAGAAGACGAGTTTTACACCTACCACCTCAACGCGCCCGGGTTCTGGCAGGCGGACACGCGGCCGCTCGGCGCGGACGACGCGCTCGCCGACTACGACTGGTCAGGTGACTGGGGCGTCCTCGACTACGAGGCGATGGCCGAGGCCGATCCCGACATCATCCTCCACCTCTGGGGGATCACCCCGCAGTACGACATCGAGTCCGTGCGCGACCAACTCGAGGCCCACCCCATTGGGAGCGATCTCACGGCAGTCGAGAACGACCGCGTCGTCGCCGGCGGGATGCGCTATCAGGGGCCGCTGATGAACTTCTTCCAACTCGAGATGACGGCGAAGCAGCTCTACCCCGAGCAGTTCGGCGAGTGGCCCGGCTACGTCCCCGGCGCGGGGTATCCCGAGATACCGGCCGACGAGCAGCTGTTCGACCGACAGCGCGTCGCGGATATCGTCACCGGATCGTCCTGAGTCGGCTGTCGCATCGGATGGGACTGGACTACTCGTACGCTTCGGCGACGAACGCGTCGTAGAACTCGGCGGGGAGATGCTGTCGCTCCCACTCGCGCCGTCGTTCCTCGGCGATGCTGGTCGACCAGACGGTCAACACGGCGAGAAACGCGGCCACTCCGGGTACCACGACGAGCAGCGTCGTGGCCAGCGGTTCTACGAGGACCAGTCCGACGAACCGCGAGACGAGCCCGCTCACGTCGGGACCGAACAGGACCCAGCGAGCGACGAACGGCGCGGCGACGACGATCGCGATCGGATAGACGAGGTTCAGGACCGGACCCCCGTAGCCGCGCACGAACGCGAGGCCGAAGTACGTCCAGACGGCGACCGACGCGACGGCGCCGCCGACGCGCTGTTCGGTGATGCTCGCCTCGGTCGCCAGCGCGTCGAGGTTGCCGAAGACGGCCGCGACGGTCCCGAAGTAGACGGCGAGGCAGAGCGCCAGCCCGCCGACCACCGTCAGGGCGTGCTGGCCCCGGCTCTGGGCGGCGAAACTCGAGAGGCCGAGCGGACGCTCCATCGTCCGATTCGACGGCTGAGGTCCTGTTGAAACTTGTGAGTCGTCCCGAAAACGACCGGCAGAAAACCGAATGCGAAATTCGAAAGCGTTGATCAGTCGTCGGCGGGGACAGTCGTCGTTCGTCGCGCGTCGGCCATCGCGAGGACGTCGTCGAAGAAGCCGAGGGTGTCCTCCGGACCGGGGTTGGCTTCGGGGTGGTACTGGCGGGTGATGACGTCGTAGTCGACGCCGTCGATCCCCTCCGGTGTGTCGTCGTTGACGTTGATTTGCGTGATCTCGAGGTGCTCGCCGGGGTCGGCGACGGTGTAGCCGTGGTTCTGCGTCGTCATGACGACCTGACCCGACTCGAGGTCGAGGACGGGCTGGTTGACGCCGCGGTGACCGAAGGTCATCTTCTCGGTGGTGCCGCCGAGCGCTTCGGCGACGATCTGTTGGCCGAGACAGATGCCGGCGACGGGCATGTCCTCGACGAACGCTTCGACGATCGAGATGGCGTGCTCGTAGTTCGCGGGGTCGCCGGGGCCGTTCGAGATGAACAGGATGTCGGGGTCGACGGCCTCGACGTCGGCGACGCTCGCGTCGTGTGGCAGGACGTGGACCGTCGCGTCGCGGGCGACCAGCGAATCGACGATCGAGCCCTTCGCGCCGCAGTCGACCAGCGCGACGGTGTCGCCGTCGTTGTCCGCGCCGTGGACGACCGGTTCGTCGACGCTAACCTGCGCACCGATCTCGGTGTGCTCGCTCATGCCCTTGCACTGTTCGAGTTCGGCCAGGGCGTCTTCCTCGGTGACGTCCTCGCCGACGGCGATCCCGCACTTCATAGCGCCGCCGTCTCGGATGTCGGTGACGACCTCGCGGGTGTCGAGGTGGTCGACTGCGGGGACGCCCTCGCTTGCGAGCCACTCGGCGACGTCTTCGGTGAGTTCCTTCGCGAGGACGGCACGTGGGTGGACGCGATCGGACTCGAACCGCTCTTTTCGGACGCCGTAGTTTCCGATCAGCGGGTACGAGAAGGTCAGGATCTGTTCCTCGTAGGACGGATCCGTGAGACTCTCCTCGTATCCGGTGTATGCCGTCGTGAAAACGAGTTCGCCACGAGCCGTTCCCGGAGCGCGACCACGTCCCTCGATTACGTGGCCCCCCTCCAGTGCAACGTAGGCAGCTGTCATTACGATCTACGTATTGGATCGACCAGCATAAGTGTTGTCTTCGAAGCTGAGTTACGAAATTCGTAATCGGTAAGTGCCGGTCGCGCGTAGGTACGGATCTCCATGGACGACCTGGACCGCCAGATCCTCGATATGCTCCGGCGAGACGCCCGAACGCCCTACACCGAGATCGCCGACGAAGTTGGGACGAGCGAGGGGACCGTCCGCAACCGCGTCGAGCGGATGATGGACGAAAACATCATCGAACGCTTTACCATCTCGACGCACACGGGCAACGTCAAAGCGATGCTCGAGGTCGGCGTCGCCGTCGACGTCGACACGAAGGCCGTCTCCGAGCGGATCGCCGAGTGGGAGGAAGTCGACTTCGTCTGGATGGTCTCGGGCGAACAGGACATCGTCCTCGTGGTCGACGCCGCGGACACGCGCGGGGTGAACGACCTCATCACGAAAGCCCGCGATCAGGAGGAGGTCGTGAGCACGAAGACGCGACTGATCCTCGACGAGGAACTCGGCTGATTCGCGCTCGAGTCGACAGTCGCCCGACGCGAGCCAGGCGATCCCTCTACTCCGCACCCGACTCCCGGTTGTATCGGTTGTACAGCGTCCGGCCGGTCTCGACCAGTTTCCAGGTCGGTCCGGTGCCGCGCTCCCAGTAGATGTTGGGGAGCAGTTGCCCGCCGAACTCCTCTTTGAACGAGAAACCCCCGTCCTCGAAGTCCGCGCCCCCACCCCCGAAGTCGTAGGTCTCGTAGCCCTCGTCGATGGACCACTGGAACAGGTAATCGTAGAGCCGTTCCGACGCGTGATACTCGAAATATTCGGAGGGAACGGCGCTGAAGAAGCCGTGAACGGTGTCTTGTTCGTCGTTGAGCAATTCCATGAATCCGCCGGCGTACTCGCCCTCGATGTAGAGTTCCAGCAGGAGGATTCGATCCTCCATGTTCACCAACTGCTCGAAGAACTCGAACGGGTAGACCGTGCCGCCGACGCTCTCCATGTGCCGTTCGTACTTCTCGTGGAAGCGCTTCAGCGTCGACCGCGTGAGGTCCGCTTCGACGATCTCGTGGTCGGTCTCGCGGCCACGCCGGATGGCCCGACGTTTCGAACTGTCCATCTCCTCGAAGATGTCGTCGTAGTCTTTCTCGAGGTTCATCACGAACCGACCGCCGACACGACTGGAGTCGTACCCCTCGGCCTCCATGAAGTCGTTGTACCGGAGGAAGTTCGTGTTCGAGGCCCGAATCTCGTGGACGATCGTCGGGTTGTCGCAGAGTTCGGGCACCACGTCGAGGATCTTCGACAGCGATTCGGAGACGTCAGTCGTCAGAAGCGGGCCGCCGAATCCGGGATAAATCGACGTCAGTTTGTAGAACGGCGTCTTCGGAATCTCGACGACGAAGTTAGGAAACACGCCGATCGGATTCGTGTCCTTCTCCACGACGATGTGTCTGGCCGGATACTCGAGGCCCGTTTCGATCGCCTCGATCCACTCGTAGCGATGAAAGACCGTGCCGAGTTCGGCGCGTTCGACGACGTCGTTCCACCGATCCCGATCCATCACACGCACCGTGTCGATGGCGTTTACAGTAAGGCCCGATTGGTCGTCCGACATCGTCTGGACGGTCCCCGTGGTAGTTTCGTCGCGGTTCGATTGTGCACTCTCTGTGACTTGCTGGGCCATCTATCGTTTAGACGCCCGTTCAGGAGGTGGTTAAGTTATTTTAGCCTACAGCCATACATTATCGAACGGGAGCGTCTGTATTCCGCCCGTAATTAGGCCGCGTAAACCGCTCTCATCGAACCCGTTAGCGACGTATTTCGGCTGCAGGCGAAAGAATTTTAATTATCAGCGTGATGCTCGGCACGCTGTGAGACGGTACTAGAGTACATCGCTCCTGGGCCCGCACAGTCCGGCGTTTCTGGCGGAGGCAGTGAACGCTGAAGTCGTGGTACTGGCTCACTAGTCAGAATGCCCACCGATTCACGGGTTGGCGATCGGTCGATAGCGGCCGTCGGTTTCGCGAGCACGTCGTTCGGGCGTTTTCGCTCGCGGATTCGCCGATAGCCGCACCGGAGCAGTTCGTCGACCGCACGTCGGCGACGCGCGGTTCGACGCGTCCGTCGCGGATAGCCTCGACGACCGGATTCGGGGGCGACTGGGTCTGCGTCGACCGGCGTGTAAGCCCGCCTTACTTCGAACGGGACGTCAGCGAAGCGATCGGTCTGACGCTGCTTCCCCGGGAGGGATGAGCGACGATCGCCGCACAACCCCGTTTGTCAATCGGCGCGACGGTCGGGACGGCGGCAGCCCCGTTCGAGACGAAGAGGCGACCGTTCCAAATGATGACGGTCGACAGCCGACGGCTGATCGGGCTTTCGAGGCGGATCGCGAGTCGGGGGAGATCGCCCCGACCGCCGAGCGTCACTCAGTCCGTCGACGCGTCGTCGCCGGGCGGCGTTCCGACGCCCGGCGTCGGTCGCTCGATCGCGTCGATCACTCGCTTGCGGCGGTGGATCGTCCGATAGCCCCGCCGGAGGAGGCGGTCGAACGGCGAGCGGGAGACCCGCGCGCTCACCCGCCCGTCGCGGATCGCGTCGACGACCGCCTCGGGCGTGAGTCGATCGGCATCGACGATCGTGTACGCCCGCCCGACTTCGAACGGGTAGTGGGCGTCGCTGCCGCCGACCAGCGGGAGGTCTCGATCGGCGGCCAACTCCTCGACGAGCGGTTGCGAACGCGGGTGTTTACCGTTGACCTCGATCGCGTCGAACGGGACGTCCTCGAGTTCCCGGACGGTACTGTTGCGAAAGGGGTGGGCGACGATAGCGGCGCAGCCGCGGTCGTGGGCCAATCGGACCGCCTCGCCCGGCGAGAGGGACCCCGGTTCCGTCTCCGTGGGTGGATCCGGACCGACGACGAGGACGTGGCCGCGGTCGGTCGTGATCTCGATTCCGGGCAGCGTCTCGGCGCCGATGGACGGATCGAACGGCGTGTAGTAATCGTGGTTGGTCATAGCGACGCCGTCGAGACCGCGGCGCCCGGCCATCGCGGCGAGCAGTCGGACGCCGAGGGGGTCGAACCGATCGCCGAGCGATCGCCGACCGTGGAAGAACCGCGTGTGTGCATGGAGGTCGACCGCGTACATGGGAAGGCAAACGCCGGGCAGACTCTTTTGCCTGCGGCCGGCACAGTCTGTAGTATGAGACCCGACGGTGGGAGCGATCGCGTTCTCGTTCTCAACCCCGTGAGCGGGAGCGGCGACCACGTCGACGACGTCGTCGAACTGGCGAACGAACACGGGTTCGAGATTCGACGGACCGAGGCGGGCGGCGACGCAAAGCGGTTCGCCCGTGACGCCGCACCCGATGCCGACCTCGTCGCCGCGGCCGGGGGCGACGGAACGATCAACGCCGTCGTAAACGGCGTCACCGCCGCCGACGCGCTGGAATCGACGACCGTCGCGGTCGTTCCCGCCGGGACGGGCAACAACTTCGCGACGAACGTCGGTGTCCGGAGTATCGAACACGCGTTCGAGGTGATCGAAAACGGTCGGCGGCGGCGGATCGACCTCGGGATCGCGGACGATCGGATCTTCGTCAACTCCTGCGTCGGCGGCGTGACCGCCGAAGCCAGCGGCGAAACGTCTTCGGAGAGCAAAGCGGAATTGGGCGTACTCGCGTACGTGAAAAAAACCCTCGAGACGGTCGGCTCGTTCGAATCGCTTCCGCTGCGAGTGGAGACGGCCGCGGGACCGAACGGAGAGCGAGCGCGAGCGTGGGATGGCAACGCGCTGTTCGTCCTCATCGGGAACTGTCGACGGTTCACCGGTGCGCGAACCGCACAGGCGAACGTCGAGGACGGCCTGCTCGAGGTGACGATCGTCGAGGACGCCGCGGCCATCGACCTGCTCAGCGGCGCGGCGCTCGAGGGTCTGTTCGATCGCGACAGCGACTGTATCACGACCCGGCGGGCGCCGTCGCTCGAGATCGAGAGTCGCCGGGACGCCGTCGAGTACAGTCTGGACGGCGAGATGCTCGAGACCGAACGGTTGCACCTCGAAACGAACCGGACCGCACTCGAGATCGCCGTCGGCGAGGAGTATCGATCGGACCCCGACGAGGAGGGGGAGCGGTGGCCGTTCGAGTCGTGAACGTGACCGACTCGAGTCAGTCATTCGACCGTCAGTCGGGCGGAGACCGTCGGAAGCCGATACTGGTTTCAAGCGCGTCTACGATTGTGCTGATATGACTACGACGCGGGACGACGTTCCCCACGAGAACGCCGAACAGGACGTGATCGCCGTCGACGCGGACGACACCGAACTCGAGACCGTCAACCGTCTCGACGCCCACACCGGGGACGGGATTCGCCACCGAGCGTTCACCTCGCTCGTCTTCGACGGCCAGGGGAACGTGTTGCTCGCCCAGCGCGCACCCGGCAAGCGCCTCTGGGGAACCTACTGGGACGGCACCGTCGCCTCCCACCCCGTCGAGGGCCAGAGCCAGGAGGAAGCCACCCGCGAACGACTCGAGGAGGAGTTGGGAATCGCTCCCGACCAGTACGACGATCTGCGACTCACCGACCGATTCGAGTACAAGCGCTACTTCGAGAACGCGGGCGTCGAACACGAAGTCTGTGCCGTGTTGAAGCTGACGCTGTCGGACCACAGCCTCGACCCGGACGAGGAGGAGGTCGCGGGCCTCATGTGGGTGCCCTACGAGCGGCTCCACTCGAACCCCGAGTGGTACCGACAGCTCCGACTCTGTCCGTGGTTCGAGATCGCGATGCGGCGGGATATTCGGGCGGAGTAACTTTCGACCCGGAAGAGTACCCTCTCGTCAGTCAGGCACTCGACGCGTGATAACAAGCAACAAGGCTTATACGACCCCACTTCGTAGCCTCGGCTGAGGACCGACGAAATCGGTCCGTGTGACGCAATGACCTCCCCACAACCGGAAACAGAGACGTACGAAGTCACGCTTTCCAGCGACGAGCAGTGGGTCGTCCACGCGCTCCTCGCGAGTGAAATCGACGACGCCATCGACGACAACGAGACGCCGCCCGCGTGGGCACTCGAGCTATTCGACGCGCTCGAGGCCGGCGACGGGACGACGGTACTTTCGGGCTATCAGGCGCGACGGCTCGTCGACGCGATGACTGCGTACGTCGGCGGTTCGGACGCCCCCGAACAGGACGTCGTCCACGGATCGGCCGTCGTCGAGCGGCTCGAGGACCGACTCGAGTCGCAAGAGTCAATTCAGTAACCCACGGCCTGGGCCACCTGTAGAAGACCACTCAATTTTTGGCGAACTACGGACGCGTCGTCGCCCAGACGGCCGTTACCGCGAGGAAAAAGGCCGGAAACAGCGGGAGGGTCAAGAGCGCGAAGCGGTAGCCGACGCTCGGCGGCCACAGGATGATCGCCGTCGGGGCGATAACGAAGGCGACGACGATCATGCCGACGACCGTCCAGCCCCGCCAGTCGAACTCGCGGTCGACCGTCTCGGGATGGGGCGGATTGACGAGCCAGTCGTCGTCGGCCGACTCCGTCGGCTCTCCGTCCTCGTCGAACGCTGCGGGGTCGTGAACGTAGCCGCCGTCGTCGCTCGAACTCACACATGGGACTTTCGAGTCCGTGGTGAAAGCCCTCACGGTTCCGGTGGCGCTCGAGTCGGCGAACGTTCCACCCAGTTCGACCCGATACTCGCCAGGCGTACGGCGACGAACGTCGTGTAGGCGGTGAGTGCGAATCCTCTTTCTGGGATCCGATCCGGCGTTCGTCCGTTCTCCAATACACGTCGAACTACGTCGACTGTGGCAGTTGAACTTTGAGACTGCCGGTACTGTTCACCGCCACTTCGCAGTCGTGAAATTCGAACGTGATCTGTAGCTCATCTCCAGCGTGTTCCGTTCTCGTGACAAGTTCATCGAACGCATCCGGGTCGATCGCTGAATACAGCGGTTCCATATCGAGCGGATCGATCCCGGAGACGGCCGCAACTGCACTCACAACGGCGATACTCGGGGAGTTACCACCGAAGCGGTAAATTGCCCAGTACGCGTTCTCGTCGACGTGATAATCAAGCGACGCGAACTCACAGCAGTCGCTCTCCATGCGGAGAGTATCCGGTGGTTTGGGGACTTTTGGGGCGTCTGGGTGCGTGGGATCGTTGTCGGCCATCACTCCCTATTTCGCGCTTGACACAAGTGGTTCTGGCCGTTTCCTGTACAACAGGGTATTTAAGCGTAGAATCCGTTTACGGACGGGATTTGATGAGCGTCTGTTCGATGAGCTGTCTGTTGCCACGTCGCAATCGAGCTCCGAGTGCCTGTTGTGAGATCTCGAGGTCGTCAGCGATTTCCTTCAACGTCGTCCCCCGCGGCGAGTCAAAGTAGCCGCGTTCGTACGCAAGAACGAGCGCGTCACGTTGTGACTCCGTGAGACGCTGCGTTGCATCAAGCGGTTGGGGCGCGTGGAGTTCGGTCAGCGTAACCGGGATGCCGTGGTCGTGGCAGTATTCTCGGAATTCGGCAATCGCCTCGCGACTTTCGCCACGAAGTTCGAACGTCCACTCCTCAGCAGTCCCGATGGCCGATAGCAGAACTACTTCCGGTGCGATTAGTGCATCGAGTACGCTATCGTACTCAGAAACCCACGCACATCGGAGAAGATACTCGCTATCGACGCAATCGACGGCACGAATATCGCGAACGCCGGGATGGGTTGCAAACTGCTCTACGATGGCATCGGTTTCCGCCCCTCGTACCCAAAAGTACGGAACGACGCCGTTCGCGTCCGGGATAACCCGTTCGAGTTGCACTGTCACGTTCGGTAATTTCGAAAACACGGTTCCCAGGGGGAATTCATCGGCTGCCAGTGTAAACTCAGCTACAGTAGTCATCTGTCTCTGCTATCGAATTTCCGTCCCAGTGGGCAGTTCCAGGACTGCACGACAGCGCTCGATGGGGGATTAGGAGATGCGTTCATGAGTCGTCGGTCTCGGCATACGCGTGGTTATACCGAGAAATCGGGACTTCTTCAAGTTGTCTCCTACTCCTTTGGGGTGTGACAATATGGGTCACTATCGACACCCAGGTAGCGTAGATCACGTGGTTATCCGTACTATCAGGAGCATCGATCCCGACTGGTACCTCCGCACGACTGGCTGCCGGTAGCGATTACAGTTCGCTATCGGGCCGGACGACGACCTTCCCGAACCCTTCCCGGTTCTCGATGATCTCGTGGGCGCGCGCGGACTCGCTCATCGGTAGCTCCTCGCGGATCGCGGGTTCGAAGGTGCCGTCCCAGACGAGTTCCATCACGTCGTCGACCTGATCGGGCGTCGCCATCGTCGAACCGATGATCTGGAGTTGGTTCCAGAAGATCCGCGGAATGTCGGTCTCGGGATTTCCGCCGGCAGTGCCGCCGCAGGTGACGAGCCGACCGCCCTTGGTGAGACTCTTGATCGAGTCCTGCCACGTCGGGGCGCCGACGTGCTCGACGACGACGTCGACGCCGCGGCCGTCGGTCTCCTCGCGGACCCAGTCCGCGAAGTCCTCCTCCTCGTAGTTGCAGACGTAGTCTGCGCCGTGTTCCTCGGCGTAGTCTAGTTTCTCCTCAGTGCTGCCGGTCGCGTACACCTCCGCGCCCGCGTAGTCCGCGATCTGAAGCGCCGCGTGGCCGACGCCGCCGCTCGCACCCAGCACGAGGACTTTCTCGCCGGCCTCGAGGTCGGCGCGCTCGATCAGCATCCGCCAGGCGGTCTGGAAGACGAGACAGCTCGAGCCGGCGATCTCCCAGTCGACGCCCTCGGGGACGGGGATCAGGTTGTCCTCGGGAATCGCGGCGTACTCCGAGTGAATCCCCGGAACGTGCTCGCCGATGATGTGGTAGCGGGGATCGAGCGTCGGGTCGTCCATTCGCAGGTCGCCGACGCCCGCCGAGAGTGCGACGCGGTCGCCCTCCTCGAACCGGCTGACGCCCTCGCCGACTGCCTCGACGACGCCCGCGCCGTCGCTGCCCGGAATGTGGGGCATTTCGAGGTCCAGCCCGGGCATTCCGCGCCGCGTCCAGATGTCGAGATGGTTGAGCGCCGCGGCCTTCACGTCGACCAACACCTCGTCGCGGTCGACCTCGGGGTCGGGATACTCCCCGTATTCGATGACGTCGGTGTCGCCGTGCTCGGTGATTTTGACTGCCTGCATACACGCAACGCAACGGAAACGCCGTCCATAACAGTTGGGCTACCAGCACCGACGGACCCCTTTCGAGACGCCATCGGCGACGTCGCGAGCGACGTCAGTTCGTGCTGCCGCGAGCCGACGCTGGACGCAGTGCCAGCGTTTTACCCGTCGGCTCTCGAACGGAACGGTATGACCGCGGATCCGAGCCGGAGCACTGCACCGGAGTCGAGGGAAACGGCGACCGAAGACGAGGAGACGAACGAGAACGGGGGCGAAGACCGGACCGCCGAGGAGACCGCTGCCGAGCACGATCCGCTCGGCGTCAGCGTCGTCACGATTTCGGCCGACCGGGAACTCGAGTCGGATCCCGCCGGCAACGTCATCGTCACGGCACTCGAGGAGGCTGGCCACGACGTTGCGACGCGGGAACACATCGACGCCGACCACGACCGAGTCCAGTCGATCGTCTCGCGGATGATCGACCGCGACGACGTCGACATCGTGGTGACCAGCGGCGCGACCAGCGTCGAACCGAGCGACGTCACCGTCGAAGCCGTCGAACCGTTACTCGAGAAGGAACTCACCGCGTTCAGCGAGCTGTTCACCGCGCTCGGTTACGACGCTGTCGGGAGTCAGATCGTCGCCGCCCGGACGGTGGCGGGCGTCGCCGACGACGTTCCGATATTCTGCCTTCCCGGCAAAGCGCCCGCGGCGCGGCTCGGGATGGAGAAGATCATCCTGCCCGAGATGCGTCACCTCGTCGGGGTCGCTCGCGCACAGCGAGACGAGAGCGAACGAGACGAAGCTGAAAGCGAGCGGGATAGTGACGAGAACGAGCAAGACGACGACGAGACGACGAACGACACCGACGCCGAGTCCGCGAACGGAGATGCGAATGAGTGACGGAGATCGGAACAGAGACGACCGAACCGGCGACGTCGACAAGGAGTCCGTCCGCGAACGCGTCTGGGACGATCTCGAGGAGCGCGGCGAGGCCAGGTTCCCCTTCCCACCCCACGGCCGAATTCCGAACTTCGCCGGGGCCGCCGAGGCCGCCGACCGACTCGCAGCCACACCCGAGTGGCAGTCGGCGTCGACGATCAAGGCCAATCCCGACGCACCGCAGTTGCCCGTCCGGCGACGCGCCTTACGCGAGGGAAAGACGGTCTACATGGCCGTGCCGCGACTCGCGGACGAGGACTGCTTTCTCGAACTGGATCCCGACGTACTCGAGGACTACGACGCGGCGACGACGGTATCAGGATCGTCGACACACGGCGAACAGGTCGGCCCCGACGCGGTTGCGGAGATCGACCTGATCGTCTCTGGAAGTGTTGCAGTGACGGATACTGGCGGTCGAATCGGCAAGGGAGAGGGCTACAGCGACCTCGAGTACGCGATCCTCTCCGATCTCGGACTCGTCGACGAGTCGACGACGGTCGCGACGACCGTCCACGAACGGCAGGTGATCGACGATCCGGTTGCGATCGGCGACCACGACGTCTCGATGGACCTGCTCGTCACGCCCGAGCGAACGCTCCGTCCGGACGGACGGCCGCGGCCGACCGGAATCGACTGGTCGTTGCTCGACGACGAGCGGCTCGAGGAGATTCCCGTACTGAAACGGCTTCGCGAGGACTGAGTACGGAACGGGAGTTGTTACGTGTCGATGTGTGACGACGAGTAGAACCCAACTCGAGGCGCGAAGAAGACGCGCCTCGACTGCCAACCGCAGGTGACCCGGGCTGGTGCAAGAGCCCGCGTCGAAACCGGGGAAACGGTACGGTGTGGCAATGGTGGGGGGAAGGGTGCTGTGGTGGGGTTGCTGGAAGTCACGGGTACAGGCGGTGGATGCCTTGGTGGGGTCTGCCCGTCGACCTCCATCTGTCAGTATCGGTGGGAGCCACTTGAACGGCGGCGATGGTATTAGAATCTTATACCGGATTCCGTCGAATTCAATCCGAGTTTACTCGGCCGAAAACGAGGTTACGAACGTTTATACTCCCAATATCACCCACAATGACGGTTTTCTCGAGAAAGTCTCTTTTTCGGCCTCTTTCGAGGCAGTCACTCGATTAAAAGAAGCCGGACGCCGTCCCGATTCAACCAGTCAGCTCTTCGGCGACCATCGCGGGGTCCATCAGCTTCGGATCGACGGCGAGGTCGAGCTGTCCCTTGACGAACTCCGGAACGGTATCGCGCGCGTAGACGACGGTCCGGATGTCGTCGGTGAGATCGCAGACGACCGGAATCGTCGTCGCTTGCCCGACGTCGGTCAGTACGTACAAGTCGGCGTCGACGATGCCAGCCTCCTCGAGTTCGGGCCGGGAAACGATGCCGTTGAGACGGGTGACGCTCGCGCCCTCGGCCTCGAGGGCGTCGCCAATCGCGTCCTCGTCAGGGCCGGCGACGACTACGTTCATCGCCGTCATTCGTACTCGATGGTTGCCGGCGGTTTGTGAGTGACGTCGTAGACGACGCGGGCGACGTTCTCGTGGCCGCCGGTGATCCGGGACTGGATGCGCTGGAGCGTCTCCCAGTCGATCTCCTGGGCGCGAGCCGTCATCCCGTCGCGGGATTCGACGGATCGAACGGAGACCACCCAGCCGTGGACGCGGTTGTCGCCTTTCACGCCCGTCGCCTTGCCGATAACGGCGGCGAGGGCCTGCCACGGCTCGTACTCCTCGAGTTCCTCCTCGACGACGTGACAGGCGAGGCGCGCGACCTCGAGTTTCTCGTCGGTGACTTCGCCGATGACGCGGACGGCGAGTCCGGGACCGGGGAACGGCATCCGTTCGGCGACGATCTCGTCGAGACCGAGGTGGCGAGCGACCTCGCGCACTTCGTCTTTGTACAGGTCGCGAACGGGTTCGACGATGCCGTCGAAGTCGACGACCTCCGGCAGTCCGCCGACGTTGTGGTGGGACTTGATCCCGCCCTCGCTCTCGATGCGGTCGGGGTAGATCGTCCCCTGGACGAGGTAGTCCGCGTCGGTATCTTTCGCCTCGCGTTCGAACTCGCGGATGAACTGCTCGCCGATGACCTCGCGTTTCTCCTCGGGATCGGTGACGCCGGCGAGGGCCTCGAGGAACCGATCTTTCGCGTCGACGATCCGCAGCGACTCCATGTAGTCGAACGTCTCGCGGATCTGGTCGGTCTCGCCTTTCCGCATCAGGCCGGTGTCGACGTAGACCGGAGTCAACTGGTCGCCGATGGCCTCGTAGGCCAAAGCGGCGGCGACCGATGAGTCGACCCCGCCGGACAGGGCGATAACGGCGTTGGCGTCGCCGATTTCGTCGCCGATCTCTGCAACTGCCTCTGGAACGAACGTTGCTGTCTCTACCATCAGTGGGTTACCTCAGTTTCGGTGTCGCTCGTCGATTCGTTCTCCATTTCCGCGCCGTCGTCGGCTCCGGACTCCTCGAGAATCCCCTCGACGAGTCCCAAAAACGGCGGACTCGGCTGACCGGGCCGAGAGGTGTACTCGGGGTGGAACTGCGTCCCGAAGAAAAAGGGATGATCCTCGAGTTCGAGGATCTCCATCCGGTTTCCGGCCGTGCCCGAAAACGTCAGCGGCTCGTCCTCGAACTGGTCGAAGTACTCGGGGTTGACCTCGTAGCGGTGGCGGTGGCGCTCCGTACAGGACGTGTCCTCGTAGAGTTCGTACGCCAGCGTCTCGGGTTCGATGACGGTCGTGTGCTCGCCGAGTCGCATCGTCCCGCCCATATCCTCGACCTCGTACTGCTCGGGGAGAATGTCGATGACCGGGTGGGGCGTGTCCTCGAGCATCTCCGTGGAGTGGGCGCCCTCGAGTCCCAGCACGTTCCGGGCGTACTCGACGACGGCCATCTGGAAGCCCAGACAGAGCCCCAGGAAGGGAACGTCGTTCTCGCGGGCGTAGCGAACGGCCTCGATCTTGCCCTCCGAGCCGCGCATCCCGAAGCCGCCGGGGACGATGACGCCGTCCATGCCCTCGAGTTGCCCCTCGTGGCCGTCGGCCATCTCGTCGGCCGGCACCCAGTGGACGTTGACGTCGATGCCCACCTCGAAGCCGGCGTGTTTCAGCGACTCGTGGATCGACATGTAGGCGTCCTCGAGGTCGTACTTCCCGACCAGCGCGATGTCGATCTCGCCGTCTTTCTCCGTCGTGACGATTTTTCGCCAGTCGTTCGTGCGCTCCGCGGGCGGCAGGGCGTCCTCGGCTATCCCGAAATGCTCCAAGACGTACTGGTCGAGTCCCTCCTCTTCGACCATCAGCGGAACGTGATAGACGTCCTCGACGTCCGGGTTGGAGAACACCGCCTCGGTCGGGATGTCACAGAACAGCGCGATCTTCTCTTTGGTCTCGGGGTCGAGTCGGTCCTCGCAGCGACCGACGATGACGTCGGGTTGGAGTCCGATCGAGCGCACTTCCTTGACCGAGTGTTGGGTCGGCTTCGTCTTCTGCTCGCCGTTTTTCGAGTACGGGACGAGCGTGACGTGCGTAAAGAGGACGTTCTCCTCGGGTTCCTCGTGAGCGAACTGACGCAGCGCCTCGAGGTAGGGCATCCCCTCGATGTCGCCGACGGTCCCGCCGACTTCGATGATACAGACGTCGGTACCTTCGGCGGCCTCCCGGATCCGCCGCTTGATGTCGTCGGTGATGTGGGGGATGATCTGGACCGTCTTCCCGAGGTAGTCGCCCGCGCGCTCCTTCTCGATGACGTGCTGGTAGGTCTTCCCGGTGGTGATGTTGTGATCCGAGGTCATGTCGATGTCGAGGAACCGTTCGTAGTTCCCCAGATCGAGGTCGACCTCGCCGCCGTCCTCCAGAACGTAGACTTCCCCGTGTTGGTATGGGTTCATCGTCCCCGCATCGACGTTGAGATACGGGTCGATCTTGACCGCGGTGACGTCGAACCCGGCGTTCTTGAGGAGCCGGCCGGTGCTCGCGGCCGTGATCCCCTTACCGAGTCCCGACATCACGCCGCCGGTGACGAAGATGAACTTGTTCCCCAGGGAAGGGTCATAATGAGTGTCCGATTCCGTCGGCATACCGACTGTCCGCGTGAGCGGTTGAAAACGATTTCGGGACCGGCCCGACACCGAGAGCCACTGTCACACGCTGGCGTGACGGAAAGGGTGTTTGCGGACCGCCTGCGAGACCTCTCCTCGGGGAGCCGTCCCCGCGTTGTTCGCCCGCTACTGGGGGTGTTCGTCCTGCACTTCGACGATCGCCGCCTGCTCTATGGACTCCATCCCGCCACCCGTGCGGAACTGGATCGTGTATCCGGGGAGGCCCGGATCGTTCTCGTCGGTCGGCTCCTGCGGAACGGATATCGCCGTGATCCCGTCAAGTGTGACGGATCGGCGCTGGATCGGATCGCCCTCGTACTCGATGGTCTCCCAGATTTCGCCGTCGAACTCCTCGATATCCGCGCCGAAATACTCCTCCGAGTCCGGATTGACGGAGTCTTCGGTCTGGGACTCGCCGGTCGTCCGGTTGTCGTCGAACTGGACCTCCTCGTGTTTGTACTGGTACAGCTGCGCGAGCATACGACGACCCACCACGAACAACGTGTTAATCCTTACATGGAGTCGCGGACCGTCGAACTGCGAGCGTCGATCGGTGTCCGAATTATTTTATAGCAAACCGACAACTAGTGAACCACTGTGGCGTCTCACGAACGACGTTCGATCCCGGAGCGCGCGGGCGAGGAACTCGATATCGGATTCAAGGCCGCAATCGGCTTCTATCTCGGAATTATCGTTGCCGGGCTGGCGACGGTCGCCGGAATTATGGCCGACGCGTCGACAGCAGCGGTCCTCGCGACCGCACCCAGTACGATGACGGCCGTCTTGGTCCTCGCCTTGATCTTCGGGGATCGACTCCGCAACCTGCCGGAACGAATCGGCCGAAGCCGCGGCCGACGATTCGGCTGTTATCTCCCCGCGGTCGCCTTCGCCTCGATGCTCGCCGTGCCCGCGTTCGTCCCGCTCGAGTACTCCGCGCGGCTCACAACTGTCACAATCGCCTTCACCGCGCTCACCGCCGTCGTCGCCGTCGGCGTGGCCCGAATGGCTCGAAACAGATACGTTGCCGCGGTGACCGCCGACGAGCCGACGGCCACTTGGTCGTGGCAAAACGCCCGGTTCCACGACGGCGTCTGGGACATCCTCACCACCGTCGGCGCGCTCCTGTTGGTCGCCGGCGGTCTCGTAACCATCTATACGGGACGCACCACCGGAATCTGGTTCCTGCTCTACGGTGGCTTCTGGCTGTTCATGCAGTGGAGCGAAAGGAACGACTGGTTCGAGGCAGACAGCTGGGGAGATGCTGGCCGAGCGACCGCGGGCGACCTCCGCGCTCACGAGGCCGGTCTCGTCTTCGATCGGGCCTACCAGCGAAAGCTCGTGCCGTGGGACGCGATCGACGACGTTCGGTTAACCGACGACGAACTCGTCATAGAGCGCGGCCGCTGGCTCGATATCCGTTGCGACCGATCGGCCATTGACGACCCCGAGAGCGTTCTCGAGGGAATCCAACGCGCACGCGAGCGAGCCGAACACTCCCGAACGGCGGAGTTTACAGACTGAAGTGGGAGGGGTGTCTGCTCTCGCATATGCCAGATCTGACCGTCACCGTCGACGACCGCCCGCTCGAGGCGACCTGGACCGACGACGCACCCGAAACGAAGGCTGCGCTCGAGTCTGCCCTCCCCGTCGCCGGCGACGGAATTCGCTGGGGTGACGAACTGTACTTCGACCTCGCGCTCGACGCGCCGCCGGAGAACGCTCGAGAGGCGGTGCCCGAAGGCGCAATCGCGTACTGGCCGTCGGGGAACAAACTGTGTCTGTTCTGGGGCGAGACGCCCGCCAGTCAGAATGGAGAACCGCGGGCTGCCGCGCCCGTCACCGTCGTCGCGATGCTCAAGGACGTCACACCGCTGTCGGATCTCGAGGGAGGGGCTCGAGTGCGACTCGAGCGAGCGGAGTGAAGCCGGGTTCAGGTTCGCTCGCGTGGAACCGGCCCCGGGTTACGCGTTCGACTCTCGTCTCTGGAGCGGACGATCCATTGGGGAACGGCGAGTATCGCGAGTAGCCCACCGGCGGCGAGCGCGAGCGTCGTCGAACCGATCGCCAGTCCGTAGAAGAGCCCGGCTCCCAGGACGACGTACAACACGACAAGCACCCAGACGAGCTGATTCATGTGAGTTATAAGTCGGAGGACACGATAAGGATAGCGGCGATTCGGCGGGAGCGTCGCAGGATCAATGATCGGTGGTCACTCGAGAACCGTTCAACAGGATTAATTTAAGGGAGATAGCTGATTACTGGACAGTATGTCTGCCGAAGACGAGGACGAGATCGATCAGGTCGCACAGCTTCGGCGGCTCGGAATCGGGCTCGTCGTCGGTGGACTGTTGTTCGGTACGCTCTCCGTCGTCGGCCCGGTGGCTGCCGTCGGCGGCGCGCTACTTGGGCTCGGAATCGTCGTCTGGTACGAGGAATACACCACCCAGCGGACCGTCGGTATCGGACTGGGAATCGGTCTCGTCGGCCTGTTCGGCGTGTTGAACGCACCGCTCTCGTTTGGGTTCACCCCGCTCGAGATCGCAGTCTTCGCCGTCGTCAGTGGGATCGCCGACTACTTGCTGGCACCCGCCTACGAGCGGGTTCGAGCGTCGGGTGAGCGAGCGAGCAGGCGGTGAGAGCCAGTAGCGCACCCCGGTACCGACCGTCCGTCTCTCGAGCCGGCAAAACAGTGTTGTGGACGACGAAGACCGGACTCCGTAGCTACTTGCCCCAGAACGGGTCCCGACTGCGCTGCTTGTCGAGGTACATGTTCAGCGCCTCGAGTTCGTCGCCGGGAATCTCGCTCGCGAGTTCCTGTTCTAAGATCTTCGCGTGTTTCTCCGGGATCTGGATCCAGAGTTCGTCGTCCTCTTCGATCTGACGGCCGACGGTCGGGCCGTCTATGGCGACCGAGACGCGGTTGCCCGCGCGGGCCTCGTCGACATCCTCGCCCTGTTCTTGAATCCCCTTGACTTGGCCGACGCGGTTAGGTTCGTTGTTCTCGAACTTGACGACGTTCGCGTTGTTCTGTATCGTCCCCGAGTTCACCTCGACGCCGACGACCGCGGGATCGTTCTGGCGGAAGGTGTGATCCGGCAGGATCCGGAATCGGGCCGGCCGAATCACGTTCTCGAGGATCGTATCCTGCTGGGCGCGCTCGAGTTCGTCGACGAACTCCTCGTACTCCTCGATCAGCTGGTAGATGACTTCGTCCGTAAAGATCCGCACGTCGTCGTTTTCGGCGCGCTGTTCGGCGTCGCCGAGCACGTCGACGTTGAAGCCGAGGATGACGCGCTGTTTCGGATCCTCGGCCGTCGAGGCGACCGAGACGTCACGCGGCGCGATGTCGCCGACCTCCGCGCGGACGATAGGCAGTTCCACCTCACCCAGCGCGTCGGCCATCGCCTCGAGGCTGCCCAAGGTGTCGGCTTTGACGACCACGCCCTGCTCTTCGGTGTCGACGGCGATGTCCGCGAGTTCGGCCTGCACCTCGCCGACGACGTCCTCGAGCGGGCGGTTGCGAACGACGCGAACCGGCGCGCCGGCCATCGCGTCCGCGAGGTCCGGCGCGGCGACCTTGATCCCCGAGGCGGCCGACACTTCGTCGACTTTCTCGAACCGACTCTCGGTCCGAATTTCGGCGAGCGGACGGGGCTGAAGCAACGCCCGGACTTCGGTGACGATGGGTTCGTTCTTCCCGCCGATGACGATCCGATCGTCAGCACGGATCGTCCCGTCGTAGAGGACGGTGTCGATGGTCGTCCCGAACCCTTTCTCGTCTTTGACCTCGAGGACGGTGCCGACGCCGGGGCCGGTGACGTCGATCTCCATCTCCTCTTTCATGTAGCGCTGGGAGAGCCCCATCATCACCGTCAGGAGGTCCGGGACGCCCTCGCCGGTCATCGCCGAGACGGGGACGACGCCGACGTTGCGCTGGAAGTTCTGCACTCGCCAGTAGAGGTCGGCGGAGAACCCTTCGTCGCTCAGGTTGCCGATGATCTCGTAGAGCTTCTCGTCGAGTCGCGAGCGGACGCGATCCGACTGGGCCTCGTACGTATCGTTGATCGGCGAGTCCTCGTTGACGTTCCAGCCGGGAACGGTGTCGATCTTGTTCGCCGCGACGATAAACGGCGTCTGGGAGCGACTGAGGATCTCCAGGGCCTCGAGCGTCTGGGGCTGGAAGCCGTCGTTGACGTCGACGACGAGGATGGCGATATCCGCGAGGGCACCGCCTCGAGAGCGCAGCGTGGTAAAGGAGTGATGGCCCGGCGTGTCGATAAAGAGGAGGCCGGGGAGATCGAAGTCGTCAGGATCGACGAGATCGCCCGCGATCGTGGAGATGATGTCCAGCGGGACGGCCGTCGCGCCGATGTGCTGGGTAATCGCCCCTGCTTCGCCCTCGATGACCGCAGAGCCGCGTATTTTATCGAGGAGACTGGTCTTGCCGTGATCGACGTGTCCGAGGACGGCGACGATCGGTGTTCTGAGAGATGTTGGGTCGCGCGTATCCGTATTCGACATGGTGAACCACCCGAGAAGGTCTTATCTAACGCGTCGGTAGAGCGGTAGTTAAACCCATCGTCATCCGCGGCCGCGTCGACGGCGATGGCGAGGGGTTCGTCACCATGAGCCGTGGGTCGGGAGGACTTCGGACGTCCGAGCGATTTCGTTCGCCGCGACCGACGTCCGTCTGACGACGCCGTGGTTTTTAATACCGATTAGTAAGAACGGGTATGCATGAGCGATATACTCGCTGAAAATCTCTCGGGGAAGTCCGTCATGGGTTCCGACGGCACTGAACTGGGACTGCTCTACAACATCACGATGGATCTCAAGTCCGGCAAACTGCACAACCTCGTCATCGAACCCGACGAAGAGCTGCCGTCCCGAACGGTCGACTTCGACCGCGACGACGGCGGCCGATTCCTCGTTCCCGTCAACCGCGTCCAAGCGGTAAAAGACTACATTGTCGTCCAGCGCTAACGGTATGTATATTCTCGACTCCTCGGCGTTTATTCACGACTTTCACACGACAGAACAGACTGCGACTATTCCGCTCGTCCGCGAGGAACTCGAGGACGAGTCAGCCTATCGCTACGACGCGATGGAAGGCTCGGGGATGCACATTCACATTCCCAACGAGGACACGACCGAGAAGGTCCGGCGTGCGGCCAAAGAGTCCGGTGATCTGGACGTCCTCTCCGACACCGACATCCGACTCGTCGCCGCGAGTTTCGAACTCGACGGAACGCTCGTGACCGACGACTACGCGATGCAGAACGTCGCCGAAAAGCTCAACGTCGCTGTCGAAGTGATCGCCCGGGAGGGGATCGACGAACAGCGCCACTGGCACTACCAGTGTCAGGGCTGTGGCCGCGAGTTCGACGAGCAGAAGGATCGCTGTCCGATCTGTGGCTCGGAACTGGCGCGCAAGAACCCGTCGTAACCGACTGTCGTCGCGATTCTACCGGCCTTAGGACGACGTAATTACAGCAACAGCGTCGCGAAGATGGCCGCGTTGTAACAGCCGTGGACGAGCGCCGGCACGACCAGGTTCTCGGTTCGTTCGTAGAGCACGCCGAGTATCAGCGAGAGCACGAACAACAGCGAGAGGCTCGCGAGAAGCTCTCCCGCCCCCGCAGTCGCATAGGCCAGAATGTGCACCAACGTAAAGACGACGCTCGCGACGACGACGGCCCCGTACCGAGAGAACGTTGCGTAGAGTGATTTCTGGACGAGATTCCGGTAGAGGAGTTCCTCGAACGGGCCGACGACCAACACCATCGCGGGGATGATGACGTACAACAGGTCGGGGTTCTCGGCCACCCGCTGTGTCGTCGTGTGCTCGGAGGACTCGATCCCGAGCATCCCCATGAATGCCGAGACGCCGAGGTTCGCACCGAGTATCAGGACCAGACCGCCGACGATCCAGCCGACCGTCCGAAGCGTCGGTCGCTCGAGGTCGATAAACGACAGGTCGCGTTCGCGAACGGAGAGGTAGCCAACCGCGACGCCACCGAGTCCGAGCACGAACGCGAGGTACTCGATCACCGTCCACGCCAGTTCCGGGGCCTCACCCCCTGCTAGCTGCACCGGGACCGAGAGGAAGATCGACGCGATCGTGATACCGACAAGCCCGGCGACGCCGAGCACCGTCATCTCGACCGTCTGTCCGAGTCGGTGGAACAGTCCCTGGCCCGAGACGCCGGCGCGATCGGCGACGCCGACGCCGACGGCACCCACTGCGACGAAAAACGCCACGAACAGCAGGGAGATCGACCACCCGAGACCCGGGACGGCGACCGAGCCGAGCACGCCCTGCGTGATCGCGTAGCCGGAGCAGACGACGGCGAGGAGACTCGCGCCGGCGGCGACCGTGCCGGCGAGCCGGCGCTCGAGGAACCCGTGCCGGCGGGCGAGAAAAGCAGCGGTAGCCACGAACGCGGCGGCCGCCGCGGCCCAGAGTGCGAGGTCATCAACCCCGCCGCGAACGGGGACGAGGAGTGCGACGAGCGCGACGGCCGAGAGGACGGTTCCGGCGGTCGGCACCACGGCTGTCGACGAACGTTGGACGCCGTCGCCGTCGGCCGTCCGTGCGGTATCGCTCATACGTGGCTGTTCGTGTGCGCGCTCTTAGGCGAACCGGAACTCGAGCGAGTGAATCGGCTGGGGAGGACGTGGCACACATCGCAGCCAAGATGAACAGAACCTTCGACTTCACCGAAATCTCGTCACAGAACAGACAGCCCGTTCGAACTGTCGTCAGCAATTGAATCGCTATCGCTCGATCCGAAGCTCCGTCTTCTCGGCGACGGCGTCGGCTTCCTCGAACTCCCCGCCGCCGAGCAGCCCCCGAGTCGCCTTCTTCGCCCACTCGACGGCCGGCTGTTCGAACGTGTTGACGGCGTAGAGTTCGCCTGCGAGCACGCAGGCGGCCTCCAGCCCGTACAGCAGGCCGCCGAGTTCGTACTCGTCGACGCGCTCGAGTTCGAGCCGGACGTTCGGCCGGCCGGCCGCGGCCAGGCTGGCCTCGGTGGCCTCGAACTCGGCCTCGAGCAGCTCTCCGAGAGTCGCGTCGCCGAGATACGCCAGATCGTCGACGTCGGTGGCGGGAATCGTCCGATCGGCGGTCTCGCCCGGCGAGACGAACGTGACGAGTTTGTCCCGCGGACCCGCCCGATAGAGCTGCAGTTGGGAGTGCTGGTCGGTGACGCCGAGTGCGCGCACCGGCGTCTGGCCGAGGTCGTCTTTCCCCAGACTCTCGGCCCAGAGTTGCGCGAACCACTCGGCGGAGGTCTCGAGGGACTCCGCGTAGGGAACCATCGCGTTGATCCCGGCCCCGCGCTGGTCCAGCGCGTAGCTCACCGCGCCGTAGGCGTAGGCCGGACAGTCGAACAGCGAACCGGAGAGGGTCTTGCGCTCTGCGGCCGCGCCCTCGAGCAGGGCGTCGAGATCGTGACCGCAGACTTCGGCAGCGACCATGCCGACGGCGGAGAGCGCCGAGAATCGACCGGGGACACCGTCGGGAACCTTCAGCGACGGTAGGTCGTGGCGATCCGAGAGGTCACGGAGGGGACCCGACTCGCCGGTCGTGACGATGGTTCGCTCCGTCCAATCGACGCCTGCGTCCTCGAAGGCCTCGCGCACGATCAAAAAGTTGGCCAGCGTCTCCGCCGTCGTCCCCGACCGCGAGACCACGTTGACGGCCGCGTTCTCGAGGTCGAGTCGCTCGAGGTGACTTGACACCCACTCGGGATCGACGTTGTCGAGGTAGACGGCCTCCGTGTCGCTCTCGTCGGCGAGCGCGTCGGTGATCGTCGCCGCGCCTAGCGCGCTGCCGCCGATACCGACCGTGAGCAGCGCGTCGGCGTCGGCCACCGGCTCGACGGCCGTTCTGATCTCGTCCGGGTCGGTCCGTGCGGGGAGGTTCAGCGCTTCGTAGCCGTGTTCGTGGGCGTCCATCCCCCGTTCGATTCGGTCGTGAGCGTTCGCGACCTGCTCGTCCAGTCGTTCGAGAGACTCCCTCGAGACGCCCGGCGAGGCGACGGACGCGAGCGCGTTACCGATATCGACGTTCATGGGAAAGGAGGCGACCGCCGGGGTAAAAGTCGTTCCGTGATGCACACGGCACTCTCCAGCGTTCGGTCGTCTCCGCGGACGGTACCGGAGACACCATGTGTGTAGGGGCCAGCTTTAGGCGCCCGACGCCACTAGTCGTTTCCGAGTACAATGCCCAGCCATACCCCTACCGAGCCGGTGGACATCCTCCTCGTCGAAGATAACCCGGGTGACGTCCGGCTGACCCAGGAAGCGTTCAAGTCGATCGACAGCGAGATCGAGTTCCACATCGTCACCGACGGCAAAGCGGCCACGCGATACTTCGACGTCTGCGGGACGGATACCGAGCGTATCGATCCGGATCTGGTGCTCCTGGATCTGAACCTCCCGCGGATAGACGGCTTCAAAATCCTCGAGATCCTCAAGGACGAACTGGATTACCCGCCGCCGCCGATCCTCGTCCTCTCGAGTTCGGAGACGGAAGAAGACATCGTCGAAAGTTACGAGCGAGCGGCGAACGCGTACCTCACGAAACCGGACACGCCGGACGAGTTCGATACGCTCGCACGGGCGATCGAGGACTTCTGGTTCGATTCCGTACGGCATCCACCGGCACCCTCATAACGCGCCCGATTCGGCACCCCCTCCCGCATCGGATTCGGCACCGGCGGTTTCCGGTCACCGTGTTCGAAGCGTCAGTCGGCCGGATCCCGAATTTTGGGCAGTCCTGCCGTCACTAACCGGCGTAACAACACCACGACACCGTTCTGAAGTCCCTTGGCGAAGATGGCCTGCTCGCTGGTGCCGTTGCCGTCCGGATAGTACGAGCCGATCAGCAGCGTCTCGCGATCGACGAGCAAGATGCGACTGATCGCCACCTCGGTATCGCCCTCGACGCCGGTAAGCCAGTGGAGGCCGGTTTCGAACACTTGCGTGGACGGGAGCCGCGATTGGAGCGTCTTCGCCGTCGCTTCCGTCTGTCCACCGAGGACGAGCGAGAGGTCACGGTCGATCGCCCCCTCGAGGGCGTCGAACAGCGCGTCGGACATGATCTCCTCGTCGACGACGAGAAGCGCGATTTCGGACTCCGCGTTCTCGATGAGGTCGAGGGTCCGCGACTCGATCGCGTCGTGACCGGTCAATGACCAGATCTCCTGGACGTTCTCGTCGTCCTCAAGGTTTTGGATCTCTGTGTTCTCGAGATAGGTCTCGAGCGTGTCGATCCGACTGTCGTACTTTTGCCGGAGAATCTGCGTCGCTTCGGAGATGGCAACGGCGCGATACAGCTGTGGACTCGAGTGTTGTACCTCCACTAATCCCTGGGACTCGAGAACGCGAATCGCGTCGTACACCCTCGTGCGCGGCACGTCGGAGACCTCGTGTATCTCCTTGGCCGTCCCCCTGGGAAGTTTGTTCAATGCGACGAAGCAGCGCGCCTCGTACTCCTGTAGTCCGAGGTCCTGCAATAGACTGATCGCTTCCGTTGTAGTTTCGTCCTGTGTCATGGCCCAACCACGAATTCGGATATCCGAACACGCAGAATACGGCGCGCGCATGGAAAAGAATTCGTGTTTGGGTATCTCAAAGGGGTAATATTCACGGATAGCGGCTCGAACGGGACTGTTCACTCAGATCATCACACAAGCTACTTGAGGGTGCATCGGCTACGGAGTAGTGACAGGCCCCGTTTGGCCCAACCACGACAGGGCCTGTCAGTTTTGACTGGCTACTCGGGCGTCCACCGATCACCTCCCACGATAGGCTCGGTAATCTGTTTCAGTTCAAATTGTAAGCACCGACTGTTCGTTCGAACGGCCGCTCCTCTATAGGCCGTCAGGGCAACAACCCCGACCCTTATGATCGGGGTTGTTCACGCGAGAGTACTATCAGACGTACTGAACGGCCGCGACATGATTCGGTTACGCCGACGTCGCTGAGAACGTCTCACAGCGGTCGACCAGCACCTCCAAAACCGGCATGATCTCGTCGAACTGAGGACCCGATTCGATCGCGTTGGCCTCCGGATACCAGTTAATAAAGCCATAGTCGTCCAGCATGGGGAGATGGACGTGGTGCCGTTCGATGCGTGCGGTACCGCCATCCGCGATCGCATCGGGTGGTGAGTCGATATTGACCGAGTCAGGCTCGTCCGCGAGGTCGAATAGAATTTGCCGTCGCTCCGCATTCGCTAACGCAGCGAACAGGTTATGCTGTATGGGTGCCATTCGTACCTGCACAATGGTTCCGGAGAGAGTTTACAGTAGTATACTTTCACGCAAAAATGTGTTTTGAGTAATCGAGTGAATGGCTGCCAGCGCCGTTTTCGAGCGCGGCACACGGCCGTCGCGCGTCGACCGAAAGCCGAAACCCGGAAACGGGACCCCGTCGTACGACCGCTCATGACTGAAACGACCGGCACGTTCGTCGTCACGCACGCGGAAGCCGAATCGGCCGTCGTCCGCGACGTGGAAACCGCACAGGTCCACACCCTCGCGTCGAATCCCGGCCTCGAGGTCCACGACGTCCTCGAGGCGACCGTCGCCCCCGAGCCGCCGCTCGAGGTGACGTGGCAGGTCGTCGAGATCGACGACCGCCGCTCGATCGATCTGGTCGACAGCGACCTCGAGCCGACCCAGTTGGAAAAAGAACTGGCCGCCGACGCCGACATCGGCGACCTGATTCAGAAGGAACGCGCCGGTACCGGCGAGATTCACGTCTTCCGCGTCCCCGAGGACGAGGTCGAGGCGGCGGCGCAGGACGTTCTCGAGGACGAGGAGACGGTGGCCCGTGCGGCGCGACTCGAGGCGGTTCGCGTCGAGGTTCGGCGCTCCCCCGAGGACGGCGTGTTGAGCGTTCGGTACCTGCCGGATTGATACTCGAACCGAACCGGCTCCGCTCCGACGGAGGCGGTCGCGGAACCGCCTCGGACGTCGGTTCGCCGCGCGCTCGAGCCACCGAATTTCCGAGCGAGCGGCTCTCTCGGGTGGTGTCTCCTGCGTTCACTCGCGACATTGCTCTTTGGAGGCGTTCTCGAGGTCGTCGGCCTGCAAACTGTTGAACGGAACGTCCTCCTCGACCGTGAACTCGGCCGTGTGGCCGCAGTCGTAACACTCGAGGACGAGCTCCGTTCCGTGGACGAGGATGCCGACGTCGTCGCCGTCGCGACAGGCCGGACACATTAGCCACTCCCGATAAGTGATCGGTCATAGCGGAGGGTACAAGTAAGCGAAAAATAGGTGCTAGCGTTGTACATACTACCACCCGACCGTCGAGACGTCGTTGCGACGAGACGCCATCTCGTGGGTCGCGGAACAGGTCACCTGTCGTCCGGGTGGCTGATCGTCAACGTACTCCTGATGAGATTCTTGTGTCCGGCGTGGAACCGCTTCGAGAGCGCCTGTTGGGAGACGTCGAAGCGCTCCGCCAGTTCGCTCATCGTCACCTTCTGCGGAACGTCGTAGTATCCCGCCTCGAGCGCGGTCAACAGCGTTTCGCGCTGTTTCGGCGTGAGGTCGTACTGCGCGCTGGCCATCGGCTGCTCCTGTTCTTTGAGCTGGGTAAGTTCGAAGGCAATCTCGTTTTCGGCGCAGTAGCGCTGGAACTGCGAGAGCGAGTCGTGGTCGTCGAACCGCATCCGGAGCTCCCAGAACTTCGCTCGGCCGATCGCGTGGAGAATCGTCGCGCCGAGTTCGACGTACGCGTAGACGATGCTCTCGACGTTCCGGGTCCACTCGGCGCGGTACAGTCTGGCCCCCTCGACTTCGTCGATCGCGGCGATGTTCCTGACGGACTCGTCCTCGCGAAAGGCGGTCTCGAACTCCGCGTGATCGCCGCCGCTGACCCAGAAGTACGGCATCACCCGGTCTTCCATCGTCGCGACCACGCGCTCGATCTCGACGATCATCTGCGGAGCGGCCGTTAGCGCGTGGAACAACGCGAAATCGTCGGATTTGACAGAGAACTCCGCGACGATGCTCATGCCGTCCGTTGGCCGTCGGTGGGGATAAACTCCCCCTACGCGACGTGATCCGGCGCGTCCCTGCCGCTGTGGAGCGCCGTCTCGAGCGTGCATCCGGGACCGCCGGCGGTCTTCAGGCCTGACTCGGCCCGCCCTCGCTCTGGACGCGCCAACTGCCCTCGAGGCCGCAGGCCTCCCGCACCTCGTAGCTGATCTCGGTCTGGGCCTCGACTCGAGCGCCGCCGTCGACGCGTTCGACCCGCAGCGGGACGTCCAAGGTGTTGCCACAGCAGCCGACGCCGACGAACTCGTCCCAGATATCGCCCGCTCGAGCCTCGTCTCGAGTCTTGCGCAGGAACGCCCGAAACGACGGCTTCTCGACCTGAAACCGTCCCCAGTCCGAGAGGTCGGCGGGGTAGGAAACCACGACGCGCTCGGCGGTCCTCGCGCTCGGCTGATCGGTCGGTTCGATCGATCGTCCCGAATTCTGACCTGATTCAGGCGTCATAACCACTGAGACGGTCTCGAGCGGCTTCAAATCGTCGCCCCGAGAGTAACGTTCTTCGAAAAACATGCTGTAGAAATTGAGAAGGCTTACTTTAGCTGACCCCCAGTGGTCGCGTACATGGGGTATTTCGACGTACCGGAGTTCGATTACACCCGGTACAGCAACCGCCAACTCGCGGCGGTGCCGCTAGTCGTTCTCGCGGTTGCATTGCTCGTCCTCACTGGCTCGTTTCTCGCGACCGGCGCGCCGGTCCAGCTGGGGATGGACTTCGCCGGCGGCTCCGAGCTGACCGTCCAGACGACCTCGTCGGAGGCGGAGATTGCACAGGCGTTCGACGAAGAACCCGAGTCGGTGCAGGCAGTCACCGCCCCCGACACGGATAACCAGTACATCATCCAGTTTACCTCGACCGATCTCTCGTCGCTGAGCGAGCAAGCCGAGGCGAACCTAGCACAGGATGGGAGCGCAGCCGTCGTCCAAGAGGAGCGGACGATCTCGGAGAGCTTCGGCGCACAGACCCAGCAGACCGCTCTCCTGGGTATCGCCGCCGCGTTTCTCGGGATGAGCGTGCTCGCGTTCTTGCTCTTTCGGACGTTCGTCCCGTCGATTGCGATCGTCCTCTCGGCGTTTTCGGACCTCGTAATCCCGCTTGCGTTCATGACGATCACCGGGATCTCGCTCTCGCTGGGGACCGTCGCCGCGCTGTTGATGCTGATCGGCTACTCGGTCGACTCGGACATCCTGTTGAACAACCAGGTTCTGCGCCGGCAGGGTGACTTTTACGAGAGTACCCTTCAGGCGACGCGGACCGGCGTCACAATGACGGTCACGTCGATGGCTGCGATGCTCGTAATGGGCGTCGCCGCGTGGCTGTTCGGCGTCGAACTGCTGGCGTCGATCGGAATCATCCTCTTCGTCGGTCTCGCGGCCGACCTGATGAACACGTACATGTTAAATCTGAGCCTGCTTCGGTGGTACAAGTTCCACGGGGTGAGATCGTAATGGGGCCGATCAGCTTCGTCAAGGAGTACTGGCGGCTGTTGCTGTTGCTCACCTTTGTCACCTTCGCGCTCGCCGCCCTCTTTATTCCCGGCGGCATCATGGCCGACGACAGCTACGTCGACAGCGGGAGCGCCAACGACAATCCGACGAACCTCGAGTACGGACTCGGACTCGACGGTGGGACCCGAATTAGCGCACCGGTCATCGGTATGACCGCCGAGAATATCGACGCCGGGGCGGTCGACGACGACGGCCGGGTCGACCGGGAACGGCTCAACGAGATCGAGTCGACCCTCTACGACAACGACGAGTTCGAACTCGAGACCGGCGACGCACGCGTTAGCGTCGACGACGACGGCAACGTTCACGCCGAGGTATTCACCGAGGAGGTGACCGAGGAACAGTTCGCCGCGGCGCTCGCGGAAGCCGACGTCGAGGTCGATCCCGACGAAGACATCCGCGACGGCGTCACTGCGTCGACGCGCGCACAGATGATCACGACGATCCAGCAGAAGATCAACGCGGCCGGACTCGACGGCGGCGACGCCTACGAGTCCGAACAGCTCGGCGGCCAGTACTACATCGTCACCGAAGTACCGAACATGGACCCCGACGAGCTTCGAGACCTGCTCTCCGAACGCGGTATCGTCGAGGTCGTCGCCTACTATCCCGAAGACGACGGGAACCACACCAACCAGACTGTACTGGTGGGTGAAGACATCGCGACCGTCGATCCGCCGCGGTCGGCGGAGCGAGGGACCGGTTACGAGGTCCCCGTGGAGGTCGACAGTAACGCCGCACCCGGGTTCCAGTCGGATATGAACGCTCTCGGCTTCACCGGTGAAGGACAGGGGATGTGTCAACTTAGCGGGGGCGATGACGGGGTCAATTTCAACCACGACGGGCCACAGTACTGTCTGCTGACGGTCGTCGACGGCGAGGTCATCGACGCCCACTCGATGGGGCAGAACCTCGCGGAACCGATGGCGGCCGAAACCTGGGCGAGCGATCCGTCGTTCGTCATGGGTGCGCCGACCCAGCAACAGGCACAGGGCCTCTCGGTGAGCCTCCAGTCCGGCGCGCTGACCGCGCCGCTTGACTTCAGTCAGGAGCAGACCTACTCGCTGTCGCCGGCCCTCGCCGATCAGTTCAAGCTCTACTCGCTGCTCATCGGCGGGCTGTCGGTGCTAACCGTCAGCGGGGTCGTCTTCCTCCGATACCGTGACGTCCGCGTCGCCTCGCCGATGATCCTCACCGCGATGGCGGAGGTGGTTATCCTGCTCGGCTTCGCGGCGCTGATACGCATGCCGCTGGATCTCTCCCACGTCGCCGGCTTCATCGCCGTCGTCGGAACGGGGGTGGACGACCTCATCATCATCGCAGACGAGGTGATGGACGACGGCGACGTCAGCTCACAGCGGGTGTTCGAGTCCCGCTTCCGCAAGGCGTTCTGGGTCATCGGGGCCGCCGCCGCGACGACAATCATCGCCATGTCGCCGCTGGCCGTGTTGAGCCTTGGCGACCTGCGCGGGTTCGCGATCATCACCATCCTCGGCGTGCTGATCGGGGTCCTGATTACCCGTCCCGCCTACGGGGACATCCTTCAGCGACTGTTGACGGACAAGTAAACGGCGCGTTCTCGATCTCTCGGTTCGGTTCGATTTGCTTCTCACCCGTCTCGACAGCGCGGACACCAGTCGACGGTGCCGTCGTGGCCGTACGCACGCGCGAAGTCGAGAGAGACGGGGTCGTTACAGTTGGTACAGATCGGCATTTCGAACACAGCAACTGGACGCCGCGACGGCAATGAGCGGGAAGCCTGCCATCGCAGCCCGCTCGAGCGGGCTCGAGCGAGCTTGCTCGCTCGAGATTCCGATTCAGGTCGGGACGACGTCCGACAGCCCGACGCTCTCGAGGACCAGCCACACGACGAACAGGCCGTACAGCGCGAGCAGCGTCCACGCCTCTCTCCTGGAGAGCAGCATGTCGGTTCGAACGATGGCGAAGAAGACGATCGTCGCGAGGATCAGAAAGCCCATCATCGGGACGATGTGGGCGAACGTGATCGCCAGCGTGCCGGCGACGAGAACGCCCGCCGGGACGGCGACGAGCAGATCGAAGACGTTGCTCCCGAGCACGTTCGCGAGGCTGACCGACGGCCGTCCGGATCGGGCGGCCGAGATACTGACGAACGCGTCCGGGATGCTCGAGCCGGCGGCGACGACGGTCATCCCCCAGAGAAACGCGGGCGTCCCGAACGCGTCGCCGAGACCCAGTGCAGACTGGACGAGGCCTTCCACGCCGACGACGATGACCGCCAGCCCGAGACCGAACCAGAGCCAGGCGCGACCGAGATCGACGTCCGGGTCCGCCGCGGTCTCGTCTTCGGCGGTATCGAGATACTGCGTGAATACGTAGAGTCCGTACAACACCAGCGGAAACAGCCCGAGCGGTCGCGTGACGTCACCCTGCAGTCCCGGTCCCTCGAGCGGGTAGTAGATAACCGCCAGCGAGAACGTCAGCAGGAGCGACGCGACCGCGAGCATGTAGAACAGCGCCTCCTTGTAGACGAGATCCTTCCCCGTCGGCATCCCGCCGTCGGCCGCGAGGGCCGCAGCGGCCGGGACGACGAGCAGGTTGAACACCGCGGAGCCGACGATCGCGCCGACGCCGAGTTCGAACTCGCCGTAGCGGAGCGTCGCGACGAGCACGCTCACCAGTTCCGGCATGCTCGAGCCCGCGGCGGCGATGATCGCCCCCTGGACGACCGCCGGGACGCCGTAGCCCGCGGCGAGGCTGTCGGCCGAGGACTCGAGCCACGTGCTCCCCTTCCAGACGACGGCCGTGGCGACGGCGGCGAGCGCGAGGAGCGCGACAACGTCGAGCACGACTCACAGATCCTCGAGCGGCCGGATAAAACGGTCGACACCGAGTGAAACGCGTCAGAATCGCTCGAGACCCGTCTGCTGGGCGTCGGCCAGCACGTCCTCGCAGGTCGACCACGACTCGCGAGCGAACGGCGGGAGTGCGGCGTATTCCTCGACGTAGGACTCGAGAAACTTCCGCGTGTTCGGATCGCTCGGGTAGCCGCTGCCGACGGGTCCGTATTCCTCGGCGATGGCGGCCACGTGGGCGTCGCGTTCGACCTTGGCGATGATGCTCGCCGCGCCGACGAGCCTCGAGTCGTCGTCGGCTCCGTGGCGAGCGTCGATCTCGAGGGCAGCCGTGGACGACTCGAGCGACGAAACACCAGCGCAGGCTTCGTTCACCCGGCGTGCGAACCGATCGGCGTCGGTATCGCAGGCGTCACAGAGCCCCGTAATCGAGTCCGACTCGAGCGCGTCGTGACTGAGTCCCTCGAGCGCCCCGTCGATCGCCTCGGCGTGTGCGGTCACGGCCAGCGAGTTCATGTCCGTCTCGGGGTCGTCGATTCGCGCCGTCGTGATTTCGGCGACGCCGACGCGGATTCGGTCGTCTTCGCGGATGGTGGCCGCCAGTTCCTCGCGGCGCTCCGGTGCGAGTCGTTTCGAGTCCGCAATGTCGTCGGGAAGGACTGTGGGATCCTCGAGTGCGACGCTCGCGGCGAACATCGAGCCGAACACTGGCCCCTTCCCGGCTTCGTCGACGCCGAATTGCATAGGAAGTGCCTCGACAGCGGACACAAAAGTCGTTGTGACTCGTCGTGACCGAATTACTCGGCCGCTTCCGCAGACGTGTCCGAATCGTCGGCGCGCGGCTCGTCCCGGAAGTACGCCTCGAGTTCGAACGGCTCGTCCTCGCCCTCGACACTGAGCACGTCCAGTGCGGTCACCTCGGCGTCGGTCTCGAGCACCCCCGCCAGACTCGGTACCGTGCGACCCTCGTCGCTGCTGACGAGTTCCTTGACGTAGAGGCCGCCTTCGCCGTGGATCGTGACCTCGGCCTCGGTCGAACTCTGCAATTCCCCGTCCATCTCGTAGACGGTTCGCTCGCGCGTCAGCGCCGCTCGCCGGTGGTCGACGCGCTGGGGCGTATCCTGCTCGACGGTGGCACCGGTGAGTTCCTTGAGTGCGGCCTCGAAGTCGCCTTCCTCGACCGGGTCGGCGAACTCGACGTCCGCGCGGTACTGCTTGCTCGCGTCGTGTTCCTTGACGCGCTCGACCATATCGTAGGTCGCGAGTCGCAGCCCGTCGACCTCGACCGATCCCGCCGCGGCCTCGTTGATCTCACGCTCGAGGGCGACGACGTCGACCTCGCGCGTGCTCGGCCGCTTGACCTCGAGGACGAACGGCCGGCCGCCCTCGAGCATCCGGGCGTCGACGTCCTCGCGGCCCGCGCCGTGGAAGGTGCCCTCGTCGCCGTCCATCGCCTCGATGACGTGGGGGCGGACGACCTGTTCGACGCTCGTGTCGTAGAGGTAGCCAGAGCCGCCGCAGTAGTCACAGGGCTCCTCACCCGTGTCGGCTAACTGGATCCCGCTGCCGCCACACTCCCTGCAGGGCCACTCCGTCTGAGGAATGTCCCGCTCGAGTTTGCGGTAGCGGCCGTAGACGAACGCCGGGTTGACCTGCACGTCGACCGCGTGGCTCGTGACCGAGTCGGCGTCGAGCGCCTCGAAGGGGTCGAACCCCTCGAGATCGACGATCGCGAGGACGTCCGGGCGGTCGAAGTCCACGTCAGTTTCGGTCAGATCCCCGATCCGGATGCCCACCTCGCGGTTCACTTCGCGTTTGAGCGACTCGCCGACGTCGGGTTCGAGACCGGCGTCCTCACGGAGAAGTCGTTCGTTCTCCTCGACCAGCGGCGGCACGCGGGAGCCGACCTGGTAGGTGTCGAACTCGACGGTCTCGAGGGCGTCGACGATCGTTTCGGCGATCGCATCGAACGTGCCGCAGTAGCCTTCGCAGACCCAGCAGTCGGCGGGGGGAACGGGGTCGTAGTCCTCGTCGTCGTCCATCGCGATCGTCGTGCGCAGCGCCCGGCCGCGCTCGTCGTTCGTCAGTCCGAAACTCCGTGCGGCGAAGGGGCGACCGAGACAGGAGTCGCAGATGGCCCCCGTCTCGAGCAGCGCGCGGGCGTCGTCCGTGATCATATCCCGGAAATCGGGCGGCCGCGGGTAACACGTTTTCCCTTCGGGGATTCCGTCACTGTCGATGATCTCATTGGCAGGTAACTGGTTCGACCGCACGACATACCAACACACGTGAGCCCGGACGTTCAAATGGGTAGGGTCCTATCACCGGGATATGAACGATTCTGGACTGGATCGACGCGGTTTTCTTTCGCTCTCCGCTGCCGGAGTCGCCGGCGTACTCGCCGGCTGTGCGGAACCGCGGACTGAGAGTTCGTTCGAGGGGAACTCCTCGAGCCAGATCGATCGGGACAATCTCGCCGAGGGGTCGACCTACACCGACGTCTACGAGGCCGTCATCGACTCGGTCACGCAGGTCCAGGTCTTCGGTATCGAAGACCCACTCACCGGCGAGGAAGGACGAGGACAGGGCTCCGGGTTTCTTTTCGACGGGTCCTACGTGGTCACGAACGAGCACGTCGTCGCCGACGGGAACGAGATCGATCTGCAGTACGTCAACGGCGACTGGACGAGTACGCGACTGGTCGGCACCGATTTCTACACCGATCTGGCCGTGCTCGAGGCCGACCACGTCCCCGACGCCGCCACACCCCTGTCGCTCTCCGAGACGTACCCGGTCGTCGGCCAGGAGGTGCTCGCGATCGGCAACCCCTTCGGTCTCGAGGGGACGATGACGAAGGGAATCGTCAGCGGCGTGGATCGAACCCTCGACACGAGGGACCGGGACTTCTCCTACTCGAACGTGGTGCAGACCGACGCCGCGGTCAACCCCGGGAACAGCGGCGGTCCGCTCGTCGATCTCGACGGAAACGTCGTCGGCGTTATCAACGCCGGCGGCGGCGACAACATCGGCTTCGCGATCTCGGCGGCGATGACGAGCCGCATCGTACCGTCGCTCATCGAGACCGGCGAGTACGAACACCCCTACATGGGAATCGGGCTCGTGAGCGTCGATCGCCACATCGCGGAGGCAAACGATCTCCCCGAAGCGACCGGGATCATGGTCACCCACGTCGAACCCGGCGAGGCCGCCGACGGCGTGCTCGAGGAGGCCACGATCCGCGGGGGGAGTAACCCGGTTCCCGTCGGCGGCGACGTCATCTTCGAGATCGACGGCGAACCGATCCCCGACCGCCACGCGCTCTCGACGTATCTCGAACTCGAGACCAGTCCGGGCGACACGATCGAGGTCGACTGCTGGCGGGACGGGACGGAAACCACGGTATCGCTGACGCTCGGCAGCCGTCCGCCGGCCCAGTGAGATCCGCCTCGCTGTGATATAGTAACAACTGCAACGATTTACACACTGATCGCCGAACCGTCTGGCGATCAGGTGTGCGATGACTTGCAGTGGCTACTATAGTTCGGCGACGCTTCGCTTCGAGTTCGCCCCGATTGCGGCGCTCGAGCGTCGTGAGACGGTTCGAAACCACCCCCTACACCGGCGGCTGTGCCGGCAACAACTGACGGGACGGTCGTAACCCCGCCGTACACGTTAGCGACGGTTTCGGTCTCGGTTTCGTGACTGAACGGTCTGAACTGGACCGGAACTGAACGCTATCGTCACTGTTCAACCGGTTAGCAGGTCGATAACAATAGGATACTCTCGGGTAGTCGTGACCAGAGCGATTCCCTCATCGCCTGCCACGCATGAACACGGACATCAACACTGACGGCGACACGCAGTCACCTCCTGAGGAACCGACGACGGAACTGGATCACGTGACCGTCGAGAACGACGACGCTCCGAACGAGTGTGCGATCTTTCCCCGAGAGGCGAGCGAGGAGGCCCTGATGACCAATTGGATCTCCGCCCACGAGGACTCGTACGTCGCACTCGAGTCGATGCGCTGATGCCATGAGCGTTCACCTCGGCCACACGATCACCGCTGCCGGCTTCTGGCTCGGCACGCTCCTGCCGGTCGCCTATCTCCCGGTCTTTTTCGCCGGTATCGACTCGGTCACCACGCTGTCGATCCTCGTCGGACTCCTCACGGTCCACGCGCTCGCCCTGATCGTCGGCCACGAGTATCCCGCCTCCCGAACCCGCTGACAGCCTCGCGCGCCACTGGCGAGGCTTCGTATCGGCTCTCCCCACCCGTTCAAGATTGCTCGAGCCGTGCACTCGGCTCGCTGTCGCCGCGACGACGAACCGTTCGACGCTGACGAACGCGCACGGCATACCGTCTCACGGACTGGTCAGCGAACCCGATGAAAGAAATACCCTACTCGGCGTGGGAGCGGCGCGTATGCGTACCCGCTGTCCGCTCTGTACCCGAGACGTCCCGCGCGAAAAGCAAGTCTGGTGTACGTGTGGGTCCGCGATGGATTCGGGCTGTTACGACGCCCACGAGGACTGGTGTGCCAGACGGGGGACCGACGCCTGGATCGGTGCGTTCGAGCGGTAGTCAGCCGGCTACCACAGCTGGGCACGCGGGGTGTCGCAGCTGTTACAGACCACCGCTCGGTTTTCCTTGTAGGTGCCGCGCTCGAGTTCGCCGTCGTCGCAGTCGGGACAGGGCCGTCCCTCGAGAATCGCGAGTAACTTCGGGTCGTCGTCGCTCGTCCGTGACGACTGTGATTTCGCCATATACGCAGTACAGAGCCGAGACACTGGAAACGGTTGGCCATGCCTATGCAATGTCAATTACCCCCAAATCGAGACGAGCGGTGGATCGTAACCGGCCGAGTTACCCCGTGTTTCCACTTGGCCTCGCGGTATGAGTTCCCTAGACGGTACTGGAGATCGGCCGCTATGAAACCGTGGCGGCTATCCCGTCGGTCGTCGTTCCTCCGATATGCGCCAATTCGTACTGCTCGGTCACGAGGTGCCGACCGACCCCGAGTTCTCGCTCGACGACCTCGCCGGCGGGGCCGGTCGACTCGACGCCCTCTGTCGCTCGATTACCGCTTCGTTCGTCACTTCCCACGGTATCCGCGAGGACGTCCGCACGCATCTCGTAGTGCAGAACGAGTTCACGATCACCTTCGACGGGAGCGAGCTTCGCCGGCTGAATCCCGACGAGCGGAGCACTGCGGCACTGGTTCGGACGGCCATCGCGCACCGCGACGAGGCCATCGGCGCGCTGCCCGCGGAACCCAGTCCGGGGATCGAGGTGTATCGGCGCGGGTTCGAAGGGACCCTCGAGACGGTTGCATCAGAGGGATCCATCGTCCAGCTACACGAGGACGGTGAGGCGATGGTCGACGTGGGTGGACTCGAGGATCCGATATTCGTGCTCTCGGATCACCAGGATTTCACGGACGACGAAGAGCGGGTGCTCGAGGATGTCGTCGACCGGCGGCTTCGACTCGGACCGGAGCTGTTGCACGCGGACCAGGCGATTACGGTGGCCCATCACTATCTGGATACGAACGGCTACGAGCGGTTCTGAGTGGGTGTGAGAAGCGCTTCCCGGTGGTCCGATCAGCGGTTTCGCAACCGTTAAACGATCCGGCGTTCACAGTTGTCAATGCGGGCCGGTGGGGTAGCTTGGTATCCTTCGGCCTTCGGGTGGCCGTAACCGCAGTTCGAATCTGCGCCGGCCCATTTTCACCCCACTTCAAAACGACGAGCGTAGCGAGGAGTCCGAGGCGGGGTGAAATGCAGCCGCGAAGCTTCGAATCAGGGAGCAGCTCTGCTGCGACCGTGGTTCGAATCTGCGCCGGCCCATTCTACTCCCGCACTTCAAACCGCCGAGCGACGCGTATGCGGCGCGAGGCAACCGAAGTGCGGGAGTCGATGACGGCGCGCAGATTCGAAGGAGACCAGACGCGCGCAACGGAGTGAGCACGTCTGGGCGTGGTTCGAATCTGCGCCGATCCACTTTTCCCGCGTCGAAAAACGAGGAGCGAAGCGACGAGTCTGCGATGCGGGAAAATGAATCCAAGCAGGTTCGAGCAGGGAAATCGCAACGCTCGAGCGAAGCGAGAGCGACCGTGTTCCCGTGTTCGACATCTGCGCCGGCTCACTGAATAGAACCCCGTTTCCCGCATCTCCTGACAGTTAGCGGCCGGTTTGGGGGGTGGTCGGCGTGACGATCGCGCCGTGGCCGTCGACCGACACCTCGACCACGTGCGAACACTGCAGATCCTATGTTTCGGAGCGGTTTTGCCGCGTCTACGGCGACAACAGCAACCGCGCCCATCGCTGCGGAGAGTGTGACTCGTACCGCCGACTGACTCGTGGGTCCGCTGCTGGCGTCGAGGTCACGATCCCGGACCCGGAGATCGCCGAGGGCCACCACGGAGGTGAGGCCGATGTCTGAGTTCGTCCGGGCGAGTCAACTGTGCCTTGTCGAGAGTCGGACGCCCATAGTCCATCCAGCCCATCAAGCGAGCGACGCCGACGTTCGCCGCGCGCTCGAGGAGCGAGAGGTTCGATCCGACGGCGGTAACGTCTCGAGCGGTAGTGAGCGGTTTCAGGGGCTACGCCATCTGTTCAAGCGCACTGGCAATTCGAGACAGGTTATAGATCACAGCCAGTCCGATCCCTATCCAAATCCAGATGATTATCGCGCCGATGTTCTCCGTCAGAACGAAGGAAGCGATTCCAATAACGGCACACACGAGGAGTACCGTGGCACTAAATCCGATCATTCCGTAATGCGATTTAGCGGACATACCCCGTTTTCTCTAATCAGTTGTCATAACTACTTTGACTGCTTGGGAGTCGGTGTACGAAACAATCACTGTTCACTACAGCCGGGAATTGATCGCGAGGATGGTGGTTCTCGATGAGTTCGCGAACGTCGCCGCTCGAGAGTTCGAAGGCCAGCGGTGACTTCCTCGAGGCGGAGATCGTGCAGGTGATCGACGCCTTGGAGTACGTCGGTGACCGGACGGCCACCTGGCACGACGCGCGAACCACGGCCGTTCTCGAGGCGAGCCGATTGCTCCCGTTCTACGGTATCGTCCTCGTCGAGCCCGAGAGGCCAGTCGAGATCAACGGCTGTCAGATCGAGACGAGCAACGGTAGCCGATCGACTCGAGGGCGGTTCTACGTCAAACGCCAAGCGCACGATTAGCTCCTCGAGGCGGGCGGGATGTACCTGCCAATACTAGTGTCTGAACGCCCAGTGTGAGAGGACAGATTGTTTTTCTTGAATTAACATATCCGAAATACTAGGGGCCACGAGACATATATGCCCCTAAGGGGGCAGGATAATTGCGCGGCGCGTGCTCTGCGCGCCGCGCTAGCGAAAAATTGGACTGGCCGATACAGGGACTTACGCTGGGTAGACCCGCTGGTACAGGGTAGTGGGACCTTGATAGCCGATGTTGCCAAGTCCGCTTAGGAGGGAGACAAGTGGAACGTTCCTTTTTCGCTCACTACACATGCAAACTGAACGGGGTATACGCACTCACTCAGTTAATCAAAACAGCTGTACACTGTGAAAATGATGCGTATTTACCGTTATGAGGGGCCATAGCTGAAGCGAGGGATACGGGATGGTCAATCATGATAACGTCTTCGACGCGTTGGCAGCCAGTCACCGTCGACAGCTACTAGTACAACTACTCTCCGGCCCCCAAGACGTTCCAAAACCGTCTGGCATGTCCCGTGAGATTGCAGAAGCGGACGAGAACCTACTCCAGAACCATCTAGCCAGTTCTCAAACGATTGCGGAAGCGGATGAGGACTCGATCGGTATGCACCACATCCACCTTCCGAAATTGGAAGAGTACGGCTTCATCGAGTGGGATAGAGATAACGACCTCGTAACACAAGGCCCCCGTTTTGACGAAGTCAGGCCTTCTCTCAGACTGGTGGCTGAACAGCAGGATGGACGCCGTCCGAAAAGCCCCGTCGTAATCGATCGTCGGTGAGGTCCGGTTGAGATCGCAGACGTTGTTCAGTATTTCGTCTGTACTTACCGTGATATCCAGGCGAATTCTGACTGAATAGAACTGCCGAAACACTGTTTTGATACAACTTCTTGCGGTTGGACGTCGCGAAGAACGGTTTCCCCAATATGAACACGAGACGAGTATCGGCCGTGTTCATATTCGGCCCACAGCCCGCGAGATCGCCCCGGCCGTCGCGCCGATCACGATGGGTGTCACCCCCTCTTTATAACCTAAGACCGCTCGAGTGAACCGAAAAAACGGGGGATAGGCGGGTCGTGTTCACGGCTATGTCTCACTACGAGACGCCCGGATCGGTACGAATCCGGACTGACGACGGCAACGAATGGCGATTCGACGCTATCCAGAACGCCGCCCGGTTCTACGACTACAACCGGAGCAATGCGGTCGCGTTCGCCTGCGAAGACGTCGACCAGCTCGTCGCCGCAGCCACGCGTGTCCTCGAGCGAGATGACCTCACTCGCGAACAGCGCCGGGAGATCGCCGAGACGCTGAGCACTCGAGCCGTCAGCTTTGACCTCGAGAGTTCGGTGTTGGTCACAACGAAAGGAGAGTTCGAATCATGAGATGAAAATGGGTTTTAGAAGCACAGATCTACGAGAGTGAATTTGATCAATGCGAGAATCAACCTAGATCGTTTGGCCAGTTTTGACCCTGTTCAGGATGGTTTGGTGATCGATATCGGAAGCCCGAAAGATCGTTCGAAAATGTCCTCCATTTCCCGGCTTGAATGTCTTCCATGGCACAGCGGTTACTTCCACAATCAACTACTATTCGATATTCCTTTCCACGCTTCGAAGTCAGATACACCACTACTCGATTATTAGAGACATCTGGATCAGACTTGCTACTGCGAGAAATTCGCTCGATATACTCAATATTGAACGGTTCTGTTCGCCTGAGAGTGTAGAGACTGCCTCCTTCCACAATACCAGTAAGGTCATTGTACATCTGCTGTACAGTTTTTGGATAGTTTGCTTCCATAGTTATTCCAATTCAGTATAGGATCATCAACAGATAATCACTACGGCCAATTCAGCAAATCGATCCGATTGAGATTTTCGCCTGTTCGGTCCCGCGGTGATCGCCGCCTCCGTACTAGCAGAGCAACGACGGGTCCAAGGAGAGTTCGAACCGACGGCGGTGCTAATAGGGGTACTGAGGTCAGGAGTGTCAGGGTGGTCTCCCCTGACACGGAGCAGCAATACGAACTGCTCTATGGAATTCGGACTCAGTTGGTAATTCTGGTGGTTGTGGTGGTTTCGGGTGCCTCTGAGTCCACTACCCTTCACTCAGTAAACGCTAATAAATCCGCTAGGAGTTGGCAATAATATCCGGAAGCTGACCGCGAGACCGGTGATTGTCGATGCGGTCGCAAACTGGCCGATTCGACGAGAGACTGTCGAGGCGACCGCTCGGAGTATGGAGGATGTCCCCGAGGCCGGTCTGGGCGACCTCGAGCAGCACTGACCAGTCAGCCCGCGGTACTACTGCAACCGACGACAGCCAGTCAGCAGCCGAGTCGAACGATACGTTGTCAGAGGCACGCTCCGGCCCGGCTACCGATTCGGATCCGTCGGACCCGGCCGTCCGCGGATTCGAGGCTATCGGCGGGCGGTCACGACGAACACGAACCAACCGCGAGCGCGCTGATTCTCGATGCGCTCGGGGACGGCTACACTGAGCGCCGCTCAACCCTGCCAACCGCCATTTACAACGGGTTGACACCGCTCGCGGCTACCAGAAGAGTCTTTGCGGACTCATGGACTTATCTCGAGTATGGCTGCCGACGGACTCGACGAGATCGACTACGGAATCCTCCATCTTCTCCAGCAGAACGCTCGAGCCACGACGCCGGTCGATATGGCCGATCAGCTGCCGGTAACCGATACGACGATTCGAAATCGGATCGAGCGGTTGGAAGAGAAGGGGGTAATCGAGGGGTATGTGCCGATCATCGACTACGAAGCGGCGGGCTTTCCGATGCGACTCCAATTTTCCTGTACCGCGGCGACGAACAAGCGCGAGGAGATCGCTGCACGGGTGCTCGAACTCCCCAACGTCGTCAAGGTAGACGAGATGTTGAGCGCGCGGGAGAACATTCGTGCGCTCGCGGTTGCGAGTACTACCGAGGAGGTCAACGATATCGCCGCTCAACTGGACGAACTGCCGCTGACGATCGAACGGGAAAGTTTGCTCCGGAAGGAGCGCATTCGACCGTTCAACCACTTCGGTGAGCACGTCGTCTCGAAGGAGTGACGAGTACTAATATACAGGTACTTTTATTCGAATTTTAAAGCGGTTGCAAGTTACCAGTTCGCTTCCAAATAGATTTGGGGGAAGTATTTTTGTATAGGCGAATAAGTTGCGGACGATGACTGTCGTACCGGAGCGAATTGTTGATACCGATTCCGGAGATTCCGCTCGGATCCGTTTCCTCCCGAACCGAGGAACCGACGGCCGCGACTGTCCTGAGTGGCCGTCGAGTACCGCATCGACCGCACACGACGCTCCTCACGCGCGGCAATTGCCACGCCGAGTGGCACCTGCGCCGGGATCACAGTCGAGTGTCCGACCGACGATCACCGACCGATGAGTGAGGAACGCTATCGGTGCATCTGTCATATGTGCGAAATGGAGCGACTGATCGACGGCCTCGAGAACGCACAGGAGGTATTCAACGAGCACGCCGATATGGCCCACGAAGTGGAACTGCTGAATCGCCAGTCCCGCCGTCGCCATTCGAACTGGCCCGCCGAAACCGAATCCGGGAACGACGAGTCGACTACTGACGGGTAGTGTCGCTCCACAGATAATCCAGCGCCACTCGAGGGTGGGGCCGGTTACGACGAACGCGCGTTAGCTGGTGTCCCGTGCGTCGACGATTTCGTCGACGCGGATCCGCAAGAGGACGCGCTCCGTTTCGATTTCCATCGGGTACTCGTCTTCGTCCATATACCGCCGCGTGAGTTCGTCGATGTGGGTTCGTGCACCCTCGGTCGTCACCTCGTCGACCTCGCCGAGTATCGACAGTCGTCGGTAGGGGTTGTCCGGGTCGATCATACTGACCCCGACGGACGGATCGGCCTCGAGATTGCGCACCTTTTGCCGACCGCGTTCGCTGTTGATCAGGAGCCGCTCGTCGTCGCCGTCGTAATCGATCCAGACCGGTGTGACGTGCGGGTCCTGCTCGTCGCTCAGCGTCGCGACGTGGGCGTACGTTTGCTTCTCGAACAGGTCTTGGAACGAGTCGGGAATGGACTCCATAGGTTCGATTCAGCCGTCGATGGCTTTGCTCTGGTGCCTACACTGGGAGGTGACCGCCGGGTTCGAGAACGCGGATCGACGACCAAACGGCCCATCGGCGGTAAAAAGTGTGACAGGCATCGCCAACGGCCACGCAGCGCCTTCGGTCGTAACACCGATGCGGCGCGATCTGGAACGAAGTCCGTGAGGCGATAATCGTCGGCAGATGGGGCCGCTACGACGAACGTGGTGATGTCTTCGAGCCCGGAGACAGAATCGAGCGACTCACAGGGAGCGACAATCACCCGGAGACAATATCAGCGCTAACACTGCGAGGCGCGAGCGACGGGTCGTGCCGTTCGACCACGCAAGTGTCGGCTATCGGCTTATTCCCGTCGGAAAAGTGGCTGTTGCTGTGACACGATCGAAACGGACACGACGGGGGATGCTACAGCTGACAGGTGCCGCGACATCGGCGGCGTTGCTGGCCGGCTGTGGTGGACCTGGCGAAGAGGAGGGAGACGAACCCGGCACCGAAGAGGGCACCGGAAACGGGCAGGATTTAGAAGACGAAGAAGAAGCGGAGGAGGGGGACGAGGACGAGGACGACCTCGCCGGTGAGAACGGGGAAGATGCTCCCGAACAGGATGACGAGGACGAAGCGTAACAACGTTCCACAGACGCAGCGAGCACGGACTGTGAATACCCTTAATTTCGTTCTGCGTTGATGAGAGTACGGCGTACAGAAATAGTACGATAGTCCCGATTCCTCGCGAGAGGGCGAGCGACGTTCCGGTTCTCGAGCGACCTGTATTCCGCCCCTAAACGTCACGATACCGGGGCTGTTCGGTGGATAACAATCCCCCGTCCGCCCTAACCGTATCCGCATGAGACGCCGTACCTATCTCGCGACGGCAACGGGGGCGACTGCAGCGACCGTAGCAGGCTGCATCGGACTCGGTGGTTCCGACACCGACGAGGGGGCGGACGACGAGACCGTCGACGACGGGCCGCCGGAACTCGAGGGACCCGACGAGGACGGGACGCTCGACGACTTCGACGATCTCGGCGCGTGGACCGTAACCAGCGGCTCCATGTCCGTCGAATCGGATCGGGCCGTCGCGGGAGACCAGTCCGTGCTGCTCGAGACCGACGGCGACGACCAGCAGGCTCGGATCGTCCGCGAACTTCCCGAGCCCGTCGATTGCTCGACCGCGAATCTCGGACTGGCCGTCGCGAGCGAGGAGACGATCACCCCGATGATCCAGCTGTTCGACGACGACGGCAACGTGATCGACTACCGTGCGACGATCCACCCCGGTGGACTACAGCGCTGTAACTTCGGCGTCGCGAGGATTGACAGCGGCGTCGAACTGACCGAGATCACCGACATTCACATCGCGTTTCTCTCCGCCGAAGACGCCGAAGACAGGCTGTTGCTCGACGATCTCTACGCAGTTCCCAGACCCGAGGACGGGCAGGTGATGATCCAGTTCGACGGCGGCCACGAGTCGATCGAGTCCGAGGGGCTGCCGATCCTCGAGGCGTACGACTACCCCGCCACGGCGTTCGTTCCGACGGATCTGGTCCGCGAGGACGACGACGCGGAAGGCGACTATCTCACTGAGGACCAGGTCGAGGAACTCGACGACGCCGGCTGCATGATCGCGAGTTACGCGGCGAACGGACAGATCCTCGATAACTACGACGAGGACGATCAGGCCGCTCAACTCACCGACGCACAGGAGTGGCTCGAGGACGAGGGCTACGAGAACGGGGCCCGCTATTTCTCGTATCCGGCCGGCCAGTACGACGAGGACACCCTCGAACTCGTCGCGGACACCTACGACGTCGGGTTCGCCGGACACCATCCCGTACAGGGTCACGTCGTCAACGCGGCTCGCTATCCCCGCCTCCTCGACCCGGACGTCGAAGACGTCGAGGAGGATCTCGAGCGAACGGCGAAACTCGGCGGGATCACCACGCTCTGTTACTACTCGCTCGAAGACGACGACACGGTCGAGCGGCTCGAGGAGACGTTGGACCGCCTCGAGGACTACGTCGACGAGGGCGAACTCGAGGTCATCATGCCGGACGACCTCGAGACCGAGTACGTGTACGACGGCGAGTAAGCAGCCGCCATCGACGAGCTATCGGTCCCGTACGGTTGAGGATCAGCCCTCGATCGAGGACCCCGGAGCGCTGTTTTTCGGTCACGGAACCCGCAAGTCGCAACGGGTATCGGCGTCCAGCACCATCCTCGAGTGATGACCGAGGGACTCGATGCGGACGTCGACGGCATGGACGAAGTCGCCGAACGGCGCGACGAACTGGCCGCTCGCGTCCGGACGCACGCCGGCCAGATCGCGCGCGAACTCGCCGTCTTGCAGGGCGGCGACTACGGCCAGGAGGAGTTCGACACGGACGGCGGTAGCTGGACGGTCAAGTACGAAGCCGGCGACGTGCAGTACCTCCGATTCGACCCCAAATCGGGATCGGAGACGTACGTCGTCTCGAGCAAGCAGCCGCCCGAACCCGGCCCGCTCGAGACGGCGATGGCCGACTACGGGAACTTCGTCGCGGCCTACAACGAGTACGTTCGATCGTTCGACGGCCTGCTCGCGGACGTGCCCGACGAGTTCCCCGCAGTCGAGTCGACGGCGGAACTGGTCGCCGAACGCGACCGAATCGTTCAGCGAATTCGCGAGGTCGGGACCGCGATGGCGGGCGAACTCTACCGGTACGAGGGCGAGTACGGCACCTACTCCACGACGGTGTCGGGAACGCGCTGGGAACTCAAGTGGGACGGCGACGCGGTCTCCTATCTGCGAGTCGGCGGCTCGGACGGCACGTACCTCCTCTCGCAGTACGGTCCGCCGTCCGCACCCGAAGTCCGTCGACTCGCCGACGATGTCGGTGCGTTCGTCGAAGCGTTCAACGAACACGTCGACGAACTCGAGGCGGATCTGTCGCAGGTGTCACTCGGCGAAGACTCATAAGGGACTCGGTGTTCGGAGCCGATACCGCGCTGTAGGAGGACGTTTCGATCCGTTACGAGCGTTCTACACGGACCCCGGCGGAGTAAACGGGTCGACAATCACGGTAACTGACTGACTGGTTTTTCCCCATTTCGCCCGCCGTTTTGGATGTAGTATGACCCTATCACGACGCTCGACAATCAAGGCAATCGGTATAGTTGGCGGCGGTTCGGCACTGAGTGGAACCGCACTCGCCATCAACGAGCACGAAGACGACGAACGAGACCCGGACGAGGAACCGGACGACGGAGAGATGGGAGCGATTCGCGTCGGTCACTTCTCACCGGACGCCCCGAACGTCGACGTCTACGTCGACGACCAGCAGATCCTCACGGACCTCGCGTACGACGAACTCTCGCCGTATCTGGAGATCGCACCGGGAACGTACACCCTGACCATCACGGCTGCCGGCGACGACGAACCGGTCTACGAGGATACCCTCCCGGTCGATACGGATTACTACACGGCCGCGGCGATCGGCGAAATCGAAGGGCCGGAAACCGCCTCGTCCATCCAGAACGAGACGGATGACGACGGTGAAGACGTAGCTGACGGCGTCGACGACGGTCTCGAGGACGAGGCGACCGACGAGGACGCCGACGAAGGCGGACCCGGAACGTTCGAGGTCCTCCTGCTGTTGGACCGAGAAGAGGTCGAACAGGAGGGCACGTCACAGCTTCGACTGGTCCACGCCTCTCCCGACGCGCCCGCACTCGACATCACGGACGGACAGGGACTTCCGCTCTACGAGGACGTCGGCTTCGGTGAGCCGTCGGGATACGTTTCGTTCGAACCCGGAACGCAGACGCTCGATCTGTTCGAAGCCGGCGGGACCGAGCTCGACAGTGACGGCGAGAACACCGAACAGCCCGAAACCGCAGCGTCCATCCAGAATGAGACTGACGACGATACCGGTCTCGGCGACGATAACGCGACCGACGACGCACTCGACGAAGACGAGGTCATCGATCAGGCCGAGCCCCTCGTCTCCGTCGACGTCGAACTCGAGGACGACACGGTGTACACGGCGTTCGCAATCGGCTACTTCGAAGGCGACGTTGAGGACCGTCCGTTCGAGCTTCGCGTCGCCGTCGACGGACTCGAAGAAGAAGACGCCGACCACGACGAGGCGCCCGACGAAGCGGAACCGGACGAAGAGGAAGTCGACAATGGCGACGACGAGTACAACGAGAGCGACGAGTACAACGAGAGCGACGAGTACAACGAGAGCGACGAGTACAACGAGAGCGACGAGTACAACGAGAGCGACGAGCACGAGGAAGAAGAGCCGATGACGACCGACAACTGATCACGGACGATCTCTCCGGGAGTATCCGGTTCCAGCGGTCATTTTTCGAACGCAATTCGCCGGTCGAGGACGACTATCGCACGCACGAACAGCTGCACTATTCAGACTCCCGGTATCCGGAGACAGGAAATCCTGCGTCGCATCACTCCGACGAGGCCGCTCTCCTGCGTGGAATCGCTGTGCGGGCGCGAACGACGTTTTCGATAGACGGTCGGCAAAGCGGGGACACGGATCGGTCACGGACGCCGCTGGCGGCGGACTGGCTCCCTGTCACTGGTCGCGGATCGCCGATCGATACCAGGTCGCAGACTCGGCAAGTTAGGCGTAGCCGTAGCTCGTCGAGCTGCAGCACGCGGCTCGAGAAGAGCCAGGAGTGTTAGACGTCGACGTACTGGTCGACCCACTCCTGACGGCGCTGCAGGACGCGTCTCCCTTTCGGGGTTAGTGCGTAGTAGTTCGTCCGCCGATCGAGTTGGCCTTTCTCGACGAGTTCCTTCTCGACCAGCGTGTCGAGATTGGGATACAGCCGGCCGTGGGTGACCGGCTGATCGATGTACCGATTGATGTCGTCGAGTATCTCCTGTCCGGACGGACGGTCTTTACCTGCGATCACGTACAGCAAGTCACGTTGGAAGCCAGTTAACTGATCCATGGATCACCCTCTGAATGACGACGTTCACCGATCTGTGGCTTTGTTATAGGGCAGGTACGATCGGCCGAGCGTCCGGAACGCACCGCGTAGGACGGCTCTCGCACGCCCCAGCGCGGAAAGCGCCGACGACGACCGCGTGACGCGGCGTTTTTGACGGTTACCGCCGTACAGCCCGGTATGCCTCCGGATCCACTCGCGTGGGAGACCACCGATCGCCAGGTAGCCTACTCCTGCCCGGGCTTTGACGTCGTTAACGAGTCCGTTCAGCTTCCCGACGGCACCGAAACCGAGTTCGACTACCTCTCCGAACCTGCGAGCGTCTGCGTGCTCCCGTTCGCAGCCGACGGCGACGTCGTCTGCATTGAGGAGTGGCGCCAGGCAGTCTCCCGAATCAACCGCGGTCTCCCCGTGGGCGGCACCGAGCCGGACGACGACGACCTCGAGGCGGCAGCCCGCCGCGAACTCGCCGAGGAGACCGGCCACGAGGCCGAGCGACTCGAGCCGCTGGTCTCCGTCGAAATGGCCAACGGCCTCGCGGACTCGGTGCTCCATCTCTTCGTCGCGCACGGCTGTCGGCCGACGGCCGAGCAGCGACTCGACCACAACGAGAGCATCCGAGTCGAGCGACGCCCGTACGAACGACTGCTCGAGGCCGTCCGCGCCGGAGCGATCAGAGACGGACGAACGGTCCTGGCGGTGTCGTACTATCAGTTGTTCGAGCGCGACGAGTGACGTGACGACGCGAACGTTCGACCGCAAAAAACCGAATCCGTCGTGACCGATCCGCCGGTCCACCGCCCGGCGGTGTGTGATCAGTCGTCGTCAGCCTCGGCGCCGCCGGCTTCGATGTCGTTCTACGTTTCGTTGGCTTCCGTCTCGTTCTCGGTCTCGTTGGTCTCGGTCTCGTTGGCCTCGTCAGCGGCGTCCTCGAGATCGCTCGCGTCCCCGAGGGTGACGGTCGAAGCGTCCGCGTTATCAATGCTGATCGTCGAAGCGGACGCCTGTGAGACCGTCTCGCCGTCGGTGGTCACGTTGTCTTCGGGTTCGTCGGCGGTGGCGTTCTCCTCGTCTTCGGTTTCGTTCGCTTCCTCGAGCGACTCGATGGCCATCGTGTCGATCGACATCGACTCGACGTCGAACTGCTCGATCGTGAGCTGGTCGATCTCCTGCGTTTCGCCGTCGGCCGACTCGTTGTCCTCCTGCGTGGCGTTGTCCTCGCCGCCTCCGTCGTCACCGAACAATCCGCCGACCCAGTCGCTGACCCGATCGAGGATACCGCCGTCCTCTTCGACTTGCAGTTCGTTGATCGTCAGTGACTCGACGCTCATCGTCTCGATCGTCAGCTCTTGAACGACGACCTCGTCGGCGTTCTCGTCGATCAGATCCTGTCCGTCGCCGGCGGTGGCGTTCTCGTCCGTCTCGTTCTCGTCCTGGATGGACGCATCGGTTGCCGACGTGTTGGTCTCGTTCGCACCGTCGTCCATCGCTTCCGTACCCTCGGCTCCGTCGAGTTCGAGGTCGGAGAGCGAGACGTTCTGAAGCTCGAGTTGCTCGAGTTCGATGTCGGAGATGGTCACGTTGTCGTCGGTGCCGTTCTCCACGCCGGTGGCGTTCTCGGACTCGTTATCTTCGGACTCGTTCAGTTCCTCCTCGAGTTCCTGTGGGTCTGCGTCGAAGTTCTCGACCTCGAGTTCCTCGATCGTGGCGTTCTCGACCGTGACGTTCTCGAGTTCGAGCGTGTCGACCTGTACGTTTTCGAGCGTTGCGCTCGCGTCTCCGGCGTCGTCGTTCGCCCCTGTGGATGCGCCTGCGAGGGCAGGACCCCCCGAAAGGGCAACTAGCAGCGCGAGGAATACCACACCGAATTGTTGCGTTCGTGAAACCATGCGTTCGATAGTAGCGGTAGATTCCGGCTAAAACGGGCCGACTGTTACGGCGTTATCTCGGAGAAACACGCAGTTAGCGACCACCGCTATGGCCATAACCTGCTGTTCATCGTATTCGGCTCGATGATGGTCCGTCGCGGTGATCGAATCCGGCTGAGCGACCGAAATCAGCCTTGTGCCTGCGCTCGCCACCGGCTTATTCTGACTGGAGAAGAACGAAGTGTTACCGGATCGCATCGGACGGGACGGACCCGCCCGACCGCTGGAAACGGATCTCTCGTGACTGGTAGTCGCGCGAAAAAAGAGCGTGGTCGGCGGCGGCGATTAGGATCGCACCGACCGCGGTCTCACGCCGTGTCGATCAGTTCAGGACACCGAGGATGCCGTCGTCGTCCTCTTCGTCCGTGTCGTTATCCGCTGTGTCGTTATCTGCGTCCTCCGTAGCGTTGTCTTCGACGGCTGGGTCTTCCTCGCCGGCGTCCTCGAGTTCGGAGGCGTCGGCGAGCGTCAGCGATTCGGCCGTCGCGTTACCGATGTCCATCGTAGACGCCGAGACGGAGGAGACGGTCTCCTCGTCGGTCTCGTTCTCGTCCTCAGCGAGGCCGTCCTCTTCCATATCAGCCTCGTCACCTTCCTCGACTTCTTCGACCGTCATCGACTCGACAGTGAGCTCCTCGACGTCGAACTGCTCGATCGTCAGGTTCTCGATCTCGTCTTCCTGGGTCTCGTCGTCGGTGACGTTATCGTCGGTCTCGTTATCGTCGGTCTCGTTATCGTCGGTCTCGTTATCGTCGTCGAGACCGATGCCGTCCTCATCGTCCTCTTGGATGGCAGCACCGGTTTCAGTCGTGTCCGTTTCCTCGTCGCCGTCGACGAGGTCGGTGTCGTTCTCGTCTTCGGTGGCGTTATCGTCCGTCTCGTTGGTGTCGTCTTCCGTAGCAGCGTCTTCTCCGACGGTCAGTTCGTCGATCGTCAGCGTTTCGACGTCCATCGTCTCGATCGTGAGGTTCTCGACGGTGAGCTCGTCGGCGTCCTCGTCGATCAGATCCTGTCCGTCGGCAGCGGTCTCGTTGTCGTCGGTCTCATTGTCGTCTTCAGTAGCGTTCTCGTCCTCCGCTTCGACTTCGAGGTCCTCGATCGAGACGTCCTCGAGTTCGAGCGTTTCGAACTCGACGCCGGTGATCGTCACTTCCTCACCGGCGGTCTCGTTCATCTCCGTCTCGTTATCCTGGACGGACGCACCGGTTGCCGGTTCGTCGGTCTCGTTCTCAGTGGCGTTGTCGTCGCCAGCCGCGTCGAGTTCGTCCTGAAGCGCTTGCGTGTCGGCGTCGAGCTCCTCAACGTTCAGCTCTTCGATGGTCGCGTTCTCGATAGTGACGTTATCCAGTTCGAGTGTCTCGACCTCCGTATCTTGAAGCGTTGCGCTCATGTCTCCGGCGTCGTCGCTCGCCCCTGATGATGCGCCAGCGAGGGCCGGGCCTCCCGAGAGGGCGACCATCAGCGCGACGAGTACGATACCGAGTTTCTGCGATCGTGAATTCATGCACTCGGTGTTACTGGCGGATGACGGCTAAAACGAGGCGACTGTTACGAGATTGTCTCTGGTAAAGTCACAGTTTGAAACCGTGCAACAGTCCCCAATCCGTGGTTCATCCTGTCGTCTGAAAGGACGGTATTGATACGGGGCTGGCTACCGGTTGCTGAGAAATTTCCCTTGTGCCTGCGCTCGCCACCATCTTATCGTAACCGCCCGTGAGCGGGCGTCTACCGCTACGTTCGTATGTCAGGAAACGATTGAATTACGGCTCCCCGACAGTCGTCCGTCGAAAACCGGCATGACTTACGTCGGACGGTCCAACAGCCGACCAATGCGCGAGTGCTTCGAAGTCCGGGACACCGACGCCGGCGGGCGAATCGGCGAACTCACCGTCCCAAGAGCAGACGTCACCGTCGAGACACCGGCGCTCCTGCCGGTGATCAATCCGAACCTGGATACGATCGCCCCCCGTCGACTCGCCACGGAGTTCGGCGCCGAAATCCTCATCACGAACTCGTATATCATCCACGAGACCGAAGCCGTCCGCGAGCGCGCCCTCGAGGACGGGCTCCACGACTTACTCGAGTTCCCGGGCGCGATCATGACCGACTCGGGTTCCTTTCAGCTCTCCGAGTACGGCGACATCGACGTCACGACCGAGGAAATCCTCGAGTTCCAGCGCGAGATCGGTTCCGACATCGCCACGCCCGTCGACATCCCGACGCCGCCGGACGTCGACCGCGAGCGCGCGGAGACTGAACTCGAGACGACCCAGGAACGCCTCGAACTCGCCGAAACCGTCGAGACGGGCGACATGCTCGTGTCGGCGCCGGTCCAGGGCTCGACGTATCCGGACCTGCGCGAGGCGGCCGGTCGCCACGCCGATTCCACCTCGCTCGACGTCTTCCCCGTCGGCGCGGTCGTCCCGCTGATGAACGACTACCGCTACGACGACATGATCGACGCCGTCGCCGCCGCTAAGCGCGGGCTGGGTGCCGACGCGCCGGTCCACCTCTTCGGCGCCGGCCACCCGATGATGTTCGCACTCGCGGCCGCGATGGGCTGTGACCTGTTCGATTCCGCCGCCTACGCGCTCTACGCCCGCGACGATCGCTACCTCACGGTTCGGGGCACTCGTCACCTCGACGATCTCGATTACCTCCCCTGCTCGTGTCCCGTCTGTACCGAACACTCGCCCGACGACCTCCGCGCGCTCCCCGACGACGAGCGCGAGTCCGAACTCGGCGCGCACAACCTCCACGTCACATTCGAGGAGATTCGTCGTATCAAGCAGGCCATTCGCGCGGGCAACCTGCTCGAACTCGTCGAACAGCGCGCTCGCGCCCACCCGACGATGCTCGACGGCTACCGCACGCTGCTCGATCACGCGGCCCAACTCGAGCGGAGCGACCCCGTCTCCAAGGGCTCTTTCTTTTACACCTCAGCCGAGAGCGCCCGGCGGCCCGAAGTCCTGCGCCACCATCGGCGCCTCGAGCGACTCGCCGTCCCCGACTCGCTGCTCGTCACCGAGGGGAGTTCCCCGCGCGGCGACGAGTTCGACGACTCCTGGCGCGTCGAGCCGCCGTTCGGCCCGTTCCCGCGCTCGCTCTCGAAGAGTTATCCGCTGACCGCCGAAGTGCCCGATCGGACGGATCGCGCGGCACTCGAGGCCGCAGCGGACGGCGTCGCCCGGCTCGCGGCGGCGAATCCGGATGCCGACATCACCCTCGGTCACCGCGGCTGGCCCGACGGCATCCTCGAGCGAGTCGCGGATGCCGTCGATGTCGTCGATCTGGGTCGGGAGTAGCCGCCTGTGCATCGCTGATGGGCGGAAACAAAATACAAGACGTCGGTCAAGCCACCGACTGACACGAGTTCGCGGGCACAGCGCTGGACGTGACGGCCGAATTTCGGCCGTCGATCACCGAGTCGCCTGTCGACCCGACGTCTGGGCGGGCATCGGTTCCGCCATCGGCGTTCCGTCCACCGTGATCTCGAGACCGTCGCCGCACTCGATTACGATGTCGTGGCCGTCGTAGGTGAACTCGAGTTCGCCACACCGCGGGCCGCCGCGTCGTGTCGGCTTGAACAGCGCGTCTAGCGCATCGGGATCGATCCACTCGTACAGCGGCGGGAGTTCGGTCGGAGCAACGCCGCACCGGGTCGAAACCGCGGTGACGACGGCGATGCTCACGGACTCGTCGAACCCATTGTCAGTGGAACCGATGAATGTCTTGTTCACGCCGTACCTAAACGGGCGGGCGGATAAAAGGGTAGCGTCGATACGACCACGCTGACTGAATTATTCGAACGATAGTTCCGTAGTTCGAACATTCGTTGCGGTTCGGGAGGTATATCTATCCATTTGTCCTCCCAGAATTGCCGTTACGACGGTCTCGGCCGGGCAAACGGGCGTCGCGACGGTAACCCGAACGGCATCTCTCGAGGTGACCGCGTCAGTTCTGGACGACGACCGGCCGTCGGTACCGATCGATCGAACATCAGAACAGCAAAGGTGTCGGCGGCGGCTGGTTCGCGTATGCTCGGGGTCACGTCGCTCGTGCTCGGTCTGATCGTCGTCGCGCTGTTCGGCTCGTGGCTGGTCAGGCGGTTCCGGGGCGGGAGCCAGTCGACAGCGCAACGGGAGTCGTACGAACGCCACAAGGACGCCCAGCAGCGCGAGCCCCCGGTCGATATCGGCGACGTCCGGGAGGTCGGCGTCCAGGAGTTCTCCGAACACCACTCCGGCGAGCGACAGGCCGTCTGCAAGATCGAGGGATTCGTGGTCTTCGTCGAGGAGATTCCGAGCGACGTCGCGGTCGGCGACGTCCTCGAGATCAAGATCCTCTCGTTCAACCGCGGTCACACCTCCGCGACGGCGACGTTCGTCGCTCGAGCCTGAGCGGCGATGCGGTTCCGCCCCCTTTTGCCGGGCCGTTTTCTCACCTCACCCCGACAGCGAGACGAGCGTCGCGCCGACCACGACGACCAGCGCCGCGACGCCGACGGGCCAGGTAACGCGCTCGAGTCGCCGCGGCAGGAACAGCACCGAGAGAACCACCACGAGCAGCGGCGTCAGTTGGAGTAACGGCATGACGACGACCACGGGGGCGATCTCGAGGGCCGCGAAGTAGGCGACGAAGCCGACGGTCGTCGAGACGCCGCCCGCGACGAACCAGCCGGTAGAGGCGGCGCGGATCGGTATCCGCCGCAACGAGTCGGTCAACCGGAGGTAGCCGACGAAGCCGACCGTCGCGACGCCCGCCATGACCACGATTCCGGGCAGCGTCGGCGTCCCAGCGGCGAGTCCCATCGAGATGAAGATCGGCTCGATTCCGATGCAGGCGGCAGCGGCCAGGGGCACGACGAGCGTCGCGCCGGTCTCCCGGATCGACTGCTCGGGGCCCGTGGCGGCCGCGGTTTCCCACGAGACGACGGCGATGCCCGCGACGATCAGGACGATTCCGGCGAAGTGGACGGCCGTCAGTTGCTCCTCGAGGAAGACCACGGCGAACACCGTCGCGAAGAAGACGTTCGAGGCGATCACGGGCGAGGTGAGGTTCGCGCCGATCTCCTGGATGCTCTTGAACGTCAGCAGTCGGGCGACGAACATCCCGGCGAGGCCGGCCGCGCCGAACGAGGCGACCGAGTAGGGCGTGAACAGATCGACGTAGGGCGGCGAGTACAGCACCAGTACCGGCGGCGTGAGCAGTGCGATGTTACAGCCTAAGACGACGAGCACTCCGTCGGTGACCTCGCCGGTCTCCGTGCCGAGCCGTGCGAAGAGAAACTGCCCCGCAAAGCCCGCGGCGGCGACGCTCGCCAACAGCACGCCGAGCAGCGAGTCCGACACCTCGAGCACCATACGCCTCGCTTTCGCCGGCGACTGGATAACGGCACCGAACCACCGATTCGACTCGCACGCTCGAGTCGCCGTCGTTCGAACCACCTGCGCCGTCGTTCGGAACGCACACTCGAGCGAACGGGGCGAACCGCGACCGACAGCCTCTTTCACCCTCCCGCTCGCAGGTTCAGGTATGACCGATTACTTCGAAGTCCACGAGCGCGACGGGGCCGCTCGCGTGGGCAAACTCCGCCTCGAGTCGCCCGTGACGACCCCAGCGCTCGTCGACGATGTCCTCGAGGACGCGGGATCGCTCTGGAGCGCCGACCGAACCGTTCCCGAGGGCGACGAGTCGACGCTCACCGTCCTCCCCCACCGGGCGTTCCCCGGCGGCACCGCCGCGGAAGTCCAGGATTCGTTCGCCGTCGACTCGCCCGACGTCGACTACCCGAGCGTCGCGGTCGTCTCGAGCGAGAGCGCGACGGACCAGGGGACGGACGCCTACGCCGTCTCCGACGTCCAGTCGATCACGGGCCACGGCGCGGCGCTCGTCGAGGCCGTCGTGAACGTTCGCGAGGCGATCCCGGCCGACACCGCGCTCTACTTCTCCGGCGTCGCCACGCCGCGCAACGTCGCCGTGCTCGCCTACGCCGGCGTCGACCTCTTCGACGAGACCGCGGCCGTCGTGAAGGGCACTGAGGGCCGGTACCTGACGACCGACGAGGCGTACTTCCTCGAGGACCTCGAGGAACTCCCGTGCTCGTGTCCGGCCTGCCAGCAGCCTCGCGAGGAGTTCACCCGCGAGGACTGCGCCGAGCACAACGCCCACGCCCTCCAAGCGGAACTCGCCATCGTGCGCCGCCGTATTCGAGACGGCCGCCTCCGGGATTATATCGAGGGCCAGGCCCGGCAGAACCAGTGGCTCACCGCCGCGATGCGAGAACTCGATTCCCAGTGGGGCTACCTCGAGGAGCGCACGCCCATCCTCCGTGACGCTCAGATCAACGCCGCGACATCGGATACGATCCGGCGCGTCGAGATCCAGCGCTACGCGGACCGGGTGACGAGTCGCTACCGAAACCGGTTCAAGAATCCGCTCGTGCTGGTTCCCTGCTCGGCGGCGAAACCCTACAGCGAGTCCCAGAGCCACCGCCAGTTCCACGACGCCATCCAGTGGCGGGGCCACCTCGTCTCGATGACGAGTCCGATCGGGGTCGTCCCCCAGGAACTCGAGACGACCTACCCGGCCCAACACTACGACACCGTCGTCACGGGCCGCTGGTCCGAAGACGAGAAGCGATTCGTCAGCGACGTCCTGCAGCGGTATCTCGAGCGTAACGACTACCCCGAAATCATCGCTCACGTCCCCGACGAGGGCTACCGCGACATCGTCGGCCGCGTCGAGGACGAACTGGGTCTCGAGGTTACCTACACCGTCCCCGAGGGCGGCCACCCGACCGACGAGGAGTCGCTCGCGAACCTCTCGAGTGCGCTGTCGGGCCAACTGAAGTACTCCAAGCGAGAGCGCGAGCACAATACCGTCCGCGCCATCGCGGACTACCTGCTCGGCGACGGCGCGGGCGACGACCTCTTCACCGACATGCAGACGACGAGTCGCTACCCGAAAATTCAGGTCCGCGACGAGGAAGATACCCAGCTCGCAACGATGGTCCCCCAGTATGGAACGCTTTCGTTCACCCTCGAGGGGGCGAAACGCTGGGTTGACAGCGACGTGCCGACGAAGCGAGTCGAAATCGACGGTTTCGTTCCGCACGGAAGCGTCCTCGCGCCGGGGATCGTCGACGCCGACGAAGAGATCCGCGTCGGCGATGAGGTCGTCGTCGAGGGGCCGAAGGCGTTCGGCGTCGGCCGCGCGGAGATGTTCGGCCGCGAGATGCGCGAGAGCACGCGCGGGATCGCCGCCGAAATTCGCCACGTCGAAGAGAAGTGACGACGAAGCGACCACCGTCTCGATCAGGCATCACCGGCCCGGACACGATTTGAGCAGGTGCTCGCGGTAGACGGCCGCGGGAACGATCTCGCCGCAGAGGTCGCACTCGCGGTCGGCGCACCGATCGCCGACTGTTTCGTCCGTCTCGCGGCCCGCGGATCGGCGTTCGTCGGCCACGGCGATACCTTCGGTGGCCACGCCCCTCGTCGTTTCGAATGCTGAACACGGTTCGCGTCGCACACGTTGAAGAGTACGTGAACGAATACTGGCCTAATAACGGATTATCCGGATATAAATCCGTTCTATCGATTGATTTTTGGTTGTATGTCACCCCTCATGGAGCAGGTAACTAAAACCGTAAATGTGAAAACAATGTCATATGTCCGCTTCACTGACGGTCGGTATTCTGGCCGAACCCTTCTGCTATCAGTGGCAGGTCCGTGCGATCGAACGGCTCGAGCGGGAGTGTGACATGACGGTGTCGCTCGTCGTCCACAACACGGCCAACGCGGACGTCGAAGCCGAGTCGTGGAACAGGAAGACGCGAATCGAACTCGAGGACGTCGTCCAGTTCGTCGATGTCTTCCGGCGCGAGGGGGCGTGGACGTTCGTTCTCGCCGAACGAACGCTCGGGCGGGTGTTCGGCGACGAGCACCGGCTCTGGCACCGTCACTCCCTCGAGAACGTCGCCTGTCTCGCCGACGCCGAGTTCGTCCCCTGTGAACCGCGAACCGAGAACGGCTGGAGCGAACTTCCAGACGAGATCGTCTCGCGGCTCGCGGCCGACTGCGACGTCGCGATCCGCTTCGGGTTCGGTCTCGTCCGCGGCGACGTGCTAACCGCACCGGAACACGGCGTTTTGAGCTTCCATCCCGCGGATATTCGGCGCTATCGAGGTGTGGGTCCGCCCGCGATCTTTCGCGACGGGCGAGACCGGGCCGGCGCGACGCTCCAGCGACTCGACGAGTCGATCGACGGCGGGGAGATCGTGGCCTACGACGACGTCTCGCTCCGCGGTTGTCACACGCTCTGGGACGTCTTCGATCGGCTCGCAGCGCTTCAGATCCGTCTCCTGTCCGTCGGCGTTTCGAACCTGTGCGATCCCGAATTCGAACCCGAGACCGTCCCCGACGATCACCTCGGCGAGTTCTACGCACGCGACCAGCGACGGACGCTCGGCTTTTCGGGTCGGGTACTGGCGAGAGACCTTCTCGGACGTCTTCGACGGCGACTCGAGCGCGCGCGATCCTCGAGACGAACGGTCGATTCGCCGGCAGGGTCGTCTAACTGACCAGTCGAGCGTTACTCCCCGAGCACCGAATCGAAGAACTTCCGCTCGGCTGTCCGGAGGTGCTGGTTGAAGGTCGCGGGCGCGATGCCCAGTCGCTCCGAGATCTCCTCGCCGGTACTCTCGCGGGGCCAGTCGAAGTACCCCGCGAAGTAGGCCGTCTCGAGGGCCGCGCGTTGTTTCTCGGTGAGATCGTCCTCGAGCACTGAGTTCGACCCCGACTCGCTGCGCTCGCTGCGCTCGCTGGTGCGCTGGGCGAGGTAGGTAACGTCGCCGCGTTGGTCTTTGATGAGTTCGATCATCTGGCGGGTGTCCCGGCCGCGCGAGAGTTCGACGACGAAGCGGAACTCGCCGTCGTCGATCGTTGCGGACTGCACCCGGCCCCCGTGGGTCGCGATCGTCTCGAACAGCGAGACGGCGGCCGGCGCCACGAGTTCGAACTGGAACTCGTCGCGTCTGGCCGCGAGGAAGCGAACGTCGCTGAACCCCTCGGTCTCCGCGATCGTCTCCTCGAACGTCTCCTGATCGACGCCGTGGGCCGAGCCGTAGGCGAGCAGCGTCTCGTCGCCCCGGATCAACTGCTCGAGTTCGATCCGACAGGAATCCTCGGTCGAAAGCTGGATCAACGGTTTGGCCAACTCGTCGACGCGGAACTCGAGTTCGATGACGGCGTCGCTGACGAGCGCGTCCTTGCGCTCGATGGCCGTGATCGCGTGGGCGACGACGTCGCCGATCCGGGCGAGGATCGTCGTCTCCGGCCCCTCGAACGCGCGCGGCGACGACGAGTAGACGTTCAACACGCCGTAGACGAGGTCTTCGTGGGTGATCGGGATCGCCGCCGAGGACTGGTAGCCGCGTTCGAGCGCCGCGTCGCGCCACGGCGCAAACGAGGGATTGTCCTGGACGTTGTTCGCAACCTGGACCGAGCCGGATCGGATCGCCGTTCCGGACGGTCCCTGTCCGGCTTCGTCGTCCTCGTCGACGCTGATCTCGACCGAGTCGAGGTAGCCGTCTTCGACGCCGGCCGCCGCCTTCGGCACCACTTCGTCGCTGCCCGGATTGACGCTGCCGATCCACGCGAACCGATAGGCGTCGGACTCGGCGAGTCGGTCGCAGACGCGCTGTTCCAAGTCGGCTCGCGTCTCCGTCGTGATCACCGCGTGGGTGATATCGTGGCCGATCCGATTGAGCCGGTTGAACGCCTCGAGTTGCTGGCGCTGGCGTTGACGCTCGTGTTCCTGTCGGGCGCGCTCGATCGCGTGGTGGATCGTCCGGACGAGGAGTTCGCTCGTCACCTCGTCTTTGACGAGGAAGTCCTGTGCGCCCCGTTGGATCGCCTGCACGCCGACCTGCTGGTCGCGGACGCCGGTCAGCACGACGATGGGCGTTTCCGCGGTCGCCGCGTGGACCGACTCGAGCGTCTGGAGCCCTTCGCTGTCGGGGAGGTTCAGATCGAGCAAGACGACGTCGGTAGCCAGCTCTTCGAGGGTCGCGAGACCGTCCTCGAGTCGCGTTTCGCGAGTGATCTCCGGCGTTCGTCCCGCCGACTCATCCGGGCTGACGCGTTGGGCGAGCTCTTCGGTGCCCCGCAGCATCTCCTGGATCAGTCGCGCGTCGCCGGGATTGTCCTCGATCAGGAGAATCTCCAGCGTCTCGGCCTCGGAGTCGGTTTCGGTCTGCGTGTTCGTCTCGCTCACGCCTGATCACCCTCCGGCGGCAATCGAACGACCGAGAACCAGAACTTCTCAAAGGCGCGAACGGTCTCGATGAAGTCGTCCGGATCGACCGGTTTCGTGAGGTAGGCGTTGGCGTGGAGTTCGTAGGATCTGACGACGTCCTCTTCGGCCCGAGAGCTGGTCAGAACGATTACCGGAATCGATCGCAGTTCCGAATCCCCTTTCAGTTCCTCGAGGACCTCCTCGCCGTCCTTTCGGGGCAAGTTGAGGTCCAGCAGGATGAGATCCGGCCGGGGCGCGTCGTCGTACTCGCCGCGTCGGTAGAGGAACTCGAGGGCCTCGTTCCCGTCGGAGACGACGTGAAGATCGTTCTCGATGCGGCCCTGCTTGAACGCTTCCTCCGTCAGTCGAACGTCCCCCGGGTTGTCCTCTACCAGGAGGATCTGTGCTGGTTCAGGCTTGAATGGTCTCGAATTACTCATTGGTGGTTGGTGTGCCCGTCGGTTCAGTCGTCGCCTCGGATTCCGGCGGTGCCGGAAGCGTTAGGGTAAACGTCGCCCCCTCGTCCGGCGTCGAGGCGACGCGAATATCGCCGTCGTGTCGCTCGACGATGCGCTGACAGAGTGCGAGTCCGATCCCGGTTCCAGCGTACTCCTCGACGCTGTGCAGCCGATCGAACACCTGGAAGATACGCTCCGTATCGGCCGGGTCGATCCCGATACCCCGATCGCGAACTGAAAGACGCCACTCTTGTCCGTCCTTCTCGGCGAACACGGATATACGTGGGGCCTCGTCGCCGGAATATGTAATCGCGTTGTCCAGTAGGTTCTGGAACACCTGTCGAAGCTGGCCGGGATCGCCGTACACCTCGGGGAGCGGCTCCACCGTGATGTCGGCGTCGGTCTCCTCGATCCGCACCTCGAGATCCGTCAGTACGTCCTCGAGAACGGCCTCGCAGTCGACGACCTCGAAGGGATCGCCCTGCGTGTCGACTCGCGAGTAGGCGAGCAGGCCGTCGATCATCTCCTGCATCCGTTTCGCGCCGTCGACGGCGTACCCGATGAACTCGTCGGCGTCCTCGTCGAGTTCGTCTGCGTACCGCTGATCGACGAGCGTCAGGTAGCTCGCGACCATCCGCAGCGGCTCCTGGAGGTCGTGGCTGGCGGCGTAGGCGAACTGCTCGAGTCGCTCGTTCGACTCCTCGAGTTCGTCCACGAGCTCCTCGAGCCTGCGCTGGTCCGCCCGTCGATCGGAGATATCGCGACCGATCCCGGTCAGAACGGGCCTGCCGTCGGGGTTCTCGAGCGTGCTCGCGGCGAACTCGTAGGGAATCGTCTCGCCGCCTTTCGTGACAACGTCGGCTTCGACGCGAGCGTGTCCGGTCTCGAACACCTCCTGGATCGCGTTCTCGATCCGCCCTCGATCGTCGCCCTCGAAGAACTCGAGCGGCGTCATCGAGTCGACCTCGGCGTCGGAGTAGCCCGTTACGGCACACAGCGTTTCGTTCCAGCGCTGGAACGAGCCGTCCTCGCCGATGACGTAGAACACGTCGTCGACCGCGTCCAAGATATCGTCGGTGTACGCCTTGAACCGGTCGAGGCGGGCCTCTCGCTCGCGGAGTTGTCGTTCCTGCTCGTTGCGCTCGGTGACGTCCTGGACCATAATCATCCCGGCGAACACCTCGCCGCGGTCGTCTTCGACCGGCACGGTGTGAGCGAGCCACTCCCGGCCGTGGATGCCGTACTCGAAACTGGTCCGCTCGCCCGACAGCGCGGCCCGAAAGTTCGACTCGAACGCCTCCAGCGTCTCGCCGTCGTACCGATCGTAAATCGTCTGTCCGACGAAGTCGTCGATCGAGATGCCGATTTCGTCGAGGATCTGCCCCCCGCCGAGCATGTATCGAAGCTCCTCGTCGAACAGCGCTACGATCCCGTTGGGGAACTGTTCGACCAGCGTCCGGTAGCGCCGTTCGCTCTCCTCGAGTTCGCGCTGGTGGTGTTCGCGCTCGAGTTCGTAGCTGAGCCACTGGGTGAGCAGTTCGACAAAGCTCCGTTCGGCGGGCGTAAACGAGGTCGAACGGGGGGCATCGTCGGCGAAACACAGCGTGCCGTACGGTTCGCCGTCGACGCGAAGCTGCCCGCCCAGATAGCTGTCGAACTCCCACTTCTGGTAGGCGTGATCGTCGGCCCACCCCTCGACGGGCGCGTTGGTGAGCACGAGCAACTCGTCTTCCTCGATCGTCCGCCGACAGTAGGTGTCCGACAGCTGCGTCACCGATCCGGGCTGTAACCGCTCGTCGTCGCCGCTGGAGTGGACGACCTCGAACCGGTCGTTGCGTTCGTCGATATCGGCCATGAATCCGACCTCGAGGCCCAGTCGTTCGCGGCCGAGGTCGAGCAGTTCCCGCGTCTTCTCGTCGAAACTCAGTTCGCGATCGGCCGTGATCGCGTACAGCCGCTGGAGCGTCCGATTGTTCGCTTGCAGTTCCCGCTGCGTGGCGTCGCGATCGCTGGCACCCCGAAAGGAGATCGATAGCCCCGTCTCGGAGGGGGAGGCGGTGACTTCGAACCAAGTCTCGAGCGGCGGGTAGTACTCTTCGAAGACCGTCGGCTCCTGGGTCGCCATCGCCCGTCGGTACTCCCGCTCGAACGCCGATTCGACGGTCGTGGGGAACGCTTCCCAAAGGGTCGCACCGATGAGTTCGTCGTCCTCGCGGTCGGTCAGCTCCCGCGCCCGATCGTTGACGTAGGTGACCCGCCAGTCGGCATCGACACCGATGAACGCGTCCGTGAACCGATCGATCGTCGTCTCGAGGTCGGTCTCGAGGCTCCGACGCGTCTGCAGGTTCTCGATCGCGGACGCGACGACGTCCGCGACGTTTCGGACGAACGAAATTTCGTGGTCCGCAAACTCCCGTTTCGCCGTCGTATAGACGCCGAGGACGCCCCACGGCTCGTTTTCATCGGTGTTAACACCGACGCTAACGGCGCTCGTGACGTCGTGGCTAGCGAGCAACGGCGACGTCGAGAGCCCTTCGGTCGTCGCGATATCGTCGGCGACGACCGCTTCGTCGGTCTCGAGCGCGAGTCCCATTGAGTCCGTCGAGCGGGCGGGGACCGTCGCCGAACCGACCGCGCCGTCTCGCCAGCCGACGCCGTGTCCGAGCGCGACCGCGTTTCCATCGGAAAGTACTTCGAACATCCCGCAACGATCCGCGTCGAGCATCTCTCGAACGGCAGCGACGGCGTCGTCCAGAAACTGATCGAGATCGGACGACTCGAGTGCCAGTTGTCCAAGTTCGGTGACGACCTCCTGTTGTCGGATACGAGATCGAAGTTGCCCTGTCGGCGGGTCGGAGGTTGCCATAATCGATTGCTATGCACAAGTCGGCTGACGTGTATAAATGTAGTGCTCGAACGCACCGTTCGTGGTCAGGGTCATCGGCTCTGAACAGTCTCGAGCGGCGACGGCTGCGTCGGCTACTCGGCGGTCGAACGAACGGGTTCCTCGCGATCAGTCGACGAACGCGGACAGCGTCAGCAGTCGGCCGTCGGACGCCGCGCGTCGAATCCGCGAACGGTCCCAGCCGAGCGGCGAGACGACGCTTTCGCAGGCCCGGACGAGTTGGCTCGCGTAGTAGTCGGTATCGTATTCGCCCCCCGCTTCGAAGGGGAGCCGAACCCGCTCGGGCCCGCTGGCGTCGTCGTCCGCGACGACGTACCGGACCGACTGCCCGGGCTGGCGGTCGATTCCGCGGCGCTCGTATCGCTCGAGCGCCGCCACGGTCCGCATCCGTTTTCGGTACGCCGATAGCGGCTTCGACACCCGGGTTGTGATCTCGAGGTCGCTCGAATCGACGTCACCACGGCGAAGCGAGCTAAGTCGACGCTCGAGGACGTCGCAGACGGCTTCGGGGTCGCCCTCGCGGTCGAGCGCCTCGACGAACGCGCGCTGGCTTTCGGCGACGAACGCCGGGGTGCTCCGCTGGCGAAGCTCGATGCCGCGGAACTTGTACGCGCCCGACTCCCGCTTGCCGAAGTACTTCGTGAGCGCCCCCGCCGATCCGGATTCGAACGCCCCCGCCCCCTCGTCTGGCCCGTCCGGGATCGAATCGCGCAACGGGACGAAACAGACCCACTCGTAGCTGCCGTCGTGCTCGAGCGGGATCCCGACCGCCGCGGAGACCTCGTCGATGACGGCCTCGAGCGGCTCCGGCTCGACGCCCTCGCGCGGCGTCACCCAGAGGCTGTCGACGATCCCGTGGACGATCCGCCAGCCCGCGTCCTCGAGTCGGCGTTTAGCCGTCAGCGCGATGTCGCGGGCGTAAGCGTTGATCGCCTCGTGACACTCGATTCGACCGTACTTGGCGTTTCGGTAGCCCTGATAGCCGAAGCAGGAGACGAGGACCCACTTGATCGCGCCCGACTCGGCCCGAAGTCGCCTCGCCTCCGATTCGGCGAGGCCATCGTCGAAATCGTCGGCAAGTCGGTCCTTGATATCTGCCCGATCCGAAAGTAGGGGCTCGAGGACGGTAGGGAGAAAGGCCGTGTCGCCGTCGGTCGCTTCGGGAACGTGCTCGCAGACCTCGTACCCGAGCTCCGGCACGCGGTGGCTGTCGTGGACGAAATCGCCCGCGTCGTGGGCGCAGTCGACCGTCTCCGGGCTGATCCCGCGTTCGCAGATGATCCGGGGGTACAGCGACGCGAAGTCGATTTCGTGGACGTCCTCGTGGAAGCCGACTTCGGGTTCGAATGTGAACCCGCCCCGGTCCGCCGCGTGCAGCGTCCGCACGTCCGAAAACCGTTCGGGCTCCCACTTGTTCTGGGGTGCGAGGACCGCCCACTCGCGGCGAGCGAATCGGATCTGGCGCGAAGTCAACAGCGTGCCGATGCTCCCCCAGGCGGCCTCCTGTATGGGTCGACCCGTCTGCTCGACCATGTACTCGAGTCCCGCCAACCCCGACTGGTTCCAGAGGAAGCTGTTCGAGGTGTCGACGATCGCCCGGCCCGGAATCCGATACCGCGCCGGCGAGTGACCGACCCGCCCGTAGCTCTCGTAGGTGTTCTCGCCCGCCAACTGCGTCCAGCCCGGCGCTCGCCCGAGGTGGAACTCGTCGGCTTCGAATCCCAGTTCCCCCGCCCGTTCGGAGAGCAGCGGAATCAGCTCGCCGTGGCTGACGACGAGCACGTCCGGGTCCCCGCGCCCGATGCGGGTTCGGAGCGTCTCGAGCGCCGACTGCGGATCACCGCCGCCGTCCTCACCAGCGATCGGTTTCCCCTCGATTCGGAGCGCGGAAACGTCACCGTCGGCCAGCGAGTGATCCGCGAGTTCGAGCCGGAGCGTCCGCAACTCCCGCGTCGGCGTGGGATCGATCCCGCGGTCGAGAGAGTACCGAAAGCCGGGCTCGAGATCGACGTCGAACAGCCGGAACGTGCCCGGCGCGTGGGTGCCCGACTCGTGGACACCGCGGATCTCGCGGGCGAGTTGGCGAACGTCGTCGATACGCTCGCAGTCGACCCGTAGCAACTCGCTTCGCTCGTCGACGTGGGCCTCGTGGAGGTCCGTCGCCCACCGCTCCACTCGCGTCTCGGCGACCTTAGGATCGGACTCGAGGCGCGCCCGCAGGTCCGCGAGCGCGTCGTCGGGCCCCGAGACGAACAGCGCGGGCGTGTAGTTCTCGACGAGCGTCGACTCGGCACCCGTATCGGTCAGTCGCCACTCTCGGACGGCCCCGTCCTCGAACTCGAACGCGTAGGGATCCGGTCGGCTCATTCGCGGTCGTCACCCCCGTCCGTCGGCCGTCCGTCTCGCTCCCCGGGTGCCGTCCGGTCGTCGCGCTGTTCGCGTTCCTCGCGTTCCTCGAGTTCCGCCCGCAGCCGCCGCAGTTCGACCTCATGGGCCAGCGCTAGCGACAACAACAGCGCCCGTTCGGGATCCGTCGGGTTCGCGTAGCCCGCCGCGTCGGCGAACGTGCGGCCCCGGTCGAACAGCCGATCGAAATCCGCCTGGTACTCCCGTCGGAGCGCGCGGCGCATCGGGTTCCACTCGGACTCGAGTCCCCGGAGCGCGTCACGGTAGGTCGGGTTCGTTCGGCCCATCAGGGCGTCACCTCGAGGAGTCCACGGTCGTGGGCCTCGACGACGGACTGTCCCTCCGCAACGGCGCCGTAGAGGTCGACCCAGTACGGGATCGTCGTCTGCCAATGGGTTCCGTGCCAGTAGCCCGCCGTGTCGTCGATGACGGGTTCCGTTTCGCCGTCGTCGTCCGTCGGTTCCGCGCACTCGTCGCTCGAGCGCTCGAGTCGAATCCCTTCGCGCGTACGAACGCACTCGATAACCGCCTCTGCGTACTCCGCGACCGTGCCAGCGCGGTTCTCGTCCGCGCTCGTCGCCAGGACGGGGCAGGAAAGTACGCGACCCAGTTCGGCGAGCGTCTCGAGCGACGCAGCGAGCAGGTCCTCGCGTTCCCACTCAGGCAGGTCAGCATCGTGATAGAGGCTGGCGACGTTCGGCGCGACGATCAGCGCCGTCTCCGGTCCCGCTCGCTGCGTGACTCGCCGAACCAGCGAGTGGTGCTGGTAGGCCGTAAACGCCCGGGCGACCTGCAGGGGTTCGAGCGCTCGGTCGCTCGGGACGCAGTCGTAGAGCACCTGCGTCGCGGCCGTGTTTCGGGCGTCGATCCAGTACGCTGTAGCGTTCATCCCGGAGTCTCCCTCGGTGGCAGATTCGGCCAGTCGATCCCCGACGAGTCGATGGAGGGCCGTCGATCCGGCTGACGGTACCTCGAGCAGCGTCAGTCCCGGCTCGAACTCGAGTCCGAACGCGGGCGTGTGAGCGTCCATGGACGGAGACTCGAGCGGACCGTAGATAAGCGGCGGAGCACCGTTTCCGTAATTCCGAAAGTGGAGATGTACCGCCAATCGGGCCTAGAAGGGGCTGTCTCGAGGCGATTCACGTCGCTCGGGATCAATTCCGAAAAGATGTCCAGTCGACGACAGCGGGACGGGTTACCACCAGATACGTTACCAATAGCCTGGGTGAAAAGAATGGTTGCGGAGCGACTCTCCGAAACTACCACCTGCCCTCCGTGCCGCGGGCTCTCGTTCGCGTACAGGACGGTCTTTCACAACCGTTCGGCTACTCGTGATCGACCGCGTCGTCGTCGATGATCCGGTAGGTCCGTCCACGGCGTTCGCCGACGGCCTCGATCAGGTCGTAGTGGACCATCTTCGTCAGATAGTTGCGCAGCGTCCGGTTCGTCTTCGGGTCGTCGACCCGCCGTTCGTACTCGTCGTAGAGGTCGCCGGGTTCGATCTCGCCGACGTCCGCGACGATATCGTACAGCACCCGCTGGTGTTCGATCAGCCCCTCGACGGTCTTGCGCCGGATCGCCGTCCGCGCGTCCGGAATCGCCGCCTCGAGCACGTCGTCCGTCACGCGCTCGTGGCCTTGCTGGCTCGCTCGCCGGGCAGCCGACCGCAGGATCCCGATCCCGACCCGGGCGTCCCCCGATGCGGCGTCGGCGATCGTCCGCAACTGCTCGTCGCTCACGCAGCCCGGCTCGAGCGCCTTGTCCGCCCGTTCCGCGAGGATGGTCGCGAGTTCGTCGGTGCCGTAGCGATCGAACCGGACGCGGGTTCCCGCCCGGAGCCGCGACCGCACCCGATCGTCGAAGCCCGCGAACAACTCCTCCTCGCGGTTGGCGATCAGGACGAGCGAGACGTGGCCCAGTCGGTGGAGATCGTACAGCGCCGCGGTCTCCTCCAACTGGTCGACTTCATCGAGGATGACGACGATCGGACTGTCGTCCGTCTCGCGCAGTCGGCCGAACAGTTCGTCTTTCGGCGTCGATCGATGGATGTCGATCGTCCGCCCGACGGCCTCGAGGACGCTGTAGAGCACTCGAAATCGGGTGTACTCCTGCCAACAGTTGACGTAGGCGACTTCGACCGTGGGCTCCTGTTCGCGAAGCTGGGCGAGCGTGTAGCGGGCGATGCAGGTCTTTCCGACGCCCGTCGGTCCGAAACAGAAGGCTGGATCCGCTCGTCGGCCGTACAGCAGCGGCTCAAGGGACTCGGAGAGGAGGTTCACCTCGTCGTGGCGGTGGACCACCTCGCTGGGCACGAAATCCTCGCGCAGGACCCGGTCGTCGACGATCACAGCCGCTCTGTTTGCCGTCGACCGTTGTAAACGGTGGCGTCCGGCTTCCGAAAGTTCCGAAAGGGATTTTGTATCGCGATATAGAATTTATTCCCCGTCGTTCGGTCCGATCGCATCGAATCTCAGCCCCAGCTGCGGGAGGCGCGAGGTGGTCGAACCGGTTGGACGAATGCAGCCTCAAGCAATGGTTCGTAGCGGGTCGACAGAGCGGGGACGGGGGCTCCGTCGACGCCGAAGGCACGGCTCGCGAGCGACGACTCCGCGCGACCGCCACGCGACCGAACCCAAACGAGAGATCCGCGCTTCTCGAGTCGGAACCGACGGCAGCCATCGCTCGCCAATCCCAGCACAGCGATCAGTAGTACCCGATCGAGTCAACTCACGCATCGAAAATGGTATCGTGTCGCCCCGACTCGAGTGATCTCCTTCGGGAGGTATCGAGTGCCCAACGCACTCCTCGAACCCCGGAGTCGAGCGGTTCGAACGGGTATCGAGAAACGCCGAGATCCGAGACCGGGAATCGATTTCGACCGGCTGCCCGTATGGCTTACACGCGCGTATAGAAAATGGACACCCCATCGGGTATCACGAGTTCTACTGGCGAATGAACCATCGGGGAACTCGATCCACGAGTCGGCTTCGAACGGACGACTCGAACTGTGACCCTCGCAACCATCGAAGCTGTTCTGACTGCCGGAGTCGTTCGACTACCTCGAGCAGTGTTCGGGTTAGAAGGTCGACCGACCGGAACTCGAGCGGCGAACCGATCGACCGACGGCCGATTCCGAGGCGGTTCCGGCTGCAGTCGCGTGCGCCTCGGCCCGGGATAGCTCGCGAGCGACATCACAATTTGAGGATACGGTGGCGATACGATCGGTCTGAGAGGACGTTCTTCGTAAACGAGGGCACCAGTTCAGAGAATAAATCAAATAGTGCTATACTAAATTCGGCGTGTGCGGCCACGGTGGACAGTACAGCAAAGGACACTACCGTGGCTGTCCCGCCGGAAATCGATCGAAGCGCGCAATACGACGCTGCGTGCGTGAGTCGTCGCGACCGTCCGAGGGCGAGACGGCCGGTCGACGGACGACGAACCCGGCTCTCGAGTCGGTCACCGATCGCTGCCGGACGATACAGGCACCATACTAATACGGTCGCTCGGCGGTCATCACCCTATGAGCGTCCATCCGACGTTTTCGTTCGACGACGAGATTCAGCGAACCGTCTACGAGTACGTCGAGCGAAACGGTGCCGTCGACCCCAACGAACTCGCCCGATCGATTCGCGTCGATTCGGGAACCACGCACTCCAAACCGGCCCGGTCCGGCACGTACACCGAATCGGTCTGTCCGCCGACGGCGGACCTCGAGGCCTGTCTCGAGTCGCTGAAAGATCGGGGCTACCTGACCGAATCGAACGGGAAGGTCCGCGTCGCCTTCTCGGCGACGCCGACTGAGTTCGAGTGCGAGGCCGGCACCGTAACCCTCAGACTGGCCCGCGAGGAAGACCGCGACGGCATCGTCGAGACGATGCGCGAGGTCGCCGACGGCGGAACGTACATCGTTGCGGAAAACGTCGCGACGCAACTCGAGCGCGAGTCCGCGCTCGCTCGGGCGAACGAGGAGCGCTCGCGGGTGTTCTTCGTCGCGGTCCTCGAATCCGAGGACGACGACGGCGAGTCCGAAGACGCTGACGAACCGGCGACCGACGCCGGGAGCGAGTCGCACGTGATCGGCTGGCTCCACGTCGACGCCCACGAACTGCCCTCGCTGCGTCACACCGCCGAACTGACCGTCGGCGTCGATCCCGAGTTCCGCCGCGCGGGGGTCGGTTCGAACCTCCTCGAGTACGGGCTCGAGTGGGCCGGCGAGGCCGACTACCACAAGATCTACCAGCACGTTCCCGCGACGAACGAGGCGGCGATCGAGTTCTTGGAGGACAACGGCTGGCAGCGCGAGGGCGAACACGTCGATCAGTACCGGATCGACGACGCCTACGTCGACGAAGTGATGCTGGCGACGTGGCCGTAGTCGTCGAAGCGCGGGACGGCTCACCGGGGTCGCGCGTCGGAGCCGTAGTTTCTTGCCGGCCCGTCGTGTACGTCCGGTATGGACGAAATCTCACTCGGCGTGCCGAACCCGGTGCTGGAGCGACTGCCGGCCGACGACGAGACCGCCGCCGCGGACATGCAGGAAGCGGTCGCCGGCTGGGAGCAGCGACTGAATCGCGCGATCGAGGACGCGGAAGACGACCGCGAGGCCGCGGCTCGCGTCCTCGAGGCGATCGATCGCTTCGAACAGCGCCACGAGACCTACGACGACCTCGTGCCGGAACTGCGAGCGTGGGGCCAGTCGCCGATCTACGCGATCGCGTGGCGGACGCTCTACGCGGACGTGATCGCACAACTGCACGCACACGACGAGCTCGGCGAGCACCTCGACCGGGAGCGAAACGCCCGCCTGGTCGAGGACGGGATTCGGCTGCAGGATATGTAGCGATCGCCCGGGAGAGCTGGTGGAACGTTCCGGAAGCGGAAGCCACAATGGCTATGCCGTCGTACTCGAATACGAACTTCCGTGGCATCGATCGACAACTCACCGATTGACGACCGTGACGGCGGAGCCGAGGTTGCGGACGGGACCGCGATCGACCTGACGACGCGCGTTCGCCGTCGCGTCCTGCCGACGCTCCACCGGATCAAGGAGCCCCTCGGCGGCTTCGCGCAGTGTATTCAACACCCAGACGAGTACGTGGGGACGGTCCAGTACGGGCTCGGCGAGTTTCGCTCGGAACTCGAGGCGATGTCGTTCGCGCCGGAGCCGGTCGCCTCCCTGAAGGTCCACCGGGACGGCCGGCTCTCCGCGGGCAGTTGGGCCCGACGACCGTCGCCGCTTTCGACCTGGCAACTACACGTAGCCCTCTTCGTGGACGGTACCGACGCTGTCGACATCTTCGCTCACCGGGAGTACTCGTGGCTTCGCCACCCGTACAAACACTACACCGCCGAGGGCTGGGACACGACCGGCGGCGTCGACCGGATGCGATCGCTGCTCTCGAGACACGACGTCGCGTTTCGAATCGATCGGCCGGACCGGTGAGGTCGACAGCACAGTCGGGCGAGCAGACCTGTCGACGTTCGGAACAGATTTGATCGTGGCCGATGGATCGTCGATCAATGGTCGATACGGACGACGTCGCCGCGTTCACCGATCTCTACCTCCCGACGGTCAACGGGGTCACCTACACGATCGTGCTCTGGCGCGACCGATGGCAGCGCTACCGAGGCGGGACGATGAATATCGTCTTCGCCGAGATGGACGGCTACGAAGCCTGCGATGGCGAGTTCTCGCTTCCGAGCGTCGGCGCGCCGCTGTACCCGCGCTACCGGCTGGGGCTGCCGGCGATCCCCGACGGCCTCGAGACGCCCGACGTCGTCCACGTTCACACGCCCTTCACCGTCGGCGCGGCGGGCGTCCGGTTCGCCCGCAAGCGGGACGTTCCCGTCGTCGCCTCCTACCACACCCTGCTCGAGGATCGCGTCCACCAGCACGTTCCAGAGTCGCTCGTTCCGAGCTTCAAACGGACGTGCAGGGCGTACGAACAGGCCTTTTTCGAGCGCGTCGATCACGTCACCGCGCCGACCTCGTTCGCCCGCCGGCACCTCCTGGAGCACATCGACGCGGACGTCGAGGCGACGGTCGTCTCGAACGGCATCGATACCGAGTTCTTCCGACCGGTCGATCCGGAACCGTTCCGAAATCGCTACGACCTTCCCGACGGCCCACTGCTCGGCTACACCGGCCGTCACGGTCCCGAAAAGAACCTCGAAGAGGCGATCGACGCCGTCGCCGGCACCGACTACGTGCTCGTCCTCGCGGGCGACGGTCCCGCGCGGGAATCGCTCGAGGCCCGCGCCGAGGCGGTCGACGCCGACGTTCGGTTCCTGGGCTTTCTCGAGCGCGAGGAGTTGCCCGAATTCTACTCGTCCCTCGACGCGTTCGTCTTCCCGAGCCCGGTCGAAACGCAGGGACTGGTTGCGCTCGAGGCGACCGCCTGCGGGACGCCGGTCGTCGCGGTCGACGCGGGCGCGCTCGTCGACAGCGTCATCGAAGGCGAGACGGGCTACCGCTACGATCGCGGCGATCTCGAGGAGTTCCGCTGGGCGATCCGGCGGACGCTGGCCGAAGGCGACCGACTCGCTGATCTCTGTCGCAGACGGCGGCGCATGCTCTCGGTCGACCACTCGCTCGAACAGTTGGGACGGATCTACGACGACCTCGAGCGGTAACCCTTCCGTTCCTCGCGGCCGCGCCGACGAATTCGAACGAAAGCGCGTGAGGACAGACCAAGCGTTCAAACCCTCGCGGTCGGTAGAGAGCGTATGAAGTTTGCAGTCTCGCGGACGGGAACGACGCTCGTCACCCTCCACGGGGGAAGCGACACGACCGCCTGCGACGGAGCGACCGAGGAACTCGCATCGGCGCTCGAGGCGCTCGACGCCGACGGAACGATCGCAGACTGGGCGGTCGACGACGCCGACATCTACGAACACCCCACCGGCCCGTTCGATCCGTACACGGTTAGCGTCGCGTTCTCCGTCACCATCGTCGTCGAGGCGGACGATAGCGACGCGGCGGCGGAAGCGGGATCCAGTGCGATCGACGAGGCCCTCGAGGCCGCGGAGGTCGACTCGGTCACGTACACGTCCTCGCCGACGACCTCTGCGGCCTGACGGGCCGTGCCCCGCTCGCGATGAAATCCGTGCGACCGACGTCGTCGGCCACCCGGACTTATGACGAGCGCAGACGACCATCCGATATGGAGATCGAACTGCGTTTTTTCGCCACCTTTCGAGAGGCAGTCGGACAGAAAGAGCGAGTGGAGACGTTCGACGACGGCGATTCGGTGGGCGACGTACTGGCCAGCCTCGAGGCGGCGTACGAGGGGCTCGAGGGCCAGCTACTCGAGGACGGCGACGACGGCGTCGCGATCAGACCGCAGCTGAGCGTGCTCAAAAACGGCCGCGACGTGACCCACATGGCGGGCGTCGAGACGGCACTCGAGGACGGCGACCGACTGTCGGTGTTTCCGCCGGTCGCCGGTGGCTGACGGCGGGGCCGAACGGGAGTCGTCCGCCGCGGGTGCGCAATCGTCTCGTGGCGTGACCGAGCGCACGTTGATAGCCGGTCCGTGAGCGAACGAGGACGATACCGGCCGGTTTCGGTCGCTCGAGAGCGATCGCCCCGTCCGCTGCGAGGTCTTGTGAACGAATGGCGTACTTGCAGTTTCACGCCGACCGGCTATTGTACGAGCCGTCCGAGACATCCATCGGCCCTTGAACTACATGTTCTCCAGAAAGACTGTCACCTCGAGTGACGGCGGCGACCGGAACGGATCGATCGTCGTGCCGGCCGTCTCCGTCCCGAGTACCGACGCCTGTCTCCGCTCTCTGTCCCCGCGCGGTGCCCACACCGTCGTCGTCTCCGAAGATCCGACGGCGAAATCGTTCTCCTCGAGACACTGCGACGAAGCCGTCCTAGTCCCCGATCCGACGACGAACCTCGAGGCGTACGCCGACGCCCTGCTCGCGCTCGCCCGACGCGACGACGTCCGGACGATCGTCCCGGTCCGCGAGCCGGATATCTACGTCCTCTCGACGTACCGAGAGGCGTTCGCCGAACACGTCGCGACGCCGTGGCCGACGCTCGAGACGCTCAGGCGCGTCCACGATCGAGTACGCCTGGCGGAAGCTGCGGACGCCGCCGGCGTCCCGGTCCCCGAAACGCGCCCGCTCGAGGACGTCGAAACGATCGAGACGCCGTCCATCGTCAAATCCCGGTACAACCTCCTCGTCGACGAGTACGTCGACTCGGTGCCGCCGGATCGGGTGCGACAAAGCAAAACCGTCGAACACCTCCAAGCGGGAACGACGCCGAACGTCGAACAACTGCGGGAGACGTTCGGCCACGATCCCATCGTCCAGGAGTTCGTCCCGATCGAGGAGGAGTACATGGTCGGCGCGCTTTACGATCACGGCGAATTGCTGGCGTCAGTCCAGCACAGACAGCTCCGGGGGGCGTCGTACACCGGCGGCGGCGGCGTCTACCGCGAGTCCGTCTTCGACGACGACCTGCAGGAAGCCGCAGAGGCGTTGCTCGAGGAACTCGAGTGGCACGGACTCGCCTGCATCGAGTACATGCGCCACCCCGAGACGGGCGAATTCTACCTAACCGAGATCAACCCGCGGATGTGGACCTCGCTTTCGGCGAACGTCCAGATGGGCGCGGACTTCCCACGCTACTACTGGCAGCTGGCGACCGATCGCGCCGACGAGATCGAAGCCGGCTACGATCTCGGCGTCGGCTGTCACTACCTGAAGGGCGAACTGGCCTACCTCTTCAGTCTCCTGCGCGAAGAGTCGGACCTCGTCGACCGACCGTCGCTCCCGAACACGATTCGAGAGATCGCTCGCTCCTGTTACGAACAGCCCAACGTCGACGTGCTGAGTCGCGACGATCCCTGGCCGTTCCTGCAGGACGCGCTCATCACGCTCGACAGGGGCGTTCTCGAGGGACGCGGGCTGTCCGAGTTCGGCCGGCGAGCCAGCGGTACGGCGCGACCCGTCGACTGGCGTGAGGCCGCAGACGTCGCTGAAACTCGAAGTGGGCGGTCGCAGCCAGTCGAACAGTAGTCGATCGGCCGGACCGGTCGAAGCGAGACGAGACCTGACGAGTGATAGCACTAATCGTTCCGATTCCGAGAACGCTTTACGCGCCGGCGGTCGCAGAGTGAGATACGCGATGGCGATGGATTCGGAGTCGAGCACGGACGCCCCTCGAGAGTCGAATCCATCCGTCGACGACGCGATGCCGGAACGGGCGCCGGATAACAACGAGGTTACGTTCGGCTGGGAAGGGATCCGCGCCGGCTTTCTCACCGGGATTCCGATCGCGATCGGCGTCGGCGGCTACGGGATCGCCTTCGGCGTGCTGGCCAACCAGGCCGGGCTGAGCGTCGCGGAAGCGGCCCTGATGAGCGCGACGGTGCTGGCCGGGGCCTCCCAGATCATCGCCGTCGAACTCTGGGCGGACCCGATTCCGGTCGCCGCAATCGTCGCCACGACGTTCGCGGTCAACCTCCGGTACTCGCTGATGGGCGCGGCGCTCCAGCCCTGGTTTCGCCACCTCTCGCCGCCACAGATCTACGGAAGCCTCGTGATGATGGCCGACGAGAACTGGGCGCTGACGATGCGCGAGCTGAAAACCGGCAGCGGCCGCGGCGCGTTCCTGCTCGGGAGCGGGATCGTACTCTGGCTGTTCTGGGTCGGTTCGACGGTTCTGGGCGTCCTCGCGGGCGAATCGGTCGGCGATCCGGACCAGTACGGCTTCGACTTCATCCTCGCCGCCGTGTTCGTCGCCCTCGCGTCCGAACTCTGGGAGGGACGATCGACGCTGGTGCCGTGGCTCGTCGCGCTGGGGACGAGCGTCGTCGCCGCAAACGTGCTCCCTGGGCGGTGGTACATCCTGATCGGCGGACTGGCCGCGGCCGCGGTCGAGGTGATGCGACACGATGGTTGAGCTACTGTCGCTCGACCCGCTCGTCGTCGGCGTCATCCTCGCGATGGCCGTCGTCACGGTGATCGCGAAAGTCGGCGGCATCTGGCTCGTCCGTCGATTCGACGTGAGCGAACGAGTCGAGGCCGGACTCGATATCCTGCCGGGTGCGATCGTGATCGCCGTCCTCAGCCCGGAGCTCGCGGCCGGCGGTCCTGCCGAGTGGGCCGCCGCGGGGGTCGTCCTCGCCGTGATGTGGCGAACCGAGAACATCCTGCTGGCGCTGTGTGCGGGCGTCCTCGCCGTGGTGGTGTTCAGAGCGGTCGTCTGAATGCGCGCGATCGCTCGTCGTCCCGCGTCTCGCCGAGTATCGCCGCCGGGTCGGATTTATCTGGATCGCTCTCGAAAGACGGCTATGGGAACGCAGGTCGAACGATCTTTTCGCGGCATCTCCGAACGGCTCGCCGTTCGGTATCTGACGAATTTGGGCGGCGAGCAGGTCGCCGACGATACCGTCGTGGGCGACGACTGGACGGCGACGCTCTCCTCGGAACCGGTCGCCATCGGCCCGTCGTTGACGCTCACCGAAGTGACGGTCGTCTTCGAGGGGACGGAGAACCGAAGCGATGGTGACGGCGAGAGCGACGGGACCGAAGCCGATCCTCTCGAGCCGCTGATCGAAGAGTTCGCCCAGAAGGCGATGCGAGCGGGGGGTTGATGGTCGGCGACCCGATCGAGGGACAGGTGCTCGTACTGACGGCCGCGAAGGCGAGCGTGCCGCCGGAGCGACTGCCAACGCTCGTGGATCGGGCACAGGCGCTGCTGGGGCCGTCCCACGAGCGGTACCGTCGCGAGTACGAACGCTGCTACGCTGACGAGAATCTCGAGGTGTTTCTGGTGGAGTGGGGCCACTGGGACGAACTCGGCGACGATCTCGACCTGAACGGGCGCGAGCGGTCGGCGGTCCGTCGCGCACACGAGGAACAGCTGCTGCGGATCGGTCGCCGAACCGGGCAGGAGGCGGCGTTCGAGTCCGCACTCGAGATCAGAGAACCGGTCTGTATCGGAACCGGCGACGACCGCGACGGTCGGACGGGAAACTGACCGCAGCCGAGGACTCGAGCGCGATTCGACGACGATGGCAACTATAAAGACCGTGTTCCTCCTTGCTCGAGACACTGAGACGATGGCTATCGATCAGGAGACCGAAATGAGCGACGCGGAGATCGACGACTTCCTCGGTCAGCACGAGACGGGGGTGCTCTCGCTCGCGCGCACCGACGATCCCTACGCGATTCCGATTTCGTACGGGTACGACGGCGACGAGCGCGAGTTCTATATGCGGCTGGTGTCGACGCCGGAGAGCGAGAAACGACAGTTCCTCGAGTCCTCACCGGGGGCGCGGCTCGTCGTCTACGACGAGGTAGAGTCGACCTACCGGAGCGTCATCGCCACGGGGAGCTTAGAAAACATCCCGCCGGCGGAGCTGACGCCCGAACAGATCACCCAGTACGGCGACGCGAAGCGCCCGCTGTTCGAAATCTGGGCACAGGGGAAGAAAGACCTCGATATCGAACTTTACCGACTCGAGCCGGAGTCGCTCAGCGGGCGGCGAACTGACGTCGACCGCGAGGAGTAACGAAGCGAGTCGTAGCCATCGAGGATCGACCGGTCAGTTCGACTGTTGCTCGGCGGCGAAATCCGCTGCCGTGACGTCGCTCCCACAAACCGGACAGCCGTGTTCTAACGTGGCCTCGCGCATCTCCTCGTTGACCTCGATCGCTTGGCCGCAGTCGGGACAGGTAAATTCGTATCTGCTCATGTAGGGGTCGGTAGTCGTCTGAGTCGTGCGTTGTCTACGTTCATAGCTGTGCGTCCACTATATATAGGGTTGCGGTTCACCGCAGACTCGCAGTCGGTTCCGAGGGGTTTTCATCGATGCGGAGGCCGTCGGGTCGATGTTCAGTCATCGTACTCGAGGATCGCGTCGAGGAGTTTCGTCTGTGCGGCCGCGAGGTGTTCGGTGAACGTCGTGCTCGTAATCTCGAGCGCCTCGGCGACCTCGCCGGCGTTGGCCCGTTTGGGGTGTTCGAAGTAGCCCATCCGGTGGGCCGTCTCGAGGACCTCTAACTGCCGCGCGGTCAGCGTGCTCCGGTCGACGAAGACGAGGTTCGTCTCGGCGTGGTCCTGCTGGGACTGGAGCAGTCGCTGGACGTCGAGGTTCGAGAACTGCGCCTTGAGGTCGCCGATGATCGCCTGCAACCCTTCCATATCCGGCGCGTGGAAAGTGAGGAAGAGTGCGGACCCCCGCGTTCGGACGTCGACCACGGGCGAGTCGTGGCGCTCGATCCACTCGCAGGGACAGCCGCGACCGAGCTCGCGACCGAATCGGTACACCTCGCTCGTGCCGTAGGAGAAGATCGACGTCAGTTCGACATCGGCGTCGAACGCGTCGGGGTACTCCTCGGCTTCGAGCATGAACTCCTCGGAGACGCGCTCCGGCGCGTCCGGACTCGTGCTCTTCGAGACGGACTGAACGTTGCCGTTCGCCGCTTCGGCGGCCTGCGTGACGACGCAGCCGGCCGGATCGTCTATCTTGATCTCCGCGCGAATCCCCGAGGGCATCGTGTGCGGATGGGGCTGGCTGCCCCCTAAACCCTGCGTCCGTGCCCGTTCGATGGGAACCCGCCGTTCGACCCCCGAGCAAACGGACTCGAGACCGCCTCGAACGTCCGAGTTGCGCCACCCCATATAAAGCACCCTGTATTTAGTGGGGCCCAATTGGAGGGTGGCCGGCCGTTACTACAGAGTGAAGACAATGTCCGCTACGAACCCCACCACGAAGCGAGGATGGCCAGCAACCGACGACGCGGTCGACGCCGGCGCGGTGCTCGGCGCGCTGGACGACGACGCCTGCCGAGCCATCCTCGAGGCGACGAGCGAGGAGTCGTTGACCGCAACCGAGCTCTCCGAGCAGTGTGAGATTCCGATGTCGACGGCCTACCGGAAGGTGGAGAAGCTGACCGAGGCCGACCTCGTCGAGGAGCGGGTCCGAATCAACACCTCCGGCAAGCACGCGACGGAGTACCGCAAGTGCTTCGACGACGTCCTCGTCTCGGTCGACGGCGGCGACATCGCGATCGAGATGACGAAACCCGACACCGATACCGACGCCAGCGCACCCTACGCCGTCGCCGACGACTGATCGTCTCGACGCATCCGCGAGCCACCGCTCGAGATGATCGTAGCGGACGGCCGATCCGGTTCAGCCAGTCCGATCCGCTCGAGCGACCCTCTCTACTCCGTTTTCGTTCGTTTCGACGACATCGTTCGTCCTCGATTCCGACGATCGACAGCCGTAGCGACGGTGCCGCGTCAGTCGGTACGCGCGTCGCGTTCCTCGTCGATCATCGCGAGACATCGGTCCGGGACGGCCGAGACGACGTGATCGGGAGCGCGCTCGAGGAGCCACTCGCCCGCGCTCGCGAGCGGTTTTCTGATCAGCGTGTAGCCGGTCGAGACGACGAGCAGCGCGACCACAGTCGTTTGGATCGCGCCGTCGAAGACGAACTGCGCGAGGAGATCCACCTCCCGCCGGTGCTCGTTCCGAGTTTCGTCGTGCTCTTCGTGCTCTCCTTCGGCGTCTTCTGGGAGATCGGCGAGTTCGCCCAGGACATCGTCGCCGATTACGCCGGCATCCAGATGCCCCTGGCCCAACACGGCCTCGACGACACGATGACCGACATCGTCTTCAACACGATCGGTGCCATCGTCGTCGCTGCGTGGGGGCTGCCGTACCTCACGGACCTCACCGACGCCGTGACGGATCGGCTCGAGGGCTGGCGCCTGCTCGAGGACGACTCGTCGTCCGCCTCGAGCGAGTCGGAGACGACGGACTGAGCGGGAGCGGGTCGCACAAAAAACGAAGCGGTGACCCGACTCCGAGACGGGGTCGAGGACCCCCTCAGTCGTCCGCCGGCGCGGGCGAGTCGCCCACCGAGACGCCCGTTCCCGGCCCGAGATCGATGCCGAGTTCCTCGAGTTTCTCGTCCGGCACGACGCCGTCGACCCAGCCGCGGTGGTCGTAGTACTCCGCTTTCATCTCCTCGAGTTCGCAGTACTCGCCCTCGCTTGCGCCCTGTCCGCGGATGCCGTCCTCGAGGAATCGCGCGGGCAGCGAGTCGTCGTCGCCGTCGAAGCCGACGAGGTTGTTGTAGTAGCGCTCGAGGTTGTAGATCCGCTCGCCGGCCTCGAGGAGGTCCTCCTCACCGACGTCCAGTCCGGTCATGCCGTTGTACTGGAGGACGTACTCCTCGATGCCCTCCGCGAAGGCGTTGAACTTGCAGATGTCGAACGAGTCGCTGATGGCGTGGAGATCCTGGAAGGCGGCGGTGAGTTCGCCCTTGCCTTCGTACTCGTAGGGATCGACCTTCTCCGGAATGCCCAAGATTTCGGCGGCGGGGGTGTAGCCCCGCAGGTGGCAAGCCCCGCGGTTCGAGGTGGCGTAGCCGATGCCCATCCCCTTCATGCAGCGGGGGTCGTAAGCCGCGATGGTCTGGCCCTTGACGGCCAGCGAGTTCTCGTGGGCGTCTCTCGCCTCGGCGACCCGGCGCGGCCCTTCGGCCAGCAGATCCGCGAGGTCGGTCTCGCGGTGGGCGATCTGTTCGAGCATGTCGATCATCGTCTCGGTATCGCCCCAGTCGAGTTCGCCGACGCCCTCGAGTTTGCCCTCCTCGGTCATCTCCATCGCCATCGCCATCATGTTCCCCGCGTCGATGGTGTCGAGACCCATGTCGTTACAGCGGTCAAGCATGAGCGCGATGGCGTCGCGGTCGGTGTGACCGGAGTTTGGCCCGAGCGCGTAGGCCGACTCGTACTCGTAGGACTCCGTGCGGACGTTCATCTCCTCGCCCTTGTGCATCGCCGTCACCTCGACTTCCTTCTTACAGGCGACCGGACAGGAGTGACAGGTCGGTTCGTCGACGAGGATGTTCTCGCGGACGTTCTCCCCGGAGACGCGCTCGGCGTCGATATCGACACCCTCCGCGTCGCGCATGGCTTCGGTCGAGGTGTACCGGCCGTTCTTCGTCGGCAGGCCGTCCATCTCCTCGCCGATGTTCATCAGGACGTTCGTCCCGTACATCGAGAGGCCGCCCTCGTTCGGCGCGGTGACGTCGGACTCCGTGATGGCCTGCATGGCCTGCTGGTGACCTTCCTTGAACGTCTCCGGATCCGCCGGCTGGGGCATCCGGGTGTTGGATTTGACGACGATGGCCTTGAGGTTCTTCGATCCCATCACACAGCCCGTGCCGCCGCGACCCGAGGCCCGGTCGTCCTCGTTCATGATGCAGGCGTACTTGACGCCGTTCTCGCCGCCGGGACCGATCCCCATAACGCTGAGGTTCTTCCCGTAGGAGCCGTCTACTTCCTCCTCGAGTGCGTCGCGGGTGTCGTGAAACCCCTCGCCCCAGAGGTGGGAAGCGTCTCGCAGTTCGATCTCGCCGTCCTCGACGACGGCGTAGACGGGCTCGTCGGCTTCGCCCTCGAACAGCAGGCCGTCGAAGCCGGCCCACTTGAGCCGCGCGCCGGACCAGCCGCCGTGGTGGCTGTCGGTGACGGTACCGGTCAGCGGCGATTTGGTACAAACGGCGATCCGGCCGCTCATCGTCACCTGCGTGCCCGACAGCGGCCCGTTCATAAAGGCAAGCAGGTTGTCGGGACCGAGCGGGTCGACGTCTACCCCTTGTTCGAAGACGTACTTTACGCCGAGCCCCCGTGCGCCGATGTACTTCTTCGCGTCCTCCTCGTCGATCGATTCGTACGCGACCTCCCCGTCCGAAAGATCCACACGGGCGACCCTATCTTGAAATCCGCCGAGTTCAGTCATGATAACTCCTCACCGTTCACTTCGACGCCTATGCTGTTAGTCGTTCTCACCCAATCGTAACCAAAGTACGTTACGTTCCGTATTCGATCTGATCACGGCTAGGTGAGAGAGTCAGTCAACGCGTGTTGAATGACTGTCTGACTACTGGCGAGCAAATACTGCCAGATCGTAACTGATGGTGGTCTCGAGTCGGTTCCGAAACGAGACGAAACTGGGGACTCGAGACGGCGGCCGCTACAGGAGGAGCGCGACGATCGCGAGGATGATGAAGATCAGCACGAAGATGCGGGCGATCTCCATCGAGATCCCGGCGACGCCGCGAGCGCCGACCGCCGCGGCGACGATCGCGAGCACGAAGAAGATTAGCGCCCAGTACAGGAAGCCGCCGCCGCCCATCTGCAGCGGTACCGACGTTGCGATATCGAACATAGCGGTGCTATCACGACCTGATAAATAAACCTCGGCGACCGTCCAGATCCCTAAGTCCCGACTACAGTCGGGTAAGCCTGGCATTCAGCCTGCGGTATCAACCCGAGAGTTGACCCTCGTCGAAGAGCGCCCGACAGAGTTTCGCTTCGGCCGTCCGCAGGTGTTCGTGGAACGTCGGCCGCGAAACGCCCATCGTCTGGGCGAGTTCCTCGCCGGTCGTCGGTCGGGGCCACTCGAAGTAGCCGCTGAGATACGCGCGCTGTAACGCGGCGAACTGTCGATCGGTGAGGTCTCGTTCGAGTCGCGCCGCGAACTCCTGGCGCGTCTCCGGGTCGCGATCGCGCTGCTGGAACGAGACGACGTCGGTCCCCTCGTACCGATCCTCGATGGCTTCGACGACCGAACGGACGTTCGCCGAGCGGGGGATTTCGAGCGTGAGACGTGCCCGACCGGCCTCGCTCTCGATCGCCTCGGTGCGGACGCCGCGCTCGGAGAGCCAGCCGACGAGGTCGTCCCCGCCCGCGAGTTCGATCAGACACTCCGACTCGCGCTCGACGACGACCCGGCAGTCGAGGCCGGCGTCGGCCGCGGCCGTCTCGAGGGCCTCCCCGGTCGCGTCGGGGCCGGTGACGGTGAACAGCGACATCGTCTCGTCGTCGGTGCGGTGGACCGAGCGACGGTACTCGAGTCGACAGTCCGCCGCCGCGGAGACGGCGACGGGGGCGAGCGACCGATCGGTGAGCGTGAGTTCGACGGCGACGACCGCATCGGTTTCGAGAACGCGGCTGGTCTCGCGAGCGTTGACGCCGCTCGCGACCGCGCGGGCCAGCGCGGAGAGGATCACCGTTTCGCGGTCGTCGACCGGCCGATCCCGGTCGGTTCGAACGGTGAGGACGCCGTACTCGATGCCGTTGTACGACAGGGGGAACGACGCGTGAGTCGTTCCCTCGAGCGTTCCCGTAGCCGCCTCGGTCTCGGCGAGCGCGGTGGCTGCGGGGTGGCCGCCGGCGGTCGTGACGTCCGACGTGTCGCCACACTCGCCGGCGCTCGCTCGGACGTCGATCGTCCCCGTCGCGGGGTTTCGCTCGCCGATCCACGCGCCGTCGTAGCCCGTCTCCGCGGCGATTCGCTCGCAGACATCCATCTCGAGCCCGGAGCGATCGGTCGCACCGGCGACGACGTCCGTCACGTCCTGAATCAATCCCTCGATCCGCTCGAGGAGGTACTCGAGCTCCTCGGTCCGGGTCTCGAGCGCGAGTTCGGCCTCCTTCCGGGCCGTGACGTCGTTCTGGAACCCGACGTAGTGGGTAACCGTTCCCGTCTCGTCGCGGACGGGAGCGATCGTGACCTCGTTCCAGAACTCGGTGCCGTCCTCGCGGTAGTTCTTCAGTTCGACGGTGACGGGGCGCTCCGCGTCGATGGCCGCCGCCATCTCCGCGATGGTCTCCTCGCTGGAGTCCTCGCCCTGCAAGAATCGGCAGTTGCGCCCGATAACGTCGTCGTACTTGTAGCCGGTAATCTCCTCGTAGGCGTCGTTGACGTAAACGAGCGGGTTGTCCTCGCGGTCCGGATCCGAGATAGTGATCCCGACCGGCGCCTCGTTGATCGCCCGATCCTTGACCGCGTAGTCGCTCTCGGCCGGCGAGGAGGGCTCGTCGGCGTCCCCGGTCGCCGGCTCGAACATGATCGTCGCGCGCTCCGTCGAGCGATGAATGCGCGCGTCGTAGCGAACGGGGGCAGTCTCGTCGGCGCGGTCGTCGTCGATTTCGAGCGTCACGCGACGAACCGTACCGGCCGTCGTCTCGTGGATCTCGTCCTCGAGTCGCGGCCACGACGGAAACACGGTCGCCGCCTCCCACTCGCTCGCGCCGGTTTCGCGCGTGTCGGCGACCAGTCCGAACGCGTCTCGCGCCGCGCCGTTGGCGTACGTGATCGTCCCACTCGTGACGGCAACGACGGGATCGACGACCGTCTCGAGCGCTACGGCTGCCGGTGTGGCCCGTCCCCCGCCACCGTACTCCGCATCGGCGTTCTCCATACACGTCCTTCGAGCGGGAACGCCTAAGAACCTCGGTGATGGGCGAACGGTTTACTCGACGAACAGGTACCCCCGAATGTTATGGTGTGCCGTGACATAGTGTAACACATGTCTGCGTACAGATCACCGTTCGAACAACTCCGAGCGAAATTCGACGATTCGAACCCAGAATGTCCGGCGTGTGGGTACCACGACAACGACGGGAGTTGGCGTGTCACGACCACTGGAAGCCGCGTCACCTACCAGTTCGTCTGTCCGACCTGCGACGCGATCGAGACACGGGAGATGCGTCTGTAACGGGTCCGATTCCAGCGACGATCGTCTCCTGATTCGATGGGGCAGCGCTTCATCGCCGCGTTGGTCGTTTCACACGAGAATCTCCCGTTGACTCCAACCGTCCGGGAGAGCTCCAGTGTGACGATCACGGTCGAGTCACAACCGCTCTCGTACCCGGAGCGACCCGGCCCGATCGTCTTCTACTCGGTATCCGATACCGACTTCTCGGCGTTCGAATCCCTACTCGAGACCGATCACACGGTGGCCGAGTGGGAGGTGGCGATGGAGTTTACGGATTGCCGCATCTATCAGATCTACGTGAGTTCGGACGCCAAGTTCATGACCCCCGAAATAGCCGCCCTCGGGCTGCAGGTGCCCTCGATTCGAAACACCGATCGCGGGTGGCAGTTCCGACTGCTGGCCCCGAACAGGGAGCGCCTCGGCGACTACTGGCAGTACTGCCGCGAGGAGGGCGTCCAGTTCCACTTCGAGAAACTGTACAGCACCGGTCCTCAAGCGGGCCCCGCGACCGGGGACGGCCTCGAGTCCCCCGCTCGAGAGCGGGACGGACCACGACCCCAGACGAAGGCGCTTTAGGCGCTGGGCTGCTTGCCCCTGATAATGAGTAAACCCACGCCCGACGTCTACGAGCAGGGCAAGGGCATGGACGCCCACAATCAGGTCATGCGGGAGATTCGCTCGCGCAAGGAGGCGAGCTACGACCCCCACGAGCCGACCCGCGTCTGGCTCGACGAGGACAACACCCCCGGCGGCGTCAAGACGAGTCTGACGATCATTCTCAACACCGGCGGCTGCCGCTGGGCCCGCGCCGGCGGCTGTACGATGTGCGGCTACGTCGCCGAGAGCGTCGATGGCGGCAGCGTCTCCCACGAGGCGCTGATGGACCAGATCGACATCTGTCTCGCACACGAAGCCGAGAACGCCGACGAGCCCGCCGACCTCATCAAAATCTACACCTCCGGCTCCTTTCTCGACGAGCGCGAAGTCGGCGCCGAGACCCGGAAAGCGATCGGCGAAACCTTCGCGGATCGGGAGCGCATCGTCCTCGAGTCCCTCCCCGACTTCGTCGACCGCGAGAAGATCGCCGACTTCGCGGGCCACGGCATCGACACGGACATCGCGATCGGCCTCGAGACGGCGACCGACCGCGTCCGCCACGACTGCGTGAACAAGTATTTCGACTTCGCGGATTTCGAGGACGCCTGCGCGGAAGCCGCTGCGGCCGACGAAGCGGCGGGAAGCGACGCCGACGCGGGGATCAAGGCTTACCTGCTGATGAAGCCGCCGTTTCTCACGGAGTCCGAAGCGGTCGAAGACATGATCTCCTCCATCGAGCGCTGTGCCGACGTCTCCGGCTGTCACACCGTTTCGATGAACCCGTGTAACGTCCAGCGGTACACGATGGTCGACGAACTCTACTTCAACGACGGCTACCGGCCGCCGTGGCTCTGGTCGGTGGCTCACGTCCTCGAGGAGACCGCAGATATCGACGCCATCGTCGTCTCCGACCCCGTCGGTCACGGCTCCGATCGCGGGCCGCACAACTGCACGGAGTGTGACGACCTCGTCCAGAAGGCGATCAAGGACTTCGACCTCCGACAGGACCCCAGCGTCTTCGAACAGGTTTCCTGCGAGTGTGAACTGACCTGGAAGACCGTTATGGAGCGCGAACGAAGTTTCAATCAGCCGCTGACTCGATAACGACGACGCCCCACGATCTCACCGACCCAGAACCCGATCCGACGCGTCTCGCTTCGTTCTCGACTCGTCAATCGCCGGTCGCCGTACTGTCACCCGTCGACTGGACGAGTTCGGTGTCGGCCTGTGGAACCTCGATCCTGACGACGGTTCCTCGCGGTTCGTTCGACTCGAATGAGAGTTGACCGCCCGACTGGGTGACGACGAGGTTGACCAGCCAGAGACCGAGCCCGCTGGTGTGGCGGAGTTGCGTGATCTCCCGGTCGCCCTGGAGCAGTTCGCGCTCTTCGTCTGGCATCCCGGGACCGTCGTCGGCGACGGAGATCGCCAGCATCCCGTTGTCCGTCCGGTCGCAGACCGAGATGTCGATCGTCGGCGACGACGTGTCGTTGTGCTCGACGGCGTTCTCGAGGATCTGGAACAGCGCCGTCTGGAGCGACTCGTCGGTCCGCGCGAACGTTCGATCGGGGATCGAACTGGTGAGTTCGACGTCGGGATAGGCGCTCTCGAGTCGCGCGGTCGCCTCGGCGACGGCGTTAGCGACGTCGATCGGTCCCGCGGTCATCGATTCGCGCTCGAGGACGCGTTCGACGGCGCGGGTTTGCTCGGCGAGTCCGATGAGTTCGCCCGCTCGCTCCTGGATCGTCGTCGCGTACTCGACGTCGTCGTCGTCGACGGCCTCGGCGAGCATTTCCGCACAGCCGTCGATGATGTTCATCCCGTTTCGCATGTCGTGTCGCAGCACGCGGTTCAGGATTTCGACGCGTTTCTGGCGTTGTTTCCGATCGGTGATGTCGGTGTAGACGCCGAACGTACCGCTCGAAGACTCGTTCATCTCGACGGGAACGGCTCGGAGCATGAAATCGCGCAAGCCGTCGACGGTTCGACGTTTGACCTCCGCCTCGACGATTTCACCCCGACTGCTGCGTTGCGTGATCGCTTCGGCTTCGGATTTCCTGTCGGCGGGGACGATAAACTGGTGTAACGGTTCGTCGACGAGCGACGACTCCTCGTACCCGAAGACGTGTTCGAACGCCGGGTTGACCGATTCGACGATCGTGTCACCGTCGGTCTGGCGTGCGCTGACGACGGCGTCGGGAACGTTCTCGAAGAGTGCGGCGAATCGGTCGCGCTCGGTCCGGAGCTGTTCCTCGAACGTGAGTCGCTCGAGCGCGTCGGTCACATGAGAGAGCAGCAGCTCCGCCAGATCCTCGTCCTCTTGCGTGAACGCACCGACCTCGGTCGAGACCGTCTGGAAGACGCCCCAGCCGTTGATCGGCACCGACACCACCGAGCGAAACTCCTCGGCCCCCGGCTCGGCGGCGGGAACCGATTGGATGTCGTCGAATCGGTAGGTCTCTCCGGTTCGGTAGGTCATGCCGGCGATCCCCTCGTCCACGCCGATACGCCGGTGAAAGTCGCCGTCGAGCGACGACGTGACGGCTTCCTTGACGAGGTAGTCTCCCTCGGCGCGGTCGACGACGCAGACGTCGAACTCGAGGACGTCCGCGGCCGCCTCGACGGTGAGTTCGGCGATCTCCACCGTGCTCTCGCAGTCGTCGAGCCGCGAGGCAACCTCGTGCAGTCGCTCGATCTTCGCTTTGTGGTCGACGAGTTCCCGTTCCATGCGTTTACGCTCGCTGACGTCGCGGACGACCCCAGCAGAGCCCTCGAGGACGCCGTCGTCCTGGAGCAGCGTCATACTGACTTCACACGGGACGCGGTCGCCGTCGCGCGTCACCAGCGTGATCTCGTAGGTCGCGACTCGATGCTCGTCGGCCGAGACGAGCGCCCGAATCCGCTTGCGGCCGCGTTCGACGCTCTCGTCGGTGAGGGCCGTCGAGACGTGTTCGCCGACGAGTTCGTCTCGGTCGTAGCCCGTCGCCTCGGTCAATCTATCGTTGACCGTGATGAAGACGCCGTCCCTGTCGAGCGCGTAGACGCTGTCGCCGATCGTTTCGACGATCGTTTTCGTCTGCTCGAGTTCCCGATCGCGCACCGCACGATCGAGCGCCGCTTCGGCCGTTGCGGCGAGGACGTGAACGAGGTGAATCTCGGTGAGTTCGAGTTCGTCGTCACCGGAGGAGGCGACGGACAACAACCCGTGATCGCCGAGCGGGTGGACGATGGCGTTCCCGAACCCGATATCGATGTCGTAGGGAACGTTCTCTCGCGAGGCGTCGTCGAGGATGACCGGGTCGCCGTCGCTGTAGGTCTGCCAGAGGGTGTCGTTCCCGGGGCTGATTCTGGTGATATCGCCGGTATTAGACTTGAGATCTGACGTTCCCGCGACGAGTTCGAGCGTCCCACTATCGTCGTCGTAGAAGCGGAGCGCGGCGAGCGACCGATCGAGGATGTGCTCGGTCGCGTCCATCACGATCGACGCGATTTCGTCGACCGACTCGGCACGCATCAGTTCGTGTGTCGTCTCCTGAAGCGCCTCGAGGGCGTTCGCGCGTTTGCGCTCGGCGGTGACGTCCTGGGTGAACGAGCGGATCCCGACGACGTCTCCGTCGTCGAATATCGGCGCAGTGTACCACTCACAGGTGAGTTGCGAGCCGTCCTTGCAGACGTTTTGTGAGGTCTGCCAGCCGCCGTTGGCGGGGCCGTCCCCGGCGAGCAACTGGTTCCAGTGGTCGGCCACCATTTCTCGGTCCGATTCAGGAACGAGCAACTCGAGCCCGTGTTCGCCGTGAGCGTCCGTCGCCGTGTAGCCGAACAGCGCCGTTGCAGCGGGGTTCCAGGACGCGACCTCGAACTCGAGGGTCCACTCGATGATCGCGAACGGCGACTGTTCGACGAGCAGCGGAAGCCGATCCGCGGAGTCCGTCTCCGGGACGTTCGTCGCCGGCGCATCGGGGGTGATCGTCGGTGTCGCGGCGTCGGCGTCCGTCTCGAGTGTGGCGTAACCGCCGGGATGGGCGCGGCTGTCGGCGTCGGAACGGGTAGGGGACGCGGCGTCCGCGTCAGTCGTAGTCTCCGACCGCTCGAGCAAGTCCCCAATTCGTGCGATGAGGAGGTCGACTCCCTCCGACTGCGGAACGTAACCGTCCACACCGGCGGCGATCAACTCGCCGGCGAGCGCTTCGCTCCCGCCGGCGGGAAAGACCACGATAGGGGTAGCAGGACTGTGCTCTCTGAATCGCACACAGCAGTCGACGAGGTCAGTATCGGGTACGTCCGACGTCAGAACGACGCAATCGGCACTCGAGAGCTGTGCAAAACAGCCGGCCGCAGTTTCGACGACGGTGACACTCTTCGCGACGTCGCGGAGCCCCTGAACGACGTCGTCGCTCGCAGCGGGGTCGGCGTACACGAGACGCGTATCTGATTCCATACACCCATCCCCTCCAACAGGGTTCGTGCTCGTCAAGGAACCGCCACGTAATTACTCTTCAACTCGACTCAGAAACTGAGTCGTCGGACAGCCGGTCCGAATCGTCCCGAGAGTTCGCAAGAGAGAACGTTTCAGTCAGCTATTCGACGCCAGCCGCGACCGTTTCGAAGCCGCGAAGGATCCCCTGCCCGTCGGTGCCGCCGACGTCGGGCAGCGTCGCCCGTTCGGGATGGGGCATCAACACCGCGACGTGCTCGCGCTCGCCGAGGACGCCCGCGACGTTGTGTTTCGAGCCGTTCGGGTTCGCGTCCGGCCCAGTCTCGCCGTCTTCGTCGCAGTAGCGAAAGAGGACTCGCCCCTCGTCCTCGAGTTCGGCCAACCGATCGTCGTCGACCTCGTAGCGCCCCTCACCGTGGGCGATGGGCACCTCGATAACGTCGCCGGTCTCGTAGGCCGCAGTCCAGGGCGTGTCGTCGCGCTCGACGCGGAGGAAGACGTGTTCACACTGGAAGCGGGCGCTTTCGTTCGTCGTGAACGCCCCCTCGGTCAGCCCCGACTCGCAGCCGACCTGCGCGCCGTTGCAGACGCCGAGGACGGGCGTGCCGTCGGCCGCCGCCTCGCGGACTTCGTTCATGATCGGCGACCGCGCCGCCATCGCGCCGGCGCGCAGGTAGTCGCCGTAGGAGAAGCCGCCAGGCAGGACGATTCCGGACGTCTCCGCGGGCAGGCCGTCCTCGTGCCAGACGATCTCGGCGTCGATTCCGAGGTGCGCGAGGGCGCGCTCGGCGTCCCGATCGCAGTTCGAGCCGCCGAATCTGATGATCGAAACCGTCACAGTCGCCACCCCGCGGCGTTGCGACCGGCGGTTTCGATCAGTGAAAGCGAAACGGTCATCTACCGCTCGTCGACCTCCACGTCGTAGTCGTGGATGGTCGGGTTCGCCAGCAGGCGTTCGGCCATCTCGCTCGCGCGCTCGCTCGCGGCGTCGGCCGACTCGGCCTCGAGGTCGACCTCGAAACGGTCCGCCGAGCGCAGCCCCTCGAGATCGAAGCCCAGGCGCTCGAGGGCCTGTTTCGTGGTTTCGGCCTCGGGGTCGAGCACGCCGTGTTTGAGTCGAACGGTCACCGTCGCGGTGTAGGCGGTCATCACCTGAAACCCCGTAACCGTGCTCAAAAACGCTTTCGGGTTTGCGCTGTGATACACGTTCGTGAATATTTCGGCGGAACGGGCCGACGGCGCGGCGGTTCGACGGTCGATGGACAGTCAGACGTCCGTTCGAGCGACTCTGACCGCGAGAAAGAGCGCGGCGGAGACCAGTCCGACGACGGCGGCGCCGACGAACGGCACCGCGTAGCCGCCGAACTGATCGATTCCTAGACCGACGCCGTAGGGGACGAGGGTACCGGCGACGGCGAATCCGATGGCCGTCACGCCGAACAGCGTGCTGAGGTCTCCCGTCCCGAAGAGGTTCGCGAGCAGCGGGGACATGAGCGCGGCGGTCCCGCCGTAGCCGAAGCCGAAGATGCCGGAGAGCACGAGCACGGACGCGGACGTCGGAACGGCGACGAGCAGCAGCAATGGGACGCACATCAGGACGACGCAGACGGCCATCATCCGATCCGTTCCGATGGCGTCGGCGGCCCAGCCGGCGGTGAACTTGGCGACGACGTTCATGCCGCCGACGACGCTGAGCGCGATGACGCCGATCCGTCGGGTCACGCCGGCCGCGTCGGCGAAGTCGACGAGGTAGACCAGGACGGCGTTGGCCGGAACGAACATCAACAGCATGGCTGCGAATACGACGCCGAACAGCGGCGTCTTCACCGTCGAGAGCGCCGTATCGATCTGTGCGCGCATCGAGCGCAGTTCGCCGCCGTCGGCCGTCGGGGGCACCTCGAACTCGTCGGTGGTGTCGGCGCCGACCGCGGACGGTCGGTCCGCGAGCAGGACGACGGCGATGACGAGCGCGACGAAGAACATGGCCGCGAGGGCGAGGTAGGTTCCCTGCCAGCCGAGCGTGCCGATGAGCACCTCCACGAACGGCGGCATCGCGAGGATTCCGACGCCCCACCCCGACACGGCGACGCCGGTCGCCAGGCTTCGACGCCGCTCGAACCACCGCGGCGGCGTCGTGTACGCGACAACGAACGTGATTCCCATCCCCGCCGCGGCGACGACGCTGTAGGAGGCGAGCACCCAGTAGAACGACGGCGACTGACTCGCGCCGAGCAGTCCGACACAGATCAGCGCCGCGGCGAGGACCAGCAGTCGCTGCAGTCCGTAGCGGTCGATCGCGAACCCGAGTACGGCGGCCCCGCTGAACGTGACGAGCGACTGGATGCTGAACACCAACGAGGTGTTCGCGTAGCTCTGATCGAATGCCTCGAGAACCGGGCTGAGAAAGACGCTGAAGGAGAACATCGTCCCGGCCGTCATCAGCGACAGGGCGAAACAGCCGACGACGACGAACCACCCGTAGTAGACGTCTGACTCGAGAAGTCGAGCCTGTAGCGGGTTGGTGGCAGTTGACATACGGTACGGTTCCGGGTTCGGACAATAGTCGTCCACGAACCGTACAATTTTGCCGCTTGTTTCGATTTTCGAGGGGGGATTTCGTCAGTTCGACATCCTCAGTTCGTCAGGCCGGAACGCGAGACCGACGCTCCGCGACGGCACGCGTGATCCGATCGGCCGCTCGCCGTGCACCGGCGATATTGCCAGCGAACGGGCCGACGGTGCCGGCCGCCAGCGCGCCCGTGACGAACAGTGGCGACCGATCACCGCCGGACTCGCCCCACGCGAGCGTCTCGTCGTCCAGTACCGGCATACCGCGGTAGCCGCGCTCGAGGTCGAGGTCGGTCGCGATGCGGTCGACGAACGGATGCTCGAAGACGGGGGCGAAGCCCGTCGCCAGGACACCGCGCTCCGCGGAGAGACAGCCGCCGTCCTCGAGCAGGAGGCGAACCCGACCGTCGACTGCGCGGGCGGAGCGAACGTCGCCGTAGCGGATCGACAGCGAGCCGTCGTCGACGGCCGTCTCGAGGCGCTCGAGGAGCGTCGGCGGGACCGTCGCGTCGTTGCGCGCCTCGCGGATGGTTTCGTATCTCTCGCGCGAGCCGGGCGGGTGTCGGTGGAGGTGACGACCGATGTGATTCCAGTTGATCCATCGGGGGGCGGCCTCGATGGCTGCCGCCTCGAAGTCGCGTCTCGCACAGAGCGTGACCGGTTCGCGCTCGCGTTCGGCGAGACAGGTCGCGAGCTGGGCAGCCGTGATCCCGCCGCCGACGACGACAGTGTCGTCGGCAGGCGTCTCGGGGTCGAAGCCGTCCCAAACGTGGGTGAGCGCGTCGACGCCGGCGGCCCACGGCGGGGTCCGGTACCGGCCACCGTGACCGATCGCCAGCACACAGGTTTGGGTCCGAAGGCGAGAATCGGCCGTCTCGAGGACGAGCGAGTCCGTCCCGTCCGCTGATCGTCGAATCGACTCGACGGCCGCCCGTCGATGAAGTGCCTCGAGGTCGGCGCGGTCGATCACGTACTCCGCGTAGTCGAGAAACAGCGACAGCGTCGGCCGGCGCGGATAGCCGGGCGTCGGCCGAAGTTCGTCCGTCCGGTCCCGTCCCTCGGCGAAGCTCTCGAGACCGAACGGCTCGGTGCCGACGTGGTGGACGAACGTCGACCGCAGTTCGTCCATCTCGCACGCGCGGGCCTTCTGCCGGAACGACTCGAGCAGTCGGGCGTGTGGATCGACGATCAGGAGGTCGTCGCGTTCGAGGTCGGTCTCCTCGAGCAGTCGCTGACAGCAGTACGTGCCGTGGATCCCGCCGCCGACGATGACACACTCGAGCATCGAGAGACGGTATGCCGAGTTATTACTTTACTCCTCCGTATTATTAATAGCTGCTATCGGTGATTGGTGTATTGCTACTCACGAGAGGACTGCGACGATCGGTTCCGGGGGCTGAATTCGGCATCTCGCCCCGGAGGGGGACTTTTTGTGTTCCTTCACGAACACGATCGTATGACCGAAAGCCGACCACTCGTTCGAGGACTCACGCCGTCGGTAGCCGTCGTCATCGTCGCCGTACTGGCGACGTTCGTCGCGCTCATGGTAATCAACTCCTCGGTCGCGATTATTCTGGCATTCGTCGGCCTGCTGTTCGGCGGCGACCTGCTCAGGGAACTCGCCGAGGCGGTCGACGGCGAGCTATCCGACGCGGAGTTCGAGCGTCGGCTCGCGGGGCTCCTCGAGACGGAGACGGTCGCGGACGTCGAACGCTACCTCGAGGAGGGCACCGCGACGCCATCCGCGCAGGAAGCCGAAACCGAGGCCGACCGCGAACTCGAGCGCTCGTCGGGATCGTAGTTGGGATCAGACCAGCAGACGCCCGCCCCACGCGATGACGAGCGCGAACCCGATCGCGGCGGCGGCCTGCCGGGCGAGCATCGTCGCGACGAACCGGGTCGAGACCTCCCGTGCGACCGTGATCGCGGTGACGAGACAGGGCAACAGGACGCCGGCGAGGTAGACGGCGACCAGCACCCCGACCGGCGAGAGCGCGGCGACGCCGGCCGATTCCGCCGTGAGGAGCGCGATACCGTCCTTTCGAATCGCGGCGAAGACGACCGGCAGGGCCGTTTCCGCGGGAAGGGCGAAGAGGGCCATCGCCGGCTCGAGAACGACGCCGAGTCGCTCGAGCGCCCCGAGATACTCGAGCAACGCGGCGGCGACGCAGATCACGGCGAAGACGGGGAGCGCCGTCGTGACGAAGCTCTCGAGCGACCGACGGGCCTCCCGCCAGATCGCGCGGGGGCGGGGCCACTCGAGGAAGGTTCGGCGGTCGACCGCGAGGGCGGTGGTTCGGGCCTCGATCGGGGCGATCAACCGGACGTAGAGCAGCGTCGTCGCGACGAGCACGAAGAGGTAGGGGCCGACGAGCCACGGCATCCCCACGGCGGCGAAGACGGCGAGCGTGGCGGGGAACTGGTAGGAGCACGCCGAGCCGAAGGAAATCGCGGAGATGGTCGTACAGCGGGTGCAGTCCGAACAGCCTCGGGTGCTCGTCACCGCGGGCACGTTGCAGCCGAATCCCATGACGACGCGGACGAGGTCCCGGCCGGTGAGCCCGACCCGGCGCATGACCGGGTGGAGCGCGGTCGTCACCCGCATCGTGAGCCCGCTGGCCGAGTACGCGCCCATAAAGAGCGCGAAGATGAGCATCGTCGGCAGCGCCCAGACGAACAGGAACGGCCCCATCGAGAGCAGGCCGTATTCCCCGCCTAACACGGCCGCGAGCGGCCCCGGTAGCGTTTCCGTCCAGCCGATCGCGGGCTCGAGTGCGCCCCCCACGACCGGGTCGAGTTCCCCTGCGACGGTGTTTGCGAACCAGACGGCCACGGCGGCGGGAGCCAGGAGCACGAGCGCGCTCACGACCGGGCCGAGAATCGGCCGCTCGAAGATCCGTGCGGGTGGCTCGAGCTGCCACCCCGTTCGAACGCCGGTTTCGCCGGGCAGTTCGCTGCCAGCAAAAGGAGCAGAAAGACCACTTGTGTGTCGAATCACAGCCAGCACGTTGCGGCCGTCGGCCGCTAGCGCCGAGTAGTCGACCGCCGCGCCGTCGGTCTCCGTTCGGATCCCGCCGTCCGCCGCGACGCGGTCGAGGGCTCTCGCGTCGACGGGCATTACGGGGACGGCGAGGTCGGACTCGAGGTCCGCGATCACCCCCCGGGCCTCGTCGACCGCCCCAATTCGATCCCAGTGCGTGACGACCACCGCACCCACTCGCCCCTCCACGAGCGGGAGGAGATCGTCGAGATCCCGATCGAGATCGGTCGCCGGGACGACGAGCACGACCGTTTCGGCCCGCTCGAGGCTGTCCAGGGCCTCCCGCGTCGTCTCGGTATCCGCCTCGAGCGTGATTCCGGGAGTGTCGACGATCTCGAAATCGTCGGTTCGGTAGACTTCGCTCGAGACCGTCGACCCGCCGACGTTCTCGTCGGCCGGGGCTGCGCCCGTAAGCCCCGCCGCGAGCGCCGATTTCCCGACGCTCTCCTTCCCGATAAGCACGACCCGTTCGCGGTCCGCGTCGGTCATTCAGCGCTGTTCCCCGTTTCCGACGGCGCGTGATCTTCGGTGCATTCTCGCCCGGGTATCACCGCGCCGTTTTAATAATTCTATCGGATAGAATAATAACTACTATTAGATCGGAGTCCACATTGTTAACCGAATGCCCGACAACTCGATTCCCGTTACGGTACTGTCCGGGATCCTCGGCGCCGGTAAGACGACCGTCCTGAACCACGTGCTCAGCGAGAGCGGCGATCGAGAGCTCGCCGTACTCGTCAACGACATGGGCGAGGTAAACGTGGACGCCGAACTCGTCGCCGAGTCCTCGGACATCGCCGACGAAGACAAAGAGCTGATCGAACTCTCGAACGGCTGTATCTGCTGTGAACTGCGCGGGGATCTGCTCGACGCCATCGGCGAACTTTCCCGTGAGCACGAGTTCGACGGCATCGTCGTCGAGTCGACCGGCGTCGCGGAGCCGTTGCCCGTCGCACAGACCCTGACGCTGGGCTTCGATCAGGCCGACCTCGACCCGACCGAGTTCTACGAGGAGACCGGCATCGAACCGCTCGAGGGCTGTCACCTCGACACGACGGTCACGGTCGTCGACGCCCACCAGTTTCGGGCCGCGATGCAGTCCGACGAACTGCTCGACGACGACGGCACCGAGAAACACCTCGGGGATCTCGTCGTCGAACAGGTGGAGTTCTGCGACGTCCTCCTGTTGAACAAGTGCGACCTCGTCGACGACGACACGCTCGAGGAGATCGAAGCGACGCTCGAGGTGCTCCAGCCTCGCGCCGAGATCGTCCGCACCGAACACGGCCGGGTCGAGCCCGACCGGATCGTCGACACCGACCGATTCGACTTCGAAGCGGCCAGCCAATCCGCCGGCTGGATCCGGGAACTCGAGCAGCCCCACGCCTCGGCCGAGGAGGAACACGGCGTCACCTCGTTCGTCTTCGAGGCCCGGCGGCCGTTCCACCCGGAGCGATTCGCCGACCTGCTCGACGAGTTCCCCGACGCGGTCGTGCGCGCGAAAGGACATTTTTGGACTCTCGGCCGCGAGGACGACGCCTTCACGTTCAACGTCGCCGGCCAGTCGATTCGGGTCGGTCCCGGCGGGCGGTGGATCGACTCGCTCCCGGCCGAGGAGCGCCGCGAGCAGCTTGAGGACAGTCCCGAACTCGAGGCGGTGTGGCACGACCAGTGGGGCGACCGCAACAGCCGACTCGTCGTGATCGGCACCGAGATGGACCACGAGTCGCTGCGGAGCGACCTCGCCGATTGCCTGATCACCGAGGCGGAACGCGGCGCCGACCCGTCGACGCTCGAGGATCGCTTCCCGACGTTCGAGCCGCCGGAGGAAGCGCCGGACGGTGAGGCAGCCACGGGAGCGGAGACGGACGACGAGCACGAACACGACCGCGACCACGACGCCACGGAGGAACTGGGCATTGCGGACTAAGACGACCCCACGATGACCGACGGAAACTCCGATTCGGAGACGAACGCCGACTCGGATACAGAAACCGACTCGACGCCGACGCTCGGTCCGCAGTCGGACGGCGGCGACGTTTCGCCGTGCTACCGTGCCTACGTCGAACGCAACGACCACCGGCCGGACGTCTGCACCATCTACTCGGCGGTGACGGCCGGTTCGATCGAGGAGACGTGGATCAGGGCGAACGGCTCGGCGTTCGTCTCTCGAGACGACGTTCGGTAACCGACCGAAGCCGTGATCGAACTGCCACCACGCAGTTCGAGACTCGATCCGCACCGATCGCCGATCAACCGACACCAACAACGACCACCCAAATTCAATGTCAAACGCATTCCAGACGGCCGTCAAACCGGCCGTCCACCACACCGAACGACACGACGCGATCGACCGACTGATCGACGAGAACGAACGGACGAACCTCTCGATAATCGTCCAGATGGGAGGCCTCCGCGCCAGCTTCCGGCGACGGGCGCTCGAGGGGCTCGCGGAGTGCAACGCGACCGACGAACTCGAGGAACTTGCCGAAGAGACGGCGATCAATCCGTCGCTGCGCCGCCGAGCGGCCGACCTCCGCTAGGGTAGCGGCCCTCGGAGCCCGTCCGGTCGGCAGGAACCGACGGCCCGCCGATCGACGTCGTCGCACGTTCGATCGGTGCCGGCACTGTATCGCTCGCCCTTTTTGTAGCTGTGCGTCGTCAGTCGGTACTGCCCATGTCCTACACCTGTTCGACCTGCGACGACTCGTTCAAGTCCGCGGCAGGCGTCACTCAGCACGTCGCGCTTCATCACAACACCTGCGCCGTCTGTGACGATTCGTTCGACGAGACCGACGAACTCCGCGAACACATCCACGCCACGCACTGACGAGCGACCGCACACGGCGACTTCGGTAACCTTCTCCTCGATTTTCCGCGAACGTCGGAACCGTACCGAGGAGCGCCTCGACCTCGAACCGCCGATCGCTCAGCAGTCGCAGTACTCCGGCTCACAGCACTCGAGGTCATCTAAGAGCATCTGCTTCTCGCGGTAGGCCTCGAGCGGTTCGGTGTCGATGCCGAGGCGCTCGCCGACGGTTTCGGCGACGACGGCGAACCGCTGGCGGAACTTGTAGATGAAGCAGAACTGCTGGCCGTTGTGAGCGACCTGCGGACCGACGAGAAACAGCCCCGGCGTCTCGGTCGATTCGTCGCGGTCGGTGAGGTCGGGGAATCCGCGGTCGTCGAACGCGAACCGGTCGTCGGCGAGCGCGAGACTCCCCTCGAATCCTGTCGCGAGGATTGGCGGCGTACTCGAGTGAATCCGATCGCCGTCCTCGGTGACGACGGCGTAGCCGTCGCTGTCGACATCGATATCGGACTCCGCCGCCTCCCGTTCGATCCGTTCGACGCGCGCGTCGGTGACGAGATCTATCGGTCGGCCGGCCTCGAGGGCCGCCTCGAGTCGTTCCATCGTCCGGGGCGAGAGCACCTCGCTGGGGTCGGGGCTGCGATACTGCCACGGGCCGTCGTCGTCCAGCACGGTGACGGAGAGCCCGGTGTCGGCCAGTCCGAGCGCGGCGTCGATGCCGCTTTCGGCCCCGCCGACGATCGCGACGTCGTCCGCGGCGGGGGTCGCGACGCCGGCGCCGTCGGCCGCGACCGGCGACGACGGTCGGTCCGACCCCGTCTCGGCGTTGGAATCGAGACGGGCACTGTCGGCACCGGTCGACCGTCGCTCGGCGTAGGCCGCCCAGGAATCGATCGTCGAGACGTGGACCGCGTGGGACGCGCCCGGAATCGACCCGCTCGAGGGATACTGGTACTGGCCCGCAGCCCAGACGACGTACCGCGCGCTAACGAGCCCCTCGCTGGTCTCGAGCGTGAACCCATCCCGGTTCGAGTCGACGGTCCCATCGCGTTCGTCTTCGCGTTGCTCGTCCGCCGACCCGTCGGGAACGACGGCCTCGACGTCGACGCCGGTCTCGATCGGGAGCTCGTGAAACTCCGCGACCGCCTCGAGGTAGTCGGCGTACTGATCCCCGGTCGGGTGCTCGCGATTCAGCGCGAGCGCGGGCGAGGTGTCGAGCGTGATCGCGTTCAGGTCGCGCACGCCGAAGGCGTTGGCCGGGAACGACGGCGTCAGGAGCCGCATCTCGTCAGGCCATTGTCGGAACGAGGAACCGATACGGTCGCGCTCGAGGACGGCGTACTCGAGATCGAGGCGCTCGAGTGCCACTGCAGTCCCGATTCCTGCGGGCCCGGCACCGACGATCGCAACGTCGATCGGTCGTGAGAGCGTCATTCGGTACTAGCAACAGCCCCGACATTATTAACAACTTTGATCCGCAGGTTGTTAATCGTGGACAAGAAGAGGATCTAACATAGTACCGTTCCATTCTCAGGGGCATCCACGGAAAGCAGGACTTTTGACTACAGGTGGACTCAAACTCGTACTGATGACTCCCTATTCGCCCGAGCGGAGGTGGCTGCGATGACGACCGATATCACCGAAATCACCGTGATCGGGGACGACGACACCGGGCTCATCGCCCGGGTGACGAGCCTCCTGTTCGAGCGCGGAATCAACATCGAGGATCTCGATCAGGCCGTCCGCGACGGCGTCTTCCGCATGTATCTCGCCGTCGATACCTCCGAGATGGTCTGTACGGAAGAGACGCTCCGTGAGGACCTCTCCGAACTCGGCGACGACCTCGGACTCGACGTCCAGGTCCGATTCCCCGCCGACCGGGACAGCCAGCAGATCGCCGTCCTCGTCACGAAGGAGAGCCACTGCCTCGAGGCGATGTTCGAGGCGTGGGCCAACGACAAACTCGGCGCGGACATCGGCGTCGTCATCGGGAACCACGACGACCTCCAGCCGCTGGCCGAACACTACGACGTCCCGTTCCACGATATCGGCGACGAGGGCGGCCAGCAGAACGAGGACCGCCTGCTCGAACTCCTCGCCGAGTACGACGTCGATCTGATCGTTCTCGCGCGGTACATGCGCATCCTCAGCCCGAACGTCGTCTTCCGCTACGAGGACCGCATCATCAACGTCCACCCCTCGCTCCTGCCCGCGTTCCCCGGCGCCGAAGCGTATCGACAGGCTATCGAGGAAGGCGTCCGCGTCGCCGGCGTCACCGCCCACTACGTGACGACCGATCTCGATCAGGGCCCCATCATCACCCAGCGCGCGTTCGACGTCCCCGACGACGCCGGGCTGGACGACATGAAACATCGGGGCCAGCCCCTCGAGGCGGACGCCCTGCTCGAGGCCGTCAAACTCCACCTGAACGGCGACGTCTCGGTCCACCGTGGTCGAACGTCTGTCCGGGAGAACGGCGAGGCATACCAGCTCGGCTTGCCCGACGAAATCGACGACTTCACGCCGGACCGGCCGGTCGACGGGATCGGCAGCGTCGTCGCGAACAACCAATAGCCGCGCTGTCAGACGGCTCTTCGACGGGAAAACCCTCCTTCCTCGCCCCTCCTCGGCCGCGCTAGGACTCCCAGTTCTCGAGACAGTCGTCGCTACAAAAGTGTAGGTACTGCGCCTCGCCGTTCTCGAGGGTCGTGACGACGCGTTGCTCTGAAGACGATGCCACGGGGTCGCCACACGCGCGACAGTCCGGTGCGTCCTCGTCCGTCGAATCAGCCATTAGGTGTTCGAAGGGACAAGAGCCACTTGAACGAACCTATTGCGGCGGATTCGGCCATCGGCCTGTAACTCCCGGAAGAGGGCCAGTGACGGGGAACGAACGACCGCGAGGACGGCTCGGCGCGGCCGATCAGGTGTGCTCCGGATCGCCCGTGAAATCCTCGACCAGTACTCGAGTCGCGCTTCCGAGAGCAGTAGCCTTATCGCCGATTCGATCGTATCTTGGTACGTTATGGCACAGCAAGAAGTCCAACAGGAGTTGTCCGTCGACCAGTACACACTCGGACTCGTGGGCCCTGACCAAGAGTGGGCGGGGACCGTCGCGGACGGCGGGACGATCCGGACGTACACGCCGCCGGGCTGTTGGGGACCGATGATCACCCCCGAGTTCCGCGGCGGCCACGAGGTCACCCGACCGATTCGCGTCGAGGGGGCGTCCGTCGGCGACGCGGTCGCGCTCCGCATTCGGGACGTCGAGGTGACGAGCATGGCGACAAGTACGGGGTCGATGGCCGAACGGGAAGACGCCTTCGGCGACGATCCGTTCGTCGACCACCGCTGTCCCGAATGTGGCACCGAGTGGCCCGAAACGATCGTCGAAGGCACCGGAGAGGAGTCGATCAAGTGCGCCGAGTGCGGCGCGAACGCCTCCTCCTTCGGCTTCGAGTACGGTTACACCGTCGCGTTCGACGACGACCGAACCGTGGGAATCACGCTCGACGAGGACGGTTCCCACGAACTCGCGGAGAATGCCGAGGAGGTGATGGACATTCCCGAGAACTCCCGCCAGCATCCCATCCTGCTGTACGAACCCGGCGAGATGCCCGGCACGCTCGGGCGGCTTCGACCGTTCATCGGCAACGTCGGCACCACGCCGCCGGTCACGATGCCCGACTCGCACAACGCGGGCGACTTCGGCCAGTTCCTCATCGGGGCCGAACACGACTACGGCGTCGAGACCGAAGCCGACCTCGAGGATCGAACCGACGGCCACATGGACATCCCGCAGGTTCGGCCGGGCGCAACCCTGATCTGTCCCGTCAAGGTCGACGGCGCCGGCGTCTACGTCGGCGACCTCCACGCCAACCAGGGCGACGGCGAACTCTCGTTGCACACGACCGACGTCAGCGGGACGGTCACGATGGACGTCGAAGTTATCGAGGGACTCGAAATCGACGGTCCCCTCCTTCTGCCACCCGAAGCAGACCTTCCGTTCATCAGCAAACCCTACAGCGACGAGGAGCGCGAGGCCGGCCGCGAACTCGGCGCCCAACACGGCGTCGACGTCGAGGACGAAATGGGCCCGATTCAGGTGATCGGCTCCGGCGCGACGGTCAACGACGCCACGCAGAACGCCTTCGACCGCGCGACAAAACTGCTCGAGATGAGCGAGGGCGAAGTTCGTTCGCGGTGTACGTTCACCGGCGGCGTCCAGATCGGGCGGCTCCCCGGCGTCGTGCAACTCGACCTGCTCGCGCCGATGGGGGTACTCGAGGACCGCGGTATCGACCATCTCGTGCGCGAGCAATACGGGCTGTAAACACAGGACTGGAGAGGGCCCGTATCCCACTGCAGTGGCGCGCGCTGTCGGCCGTTCGAGCGATAGCGAGGGCGGCCGACACGACGTGTGAGGGATGAGTGAGCGACTAGCAGGAGCGCGTAGCACGGAACCGCAGGTTCCGCGGACCATGCGAACGGGTGCGAAGCATCCGTGAGCAGAAATCGGTTGGGGAGGTCGTGGCACTCACGGTTGCCACGCGAGTCGATCGTTCGTGTCAGTAGTCGTCCCTCAGTAGGGACACGATGGTTTGAGCACGTGTCGGTACAGATTACTATGAACCACCCTGAACGGCGGGCACCAGCGCCAGCGACGCGTCGTCCGAAACCGGGTCCTCGAGCGCCGCGCGTTCACCGTCGACCGAGACCCTGACGCTCGGCCGCAACTCGCCGTTGTCGTAGAGGTACTGCGCCGCCCGCGGATGGGTCTCGGCGAACTCGTCGATAGCCTCTGCAACGGTGTCGCCACCGAACTCGAGCGACACCGTCTTCGTTCCGGTCGCGCTTCGTAACGGCCCGTACACCGTGATCTCCATGGTCGTACGCGAGACTGGCTCCGGAAGACCATAACGTCAGTCCCTCAATTCGTGCCAATTCAGGCGAAAAGACTCGCGACTCGAGACTGATCCCACAGAGTACGAGACCCGTCCGCCAAAAACGAGACCGAACCTCAGTCGTCGCTCGGCTCGGCGCTCGGCGTAGCCGAGGACGTGCTCGTCGAACTCAGCTGCTCGGCCCACGAGTCGGAGACGACCGGGGCGAGGGCGAAGAAGACCATCGCGCAGACGATCACGGCGAGCATGACGCTCGCGACGATCGTGATACCGTACGTTGGGTCAAACGGGACGATGCTCGTGACGATTCCACTGGCAGCGAGGGACATCGGTACTCGAGCGTATGGTTGTGGGGCAGTCGATATGAGGGTTACCTTTCAGACACCGAATGTGAATGGGTAGCGAACGGCACGGGAATGAAGCGAAACCGACCGACTACGTACCGACGCGGCATCGAGTCAACGAGACGATCGTCGTGACAGCGCGTGGAGTGAACGGCGGCGGCGACGGCGAAAGTCGCGGGTCGAGACCGTCGGAACCAAGTCGAGACGAGCCCAGACGATCGAAGCGAAACGACGTCAGATGATCGAATGGCGACGAAAGAGAGGGGGCGCCGCTACAGCCGCTGGACGGCCCCGATCGCACTCGAGAGCGGCGGCGCGTCGAACAGTTCCTGGCCGGTGTAGGCGTTCGCACCGGCGCAGTACAGATCCCGCGCCGTCTCGAGGACGCCTTCCTCGAGCGGCTCCGGCGTCTCCTCACAGAGGGACTTCCAGTCCGCGACGTCCTCCTGCTTCGCTTCGGCCTTCGCGGCCTCGACGGCCTGGACCCACTCGGGCTGGGTGCGCTTGTGATATTGTCGGAGGACCTCCTTCGAAAGCTGGGTACCCTCGTAGCTGAAGCGGTTCTCGTCGAACGTACCGACGACGTCCGCGACGCGGATCTCGCCCCGGTAGTAGAGACACTCGATCTTGCCGTCCTCGTGGACCAGCCCGGCCGAGTCGGCCTGCTCGGTGACGATCCGGTTGACCTCACGAGCGACGGACTCGAGGTCGTCGATGTCAGCCCGGCCAGCGATGGTATCGGCCTCCTCACGATCGAGTTGTCGGTCGCCCTCCTCGTACTTCGTCGTGAATTCGACGATCGGTTCCGCGAGGTCGACAGCTTCCTCGGGCCAACTCTCGAACTCGAGGCCGTGATCTTCGGGCTCGGTTCGCCGACGGAGACTCGAGCCGACGGGGACGCGATTTCGGAACACGACCTCGAGCGGGATCAGGTAGTTCTCGCCGGCCGCGTCGTGGTAGTGGTCGTAGTCGTACTCCCGGCCCTCGTTGGGCAGGTCGGGGACCTGCGTGAGGTCGATGGCCATCTCCCACGGCGGGCGCGACGAATCCGTGAGGGGGACGACCTCACCGTCTTCGACGACGCCGCGGTAGTGGGTCGGGACGCCTTCGGACTCGAGCAGTTCGAAGTTGAACGCGCCCATCGCACAGAGGCTCGCGCCCTTCTCGGGGATCTGGTCGGGCATCTGTCCCCAGTCGAACACCGAGTAGGCGTCGGTGAAGACGAACGAGCCTTCGCCGAGTTCCTCGTCGGTCGCCGCCTCCTCGATGCGGAACTCTTTGACACTCGTCATACGAGACACCTCAGGACGTAGCCGCCGCCGCGGTTCATACCCCAGTTGCCGTGGCCGGACCCTAAGAAGGTTTCAGTATCCGGTGGCACCTCGAGCCGGATCGAGATTCCGCTCACGCCCCGCTCGGCCGCCGTCGGTCGACCAGCGAGACGCCGACGATCACCGACGCGGCGACGAGCAAAATAGCGACGATGACGAGGAACGCGGCGCCGACCGACACCTCGTCGATGACGACGCCCAACAGCGCCGGGCTGATCACCGCGCCCAGCGAGAGTCCGGTGAAGAAGAAGCCGAAGCTCTTGCCGGTCGAACCGGCTTCGGCGACGGTGGTCGCGAACGTATCGCGCGAGGGCAGCGCGACGCCGATCGCCAACCCGATACACGTAAAGAGGGTAACAGCGGCGGCGAAACCGGTAGACGAGGGGATGATCACGGCGAGGAAGACGCCCGAAGCAGCGGCCGCGAACGCGACGACGAGGATCGGCTGGAACGGGAGGCGGTCGGCGAGCGGCCCGCCCGCGATGACGCCGATCGCCGTCCCGACGAGGTAGGCGGTCAGCAGGTTGTTCGCGCTCGCGTCGCCGAAGCCGAGCGCGTCGACGGCGAACACCGTCGTGAACGACTGAAGCCCGACGATTGCCATCATCGAGAGCAGGTAAAAGCCGAACACGACGAGCAGCTTCGGCTGGAGCAGTTGCGAGACGGTCGCGACGAAGCCCCCATCGTCGCTCGCATCGGGTTCGGGTTCGTTCCCGGATGTAATGCGGTCGTCGGAGCTTGCGGCCACCTCCGGTTCACCCGAGCCGTCCGCGGACGCCGCTCGCTCGCGGATCTGGCACCTGTAGACTGGTGCGGCCGTCACCAGCAGTATCGCGGCGTAGACGAAGCCGAGCGAGCCGGCAGCGAGTAGCGCCGCCTGCCAGCCGTACCTGATACCGATTCCGCCAACCAGTACGGGCGCGGCGGCGAAGCCGGCGAAGCCGCCGAAGGTGTGCAGACTAAACGCCTTCCCCTGATTCTCGCTGGTTGTGACGCTCTCGAGGAGCGCGTAGTCCGCGGGGTGAAAGACCGACTGGCCGATGCCCGAGAGGAACGCGAACGCGAGCAACAGCCAGTACGACGTCGCCAGCCCGGAGAGGGCCACGCCGAGTGACGTAACGACGAGTCCGCCGACCAGGATCCGCTTGGCACCGATCCGATCGACGAGTTCGCCCAGCGGAATCTGTAAGAACAGCGTCGGGAGGTAGATCGCCGTGACGAGCAGTCCGAGCTGTGCCGTCGTAAGGTCGAACTCCGCGCCGAGCAGCGGAAACAGCGGCGGAAACGCGAGCAGGTAGACGTGGGAGAGAAAGTGTGCGGCCGAAACTGCACCGACGATGTATCTCGTCCCGCCGCGTCGAAATCGTGGATTCGCGTCGGTTCGAGAGCCCATTCGTCTACCACCGAGACGTACCCGGGGTTGATTGTTACGAATCGAAACCAGTAACGCGATCGACGCTACGCGACCGACGCCGCGCGAGCGCCAGCGGCCGAGCGTATCACTCGCTCGATTGGTCGAATCCGTCCACAATCCACATGCTTTTCTCGCTGTACTGGTATTGATATGCCGATGGAGCGACCGGTGACCGAGGCAGACCTCACGTTCGAGCACGTTCCCGAGACCGACCAGTCGTTCGAGAACGCACTCAAGAAATCGCGCGCCGGCGACCGGCTCACGGTCGACGACGCCATCGAGCTACTCACGACCGGGACGGACGTCGAGGGAATCGATCGGACGCGAAAGGAACAGGTGCTCGAGGCGGCCGATCGACGCCGCGCCGAGGTCGTCGGCGACGAGGTCACCTTCGTCGCGAATATCAACAACAACGTCACGACGGCCTGCAACGTGGGCTGTCTGTTCTGTAACTTCAAGGACGCGGCGCACACCTTCGAACGTGACAGCGAGGTCGAGACCGCGGGCTTTACGAAAACGCCCGCGGAGTCCCGCGAAATCGTTGCGGACGCCGTCGAGCGCGGCGTCTACGAGGTGACCTCGGTCTCCGGTCTCCACCCCGCGTTCGCACTCGACGAGGAACACCGCGAAATCCTCGAGGCCCACTCCGAGCCGAAGGAAGTCAACTACAAGTCCCCCGAACGGTACGCAACCGATCCCGGCACCTACGTCGAGCAGATGGCGGCGATGAGCGTCGGCGATGTCCACCTCCACTCGATGACGCCCGAGGAGGGCTACCACGCCCGACGGGGTACCGACTGGTCCTACGAGGAGGTCTACGGCCGCCTGAAGGAGGCCGGCCTCGACACGGTTCCCGGCACGGCCGCCGAAATCCTCGTCGACGAGGTCAGAGACGTCATCTGTCCCGGCAAGATCGGCACCGATGACTGGCTCGAGGCGATGGAGGCCGCCGCGAACGTCGGTCTGGGGCTGACGGCGACGATCATGTACGGCCACGTCGAAAACGAAGCCCACCGCGCGATGCACTTGAAACGGGTTCGGGACCTTCAGGACCGGGTCGACGGCGCGATCTCGGAGTTCGTACCGCTCTCCTTTATCCACCAGAACACGCCGCTGTTCGAGCACGACGTCGTCTCCGGCGGGGCGAGCATCGACGAGGACGAACTCATGATCGCCGTCGCCCGGCTCTTTCTCGACAACATCGACCACGTCCAGTCGTCGTGGGTCAAGTACGGCGACGAGCAGGGGCTGAAGATGCTCGCCTGCGGCGCCGACGACTACATGGGGACGATCCTCTCGGAAGAGATCACGACCCGCGCCGGCGGCGAACACGGCGAGTTCCGCTCGTTCGAGGATTACGTCGAGATGATCACCTCGATCGGTCGAATCCCCGTCGAACGCTCGACCGACTACGAGACGCGCCGCGTCATCGACCCCGACGATCCGCCCTTCGGCCCGCAACTCGGCCCGAAAGCCGACGGGACGCCGCTGCTCGACGCGGACGAGCGCGCGGAGCGAACGGTTCCGGCCGACGACTGAGAGCGAAGGCGAACGACGAATCGGGGACGGCTTTTTGCGGATTCCGAACGTGGCGTAGGGTGTGAACCACCTCGTTCCAATCGACGACGGCAACTGGCGACTGCCGAACCACGCCCACGTCGTCGTCTACGACCGCGAACCGAAAGACGGCGGCCTGCTGACCATCTACGGCTGCGGAGCCGCCCAGAAGCCGCCGAAAGCCCAACTGCTCGGCACCCTCGAGTCGGTCGACGCTAGCGCCGAGATCAAGTCGACGCCGACGGGCCAGGTCGTCACGCTGCACGAGTCGGCGACGCTCACGGCAACCGGCTCGAAGCGGTTCCGTATTCAGTAGTCCAAACGGTCGAGCGGTCGGCTCGAGTCCGCTCTGTGACCTCGCTTCGCTCGAACCGGCAGGCCGGTACCGCGGAGCGATGCTTTATGATGGCTCTCGAAAACGTGTACGTATGCGACTCGAAGGCAAGACAGCGTTTATCACGGGAGCCGGATCGGGATTAGGCCGCGAAGCTGCGCAACTGTTCGCCGAGGAGGGCGCGACGGTCGTCGGGGCCGATATCGACCACGAGGGTGCCGAGGAGACGATCGACCGCGTCGAGGAGGCGGGACAGGAAGGAACCGCACTCGAACTCGACGTCACCGACGCGGACGCGGTCCACGCGGCCGTCGACGAGACGGTCGCGGAGTACGGACTCGATATTATGGTGAACAACGCGGGGGTCAGCCACCAGCGCGCGAACGTCGAGGATATCGACGAGGACGAACGCGACCGAATTATCGACGTCAACGTCAAGGGCGTCTGGAACGGCTGTCACGCCGCTATCCCCCAGTTCAAAGAGCAGGGGTCGGGTGCAATCGTCAACACGGCGTCGCTCGCGGGCGTCATCGGCGCGCCCCAGCTCGGGGCCTACTCGCTGACCAAGGGAGCCGTCGTCAACTTCACGCGCACGGTCGCCGCGGAGGTCGGTCCCCACGGCGTGCGCGCGAACGCGGTCTGTCCGGGCGTAACGGATACGGCGATGCCTCGAGAGAACCGCACCGAAGAGGAGTGGGAGGCGACCAAGGCGGAGATGTCGAAGTACTACCCGCTCAAGCGACTCGGTCGTCCGGAGGACGTCGCCAACGCGATGCTGTTCCTCGCGAGCGACGAGGCCGACTGGATCACCGGCCAGGCGCTCGTCGTCGACGGCGGCTTTTCCTGTACCTAATCGTCGGCGCGAGGACAGGCGTTTCAGTGGCGGCGACGAAGAGCGATCATGTCCACTGACGAGTCCTACATCCGAGACGCGATCGACCTCGCTCGAGCAGCGGTCGACAACGGCAACACCCCGTTCGGATCGCTCCTCGTCGTCGACGACGCGGTCGTCCGGACGGCCGAGAACACGACCCGCAGCGACGATGATATCGCCGCTCATCCCGAATTCAAACTGGCACGGTGGGCCGCTCGCGAACTCGAGGCCGGCGAGCGCGAGGCGTGTACGATGTACACCAGCACGGAGCCGTGTCCGATGTGTGCGAGCGCGATCGTCTACGCGGGACTCGGGCGGGTCGTCTACAGCGTCTCCGTCGACTCGCTCGCGGCGGTTCGGGACGATGGGGTGATCGAAATCCCTTGCGAGGAAGTGATCGATCGGGGTGGTGGGTCAACGGTGGTCGAGGGGCCAGTTCTCGAGAGCGAGGGGCTTGCGGTTCACGAAGCGTTTTTCTGACGACCGGTTCGGCGTCGTTCACGAAACCCGAGGTACGGGTGGTCGAGAGGGCTACAACAGATGTTCAGTGTCGCCGATACTGCAGCGATCCGCTCGAAAACGATTTGTCGGTTGACACCAACGAACCAGTATGATAACGGAACTGTTCAGAGAGCCCGACGGATGGCGGTCGGGAGGACTGTTGATCGCCGTCGGTCTCTTTTTCCTCGGACTGTACGCGTTCTACGGTCTCGTCGGCGCGGGAGGGATATCGTCGGCACTTCACTTCGGCGTCCTGTGGCTGTTGCTGGGAATTCCGGAACTCCTGCCGAAAGAGCGCACGCAGGTCGCCGGCGGGCTTCGAGTTCTCGGACTGGTGTTTGCCCTCGCGTTGCTGATCTTCTACCTCTCGCGGCTGTCGATCTTCCAGTAGCGTCGGTGAGATGACCGTCGTCGCTCGAGACGCGGCCGTACCCCAAACCGGATGCTCGCTATCGAGAGATGGCGCTCGTCTCGCTCCGAAGCACCGACCGATACCGTTCGCCGGCATCGCTATCAGCCTCGAGCGCCCCCCGAATCGTCGGGGAGATCCACTCCCGCTCGGCGTCCGGCGATCGAGGTCCCGACGCACCGGCCGTTCCGTCCGCGGCGACGCCATCGAACCCGTCGGTCCGCAGGTCATCCGGCAGAAACCGCTCGTAGACCGGCAACCGTTCGCCGAGCGGCCGGTCCGCTGAGGCCGCAATCTTCTCGAGTTCTCGCAGGGCGGGCCACTTGTAGTCAGGGTTGATGTGGTCGTCCGTGATCGGCGACACCCCGCCGAGGTCGTCGACGCCGCAGTCGATCAGGTCGCGGGCCGGCGCGAGGTTCGGCGGCACCTGCACCGAAATCTCCTCGGGGAGCGCGACGCGAGCCATCGCCGTCACCCGGCGCATCGTCTCGAGGTCGGGCGAGCCGTCGGACCAACGCTCGTTGTTCATCACGGGCTGGATGATCACCTCCTGGATGTGGTCGTAGCGCTCGTGTAGCTCGCGAATCGCGAGCAGGCTTTCCGCGCGGTCGCGCCACGTCTCGCCGATGCCGACCAGAATGCCCGTCGTGAAGGCGACGTCGAGTTCGCCGGCGTTTGTGATCGTCCGCAGGCGCTGACCCGGCTCTTTCTTCTGGGGGCCGGCGTGAGCGCCGACCTCGGCCGTCGTCTCGAGCATCACGCCCATGCTGGCGTTGACGTCCGCCACTTCGGCCATCTGCTCGAGCGTTTGATCGCCCGGATTGGCGTGGGGGAGCAGGCCCTCCTCGAGGGCGACCTCGCAGGCCGCCCGGAGGTAGGTGTGAATGGAGTCGTGGCCCCAGTCGTCGAGTTGCTCGTGGATCTCGGTGTAGCGGTCGTCGGGGTCGTCGCCGAACGTAAAGAGGGCCTCCGTACAGCCTGCGTCGGCCCCGCGGGCGCAGATGTCGCGGACCTCATCGAGCGTGAGCAGGGAGGCCTGGCCCGGCGGATCGAAGTACGTACAGTAGGTGCAGGTGTATCGACACGCCGTCGTCAGCGGGACGAAGACGTTTCGCGCGAAGGTCAACGCCGGCGGCGCCTCGACGTCGTCGGGCGTGACTGAGAGGAGATCGTCGACCGCCGCGTCGTCGACTGCGATGTCGACGCCGTACTCGCTCGCACCGGGGAACATTACTGCAGAGTCCCGTCGCTCACCACATAAGACTTGACTTCTGTCGAACGCGCCCGCTTTGACAGCTATCTGTCTCGGTCTGCGGGCTCGCGTCTGGCGACGCCAACGCGGCCGTTCCGTCGCTCGAGTTCGAATCCAAGATCGCGGAGCGTCGCGGGGGCGCGAGCGCGTTCGTCGCCGTGGACGAGCACTTCGACGAGATCGTCGGGTTCGTCGATGTCGGTTCCCAGCCGGAGCGAATCGACCGTCTCGAGGCTCACACCCACCTCCTCGGCGATCTCGCGGTGGTCCAGATAGGAGGCCCCGTGGTAGTCGACTCGAAACGCGGGGTCCCGAACGACGAGCGCGTTCGTGCCGCCGCCGCGGCCGGGCGCGATGGCGACGGCCGTTTCGGTCGCAAAGAGGGCCTCGAGCGCATCGGTCGTCGCGAGGGCGAGATCGGCCATGACGACGGCGACGGCGTCGTCAGTATCACCGACGCCGTCTCCGCTGTCGGTCCGGCTCGGCAGGCGCGCGTTGACCGCGTCGGTGAGCGGGCGGTCGTCCACTGCGACCGACACCGACTCGAAGACGTGCGCCGGAAGATCGAGTTCGGCGGGATCGATCGGCGCAGTCGCCACCACCGTCGGCTCCCGGCCCGCTTCAACGATCGAACACAGGACGTCGGCGAGCATGGCCCGTGCGAACGCCGACCGTTCCGTGGGGGAGAGCACCGACTCGAGGCGCGTCTTCGGATCGGTCGCGGCGAACGGAACGACGACGTGCATCTATCGAAGGTAGTCCGGACGCGGGCAAAAACACGTCGAAGCCGCGACCGAGGTGTAACGAGAGACCGCCGTTCGTCGACACCAGACGCCACCGTCGTGCCCCCCGACACGAGCGCGGCCGCTGGGGTCGTCGAGTCGCGAAAGAACTGAGAGCCTAGAACAGCGGCTCGAGTTCGTCCTCGTCGTCTTCGACGAGTTCTTCGAGGTTCTCCTCGCTTTCCTGCTGGATGTCGTCCATGTTCTCCTGGGCCTCGATGGCGACCTGCTGGAGACGCTTGATTCGCGGCACGTTCGTCACGCCCGAGAGCAGGAGTGCTGCGGCCACTTCCGGCTCTTCTCGCGGGAAGTCGCCGCCGCGGACTTCCATGCTTCCCGTTTCCTCCTCGAGCCACTTCCGCCCACGCTCGATGCCTTTCCGGTTGAGATACTCCGACGGACCGGAGACGACGAGCAGCGCGCGCTCGGTGCCTTCGATCTCACACGGGAGCGTCAGTCGGCCGAGTGCGGCCTTCCGGACGAGGCTCGTGATGCGGTTGGTCGTGTTCGCGGCGTCCAAGTCGTCGGTGCTGCCGCCACCGTCGCCGGTAAAGCGCGAGAGCAGACCGCCGCTCGTGTTCAGGTCGACTTCCTCGCTGGCGAAGCCGACGGTCGAGACGCCGCCGCCCGAGAGCGTGTTGATAATTTCCGACGAGTCGACGACGCTCTCGGCGACTTCCTGTCCGTCGCCAACCTCACCCGCACCGAAGAGAATGCCGAACCGTCGGACGATCTCCTCGTTGATCTGATCGTAGCCGCCTTCGACGGACTCGCCGGTCTGTCGCCAGGAGTCGTTGTCGAAGACCATCAGATTGTCCACTTCGCGGACGAAGGTCTGGAACGATCTGGCCGCGTTGAGGGTGTAGATTCCACCCTCATCGGTGCCCGGGAGCACGCCGAGACCGTAGACAGGAATCGTGTAAATTCGTTTCAGATGTTTGGCGAGGACGGGTGCACCGCCGGATCCGGTGCCGCCGCCCATACCGGCGACGACCAGGAACGCGTCGACCTCGTGGGTCGGAATCGCGTCGATGGCGTTTTGCACCTCGTCGATGTCCTCCTCGGCGACTTCCGCGCCGAGTTCGTTGTCTGCACCCACGCCGTGGCCCTTTACGCGGGCCTGGCCGATGAGTACGCGGTTCTCCTCCGGAATATTCTCGAGACCGATGAGGTCCGCTTTCGCGGAGTTGACGGCAATCGCCGCACGGACGATTCCGCTACCCGTCCGATCGTCGTAATCGAGGAATCGATCGACGATCTTGCCACCAGCCTGTCCGAATCCGATCATCGCCAGCTTCATAATTTGTCAGGGGGCTCCGTTGAATTGGTACAGAGTGATCAAGGGCATAAGTCTTTTGTTGAATTGAATGTCTCTTCTTCTTTTGTGTTTCGGAGAATCGGATGCAGGCGGTCGATTTCAGCTCGAAAAAACTCGCGAGAAACGAGTCGGTTTCGACGTCAGTTCTGTGCTTTATACTAAATCTTTGGGCCAATCTGTCCACCCTTGAGTTCGCCGTACGGAACCGCAAGCCGTCGATACGGCGGTCGAACGATATCAGACCGGCATCGAGCGTGTCAGTCGTCTCGAGGTCGTGTCAGCCAGTGATTGAATACGGCAAGCAGACGCTGAACGCGTCAAGCGACCGCTGAACGTCTCAGGCGGATTCGCGCTGTGGCTCGCGAGGCTCGTGGATACCGACCTCGAGATACGCGCCGAGCGTCGTCAGTTCGTCCTCCGAGACGCCGAACGCGCTCACGTCGTTGGTGACGACGGTGTTGTTCATCTCGAGCGAGCGCGCCTGATCCGGGCCGAACGGAACGAACGGAATCGCGCCGGCCGCGGTCAGTCCGAGTTTCGCCATCGAGAGGGGGACCGAGAGGATCTTGACGGACTTTCCTTCGGCCGCGTAGGCCAGCCGCGTCGCGTCCGCGAGCGTGACGATCTGCGGGCCAGCGAGTTCGTATACTTCGCCGACGTGGCTGTGATCCTCGACGGCATCCGCGAGCATGGGGACCAGATCGCCGACCCAGATCGGCTGGAATCGCGTCTGGCCGCCGTTCGGGAGTCCCGTTACGTACGGCGTCGTAACCTGCTTGGTGAACTCGAGGAATTCCGCCCCGTCACCGAAGACGACGGAGGGGCGGAAGATCGTCCACGCGAGGTGTGAGTCTCGGACGACGTCCTCGGCTTTCCCCTTCGCTCGAAGGAAGTCGGTCGGTGCGTCCGGATCCGCGCCGAGTCCGCTCATTTGAATGAATCGATCGACGCCGCCCGCTTCGGCGGCTCGAACGAGGTTCGCCGTGCCACCGAGGTGGACGGTCTCGTGGTCGAGGTCGCCCGGCGGCTTGTACAGCGGCGAGAGCGAGACGAGATTGACGACAGCGTCGTGGCCCGCGACGGTGTCGACGATAGAGTCGTACGCGCTGACGTCGCCCATCGCGCGGTCGACCCCCGCAGGGAGATCGCCGTCGCTGGGATCGCGAGACAGCGCCGTCACGTCGTGGCCGCGGTCGTCGAGTTCCGTACAGAGAGTCGTCCCGATGAACCCAGTACCGCCGGCAACGAGCACCTTCATACACCGAATTTCTCCACGCAGCGATAAATAGCTGGTCGCCTCCGTGGTTTGGGTTCCGACGCTCAATAGCGGCTACTAAATAGTTCTCGCCACGAGGTGCGAGCATGCTGGTCACGCTCGAGGGATTGGACGGCAGCGGCAAGACGACGGTCTGGGAGGCCCTACAGGAGTCCTACCCCGATGCGACGTTCACTCGCGAACCGACGAGCGACTCCTGGTACGGCGACGCCGTCTACCGGTCGATCGAAGACGACAACGCCGACTCGCTCGCGGAACTGTTTCTCTACACCGCCGACCACGCCGACCACCTCTCGCGCGTGATCGAACCCGCGCTCGAGCGCAACGACCTCGTGGTCTCTGATCGCTACTCCGACTCCCGATACGCCTACCAGGGGGCGACTCTCGAGTCGTACGATCGTCTCGAGACCGACCCCCTCGAGTACGTCGTCGACGTCCACGAGCCGTTCACTATCGATCCCGACCTAACGATCTACCTCGATCTCGACCCCGAGACGGCCGCGGAGCGCGCCGGCGCGACGAACAAGTTCGAGCACGCGGACTACCTCGAGTCAGTGCGCGCGAACTACGAGCGAGTGCTCGAGCGCGACCCGGACCGGTTCGTTCGGGTGGATGCGATGCAGGAACCGGAACGCGTGCTCGAGGAGGTCGAGGACGTACTGGCCGATGTCGCTGGTGACGAGTAACGGAACAGTTCTCGATAGAGAATGGGTTTGCTATCGACCGATACGTATAGGGCATTTCGTGAGCAGCGAGCGTCACAGGTTTCAATTAAAACAGCAGTCGGTACAACGACCGTCATCAATTATGAAATGGGGTGCTGCATGAGTCATATCTTATCTTTTTCTCGGTATTGCTGGATGTTCCACTTCCAAATATACCACGTAGGAATCCCGATTATGAGGAGAGCCATGATAGTGTAAACGGCCATTGCAAGGGTTTCTACCATTATATCACTACTCCCGTCAACACTCCATTGATTTTTCTGATTGGCTTTTCAGCTTGTATCCCACAGTAACACGACACTCTAACGTACCCGGCAGGGAACGCCGGTCAGTATGCAGTTGTAGTGAATGACTCTTCGATCTCTGAATCGACTCTATGGCCGGAAGCGCGACTCGAGCACCGCGAGAGGCGCGCGACCCGGGGAAAGGCAGGCTGTTGCCCAGAAAATTACCGCGAGCGACCGCAGGGAGCGAGCGGGCCGACGACTGACTCGGAGCGAGTGAACTGAGCACAGAGGAAGGAGGAGTGCTTTTAATCGAATTTTTGCCGGGGGCGCGGCAGAGCCGCGCCCGCAGCGCAAAACTTCGTTCTTAGTCCATCGCGATGTACGTCTGCGTATCCTCGATGCCGTTGATGCCCTGAATCTGGGTCGCCGCGATCTCTTTGACCGCGGCGGGCGTCTCGACGCTGGCTTTCGCGATGATGTCGACGTCGCCGGCGACGATGTGGGCCGACTGGACGCCGTCGATCGATTCGATGCTGTCTCGGAGCCGATCCGCCTCGCCGGTGTTCGCCTTGACCATAATGAATGCTGTAACCATCAGTTGACACCTCCAGTACCCGACGTCGCGTCCGAACCCGTGTTCGCGGCCGCGCGTGCTTCCGACTCGCCGACGAGCAGTTGGCGAACCTCGCTCAGCACGTCGTAGTCCGCAAGGACGACGAGTCGATCGCCGTCCTCGAGCGAAATGTCTTCGTCCGGCAGTCCGAGGTCCTGGTCGCGCTTGCCGAAGGCGAGTACGGTCGCGTTGGCGGGCAGTTGCAGTTCGCTGATCGTGTAGCCGTTGACCGGGGCATCGTTCGTGATCGTGAGTTCGACGACCTGCAGGTGCGGCGCGATGTCCGCGATGGCGCGGATGGTGCCGCCGAGCAGGGCGTTTTTCGCGCCGATCGCGCCGAGGCGTTCGGGGTAGATCACTTCGTCGACCTCGTCGGCGTACTTGCGGTAGATCCCCTCGCGGTAGGCCTCGTCGATGCGCATGATCGTCCGACAGCCGTAGTGGTTAGCGATCATACACGCCGTAAAGTTGACGTTCAGATCGCCGGTCAGCGCGCCCAGCGCGTCGGCGTCGGCGATGCCGGCCTCCTCGAGGACGTCCTCGTGGGAGCCGTCACCCTCGACGACGGTGAACTCCTGGTTGCGGGCCCGACGAATCATCGCCTCGTCTCGTTCGATTACCGACACCTCGTGGCCCTCTTCTCGAAGAACGCGCGCCGTGCGCAGGCCAACCCGTCCTGCCCCGATGATCACGAACCGCATGCACTGGGGTACGCTTCCCCCCGGCAATAAGCTTGCGCCGAATTACCATGCCAAACAGTCGAACAGTGTCGGAAATCGGGCAAAGGTTTTAGTCATGCGAAGATGTACCACACCGTCGAGAATGGTTCACGCGTTTATTATGATCAAGACGGCTGCCGGGAAGTCCGAGGGGCTTCTCGAGTCGATTCGGGATGTCGAGTCGGTCTCCGATGCGCACATCGTCGCAGGCACGTACGACATTATCGCGGAGATCGACGCCCCCGAGGTGTACAACGTCCTCGAGGCCGTCTCCTCGGGCGTACAGGCGCTCGAGGGCGTAACGGATACGAAAACGTACATCGCGATGGACTAAGAACGAAGTTTTGCGCTGCGGGCGCGGCTCTGCCGCGCCCTCGGCAAAAATTCGATTAAAAGCACTCCTCCTTCCTCTGTGCTCGGTTCACTCGCTCCGAGTCAGTCGTCGGCCCGCTCGCTCCCTGCGGTCGCTCGCGGTGATTTTCTGGGCAATAGCCTGCCTTTCCCCGGGTCGAACGCTCGCCGTTTTACGGCGAGCGTTGTCCCGGCCAGTAAAGTCTGTTCTAACTGCGTCGCATTACATCGGCATCCCGCCGCTCTCGCCCTCGTTGGCCCGTTGGCCGCGGCTCTGGGCGTTCTCGAGCAGCGTCGCTGCCGCTCCCTGATACTCGTAGCCGGGGATGATCCCCTGTGCGTAGGTGCCTTCGACGTATTCGATCAGGGCTTTGGCGTCGTCGACCCCTTCGCCGGCGTTCCAGGCGACGTACTCGAGGGACACGGTGACGTCGGTCGCGTCGCGTTCGACCGTCGGTTCGTCGTGCGTGCTCGTGTGGGCGACGGTGAAGACATCCTCGAGGCGGCGCTCGAGCGTCTCGAACCAGCCGTCTTCGACGACGGGGGCGACGGCTTCGCCCGCGACGGCGGCGTCGAGCGTCGGGAGCGTGACGGTCACGGAAAACGCGCCGTCTCGCTTCCCCGCTGCATCGCTGGCGGTGACAGTCGCGTCGAAGACGGTCGTCGTCAGTTTGTAGCTGTCGTCCGTAGTCGGTTCGAACGCGTCGTGTGACTCGAGTTCGCGGGCGACGGGATCCGGAAGGGCGGTCATTATCGAACGCACGGGCGTCACGAAAAAGGGTGTTGCGTTCCGACCGCAGATCGCGCGACCGTTTCATCCTATTACGCGATTAAAACGGGAAAACCGCCAGACTGTATCGGGATCGTTTCAGCATCGTAGCCGACTGTTTCTGCGCAAAATGGACTACATAACTACAACGGATATTGCCGTTTTTTGTCGGCATGAGTCTCGATAGACACGCCGCCGAACGACGCCGGTTCGCCCGCCTCCTCGGTATCGATGGCGAACTCGGGAGTGGGCTGCCGATCGGCAGCCACTCGAGTGGAACCGTCGAGAAGGGACACGACCGCAATCATCGCGATGACACGGATCGCGCCCGATCGGCCGACCAGCTCGAGCGTTAGTCGAGGGCCCGTTCGCTGAGAAACGAGTTGAGCGCCGTCGCAACTTCTTCGAAGTCCTTGAGCGTGAGTCCGTCCGTCGTGACGAGGACACCCTCGCTCTCGTTGGTCACGCGGATCAAAAAGCCGTTGTCAAAGACGCGAATCGTGTAGTTGTAGTCGCCGAGTTCGGAGTTCTCGTAGGCCGTCTGTGCGGTCGTAAACCCACGCCACTCGTGACCGATGAACGTCGAGAGATCGGCATCGCGCTCTAAGTCCTCCCGAAGATACAGCTGTTCGTAATCGTCGCGAGTGAAGTAGGTCGCCGATCGGAAGCTATCGCCGACGGCTGTCCGGCAGGTCGTGACGATCTGCTCCGCCGCCTCGTCGGTAAGTAACCCTGTCGCCATACCCAGTGGATCGAACCCGCGACACCTTAATAGCGAGGGAAGAGGGGACGTGAGAACGGAGTTACCGGTAGGGCCAGTCAAACAACGCTCCGTCCCAAACGCTGTTCTCGACGAGATTTCCGTGCTCCGACGAGATAGCCACCGCACCGAGACGGTCTCGGAGTTCGTTTCGGAGCGTGAGCTCGAGCCGGTAGTTACGCCGACGCGAGTGCCTGCTCTAGATCCGCGATGATGTCGTCGACGTCCTCGATGCCGACGGAGAGGCGCACGAGATCGTCCGTCGTGCCGCTTGCGAGTTTCTCCTCCTCGGTGAGTTGTTGGTGGGTTGTGCTCGCGGGGTGGATAATCAGCGACTTCGCGTCGCCGACGTTGGCCAGGAGGCTGAACAGTTCGACCTCGTTACAAACCGTTTCCGCGGCGTCGTAGCCGCCCTCGGGCCCGAACGTGATCATACCGCCGTAGCCACCTTCGAGGTACTCGCTCGCGTTTTCGTGGGTCTCGTGACTCTCGAGGCCGGGATAGTTCACCCAGTCGACCGCGTCGTGGTCCTCGAGGAACTCGGCGACGGCCATCGCATTCTCGCAGTGTTTTTCCATCCGCAGGGGCAGCGACTCGAGTTTCTGCAGCGTCGTCCAGGCGTCGAAGGGCGACTGCTGGTTGCCCAGGTCTCGCAGGCCGCGGGTTCGCGCGACGATGGAGAAGGCCTGCTCGCCGAAGGTTTCGGAGAAGTTGACGCCGTGGTAGGCCGGGTTCGGCTCCGATATCTCGGGATAGTCGCCCTCGTCCCACGGGAACGAGCCGCCGTCGACCAGCACGCCGCCGACCGTCGTCCCCGCGCCGTGGATCCACTTCGTCGTCGAGTTCCAGACGAGGTCCGCGCCGTGCTCGAGCGGCCGGCACAGATGCGGCGTCGCGAACGTGTTGTCGACGAACAGCGGTACGTTGTGCTCGTGTGCGATGTCCGCAATGCGTTCGATGTCGGGCGTGACAAGCGCCGGGTTACCGATCGTCTCGAGGTGGACGAATGCGGTGTCGTCGTCGATCGCCTCCGCGTAGGCGTCGTAATCGAGGGTATCGACGAATTTCGTCTCGATGCCGCGTTTCGCGACGGTGTGGGTGAGGTAGGTATAGGTTCCGCCGTAGAGCGAGGAGGCGCTCACGATGTTGTCGCCGACGTCCGCGAGGATGAACGTCGCCAGATCGAACGCGGCCATTCCCGACGCCGTCGCGAGCGCGCCGACGCCGCCCTCGAGCGTCGCGATTCGCTCCTCTAACATCGCGTTCGTCGGGTTCATGATCCGCGAGTAGATGTTGCCGAACTCCTCTAAGCCGAACAGCGCCGCGGCGTGATCGGTGTCGTCGAACTCGTAGGACGTGGTCTGATAAATCGGCGGCGCTCGAGCCCCCGTCGTCGGATCGGGTTCCTGGCCGGCGTGGATGCTGTTCGTGGCGAACTGGTGATCGTCTGGATCTTCGCTCATACACCCCCGTTGTCGCGCCCCACAATAAACTCACCAGCCGAACATGATCACAGAGCGGACCGAAGCCGCCGGCAGCGTCATCCGGCGAGCACCGCCGTTCGTCACTGTCGGCTGACTGCAGGCTGCTCGCCGGAGCGAGCGGTGTTCGAGTCGGCCACGCCCGGCAGCCGAACCGTAACGGTCGTGCCGCGCGCGTCGGTCTCGAAGGAGAGTTCGCCACCGATCGTTCGCACACACCAGCTGACGATCCACAGACCAAGTCCGCTGCCGTGTTCGAGAGCCGTCTCTTCGCCACGGTCGAGGACCGCGAGTTCGTGGGCGGGAATCCCGGGGCCGTCGTCTCGGACGGTGACGATCGCGATATCGTCCTCGACCCGCTCGAGCGAAATCGAAACGGACGGCCGGTCGGCGTTGCTGTGTTCGAGTCCGTTTTCCACGAGGTTCGCGAAGAGCTGCGTGATAACCGCCCGATTCGTCGTCAAGACGAGATCGGCTGGAACGGTGATCTCGACCTCCCCCGACCTCGAGTCCTCGAGATCGGCGACGTTCGAGAGGAGCGCGCGAAGTTCGACGGCCGATGGGGACGCCGTCGTCGAGTCGATTGCGCGTTCGAACGCCCAGGCCTTTTCGCCCATGCTGATTACCGCCTCGACATCGGTTCGTGCGTCCTCGAGCATTTCCCTTAGCTCGTCGTCATCGACTCGATCGACGGCGATACCGAGGTAGCCGTCGGCGACGTTCAGATCGTTTCTGAGGTTGTGTCGAAGCACTCGGTTCAGGATTTCGAGGCGCTGTTTCCGCCGTCGGCGATCGGTAACGTCCTGAAAGAGCAGCGTATAGCCGACGAGCGCCGACGTGGGATCGCGCAGTTCCGCCGTCGAGACGGTGAACTCGCGGTACTCGCCGTCGACGCTGGCCGCGACCACCTGATCGTCCGCGGTGACGTCGAGGTCGACGGCGATTACCGATGGGAACGGGTCACCGAGGACTGCCGACGTCGTTACCCCGAACGTGGTCGCCGCCGCCGGATTCAGGTCGACGATTCGTTCGTCCGTATTGACGACGACGAACGGGTTCTCGAGTGCTTCGATCGCCGACTGATCGGCCGTCCGTCGCGTAGCCGGGTTGAACCGAAACATTCCGCTGCCCACGAAGGCGTAGGCGTCGAGCAGGACGTGCGGCAGAAACAGTGCCGCCGACAGGTTGAGCTGTGGAACCGGCCCGAGCCCGAACAACCAGATCAACAGGGCGATTCCGGGCGGGAGCGTGCTGATACCGACCGCGAGCGCTTCCGTCCGGTACAGCGGGCCGTAGCTAGCGACCGTATCGAACAGCAAGAGCGTTCCCGACGCGGCGAACACGGTCCCGACCATGATCGCGACGTAGGCCCACGCGTTGAACTCGTAGGAGACCGTCGCCGCGCCGAAGACCGGATCCAGATGAAACCCCCGCCAGACGAGTTCGTGGACCGGGTTCGTGACGACCAGAAGCGTCGTGATCACCGGAAGGAGGACGAGCAGGCCGAACCACGGTGTGCGAATGAGGCCCCCACGACCCGTATAGTTGAGACCGAACGCGAGAAACGGGACACCGGTCCACGTAATGGCGATCCAGGTCACCACCTCGAACGCCCACCGGAGCGTCGGATCGAACACGAGCAACGAGACGCCATAGGAGACACACCACAGCGCCTGCGCGACGAGCGCCAACAGGAACCAATTCGCCCCCGGTTTCCGCCGATGCTGCCAGAGGTAAGCGATCAGAAACACCGTTCCGAGACCGGACAGCAACGAGAAAAACACCGGCCACGGGAGCGGAAGCATATCGAGGACTGACCGCACACTCACTTCCCTATTGTGGCCCCGACAGCGGACGTACCGTCAGGGCCTCCAGCGAGGGGACGGCCGGCGACAGAACCGAGAACTGAGTCCGGAGAACGGTGTGACTACTCGAGCAGCGGCTCGCCGGTCATCTCCGGCGGCTGATCGAGGCCGATCAACTCGAGCATCGTCGGTGCGATGTCGGCGAGCGTCCCGCCCTCGCGGACCGTCCGGCCACCACCAGTTCCATCTGAGGCACCGTAGACGAACGGGACGAGGTTGTACGTGTGTGCCGTGTGGGGATCCTCTTCGGTCCCCATATCGTCCGCGTTGCCGTGATCCGCCGTGACGAGGACGTGCGAGCCGGCGGCCTGAAGTGCATCCGTGAGCCGACCGAGTTCCGTATCGACGGCTTCGACGGCCTCGATGGCGGCCTCGTAGTCACCAGTATGCCCGACCATGTCGGGGTTGGCGTAGTTGAGCACGAGCACGTCCGGGTCGTCCGATTCGATAGCGGAAATCGCGGTGTCGGTGACCTCGGGGGCGCTCATCTCGGGCTGCAGGTCGTAGGTCGGTACGTCGGGACTCTCCACGATTTTCCGGATCTCGCCGTCGAACTCGACTTCGCGACCGCCGTTCAAGAAGTAGGTGACGTGGGCGTACTTCTCGGATTCGGCGATCCGAAGTTGGGTCTTGCCCGCATCGGCGAGCACCTCGCCGAGCACCTGTTCGGGCTGGTTCGGCGGGTAGGCGACCGGAAGGTCGAACGTCTTGTCGTACTGGGTCAGCATGACGACCTCCGTCTCCGGCGGATCGGTCGCGAACTCGTTGGCCCAGTCTTCCGGTCGGATGTCCGCGAGCAGTCGCGTGAGTTGGCGAGCGCGGTCCGAGCGGAAGTTAAACCAGACGACCGAGTTGCCGTCCTCGAGCGCCGGCTGACCCGATATCACGGTCGGCTCGACGAACTCGTCCATCTCGTCGCGGTCGTAGGACGCCTCGACGGCTTCGACGGCCGATCCGGCGGTCCACTCGGCCTCGCGTTCGACGATGGCGTCGTAGGCGCGCTTCGTTCGGTCCCAGTTCTGGTCGCGGTCCATCGCGTAGTATCGGCCCGAAACGGTGGCCACGTCGCCCGTCCCGTGTTCGTCGACCACCGACTCGAGCGTCTCGAGATACTCCCGACCCCCCGTCGGCGACGTGTCCCGACCGTCGGTGAAGGCGTGGGTGACGGCCTCGACGTCGCGGTCGGCCGCCAGCTCGATCAGCGCGTGGAGGTGCTCCTGATCGGCGTGGACCCCGCCGTCGCTGACGAGACCGAGGAAGTGGACTCGGCCGCCATTTTCGCGCGCGTGATCGAAGGCCGTATTGATCGCGTCGTTCTCCCGGAAGGAGCCGTCCGCGATCGAGTCCGAGATGCGCGTGTACTCCTGGTGGACCACGCGCCCGGCCCCGATGTTCAGGTGGCCGACCTCGCTGTTGCCCATCTGGCCGTCGGGGAGGCCGACCCGTCGACCCGCGACCTCGAGCGAGCCGTACGCGCCCTCGTCTGCCAGTCGGTCGAAATTCGGCGTTGCGGCCGCCTCGACCGCGTCCCTGCTCGTTCCGTCGCCGAGTCCCCAGCCGTCGAGGATGATCAGCGCTGCGTCCATGTGCGACGGGTCACCTGCGGTCCGTAATTAGCTGTCGTTGTCGCGCGAACGGGCGCGGTGAGACGACCGAACCCACCCCCGGCTCGAATCGGGCCAACCGGAACGCTGAATTGTCGCTCCCCCCAACCGTCTCGTATCCGATGGGCACAGACATCCCGGAGGACGACCCGATTATCCTCTTCGACGGCGTCTGCAACCTCTGTCACGGCTTCGTGCAGTTTCTCGTCCCTCGAGACACGGAGGGGCAGTTCCACTTCGCGTCCCTGCAGTCCGACGTCGGCCAGCAGTTGCTCGCCGACCACGGACTCGAGGGCCACGACCTCGACTCCGTCGTCCTGATCGAGGGCGACGACGCCTACGTGAAATCCGGCGCAGTGATCCGCATCGCCCGGCGGCTGGGCGGAATCTACCGCCTGCTCGGTCCCACCCGATACCTCCCGCGGCGACTGCGCGACTGGGCCTACGACCTCGTCGCCGAACACCGTTACCGAATTTTCGGCCAGAAAGAGCAGTGCATGATGCCGACGGGGAACGTCCAGGAGCGGTTTCTCGAGTGAGTCGGTGCTGCCGGCTGGTAACGCACAACAGCCTTATTCGTCGGGCGTAATCACCGTTCTGTCCCACTCTTCTTCGGGAATGCGGGCTTCGGCCTCGATTTCGATAGCGGCATCCTCGTCGACGAGTTTCGAGACGCCGATCATCGTCGCCGCGGGGAACTCCGGCTAGTCAAACAGGTCGCGCCGAAGGTCGTGAAGTTGGTGGCGAAACGCCGACGTAAGCACGTCGTCCCGGACGTAGAAGCGGAGGAGCGTGATGTCGCTCAGGTCCCCGCCCAGGTCGTCTTCGACGATCTCGTCGATGATCTCGAAAATGTGCCGAGCCTGTTCGATCGGACTCCCGTCCGGATAGATGAGGCCGGACAGTGAGACGTCGAGTCCAGCGGCGCACTCGGTGGCAACGCCGACGGACATCGCCGGATCGGTTCCATCGTCGAGTTCACCCATCGCGGGAGCGAGTACGATCTTTTCCATACTGAAGATATCGAATCGAATACAATAATAACTTGCCACGTTCTGGACGCAGCAACCACTGCGTGTACACCTCGAGCACCCGAGCAAACAGAACGAGTTAGTCGCGCCGGTGCTCGAACGTCGCCCCGCAGTCGCCACAGATCGTGCTGTGGCCGGGTGCGGTCCGCTGGGCGAAGACGGCCCCGCAGTCGTCGCAGATCATAAAGAGCCGGTGTTCCGGCCGGACGCCGGCTTCGAACGTCATCCGGACCCAGGCGTCGGGGTTGGTCTCGTCGTAGAGCGTGACGCCGTCGCCGTTCTGTCGCCAATTGATCGGTTGGCCGTCAGTTTCGCTCGCGTGCTTTCCTCGCTTGGACATCGGGATGGAGACACCCACATCGTCGGTACACATAATTTTTCTGATGGTAATTTACACGCCCTCGAGTTAACGACGAGCGCGGCTCGAGCCACCCCCGACCGCTGACTTTTTGCGGGTGGACTGTGCGCCACAGGATATGACGCTCGATCCGGTCCACTACGACGGTATCGCGCGACTCGCGAGGCGGATCGATCACGGCGCCGACGAGCGCGACCGCCGGGCGTTCGCCGAGACGGTCTGGGCGGAGTTTCTGGATCCGCTGCTCGACGACGGCCGGACCGTCGTCGACCCGGTCGGCGAGCAGCGCCGCCGGTACGTCGACTGTGAGGACGTGGCCCTCCACGACCGGCCGTTCCCGACCGAACACGGCCTCGACGCGGGGACGATCAACCCGACGACGTTCAAGAACGGCCTCGTCATCGATATCGCGCAGGCCGCGATGAGCGCGACGCCGAGCGACCTCGACCTCCACCGCTCGCGAACCACCGTGATGACGGTCCACTCGAACGACGAGACGATGACCGTCGACGAGACCTGGGGGAAGTTCGACGAAGGCTACAGCCGGAGTCGTGCCGTGAAGATCCCGCCCCTCCCGCGGTTCGCGGAGGGCGTCGTCCACGCGCTCGCACTCTACTTAGCCGAGAGCAAACACGCCTGCGATCACGCCGAAGACGTCGAAGACCTGCTCGTGCTCGACGGTCCGCTCTACCCCCGCGGACTGCTGCGCTGGGCCGACCAGCACCCCGACCTTGCGGACTTCCTGCTCGAGGACCCGCGACCCACGACGGTGCTCGAGAACTACGTCCGATTAGTCGAGCGCTTCGTCGATAAGGACGTGCCGCTCGTAGGGTTTGTCAAGAATCCGGCGACGCGCGTCATCACGCGGACGCTGAAGTCCCGTCGGGATGTCGATATCAGCGCCCCGTGGAACGACGATTCGGCGCTGTTCACCCGACTGCTCGAGCGCGGGGAGTACGTCGACGACGTCGAGGGCGAGCGCTGGGAGCGCGACACGTCGGCGCTGACCTACACCAACTGGTTCCGCTCGCGGGGTGGCGTCGACCGGCCGCTCTCGGTCGACGGCGACGCCCTCGGAGTCGAGCGCGAACTGCCACACGAGATTTACGAGGTGACGTTCTTCGTCGTCTACGACCCGCGGGACGATCTCGTCTACCGGATCGAGGCCCCCTACGCGTTCACGCGGGATCCCGAACTGCGCGAACGGCTGACGCTCCAGTTGCTACAGAACGTCGCGGTCGCCCACGGGCCGCCGACCATCGTCCAGAAGGCCGACGAACTCGCCCGCATCAGCCGCTCGGAGAAACGGTCGCTGCGTGAGACCCTCGAGACGCAGTTCGACACGTCCCAGGCCCGAACCTACGACGATCACCGGTGGGACGAGGAGTACTAGCCGGTACGAACGAGGACGAGGAATGCTGGCTGGTACGTGTGACTACGTCGCCCATTCGGTCGTGGATGTGTAAAAAGCATCCACGGAAATGATTGGTCATAAACATATTAATGGCTGCTATCAATGAGTGTCACCATGACACGAACATCTGGCGAGATCGAGAGTCGCGAAGACGAACCCGCCGTCGACTCGAGTCGACGACGATTTCTCGGGACGACCGCCGGCGTGTCGGCCGCGGCGCTCCTGCCGACCACGGCGAGCGCGGCGGCGCAGTCCGCCGACGAGACGGTGACGCTCGTCCACGACACGCACTTTCACGGTCGATTCGAGGACGCTCAGGAGTCTGAACTGAACATCGCGCGGTATTATACGGTCGTACAGGAAGCGCTCGAGGCGGCCGAACAGTCGATGTTCGTCGGGAACGGCGACGAGATTGCTCCCTCGGTGCTCGGACTCGAGTTCGAGGGCGAGCACATGATCGAGGCGCTGAACTACACGGACATCGACGTCGTCGGCGTCGGCAACCACGAGTACGACTTCGGCGCCGACGTCGCGACCGCTCGATTCGAGGAGAGCGAGTTCCCCTGGGTCGTCGCGAACCTGCTCGACGACGAGGGCGAGCCGGTTCCGGGTACGGAACGGTGGCGGACGTTCGAGAAAGGGGACCTGACCGTCGGCGTCTTCGGCCTCGTCTCCGAGGGCTTTCACTCGCTGACCGACTATCCTGATGAGTGGGAGGTACTCGGCTACGTCGAGGGCTCACAGGAGGCCGCCGACGCGCTTCGGGACGAGGGTGCGGACGTCGTCGTCTGTGCCTCGCACGTCTCGACGGGCGTCCACTACACCCTCGCTGAGGCGGTCGACGGTCTCGACGCCATCGTGGGCTCGCACTCCGGCGTCGTCTCCGACGAACCGGAGGTCGTCGACGGGACGATCATCAGCGAGTTCGGCGACGAGTTCGACCACGTCGGCTCGATCACGCTCGACGCGAACGGCGACCTCGCCGACTGGCAGCGGACCGATCTCCTGCTCCCCGAGTGGGAGCCCTCGCCGGCGGCCGAGGAGTACGACGAGATCAGCGTTCGCTACACCGACGAGATTCCGGAGGACGAGCACCTCGCCGACCTGACCGACGAGTGGACCGGCGAACTCGAGGACGAACTCGGCCAGCCGATCGTCGAGAGCGAGGTCGAACTGAACGCCACGTTCGACAATTACGCCGTCGAGACGAACTGGGGGAACCTCATGACCGACGCGATGCGGACCGTCGGCGAGATCGGCGACATCGAGGTCGACATCGCCGCACAGAACGGCGGCGGCATCCGCGGCGGGTCGACGCTCGGTCCCGGCGAGATCACGGGCGCGGACGTGATGGACGTGCTGCCGTTCCCGAACGAGATCGAAGTCGTCGAGGTGACCGGCCGGCAGGTCGTCGACTACCTCGAGGAGGAGGTGCGCGCCCACCCGGACGACGCCTTCGGCGCGCAGCCGGCGATCCAAGTCTCGGGCGTCTCCTACGAGTGGATGGGCCACGAGGACGATGTTTGGGTCGACAACGTCTTCATCGGGGGCAAGCCCGTCGACGAGGACGAAACGTACTATCTCGCGCACAACGACTACAGCATCGGGAACTCCGCGATCCTCTCGGGGGCCGAAATCGTCCTCCAGTCCGGTCAGTTCCAGGGGCCGTTCGTCCTCGACTATCTGGAAGAGAGAGACACCATCGCACCCGAGCGCGAGAACCGAATCCTCCGCGTCGACGAGACGGTCGACGAGGCGACGGTTACTGGCGACGGCGACGAACGCACGCTGACTATCGACGTGCCCGACGGCGCCGCGGAGATCCAGCCCGACTCGTTCCGCGCGGTGATCCGCACCGGCGACGACCTCGAGGCCGAGTCGGCGACCGTCGACGGCGACGGCGTCGAGATCACGTTCGACGCGGACGACCTGCTCGCCCTCATCGAGGACGTCGACGAGCCAGCGCTGCGACTGTTCGGGGAGTACGAACCGGATCAAGCGCACTGGCCCTACGAGTTCGACGTGCCGACCTCCGACGGCTACGACTACTTCAAGCTCCGCGCGGACGTGAGCGCCGCGGCCGTCGAAGATCCGAACGACGACGATTCGGGCGTCGACGGCGATCCGGACAACCACACCGACGACGGTGACGAGTCCGACGAGGGCGACGGCATGCCCGGCTTCGGACCGCTCGGCGCGATCGCCGGCGGCGGTACCGGCGCGTACCTCTACGCGCGCAGTCGCTCGAGCGACGACGGCGCGGACCGAACGGAAACCGCCGAACGCCCGTCAGACGGCGACGACAGCTAACCGACCGATCGTGATTCCGAAACCCACCCGCCGATCGAATCTCATCCGCCAAGTGAACCCCACTCACCGATCGATCGCCGTCGGTGCCGGCACCGTACTCGTCGGGACAGCCCTCGCGGTCCTCGTCGTCGCGACGCTGGGGCTCGCCGCCGGGACGGCCGTCGCCGGCGATCAGTCGGCCGTGCTCCGGCCGTCGCCGTACGCGGTAGACGCGGATCCCGGCGAGGAGTTCACCCTCGAGATCACCATGCAGAGCCAGGGCGGTCACGGCGGGGAGGGCGTCGAATCGGTCGCGCTCGTCGCGCAGTACCACCCCGACTACCTCGAGATCACCGGTATCGAGCGGGGGCCGTGGCTCGAGCAGGGGACGGAGACCGACGTCGAGGCCGAACGAGTGCTCGCTCACGACGAGGGCACGGCCGTCCTCGAGCAGTGGCGTGACCCCGTCGAAGACGGCGCGACGGGCAACGCCGAACTCGCGACGATCACCGTCGAGGTGGCCGACGATGCACCCCCGTCCGAGGCGACGATCAGCGTCGGCGAGAGTCGCGTCGAGGTCCTTCGGCAGATGCCGCTCCCGATCTTCGATCAGGACGCCACCGTCACGATCGACGGCGGAGGGGATGCGGTACCGGCGTTCGACCACCCGGATCCACACGACCTCGAAACGGACGCCGTTGACGACGGAGAGAGCGACGGTGCATCCGGGACGAACTCGACGACAACCGATGACGGGGACCAAACGGACGACGGCGATTCGGTCCCCGGTCTCTCGGCACCGGCAACGGCGGCGATCGTCGTCGGGACGGGACTGGCGTTCGTCGGCGGACGATCGGCCGGGAACCGGTAGTACCGGCGAGACTGCACACGAAGCTGAAATGCGGTGCTCGGCGTCGGGAACGCGCGATTACGCGCCGGCGTCGTCGTCGCGTTTCTCGACCTCGAGTTCGACGTTGACTGGATCGATGCCGATCCGGGCGAACTGCGTCCGAACGTGTTCTTTAGCCCCCTCGAGGGCCTGATCTCGAGTATCGAAGCCGCGTGGCATGGGCGACTCGAACGCGAGGTTCACCTCGCGCCCGTCGACCAGCTGCGTCGACCCGCCGCTGTCGACCTCGTAGAACTCGTCACAGACCCAGACGTACGCGGCGTCTTCGTCGGGCGCGCCGCGAAACGAGGGCGCTCGTTCACCTCGTTCGTACAGCGTGCCAGTCAGTTCGGTGCCGCCGGCACGACCGCGTACCAGGATCATAGGCCGAATACGGCTCGCGACTGCAAAAAGACAGTGGCACGGGAGTCCGCTCGGTCGATCGGTCGACAGTCCCGAATCGCCGGCGACGCGCTCCGGCGAACGGCGGGGCCAGTTCCCGTCTCTCCAGTACCGAAACTGGGTAGAAATCGTTACTGTCTGCCGTATATTACCGTTTCTGATCCCCCGAACCATTGCCGCTACGCCGGAATCTCGCCCCTCTCAGGGGGTTATCCCAATCTTACGAGAGTAATCACGGATTCCGGAGCCAAATCGTTTTGGAAACGGGCTTATGCCCCCTGCAGCAGTGGGTGTTAGTAATGAGTTCGGAAGCATCCTTCGGCGGCGGAAGCAAGCGGGGCCCGTTGGCAGACGTTCCGACGGAGTGTTACGACGTCCTCCGTCATCCACGGCGTCTTCGCCTCCTCGAGGTACTCGGTACCTACCGGAGGCGGCTCACCCTCGAGGAACTCACGACGGAACTCGTCGAACGCGAGTCCCTCGACGTCTCGACGGGACAGACCCGACACGACGTCCGCGTCAGCCTCGTCCACAACCACCTCCCTCGACTGGCCGAGTACGACATCCTCGAGTGGGACGCCGAAACCGGGACCGAACTGGTCGACGAACCGCCGGTCCACCCCGCAGACCTCGCGGGACTGCTCGCGCTCTGTGAAGGCGACCGCGGACGGGAGCTGCTCGACGCGATCGTCCACCCCGTCCGGATGCCGATCGTTTCGATCCTGTCGGACCACAAACGACCGCTCTCCGTCGAACAGCTCGCATCGGAGCTCGTTGCACACGACGTCGACATCGATCCCGAGCAGGCGAGGATCTCGCTCTACCACTCGCATCTCCCGACGCTCGCCGACATCGGCGTGCTCGAGTTCGATCACGACTCCGGGCTGGTCGTTCGAGACGAAGCGGAGCTGTCGACGATTCAGTAACTGCACTCACCGGAACCCGCCATCTCCGTCCAACTGACGGAATTAGCCGGTCTCAGCCGTACCTGCTTCCGACGCGTTTCGCCGACTCCCCGATCACCCCTTTTCGCCACGCGATTGTCGTTCGATCCGAGCGTCTATCCCGGGATTACCTCCGCGAGAGAACTCGTAGTTCCGGTTTACCGGACCCTGCTCTCGAGTAGGTTCGTGTTACCCGATCGCTGTTACAGCCGGGTCGGAGGGAAACGGGTTTGAGGACCCGGGCAGATGGAGTTGATATGACCGATCTGGGTGACTTCGGTGATTTCAGCGCCGACGCTGACACCGATTCGGCCGCGTCAGACGACCTCGAAGCCGATTCGAGCGGCTCCGAGTCGGCGACCTCGAGTGCCGACGGGTCGACAGGAACGAACACGGAACCGACTGACGACTTCGAAGCGACGAGCGTCGAACCCCGCGGCGAGGACGTCGGCATCGGTGCGCTCTGTGTCTCCCAGGGACTGCGCGTCGCCGAGGACGAAGAGGAGACCTCGCTACGTGCGTACGTGACCCACGGTAACCGCTCGTCGATCCGCATCGGCAGCTACCTGCTCGCACCCTACCCCGACGGCGAAACGCTGTTCTGTCGGATCACCGGCCTCGAGTACGCCCAGCAGTACCACGCCGACGACGCGACGGAGATCCACGCCCGGCGCGCGATGCGCACCGACGAGGTGGACGAGTCGGATTACAAGTTCGTCGCCGAACTCGAGCCGGTCGCCGTCCTCTACGACGATGACGGCGAACTCAAGCGGCGGATGACCGACCGCGTCCCGAAACCGCAGACGGTGATCGCGATGGCCGACGACACCGAGCAGATCAAGACGGGACTCAAGATGCCCGAGGAGGGGGTCTTCCTGGGCCATCTTTCCGTCGGCGGCGAGAAGGTCAGGACCGCGGCGTCGCCGCCGACGATCGACTACCGGATCAAGGACGACTACGAGGCGGGCGATCCGCTGATCTTCCGGCACACCTTGATCGCCGGCGGCACGGGGTCGGGGAAGACCCACGGCGCGAAGAACATCCTCCGACAGTTCCTCGCCGAGGAGCGGAGCTATCCGATGGACGACGGCCGCGAGGTCAGCCCCGCGGTCGTCCAGTTCGATCCGCAGGACGAGTACGCCCAGATGCACGACGACAACCCGGAGCTGGACGACGAGTTCGCGCGACGGCTCGAGCGCGAGGGCGTCGCCTACGGCGGCCACGACGAGACGACGGCGTTCGTCCCGAAAGTCGGCGACGCGTCGTACGCCGCGGGCCACCACAGCGCACAGCAAGTCGAGTTCACGATTCCGTTTACGATGTGTCGAACGCGACCCTGGCTCGTCTCGGGCGGCTCGCTCAACGACAACCAGTACGGAGCGCTCACCTATCTCATCGACCGATTCTTCACCGATTACGGGGACGACGGCACCTACGCGGAGTTCAAATCCTTCCTCGACGACCCCGCGCTGCGCGAGGAACTCGACGAATCCGGTCGCGTCCACGAGGCCACCTACGACGCCGTCCGCCGGCGCGTCTTCGGCTTCGACGACGTCTTCGACCAGGACGCCCGCCCGATCACCGAACTGATCCACCAGTTCGTCCGTCCCGGCGGCCTCTCGGTCGTCCCGACCTACCACGTCAACGACACGCGGGCGACGGAGGCGGTCGTCCTCGCGCTCTCCTCGCTGCTGATCGACGAGAAGCTCTCGAACGACCCCACCTTCGACCGGATCAAGGAGACGCCGCTCGTCCTCGGGATGGACGAGGCCCACAACTTCCTCACCGACGCCGACAGCGTCCAGGCCCGGAAGGTCATCTCCAAGTTCACGGAAGCCGCCAAGCAGGGCCGCAAGGAACGACTCGGCCTCTTTCTCATCACCCAGGACCCACAGGACATCGACGACGCCGTCTTCAAACAGATCAACACCACCGTCGTCCTGAACCTCGGGGACGAGGACGCGATCAAGAGCGTCAACATCCCGAGCGCGCTCGAGTCGAAAGTGCCCTACATGGAGAAAGGCCAGATGGTCGTCTACTCGCCGGACAACTCCGAGCCGGTCGAGCTCGTCGGTCTGCCGAAGTGTCTAACCAGACACGGCCGGGATTGAGACGGTTGCGGGACGCTCGCGACCGAATCGCTCACTCGAGCAGCGTCCGCTCGAAGAAGTCGCCGACCGCGTCGGCGATGGCCGCGTTCTTACCGACGAAGAAGTGATCGCCTGAGAGCGCGAGGACCTCGTCGCCGCGCTCCCGCGCGCGCTCGACCACGGGACCCCAGTCGACGGTCGAGTCCCGCTCGCCGTAGCATATCTGGACGGGACACTCGAGTCCCCTGAGCGACGCGCAGGCATCGAGGTCGTCGGCCAACTGTGCGGTCGGCGCGAGCGCGGAGACAGCCTCGACGTCGACGTCAGCCGCGGCGAGCAGCGCCTGACTCGCGCCGAAGCTGTAGCCGAAGACGCCGACCGGGACGGCGCCGCGCTCCCGGTCGAACCGGTCGTCGTCGTGAGCCCACCGGATTGCGTTGCGCACGTCCTCTCGCTCGCCGTAGCCGTCGTCCCACGGGCCGTAATCGAATCGCAGGCAGGCGATCCCCGACTCCCGAAGGGTCTCCGCGACCGTGACGAGCCGCGAATCGGTGCGCGAGCCGCCGTGTTGTGGATGGGGCGGGCAGGCGACGACGATAGCGTTCGTCTCGCCGTCAGGTTCCTCGAGCGTCCCGCGGACGTCGCGGCCGCCGGGAACGAGCACGTCAGTCATGGATGGACCGACGACTCGCCGCCTATAGTAGTCACTGAAAGTCGGTGCACACGCGATCGCCGACGGCCGTGCGATCGGTGCGTAATCCGTTTCAGTTACGACGAGAATCAACGCGGCGAGAATCGTCCCGAATACCGTCGCTATCATCATCGTCTGTCGCTGATGTGATGTTTTTAAGGGCGACGAGCGATACGTAGGAGTATGGGCATCCTCTCTCGGACCTCCTACGTCATCCGGTCGAAAATCAACTCGGTGCTCAACCGGGCTGAGGATCCGACGCAGACGCTCGACTACTCCTACGAGCAGATGCGCGATCAACTCCAGCAGGTCAAACGGGGCATCGCAGACCTTACGACACAAAAAAAGCGACTCGAGATGCAAAAACGGCGTCTCGAGGAAAACGTGGACAAACACAACGGACAGGCCCGCACTGCGGTCCAGCAGGGGCGCGAAGATCTGGCGCGACGTGCGTTGGAGAAGAAGAAGACGAAGATGAACCAGATCGAGGATCTGGAGCGGCAGATCTCCCAGCTCCAGAGCCAGCAAGACAGCCTGATCGATCAGAAAGACGAACTCCAGAACCGCATCGAGGAGTTCCGCACGAAAAAGGAGACGATGAAAGCGCGCCACGAGGCCGCGAAGGCGAGCTCCACCGTCTCGGAAGCGATGACGGCAACAGGCGAGGAGTTTGAGGACGTCGGCCGCGCAATCGAGCGCGCCGAGGAGCAGACCGAGGATATGGAGGCACGCGCCGCCGCACTCGACGAACTCCACGAGTCTGGCGCCTTCGACGACGTGCTCTCGGACAAGGACAACATCGACCGCGAACTCGAGGCTCTCGAGACCGGCAGCGGGGTCGACGCCGAACTCGAGACGCTCAAATCCGAAATGGGCGAGGGCGAGACGGAGGCGTCCGAACCAGCCACCGACGTCGACGAGGAGGAACTCGACGACGTCGAAAGCGAGGTCGACGAAGAGGTCGAGGCCGAACTCGCGGAGTTACAGGACGAAGAGAACGCTTGATCGCGGCCAGCGGAACGTAATCGGACGGCGTAAGCGACTCGGCGATCGTTTTCATGACGATTTGCGCGGCGTGTATGCAAGAGCAACGACTACCACGGTCGACGCGAAAAGGGCCGTATGGGCACGGAACAGGCGTTCGAGACGCTGTCACTCACCAATCAGATCGTCCTTCTCGGGGTCGCCGAACTGCATCGAGACGGCGAGACACCAGTCCAGACGCACGAACTTCGACACGTATGCACAGACCAACTCGAGTACGTCGACACGGAAGTCGTCGGCACGATCACCGAGGCGGACGTCATGCGATCGCTCTACCGACTCGAGGACGAGGGGTTCGTCGAGGAGGTCGAGATCGACGGAACGTCGCCGACGGGGAAGGGGCGACCGGCGTACGCGCTCTCGCTTACGCCTGATGAAATTCGTGAGGGGGTCGACGACACTCTTCTCGAGGACGAGTAACGATCCGAGACGCGACGGTCGAATTTCTCTCGGCACGAGTTCGAACCGGTGCGCTCGCGCATCTCGCGGTTTGAACCCGAACCACTCGGCGAGCGCCGAGATGACGCGGTCGTGGAAATACCAGATGATAGCGACGGCCACGACGATGATGACGCCGTCCTCGAGACACCCCCATCAGTCCGAGCGCGACGATCAGCGACGTCCCGTAGCGACCGCGTTCTTATTCAGGTCGCCCGCCGACTCCGTCCCGTGAGTGGACGCCAACCCGACGACGACTGCTGTCGGCGAGGGCGTGTACGATTACGTCTCCGCCCCGTACGAATCGGCCGGCGCGGTCGGCAACGTCGTCGGCTGGCCGAACCCGGACGAAGAGCCGGGGCTCGACTCTCCGTTCGAGTCGTACCCGAACGCCACGAGAGACGCCCTCGAGCGGCGAAACGATCGGGTTCGAGACCTGCTCGGGGACGTCCACGAGTAAGAGCGTGTTCCCCGTCCCGAACGTGCTGCGTCGACATACCGGGAGGGCGTGGAGTTGGTGCTCACGTCGGCGTGCCGAGGGCGGTGATATCGTAGTCGGCGAGATCCTGGGGCGACTTGAGGAGTACGACCTGAAACTCCCAGGTTACGTCGGCGTCCAGATCGCCCGTCGACGCGAGGTAACGGCCGATCTGTTCGCCGTCGTCGTTGTAAACTCGGACGCGGACCTCGACGAGTTCGATCCGATCGTCGCCGGTATTTTCGACGGTTCCCTGCACCGTCGAGCCGCGGTAGTCGTCCTCGAAGACGAACTCGTGGTCCGTGAGCGAGATTGCCTCGAGCGGCGTGACACCCTCGTCGATCTCCTGTTCGGCGAGGGCCTCGGCGGCGATCAGTTCGTCCTCCGTTCGCGGCTCGCCGTCGATCTCGCCGATCTCGCCGGCTTCGTACTCCGGATCGCCGCCGATTCCGGGACCGCCGTCGCCGGTACAGCCGGCGAGTGCGGTCGCGGAGCCGACGCCGAGCGCGGCGAGCACGCGCCGACGGGTCGTCGCCGGTCGCGTCATCGATACCGACCTCGCGCGGAGGGAACCGAACGTACTCGCCGACGGCTTGCGTAACCGAGCATGGTGATATCGTCAGCCTGAACGCATTTGAGTGTAAGCCCTGAACCGGCAGCGTTCGGGTTCGGTCGTCGGATCGGCCGAACTCGTCACTGTGTACGGAACGCACGAATCGGTGTGTGCAACGCAGCCTCTTATTGTCGCCTCGAGTGAACGTGATCGTATGGGGTCGTCTGAGACGGACGAGACGCTCGAGTCCCACGGCACGGAGATCGGGAAACGAACGAACTCGTTAACCCGACTTCGAGAGTGGTTTCTGGTCGACGGGGACCGTCTGTTCGTCGCGGCACTCGTCTCCGTCGCCGTTTTCGTGCTGTTTCTCGTCATGAACGAGATCGGCTTCATCGCCTTTACAAACGGCGATTCGATCACTCGACTCGCCGGCGGGATGATCGCCGGAACCTTCTCGCTGGTTACGCTCGTCGTCTCGATCAACCAGCTGATCCTCTCACAGGAGTTTGCGTCGGCCGGCGACGCGCGTGAGCAGCTCGAGGGCGTGATGAGGTTTCGGGACGACGTCGCCGAAACGGCGAACGTGCCGGCGAGTCCGGCCTCGCCGACCCGATTACTCGAGTTGCTCGTCGAATCGATCAACCACCACGCCGCGAGGCTCGACGATGCCGTCTCGAGTTACGACGACGAGGGCAGAGCGTTGATCGACAAGTACACGAACAGCATCGAAGAGAGCACCGAGCGGATCAACGACACCTTAGAGCACACGACGTTCGGCACGTTCAGGGCGGTCTCTGCGGCGGTTGGCTATGACACCGCCTGGCAGCTCTACGTCGCCAAACACCTCCGGGGCCGGTACGGCGACTCGCTCCCCGACGACGCGGTCGACGCGCTGGACGACCTGATCGGGACGCTACAACTGTTCAACACGACCCGCGAGCACTTCAAGACGACCTACCTGCAGCGAGAGCTCACCCGATTCTCGCAGTTGACGATCTACTGTGGCGTCCCGGCGATTCTGGCGGCGATGACGATCGGCTTCATTTACGCGGATCTCGCCGGACCGACGATCAGCGCCGTCTACCTGCCATTCGTCGTGAGCGCACTCATCGCAGTCGTCATTACGCCGTTGTCCCTGCTGGTCGCCTACATCCTCCGGACGGCGACCGTCACCCGACGGACCGCCTCGGTCGGCCCGATGTTGCCACAGAAGGATCCGGATGCGGGACCGTTCAGCGTGTCGTACGACGACGAGTGAATCCGACGCGCGAGTCGGACGCTACTCCCACTCGATGTCGGAGCCGCGATCGGTCTCCCGGAGGATGAACGGGCCGATCGCGAGCGTCCACTTCGCGACGGTGACGATCCGGAGGATGTAGGAGAGAAAGATCGAGAACGGCGTCACGCCGATCGCGAAGGCCAGTCCGACCACCGCCAGTCCGTGGTCGATCCCGGCCGTCGTCCCGGCGATATCACCCGTCTCGAAAATCAGAATCATGTAGGCGGAAATCGCCAGTGCGGGCAGTGAGACGGCGACCAGCGCCCGCGAGAGGTTAATTATCTCCCACCGGAAGTACAGCGTCTTGAAGTGTTCGCGGGCCGGCCCGAAGAACTCGAGATCGCCAAGCAGGTCGTCGAACGTCTCGAGAATGTCGTCCGAAAGGTCCTCGGAATGGCGGTTCCGCACCCGGCGGCCCGTGTAGATCTTCCAGGAGTAGTTGTACTCGAGGGCCGCCGCCACGACCTCGAACGTCCCGAACTGTTGTCCCTCGAGATCGGGCGCGACGCGCTCTGCGTCCGCAACGATCCCCTCGGCGTACTCGCGGACGTCCTCCCGAGCCGCCTCGTCGAGGCCGGGTTCGGCCTCGAGACGCTCGAGAATCGTCCGTGCGTGCTCACCCGTCGTCGCGACGAGCCCGCGCAGGAACGTCGAGGGTTCGGGCGGACTGGTCTCTCGGCCGACGGCGTCCTCGACGTCCTTTCGAAACGTCATCGCCTCCGCCATCCGTTCGCGCTGGTCGCCGACGGGGCCGAGTTCCTGCGAGAGGACGAGCTGGTTGAACGTCAAGACGAGACTGACGCCCATGATGACGCCGATGATCAGCGGCGTAAACAGCGCGAAGACGGGGTCCGGCTCGAACAGTTTCCCGATCGACCCCGGGCCGAGTTCGCCGAGCGCGACGAGCAACGCGTACGCTCCCGCGAGCATCACGGCGGCGACGGCCAACCGGTTTCCCCGAACCAGAAACCACACGGCGAGTCTGCCGCCGCGAACGCGATCTTCGACCGTGTTCGCCGTCTCGTCGCTCACCCCGTCAGTCATACGGAACGAACTCACCATCGCCGTTCGTACAAGTGTTTCCGTCTGTTGCACCACGGTGGGCGATCCGCTCGAGTCGTTTCGATTCGCGACCGACGAGAGTTCGGTTCGAACGGGTGTCCGAACCGAATACCGCGAGTACGTTTTTCCGGAAGGACGAGGAGAGGGTCGGTATGAGTGCTGACGAGCGCATCGACGAGGAGGTGAGCCAGAGCGACCTAGTGCACGAACGCCTCCGCGAGTCGCCGTTCAAGCGGTGGGTCGTTCTGGGCGGGAACCGCTACGCACTCACCGGCGCGTTTTCGGTAGTCGAACGGTCGACTTCGGTCCGTTCGTTCCGCGAGTGGACTTCGAAGAATAGCGGCCTCGAGGGGCTCTGACGATCGATTACTCGAGTCTTACGCTGACTCGTCGGCCTCATCGAACGGTGCATCGGTCGCCTCGGCCTCCGGTTTGATTTCGGCGATGAGGGCGAACAGCGCGCCGAGCAGCAGGTCGTACAGCAGGTGTCCGACGAGGGTCTCGAGGGCCATATCCGGGAAGCCGGGGTCACCGGCCCCACCGACGGTCGTAAAGAGGGTGAGCGCGATGACCGGCAGAACCGCCCAGACCGCCAGTCCGTAGACGACGCCGGCGAGCGTCAGCCGCAGTCCGGGCCCCATCGCCGCGAGGAACCCGATCTCGACGTCGGCCGTGATCGTTCCGAGAATTGGCCCTCGCGTGACGAGCAGGCCGAAGCTGCTCCCGAGTATCAGCCCGTGGGCGACGTGGAACGCCCAGCCGGCGGTTCCCACCGGCTCGAGACCGTATATGCCGGGAATCGCTTCGGTGACGATCGCCGGGTCGACCAGTCACAGCACCGCGTCGAACAGCAGCGAACCGATCGCGCCACCGACCGCGCCGCCGACCAGCCAGTTCAGGCTGCCGCCATCTGTACATCAAGGTCGTCGCGCGCTCGTCGGTTCGCCGGCCGTCAGCGAACGAACGCCGTCGTATCCACGTGTGAACGGGACCCATTGCCGTCGCTTCCCGGGCCGGGTATTTTGACCGCCACCATGGTCGGGTAGAACAGTCGATGAGCGACGATGATTCGGGGGACGATTCCGGCGGGCAGGACAGGCTGGGCGGAGCCCGGTTGTGGATCCTGTTGCAGTTGAATCGCTGGGCGCTTACCGGTTCGATCCTGTTCGTCGTCTACGTGATCCTCGTCGCAGCCAGTCTGATCGATCTCACGCCGTTGCGGACGATCGTGGCGACTCACGACGGCACGTTCTGGCTCTTCTCGGCGTTTATTGGCGCGATCATTACCGGCACCTCGATCGTCGTCACGATCAATCAACTCGTGCTCTCACAGGAACTCGGCGCGATCGGCGACCAGCGCGAGCGCATGAGCGAGGCGATGGACTTCCGCCAGACCGTCGAGGACACGATTTCCGAGGACTCGAGTCCCCCCGAACCCGGTGCGTTCCTCTTCGAACTCGTCGACGGCGTCTCCGAGCGAGCAAACGAACTCGAGGAGGTGGTGGCAGACGAACGCGACGAAGCGTTGCGAGAGAAGATCGAAGACTACGTCGACGACGTCACCGGGAACGCTGAAACCGTCAAACGCAACCTCGATGGCGCCCAGTTCGGGACCTTTCAGGTCATCTGGAACGCGCTCCAATTCAACTACTCCCGGAAGATCTACGACGCCCGCAAGATCCGTGACGATCACGCGGACTCGCTTTCGGAGAACGCCGACGAGAAGATCGATCACGTGATCGACACGCTGAAGCTCTTCGGGCCGGCCCGCGAACACTTCAAGACGCTGTACTTCCAGTGGGAGCTGATCAACCTCTCGCGGGCGCTGCTCTACATCTCGGTGCCCGCGCTGACGATCATGGCGATTATGATCATGTACATCGACGCCAACACCCTGCTCGGCACGACGTTGGGTATCGACAACCTCGTCTGGGTGACCAGCGCCGGCTTCGTTGCCGGGATTTCGCCGTTCGTCGTCTTCATCACGTACATTCTCCGGATCGCAACCGTCGCGAAGCGGACGCTGGCGATGGGACCGTTCATCCTCCGAGAGTCCGAACGGGACGAGGATCTGGGGTAGTCCGCGGTCCGGGCTACCGCGCTCGGCTGCGTCCCGTCGCTGACTGCAGTGTTTCCGTAGCTATTTCCGCCCCATCGTGGTAGCTCGCGAGCGATGAGCGGCGACGGCTCACAGCCGAGCGACACGATGGCCGAGCGGAGTACGGATCCAACCTGGAAACACCAGCTTCTGCTGAACGCGAACCGGTGGCTCGTTACGGCCGGATTCATGGCCTTCGTCTTCGTCGGCCTGCTCGCCGTCGGGGAACTCAGCCCCGTCTCGCTGCGGGCGCTGATGGGCGAGAAAGCGCCCGTCAACACGCTCTTTCAGGCCCTCGTCACTGCGTTGATCACCGGCGTCACGCTGGTCGTGACGATCAACTCGCTGGTGCTCTCACAGGAACTCGGGGCCGTCGAGGACCAGCGCGGCCGTCTCGACGGGGCCCTCGAGTTCCGCGAGGACGTCGAGAGCTCGATCGACGCGCCGATCAGCCCGCCCGAACCCGCGTCGTTCGTCCAGGCGATCATCGCCGCCTCAGAGGAGCGCGCGACCGACTTTCGCGACGCCGTCTCCGACAGTCGGGACGACGAACTCATCGAGCGCGTCGACGACTTCGTCGACAACCTGACGACCCACGCCGACTCGATCCGGGATGAACTCGAGGACGCCCAGTTCGGCACCTACGACGTCGTCAAGGCCGCGCTGGACTACAACTACTCCTGGAAAATTTTCAGAGCGCGGCGGATCAAAAACGCCCACGTCGACTCCTTCGACGAGGAAGCCGAGGAGGCCTACGACGAACTGCTCGAGTCGCTGAAGCTGTTCGGCCTCGCCCGGGAGCACTTCAAGACGCTGTACTTCCAGTGGGAGCTGATCAACCTCTCGCGGGCGATGATGTACGTCGCCGTACCCGCGTTGGTCGTGGCGATTTCGATGCTGCTCTTTTTCGACGCCGACGCCGTGACCGGAACGATACTGGGAATCGACGCCATCGTCTGGATCGTCATCGCCACCTCGACCGTCGCCGTCACCCCCTTCCTCCTCTTGATCGCCTTCATCCTCCGAATCGCGACGATGGCCAAACGGACGCTGGCGATCGGACCGTTCATCCTGCGGGACTCGAGTCGCGGCGAGGAGATCAACTGGGAGTCAGAGTAACCGCGATCGACCGAGAAGTGCCGAAGTCGACGCTGCCCAGAGCTACTTGTCGCTCGGCGACGACTAGTGACGCATGGCCAGTACCGCTTCCGACACCGTCCGCGTCTGGTTGGTCGAACGAACGTACTCGGACGACGAACAAAATTTGATCATCCTCACCTACGCGACCACCGGCGGGGACCGATACTTCCGCAAGGAGCGGGCGCTGACGTCGTTCACGGACGCTCGAGACACGACTGCGGCGATCGACGCCGATCCCGGCAACCTCGGTGCCGTCGACGATGACGACCTGCAGGAGCAGTACGCCGCCGAAGCCCGGCGGATGGCTGACGTTCACGACCCCGACGACGTGATCTGACTACCGCTACCGACCAGAATCGATCGGACCACGTGCGGTGGCGCGCACTTGGTCGCGGCGAGCGAACGGCGAGTCGCGGCCCGTAGTTGCGCGAGGGACGCAATGAGCGACTGAAAGGAGCGAGTGAGTCGGCTGGGGAGGGCGCGGAAATCCTCGCCGCCAGCGTGAGCAGGATTTTCGTCTTCACTCCCACTGGCCTCCACTCTCGCTATTTCTACTCCCACTGGCCTCCACTCGTCCCTATCGACTGTCAGCGCTATCAAAGGTCAGCGCTATCAAAGCGGCCCTATCGACTGTCAGCGCTATCAAAGGTCAGCGCTATCAAAGCGGCCCTATCGACTGTCAGCGCTATCAAAGCGGCGCGCCGACAAGCACGAGTTTGACGCGCTCGTCACCACGATTGAAGATCTGGCGGGACTCCTCGGAATCGAGACGGATCAGCTCGTCCGCCTCGAGCGTCACCGTCTCGCCCCGGTCGGTCAACTCGATCTCGGCGGTTCCCTCGACCACGTAATAGATCTCCTCCTGATCCGTATGGGTCTCGTCGTGTTCTTTCCCCTTCCCGCCGGGCTCGAGTTCGAGGATCGAGAAGCCGACGTGGTCGGACTCGAGTGCCTCCTTGAGGAACCACATGCCGCCGAACTCCTCGGGGACGACTGACTCCGGATCGGTCTTGGACGCGGTATCGTAGCCCATACTCGGCTACTCGGAGGGAACGGCTAAATCGGTGGGGGAAGCGGAAATCGCGCTGGTCGGTGCGGATGAGACGAACGATCGGACGACAATCGGCGTTCGATCGCTGCATTCGATCACGCCGTCACGACCGTCGCTCACTCCCCTCCAAAAGCCATGTCTGTTGAATGACTCACACGGCCCTGGTTACGTTGACTCGTGTTATCACGATTCTCGCAAATCGTTTACTTGAGCCGCTAATAGTCACTCCATCAACTTCGAACCAGCCACACACTACGAGAATATGATATGAGTGATGCGAAAGACGTACTGTTGTTCGGTGCGCTCGCACTCGTCTGGGGAACGGCCTTTACGGCGATCGAAATCGGCCTCGAAACCCTGCCGCCGCTCCTGTTCGCGGCGGCCCGGTTAGACATCGCTGCGGTCGTCTTCGCCGGCGTCGTCCTCCTCCGCCGCCTCGAGTGGCGACCCCGGACGAAAGCGGATCTGGCGCTCGTGCTCTCGAACGGACTCCTCGTCATCGGCGCGCACTTCGCGTTCTCCTTCGTCGGCCAGAGTTACGTCTCGAGCAGCGTCGCCGCGATCGTGCTCAGTTTCACGCCGATCATCACCCCCCTTATCGCGATCCACCTCCTCCCGACGGAACGGATCGTCGTCACTGACATCGTCGGTCTGGGGGCCGGGCTCGCCGGCGTGATCGCGATCGCCGTCGCCGGGGGCACCTTCGACGGCCAACTCCTGGGCATCGGACTGCTCCTGGCGTCCGCGGTCGTCTTCGCGCTCGGCTCCGTGCTGACGGAACGCTGGACGCCGGTTCTCCCAACGATGTCGCTCCACGGGTGGTCGATGGGTATCGGCGCGGTGGTCCTCCACGCCACGGCCTACGCGCATTCGGGGGCGTCGATCCGAAGCGTGACGTGGACGCCGTCGGCAGTCGCGGCGCTCGCGTACCTCGGTATCGTCGCGACCGCGGGCGGATTCCTCCTCTATTTCGCCCTCCTGAGTCGGACCGGGGCGACGAACGTCAGCCTCATCAACTACGCGACGCCCGTCGTGGCGACCGTCTTCGGCGCGACGCTCCTCGGCGAACAGATCACCGCGGCGACCGTCGCCGGATTCGCGCTCATCGTCGTCGGCTTCGCGCTCTGCAATATCCGCCCGCTCTGGCGGCTCGCCCGGTCCACTCGGAACGCGAACGGGGGCAATCGGCCGCTCGAGCGCGGCGAGATTCGCGTCCGCGGGAACGTGTACACGACGACACGCGATTCACAGACCCACCTGCAACCGAGCGATTAACGCCGCTCGCTCGTCGCTCGAGACGCACAGGTAGCAGTACCACTTCTATCGGTGGTTGGGAGTGCGATTTTGTTAGTCGACGCTGGGCGTGAAAATCGCGTACAGTACAGTTGAAGGCGTTACTGGAGTGGCCACCTGCCTCCAAGAGAGGCGTCAGAAACGGCCTGCTGAATATAGCGGATGAATCCATCACGGCGATCCACATTATTTCGCCTAACCGATCCTGAAGTAGCCGATACAAAGACGTGCTTATTGACCGTATCTCCACCCAAACAGTACGGACGCATTCCAAGCCCCATATCGCAAATAGAGGGTCTCCTGCCCGAACTCACAACTCAATTGGTTCGTCGAGATTTGGATCGGCACCGATGATCGTGGATAGATGGGGCTGTAGCTGGTCGAACTGTTCTGTTGGTACTATGAGTTGCCGTTCGGAATAGTATTCGATGACCCCTGCAGATTCCAACTTTGGAAGGTGCGTGTGGGATAGCAAGACCCCAATTTCTGTTAGCACCTCTTTAGAAACGTCGGTAACTGGCGTGTGATGATTATAGGTGAGAATCACTGTTCGGAGGTCATTCACCGTCAGCGAACGCTGTTCTGCGGCGAGTACTGCGAGGACGATGCGACGGTGCTCATCTCTACACAGGTCGATTACCGTGTTGAAGTCAATGGTCTCTTCGGTCATTTTGCAGTCAATTTTCGTAACGTTGGGGTTCTTGGGTGTACTGCAGCCCGACGGTGAAAACTGTGACCAAACAAAAACTGTGACCAGACATGGTTACTAATTGGTTTACTGATCCAGTCGGACAAGGAGGACCATTGTTCGAACAACCCATTTAAGTAGCCTTCCGGATCAGTCGAAGTCCGCCGATGTCGAGAGCAGGGCTTCACTGAGAACCTGTTCCGTCCCCCGTCGCATTCGATTTGACATGGCTTGTTGGGAAATTCCGAGTGTATCGGCAAGGTCGTTCAGACTCGCTTTTCTCGGCGTATCGAAGTAGCCTTCACGAAGTCCGAGGATGAGTGCCTCCCGCTGTTCATGGGAGAGGCCGTATTCCTTGATACTCTCTGTCCGTTCGGTTACCGTGAACGTTCGAACGATGTGGATCGAGATGTCGCGGTCAGTACAGAAGTTATAAAATTTCGATAGTTTATCGTGATCCTGCAATCGAAGGTGAAATTCCCACTTGTCGGTGTTACTGTGTCCTTCAAGAATCGTACCCTCAGCGTCCACAATCCCTTTGGTGAGGTCGTCGTGATTTCCAACCCAGAGACCACGATAGAGAGTGCTGTTCTCTATTTTGTCGATTGCACGGAACTCGTCTACATACGGGTGATCCGCCACTTTTTCCTCAAAGGTATCGAAATCGTCCCCGGTTGCCCACAGGAACGGCATAATACCGGTTCCTGTTGGGACGATTCGCTCGAGTTCAAGAGACATTTCCGGTGGCCCTGACAATACTTGTCCGAGAGAGAACTGATCGTTTTCAACCGTGAATTCGAGGATGACGCTCATACACTTCTTCAGGGCGGCCGGGAAAGTAGGTGTTGACCTTGATAGTGTTGCTCTGATAGCTGGATGAGTGGTCGTGCGACATTCGCGCTGTGTATTCAGCGCGACTCGTTGGACGTGGCATTGAAATGATGAAAACTATAGTGGTCACTTCGCATCTGTAGTTGCCGAAGCGATTCTGAATCGAGAATCCGCAGCACTAACGACTGAAAGCCAAACTTCGAGTACCCACTACAGCCCCGGCACCAGCGCCGCGAGGTCCTCCGGGAGGTGCTGGGGCACGAGATCCTCCGGAAGCGTCTCCCAGCTCAGTTCGTCGGTACCGGGTTCGGCGTCGGTCTCGAGGTCGGCGTTCTCCGCCGGCGCTTGCTCGCGGTACTCCGGCGGCGGCGCGCCGTGGGCGTAGACGCCCTCGGGGTGGTCGACGGTCCAGACGTGCAGCATACAGGGCGTTCGGCAGGGTAGCTCGAGACTCCCGAGTCCGCCCTGGGCGAAGTCCTGCTCGTAGGCCTGCCGGTAGTACCACCACCCGAACCGACCGGGGAGGCCGGCGTGGTAGTGCCAGGGCGAACAGCGACCGGGCGCCCCGTCGTGGTCATCGTGTCCATCGTGGTCGCCCTGCACATCGTGATCCTCGCCGTACCCATCGTGATCGTCGTCGTGTTCATCGTGGCCGTCACCGTGCCCATCGTGATCGTCCCCATCCGCCGGCTCACCGTCGATCACGTCGTCCGGCGTGTCGTCGCCGCCGTTACCGTCGGCGTCACCCTCGTCACCGTCGTCGTACACCGCCGGCGGCGGATCGACGGGCTCGCCGCCTCGAGTCGCGATGAACATCACGCCGATCGAACGCCAGGAGCCGTTGTCCACCAGCACGGACTCCGGTCGATCGGGGTTCAGCATCTCGTCGTCGCCGACGTACTCGGGGTTGATCCAGTGGGACCAGCCGTCGTCGTCCCGGTCGAGCGTATCGAAGTAGGGTTTGAACCCCGCGTCGACTAACGCGGCGACGTCGGCGTACTGCTCCTCGAGCGACTCCCGAACGGCCGTCTGCAGCGCGACCGTCTCCGGATGGTCGTCGTCACAGCCGTCCATACTCGCGTCGTTGCAGTGACCCATGCTCGGCTCGATGGTCGCGTCGGGACAGGACCCGTCGAACCGGGACTGCGCCCCACCGGGGTCGCTCGCGCTCGCTTGCCCTGCACCGATTACCGAAACCGCGCTGACACCTGCGGACGCGCGCAAAAGTGTCCGACGGGATACGTTTCGACTGCCGTCATCGTCGTACATACCCGCATTTCCACACCGACGACTGACATAAACCCCCGTTGACGAAGAGAGTGACACTCGTTCCGTGAAACTACTCGCTGAGCGAACGCAGACTGTACGAGGGCCGGACCGACTCCGATTATCGCAACACGGCACCGGTTCCCGCCCGCTCGAGACCTTCAAGATCGATCCGGCCGTCGGCCATCGGGACGCCGTCGTACGGATCCTCGGCGAGCAACAGCGAGCCGTCGAGGTCGACGTAGTCGAGCAGCGGCGCGAGGTGGCAGGCCGCCGCGATCGAGGCGTTGGACTCGGTCATACAGCCGCACATGACCTCGAGACCGTGGGCGCGGGCGGTGTGGATCATCCGTTTTGCCTCCCGAAGGCCGCCACATTTCATGAGTTTGAGGTTCGCGATGTCACAGCGGTCGGCGATTCGTGGGATGTCCTCGAGCGTGATACAGGACTCGTCGGCCGCGATCGGCAGCGGCGAGCGCTCGTAGACGAACCGCAGCCCCTCGGGATCCTCCGCGGCGACGGGCTGCTCGACGAACGCGAGATTGTACTCGGTCAGCCGCTCGATCTTCGAAACGGCCTCGCGGGGCGTCCAGGCCTCGTTGGCGTCGACGAACAGCGAGACGTCGGGGGCGACCGACCGAATCGTTTCGATGATCTCGAGGTCGCGGTCCGTCCCCAGCTTGACCTTCAGCGTGCCGTGGCCGCGCTCGAGGGCCGTCTCGGTCTTCTCGCGCATCGTCTCCGTGTCGTCGAGCCCGATGGTGTAGGAGGTCTCGAGGGTCCGCTCCGGATCGAGCCCCCAGTACCGATAGAGGGGAACCTCGAGCCGTTTCGCCGCCAGATCGTGCACGGCGATGCTGACGGCACAGCGGGCTGCCGGGTTCCGGTTGACGGTCTCTCGCATCCGGCGTTCGATCCGCTCGAGCTGGTGGACGTCGCCACAGTCCTCGACGACGGCGAGCAGATCGGGGAGGATCGTCGTCACCGTGTCGACGGTCTCGCCGTAGTGGGGGGACGGTCCGGCGCCGCCGACGCCGACCGTCCCGTTCTCGTCGGCGATCCGAACCGTCACCACCTCGGCCTCGGTCTCCGTCCCGCGGGCGATGGTAAAGGGGTACTCGAGCGGCAGCGCGTGTCGCTCGACGGCGGTTTCGAGGGGCATCTTACAACAACTCCTCGAGCAGGTCGTCGCTCCCGAAGCGGATGACGTCGGAGGCCGGCAGGTCGAGCGCGCTCGCGTACTCGTCGACGGCCTCTCGCGCGGCCGCGTCGTCGTCGATGTTCGACGTGTTCAGGGCGCCGGCGACGACCTCGCTGTCCGCGACCGGCGCGGCGAGGTCCTCGTAGAGACCGACGTAGGTCGAGAGATCGGGAAGCGCGAACGATTCGTAGCCGTGGATTACCTCCCGACCGGCGTCGTGACAGAGCACGAGTTTGTCGGCCATCGCGCCGTGGAGGATGCCGCAGGTAACCGCGGAGTACGCGGGATGAACGATGCTGCCCTGGCCCTCGACAAAGAGGTAGTCGTGTTCGTCGCCCTTCTCGAGGATCATCTCCTCGACGGCGCCGGCGGTGAAGTCGGACACCACGCGGTCGATCGGGTTCCCCCAGCCCTCGATCATGATCCCCGTCTGGCCGGTCGGGATCACGGCGGCGTCGTGGCCGGCCTCGCGAGCGTCGCGGGCGAGTTCCATCGAGACGGTCATCTTGCCGACCGAGCAGTCGGTACCGACCGTGAGAATGATTTCGGCGTCGACCTCGTCGGCGATACCCTGACTCACCGTCAGGTCCTCGGGGGGCTTGCGCACGTCCCGGAGTTCGCAGTCGTTCTCGGCCGCGAGCGCCGCGAACTCCTCGTCCTCCTCGAGGAAGTAGTGCAGGCCCGAGACGATGTCGCAGCCGTACTCGAGTGCGATTCGGACGTCCTCGCGCCAGCTTTCCTCGAAGCCGCCGCCGATGGGCGCGATCCCGATCAGCAGCGCATCGACATCCTCGGCCGCGAGGTCGCTCATCCCCTCACGGATCGGGGCGTCCTGGACGTCGGGAACGAACTCGGAAACCCGTTTTCCGGCGTTGTCCCGGTCGAGAACGGCGACAACCTCGTCGTCACTGTATCGCAACACGCCGAGAGCGGTCTTGGCGCGCCCGGGGAACTCCTCGTGGGCAAGTATTGCAATTCGCATACCGGACCATGAACGAGGGTCTACTTAACGGTAGATATTCACGACATCCGCCTCGTTTCGATTACTTATCGGTGACACGGAAAATCGGGGGTCAGTGATCGACCACGGGCCGGCTTCGCTATCCTCGAGTCGAAGTGATCGCGGCTTCGAGATCGACACCGTCGATCACTCGCGAAATCGTCGATTACTCGAGAGCACACCCGGAGGAACAGAACCCGCGATCCGCCGCGTTGGAGCCGGGACGGGCCGTGAACTGTTCGTCACACTGCTCACACTCGACGAGCTAAAGTACCCGCAGATTGGTCGTCCAGAACGACCGGTGAGCGTCCTCGAGCGCCGGTTTCGGATCGCCGGTCGCGTCGACGGCGGCGGTTCCCGCGACGTCGAGCCCCGATTCCTCGACGAGCGTGTCGACGACGCCGCGCTGGCCGACGACGAACAGGCGCTCAACGTCGTAGTCGGCGAGGGCCTCCGTACAGCGCTCGAGGTGGTCGTCGATCTGGTCGTCCCGAATGCGCTCGAATCGAGCCTGTGAGAAGCCGCCTTTCGAGTGACTCCCCTTGACGTCGCTCTCGAAGCCCCGGTAGTCGACGCGCTCGTCGCGCTCGTAGACGCCGAGCGCGAAGAGATCGGTTCGGACGAGCGCGAGCGCGTACCGACCGGTCGGCAGGAGCCACTCTTCCTCGAGAGCGAACCGGTCGGCCCACGTCACGCGCGCGTCGCCGTCGCCGAGCGTCTCGTCGGCGAGGTCCACCGGCGGCTCGAGCGTGACGGCGACGAGGCCGGCGTCGTCGACGCAGAGTACGCACGGCGCGACCTCGTCGACGAGTCCGGTTCGGTCGCCGAGCACGTCCTCGAGGTTGAGATCCGCCTCGCCCCGGAGGCCGTCGACGGTGTCGTCGCTGTCGAGGACGGCCGTCAGCGCCCCCTCGGGACCGGTCCGGAACGAGGTCAGTCGATCGACCACCTCCGCGAGGCGGCTCCCGCGGAGTCGTTCGCGACGACGGACCGCGAGGCTGTCGCCGTCGTCGTCGACCTGCTCGAGTTCGCCCTCGAGTTGGGCGATACGGTCCTCGAGCCGGTTCAGTTCCTCCTCGGCGTCCTGTCTGGCCGTGGCCGCGTCCGCCCGACGCTCGGATTCGGCCTCGTAGCGGCTCTGCAGTCGCTCGTTTTCCCCCTCGAGTTCGTCGATACGGTCTTTGAGCGAGGCGCGGCCGAGCAGCTCGTCGAGCATTCGTTCGAAGGGGCGAAGCGAGAATACTTCTAGGTTCCGGCGTTTCGCACGTCGTCGCCGGGGTCGGGCCAGCCGCCGGACCAGGTGAGCAGTTGCTCGGCGTGCTCTCGTCGGGCGAGCAACACCTCCCGGAGCGACGGCGGGTTCCGAATATCACAGCCCTCGAGCATCGGTTCCGGAAGGGCGAGTGTGTTCGTCGGCACGTTCTCGTTCCCGTGAACCGGAAAGTGTCGGCTCTCGAGTTTCATGACGAGCGGCGCATCGAGGCGTTCGACGCCGTCGCCGGTCGCGTAGACCGCCTCGTTGATTCGCTCGTGTTGGTCGCTGTGCATGAGGGCGTGATCCCCGTCGGTTGGCGTCACGTAGAGTCGTCCGAGATAGTAGCTCCGCGAAAAGCGCTCGAACATGCTATGTGGTACCATTGGACGAAGAGAGATAACTATTTTCGGACAGACTTAAGTCGAAGGGCTATCAGCGAAGACATCGGCGGGTGACGAATTCCAAACTGGACGGTTTTCGAGACGGAACCGGGTCGATCGTCCGATCAGTTCACGAACGATCACCGCAGACTGTGAACGATAGTCACGGAGTGAGAGCGCAGTCTGACAGCGGCGGCCGTCAGATCGGTCGTGGCGAGTCGCGGTCGTCGCTGAACGGTCACCCATCGCCACGGTCGCGTCACACCCACGTTCAAGGACCGGTTGGACGGCTGTGAAGACGGCTCTCGCCGTTGTAAACGATCGAAACGGAACCCGGCTATCCGCGAATTCGATTGAACGGTACGAACGAAGGTCAGTCTTTTTAGTATGTTCGAGACGAATGGAGTAGTAATGAAAACCAGTCGGTCGGTCGCGTTCCTCGTACTGGTCGCCATCGTCGGACTCACGGTCGCCCCGATCGCGAGCGGTGCCGTCGTGGGGACGCTTACCGACGATTCCGGCAGCGAGGGCGAGTCGAGCGACGAGGTGGGTGCGGACGTATCGACGTTCATGCAATCCGTCGCGACCGACACCGATCGGTCGGTCGAGTCCAGAATGCACGATTCGAAGTACGAAGCCGCCGACGACGATCGCCGGGCCGAGATCGTACTGAAGCGAACGGCCGATCTCGAGGATCGACACGCCGCTCTCGAGGCCAAACGCGACGACCTCGAGGAGCGAAAAGACGAACTCCACCGGGGCGAGTACCAGGCCCGGATGGCACAGCTCACCGTCGAGATCGAGTCGCTCGAGCGTTCGATCGACCGGGCCGAACAGCAGGCCAACGAAACCGGCGTCGACGACGAGCGACTCGCCGACCTCCGGGAGAACGCCGCAACGCTATCGGGTCCGGAGGTAGCCGAGATCGCACGCGGACTCGGCGGTCCTGACGGTACTCCCGGCGGCGGCCCACCGGAACACGCAAACGCCGGCAATCAGTCGGACGGTGCTTTCGATCGGGGAAACGGTAGCCCGCCGGGCCACGCCGGTCCCGGCAACCAGTCGGACGACGAGAGTCCCGGGCAGGGAAACGCTAGCCCTCCCGGTCAGAGCGATTCCGACGATCGGACGGACGGCGATGAAGCGCAGGCTGACGACGAGAACCCGGGACAGGGAGCAAGCCCTGATCGAGGAACCGGTAGTCCGCCGGACCACGACGACTCCGATGGCCAGGCTGATGACGGAGACGCCGAACGGGACGACGAGCGTCCCTCGAACGAGGGTGACTCCGGCAACCAGGTAAACGACGGAAATCCGGGGCAAGGAAACGCTAACCTACCGGGTCACGCTGGCGCCGGCAGCTAACGAGCGATTCGAACACCGACTCGAGCGATATCCCACGCGTTCCCACGGATCGTTACCGATCCAGACCCGTACGTCCGCGTTCGCACCGAGCAGACACCCTTTTCAGCGACCACCCCTAACCCACCCACGATGGACTCCGCCGCGTTGCTGGATTTGTTGGGGAACGAAAACCGGAGGCGGATCCTCCGGCTGCTCGCCCGCAAACCCTGTTATGTCACCGAAATCTCGGAGTACCTCGGCGTGAGTCCCAAGGCAGTTATCGAACACCTCCGGAAGCTCGAGGAGGCGGGACTGATCGAGAGCCGAGTCGACGACCAGCGCCGGAAGTACTTTCATATCGCTCGCCACGTCCGCCTCGAGGTGAACGTCTCGCCCTACGGCTTCGCGAGCAAGAGCGCCTACCCCGCCAACAGCAGCTTCGACATCACGACCTGTCGGCACCTCACGCTCGACGTCTCCTGGGAGGAGGGCGGCGACCTCGACGAGCTCCTCCACGCGCTGGAGGATCTCGAGCAGCTCGAGAACGAACTCTCGCTCGCCCAGCGATGGGTACAGGGACGACTCTGTGACGTGCTCGACGGCATCTCCGAGACGGTCGGCACCGGTCCCGAGAGTCGGATCTACGCCGACCTGCTGGCGAGCATTCGCTCCGAACCGAAATCGGTCGGCGAACTCGGCGAGGACGTCGACGCGCCCCGCGAACTCGTCGCCGAACTGCTCGAGTCGATGGCCGACGAGGGGATCGTTCGCCGGACCGAGCGCGGCTGGGAGCTGACGACGGCCTGATACGGTTTGCTGTAACGGTGTACCGGTGGGACCACAGGACGGTCGCGTCCCCGCCGAAAATGACGTACAGCAGACAGTACGAGCGGGCCCGACACCGCGAGCCGGCCGCTCAGTCGAGATCACGGACGAGGCCGTCACGCAGGTCCCGACCGAAGTAGTAACCGATGAGACAGCCCACCAGCCCGGCGGCTACGCCGACCGCGACGACGGCCTGATAGGAGCCGGCGACCGCGAGCACGGTGTAGCTGGCCAGCGCGGAGAGTCCGCCGACCGTCGTCCCGGCGGCGGCCATCTCGAGGTAGCGTCGTTTCGACGTGAGCAGTCCGATCGCGAAGGCGACGCCGAACATCCCGAGGACGCGGCCGGCGAACGGAATCGTCATTCCCCCGGCCACCAGTCCAGTTCCGACCAACAGGACGAACGTGAAGAACGCTCGCGGCGAAAAGTACTGCTCGATCGAGGCTCCTGACGTGGGTCGCGAGAGTCTCGACTTGAGCCTCGAGAGTCGCGACGAACTCGAGTTGGCGTCGGATTCGGCAGCGGGGTCGAGTTGCGTGGACGACGGTTGCGAGTCTGCGTCGACCGACCGCCATGACTCACCCTCGTCCGGGGATCGTGATTCACCGGGGTCGACGCCGCCCCCAGTTCCCGAGAGCAGTTCCTCGGTCTCCGCGAGGAGATCCTCGGTGTCGCGGCTCTCGGTCACTTCTTTCGAGCGGTCGCTCATACTCGTTCGTTGCATTCGAGAGCGCATGGGTTTTTCGCCGTCCGGCCACAGGATATACGACCCCGGAATCCCCACCAGGGTCATGGAGTGGCTCGCGCCGGCGACGTTCGGACTGTTCGCGGCCGGCGCCGGCGTGCTGTGTTACGTCCTCGTCGCGAACCTCGAGCCCCAGCCGGAGTATCCAGCGGTGATGACGGACCTGATGCGACTGCTCGGGGCCGGCATCGCGCTCTGCGGGCTCGCGATCGGCGGCGTGTTTCTGTACGCGGCCGGAGGACTGTATCTCGGCTAGTCGTGGCTCGAGGCGGTGCCAGGTCGTTCGCGCCCCGTGAATTCCACTGGCAATCCCGGTGTCATCCCCGTCGTCCGGTCCCCGGCGAAGCGACGGTTCTCGAGTGCCGATAGGAGGAGGCCGTTTTTTCACCTCGGAGCCGGTATTCGTCAGCGATGAACGCCGAACTGCTCGCGTTCGGTGTCAGTGCACTCGCCCTGGGGATCGGTGCGTTGGTCGGTGCCAGACACCTCTATCCGCGACTCGAACTGGACGAGGACGCCGAGTCCTCGCTGCAGTTGCTGACCGCGATGATCGCGGGCGTGCTCCTTCTGACCGGGCTGGGGCTGGTGCTGGTCGGCTTGTTCGGCTAGCAGTGAGTAACTTTGATGCGTCCGTCTGCCACCCCACCGGCCGTATTCTCGTCCCGATTCGAGACGAACTCGAGTACGCTGCTCACACTGGCAACAGTGGTTTCCACGTCCTCCCCAGCCGATTTCTGCTCACGGGCGCTTCGCGCCCGTTCGCATGGTCCGCGGAACCTGCGGTTCCGCGCTACACTCACTCCCTCCGGTCGTTCGCTCAGCCAAAGAAAGACGCTTCGCGTCTTCCAGGCTGCTCGAAAACGCGTCGCGTTTTCGGCATCACGAAACGGCGGAGCCGTTTCGAACGGCGTCGTTCGTTTCACTCACGACGACCTCGCACGTCGTTGAGACGCAGTTCGTCAGCGACTCGCTTCGCCTCGGCGCGCGCCACCGCACGTCGTCCGATTGGTCGAAGATGAGAGGGGAAATTGCCGTGAGAGTATCGATACCCGTCGACGTCACCGACTCACTGTCCGACGAGTTCCTCGTAGCGCGCGCCGGTCTGTTTCAGGGTCTCGGTCGAGTAGAGTCGCTCGTGGTCGACCGGGAGGTAGTCGGTCGCCAACTCGTCGATTTTCGCGTCGACGGCCGCGGGATCGCGGCCGTGGATCATCGTGAACAGGTTGTACGACCAGCCCTGTTCGGGCCGGCGCGGTCGGTGATAACAGAGCGTGACGTACGGCAGGCCGCCCGCCCGCTCGCCCCAAGAATCGAGATCCGCGTCCGGGACGTCCCAGACGACCATGCAGTTCGAGTCGAAGCCGGTGACGACGTGGTTGACCACGCAGCCGATGCGCTTGATACAGCCGGTGTCGACGAGCCGATCGATCGACTCGAGCACGTCCTCGACGTCCGCCTCGAGTCGAGCCGCGATGTCCCGATAGGGCGTCCTCGAGAGCGGGAAGCCGTTCTGGATCGCGAGCAGGAGGTCGGCGTCGAACGCGGAGAGGTCGCCGGTCGCCTCCTCGCTCATGCGGGTCGCGGAGGAGTCCGTACCCTCGTCTATCGACTCTCGCGCGAACCGGTCGGCGTTGACGACGGGGAATTCGAGATCGATGTAGTAGTCCGTCAGCATCGGCAGGTTGAGAACCGCACAGCCGGTTCGGGCCTCGATTTCCGCGAGGATTTCGTCCCGCGTCGCCCGCGATCCCGCGGTGACGACGAACCACATGTTCCACTCGTGGTCGCGGGCGTAGTTGTGGTTGACCTGCCGGTACTCGTTGATTATCGCGGCGACCTCGTCGAATCGGTCGTCGGGTGCCTGGACGGCTGCCAGCGTCGACGAGCCGATCACCGGCGGGTTGAGGACGGCCCCGAACCGTCGGACGATGCCGGCGTCGTGGAGTCGGCGAACCCGCTCAAGCGCGTCGTCCTCGTCGATACCGAGTTGCGAGCCGATCTGTCGAAACGGACGTTCCGCGACGGGAACGCCGCTCTGGTAGCCGTCGATGATGGCCGCGTCGACGTCGTCGATCGACTCGCGCCACTCCCCCGAGAGGCTGCTCATTGGATGGGCTAGGGAGAACGGGACCGTATTGCTTTCGGGTCCGCTCGAGCGCCGGCGGCTGTCGCGTTAGGGCCAGAACGGGCGGACGACCCGATCGCCGCGAAGTCGCTCCGTCGACAGCCGAGGCGGAACCGGTTGCGACCGATCCGATTTCTGGGACTGTTCGCGTTGTTGGCCGAAAAACCCGTCATTCGTCGGCGAGACGAGACCGGAAACGGGAGGTTTTTGCGCGGCCCGTCCCAACGAGTGCGTATGGCGCAGGCAACCCAGGAGTTCGGCGAGTGGCCGCTCAAACGGCTGATGACGGAGATCGTCGGCTCCGGTCCAAAGTCCGCCGACGACATGACTCGCGAGCAGGCTCGAGAGGCCCTCCAGCGCATTCTGGCCGGCGAACCCGACGAGACGACCCTCGGCGCGTTCTGGCTGGCCAACCGCTGGAAGCGCAACAACCCCGAAGAGCTGGCCGGCTACACCGACGTCATGCTCGAGGAGTCGGTCGAGACGGCCGAGCCCGACGCGAACCCCGTCGACTGCGGCGCGAACTACGACGGCAAGCACACCTCCGCCGTCCTCGGCGTCGGCGCCGGCCTCGTCGCCGCCGCCGCGGGAACGCCCGTCGTCGTCCACTCCGGTGATCGGGTCCCGACCCAGAAGGCGACGGCCTACAAACACGTCCTCGACGAACTCGGCGTCCGGACGGAACTCGAGCCCACGGAGAGCGCCGAGATGGTCGACGAGGCCGGCTTCGGCTTCTACTACCAGCCCGCGTTCAATCCCGGCATTCAGGACCTCTACGAGCGACGCGACATGATGGGCGTCCGGACGTTCGTCAACACCATCGAGACCGTCGCCAATCCCGCCAACGCCGACGTTCACCTCGGCTCGTTCTACCACCTCGCGTTCGCGAAGAAGCTGAGCGACCTGATCGAGGAGAGCGACCACCTCTCCTTCTCCCGCGCCATCTTCTTCCAGGGGATGGAGGGCTACGACGACATCCGACCCGGCTACACGAAGGTAGCCGAGTGGGACGAGGGCGAGGAGGAACTCGAGGACTACGAAATCGAAACTGCGAACTACGGTATGGAGATGGAAGCCGAGGACCTCGCGGTCGACGACGTGACCGCGGATTCGGCGTCGATCACCGAGGAGGTACTGGCCGGCGAGCGCGACGATCACTTCGCCGACGCCATCGCGCTCAACGGCGCGTTCCGGATGTACGCCCGACAGGACGTCGAGAGTTTGGAGGAGGGACTCGAGGAGGCTCGTGACGTGATTGCAGACGGGAGTGCCGAGGCGGTGCTCGAGGACCTTCGCTCGTTCTGATCTATCCGGGTTTCCGTGCACCAATATCGATTGTCTGATTTCGAGACATCGGCAACAGTTTACTCCAGAGTGTACGCGAGAGTCGATTTTCAACTCTGATTGGCAGCGCTTGGTTACCACTGTTTATGAATTGGACGAGTCCGCCAAACAAACCGACCATCTGGATCATAAATAATGAACGAATTTATGTAGCTACCGTCCGATACCGCGAGTATGCGATTGGAAGACAAGACCGTCGTCATTACGGGTGCGGCATCGGGGATCGGCGAGGAGACAGCGAAGCGGTGCGCCGAGGAAGGCGCACGGGTCGTCGTGACAGATGTCGACACGCCGGGTGGCGAGGAGACCGTCGCCGACATCGAAGCAGCCGGCAGGGTCGCCGAGTTCCGGGAACTCGACGTCACTGACAGCGACCGATTCGACGACCTCGTCGGCGCCGTCGCCGACGAGTACGGGATCGACGTGATGATCAATAACGCCGGCACCGGCCACCCAGGCGGCAGTCTCGAGGATCTCGACGACTCTGTTCGGGATTTCGTGATCGACGTCAATATCAAGGGCGTCTGGAACGGCTGTTCCGCTGCGCTTCCCCACATGAAAGTACAGGGCCACGGCTCGATCGTCAACGTCGGCTCGCTGGCGAGCATCCTCGGCCTGCCGAAGCAGGCCGCCTACTCGACGACCAAGGCCGCCGTCCTGAACATGACCCGAACCATCGCCGCCGAGGCCGGGCCCTACGGCGTCCGCGCTAACGCGGTCTGTCCCGGCTTCACGGAGACCCAGATGCTCGATCAGTACTTGGCAAAACAGGACGATCCAGAGGCGGCTCAGCAAGCGATGGCCGAGGACTACCCGCTGAAGCGACTCGGTAAACCGGAGGAGATCGCCGACTCGATTCTGTTCCTCGCCAGCGACGAGGCCTCCTTCGTCAGCGGCCACGGCCTGGTCGTCGACGGCGGCTTCTCGGCCTGACGACGGACTCGGTTGTGAGCGCGGCCGAACGTGCGAATCGAAACCGGTTTTTCGCCGCCGTTCGTCTAGCAGTAGTAACACGTCCGTCGATCGGACGGCTTTCACAATGCTCGCTCCAGCACTCGTCGACGTCGGCACGACCCTCGAAGAGGGAACCGGCCTCGGCCGCTACCTGCTCGTCTTCCTGCTCGCGATGATTCCGGCGATCGAGCCATTCGTCGTCATCCCGGTCGCCATCGGACTCGGACTCGATCCGGTCGCGACGGGACTCGCCGCCTTCGCCGGCAGCGCCACCGCCGTCGGCGCGATCGTCGTCGGCCACGGGCGACTTGTCGCCTGGTGGGCTCGCCGGACCGGCACCGACCTCACCGACTCGAGCAAACACTACGGACGCGCGCGACGGCTCTGGAAGCGCTACGGGCTCGCCGGTCTCGCCCTCGCCGGACCGATACTCGCAGGCATTCACCTCACGGCGCTGCTCGCGGTGGTCACCAGTGACGACACGCGAGCGATCCTCGGGTGGCTCACGGTTGGACTCGGTATCTGGACGGCTGCGCTCGTCGTCGTCTCGACGGTCGGCGTCTCGCTGTTGGGGCTTGCCTGAGTCGTCACTCCTCGCGAACCAGTGCGACGCTCGCGAGTTGGTCGCCGCCGACGACGGTCGCCTCCTGCGTGAGCGCGTAGAGGATGCCGTCGCGGTCCGCCGCCGCCTCGTGGAGCGGTTCGTACGTCGTCGGATCGAACACCGTGCCGATCGGCGTTCCGGCGGTGATCTTCTGGCCGACCTCGAGCGACGGCTTCGGTCGGAAGAGGCCGGCCGCAGTGGCGGTAACCTGTCCCAGATGGTTGCGAGCGATGGTGTGGTCTCGCTCGGGGACCTCACCGGGGAGCATCCCGAGATACCGACAGACGTCGAGCAAGCCGTCGACGCCCTCGTCGACGACGTCCTCGACGATCTGCTTGTTGTGCGCGAGTTCGGGAGTGATCGATGGGATTCCTTCGGTCGCGGCAGCGACGCGGAGCTTTCCGGCGAACCCGCGGCGATGCCACTCGTCGGGAGCATTGTCGTCCGCCTCCTCGGACAGGAGGAGATCGATCCCGAAGGCCTCGGCGAGCCGACGAGATTGCGTATCGCCCTCCCGGTAGACGGTGTGTGGGAGCATGTCCGGACTGCCCGTGTGGAGGTCGATGACGGCGTCGGATCGGCCGATCTCCTCCCAGAGTCGGGCGGCCATTCGCTGGTGGAGACTGCCGTCGGCGTCGCCCGGCCAGATCCGGTTCATGTTGGCGTTGACGCTGTCGAGTTGTTCCGGCGTCGTGTAGGAGACGCGATCGAACGTTAACGGATTCGCGACGGGGACGGCGACGACGGTACCCGACAGCGATTCCAGCGGCAGGCGCTCGTGAAACCGCCGAAGCGTCTCCGTTCCGTTGATCTCGCGCCCGTGCTGGGCTGCCTGGACGTAGAGCGTCGGACCCTCCTCGGTGCCGCGATACGTGTGGACCGTCGTCGTGAGCGCCACGCCGGACGGTAACCGTGCGAGGGTTATCTCGTTCATTTCGTGGGTTCCGCTGACCTCCTGGCTCCCGTGACTCATACTCCGTTGTTTCACGTCCGGCGGTATGTAGCTGCGGCCGCCTGCTGCCATCGGACGGCGCGCGGCCAGCACCCAGCACTCGACGTCCCGGTCGCTCCGGCGGTGAGACCAACTTGGGATTGCCGCGTTCACAGTGAACTCTCGTCCGGAGCCGTAGATTCGCGCGTCACGTTCACCGGACGGGCGGCGGAAATAATTGGTGTCACTGAACGCCACTGCCCACCCGATCGTACGACGGCCGTCCGAGCGGTGTGTGAACCGCTTCAACTGGTTGTGTAGATCCCGCCGCGACGATATCGTTCTCTCGGGCCGACAAACCCGTTCGGCTGTAATCGGCGGTCGTCGTCGGCCGTATTCCGCGCTGCGGACGGATCGTCGGGCAGGTTCGTCGCGTCGAACCGATCGACATCCGCTCTGAGTAATCGTGCGAACTCGAGTCGCATCGCCCTGGCCTCACCCGGAGAAATCGCTTCAGCACGCGGGAATCGGTCGACGAGCGGGGAGTACGCCGTCGGATCGATATCGAACGCTTCGAGATACGTCCGGACTCGAGGGGTTAGCCCATCGGCGATCGCCTCGTCGGACAGCGACTTGAGATACTCGAACGGCGGGACGACGATCGCTCCCGAATAGATGCCCGGCTCGGCACCGACTACCACGGGCTTCGTCGCCGTCTCTTCGAGGATCCGTGCGACGTCGAACGCGAGTTGAGCGAGCTGGCTCGGGAGGGCGGTGTCCGACGCCCGCCACTCGACGGTTCCGAGATCGTCCCGAATTCGGACGGGACTGTGGATCACGTTTTCGATCGAAAACTGATCGTACACGGTGGCTTCGGGAACCCCGCTGTCCGCGGCGAGGTTCAGGAACGACTCGAAGTTCTCCCGCGCCTGTTTCGCCCGCGCTTCCGGCGTCAGCACGTAGGGCTGGAGTTCGCGGAAGCGGTGAAATCGTTCGTCCATCCCGCGGCGGTACGCCGTGGCTCGCGCTGCGGTCGCGGTTCGGTGGCCGCCGTAGTACGGCGACGACGCGACGAGCGCGAGCGCCGGATCGAGCGCCGTGAGGAGATTGGCCTGTGCGATCGGATCCGTCTGGTCGAAGTGAACGTGCATTCCGGCGACGTTTTTCGCGAACTGCAGATCGTCGCCGTAGATTCGCTCGAGCGTCGCGCCCCGTTTCGATAGCACGGCCGGCGACTCCTCGAGCAACGGCGTTCCGAGCGGCACGAGGTGTTTCCCGTGTGCGGTCGCGACGTCGAAAACCGTGTTCAGCACGTCGATGAACGTAATCTCGAGGGCGACTCGTGATTCCAGTGGCGGCAGGACGATTTCGATAAGTGAGTCCACGAACTCCGGAACCACGCACTCGTGTGCCTGTATGAGCGCGTCCGCCGACGTGAGAGCCCCCTTCTCGTCGATCACCCAGTATTCGACCTCGAGTCCTAGTTTCATAGCTATCACTTGCACGAACGTTCTGAGCCCCGACACCCGGTGACTGGCGAAATAGCTCGCGCGACGTACTACGCTGTCAAGCTATATACGGTGTTTCTAGCATTGAGAGTACCTACACGTGAGTTATCCTGTGTTCGCAGGCGGCGACACTACTACTCGCGATACTGGTAGTACGGGAAGTTTCAGGTTCGCTGAAGGCATTGCGTTGCACACTACGAATGCGAACGTGTCGTACCTGACCTGCTGGATGCGCTCGCGATCCGGGTCGCCCGTTTCGACGACTCGTGGAGCTATCGACAGCCGTTCCGGTGACCGCGTCGCCCCTGCGTACCCCTGAAGGGACCACGCGTATCACTACAGGGCGTTTCAACGGTTCTTTCGCCGCCACGACTCGAGACCACTACCGTTTTCTGTCGGCCCACCGTCGGCGAAGCTATGGGAGACGTTACTGCGACCCTCCACACTAACAAGGGAGACATCGATGTCGAACTGTACGACGAACGCGCACCGCGAACCGTCGACAACTTCGTCGGTCTCGCGACCGGCGGGAAAAGCTGGGAGGACCCCGAGACGGGCGAAGAGGTCGACGGCGAGCCGCTGTACGACGACGTTGCGTTCCACCGCGTCATCGAGGACTTCATGATTCAGGGCGGCGACCCGACCGAAACCGGTCGCGGCGGCCCCGGTTATCAGTTCGACGACGAGTTCCACGACGAGCTCCGACACGACGACGCGGGCATCCTGAGCATGGCGAACTCCGGGCCGGACACCAACGGCTCGCAGTTCTTCATCACCCTCGACGCCCAACCTCACCTCGACGACCGCCACTCCGTCTTCGGGAAAGTCACCGACGGGATGGACGTCGTCGAGGAGATCGGGAGCGTCAACACCGGCCGAAACGACGAGCCCAAAGAGGACGTCGTCCTCGAGTCGGTCTCCGTCGACTACGAGTAATTCTCGCGCCGGTCACGTCGAAATCCGATATCGTTATTTTCCCACGAGACCGACGAGCGGTATCACTCCGTCCCGACGGCCCGTCCATCGACGAACGCTACTCGCAGCAACGGCCTCGAGTGTCGGCCTCACCCTCGCCGGCTGCGTGAACAGCGCTGACAACGACGGGGACCACGACGCGGACGCGACCGACAGCGGATCGACTTCGAACTCGAAGCCTGCCGACGCGCTGACGGCGACGCTCTACACTAGCATGGGTGACGTGGTGGTCGAACTCTACGCCGACCGCGTCCCGCGAACCGTCGAGAACTTCGTCGGTCTCGCGACCGGCGAGCAGTCTTGGATCAATTCCGAAACGGGAACGGAAGTCGACGGCGAACCGCTGTACGACGACATCGTGTTTCACCGCGTCATCGAGGACTTCATGATCCAGACCGGCGATCCGCTCGGCACCGGCCGCGGCGGTCCGGGCTACCGGTTCGACGACGAGTTCCACGACGAACTTCGCCACGATGCCGCCGGCATCCTGAGCATGGCCAACTCCGGGCCGAACACCAACGGTTCGCAGTTCTTCATCACGCTCGAGGCGCAGCCACATCTCGACGGGAGACACGCCGTCTTCGGCAGGGTGACTGCGGGGATGGACGTCGTCGAAGCGATCGGCGGCGTCGACACCGACGCGAACGACCGCCCGCGGGACGCGGTCGTGCTCGAGTCGGTCTCCGTCGGCGACGGATAACGGGAACCGAGCGCACGGATTCGTCGTTCGGAACGCTATTTCGACATTCGACGTGCGTACACTCATCGTTCAGTACAGGGGAGATCGATACCAATCGCCACCGCCCGTGCTCGCCGAACAAATCGGGGTCAAGCAATCAAAAAAAAGGCGTACAGTCGCTCTGTGGACAGTCCAGCAGGGGCGTGTTCAGGGGCTTGATTCGGTTACGCTCATGTAGACAACTCCCGAGAGACAACCGACAGGGATCGTTATCCACCAGGTGAGAACGACGGCGAGCCCGACGAGACCTGCCGAGAACTCTGCCGCCGCTATCGGTGACCAACTACTCAGTGAAAGGACAGCTCCCGCGGTGAGTACACCACCGATGAGAACGAGGGACACGAGATACGTTCCGATTGCTCCTACCCCACCGGCGACGAGTCCGATGGTCGAGGTAGACGATGGCGACAACCGCCAGACGACAACGCCGAGGAAGAATGCCGAGGGCACGACTACCGGGAGCGCGAAGGCGGGAAACAGGAAGCTTGCTACCCAATCACCACTTCCCCCTCGAACGGCTTCCCCAGCCAGCACGATGCCGACCAGAACGGTGGCGACAACCGCTGCCGATGCAGCTGCGTATCCGGCTCCAATGTCGGGCCGATCTGCGTGGGGGAGGCGACCGGGGCCATATCGCTTGCAAGCACTTCGAAGACCCAGCCGATACGAGGGTTGCATACTGTACAGTTTAGAATAATAATACTTAATCGTTGGGGGGTTGGTCTCCGATCAGTTCGCGGGCAGACATACCGAATCGGACGGTTCGATTTCACGCACCGACTCGATCGACGACAGCCCTACCACCGGCTATCGAAACCGAGAGTCCGAGACGTCTCGAGTTCGAGAGTCGACCGCACCTTCCGAACGCTATCATCTCATACTGACTGCTGTAAGCCATTTCCGGTGGGGCCGTGACCCCGGGGGTCTACGGTCCCAGGCAAATCGGTACAGCAAACCGTATCAGCGGTCGATAGCTACAGTTCGAACTCGAGGCGGTCTCCCTCCTCGACGTCGCGCTCGGCAGTCCACTCGTAGACGACTTCCAGTACGTACTGGCCGCGGCCGGCGTAGGTCTGTTCGCTGCCGTCCTCGTCCGGACCGGGCTCCGGTGCGTGGTGGATATCCGTGATGATTCCCTCGTCGTCGGCGAAGACGATGTCGATCCCGAACGACATCTCTCGCATAAAGAACTCTCGGTCCTCGACCGATTCGTAGACGAACAGCATGCCACGGTCGTCGGGTAACTCCTCGGTGTCGCTCAGGCCCAGCCCTTGGAACTCCGGCGTATCAGCGATGGCTGCCGTTACCGTACCCAGTTCCTCGCCGTCGGAATCCGTTACCGCTACCTCGGTCGTCTCGTACTCCGCGTGAACCTCGGACGAGGCGTCGTCACTGTCGTCGGTGTCGTCGCTCGAGTTCTCCGTTGTCTCTTCGATTTCGTCGCCATCGGTCCCCTCGTCACCGGTATCGTCGGCACAGCCCGCGAGTCCGAGCGAGCCGAGGGTCACAGCGGTACCTGCCAGCACGGTTCGTCGGGTCGAGGTCGACGGCTGTTGCGGAGTCATTTCGATACGGAACCGACCACGAAAGCGGTGATAAGTGTTTGTCGACCGATTCGTGAATATAACTCGGCTGACAAGGTCTGTATCGGCCACCGGGCGGGTTCTTCCCCCGCGTGGCCGACGTTGTGCTGTTCACCACAATCCTCTATGACGTGCTTGGCAGCATCGAACGGAGACCGAGAGCTGTCAGTGGGGAATGCAGTGCGTACGTTTAGGAGTCATGCACGCGTTAGCGTCGCTGTGAACTGGACAGCCGACGACGTCCCCGACCAGCACGGCCGAACGATCGTCGTCACGGGAGCTAACAGCGGGATCGGTCTCGAGGCAACCCGCGAACTCGCCCGAAACGGCGCGACGGTAGTCATGGGCTGTCGGGACACCGAGCGCGGCGAGGCCGCCGCAGCGGACGTCCGCGCGGACGTGCCCGACGCCGACCTCCGCGTCGAAGCCTGCGATCTGGCGAGCCTCGAGTCGATCCGCGCCTTCGCAGAACGCCTCGAGGGCGAGGCGATCGAAGTCCTGATCAACAACGCCGGGACGATGGCGATTCCGCGGTCGGAGACCGAGGACGGCTTCGAGACCCAGTTCGGCGTCAACCACCTCGGACACTTCGCGCTCACGGGGCTGGTGCTCGAGGAACTGCATACGGCCCCCGAAACGACGCCCGCGCGGGTCGTGACGGTCTCGAGTGCCCTCCACGAACGCGGTGAGATCGACTTCGACGACCTCCACGGCGAGCGGTCGTACGACAAGTGGGACGCCTACGGCCAGTCGAAACTCGCCAATCTGCTGTTCGCGTACGAACTCGAGCGCCGGTTTCTCACCGCCGGGCTGTCCGCCAAGAGCCTCGCCGTCCATCCCGGCTACGCGAACACGCAGCTGCAGTTCCGCGGCATCGAGGGTCGCGGCTCCCGGATCCGGTTGTTGGGTCGACGACTCACGAACGCCGTGCTCGCCCAGTCGGCCGAGAAGGGCGCGCTGCCGACGTTGTACGCGGCGACCGCGCCGGACGCGGCGGGCGGCGCGTACTACGGTCCCGGCGGACTGCTGGACATGCGGGGCACTCCCGAACGACAGGCTTCTTCGGAGCGGTCGTACGACCGCGAGACCGCTCGCCGGCTGTGGGACGTCTCGAGCGAGTTGACCGGCGTGACGTACGATCTTCCCGAGCCGAAGTCCCCGTCGTCGTAACGGTCGTACGCCGTACCGAGATAGTGTCCAGACGCGCTCATTTGGACAGTGCCAGCACTACCCTTAGATGGGCCTGATTCCAAACTCGATCGTGATTACAAATCATGAACAACGACAGCGATCGGAGGCTGGTACCTCGTTCTATCGAGGGGACTGAAACGCTAGTTAGCACCGAGTCCGGCGAGATTTTTGTCGACGTCCCCGCCGCGAACGCACGCTATGTCCGCGTCGAAGAAGGTGAAACAGTCCAGGAAGGGGACGTTCGCTCACGGTCAGCGGAAGAGGTCGCGTCCGAGTCGCTGCGGAAGTGGACGATCGAGACGATCGGGCCCGAGACGGTCATCGGAACGGATCAAAAAACGGGTGAGCGTCGCGAATGGGAGCGTGAGGCCCTCGAACAAAAACTCGCTATCGGGGGTCTCAGCACGGATCTCACCGGTTTTGAACGAGTGAACGTAAGCGGAGAGACGAACACGTCGGACCGGAATTCCGTCACCGTGACCGTGTACGGAAACGATAGCCGAAAGTTCACCCAGACGTACCACCCCATCAGCGATTCCGGCGATGAAGATCGCCGTCTCGAACTGACGGAAGCCGATAACCGTGTCAAAACGTTCGAGGCCAGCCTTCGAGAACGGTTCGATCACGCAATCGAGTTCGCACTGCGAAACGAGGGATATGCGATCTGACCGGTGGTCTTCCGCGTCGGGATTCTCGTAGGCGCTGACATGCCCGGCTCGCGGTAACCGTAACGCGAAAGACGACGCAAACTAATTGCTTGCTAATGAGCGACGACGGCGAAATTCAGCGCGCCAGTGACGTCGGATCGTCGGACGCACCATCTATCGAGGAAAAGCCTTACAAGATCATCTTCGAGGCGAACAAGTGCTTCGGCGCGGGCAAGTGCGCCGAGGTCAGCGACAACTGGGAGATGTCCATCAAGTCCGGCATCGCCCAGCCGAACACGTACTTCTTCGCCGAGGAGGACCTCGAGCACAACGTCCGCGCGGCGGAGGTCTGCCCGGCCAAGAAAGACGACGGCTGCATTCACGTCGTCGATCGCCGCACCGACGAAGAGATCGCGCCGGACCCCCACGGCGACGGAACGCTGAGCGTCGACTGGTAGGGCTCGCGTTCGGGACCCGACGAGATCGTATCGCTCGAGGGAACACCGAAACGCACATCCCGAACCGGGGACAACGGACGACTGCCTTCTGTGCGAGGGTAGCCAAGCAGGCCAACGGCGGTGGGCTTAAGACCCGCTCCTGTAGAGGTCCGAGGGTTCAAATCCCTTCCCTCGCATGTCACCGCGAACACTCGTGAGCGGTGACTACGAGCGGAGGGATTTGAATCAGGGAGTGAAGCGGAGCGAAACGACCGTGGTTCAAATCCCTTCCCTCGCATCGCTGTCGCGAGTCATTCACGAGCGACAGCGATCGGACGGGAGGATTTAAACGAGAGAAGACACAGCGCGAACGGAGTGAGCGACCGTCTTCGCGTTGTTCGAATCCGTTCCCTCGCTCACGTTGTACCCGCCATCTCGAGTCACCCGTCGAGCACCGCGTTTCTGTCACCTACGACTCCGACCTCGAGTCCACGCCAATCCCCCTCGCAGCCGTCGCCTTGAACGACGCCGTGATCGACCGGCCGGCCTCGAGTCCCAGTCGCTCCGCGCTGGCGCGAGTGACGAGCGCCTGCAGCGTCGTCTCGTCGCCGAGTCGAACCGTCACGCGGTCGATCGCGTCGCCCGATTCGACGTCCGAGACGGTTCCCGAAAATCGGTTTCGAAGGCTGGTATCGTCGCCTCGAGGCGTTTCGTCGGGGTCGGTCAGCACGACGGCGTCCGAGCGGACGCTGACCTGCACCTCGCTCGCGTCCTCGGGGACGAGCGCCAGTATCGAGCCGACGGTGGTCTCGACCGTCGCGAGTTCACCCGTTCGGTCCCGGACGGTGCCCGAGATAACGGACTCCGTGACCCGGGCGACGCCGTCGAGTTCGGCGGCGTGTCGATCGAACCGCCGGCGGAGGTCGCGAGCGTTCTGCGTCAGCACTGTCCCGCCGCCGCCGCGGCCGCCGCGTTGCCGCTCGGTGACCGGACCGACGGCGTCTTCGATCTCGACGATTCGGTTCTGCAGACGCGCGTACGACCGGCCCAGTTCGTCGGCCGCGCTGTGCATCGAGCCGTGCTCGTCGATCGCCTCGAGCATCTCGATATCGCGGCGATCGATCGTCACGCCGTCGACCGCCAGTGTCGTGGTATAGCCCTTTTCGATCGTCATCAGTAGATCAGCTCCCCGTCGATGAACTGTTGTGTTCGGTCATCGGTCGGCTCCTCGAACACCGTTTCGGTTGGCCCGACCTCGATGACCTCGTTTTCGAGAAGCACCGCGACCCGATCCGCGATCCGTTCGGCCTGGTGCATGTCGTGGGTGGCGATGGCGACGCCGATACCGCGATCCCGCGCGTCGAGGATCGCTTCCTCGAGGACGGCCGTGTTTCGCGGGTCGAGATCCGACGTCGGCTCGTCGAGGAGGAGCACGTCGGGTTCGTACGCGAGGGCCCGGGCGAACGCGACGCGCTGGGCTTCGCCGCCCGAGAGCGACGAGGCGTCCTGATCGGCCTTGTCGGCCAATCCGACGGCGGCGAGCGCGTCGACCACCTCGATGGTGCCGTTTTCGGCTCCGACGAGACTCGCGAGTTCGTGTCGAATGCGGTCCGTCCACGACTGCCTAACCCGGAGCCCGTACTCGGCGTTGCGAACGACGCTCGCGTCGAACAGGCTAGCCTCCTGGAAGACCATCCCGATCCGGCGACGGTACTCGAGTCGCTCGCGGTCGCCGACCGTCCAGACGTCGGTTCCGTCGTACTCGATCGAGCCATCGTCGGGTGCGTCGAACAGCGCGAGCAGCCGCAGCAGCGTCGACTTCCCGACGCCGGAGGGGCCGATAATGGCGACGACCTCGCCGGGCGAGACAGATAGCGAGACCTCCTCGAAGACGGTCTCGTTGTCGTAGGCGTGGTAGACGTCCGTCGCGCGTAGCGTCATCGGTACCGCCCTCCGCCGTCGTTTCCGAGCCGAACGACGATCGCGTTGACGGCCAGGACGAGGACGAGCAGGATCGCGCCGAGGAGCATCGCGGTCTCGAACCGGCCCTGTCGAGCCTCGAGTTGGATCGCCGTCGTGAGCGTTCGGGTGACGGAGGTCCCGTCCGAACGGGCGATGTTACCGCCGACGATGAGGACGGAGCCGACTTCGCTGATCGCGCGGCCGAAGCCGGCGAGGACGGCCGTCGCGATCCCGTAGCGCGCTTCCTTGATGGTGACGAACGCGACGTCCGTCCGCGTCCCGCCCATCGCGTACGCCGCGTCCCGGACGTTCTGCTCCACGCTGCTGACGGCGGCGAGGCTCACGCCGGCGATGACGGGCGTGGCAAGCACGAACTGCGACATGATCATCGCCTCGGGGGTAAAGACGAGATCGAACGAGCCGAGCGGTCCCTGATTCGAGACGGCAAAGAGGACGACGAGACCGACGACGACGCTGGGAAAGCCCATCCCGGTGTTGATGAGCGACGTGAGCAGCGTCTTCCCGCGAAACTCTTTGAAGCCGATGAGGAGGGCGACCGGGAGGCTACACAGCGTGCTCAGCGCGACCGCGATCAGGCTCACGTACAGCGAGACGGAGATGATGCTGCGGATGTAGTTCCACTCGAAGGGGAAGTCGGCGAGCACCGCGAGCGTACCGAGTTCGAGCGATATCACGCGAAAAGTTACTCGTCGGCGTCCGATCCGCTCCACTCCGCGGGGACGTACTGTCGGAAGTTCGGTTCCTCCGAGATCGCTTCCGGGAAGAAGAGCTGTTCGTCTTCGACCGTGTACTCCTCGATGATCTCCTGGCCCTCGAGGCTCGTGATATAGCCGATGTACGCCATCGCGAGGTCGTACTCGACGTTGTCGTGAACGGCGGGGTTGACGGCGACGATTCCGTACGGGTTCATGAGCGACTCCGGCCCGCCCTCGACGGGTCCCTGGACGTGGATCTCGAGGTCGATCTCGCTTCGCATATCGAGATACGTTCCGCGGTCGGCCAGCGTGTAGGCCTCCTGCATGCTCGACTGGTTCAGGATCGCCCCCATTCCGTCGCCGCCGTCGACGTACCAATCGCCGAACTCCTCGACGTTCAGACCGGCCATCTCCCAGAGTTCGAACTCTTTCGTGTGCGTTCCCGACTCGTCACCGCGGGAGACGAACTCCGACTCCGTCTCGGCGATCGTCGTCAACGCCTCTTCGACGTCCTCCTCGCCGGAGATGCCGGCGGGATCGTTCGGCGGGCCGACGATGACGAAGTCGTTGAACATGATGTCGCGGCGATTGACGCCGTACCCCTCCGTCATGAACTCGTCCTCGAGCGACCGGGCGTGGACCATCACCACGTCTGAGTCACCGCTTCGGGCGGTCTCGAGTGCTGCCCCCGTTCCTTGCGCGACGGCATCGACCGTGACGCCGTATCGGTCTTCGAACGGGGCGTTGAGTTCGTCGAGGAGACCGGTGTCGTACGTACTCGTCGTCGTGGTAAGCGTCAGCGTTTCCCTGCTGATCTCCGGGCCGCTATCGTCGTCGTCGCCTCCGAGGGCCGAACAACCCGCTACACCGACCGCAGCACCACTTCCGATTGCGGCGATGAACTGCCGGCGTTGTATCGTCATGGATACTACGACAGACGCCGGGGTGAAATAGGTTTGGATAGCAGGGAAACGGCACCGAGACACTGTTTCCCCGCGGAGCGTGTTGCTATCGAATTCGATCGCGACTCCCGACCGAAATCCTCCGCTCTCAGCCACCAGTGTCGTGATCGGAACCGATTTCGACCGTCCTCCGTTGCGGTACCGAATAGCTCAGTCTCAACTCCAGGACGCGACCTATAGCTTTTTCATTATATTAACCGTCGGAACCCACAAAATTGGTCAAGTTGCGGAAAAATGAAACCAACATCGATTAATACATCTGTGGGTTGATAAGTACCATTATCGGGTTCAAGCGCATCGATTCGGTTACAGCGGGAACACTCGTCAACGGTACGCGCTCGAGTCCGCTGTGGATACCCATGGCAATCGCAACGAACGAACGCTACGAGTTAGTTATCGGTACCGAATCTGAGAATAGATCCGCCGAAGAGTATTTTTCGACGACGGATCCAGCGACTGGCGACCCGATCGCAGAGGTTGCAACAGCAACGGCTGACGACGTCGATCGTGCGGTAACGGCGGCACGGACGGCCCTTCCGGCATGGCGGTCGAAGTCGCCCGTCGAACGCGGACAGATCGTCCACCGAATCGCGGAACGCATTCGAGAGCATGCGGACGAACTCGCGACGATCGAAAGTCGTGATCAGGGGAAACCGCTCAGTCAGGCTCGCGATGACGTCGAGGGAACGGCCCGGTACTTCGAGTACTACGCGGGAACCGCCGACAAACTCGAGGGCGAGAGCATTCCGCTCGGCGAGGACACACTCGATCTGACGACGCGGGAGCCCTACGGGGTGAGCGGCCAGATCATCCCGTGGAATTTTCCGCTGAGTATCACGGCTCGCGGCGTGGCACCGGCGCTGGTGGCCGGAAATACGGCCGTCGTCAAGCCGGCACCGACGACACCGCTCTCCGCGCTCCACCTGGCGGAGATCTGTGCGGAGGCCGGCGTGCCCGATGGCGTCCTCAACGTCGTGACGGGCGGCGCGGAACCGGGCGTCGCACTCTCGTCGCACGAGGGTATCGACCAGCTCACGTTCACCGGGAGCGTCCCCACGGGCGAGGCGGTGATGCGGTCCGCAGCCGAGACGATCACGCCGGTGACACTCGAGTTGGGCGGGAAGAATCCCGCCATCGTGATGCCCGACGCGGATCTCGACGAGGCCGTATTCTGGATTTCGGCGGGAATCTTTACCAACGCCGGTCAGATCTGTTCGGCGGCCGATCGAGCGCTCGTCCACGAATCGATCTACGACGAGTTCGTCGAGCGAATCGTCGCCCGGGCGGAATCGTACACGCTCGGTCCCGGGACGGACGATCCCGATATGGGTCCGCTCAACCACGCCGAACACTTCGACTCCGTCCTCGAGTACATCGACGTCGGGACGACCGAAGGGGCGACCCTCGAGACGGGGGGCGAACCCCTCGATCGAGACGGCCACTTCCTCCCGCCAACGGTCTTCTCCGACGTGGACAACGACATGCGAATCGCCCAGGAGGAGATCTTCGGCCCGGTCCTCACAGTCATCCCGTTTGCCGATCGCGACGAGGCGATCGCCATCGCAAACGACGTCGAGTTCGGGCTTACTGGTGGAGTCTTTTCGCGCGATATTAAACAGGCGTTAACCATGGCTCGACGGATCGATGCCGGAGGCGTCTACGTGAACGAGTGGTTCGGCGGATCGACCGAAACGCCGTTCGGCGGGACGAAAAAGAGCGGGATCGGCCGCGAGAAAGGACTCGAGGGGCTCGACTCGTATCTCCAGACGAAGAACATCTCCGTGAACCTCGACGAGAGAAACGATTAGTCAGTCTCCATCGACGGGTATCGACATTGCAGGCTTTTTCCGGCGGGAAGTGCTCGAGACGCGTCGATCGGCGTCCGAAAATCACTCCTCGAGCGACGATGGTTCCTCCTCGGGCAGTCGTGCGAGCGCTTCGATAGTGGCGGCGGCCGGCTCTGCGGAGTCCGCGGGGCGAACGACGCCGCTCGCCGCGTCGTACTCGAGCGCACCGTCGGCGACCAGTTTCGGCAGTCGGCACTGGACGAGATCGAGATAAACCGTCTCCTTGGTCGTTTCCTCGAGCGAGGCGATCTGTGCCGCGATTGTCTCGACGCTGAGAGGGCGATCGGCGAGCAGCACTGCCTGAAGGGTAAACCAGGCTCGCGTATCGGACGCGAGGCTCGCGACGGTTCGTGCGTGCGGCGAGAGGGAGTCGGTTTCGACGCGTTCGTCCTCGACGTCCTGGCCCTCGAGTGCCCCCAGTTCGACGGTGTGTCGCTGGTTCGCCACTGCGGCGGCCAGACCGACGACGCCGCCGCTCAACATGCCGATGACGAGCAGGAGCGACGAATCCGTGACGGGGTTTCCGACGAGCCCCTCCGCGAGGAGGAAGCCCGAGACGAGGAGACCGGCGGTGAAGGATCCGACGAGACACCACGTCGCGATCGACCACTGATCCTCGTAGGAACGCCGCTGCGTCGCAACCCAGTAGCCCGCGTAGACGAGTGCGAGCGCCGGCGCGATTACGAGCAGGCTCTCGATCGATTGGACGACGATCGGTTCGGGGTAGCGGTAGATCTGTCCCAGCCCGGCGATTCCGAGTGCGATTCCAAGGACCGCGACGAACCACGCCGCGCTCTCCCGCCATCTCGCCGACCGCGGCTGTCTCCTGTCCAGTGAGCCCATCTCTGTCTGTACCGTAGCACGCCACGGAGTAAGAACGTTCTTGCGTTCGTCGAAGGGGAATCGATCGATCCTGCCAACCGGAGCGTGCAGGTACAACTGTTTCACGTCACCGCCTGGTACCACGGCCGAGAGCCATGCCCAACCCGGATCGCGAGCAGTCACGGATTGCCAACAATCGGCTCGCGGTCGCCGTCGTCGTCGGTTCGCTGCTCGTCCTTGCTGCGGTCGGCTTGTTCTATCGAACCGGGCTGGGAACGGCGCTCGTTCCGTCGCACGGGCCTGCAGCCGACGCAGTACCCCTGTTCGGCCTGATCGCCGTGGTCTTGCTCGTGCTCGTCGTCTGGAGCTGGGGCCGGCTGTTCTCGTGGTTCGAGTAGAAACGACGGAGTCGACGGATGGACCGCGTTAGAACGGGTACTCTCGAGACTCCCGCTGCACCGAGATCCACTTTGTCGTCGTTAGCTCCTCGAGGATCGACTCGCCGTTGTATCGCCCCAGTCCGGACTGTTTCATCCCGCCGAAGGGGACGTGGGGCTCGTCGTTGACCGGCTGGTCGTTGATGTGGATCATCCCCGTCTCGATACCGTCGGCGATCGATCGAGCCTGCGCGAGGTCCTCGCTGTGAACCGACCCCGACAGTCCGTGGATGGTGTCGTTGGCCAGTTCGATCGCCTCCTCGTCGCTCGAGTAGGGAATCACGGGCGCGACCGGACCGAAGTGTTCGTTACACGCCGCGGCCATGTCGTTGTCCGCGTCGGAGAGGACCGTCGGCTCGACGACCAGTCCGTCGTGGTCGCCGCCGGTCTCGAGGGTCGCCCCTTCGTCGACGGTCGTCTCGACGTACTCGAGGATCTGATCGCGCTGGCCCGCGTCGATGATCGGTCCGACGACCGTCTCGTCGTCGGTCGGATCGCCGGTCGGAAGGTTCGCCGCGCGGTCGGTAAGCATCCCCACGTAATCGTCGTAGACGTCCTCGTGGACGAGGTGGCGGTTGATCGAGATGCAGATCTGGCCCTGGTGGAGGAACGAACCGAAGGCTCCGCCGTCGACCGCGCGCTCGAGGTCGGCCTCGTCGGTGACGACGTGGACGTTGTTGCCGCCGAGTTCGAGCGCGGGAAGCGCGCAGTTGCCGGCCGCGTTCGCGGCGACTCGCTGGCCGATCTCCGTCGACCCCGTGAAGGCGAGTACCCGCGGGATCTCGTGATCTGAGATCGCGTCCCCAATCTCGGAGCCGCTGCCGGTGACGACGTTGAGGACGCCCTCCGGCACGCCGGCTTCCTCGAAGATCCGGGCGAGGAGCAACCCGCCCGTGATCGGGGTGTTAGAAGCCGGCTTGAGCACGACCGAGTTCCCGGTTGCGATCGCCGGCGCAACCGCTCGCATCGAGAGATGCAGCGGGAAGTTCCACGGCGAGATGACGCCGACGACGCCGGCGGGTTTGCGCTCGACGATGTTCTCCTTCCCGGGAATGGTCGACTCCATCTGCTTCCCGTCCATCCGGAACGGGTAGCTCGCCGCCTGCTGCATCATCGCCATCGCCGTCTGCAGTTCGGCTCCGGATTTGACTCGCGTACTGCCGGACTCGACGGCCAGCAGTTCCGCGATTTCCTCGCGATGCTCGCGGACGAACTCGAGTGCGGCGGTGATCACGCCCGCTCGCGCCTGCGGCGGTTGCTGGGCCCACTCCGTCTGGGCTTCGCTCGCGGCCTCGTAGGCCCGATCGACGTCGTCCTCCGTTCCGGCCGGAACGGTCGCGATCTCCTCGCGCGTGTAAGGGTTCTCGACCGCGATCTCCTCGCGGTCGCTCGGCTCCGCCCACTCGCCCGCGAGATACAGCGAATTCCAGCCCGATTCGGGTGTCAACGGGAGATCTGTCATACGGCGGTGCTACCCGACGAACGCACATAAAAAAGACACCTGCAAACGTAACCCGCCGGCGCTATAACGCGGCCTCAAGACGCCTCTTCAGCGACATCGAACCGAACGGAGACAGACGTCACGCGACCCTGCACCGACGCTTCGATTTCGCCGCCGATTTGCTCGATTACCGCTCTGACGAGGTAGAGCCCGACGTTCGAACCCGGCTCTCCGCTCGTCTCGCCGCCGGTCTCGCTCAGAAACGCCCGCTGGTCCGCGGGCAATGCGACAGGGTCGCCGCGGATAGTGACCGTGGCGGTACCGTCACCGGGGGTCACCGTCACGACGAACGTCGGTGACGATCCAGTGCCGGCCCGAGCGAGCGACGCCAGAAGCTGTTCGATCGCCGAGGAGAGCAGCGGCGTCGCCGCCACCGTCAGCGGTCGGTCGTCGGACCCGCTCCTCGCCAGTTCGACGGTCGCATCCGGACGAGTCTCTCGAAATCGCTCGACTTCGGCCTCGAGAACCGCATCGAGACTGATCGGATCGCGCGCCACACGCCCGGTCGCGTCGAGCGTCGCCACGGCGTCGGCCGCCGTGTCGGTGAGGTCGACGACGTTGTCCATCGCCGTGCGCATCGCTTCGAACGCGTCCGCCCCGCCGGTATCGAGGTGGGCCTCAACCGCGTCGGCCCAGCCGAGCACGACGCTCATCTCGTTTCTCACGTCGTTTCCGACGATGCGATTGAGCAGCGCGAGGCCGTGGTTCGTCTCGACGAGCGCCTGCTGCTGTCGCTTTCGTTCGATCGCGTACCGGAGTGCCCGATAGAGGAGTTCTCCGCTGACGGTGCCCTTCTCGAGGTAGTCCTGAGCGCCGCGTTGAATCGCCGCCGTTCCGACGTCCTCTCCCTCTTGCCCGGTCAGGACCACGATCGGTACGGTCGGCGCGTGCGCCACGACCGTACTGACCGTCTCGAGCCCGCGGCTGTCCGGCAAGTGCAGATCGAGCAAGACGGCGTCGACCGATTCTTCGCGGAGGAGTTCGAGCGCGTCCGCGATGCGATCGACGCGACGGATCCGGTATCTGGTAACGCGGGCGGACCGCTCCAGTCGGTCGAGTCGGTGCTCGCGCAGCAGGCGCTCGATGAGCGTCGCTTCGTCGTCGTCGTCCTCGACCAGTACGACCTCGAGCGCCGACTCGTCGGTCACGGTCGCTCACCGGGACGTCCCCGGCGCTCCGCGGAGCCGAGACGCCGGGATCGACTGTCCGTCATTCGTGTCCTCTTTCGTGTCTCCATCACTATTTCTTTCGCTCCGGGCCGTCTGCTGGCAGGGTAAACGATACCGTCGTCCCGCGGCCCGGTTCGGAGTCGATATCGATCGTCCCGCCGTGGTGGTCGACGATCTTCCTGCAGATCGCCAGTCCCATCCCCGTCCCGCCCCCCGATTTCGGTTCCGATTCCGTCCCTACCGCCGTCGCGGACTGTCCCGCCTGCGTGTAGAGTTCGAAGACGTGTTCGAGCGCGCCCGGTTCGATGCCGACGCCATCGTCGCTCACAGCGACCGTCCAGTCCTCCCCCGTCCGGGTCGCCGTCACCCGTATCTCCGGCGACTCGACGCCCGAGTGCGCGAGGGCGTTGGAAAGCAGGTTCTGGAACAGCCGGCGAAGTTGGTGTTCGACGCCCGGAACCGTCGGGAGAGGGGCGCAAACGACGGTCGCCTCGCGAGCGTCGACATCGAACCTGAGCGTCTCGAGGACGTCCGCTAGCAACCTGTCGCAGTCGACCGGCGTGAAATCGGCGTCCGACGAATCGATTCGCGAGTACCGCAGCAGATCCGTGATCATCGCCTGCATCCGCGTCGTATTCTCGTGGGCGACCTTGAGGAGCGCGTCGCCGTCCTCGTCGACCGACTCGCCGTGGTCACGGTCGAACAACGAGAGATAGCGCTCGGTCGTCCGTAACGGCCCCTGCAGGTCGTGCGATACGACGCCGGTGAACGTCTCGAGGGCGGCGTTCGACCGCCGGAGCCGCTCGATCGTCGCGTCGACTTCGGCCTCGAGTTCGCGCGTTTCGGTGACGTCGCGGACGACGATCGATCGACCGACGAGCTCCCGTCGAACGTCGTAGATCGGCCCCGAGGAGAGGTGAAGGAACCGGCGGTTCCCGTCGCTCTCGACGACGAGTTCGTGCTCGACCGTCTCGTCGCTTTCGGGCGGCTCGAACGCCGCCGAACGCGCCGAAGCCACCGCGTCGAGACGCGTTCCGATCGTGTCGCTCGAGAGTCCGAGTAGCCTTTCGGCGGCGTCGTTCAGGTCGACGACGCGTCCGTGGCGGTCGGTGACGATCACCCCTTCCCGGAGGTTGTCGACGACGATGTTGCGAGCGACGGGCGTCAGGTCGAGCAGTCGGTAGTAGTAGATCGCGGTGAAGAACGCGAGGCCGGTGACAGTAAAACTGAACGGCGTGAGATCGAAGTTCGGAACGGGCGTGAATCCGGCGTGGTGAATCGCGTTCGTCGCCATCGGCAGGAACGCCCCGAACAGGAGCAATCCGACCTGGCGTCGGTAAACGCGCGGCGACCAGAACAGCAGCTGAACGAGCAACACCACGCCGGCGATCATGAGCGCGTACCCGTAGGCGGCGTGGGTGTAGAACGCCGGCCCGAACGACTGTCGGAAGATCAGGAGGGACGCGTCCGCGACGGCCTCGACGCCGAGCGGCTCGCGAACGAGCCGGTGATACTCGTTGGAAAAAACGAGCACCACGTAGACGGCCGGGACGGTCGAAAGCGAGAGGACCGACCGTCGCGTCAGCCAGTGGCCCCGCCCGGTAAACTGGAGCGTGAAACAGAGCCACGCGACGGGGACGATCGCGACGCCGACGTGGACGACGTTCGCCCAGAACACCTTCGTCGCCACGTTCGCCCCCGCGAGCTGGAGCGCGTACGCGAACGCCCAGAGCGTCGAGCCGGCCATGAGCACGGCGAAGGGGACGGCGCCCGTGGCCTCCCGATTGTACCAGGCGTACGTACCGACCGTTCCCATGACGAGCGACGCCGCCAGCAGAATCGGCGTAAAAATGGTGAACTGCCACTCCCAGCCAATCGTCGGAAACACGGTCTGTCGGGAGTATTGCGAGGGTACTGTCTTAGGAGTTCTGACGAGAGTCCGCGTGACTGGTGACGTGGCGTTCTCCGTCCCACGTGCTTCCCGCCGATCGTGTTCCTCGTTGGACGTTCGACCCGTCGCTCACGGCCTCCATCACTCATCGTCTCCGTCGATCGTGTCCGCAGAGAGCTCTTCGAGCCGGTCGCAAAGCTGGCCGTACTGATCGCTGCGTTCGACGGCCACAGCGGAGTGTTCGGCTTCGAGGACGGCTCGTTTCGCACGGAGTGCGTCTGCCAGGCGCTCGTCGGGTGGTTGCCCGTAGCGCTCGAGTTGCGTGTCGATCGTCTCGAGAAACGTCGGTTTCGACACCGGCTTCCGGACGATCGCGTCGCAGGGAAGATCGACGAGGTCGAACCCGGGTCGATCAGCGGTGAGCAAGACCGTTCGACAGGTATCGTTTGCGATCCGAGCGAGTTCGTCGACGCGTGCTGGCCCCGCAGCGACGAACTGGCGATCGTAGACGACGATGTCGATCGAGTGGTCGAGTACCTCTCGGAGCGCCGTCTCGTCGTGAACCCCGTAGACGATCGCCTCGGGGTCGAGCCACTGCCGATAGAGTTCCGTGAGCCGCGGGTCTCGATCAGCGATCACGATCTCGGGCGTAGAGGCGTTGAGATGTCGATCGCCCCAGTCCGCGAGCGTCTCGAACACCTGCCCTAACTCCGCGCCGGCCTCGGTGACGTCGTATTCAACCCGAAGTGGCGACTCGCTTACGACGGCGCGGCTAATGAGACCCTGTTCGCGAAGCGATTCGACGTTCTGAGAGAGAACCTTTCCGGAGATGCCATCGAGGCTGTCGTGGAGTTCGTTAAATCCGAGCGGGCTGTCGTCGTGGAGCGCCATGACGATCCGTGGATGCCACTTTCTCGAGAGCAGCGACAGCACGGCAAGCGCGGTCTCGTCGTGATCGTCGCTCGCGGCCGTCATCGTCCAGTGCACGTGGGGGTGCGTAATATACCCCTCGATACCGGATCTCCGCTCGAGTGGATCGTTCGCAAGCCGGCCGAGTATCGAACGAAGCGGGACGGAGTCCGGGATGTGATTGGGGATGTACTGGGGGGACAGCGGTCGCTTACCCCGAGGTAACCACTCCGGTGACTATCACGTAAGCGTGAGTTTATTTAATGTAGGAACTTCAAGTTCTCATGTATCAGGGCAAGCGACAATCTCTGCGATGGACTCAGTTCTTCGCTGTGGTCTTTTCGATACTCCTGGTCGGCTCGATTATCGTTCCGTTTACCGACGTAAGCAGGGCAGCGAGCGATCACGGGGACTGTGTCGGGCCCGGGGAGAGCATACAGGCAGCCATTGATGGTGCAAGCGTCGGCGATACTATCTGTATCGAAGCAGGGACCTACGAGGAGGAGGTGACGATTGGCCAGAATGCAGCCGGTGAGACACTCGACGGGCTGACACTAGTTGCGGCGGCCGGACAGTCGCCGGTACTCAGCGGCTCGGGAACGGGGACTGGCGTCCACATTGACGGCGCAGCTACCGTCACCGTCGAGGGACTCGAGATCCGTGAGTACGGTACCGCGGTTCGGGTTGAGGACAGTCCGAACGCGACGATCAAATCCAACACGATCACCGAGAACGACCAAGCGATCCGGGATTTTGATACCCCGTCACACGATATGGTGATTGTCGATAACGTCATCGAACAGAACCCGATTCGAGGCATCTCGGTCCAGGGAAGCGACCGCGTCCAGATGACGGGAAACCACATCGAGGCGAACGGAAAACTCGGCTTCCGGTACTGGTTTCGGGATCTACATTCGGGGCGGAGACGGTGGTGAGGCGGTGACGATCGAGGGGAACACGATCGCGAACCACGACGGCGGGATCTCCATCTGGACACCTGATGCAGTCGTCAGGGACAATACGATTAGCGACCACACGGTGTTCGGGGTCAACCTCAGAACTGGATCGGGGTCCCAGAACGCCCACGACGCAGTCATCGAGAACAACATCTTCGACAACGAGGGAACGAGCGTCGCAGCGAGATCGGTGCAAAATACGGAGCTCCGAAACAACACGTTCGCAGGGTCGGGGACCGACATCGACCTCGAGTTCGGTAGCACTGCAGTGCTCACCGACAACGAGCTGACGACGGGACTGCTGCTCGACGGGGGGTCTCTTACTCACTTCGATCATGACGTCGCCGACAACACGATCAACGGCGATCCGTTCGTCTACGTGAACGGAGAGAATTCTCCAACGATTCCGACCGATGCCGGACAGATCGTCGTCGTCAACTCGACAGACGTCGACGTGAGCGGGTTCGAGTTCGACGGTCTCACCGCCGGGATCCAGGTCGCATACAGCCCCGGTGCCGTCGTTGCAGACAACATCGTGACGAACACCACTGGCTCGGGCATTCGACTCTGGTCGTCGGGTGGGGCGGTCGTCGAGAACAACGTCGTGAGCCAGGCCGTACTCGGATCGGATACGTCGGATCCGGCGATTGGCGTGGGTGGATCGTCCGGGGCGACCGTTGCGAACAACGAGATCAAAGAAACTGATGGACGAGCGGTCAGGGTAACGAGTTCTCCGAACGTGGAGATCCGCGAAAACACGCTCACCGACAACTACGGCGGGCTCTTCCTGTCTACGTCTGACGACGCGACAGTCGCGGATAATACGATCTCGGGCACTCACCACGGCGGCGGTAACGTCGGGAGTTTCCGCGCTGCAATCCTCGTAACCAGCGGCGAACGAATTCAGTTCACGGGGAACCACATCCACGACAACGCCGGGAACGGGATCCACGACAACCGCAACTCGGCCCCGCGGTACGCCATGATGACTGACAACGTCATTACGAACAACGACAAGAGCGGGATCTACTGGGGGAACGCTCGCGACGCGACGTTCACCAACAACACCGTCTCGAACAACGGCGGAAGTGGAATCCGTGGCCCCTACGGAGCCACGGTCACCGAGAACACGGTCGAACAAAACGCTGGGGCCGGGATCGGGGTCTCCCACGAGTCGAGCGTCGAGGCGAACGTCGTTCACAGTAACGGCGGGAACGGCGTGATGGTCAACGAAAACTCGGTCGTTCGTGACAACACGATCAGCGACAGTGGCGGTTCGGGGATCTCACTCCGATACTATGCCGACCAGACCATCGAGAACAACGACGTTAGCGGCCACGATGTCGATCTGGTCATCTTCGAGACCGAAGCCGTCACTGTTCGAGACAACACCTTCGAGACGGGCGTCCAGCTGATTTCGAGTTCGAACCCCTACTCGACACTCGCTGAAGATCTGACGACCCACTCGTTCAGCGGAAATACCGTCGCCGGCAAGGAACTATACTACGCGACGGACGCGAACAATCCGTCCGTTCCGGCCGATCCCGGACAAGTAATCATCGTCAACTCGACCAGCGTAACGGTGAGCGGCCTCGAGTTCGATGGGGTGACGGCTCCGATTCAGATCGCGTTCAGTGACGCAACGGTCACGGATAACGCCGTCTCCAACAGCACCGGTTCAACCGTCCAGCGAGTCGGGGCGATCACGCTCTGGGCGTCCGACAACAGCCTCGTCGCCGATAACGTAGTGACTGCGAGCGCGAACGACGGCCTACGAGTCGTCGAGAGCGAGGGTGTCGACCTCGCGCGAAACACGGTTATCGATAGCGGACGAAACGGAATCCAACTCGAAGGAGCGACGAACACGACGATCAGCGACGATACGATCAGCAACGTCGGTTCCCGCGGGCTCTTGGTCGAACGAAGCGCCGGACTCACACTCAACGGCGTCACCGTCGAGAACAGCGGCTGGGACGGCCTCTCTATCGACCGATCCGATGGGACGACGATCACTGGGTCGACTATCACCGGTACGGATAGACGGGGGATCTACCTCCGGTCGACCGACGGAGCAGTCCTCGAGGGCAACACGGTGACGACCAGCGGCGACAGTGGGATCGAATCGGACTTCGGCTGGGTCAGCTCAGACAACGCCACAGTAACAGGCAACACAGTCACCGACAACGGCGACGCGGGGATCGATTTCGGTGCAAGCGGCCTCGAGGGTACCGAGATTAGTTCGAACACCGTCAGTGGAAACTCGATCGGAATCGCGGTTACCAACGATGCGGTCGTAACTGACAACGAGGTCACGAACAACCTCGAAGCCGGCATTGAGATCGCATTCGAGCCTGTTGGCATCCGCATCACCGACAACGAAATTATGAGCAACGGCATCGGTGTCGACTACGACCGCGGAACATGGAGCAACTACGAGGCTGTAAACGCGACACAAAACTGGTGGGGCGTAGCAAACGGTCCGAGTGGGGGCGTCGTCGACCCCGTAACGGGGACAGTTGCGAACGGCAATGGCGACAGCGTTACCGAGAACGTCCGGTTCGATCCATGGACCGGCGACGCGCCGACTGAGACTGCATTCTTCGACGTTTCGATCGTCTCGACTAACGCCCCCGTGAGCGAAACCGAATCGCTCACGATCGAGGTGGCTGTCGAAAACACGGGCAACGCCCAAGGAACCCAGGCGGTTACCCTCGAACGGTTCGACGGAACCGTCGTCGACACCGCGAGCGTGACCCTCGAAGCCGACCAGCAAGAGACAGTCACGCTTGAATGGGAAACAGTCGCTGGTGACGCCGGCACGGGCGTCATCACGATCCGAACCGACGATTCAACAGACAGCGAGACGGTTGTCATCGAGGACTCCGCGGAGCCAGAACCTGAGACTAGCCAGCTAGTCATCGATGAACCAGGCGTCTACACGCTCACTGAAGACCTTACGGCGGGCGAAACGGCGGTCACGATCACTTCGAGCAACGTGATCTTCGACGGAATGGGACACACGATCACCGGCGACGGCAGTGACGATACGTCCAAAGAGGGTGTACTCGTCTACAATTCTGCAGAACGGATCGAAAACGTCACCGTGCAAAACCTCACCCTCGATGGATACGGGACCGGCGTCCGATTCTGGAACGTTGACGAGGGCGAGGGCCACGGGATAACTGTGGAGAACAGCCACACCGGGATACTGCTCACACGCACTCACGACGGCACGTTCTCGGACTTGACGCTGCGAAACAACGACGGACGGGCGCTGTCGCTATCGTCCAGCAACGGAAACGTCATTAGTGGCGTTGAAGCAACCGACAATGAAGCCGAGACGACATTTAATGGCCGTGGATCGATCTACCTGTTCTCGGCGAATAACAACGAGTTTTCTGATCTTGCGGTCACCGGCGGACGCTCAGGAGTCCGGATCTCGTTCAGTTCCAACAACGAGTTCGTCGGCCTCACGACCGAAAACCACGCCAACTATGGCCTCGAAATAGGGAGCAGCAACAACACGTTCACCGATGTTGTCGCGAACGACAACGGCTGGCACGGGATTCAGATCCAGACGGCGAGCTTCAACACCTTCGAGAACGTTTCGGTGACCGGTACTGACGGGAGCGCGGTCCGGCTCACCGGGATCGGTGGCTCAGGAGGGTCACCTCAGAACAACGTCTTCGAAACCCTCTCTGTGACCGATAATGACGGTTCGGCAGTCTCGCTTAGCATCGCAAATTACAACACGTTCCGGAATCTGACGACAGCCTCGAACACCGGAACGGCGGTCACTTTCGTGAGCAGGTCTGAAGGTAATCTCGTCGAATTCGGCGAGCTCGATCACGGAAGCAACACTGCCGTCAACTTCGGTTCCGACAGTATTGGAAACACGGTCCGAGAGGTGTCTCTTCGCGGAACCGGAACGCCATTCTTTGCGCAGGACGGCCATCCGAACAACGTCTTCGACCGCGTTGATCTCGGCGGGACGGTCGTGTCATTGTCGGCCCAGAGTATTGGGACAGACCGTGCATCGCCGAGTACGCTTCCCGCGGACGCGACCCCGCTTGACGCGTACCTCGGAATAACTCCGTATGCCTTCGGTACACCCCACGTTGAGTACCTCCACTTCCATTATGATTCATCAGACGTGGAGTCGCTCGACGAGAGCACGCTTGCTGTCTGGCGGCTTGCGGACGGCGAGTGGGTCGCACCGACGGACGCCACGTACGTGACCGGCGTCGATACCGACCAACAGTACGTGTATGCGACCGGCATCAACGAGAGCCACCTGTCCGCGACGTTCGGCGTATTCGCTCCAGAGCCAGCACCCAAACTGGCTGTCACGAACACCGAACTCAGCGCAAACACCATCTTCAAAAACGACTCCGTAACGATCACTGCCGACATCGAAAACGTCGGTGCGGGCACGGGCAATGCCACCGTCGAGCTCACTATCGACGGACAAGTCGTCGATACCGAAACGTTCGACCTCGATGTGGGCGAAACCGATTCCGTCGAGTTCACACACACCTTCGCCCAAGCCGGTCAGTTCAACATCGAAGTCGGCGGCGAACCAGCCGGAACGGTCACCGTTATCGAAAGCGCTGAGGTTGTTATCTACGGCGCGAGCGTCGACCGGCCCGATCAGGTCGAACCCGGTGATACGATCACCGTGACCGGGCGGCTGTACAACACCGCCCCGTTGGCGACCAGCGAAGAAGTCGCACTCGAAGTCGACGGCACGGCCGTCGACGAGGCGACCGTTCAGATCAACGGAACGTCGATCAAGCGCGTCGAGTTGAGCTGGACGCCCGAGGAAGGAGATCTAAACGGCAGCGACAGCGCGGACTTCGCGCTGACGCTCGACGGCTTCGTCGTCGAGACGGTGACCGTCGAACACCTCGTTTCGGATATTCAGGTTATCGCCGCGTCGGCCTCGAAATCCGAACTCGTCGCCGGCGAGAGCGCCTCGGTCGTTGGCAGTATCTACCAGGCGGGCAACTACGCAGGCACGGAGACGATCACTCTCAGTGCGACGAAAAACGGATCGACCGAAACCATCGGCAGCCAGGACGTGACACTCGCACCCGGACACTATCATCTCGGCGCGATCAACATCACCGCGCAGTTCGACGATCCCGGTACCTACGAGATCACGCTCGGCGACCGATCGGCCGGAACCATCGAGGTTGAGCCGGCGTACTCGGATATCCAGGTTATCGCCGCCTCCGCGTCGGCCGACGAACTCGTGGCCGGAGAGGAACTCTCCGTAATCGGGAGCATCTACCAGGCCGGAACTACCGAGGGACCACAGACGATCACCCTCACCGCGACGAATACCGACACGAACGGGTCGACCGAAATCGTCGGCAACCAGACTGTAACACTCAAACCGGGCTTCTACCATCTCGGTGCACTCAACGTCTCCTTTGCGCCCGAGGAGGCCGGCACCTACACGCTCGAGCTCGGCGGGCGATCGGCCGGAACCGTCGAGGTTGCCGCCGCCGAATCGGATATTCGCGTGATCGCCGCATCCGTCTCGGATGACGACGTGATCGAGGACGAGGAACTGTACGTCATCGGCAGCCTCTACCAGGCTGGAACCATCGAGGGACCACAGTCGATCACCCTCACTGCGACGAACACCGATACCGGCGCAGTAACGCCACTCGACAGCCACGAGGCAACGCTCAACCCGGGATTCTACCACCTCGGTGCGGTCAATATCTCATTCGCACTCGACGAAGCTGGAACGTACGAAATCAAACTCGGCGACCGATCGGCCGGAACCGTCGAGGTCGAAGCCGCCATCTCGGACGTGCAGGTTATCGCCGCCTCCGCGTCGACTGACGAACTCGTCGCGGGCGAGGAACTCTCCGTGGTTGGGAGCATCTACCAGGCCGGAACGATCAACGGCCCACAGACCATCACCCTCACAGCGACGAACGAGAGCGGAACACACGTCGTCAATACCCAAGAGGTGACGCTCAAGCCCGGATTCTACCATCTCGGCGCGCTCAACCTGAGTTTCACGCCGCAGACGCCGGGAACCTACGACCTCGAACTGGGCGGACAACACGCCGGAACGGTGGAGGTCCTGCCGGCCGAATCGGACATTCGCGTGATCGCCGCATCCGTCTCGGATGACGACGTAATCGAAGACGAGGAACTGTACGTCGTCGGCAGCCTCTACCAGGCCGGAACCATCGAGGGACCACAGACCATCACCCTCACCGCGACTGACACCGAGACAGACGAGTCGAGCGTCGTCGCGAGCCGAGAGGTAACGCTGACGCCTGGATTCTACCACCTCGGTGGACTCAACGTCTCGTTTGCGCTCGACGACTCGGGAACCTACGACATCGAACTCGGGGGGCAACCGGCCGGAACGGTGACCGTCGAACCTGCGGAATCCGATATTCGAGTGATCAGCGCGTCGCTGTCGGCGATCGAAGTCGTCGAGAACGAGGAGTTGCAGGTCGTCGGGAGTATCTACCAGGCCGGAACCATCGCGGGGCCGGAGACGATCAACGTCACTGCAACCAAGAACGGGAGTTCCGAGGTCGTCGCTAACGAGTCGGTGACGCTTACTCCAGGATTCTACTCTCTCGGCGGACTCAACGCTTCGTTCGCGTTGGACGAGCCCGGAACCTACGACATCACACTCGGGGACCGATCGGCCGGAACCGTCTACGTCGACGAAAACCCCTCGGACATTCAGGTTATTGCCGCCTCCCTTTCAGAGATTGAAGTCCTCGAGGGCGAGGAACTGTACGTCGTCGCGAGCATCTACCAGGCCGGCGAAAGCGGCACCGAAGAGATCGAACTCACCGCGACGAAAAACGGCACCACCCAGGTCGTCGGCAGTCAGGAAGTAACTCTCAACAGCGGCGTCTACCACCTCGGTGCGCTCAACATCTCGTTCACACTCGATGAGCCGGGTACCTACGACCTCGAGCTCGGCGGCCAAGACGCCGGCACGGTCGACGTGATCGAAGCGTACTCCGACATTCGGGTCGTCGCTGCAGCCGCCGCAGCCGACGAACTCGTTGCCGGCGACAGCGTGAACGTGATCGGAAGCGTGTACCAGGCAGGGACGATCAACGGTCCACAGGAGATCGAACTCACCGCGACGAAAGACGGTGATACCGAGGGTATCGACAGTCGGATCGTTTCGCTCACTCCGGGCTTCTACCACCTCGGTGCGCTCAACATCTCCTTCGCGCTCGAGGAACCCGGCACCTACGACCTCGAACTCGGCGATCGGGACGCTGGCACTGTCGAGGTCTTGCCGGCCGAATCGGATATTCAGGTCATCGCGGCAGCGGCCTCTGCGGACGAAGCGGTCGAGGGCGACGAGTTGTCTGTCATCGGCAGCCTCTACCAAACTGGAACCATCGCTGGCCCCGAAGAGATCGAACTCACCGCGACGAACACCGATACCGACGCGGTAACGACACTTGGTAGCCACGAAGCAACGCTCGACCCCGGATTCTACCACCTCGGGGCAGTCAACATCTCGTTCGTACTCGGTGAGCCGGGTACTTACGACCTCGAACTCGGCGGTCAGGACGCTGGCACGGTCACCGTCGTTGCCGCCGAATCCAGCATCGACGTCATCGCCGCATCCGTCTCGGATGACGACGTCGTCGAAGGCGAGGAACTGTACGTCGTCGGCAGCCTCTACCAGGCTGGAACCATCGCTGGCCCCGAAGAGATCGAACTCACCGCGACGAGCACCGATACCGGCGCGGTGACGTCGCTCGGCAGCCACGAGGCAACGCTCAACCCCGGATTCTACCACCTCGGGGCGGTCAACATCTCCTTCGCACTCGACGACCCCGGAACCTACGATCTCACCCTCGGGAACCGAAACGCTGGAACGGTCGAGGTGCGCGCCGCCGTATCCGACATCGACGTAATCGCTGCGACAGCCTCGACCGATCGAATCGCACAGACCGAAGACCTGTACGTTATCGGCAGCCTCTATCAGGCCGGAACCGATGAGGGGCCGGAAACGATCACCCTGAGTGCGACCGACACCGACTCCGGACAAACGACCGTCGTGGGAACCCACGAAGCGACGCTTCAACCCGGCTTCTACCACCTCGGGGCGGTCAACATCTCGTTCGCACTCACGGAATCCGGCACCTACGATCTTGCGCTCGGCGATCGCGACGCCGGAACCGTTGAGGTCGTCCCGCCGACTGTCGATCCCACGATCACTGCTGTCAACGGCCATTCGACCGCCACGAAACCCGAAACTGGTGAGACGCTCGTCTACACTAACGCCGATACGACCGTCGATATCAGGGTCACTGCTGATCTCGATATCGATGACGCGGAGCTCCTCATCGAGTCACGTGCGACCCGATTTGCGATCAGCACCCCGGCGACCAACAGTGGCGGAAACACGTGGAGTGCGACAGTTCCGGTCGACAGCATCCCAGATGACGGCGAGTACGATGTGTCGGTCGTCGTTACTGACGTGCTCGACACGCCCGGCTTCGACGCGGCAGACGAGGTGCTCGTGATCGACCGCGACAGCCCAGCAACATCGGTTTCGATCGAGGATGTCGACAGCAACGACGCAACGATCGTGGTCGAGAGTGACGAACCACTGCTAGAACTGTCGTCGGTCACTGCCACACTCATCGCCCAGGATGGGTCGACAGCCACCGAGCCGATCACGATGACTCGAGCCACCGACACCCGGTTCACCGGCACGCTCGAGTTTGACGACTCTGGCGAGTACAGCGTCACCGCTGTCGGTGTCGACCGCGCGGGCAACGAGGGTACCGACACCGCCTCTGTCACCATCAACACCGGCTTCACGCTGAACGACGGCGAAATCATCATCGACGAATCGGGAACCTCGATCGCGTTCACCGTCGCGGACGACGCCGACGAGGCGATCAAAGCCCAGGAGCTGTTCCTGGCCCTGTCGGAAAACAGCGTGAATCCGAACGTTGACGGCGGCGACCTCGGCGTCGGCTTCATCACGGCCGAGCTGGATAGCTTCCTCGACTACCAGCTCGAACGGGGCACGATCGAAGGCGCGACGATCTCGTTGGCAGTCGACGAGAGTGCCCTTCCGAGTGGCGTCAGTGCCGCGGACGCACAGATCCACTACTACGATCAGTCGACAAACCAATGGGACCCCGTCGAGACCGACTATACGGTCGTCGACGACGAGCCGTTCCTCGTTTCGACGGTGACCCACTTCTCGACGTACGGTGCGTTGATCGCCGACGAGGAGCCGCCACAGCTCGTCGATGTTTCGACGATCGAGTCCGACGGCAGCGTCACCGTCCGATTCGAGTACGAGGATGCGATATCCGGCGTGAACGTGAGTGCAGTCTCGCTGTCCCTCGACGAAACGGACGTCACGCAGGGGAGCCAGATTACGTCGTCGACCGCCGAGTACACCGTCGACGGTGAGGCCGGCAGTTCGTACACCGTCGAACTCTTCGTCGTCGACAACGCCGGCAACGTCGCGACCTTCGAGACGAGCGTCACGGTTCCCGGTTCTGGCTCGTCTGGGTCTGGCTCGTCCGGTTCGGATTCACCGTGGGACACCACGGACCCGGCCGACGACTCCGGCAGCGACGACCCAGGGGACGATCAGGACGGCTCGAGCGACTCCGACACCGACGACGCAGGCGGCGATCAGGACGGCTCGAGCGACGCCGACACCGATCGAGACGAAACGGAGTCCGACGAGGGCACCGGCGACGGCGACCAATCGGAGTCGACGACCGAACCCGACACCGAAGACGATGGCGAGCGCGACGACAGCGTCCCCGGCTTCGGCGTGGTGCTCACGCTGATCGTGGTGCTGACGATCGCCCTGGCCGCCGGCCGCCGTCGCTGCCGGTAGACACCCGGCGACGACAGCCGACGGCGTTCGGCTCGGCGATCACCCTCGAGGGGGCCTCGTTATCTACCAGTTCGAAAGGACAGATCCAGACTCGGCGCGGAGTGTGTGAGCGACCCCATCGAGATCACGTCGACGCCGGTCGCGGCGTAGTCGGCGACGGCCTCGAGCGTGATCCCACCACTCGCCTCCGCGAGGACCTCGTCGTGGCCCTCCTCGCGCAGCCGATCGACAGCCGCTCGCGTCTCTTCTGGCGTCATATTGTCGAGAAGAACGATATCCGCACCGGCGTCGGCCGCCCGCGGCGCGTCCGCGACGGACTCGACCTCGACGTCGAGTTGCGTCGCGAACGAGGCCCGCTCCCGAAAGTGGTCGATCGCGCCCTCGAGTCCCATCTCGGCGACGTGATTGTCCTTCACCATCACCATGTGGGAGAGGTCGAGTCGGTGGGTATCCCCGCCGCCCGCGACGACGGCGCGTTTCTCGAGGCCGCGAAGCCCGGGCGTCGTCTTGCGGGTTGCAGCAATCCGCACGTCGTCGGATTCGGTACGGGCGCGATCGACGACCCGGCGCGTCCGGGTCGCGATTCCCGACGCGTGCCCCGCGAGGTTGACGGCGACGCGTTCCCCCCGCAGAACCTCGCGCGCGGGGCCCTCGACGCTGAGGAGTTCGTCTCCTGGCTCGACGTGGGTACCGTCTTCGAGCGACTCGAGCGCGTCGACGCCGAGATAGTCGAAGACGGCCGTCGCAGCCTCGAGACCAGCGAAAACGCCGAATTCCTTCGCGACGAGTCTCCCGGTTGTCTCTCCCGGAACCTGGTTCGTCACGTCGTGGTGGCCGACATCCTCGCGGAGCCAGCGTTCGACCTGTGCGTTCGTGATCATGGGTCAGTCGTCCGCCGACTGTTCGGGTTCGCCGGGCGTCTCGTCCGCGTCGTTCGCGACGTAGTGACAGCCCGTTGATTCCGTATTCTCGCTCGCTGCGCGGGCGATCAACAGCGCGACGACGCTCGCGTTCCGCAGTTCGTAGAGGTCCCGGGCCGTCCGGGTCCGGATGTACGCGTCGACTTCGCCCTTGAGTCGCCGGAGGACGGCGCTCGCGCGGGCGATCTCGTCGGGATCGCGCTCGAGACCCAGATACTCGTCCATCGTCCGCTTCAGGCGGATCGACTTCTCCGCGGCGAAGCGCTCCGGAAGGTCGGGATCGCTGTTTCGGAGTTCGGGCGCTTCGACGACCTGCGGTTCGGCGCCGGCGTCCGCGGCGTCTGCACCCGCACGCAGTCCCCAGACGAGTCCCTCGAGCAGACTCGTACTCGCTAACCGGTTCGCACCGTGGACGCCAGTTCGAGCACACTCGCCGACGGCGTACAGTCGGTCGAGGCTCGTCCGTCCGTTCTCGTCGACGTCGATGCCGCCGCACAGAAAGTGCTCGCAGGGCGCGACCGGAATCTCGTCGCCTTCGATTCCGCGGTCGCGACACTTTGCGGCGATGGCAGGGTACTCATCGGCGAACTCACCCTCGAGCGGGCTCACGTCGAGCACGACCTCGCCCGTCGCCTCGCGTTCGGTCTCGACGGCGCGGGCGACGACGTCCCGCGGCGCGAGTTCGGCATCGGAATGGGAGTCCGCCATGAACCGCTCGCCGTCGGCATTCCGAAGGACTGCACCCTCGCCACGCAAGGCTTCGGAGAGCAGAAACGGGTCGTCACCGTCGTAGGCCGTGGGGTGGAACTGCACGTACTCGAGGTCCGCGACATCCGCACCCGCGAGGGCGGCCATGGCGATTCCGTCGCCGGTCGCGTCGTCGGGATTGGTCGAGCGCGTGTAGAGCGCGCCGATCCCGCCGGTCGCGAGGATGGTCGTACCGGCGAATATCGGGTTGCCCGACGCCTCTTCGTCGCTCAGAACGCCGTGAACGCGTCCCTCGTGCGTAATCAACTCGAGCGCAGCGGTATCCTGTCGCACCTCGATCCGACCGTGGTCGTCGATGTGGTTCAGGAACGGCCGCAGGATGTGCGTCCCCGTCGCGGCGTCGACGTGGAGAATACGGTAGTCGGAGTGGGCGGCCTCCCGGGTGTAGTCGAACTCGCCCTCGCTCGTCTCGTCGAACTCGATCTCGAGGGTCTCGAGCAGCACGTCTTCGACGGCGTCGTCGGCGTTCTCGACCAGGACGTCGACCGCGTCGGGGTCGGCCGTGCCGTCGCTGGCTGCGATGATGTCCTGCTTGAGGCTCTCCGAGTCGCCTCGAGTCGTCGAGATGCCGCCCTGAGCCCAGTCGGTGCTGGCGCCGTCGGGTTTCGAGGCTTTCGTCAGGAGAAGTACGTCGGCTCCCTCGCGCGCAGCAGCGAGCGCGGCCGCACAGCCCGCGATGCCGCTGCCGACGACGAGAACGTCCGCAATTTCGTGGTCGTGATCGTGAATTACGGTCATCGTGGATCAGATTTCGAGCATTCGATCGAGTGCGACGCCCGCGAGTTCCTTCTCCTCGGGCGCGACCTCGATGACGTTGCGTTCGCGGCCTTCGACGAGTTCCTCTAACACCCACGTCAGGTAGTTCGGGTCGATCTGGCGCATGGCGTTGCAGTCCATGCAGGCGTCGCCACAGAGCGGCAGGACGTTCACCTCGGGGTGCCACCGTTGCAAGTGGTTCGTGAGGTGGATCTCGGTGCCGATCGCCCACGTGTCGCCGGGGTCGGCCGTTTCGACGGTCTCACAGATCGTCGCCGTCGAACCGGATTTGTCGGCCGCCTCGACGACCTCGCGCCGGCACTCGGGATGAACGATGACCTTCGCGTCGTCGTGTTCGGCCCGAATCTGCTCGATGTGGTCCACGCGGAATCGCTCGTGGACCTGGCAGTAGCCGTCCCAGAGGATGATGTCGCTCTCGGCGACCTCGTCGGCGTCTTTCCCCTCGGGATCCCACGGATCCCACTCCGCAATTCGGTCTTCCATCCCCATCCGGTGGGCCGTGTTCTCTCCGAGGTGCTTGTCGGGCAGGAAGAGGACCTTGTCCCCGCGTTCGAAGGCGTACTCGAACGCCTTGTGCGCGTTCGAGGACGTGCAGACGAGGCCACCCTGGCTCGCACAGAACGCCTTCAGGTCCGCGTAGGAGTTCATGTAGGTGATCGGGATGATATTCGCGTCGGGCGCGGCGGCGGTGATCTCGGCCCACGCGCTGTCGACCTGCAGGGCTTCGGCCATTCCGGCCATCGGACAGGAGGCCTCCATGCTCGGCAGGATGACGGTCTGGTCGTCGTCGGTGATGATGTCCGCGCTCTCGGCCATGAACGTGACGCCGCCGAAGATCACGTACTCGGCGTCGGCCTCGGCGGCCTCCTTCGAGAGCTGGTAGGAATCCCCGACGAAATCGGCGTGCTCGACGATTTCGCGTCTCTGGTAGTTGTGCCCGAGGATCACGACGTCGTCGCCGAGTTCGGAGAGCGCCGCCTCGATGCGTTCGGTTCGTTCGTCCGCCTCTAAGCCCCGATACTGGGGCGGCAACTGCTCGAGATTGTCGTATTTGAACAGACTCAGATCAGTCTCCAGCTCTGCCGTTTCCATTTTGACCATATTACGTCACCTGTGGTTGTCTGCACATCACAGGCCGCTATTGAATAACTTTTTCCTTCGGTACGGATATATGGTAGAATACCACTGACCAATAATTGCGTTGAAAATAGAAGTTTAGTTTTTCTCCGTTGGCAACAGGTATTGGGAGCCGACTCTCCGTCGGGCCGCCACTGACGACTTTCCGTTTGAGAGTGGAAGAGAGTGTATGCCACTCGAGGACGCCTTCGCGAACTTCACACGGAGAGACTGGGAGCGAGACGAACCCGACGGGACGATCCGACTCGCCGTGATCGGCGTCGGTGGCTTCGCCCGAAATCGTGCCCTCCCCGGCATCGCCGACGGAAGCTACTGCAAGACGACGATGCTCGTCACCGGCTCGCCCGACCGAACGCGGACCGTCGCGGAGTCGTTCGACGTCTCGCACGTCGTCGACTACGACGCGTTTCTGGCCGGCGACCACGCGGAGACGTACGACGCGGTCTACGTCGCGACGCCGAACGCGACTCACGGTGAGTACGCGATCGCGGCCGCGGAGCAGGGGAAACACGTCATCTGCGAGAAACCGCTCGACACCTCCCTCGAGCGCACTCGAGAGATCGTCGACGCCTGTGCCGACGCCGGCGTGACGCTGATGACCGCGTATCGCCTGCAGACCGAACCGACGGTCCGTCGCACGCGGGAACTCGTCCGGGACGGCGTCATCGGCGATGTCGTGCAGGTCCACGGGGGCTTCTCACATCCGCTGCTGGAACACGCTGGTCCCGACTCCTGGCGATTGAATCCCGACCTCGCGGGCGGCGGCGCGCTAGTCGATCTCGGCGTCTACCCGCTGAACACCACGCGGTTCGTCCTCGACTGCGATCCCGACGGGATCTACGCGACGACGCACTCGAGCGGCGAGCCGTTCGACGCCGTCGACGAACACGTCGCCTTCCAACTCGAGTTCGACACCGGCGCGACGGCTTCCTGTACGGCGAGTTTCGACGCCCACGCGAGCAGTCGGCTCGAACTGGTCGGCACCGAGGGGAAGATCCACATCGAGTCGCCGTTCGGCGGCGTCGTCCCCCAGGAGATGGTCGTCGAGAGCGGCGACGTGCGCATGGAGTACACCGGCCCGCCGGTCGACGAGGTTCGCGAGGAGTTCGACTACTTCGGCTACTGCGTGCTGACCGATACCGCGCCCGAACCCGACGGTGCGGACGGATTGGCCGATCTGCGGGCGATCGAGGCCGCCTACGAATCGGCGGAGACGGGCTGTCGAGTGGCTCTCGAGTGAGGCTACGACTCTCGAAAAAGCGGCAATTCGTCGTCGATCACTCCGACTGCTCCGGCTGCCCCCACGGCTGTCCCTCGGCGTCGACGAATTCGAACAGTTCGTCGAACTCGTCGGGGAACTGCTGTTCGACGTTCGCGATTCCGTCGCCGGGAACCGTCTCGTTCAGGAGCGCGACGACGGCCTTGATGCGGAACAGCGCCGCCGGCCGGTCGACGTCCGAGGGTCGGCCGTAGTTCGTCTCGAGGATCGTCGAAGTAGCCGCGTTCGTACGCCGTAACGATGGTCTCCGCTTGCAGCGGCGTCAGTCCGTACCCCGCGCCTCGGTCGCGTTCGTCGGCGTGGTAGAGTCGGTCGACGGCGAACGAGACGTCCTTCTCCCGGCGGTGGGTCCGAAACGCCTGCAACAGCTCGATGTTCGGCACCTCGAGCGTCGAGATCCAACCGCCGCGACCGCTCTTGGCGTGGAGGACGCGCAATCCGAGTTCGGCCGCGTACGGCAACACCAGCCGCTCCGCCGAGGTCAATCGCATTCGATAGACGCGAAAGTCACCGCCGTCGATGACGACCCCCGGTTCGGAGACCGTCGGATCAGCGTCGACGAGGCCCTCGAACCGATCGAAGTCCCCGCCGCAAGCCTTGAAAAAGAGGTAGTACTCCCCCGGGTCGGCGATCGTCTGGTACTCGAGTTCGGTGATCATCTCGGGGAGCGCCTCGATCGTCGGAGTGAGCACCAACTCGGGGTGGACGAGCGTGATCTCGGCGATGACCCTCGGGTCGCCCATAGCGGCGGCTTCGGTACCGCGAACCATGAAACTTGGACCGAGCATACGTCGGTGTCTCGGATCGAAACGGTTCGCCGCTACTCGCCGCCGTCAAAAACGGTCTCGCCGTCGACCACAGTCTTTGCCACGTCGATCTCGTCGATCCGCTCGGAGCGGTCCCACGGGGACGCCTCGAGCACCACCAGATCCGCGCGCTTGCCGACCTCGAGCGTCCCGAGTCGGTCCTCGTCGAACCCGGCGTAGGCCGCGCCGCGCGTGTAGGCTCGCAGCGCCTCGGTGACCGACAGCCGCTGGGCCTCGGTGCCCGCGTTCACCGCGTACTGGACCCCGAGTAGGGGATCGAGGGGCATGCAGTCGGAGCCGAAAGCCAGGGGGACGTCCGCCTCGAGCACCCGCCGAAGCCGATTCGTTCGGTTCCGACGCTCCCGGCCGAGTCGCTGATCGTAGAGCCCGCCCTCGTCGGCCCAGCGGTGGAAGTTCGGCTGCATCGAGGCAACGATTCCGGCCTCGGCTATCCGCTCGAGGTGGTCGTCCGTCACCAGTTCCGCGTGTTCGATTCGGTGGCGCGCCGTGGCCGCGTTGGGGGTCTCCTCGAGGAGCGACAGCGTCTCCTCGATCGCTTCGTCGCCGATGGCGTGAACGCAGATCTGGAACCCCTCGTTGCTCGCCCGGTCGGTGACCGACGCGAGTTCGTCGGGATCGACGACCCACTGCCCGCGCGCGTCGTCGCCGTTTCCGTCCGTCTCAGCGTCCGCGTACGGCTCTCGGAGCCGCGCCGTTCGACTCCCGAAGCTCCCGTCGGAGAAGGACTTGATCGCGCCCGTCCGCACCCGGTCGCCGCCGGCGTTCGTCGCCAGTCCGACGTCGACGAGCGACTCGAGGTGGTCGCTCCAGTAGTCGATCCGAACCCGTATCGGGAGGTCGTCGTCGGCTGCCAGTTCCCGATATATCTGTGGGGCCCTCGAGCCGCGAACTTTGTCGTGGACGCCGGTGACACCGAGTTCCACCGCGCGTGCCATCGCCGCGGCGAGCACCTCGCGCATCTCCTCTCTGCCCGCCGTCAACTGTGATCTGACGGCCTCGGCCGCGTCTTCGACGGCGACGCCCGTCGGCTCGCCGTCGGCGTATCGGAGGTCGTCGTCGGGCAGGTCGTCCGCGAACGCCTCGAGCGCGGCCGTGTTCAGCGACACCGTGTGGAGGTCGACGCGCAACGCGACAACGGGGCGCTCCTCGCTGACTCGATCGAGTTCCTCGCGCGTGAGCGGCTGCGTCCGCGAGCCGTCCCACGAACTCTCGTCGTAGCCGAAGCCGAGGACGTGCTCGCGGTCGGGGTCCGCCTCGGCCTGTTGGCTCAGGAGATCGACGCACGATTCGGCGCTGTCGGCGCTCGAGAGGTCCGCGTGGACAAGATGCTGGCCTAGTTGCTCCATATGCGTGTGGGCGTCGATGAAGCCGGGGAGGACGACCCGGCCCTCGCAGTCGAGGACGTCGGTCTCGACGCCCTCGAGGAACGCCAGTTCGTCGGCGTCGCCGAGACGGACGATCTCGCCGTCGCGGACGGCGACGGCCTCGTGGACGGTGTCGGAGTCGGTGAGGGTGTGAACCTCCGCGTTGGTGATGATGAGGTCGGCGGCCGCGGTCATAGCAGCACGCGTGCAGGCGAAGGCCAAAACAGTTGGGTCCGACGCTCCGCTGCCGGGGGCGAGTCGCGACGAGACGGCCGCCGCGTTGCGACGGTCGGCCGCCCCTTCTTCGGAGATGCTGAAACTGCATCTCGGCGCAAGGTTGACCTGTGAGCCCGTGGAATTGGCCGTATGATCGACCGCGATGGCCGGATCGTCTTCGGCTCGCTCCTGGTGTTCGTCGTCGCCCTCACGGGCTCGAACATCGCGGAACACCAGTTCGGGACGTCGCTGTACGATTATCCGGTGCTGTCGTTTCTCGTATTCGGCGGCGTCGCCGTGGTCGCCCCGCAGCTCTACCTCGCCGCGACCGAAGAGGAGCCGTGGTCTCGAGAACGGGTCCAGTTCGTGACGGTCGCGACGGCCGTCTTCGCGACCCTGTTCGCCGCCGACGCGAGCGGGATGTGGTATCTGGTGCTCGCGTCGGTCGGTGCGTGCTCGCTGTTCGCGCTCGTCTGTTACGAGGTGCTCCGGTGGCACCGGATGACGGTCGACGAGGTCCGACCGCCGCCGACTGAGCCGTAGCCGGCGGTCCGTCCCACGGTCGGATGGGCTGGGAGTGACAGAACTTCTAACTATCTTCGATCGAATACGTTGGTATGGTCTCCCGCGAAAACCGCGTCATCCTGGCCTCGTTTCTCCTCCTCCTCGTCGCAGTCGCCGTCATTGCTGCCGCAGAGCAGTGGTTGGGCCTTCGGTACGGCGACAATCCAGTGCTCGCCTTCCTCCTGTTTGCCGGGCTGGCCGTGGCCGTTCCGCAACTCTACCTCGCGAGGACCGACACCGACGTCGACCCGCGGAGCAGGGTTCGATTCGCCGTGATCGCCACGATGGTGTTCGCGGCGCTGTTCGCGGAGTCGACGGCCGATCTCCAGAGTCAGCTGATTCTGGCGATCGCCGGCGGTGCGTTCCTCGTGCTCGTCGCCGCCGAGTTCGTTCTAGGGTATCGCGGGTCGGCGACCGACGGCGCTCGAGGCAGTCCCGATCGATAACGGGAGTGGGCTGCGATCGGTCGATTGCGGTCCGACACCGCGTTCGGTCGGCCAGTGGCGGGACGAGCCGACGCCGCGTTCGACCGTCGACGATTTCGATCCGATGGTCCGCCCTCGAGTCGCGACGATCAGCAACCCTTAGGACCGACCGCTGTCTTGGCCAACGCATGACAGACCCCGAGGAGCTCGCGGCGAAGGTGCGCGAGGGCGAGCTTCGCATTCACGAACTCGAGGAGCACGCAGACCACGATACGGCAGCCGAGGCCCGACGGCTGTACGTCGAGCGGGAAACTGGCACCGATCTCGAGTCGATCGGCGACTACACGTTCCCCGCCGAGCGAGCGGAGCCGAACATCGAGAACATGATCGGCGCGGCCCAGATCCCGATGGGGGTCGTGGGGCCGGTCGATGTCAACGGCGAGGAGACCAGTTCGAACGGCAGCGGCGGTGCCGCCGACGGCGAACACTATCTCCCGCTGGCGACGACCGAGGGCGCGCTGCTCGCGTCGGTCAACCGCGGCCTCGGCGTGATCCGAACCGCCGGCGGGGCCGACGCACGGGTGACGAAAAACGGGATGACTCGAGCCCCGGTCTTCCGCGTGACGGGGGTCGCGGAGGCCGCCGAAACCGTCGAGTGGGTCACCGACAATTTCGACGCGCTGGCCGAGGCCGCCGAGTCGACCACGAGCCACGGCGAACTACTCGACATCGAGCCGTACGTCGTCGGCGACTCCGTCTACCTCCGGTTCGCCTACGACACGAAAGACGCGATGGGGATGAACATGGCTACCATCGCGACCGGCGAGGCCTGCGAGATCGTCGAGAGCGAGACCCCTGCCTCCTTGGTCGCCCTCTCGGGGAACCTCTGTTCCGACAAGAAACCCGCCGCGATCAACGCCGTCGAGGGGCGGGGCCGCTCGGTGACGGCCGACGTGCTGATTCCCGGCGAACTCGTCGAGGAGCGACTGCACACCACCGCCGACGCAATCGCCGAGGCCAACACCCGCAAGAACCTCACCGGCAGCGCCAAGGCCGGCAGTCTGGGCTTCAACGCACACGCGGCGAACGTCGTCGCCGCGGCCTTCCTCGCGACCGGCCAGGACGAGGCCCAGGTCGTCGAGGCCGCGAATACGATCACGACGATGGACGCCCGGCAGCGCGAGGACGGGACGTCCGACCTCTACGCCAGCGTCTCGCTGGCCTCCCTCGAGGTCGGCACCGTCGGCGGCGGCACGAAACTGCCGACGCAGTCGGAGGCGCTCGAGATCCTCGGTCTCCGCGGCGGCGGCGAGCCGGCGGGCTCGAACGCCGACGCGCTCGCGGAGATCATCGCCGTCGGCGCGTTAGCCGGCGAACTCTCCCTGCTCGCGGCGCTGGCCTCCCGACATCTGGCGAGCGCACACGAAGACCTCGGTCGGTGAGGCGTGGAGACTCCCTCGAGTGGGGACCCTGTCGAGACGATCGATTCGAACGGAACCAAAAGAGTCGCGCCTCAGCCGGCGAGTTCGTCGGTGTCGTCCCGAGCGCGAACCGTCACGAGCGCGATGTAGACGCCGCCGCCGACCAGGAGGAGATAGCCGCCGAGCATCTGCGGGCCGGTCGCGGCCACCGTAATCAGCCCTAATCCGACCGCCGCGATTCCGTGTGCGACGGCGAAGTCCCGTCTGCCGTACGCGCCGTGAAGGAGCGCGATAGCGGCGAACGTCGCGGCGAACGCACCCGTCGCCAGCATCGTCGCGTCGATCCCGACGATCGTCCCGTCGATGTACCTCCCGTACGCGAAAAAGCCCAGCGCGACGATCGTTCCGACGCCGATCGTCGTCGCCTGCACGTCCACCGTCTCGTCCATGTACGTCCGTTGAGATGCGCGGTGCAAAGCCTTGACGTTCGCTGTCGGTCGAGCAACCCCCTCGCGTCTCGGATGTCGATTCTGCTCACACCCGCCGAGTCAAGTGATCTCGGACGACGCGCTGGCAGTCCGCGAGCACGGACTCGAGACGAACCGTCGTCACCAAGACCGGATGCGTGACCGAAAGCGGCCGGTACAGATACTCCAGAAGCTGCCAGTGACTCGGACCGGCAATCCGCCGGTCGGTGGTCGTGTCGTGGAGGGTCGCCTGTCGGGCCCGGTGGAGTTGGTCACAGCGCCGCCGGTGCCGGGCCAGCGTTTCGTGGCGTTCCCGAAGCGCCTCGAAGCCAAGCGCCGACAGTTCGGTCTCGTTCGCGACGACGAGCCACTCCGTGACCGCGTCGAGTTCGGTCTCGGCCGACGCCAGCGAGTCGATCTCCGTTTCGAGCGCCCGTTCCATCGCGTCGGTCTCCGCCAACCGCTCGTCGATCGTCGAGCAGATCGCCCGCTTTACCGGGGGTGTCACCGGTACGTCCACGTTGGGCGCGAGTACGGTCGCGATCTCGCCGCCGAGTTCTTCGTGAATCGTCATCGACAGCGGCTCCGGCTCCTCGATGTCGGCGACGCTGTGCGGCCGAATCGTTTCCGCGAACGCCTCGCGAATTCGGTCGCACGGCTTCGTGGAACGCTGGTCCCGCTGTTGTGCCAGCTGAACCTGCGGTGTAACCGCCATCGCCGGCCCTGTCCGCGTCGCTTCGACCCCGGAAGCCGGCGTTGCAGGTGGAATCGATTCCACGTCTCGACGGAACTGTTCGATCGCGCTCCGCTTTTCGGTCACCCGTTCAAGTTCGTCCCGAACGCGTCCGCGCGCGACGTGGACGTGTGTTCGGACAGTCACGACGTACTCACCTCCGAAACGGTGAGGAGCCCGTTCGACCCGTCAGTTCGGCGCGCCGTGACTGCGAGCTGGCACGCACCCCGGTGCTCAGCGTCGAGACGCCGCCAGTCCACCGACAGCTCCCGCCCCGGCCACCGTCGAAGCAGTTCGACGACCACCGGGAGCGTCACGACGCGGGTTCCGGGCCGTCTGAGCGCGTAGCCACGTACCGTCATCACCCGCGACGCTGCGCCGAACTCGACGGTGGCGGGCTCGAGCGCGTACTCCTCGAGCAGCGTACACGATCGCAACCGAGAGAGGGTCGCCTCGAGCGGATCGTGGGTGATTGGTCGCGGCGGCAATCGATCCGCGGTCGCCCGCAGAATCTCGAGTTGTTCGCCGGAGTCGAGTCGCTCCTCGAGTTCCGTCGCGATGCTCTCGAGCAGGCGGAGACAGAGTTCGTCGGCGGACTCGATCGACTCCGCCGTCCGAAAGTAGGTGTCCATGATCGCGTCCTCGACGCCGTCGTGAGACGAATCGGCGACGGTTTCGAACAGGGCACCGGCGATCCGGTGACAGAAATCGACGCGTGAGTCTCCGTCGGTCGGCCGCGACTCGGATGCCCGCGGTGGTGGACCATCGGCGGCCGGGTGCCCGTCAGCCGTCGCACCGACCGTCGGCCGCTGGCACGCGATCACGTCGTAATCGGGAAGCTGTGGGTCGTACTGACGCAACGCGGCACGGTACTGCTCCGTCGCCCGGGCGGCCGCTCGCGCGACCGGTCGATCCTCGAAGTACAACCCCGTCGCCGGAACGGGGCGCTCGCCCGTTCGTCCACAACGCAGGTAGTAGCTGCCGGTCTCACTCGCGAGTGATTCGACGTGGTGGCGGATATCGACGAGCGTTGCCCCTATCATTTAGGTTGGCCTAAAACTCCCGGGAGTAAATAGTTTAGGTAGGCCTAAAGTTGGAGTCGGCTCCGTCCGATCGACGCGAACAGTCGAACGACAGCAGTCGATACCGATGCCACGATCGAACTACAGCAGTCGATACCGATGCCACGATCGAACTACAGCAGTCGATACCGATGCCACGATCGAACTACAGCAGTCGATACCGACCGCGACTCTCGCTGACCACACCGCGGCCCGTAAGCTTCTCGAGGGCGTTCCGAACGTACTCGGCCGACACGCCGCGCTCGCCGGCGTACTCGATCACCTCGTCCTCGGTTGGTCGGTCCAGCGCTTCGAGGGCGCGTTTAACGATCTCCTTCTTGCTCCCGCTGCGACTCGGTTGGCGCGGGTCGCGATCGCCGGCGGCTTCGACCTCGTCGACGTCCAGTCCGGACTCCTCGAGGTACTCCGCGTCGTCGACGACGCCCTCGGCGACGTCGTCCTCGAGGCTGTCGAACGAGTCCAGTTTGGCGAAGGCCTCGCCCTCGCCCTGTCGACTCGCGAGCATCGAGGCGCGGACGTCACGCGCGTGTCCGGCGTCTTCGGTCTCGACGAACTTCTTGCGCTTTTCGTAGCCCCGACGCGAGCCACAGCGGGGACACTGCGTGGTCTCCGAACGCCCCTCGATGATCCAGAGGTTCGAACACTCGCTACAGCCCACGACGGCGTACATGTCACAGTGTGTGGCAGCCGACCTGTTGAACGCGTCGGTTCGATCGATACCAGCGTGGCAAGCCGCCGCTCGACGGCCGCGAGCGGTCTCACCGGTGACTCGCCGGCGGTGTACGCTGTCCATCCGTCTCGTTTCGCGTCAGTCAGTCATCTCAATGATGAGTTATTCGTATTATCAGCCTGTAATTCGAGCTATGAGGCCACCCGTTTCCCGACGACGGCGCGTTCGGCGGCGTCTACGGCTATCCGCTCGAACGCGACGGACTCGCCTTCGCCGTCGGACTCGAGACGTAAGAGCCGAACGCGGAGTCGCTCGAGGACGCGTTTTCCCTGTTCACGATCGACGACGGCGACCTCGCCTGGCAGGTCGACATCGGATCGACACTCGCACCCGTCACCAGCGACGACCGCGTCTACGTGCCGTCCGGGGAGGGCGTCCCCGTCTACGGAACCGACGGCGAGCGACGCGGTGAGGTTGCGCTCGAGTCGTCACCGACGCCCCATCGCTCTCCGGCGATAGCCGGCGGCCGGCTGGTCGTTCCGACGGACGACCGACTGGCCGCAGTCGGTGACTGACGGCCGCGGTTGGCTGGACCGATCACCGCTTGAGAAGTCTTTTTCTTCCCGGACGTCGACGCGAACGCATATGGAACGCGTGTCACTCGCCGACTGCGAGCCGTCCGAAGCCGCCGACGGCGTCCACCTGGCCCTGATGGCCGGCGCCGACTCGATGAACGTCCAGCACTTCGAGATCGAACCCGGTGCGGCGGTCGAGGAGCACAGCCACCCCAACGAACAGACGGGATTCATCTACGAGGGCGAACTCGTCTTCCGCAGCGACGGTGAGGAGGTCGTCTGTGGTCCCGGCGACTCCTATGCGATTCCGGGCGGGCAACCTCACGCGGCCGAGAACCGCGGGGACGAGACGGTCCGCGGCGTCGACATCTTCAGCCCGCCGCGGGAGAATCCGAGCTGGCAGGAGTGAGGGCGGTTCGGTCGGTGCTCGAGCGGGGCGGGACGGTCGGCCGGTGTCCGGCTCAGAACTCGTCGTTTACGATGTCGGCGACTCGCTGGCGGTCGAACAGTTCATCCTCGTCGAACTCGTCGGGATAGAGCTGCTGGGCCCCGCGTTCGGTGTGGAACAGGTTGATGATGGGCCCCTGATAGAGACTGCCGCCTTGGAAGACCTGTTCGTCCTCGACGGCCTGGAGGTCGCTCGCAACCGAGTTGTCCTGCATGTACTCGAGGAACTGGTCCTGGAACTCCGAGTGGGACATGTTCTCGTTGCCCTGCAGGAGGATGACGTCGGGATCGACGTCAAGGAGCGTCTCGTAGTCGATCTCGCCGCGCTGATCGTGGAAGTCGCCGGCATCGCTGTTCTCGGCGAGCGCGTCGGTGACGCCGAGGTCGTGCCAGTGTTTGTACGAGGTTCCCTCGTTGAGCATGTACGGGTAGAACGAGTCGGGTTCTTCCGATACCGGCCAGAGAATCGCGACCGACGGCCGTTCGCTCTCCGCCGGGACTCGATCCTGAACGTCGCCGATAACCTCCTCGTGGAGGTCGGTGAACGCCTCGTATCGGTCTTGACGCTGAAACACCGTCGCGAGTTTCTCGAAGGCCTCGTAGAGCGTGTAGTACTCGTAGTCGTCGTGCCACGCATAGGTCTGCGTGAAGATCGTGTTCCCGAAGAACGGACCGACGTCGCTTTCGATCTCCTCGACCTCGGACTCCTCCCACCCGAAGCGGTTGATGATGAAGTTTGGATCGATGACGTGGACGTCCGAATCGAGTTCGTAGAACAGTTCCTTGTCGACGGCGCCCTCGGCCGAGAGTTGCGTGAGGTCCGTGTCGACATCGACTCCCGGCAGTTCGTCGTAGTACTGCATCGGATACCGTTCGGGGAGCCAGACTCCCTCCGGCGTGCCGGCGCCGAGTGCGACGCCCATGTCGCCCCAGCTTCCGTTGCCGGCAACCCAGTTTTCGGGCACTTCGTCGAAGGTGACTTCACCGACGGGTTCCATCTCGACGGAGTACGGTCCGTCCGCAGTACCGTTTCCATCGTCGTCGTCGTCTCCGGATTGGCTCACGCAACCGGCGAGCGCGAGTCCGGTTGCCGCGACGCCGCCGCACAGTACTCGTCGTCGGCTCATCGAGGATGACGTATTGATTGGCACACCCCGTGTTTTAGGCCACCCTAAAATAAACGTTATCGTTGCGACGCGCTTTCGGTATCCTCCCCGATCGAACGACTGAGTCGTTCGACACCACCACCGGAAAATACCACGCTGTTATATACCCGAACCAGCAAGGACAGACCGATGGCAACCGAAACGCAGTCGTCGAAGTCGCGGGGCGTCGGCCGGATCAGTGCGTACCTCGAGCGGCTGGGGCCGACGTGGCTCGCCGGAGCGATCGCCGCGGGACCGGCGACGATGGTCAGCCTGTTGGTCGCGGGCGCGAGTTTCGGCTACGCGCTGCTGTGGGTGGTGGTCCTCTCGGCGATCCTCGGCACCGTCGGCCAGTATCTCGCGATGCGGCTGGGGCTGCTCACCGAGGCCGGGATCGTTACGGTCGTCGAGGAGCACCTCGGCTCGTTCTGGGCGTGGGTGCTGGTCGTCGACGCCGTCCTCGCCGCGGGACTCGCTCAACTCGTGATCATGAAGACACTGGCGGACGTCAGCGCGACGGTCGTCGGGACGGCTGGCGTCGGTCTCTCCGCGCTCGTCGATCCGCGCCTCTGGGGGATCACCTGGGCAGTAATCCTCGCGCTCGGGTTGGCCGGCGGGGGGTACCGGCTCGCCGAAATCGGTGCCAAAGTGCTCGTCTCGTTAGTGGTACTGGCATTTGTCGCGTCGGCGTTCGTCGTTCCGATCGACCCGGCCGCAGCCGCGTCCGGACTCGCACCCGAGATGCCGGCCGGCGTCGGCGGCGCGGTCGTCGCCGCCGGCGTTCTCGGCGGCGCGGTCCACATCACGCTTCTGACGATGCAGAGCTACACGATGCGGGCGCGCGGCTGGACGGAAGGCGACCGCGACATCGCGACCTTCGACGTCGTCAGTTCGATGCTCGTCGCCTTCGGGATCTTCAGCCTCGCCGTCTTCCTCGTCGCGGCGAGCGTGCTCCCCGACGCCGGCGTCGATCCGGCGACGCTCGACGCGATCCAGGCCGCCGAGGTCCTCGGTCCCGTCGCCGGCGAGTACGCAACGTGGCTGTTCCTCGCCGGCCTCCTCGGGGCGGCCGTCTCGACGCTTGGCGGGAACACGATCGTTCCGCCCTACCTGCTGGCCGATAAACTCGGCTGGGAGCAGTCCGTCGAGGATACCCGCTACCGGGCCGCGATCGTCGGCGTCGCCCTCGTTTCCGCTGTGGGGGCTTTCCTCGAGGGCGCCTTTTTCGAACTGCTCGTCCTCGTGCTCGCCTTCGGGCTCGTCGGGACGCCCTTCGTTCTCGCCGTGATCCTCTATCTGTTGAACGATCCCGACGTCGTCCCCGAGACGAACTCGCACCTGCTGAACCTCGGTGGGTTCGCACTGTTCGCTATCGCGAGCGTTCTCACGGGCGAGTTCGTTCTCGAGGAACTCGAGACCGTCACCGAACCGACCTCGGCGTTCGTCGTCGCCTTCGCGGCCGCGATGACGCTGGCAATCGTCGGTCTCGTCGGGCGGTACGTACGGGAGCGATTCGGAGCCGAGTGACGCCCGTTCGAACCAATCTTCAAGCCGGTCGGGCTCAATTGACCGGCTATGCCAACACTCGAAGAGGAAGTCGTGATCGTCACGGGCGCGAGCCGCGGTCTCGGGAAGTCGATGGTCGAACGCTTCTCGGCGGAGGGGGCTCGAGTCGTCCTCACCGCACGCGACGAGGAGCGCATGGAGGAGATTGCCGCCGACTTGCCGACTGAATCGCTCGTCGTGCCCGCCGACGCCCGCGACAGCGATGCGGTCGAGCGGGTGGTCGACCGAACTATCGACGAGTTCGGCCGTATTGATACGCTGGTCAACAACGCCGGCGTGAGCCTGCTGGGGATGCAAGACGAGCGCAACGGCCTCGTCGACGTCACTGACGACGAGTGGGATACCGTCCTCGAGGTCAACCTCACGGGCGTGTTCTACTTCACTCGAGAAGTCCTTCCGCAGCTGTACGACCAGGACCAGGGCAACATCATCAACATCTCCTCGGGTCTGGGTCGCCACGCCATCGCCGGCGCCGGCGCCTACGTGAGTTCGAAGTGGGGTCTCGAGGGACTGACCCGGACGACGGCACTCGAGGCCGAGGAGTACGGCGTCAACGCCAATGCCCTCGATCCGGGTGGCCGAGTCGATACGGATATCTGGGCACACCTCCCCGAGGAAGAGCGCGAGCAGATTCTCGATCCCGACGTGATGGACGACGCAGCCGTGTTACTCGCGGCGCAGGGCCCCGACGGCGTCACTGGGGAGTCGATGGAGGCCGAGGACTGGGAGGAGCGTCTGGGGTAGCCGTTCAGTGCAACCAACCTTCGGCCTGCGTCGAATCGGTTGATCCGTAGACTGCGGCAAGGCGAACGGGCGGAGGCCGTGAGCCCGGAGCGAACGAATCGGCTGGGGGACGTGGAATTCCCTGTTGCCATGATAGCAGCGTAGTACTCTTTTCGTAGAGATTCGCCTCTGCTTCCGTTTTCTCAGCTGTACGCCTCGAGGGCGTCCCACTCGCGTCGCATCAGTTCTCGGACGCCGTCTTCCAGAATTCCCTCACCGAGCGAGGTCGCCCGGTAGTACGAGTAGAACCCGTCGCTATCGGAATCCTTCCGTTTCCGATTCTCGACGAGGCCGACGTCGACCAGTTCGTCGAGGTGGTAGTGCAACGTGTTCGATCGAATTTCGAGACTGTCACGCAGTTCGCTCGCGTGCTGTGGCCCCGTCTCGGCCAGCGTATTGAGCACGCAAAACCGCGTCTCGTTCTCGATCGAGCGCTGCATCTCGAGGTACTACTCCAGGCACAGGATGCTCTGCTCCGGAAGCAACTCGTCCGTACTCATTGCTCGATTGTGACTAACTCGATCCACGTAAGTCCTCGAGCCAGTCGACGCTGAAATCGCACCGCTTTATACTATCTACGACTCGAGAACCCGAGTTCCCGCGATTCGAATCAATCCAACGACTTCCGCATCTTCACGTGCGGTATCCCGGCTTCCTCGAACTCCTCGCCGTACCGTTCGTACCCCAGACGACCGTAGAACGGGGCGGCGTGCGTCTGGGAGTGCAGTTTCAACGACTCGAGCCCCGCCTCGCGAGCCCGTTCCTCGAGGGCGTTCATCACTGCGAGACCGACCCCCTCCCCGCGTCGCGACTCGAGGACGGCGACCCGCTCGACCTTTCCGAGACCCGGTTCGGGCGCTCGCAGCCGAGCGGCCCCGATCGGCTCGTCGCCGTCGTAGGCGACGAAGTGGGTCGACTCGTCCTCGTGCTCGTCGTACTCGAGTTCCTCGTCGACGTCCTGTTCCTCGACGAACACCGTCCGACGGACCGCGAAGGCGTCCTCGCGTTCGTCCGCCGTGTCGACTACGCGTACCTCGGTCATTGCGAGCGAGTTCGGCCCGCCGCGACGAGAGCGTTACGACACGCTCGGCGGCCGTTTCGTCGGTGCGTCGCGACTCGAGCGGGTTCGAGAAAAATGCAGAAATACGGGTTCGACGGCCGAGCGCTGCGTTGACTGTCCGAAAAACTCGCTTACGCGAGTTTTTCGATATTCGCGACGACTTCCTCGGCGTACTCGCTCGTTGCGAGCTTCTCGGCGTCCTCGAGCTGTCGTTCGAGGTCGTAGGTGACCTTGCCGGAGGAGATGGTCTCCTCGACGGCGTCGACGACGAGGTCGGCGGCGTCGTTCCAGCCCATGTACTCGAGCATCATGCGACCCGAGAGGATCATCGCGGTCGGGTTGACCTTGTCCTGGCCCTCGTACTTCGGCGCGGAGCCGTGGACGGGTTCGGCGAGCATGCGACCTTCGCCGAAGTTTCCGCCGGGGGCGATGCCGAGGCCACCGATCTGCGCGCCGGCGGCGTCGGACATGTAGTCCCCGTTCAGGTTCATCGTCGCGATGACGTCGTAGTCGCCCGTTCGCGTCAGGAGCTGCTGGAGCATGTTGTCCGCGATGCGGTCGTTGACGACGAGCGTGTCGTCGTCGACTTCGCCGTCCTGTTCCTCCCAGAGGGTGTCCTCGGTGATGACCTCGTCACCGTACTCCTCTTCGGCGACCTCGTAGCCCCAGTCGCGGAACTGGCCTTCGGTGAACTTCATGATGTTGCCCTTGTGGACCAGCGTGACCGAGTCGCGGTCGTTCTCGAGGGCGTAGTCGATGGCCTCGCGGACGAGTCGCTTCGTTCCGAACTCCGTGATCGGCTTGATGCCGATGCCGACGGGACCGTCGTGGATGGTGTTGTCGAAGCCCATGTCCTCCTCGACGAACTCCTTGACCTGCTGGACTTCGTCGGTGCCTTCCTCCCACTCGATGCCGGCGTAGACGTCCTCCGTGTTCTCACGGAAGGTGACCATGTCCATCTCGCCGGGGTTCTTGACGGGCGACGGCACGCCGTCCATGTGGTAGGTCGGTCGAACGTTCGCGTAGAGGTCGAGCAGCTTTCGCAGGCCGACGTTCAGCGAGCGGAAGCCGGCGCCGACGGGCGTCGTCAGCGGGCCCTTGATCGCGACGCGGTGTTCCTTGATGGCCTCGACCGTCTCGTCGGGAAGGTTCTCGTCGTACTTCTCGCGGGCGGATTCGCCGGCGTAGACGCGCATCCAGTTGATATCTCGGCCGGTCGCTTCTGCAGCAGCTTCGAGCACCTTCTGTGCGGCAGGACCGACGTCGCTGCCGACACCGTCACCGTAGATAATCGGGATAATCGGGTTGTCAGGCACCTCGAGTTCGTTCTCGGTACCGTCCTTCAGCGTGATCTTCTCCCCGTCTTCCGGGACCTCGATCTTGTCGTAGCTCATCTCGTCTGTACGGTTCTTCGACGGGGGTAAAAGGGCTACCATTTCTATCGACGGACGACGAAAGGTCGGGGGTAACCATCGAATCGCGACGGAGGTGCGACGCGTGCGCTCGTCGTCCAGTGAGTCGCGTTCCGGTGGGAGGTGACGACCGGACGCTATGAGCAGTTCGGTTCCGGGGGTTCGTCCCAGTAGCGGACCATCATCGCGATGCCGGCGCCGACGAGACAGGCGCCGGCGACGGCCAGCACCCCCCGTCCCGCGACCGTCAACACCCCTTCCTCGAGTGCGGCCCACAGGGCGGCCAACACGGTGATTCCGACGACGGTGAGCGCCGAGCCGACGTCGACCCGGTCCCGGCGGTCGTCGGTCGCCAGTCGCCAGACGGCGATGGCAGCCATCGTCGCACAGAATGCGGCGAGTACCGCGACTGGCGTCATTGTCGTCAGCGGTACACAGGCCGCTGTCGTAAGTGTGCTGGATTTCGTTCCGTCGCTCGATTACGAAACGCTCTCCTCCCCCGCGCTCGCTCGAGAACGCATGCAGGTACTCGTCCACGGCGGAGCCGGGAGCGATCCCGAGGAGCCCGAACCCAGACAGGACGTTCTCGAGCGGGCCGCCGACGTCGGTGCAGCGGAATCGGATCCCGTCGACGCGGTCGAAGCGGCGGTGGCGGTTCTCGAGTCCGATCCGCGGTTCAACGCCGGCGTCGGCAGCGCAGTCCAGAGCGACGGCGAGATCCGAACCGACGCGGGGCTGATGACCGACGATCGATCCGTCGGCGCCGCCTGTTCGATGCCGGGCGTCGAACGCGCGCTGCGCGTCGCCCGCGTCGTCATGGAGGAGACGCCTCACGGCTTCGTCGCCGGCGATCACGCCGTCTCGCTGGCCGACGCGTTCGGGGTCGAGACGGGCGTCGACCTCTGGTCGGAACGCACGCGCGAGAAGTGGAGCGACCTCGAGCCTCCCACAGGTGATACGAAGGCCCACCTCGGGTGGATCCGCGATCGGTACGGCGATTCCGATCCGGACGGCCGAGACGAAGACGCGCGAGCGAACGGCGATCCGGAGCGACCCGCGGACGATCTGGATCACGACACGGTCGGCGCCGTCGCGTTCGACGGCGACTCCCTCGCGGCGGCAACCTCCACCGGCGGCCGGTGGCTCGCGCTCGCCGGCCGCGTCGGGGACGTTCCGCAGGTCGGCTCGGGATTTTACTGTTCGCCTGCCGCAGCGGTCAGCGCGACCGGCGCCGGCGAAGACATCGCCCGCGTGACGCTCTCGAGACGGGTCGCTCGCCACGTCGAGCGCGGCTGTGACGCCGACGAGGCGACCTCGCTCGCGATCGAGGAGTTCGGCGAACTCACCGGCTCGAGAGCCGGCGTCATCGCGATCGATTCCGACGGGACCCTCGGCTCGGCGTACAACAGCGACGCGATGCAGACGGCTCGAGCCGACCGACGGTAGTCGAGCCGAATATTTCGACGATTGACGTGAGGTACTTTTAATATCGTCGTGATCCTCGTCGCACTCGATGCTCGAAGCCCCATACCACGCGGCCCGGCACTGCCCGGAATGCGCCTCGAGGCTCTCGAACGTGCAAGGCGTCGACGCCTGTCCGGACTGCGACTGGGTCGATACCGACCGTTCGACGACGTCACCGGCCTGAGCGCCGCTTCCGGCGCGGGTCGACCGGAGACGGAACCTCTTTTTGTCGACCGGTACAACCCCGGTGCATGGCCGAATCCGAGGTGGACCTCGAGTCCGAGAAGTACGAAAAGCACCGCGAAGCGGGGGAAATCCTCTCCCAGGTCCGCGCAGAGACAGCCGAACGCGTCGAGGTCGGCGCGAGCCACCTCGAGGTCGCCGAGTACGCCGAGGATCGAATCCGCGAACTCGGCGGGAAACCGGCGTTTCCGGTCAACATCTCGATCGACGAGGAGGCCGCCCACGCGACGCCGTCGATCGACGACGAGGAGACGTTCGGCGAGGAGATGATCAACCTCGACATCGGTGTCCACATCGATGGCTGGCTGGCCGACACCGCGATCACCGTCGACCTCTCGGGTAACCCCGAACTGGCCGAAGCCTCCGAGCAGGCCCTCGAGGCCGCGATCGACATCATCGAACCCGGCGTCGACACCGGCGACATCGGTGCCGAGATCGAGGACGTCATCACCGGCTACGGCTACAACCCGGTCGTCAACCTCACCGGTCACGGGCTGGGCCACTGGGAACAACACACCAGCCCCAACATCCCGAACCGTTCCGTCTCGCAGGGGACGACGCTCGAGGTCGGCGACGTCGTCGCGATCGAGCCGTTCGCGACCGACGGCGGCGGCAAGGTCACCGAAGGCGCTAGCGAGGAGATTTTCTCGCTCGAGCGCGAGGGATCGGTCAGAAACCGGCAGGCCCGCGACGCGCTCGAGCAGATCACCGAGGAGTTCCGCACGCTGCCCTTTGCGACCCGGTGGCTCGAGACCGACCGCGCCGAGATGGCGCTGCGTCGGCTCAAGCGCAACAACATCGTCCACGGCTACCCGGTGCTCAAGGAGGACGACGGCTTCCTCGTCAGCCAGAAAGAGCACACGGTCATCATCACCGAAGACGGCTGCGAAGTGACCACGGAATAGACGGGCGCGAAGATCGGTAATTCTCGAGCGTCAGGAATTACAGTAGTTCGAAAGCGGGTGAGCGTCAGCCGTGAACAGCGCCAGGCGTCGAGAGAGCGAGAGCGCGGTATCGAGAATCCGCCCCGTCCGTGCTGCGTGCGAATCGAGTCTCGCGTTCAGGCGTTGTTCATCCGCTGGCTCGTCCGGTTGCCACAACGCTGGCACTCGGCCACGCGGTAGGGTTCGCGGGAGAACTGGGCGTTCTCTTTCTTGAGGCTCTCGGTTCGAATCTGGACGGACACCTCGTGGAGCGTGTCCAGATCGCAGTCGTCGCAGTGCTCGGTCATCCCGTTGACGGAGTCGTCAGTCGTTGCCATTAGCGGACTCCTTTCGTCAGTACGGTCTTAAATCCCTGTTTCATTTCGAGCGCTGAGTCGAACAACTGGACGAAACCTCGCTAAATCCACTCTCCAGCCACGAGAGCGTTTATTACCGTTCATACATGGTTCCCTGAGATTCGTCCTCGAGCTACAGTCACTGATTGGAGTGTTACAAGGACCGTTTACGACGGGGCTCGGACCGGGGACGGGAGTGAAACGCTTTAGGGCCGTCTCGAGTGGTGACCGGTATGGAGCAGGTGTTCGCACCGTGGCGGATCGAGTGGATCAAACGCGAGGACAAGAACCCCGATATCGACGACTGCGTCTTCTGTGAGCTACCGGAGCAAACCGCTGATCGCGAGAATTTGCTGCTCGCACGGAGCGAGCACGCCTTCGTCATGCTGAACAACTACCCGTACAACCCGGGCCACGCGATGGTAATTCCACGAACGCACACGGGAGACTACCGAGACCTCACCGACGAGCAACTGCTCGATCACGCCCGCTTGAAACAGCGAACGTTCGACGCCCTCGAGGTCGCCCTCGAGCCAAACGGCTTCAACGCCGGCTTGAACCTCGGTGACGGGGCCGGCGGCTCCATCGACGACCACCTGCATACGCACGTCGTCCCGCGCTGGGAGGGTGACACCAACTTCATGCCCGTCCTCAGTGATACGTCGGTGATCGTCGAAGCGCTCGAGGAGACGTACGACCGCGTCCGCGAGGCGTTCGCCGAACAGGAGGGGGCCGTCGTCCGGGACGACGAGGACGTAGCGATCAGGTTCGAGTGACGAGCGCGGATCGGCTGACGAGCGCCCGCGCGCTGGCAACTACCGGCACGATAGCCCGGTCGACCATACGTTTTTGCGGCGCTGTCGCGTGCTATCGAGCGTCATGGAGTACGAGGTCGTCCACACCGACGACGTACCGAAGACGGATCTCTCGGAGATCGACGAAGTGCCGCCGGACCTCCAGATCCGGGCGTTAGACGAGGTGCTCCCCACCGAGCACGTCCAGCTCAAGCTCTGGTACTTCGAGCCCGGCGAGGAGATCCAGTATCACGCCCACAGCGAGCAAGAGGAGCTCTACTACGTCCTCGAGGGCGAGTTCTCCGTAAAACTCGGCCGCTCCGGCGAGGAGGAGTACGTCGACGCCGGGCCGGGGACGTTCTGGATGGCGCGCCCGGAGATCGGCCACGGCCATCGCAACGTCGGCGACGAGCAGGGCGTCGTCCTCGCGATCGGGGCCCCCGCCGTCGAGGACCCCGGGCTCGACCCCCACGGTCTCGAGGAGGAGTAGCGGGGACGGCGACGTAATCAAGCGTCACTCGCGTCGATATCGAGCGACGAAGTAGCGACGCCGTCAGGCGTAGTTCGCCTCGAGGTAGTCGAGAATGTGTTCGGATTCAGCCATCGTAACACCGCGGTCGTCGTCGACGATCACCGGTACCTGCCGCTGACCCGAAATGCGTTTGACCTCGTTTCGCTTCGAATGCAGCCCTTCGGTCCAGACGCTCTCGTAGTCAACCTCGAGTTCGTCGAGGCGGTCGGCGACGAGTTCGCAGTACGGACAGCCCTCGAGCTGATACAGGGTTACCATATCCCCACTTTCGGCTCGGGTCGACAAAAGCGTGGGTGCCGACGCGTCCGCGAAAGTGCCAACGCGCGTCGGTGGGGGTTCTGCCGGGGAACGGAGGTTTTTGTCGCTTCGCGGGGGAGACCGGGTATGCCACCGACCGAGGGCGACACCGTTCCGGCGTTCGAGGCACTGCTGTGTGACGGCGAGACGTTCCGCTCGACGGCGCTCTCCGAGGCGCTCGGAGAGCGGGGCGGGGTCCTGATCTGTACCGGCTTCGCGTTCAGCGCGATCGCACAGAACTGGTGGAAGCAGTTCGTCCGCGCGGGCTGGGGCGAGTTCGAGGACGTCTCGGTGCTGGGCGTCAGTCGCGACGGCCCCTACGCGCAAAACGAGTTCCTGCGCTGGCTGGACGAGCCCGCGTTCCGCTTCTTCGCGGACGTCGACGGCGCGGTGAGCGAGTCGCTCGACCTGCTCGCCGACCGCGACCACATGGCCAACGTCTCGACGCCGTGGCGATCCGCGTTCGTCCTCGACGCCGACCGGGAGGTCCAGTACGCGTTCGTGGCGGACGACTGGATCTCGCCGCTGCCGCGCGAGGAGATCGAAGCGGCTATCGACGAACTCTGAGCAAATCAAATCGTAAACCGCCCTATACCGGATTTCCGAACGCGTACATCGTCTCGTGGGCCGTCACCTCGAGGTCGACGAAGTCGCCGGGCTCGAGGCCGTGCTCGCTCGCGTGTTGGACGATGATCTGTCGGTACGCCGAATCCCGGCACTTCACCGAGTCGGCGGTGCCCTCCTCGACGACCAGTACGTCCTCGCGCGTCTCGCCGACCATGTCGGCGTAGGCCTCGCCGACGATCTCGCGTTTCGCCGCGCTCATCTCCTTCGAACGCTCCTTCTTGAGCGTTCCGCCGAGACCCTTCATCTCGGCGGCGTCGGTGCCCGGCCGCTTCGAGAAGCGGGTGACGTTGACTTTTTCGGGGCGCGTCTCGCGCAACAGGGCCATCGACTGCGCGTGGTCGTGGTCCGTCTCGGTCGGGAAGCCGACGATGAAGTCCGTCGAGAGCGTCCAGTAGGGAAGCGCCGCGTCGAAGGCGTCGATGACCTCGAGATACTCGCTCACCTGGTGCTGGCGGCGCATGTCGCCGAGCACGTCGTCGCTGCCGGACTGCACCGGCGCGTGGAGGAAGTCGTAGAGTTCGTCGTATTCCGCGAAGACGTCCGCTAACTCCTCGCGGATGCCGTGGACGCCCTTCGGGTTGGCCATCCCCACGCGGACGCGGAACTCGCCCTCGAGCTCGCAGATCTGCTCGAGCAGGCGGTGCAGTTTGCGCTCGCCCTCGTCCCAGCCGTAGACGCCGGTGTCCTGGCCCGTGATTCGGATCTCCTTCGCGCCGGCGTGGATCAGTGCGCGAGCTTTTTCGACGTTCTCCTCGATCGACGGCGACTCGATCTTCCCCGTCGCGTGCTTGGTGATGCAGTACGAGCAATCGGACATACAGCCCCGCGCGATGGGCAGGATGCCGACGACGCCGTCCAGAATGGGTTCGGCGTCGGGCGTCGTCGTCGGACACTCGCCGTTCGTGACCGCCTCGGGCACCTCGTCCCAGTGGAGCACCTGGCCGTCGACGTCGGCCTTCGCGAACTCCTCGCCCTGGGCGAGCGCCATACAGCCCGTGATGAACAGGTCCGCGGTCTCGTCGGCTAACTCCTCGGCGCGGCGGAGCATGTTCCGCTCGGTCTTCTCGACGACGGTACAGGTGTTCAGGATGGCGACGTCGGCCTCGTCGGCCCCCTCAACCCGATAGTGGCCCGCATCGCGGAGCCGTCGCTCGATCTCGCGGCTCTCCCCGCGGTTGGACGTACAGCCGTACGTCTCGATGTGGTACCGGGCCATTCGTTGCTATACGCTCGTCCGATCCGAACGGCCAAAAGCCCGACGGATCGGGGCAGACCACCCCAGCGGACGACGGGATCCGCGCTCGAGGCCTCCTCAACGAGCCGGTAACTCGAGTATCGACGGCGATCGCAAGTGCGATCATTGCCGGACGCGAAGAGGCTAAAACTCGCCCCGAAACTGCGCGTCCGAGAGCACGCCGGGTCGCCGCGTGCTCCCGCCCACGTAGTCGCCGCGTTGCACCCGTTCGCGAAAGGCATCGTAGACCCGATACCGCTCACCGTCCCGCGGGTCTTCGACGGTTTCCGTCCCGCGAGCGCCGCCGAACACGGCCCAGTCGGTTTCCTTATCGATGTTGAACCAACACGCCATTCGGACGTCGTTCGCCTCGATGTAGTCGAAAACGTCCTCGATCCACTCGCGTTTAGCCTGGACATCGTGGTCGCCGTCTCGATTCGAGGTCGTTCCGAACTCGGGAATCGACAGAGGTCTGTCGGTGAGATTGGCGAGTCTGGTTCGCATCGGCTCGAAGACCGAGTCCGGCGACTGCCAACCCTCACCCATCGGGCTGTCGCCGAAGTTGTAGCCGTCGATGCCGACCCAGTCGACGTACTCGTCGCCGGGGTAGCTCGCCTCCGTGGGCACCTGCCCGTGTTCCGTCGCGTTCGGGTTCCAGAGCCACTGCACTCGATTCCGAGGGTCGTCCGCACCGATCGCGTCGGCGGCGTCGACCGCGTCCATCAGCCGCTCGTAGACGTACCGCCAGGCGTCGACGAAGGCCTCGGCGTCGCCATCCTCGAGGACGCTCCAGGGGAGCCAGTCCCCGTTCATCTCCGGAAACGGTCTGAAGTAGAGCCGCCGCGGCCCGTCGATGGCCGGATCGTCGGTCGCTAACCACGCCGCGAGTTCGTCTACCCACCACTCGAGGACGCCGTCGTACGCGCCGTCCCGAACCTGCCGCGTGATCGTCGACGGCGTGTCGGTCTCCGAGCCGGTGTAGGAGAGCCAGGTCACCATCGGTACGTGACCCGTTTGCCAGACGTCGGTCATCCCGGAGAGAAACTGCCGGCGCACGCGCTCGTCGTCGTCCGCGTTCACGTACAGCGTGAGCACGCCGAAACGGGTCTCGAGCCACCGCTCGAAGGGGCGAAACTGCTCCGGGGACGCGGCGCTTTCGCCCGGATACGCGCCGAGAATCCGCCGTCGTTCGTCAGTTGTCGGCCCGGCGCAGCCGCTGATCGAACTCAAGAGCGGGGCCGTGCCGACCGAACCGAGCAGATCGCGTCGTCGCACGGGAGTGGTACGGCGCGAGCGGACATACGTATCGCGGACGACGCGGGTGGCGCGGACGGTCGCGGGCGCGCCGAAAGCGTGCCTTCAAGTCCGACCCCGCGCAACGCCACCACATGAACCCAGGCGATCGCGTTCGCGTCGACCGCGCGGATCGCACGTACGAAGGCGTGTTGCTCCCCTCGAGTACCGACGACCACCTCGTCGTCAAACTCGAGGGCGGCTACAACGTCGGCGTCGACCGTGACGGCGCCGACGTCGAACTGCTCGAAGAGGACGTCTACGAGATCGACGGCGACACCGCGGGTGAGGAGGAGAGCGTCTCCGAGATCGAGTTCGACGACGACCTGCCGACCATCTCGCTGATCTCGACGGGCGGCACCATCGCGTCGACGGTCGACTACCGCACGGGTGCCGTGACGGCGCAGTTCGACGCCGAGGACGTCCTGCGCGCGGTGCCGGATCTCGCCGGTCGCGCGAACTACCGCGGGAGAGTCGTCGCCAACATCCTCTCGGAGAACATGGAGCCGCCGCTCTGGCAGGACCTCGCGCGAGCCGTCTCCGAGGAGATCGAAGCCGGCGCCGACGGGGTCGTCGTCATGCACGGTACCGACACGATGCAGTACTCCGCCTCGGCGCTCGCCTTTATGCTCGAGACGCCCGTCCCGATCGTCTTCACGGGGAGCCAGCGCTCGGCCGATCGGCCCTCCTCGGACAACGTGATGAACGCCGTTTCCGCCGTCGAGACGGCTAAGAGCGACTGCGCGGAAGTGCTGGTCTGCATGCACGGCTCCGAGAGCGACGACGTCTGTGCGCTGCATCGCGGGACGCGCGTTCGCAAAAACCACACCTCGCGTCGCGACGCCTTCGAGACCGTCGGCGCGGAGCCGCTGGGCGAGGTCGAGTACGAGACGGAGGCAGTCACGTTCCGCCGCGAGTATCAGGAACGCGATGAAGTCGAACTGGAACTCGCCGAGACCCTCGAGAGCGACGTCGAGTTGGTCAAATTCACGCCTGGGATGGACCCCGCCTTCCTCGACGTCGTCGAAGGGGCGGCGGGCTTGGTTATCGAAGGCACCGGGCTCGGCCACGTCCACACCGACCTGATCCCGCGTATCGAGGAGTTGATCGAAGACGGGACGACGGTCGTGATGACGAGCCAGTGTCTCGAGGGCCGAGTCTGTGACCGAGTCTACGACACGGGTCGGGACCTGCTCGAGGCCGGCGTCGTCGAGGCCGGCGACACCCTGCCTGGAACGGCGAAGGTAAAACTGATGTGGACGCTCGAGCACAGCGAGGACGTCGAAGAGGCGATGGGAACCTCGCTGGCCGGCGAGATTCAGGAGCGGTCGGTTCCCTGGGAGTAGCCGCGAAATCGACCGTCCCGACAGCGGCTCAAGGCGGACGCTCCGTCCCGTCGCCGGTATGCGATTTCACGGCACGCTGTGTCCGTCTGAAAAACGCTTTCCCGCGTGACTTCCTCAGGTGCGTTCACCGAACCATGGTTCCCAATCTGGAGACCGAAACGCCGGTCGAGATCCGCCGGGCGACCCACGACGACTACGAGGCCGTGGTCGACTTTACGAGCGACATCTGGCCGGATCGCGGCGGCGACTACATCCCGAAGGTCTACCACGAGTGGCTCGAGGACGACGGCGACGAGGACAGGAAAACGTTCCTCGCAACGGTCGATGGCGAGGCCGCAGGCATCGTCCAGGCCGTCATGCTCACCCCCGACGAGGCCTGGTTTCAGGGGATGCGCGTCTCGGCCGACCACCGGCGACAGGGCGTGAGCCAGCGGCTGACCAAGGCCTGCTTCGAGTGGGCTCGCGAACGCGGGGCGACGGTCGGTCGGATCATGATCTTCTCGTGGAACGCGGTCTCGATCGGGGCCGCCCGCTCGAGCGGCTACGAGCCGATCACGGAGTTCCGATTCGCCCACCCCGATCCGGATCCCGATGCCGAGGGACCGTATCACGTCTCGAGCGATCCGACGGCCGCCTGGCGCTACTGGACCCACAGCGACGCTCGCGAGCACCTGGCAGGGCTCGGTCTTGATCCCGAGGAGTCGTGGGCCGTCCGCGAACTCACGCGCGAGGACTTCGAGCGCTTCGCCGACGAGTCGGCAGTGTTCGCCGTCGCGGGCGACGACGGACTCGCGGGGGCGGCCTACCGGAGCCGAACGTACGAGCGAACCGTGGGGAACGATGACGAGGACAGTTCGAGCGGGAGCGACGCCGAACCCGAAACCGAGACGTGGGCCGAGTACGGCGTCGGCGCGTGGGAGGACGTCGACGCCGCCCGCTCGTTGTTCGCGGCGATCGCTCGAGACGCCGCCGACTGCGGGGCCGACGAGATCCGCGTCCTGATCCCCGAAACCGCCCGGTACGTCTGTGACGTCCCCTACGCCGGTGCAGGAATCTCCGAGGAGCCGGATTTCGTGCTCGGGATCGATCTGACCGCCGACTGACGGCCCGGCGAACCGTCGGCTTCAGTCACTTCGGGAGGTCGATCATCGATCCACTTGCGTTTTTGAAGTCATTCCGAGGTGCGAATCGTTCAGCGGTACTGACGGATGGGGTACCACTACTTAGTGCGTGCTAGCGTGGATGACGGCGAAATGGTCGTCGAAACCCCGCGGGAGGGCCGCCACGACGAGATCGAGGCGATAGTGGACGCGAAAGACGGCGGCGTGAAACCGGTACGAGACGAGGCGGACAAGTACACGGTCGTCGGTGCAGCCGCGCGGGAAACCTTCGCGAACTGGTTGACGCCCGTCGAGGAGCACTTCGTCTGCCACCGGAACGATATCCCGGACGGCGACGCCGACGCGTGGACCGTCTCGCTCACCGGACGGGTCGAGGCGGAGCTTTCGATAGGCGAAATCGAAGACCGGTACCCCGCCGTCGCGGTCGCCCACACGATGGAGTGTGCGGGGAACGGCCGCGGGCAACACGACCCCGAAACGGGAAGCGTCCAGTGGGGGTTCGAGGCCGCCGCCACCGCGATATGGACCGGCGCGCCGCTCGAGTCGATCCTTCGCGATCACGGCGTGGAGTCCGCGGAGGGAACGTGGCTGACCGCGGTCGGCGGGGATCCCGCCGACGGGGACGACGTCTTCGCGCGGTCGATCCCGCTCGAGAAAGCGATCGACGACTGCGTCCTCGCCTACGAGATGAACGGCGAGGAGCTCCCGCGGGAGCACGGCTATCCGGTTCGGTTGATCGTTCCCGGCTGGTACGGCGTCAACAACGTCAAGTGGGTCGAAGAGCTCCGAGTCGCGGACGCGATGGTGGTACAGGGCTCGCTCGACCGTCCGGGCGAGCACGCCTACTGGCAGCAGGAGGCCTACCGGATCCACCCTCGAGAGACCGATCCCGCGACGAACGAGACGATCGAGGCGGTCGATACCTGGGAGCAACTCGAGGGCGGGGTCGACCATCCCTACACGTTCGACGCGAACGTGATGTCGGTGATCGGGACGCCGGACGGCGAGTCACCCGCGACGCCGAAAGCGGACGGAACGGTCGAAATTCGGGGTGTCGCCTGGGCGGGCGACGACGCGGTCGACCGCGTAGAGGTCTCGGCCGACGGCGGCGAAACGTGGGACGACGCGGAGTTGTTCGGCCCCGACTACGCCGGCGCGTGGCGGCTGTTTCGGTACGACTGGAACGCCGAGCCCGGACGCCACTCGCTCGTGTCGCGTGCGACCGACGAACTCGAGCGACGACAGCCGGCGACCATTTCCGCGCCCGACGCCTGGCGCAAGGCCCTCGAGAACGACGAGTATCCTTGGAACGAGGGCGGGTACGCCGCGAACGCCTACGAACCGAACGGCGTGGCGGTCGAAGTCGGTTCCGCAGCCGACTCCGACGGAACCGAGTGAGCCGGATTGAACAAACCGCGGCGCGGCAGGGTGTTATCCGCCGCTAACCGGCGGAAACAGCGCCAGTTCGTCTCCGTCCTCGAGTACCGTCTCGAGACCCTCCTCCTCGACTAAGACGTTCGTTCCGTTGCGAAGCACGTTGATCTGGGATCGCAACTCGCCGTCCTCCAGGACGCGCGCCTCGAGCTCGGATCGGTCCGCGACGAGTTCCTCGAGGGCGTCTCCGACGGTGTCGCCGGCCGACGCGTCGACGGTGACGTGTTTGTCGCCTGCGCGCTCCGCGAGGTCGGCGAACAGCTTCCACTCCGTGGGCATACGTGGCGATATCGGTGCCGACGGCAAGTAGCTACCGCTCCCGCGTCCGGTTCGCCGGTGACTCCGGCACCGACTCCCCGTCGGAACGAGCCGTCGAGTCGATCCCCGACTCCCGCTCCAGTTCGGACACCCGTCGCAGCGCCTCCGGACGGCCCAGCACGTACGCCGTGTCCCCGGCCTCGAGTCGGGTCTCCGCGTCGGGTAACGCGAGGTGGTCGTCGGCGTCGGACGCCGATTCGCCGCGCTCGACGGCGACGACGAGCACCGGGAGCGAGCCGACGGTCGCCCCCTCGAGTCCGTCGCCGGCCGCGACGGGCAGCGTGGTCACCGTCTCGTCGGCCGCCCGCAGGAGGGAGACGAGGTCGCGCTCCGCGCCCGGACTCCGGGGAAGCGTCACGAGTCGGTGGGCGGCGTCGGACTCGAGCGCCCGCGCGTCGTCGGCGTCGATGGCGACGGTCGCGATATCGTCGACCACGCCGCGGAGTTCGCCGCCGGTCACCCGTCGCAGCGAGTCGCCCTCGCGTCGCCAGATGCGGACCGCGTCGCCCGGGCTGGCGTCGGGTGCGGGGTCGCCCCGGATCGCGACGGCGACGCTGCCCGGCGCGAGCGTCGGCCCGATTCCGGCCGGCCGACTGCCGAGTCCGAGGTAGTCGATCGTGCCGTCATCGGCGAACTCGACGTCGACGTGGCCGATCCCGTAATCGCGTTCGAGACGGGCGATCAGCCGCTCACGGAGTCGATCGGTGGTGAGTCGTCGCGGGAGAAGGAACGTCTGGCCCGCGAGTTCCGCCTTCGTCGACGCGTCGACGGGATCGTAGCCGTCGACGTCCTCGATCGTTTCCGGGAGTTCGACGGAGACGACGCGACCGGCCGACCGAACGAGTTGGCCGACCTCGGTCATCGTCCGCGGCGCGGTCATCGAGAACACGTTCTGTGAGAGGTGATCGCCCAGTCGCCGACCGGCGTCGGCGGCGATCGCGCTCGCGACGAACGCCGCGACGGTGTAGACCGCGGTGCTCGGCTCGAGCAATCCCGTATCGCCGATGATCGCGTCCTGAAGCGCCGTCTTCGTGTTGAGCCAGATCGCGACCATCGAGACGCCGAGCAGGATTCCGACCCCCTCCGGAATCTCGTCGGCGCTGTACCAGCGGAAGACGAACGCCGCGCTCGCGGCCGTGCCGGCGGCGAGCAGTCCGAATCCGAGGATTCGAACGACGACGTCCAGCAGCGTCTCCGCGGTGATCATCTGGGCGACGACGGAATCGACGAGCGTGGCACTCATCTGGCGATCGCCTCCGCGAACGCCTCGGTCGGCGCTTCGGGCCCCGCGACGAACACCTCGTCGCCGGCCTCGAGTCGCCGTTCGATTCCGGGTCCAAATACCCAGCCGTGGCGACGACCGCTCGTCTCGCTCCCCTGTCGGCGAACGGCGAGCACGGTCACGTCCGTCGACGAAACGGCCTCGTCAGTGGCGCCGGTCGCGCCGACGGTGATGCGACGGATCACGTATCCGGCCCGCCTAACCAGCGCGAACGCCTCGAACTCGCGGCTGGTTCCGCGCGAGCGAACCCGGATCCGCGGCGACTCGGTCTCGAGCAGCGCTTTGGTGTCTCGACGGGCGACGGCGACGGTAACGCGCCCGACGCCGCCGGCGCTCGCGGTGGTCGGACCCGCCGGGAGGTCGGAGTCGGTCGCTTCCTCCCCGCCGTCGGTGACCGGCGTTTCGGACCCGTCGTCGTCGGCGGCCTCGGCGTGTTCCTCGTCGATCTCCGTCCGGGCGCTCAGGACCGATCCGGAAATCGTTCGCTCGCCGGCGCGGACGATCACTTCGTCCCCGCGGGCCAGTCCCGTCGGAACCAGCGTCGCGAGCGAGACGGCGCGCTGTCCATCCGGAACGCGCCGCGAGAGGCCGCCCGACGGCGGTGCTGCGACGATCGTCGCGCGGGCCTGTTCGTCGATCGTCACGTCGATATCGGCCAGGTCGTGATCCGTCCGCAGACGTTCCTCGAGGCGGATCTCGAGTTCCGAGAGCGGGATGTCCGCGGGAAGCTTCCACGAGCCGTTCTTCAACGTCTGGCTGAGCACGGGCGGCAGGGGCGGATAGCCCTCCATGTTGCGGATTTCGCCGGCGGGACGGACCGTAACCTGCCCCATCGTTCCGACGAGTTCGACGACGTCGGCCGAGAGCGTGCGCTGGCGGAGCGAGGCAAAGGAGAGCCGACGCGGGAGTTCGGAACCGAGTTTGTCGCCCTGATTGTGCGCGTAGAGCGCGAGCATGAGGACGACGAGGACGGCCACCAACAGCCGCGGCGACTGCGCGATGGTCGGTTCGACGAGACCCAGCAGGCCCCCCTGCACGCTGGCGATCGAAAGCGCGAGGACGACGACACCGAACCCCGGCAGCGTGACGCCGGTAAAGTAGCGCACGAGAAAGCCGAGCGAGCCGGCGACGAAGGCGGGAACGATTCCCGTCAGGAGGCCGAGATAGAGCCCGAGCAGGACTTCGACCGGAAGCGTCATTGGTGGCGACAGGCCCGGGAGCGATAAAGGCGTACCGACACCGGATGCGTGTTGGAGGCGTATCGACGCCGAGAGCGCGTTTTCGGCTCGAGTGCGACCGCAGTGACTCGTCACTGGACTCCACCGCCACAAGCGACCGATATCAGGCCGAACGAACTTGGCGACGGACGCAGAACAGCCGCGAAATGAGCGCGAATTCCGACTCGACGTCCGTCGCCATCGCCTGTCAGGGGGGTGGCAGCCACACCGCCTTCACCGCCGGCGTCCTCGATCGTCTGCTGAGCGACCCCGCCCTCGAGCGCGAGATCGATATCGTCGGCTTCAGCGGCACCTCCGGCGGCGCCGTCTGCGCGCTGCTCGCGTGGTACGGCCGCGAACACCCCGATTGCGAACCGGGCAACTTGCTCGCCGACTACTGGGCCGATCTGGCGGCCGAAGGGCCGATCGACCGCGCGGCCAACGGCGCGATCCGCTGGACCAGCCAACTCGAACGGATGGGCGTTCCGCTCCCCGACGTCAGCCCGTACCACTCCCCGGCCGCCTCCTGGGGGAAGCGGGAGTTTCTGGACCTGCTCGAGCGCCACGTCGACTTCGAGGCGATTCCGCGGCTGCTGGACGGGACGGAGCCGGCGCTGTTGATCAGTGCGATCGACGTGCTGACCGGCGAGTTCGCGCTCTTCCGCGAGGACGAGCTCTCACCGGAGGCGATCCTGGCGTCGGCCGCGATTCCGTACGCTTTCACGGCCGTCGAGGTCGACGGCAGCTACTACTGGGACGGCCTGTTCTCGAAGAATCCGCCGGTCAAGGACTTCGTGACGAACCGCGAGACGACGGATCCCGACGAGATCTGGGTCGTCGAGATCAACCCGGAGCGGCGCGACCGCGTGCCGAAATCGTCCGACGGCATCGCCGACCGGCGCAACGAACTCGCGGGGAACAAGTCGCTCAACGCCGAGGTGAGCTTTCTCGAGCACGTCAACGACTGGATCGAGGCGGGCTACCTCCCCGAGACGTTCACCCACACCGAGATCGAACGGATCCGGTTCGAACGGTCGGATCTGGGCTGGCGGACGAAACTCGAGCGCAGCCCCGAGTTCGTCGAGTCGCTGTACGCCGACGGCGAGGATGCGGCTGAAGCGTTCCTCGAGGTCCGATGAAACCGTCCGAAGACGGAGCCGTTAACTAACGTCGCCGCACACCGGTGGGTATGGCAGAGGTCCGAGCGTGGCAAGATCGGCTGCCCGACAACTGGCGACGGATCCTCTCGACCCGGGCAGCCGTCGCGCTCGCGCTGATCGTCGCGCTGCTCTCGGTTGCGACCGCGATCGTCAACATCGGAACCGACGTCGTCTCCGGTCCGCTCGCACCGTACGTCCCAGAAGCCGTTCAGGACACGGCCGGCTTCACCGGCGCGCTGACGGGGTTCATGATGGTCGGCGGCGCGCTCGCGTTGCGTCGCGGACTCCGCGTCGGCTGGTGGGCGACGTTCCTGCTCCTTCCGTTGACCGCGGCACAGGGGCTCCTTCAGGCAAGCATCTACTCGCTGCCGTTGATCATCCTCTCGCTCGTCTCGATGCCGGTGCTCCTCGTCAGTCGAAAGCGGTTCAGGAAGCCGCTCAAACTCGGGACGACCGAGATCGCAGCTGGCTCGGCCCTACTCGGCGTGCAGCTGTACGGGACCATCGGCGGCTACGCCCTTCGGGATCACTTCGAGGGCATCGACAGCATCCTCGACGCCTTCTACTTCACGCTGATTACCTCGAGTACGGTCGGCTACGGCGATATCACGCCGGATCCAGACTCGACGGAGGGACTGCTGTTCACGATGTCCGTCCTCGTCCTCGGCGTGGCCAGTTTCGGTATCGCCGTCGGGGCGCTGGTCGGACCGGCGATTCAGGCGCGGATTACGAAAACACTCGGAAAGATGACCGACTCACAGCTCGAACTCCTCGAGGACCACATTCTCGTCCTCGGCTACGGCGAACTGACGGGACCGATCGTCGACGAACTCGCGGCCAGCGACCGGGATTTCGTCGTCGTGACGAACAACCGGGACGTGGCACCCGATCTCTCCGATCGAGAGATCCCGGTGATCACCGCGGATCCGAGCGACGAGGATCCGCTCCGACGGGCGAAGATCGAGCGCGCGAGCGCGATTCTGGTCGCCACGAACCACGACGCCGAGGACGCGCTCTCGATTCTCACCGCACGGAACCTCGCACCCGAGACCCGAATCGTCGCCGCCGCGACCGACCGCGAGAACACCGAGAAACTCGAGCGCGCTGGCGCGAACGCGGTGATCAGCCCCTCGGTGCTGGGGGGGCACCTGCTGGTTCGGTCGGCGCTCGGCAGCGACGACAGCGAGCTGATCGATCGGATTATCGGCGACAACTAGGTTTCAGAACAGTCTGGGCCGGTGACGGAGCACTCGATCCTACTCCGGCGCACCCTCGAGAATGGCGACCCCGCTCGAGGCCCCGATCCGTTCGGCGCCGGCCTCGAGCATGGCCATCGCTTCGTCGTAGCTGCCGACGCCGCCGCTGGCCTTGACGGGGCGGTACTCGCTCATGAGTTCGACGTCCGCTACTGTGGCCCCGCCATCCGCAAAGCCAGTAGAGGTCTTGACCATCGAGGCGTCGGCCGCGACGGCGGCCTCGCAGGCGCGGCGTTTCTCCCCGTCAGTCAACAGCGCCGTTTCGATGATCACCTTGACGGGAATCGGCACCGCGGCGACGAGTTCGGCTAACTCAGCTCTGACGGCGTCGTCGTCGCCCGCCTTCAGCCGACCGATATTGATCACGACGTCGAGTTCGTCGGCGCCTGCCTTCCAGGCGAGGACGCCCTCCCGCCGTTTCACGTCGTGATCGTTCTGCCCGTGGGGGAAGCCGATCACCGTCGCGAGCGTGACGTCGGGCGCGTAGTCGTCGGCCTCCTCGAGGGCGTACGGCGGGATACAGGCGTTCATGCCGTGTTCCTTCGCCTCGTCGAGGACGGTTCGAACGTCGGCCATCGTGGTCTCGGGGCCGAGGACGGTGTGATCGATCATCGGCGCGAGTTCGGTGCGGTCCATACGGGGGGACAGTCGCCGGACCGTCAAAAACCCGCCCGATCACTTTTGGCCGCTCGAGTGCAACCAGTTGGCATGGACGACAGTCTGCCTGCCGTCGATCCGGACGTCGCGGCGACCGCCGCCGACATCGCCGAGATGGAGATTCGCGGCGCGGCGACCATCGCCGACGCGGCCGCCGAGGCGCTCGCGAGACAGGCCGAGCGCTCCGAGGCCGCGAACCCGAGGGAGTTTCGCCGCCAGCTTCGCGCCGCCGCGAAGACGCTCTACGAGACCCGACCGACCGCGGTGAGTCTGCCGAACGCGCTCCGGTACGTCCTCCGCGGGATGAGCGGCGACACCGTCTCGGAGCTGCGGGCGTCGACTATCGCCCGCGCCGAGGAGTTCCAGGTGGATCTGGCCCAGGCCCAGTCGAAACTCGGCGAGATCGGCTCGAACCGGTTGCGCGACGGCGACGTGGTGATGACCCACTGCCACTCGACGGACGCCCTGTCCTGCCTCGAGGCGGCCATCGACGACGGCAAGGAGATCGAAGCGATCGTCAAAGAAACCCGACCCAGAAAGCAGGGTCACATCACGGCGCGCCAGTTACGCGAGTTGGGGGTGCCGGTGACGCTGGTCGTCGACAACGCGGCCCGTCGGTATCTCGACAGGGCGGATCACGTGCTGGTCGGCGCGGACAGCATCGCCGCCGACGGCAGCGTGATCAACAAGGTCGGGACCAGCGGGCTGGCGGTCAACGCCCGCGAGCGCGGCGTTCCGGTGATGGTCGCCGCCCAGACGATCAAACTCCACCCGGACACGATGACCGGCCACACCGTCGAGATCGAGATGCGCGCCGAACGCGAGGTCGTAAGCGACGAGGAACGGGCCGATATCGCCGGCGAGCAGGCCGACGACGGACTCGTCGTCGAGAACCCCGCCTTCGACGTCACGCCGCCACGGTACGTCGACGCGATCGTCACCGAGCGTGGCCAGTTCCCGCCGGAGAGCATCGTTATCCTGATGCGAGAGCTGTTCGGCGAGACGACCGGCGAGCCCTGGGCGCCCTGAACGACGGCCGTCGACCGCCGTCAGCGACGAGCGGTGGCGGACGAGACCGAGACGCGACACGGCACCGGAATTGTTTGGTCCGATCGAATAGTTGCCAACCGGAAAGTGTTAGTCGCTGGTGTGTGCCACTACCCGTATGGTATTACCCGAGGGGTTCGTGCTCCCGCCGTGGTACCTCCTCGTTCCGATTCTCGTGGTACTGGCGGGGGTCATCGCACTGCTGTGGGCGCTCGAGCCGCCGGTGACCGATCAGACGGTGCTGGCGTTCGTCCCGTGGATGCTGTTCGGCTCGGCCTTGCACGTCCTCCACCGACTCGAGGCGTTTCCGGACCAGTTCGACGTGCTGTTCGCGACGCCGACCGTCTATCTCGTGACGGCGATCATCGCCGGCGCCAGCTGGATCGTCGGGGTCTTCCTCTATGCGGGCGGGCTGCAGTCGACGATCGAACGATTCGTCGGCGTCGTCGGAACCGCGTTCTTCACCGTCTTCACGATGATCATCCTCAACATCGGCTGGGAGGAGGGGACGTTCGAACTGTTCTGGCCCGTCATTAGCGTCGTCATCGCCGGAGTCGTCACCGCGGTCGCCTGGATCGCGCTTAGCCTCTGGTTCACCGACGTCGCCACGACGACGAGCGCCACCGGGGCACTCGTCGTCTTCGGGCACACCCTGGACGGCGTCTCGACGGCCGTCGGCTACGACGTGCTCGGCGCGAGCGAAGACGTGCCGCTCTCGCAGCTACTCCTCGAGGCCGGCGGGTCCCTGCCGACCGCCGAGTACGTCGGCGCCGGCTGGCTGTTCATTCTCGTGAAAGTCGTCCTGGCGCTCGTGATCGTCGGGCTGTTCAAAGAGTACGTCGAGGAGCGGCCACAGCAGGCGCGAACGATTCTCGCACTGGTCGCCGCGGTCGGACTCGGCCCGGGCGCTCACAACGTTCTGCAGTTTATCGTCACCTAGATTTTTTTCGGGGGGCACCGTCTTCCCGCTAGCATCGCATGGTTCCTACCGTACTCACCGCCGGACACGTCAACTGGGACGTCACCTTGCGCGTCGATCGACTCCCCGAACCCGACGGTGAGGCGACGATCCGCTCACAGCGCCAGTCCGGCGGCGGCAGCGCCGCCAACGTCGCCGCCGCGCTCGCCGGACTCGAGGTCGACACGGGCCTGATCGGGAGCGTCGGCGATGACGACAACGGCCTGCTCGCCAGGCGCGAACTCGAGGAAACGGGCGTCTCGCTGTCGGGACTCCGCGTCGTCGAGGACGCCGATACCGCCGTCAAGTACCTGCTCGTCGACGATACGGGCGAGGTGTCGATCCTCGGCAACGACGGCGTCAACGAGGCCGTTCGACCGTCGGATCTCGACGCATCGCGCATCCGCTCGGTCGACCACGTCCACCTCACGAGCCAACGTCCCGACACGGCTAACGCCATCGCGACCATCGCCTCGGCGGCCGGCGTCACCGTCAGTTTCGATCCCGGTCGACGGGTGGGCGACCGCGACTACGGCGAGACGCTCGCGGCGGCCGACGTGCTCTTCGTCACCGACCGCGAGGCGACGGCGCTCGACGACGACGCCGACTACCGATCGGACGACCAGATCCTCGCCATCACGTCCGGCGACGACGGCGCGGCGGTTCGGACCCCCGACGGTACGTACACTCACCCCGGGTTCGACGTCGAAGCCACCGACACCGCGGGCGCGGGCGACGCGTTCGCGGCCGGCTTCATCGCGTCACGACTCGAGGGTGCGAGCTTCGACCGGGCGCTCGAGTACGCGAACGCCTGCGGCGCGCTCACCGCGAGTCGAGAGGGGGCCCGAAGCGCGCCGACGGCGGTGGAAGTCGACCGATTCCTCACGGACCGATCGTGACCGATATGTATTTAACAGGAAAGACCTCGGTAGATCTCGGCGCGGTCAGTCGATTCTCACCCGTCGTAGTCTGACGGTAATTATATACGCGACGCCGTTGGCCACTCGGATAGAAAGTCACGGAGACGTGACGGAGAGACATGACGGAACGAAGGATCAGCGAGTCCCATGGATGCGAGTTTAAACGCCGCGTCCGGTACGAGCGAGATACGACCGAACCGCCGAGTATCGCAACTGCAACGGCGCTGGCGGAGTTCCACGGTGAAGACGTTGCAGCGACCAGTACCCGACTGTACGACTACATCGATCCCGACGCGCTCGATGCGCTCTTCGCGGAGACACACAGCGGCATCGCTCGAGCGCCGGGCACCGTCGAGTTCACGGTCGAAGACGTGGCCGTGACGGTCGACTCCGACCGGGTGACGGTGGAGCCGGCCGACTGACCGCTGTCCAGCGGCTGGTGGACAGTAGCCAGCGGGGGCGGGACGGGAGTGGCGCAGGTCGCCGGGACGACGAACTCGGGACCCGTCCTCGAACCTTTTTTCTCGCCGCCGCGGAAACGGAAGGGTATGGCAACGCAACCGCACCTGCTGGTAGACGACGACGATCTGACCGATCGGGTTCTCATTCCGGGCGATCCCGGTCGCGTCGACCGAATCGCAAGCCACTGCGACGAGCACGAAACGATCGCCGAAAACCGCGAGTACAAGGTCGTCAACGCGACCTACGAGGGCCAGGAGCTGACGATCTGCTCGACCGGAATCGGCTGTCCCTCCGCGGCCATCGCCGTCGAGGAGCTCGCGAACGTCGGCGTCGAGAACTTCATCCGCGTCGGAACCACCGGCGCGCTCCAGTCGGACATCGAGATCGGCGACATGATCGTCGCGACCGGCGCCGCGAAGAACGAGGGGACCTCGAAGCGCTACGAGGCCGTCGAGTACCCCGCCGTCCCGGACTACGACGTGCTGTCGGCGTTGGTCGACTCTGCGGAGGCAAACAACGAGGAGGTCCACGTCGGCCCCATCGCTTCGGACGACGCCTACTACGCCGAGTCCGACGACGCCGTCGACGACTGGGAAGCCGCCGGGCTCCTCTCGGTCGAGATGGAAGCCGCGGCGGTCTTCTCGCTGGCCCGACGGAAGGGCCTGCGCGCCGGCGCGATCTGTACCGTCGACGGCAACCTCGTCGAGGGCACCCAGAAAGGCACCGACACGGAGGACGACGAACTGCCGGACAAGGCGAAGAACAACGTCGGCCGCGCGATCGATATCGCGCTCGAGGCCACGACCCAACTGTAGCGGTCGCTCGTCTCTGCTTCAAACGCGCGGTTTTTCGTCGAAACGCCGTCCGATAGCGTCCGCTCGATTCCAGACACTCCTCGAAAAACAGGCGTCTCAGTCGTCGGAAAGCCGTGCTGCGAGCGCCGTCGCCCGATCCGTCAGCGCTTCAGTCGTCGTGGACGCATCCTGCAACTCGTCGTTGATCGCCGAGAAGAGCCGCTCGAGCGCCATCTCCCCGTCCGCTCGCTCCCAGTCGGCCGTCTCGCGAGCCTCGAGTCGGCAGGTCGAACACCGATCGCCCTCGAGCGCGTCGAAGCAGCCGTGACAGCGCCCGAGGCCGGCGAGGACCGTTTCGGACCGATCCACGACGGTCCGGAGCGTCGACTGCAGGTCGGTCGCCGAGGCCGCGAACGCATCGACGGACGACCGAACGTCGGCGTCGAACGCCGATTCATCGATCGACCCGAGGCGCTCGAGCTGTGCATCGGCGATGTCGATCGCGAGCAGGACGTCCCGACGGAGCCGGCGATACTCCGCACCGGTGTCATCAGTTGCGGGCTCGCCGGCGGTTTCGGCCCCGGCGAGCGTCGTCGGAAGCGAGGTCGCGAGCGACGCGAACGAAGCGGCGTCCGCGATCGCCCCGCCCTGAGTTCGGGTCGTCTCCCGGACGTGATCGAAGAGGGTCTCCCGCGACGTCAGTGGCTCGAGGGACGTACTCGAGCGGTCTACGGAAGGCGAGGACGAAAGTGACACGAAACAGTCGGTACAGACGGTCACGAGCGCGCTCTCGTGGACCGTCCCGTCGAGCGGCGGGGCACCGACGGGGTGTGTTCTGCAGTCCGTCGGATCGGTCGCATCGCCGACCGCGCCACAGTGTCGACACGTGTGGTCGTCTCGGTCGAAGACGGCTCGCCGGTCGGCCTGCCAGTCGCGGGAAGTCACGAGCGAGCGAAGACAGCGCGACGACAAAAACGCACCGGCTCCGCGGGTGGACGGGAAGAGCGGGGCGTCCAACGGGCGGGACCCAGCCGTCCAACGCCACCTCAACCACTAACCCGTTGGCCGTCGAAGACGACGTATGGCCGATTCGACCGACGACGATGACGACGAGTTCGACGACGAGTTCGAACTCGAGCGCGCGTACGACCGAGACGAACTCGCCGCGGTCTTTCGCGAGTTCGTGTCCGCACTGACGGACGACCAGCCGCTGCAGTTGACCGACGGCGAGCGAACCGCCACCGTCACGATCCCACAGCGGCTAATCGCGGAGTTCGAGGTCGAACGCGACGCCGACGCCGAACCGCCCGTCGCGGAACTGGAGGTCGAACTCGAGTGGGACGACGCCGACGGCTCGAGCGTTCGACTCGAGGAGCACGGCAGCGTGGTCTCCGATAGCGCGGATGACGAGGAAGATGGGAGCGGCGAAGAAGCGAGCGGAAGCGACGACGAGGACGGCGAGAGCGACGACGAATACGTCGAGTCCGAGTCGGACGAGGACACGGTCACGGTACGGGCGGGAGAACGGAGCGGTCGAACCGGACGGTTCGAGATCTACGAGGACCGCGCCGGCGAGTGGCGCTGGCGGTTGGTTCACTGGAACGGGAACATCGTCGCCGACAGCGGCGAGGGCTACACCTCCCGGTCGAACGCCAAACGCGCCGCACGAAGCGTCATGGACACGGCACCGGCCGCGAGTATCGAGGATCTCTCGGACTGACGCTCAGGGCCGAAGCTCCTCGAGTTCGACGTCGAACTCGAGGTCAGGCGGCCCGCTGGCCTTCTCGTACTCGAGCGACGGTCTCGCACCGGCCGAAATCGCGTTGTACTCCCGGAGGAACTCGATAATGCCGCGCGCGCCGCCGAAGTCGCCGCGGTAGCGCCGGAACAGTCGCGGAATGGTGGCGACGTCGCCCTCCGGGTCGTATCCGACGTTCTCCTCTAGGAACCATTCGACGGCGATATCTAACTCCGCGTCGACGTCGGTCGGCGAGTAGACCGTCACCGGCGGACAGTGCTCGGCGCCGTGACTGATCGCGAAGTGGATCCGCGGATCGCACGCGGACAGTCGAAACTCTCGTTCGAACGACGAGGGGAACAGTCGGGGGAGATAGCCGAGCCCCCAGGGGTGTTTCGAACGCCGAAGCAGCCCGTGTTCGATATCGTTGAGACTCAGCCAGACGCCCCCGATCGGGATCCGATCCCGGGAGACGAACTTCCAGCGCTGAAGCAGACTCCCCTCGAGGGTCAACGGATCCGCCTCGAGGAGCAACTGCGCGTAGGCGTTGTAACAGTTGAGCCAGAAGGCGAGTTTCCCTTCACGGCTGGTAAGCGCCCGTTTCAGGTGGGCCTGCTCGAGCGTCGCGAGGTGGTCTTGCAACCAGTCGGTATCGCCCTCGGTCTTGACCGCGTACAGCAGATCCGCCGAGAGGGAGAGGGGATCGAGCTGGGTCGACATTCAGTGGTATGTTAGCGTACCAGACCCTTGAAGACGTGTGACGAGTGAGTACGACAGTCCCGACGCTGGATATGTCTGGTTCAGTTTTATCCGATAGGTCGTGGTCGAAACCGCTGTGAACCTGAGTAGAGGCTATCTCCTGGCGCTCTTTCTCATCTTCGCGTACCTATCGTGGCAGCTCGTCGCGCCGTTCGCACAGTACGTCCTCGGTGCCATCCTCATCGGATTCGTCCTCTATCCGCTCCAGGGTCGTCTCGAGACCTACGTCTCGTCGACCATCGCTGCGCTCGCGCTCGTGCTCTTCGCGGTGATCGGGTTCATCGTCCCGTTCGTCATCGTCGCGGTGGCGGTCGCCGACGACGTCGCGAACCTGCTCCAGAGTATCGACCCCGAAGCGCTGCAACTGGCGGATATCGAGGACCGGATCGCAGCGGAGACGGGATACGAGGTCGACATCACGGAGCAACTGGCTGGCTCGGCCGAACAGATCGGCACGATAGTGCTCGAGCAGACGACCGCGTGGTTCAGCGCGCTCACCCACGCCCTGATCGGACTCGGGCTCATGCTCTTCGTGCTCTACTACCTGCTCAAGCAGGGTGACGACCTGATGACCTGGCTCCACGAGATGACGCCGCTTCCCGAGGACGTTCAGGACGAACTCTACACCGAACTCTCGGAAGTCATGTGGGCGGTGCTGGCCGGTCACGTGCTGATCGCGGTCGTCCAGGGCGTCATCGCCGGGCTGGGGCTGTTCGCGACCGGGGTTCCGAACGCCGCGTTCTGGACGTTCGTCATGGTGATCCTCGCGCTCATCCCGCTGATCGGCGCGTTCCTCGTCTGGGGACCCGCCGTCGGCTACCTCCTGTTGACCGGCGAACCGGTCCTCGCGGTCGCACTGGCGATCTACAGCACCATCATCGTCGGGGTCTCGGACGACTACCTGCGACCGATCGTCGTCGACCGCTACGCCGAGATCAACCCCGCGATCATCATCCTCGGCGTTCTCGGCGGGGTCTACGCGTTCGGCATCATGGGCCTGTTCTTCGGCCCCGTCATCCTCGGCGCGTTACTCGCGGTCGTCGACGTCATCGACGACAACTACGATCGGCTCGGGGAGGAAGCCGGCACGACCGAAACGTAGCCATCGGACAGTGTGAGCCGAACGACCCGTGGAACCGACACCATCGCGTTGGGTCCCTACACTGTGCTCACGACCTCCGCCGTGCTCACGACCTCCGCTCTGCGCGCCGCAACCGTCACGAAACGGACGCCGAAGGAGGGGGCGTTCGTCCTCAACGGGGACCACGAAACAGCCTACGACAGGCGGTAACCGGGACGATAGGGCGGCCCGAACCCGACCGCGAGTCGTCACGTGTCGATCTCTCGAGAACTATAAGTTCTCGGAGGAACGGATACTCGGTATGTCAGTCCCCGACGCTGCGACGACCGCGGAAGCCGTCGTCGACGAGATCCTCTCCGCGGTCGTCGCCGACCGAACCGTCCTCGAGGAAGTCACCGCTGGATTGCTCGCCCGTGGCCACGTGTTGCTCGAGGACGTCCCCGGAACGGGCAAGACGCTGACGGCCCGTTCGTTCGCCACTGCACTCGGCCTCGAGTTCTCTCGCATCCAGTTTACGCCCGATCTCATGCCCGCGGACGTCACCGGATCGTACGTGTTCGAGGAGGACACGGGCGAGTTCCGCTTTACTCCCGGACCCGTGTTCGCGAACGTCGTCCTGGCCGACGAGATCAACCGCGCGCCGCCGAAGACCCAGTCCGCGCTGCTAGAAGCGATGGAGGAGGGACAGGTAACCGTCGACGGCGAGACGCACGAGCTCCCCGACCCGTTCGTCGTCATCGCGACGCAGAACCCGGTCGAGCAGGAGGGGACGTTCGAACTGCCGGAGGCCCAGCGCGACCGATTCATGATGAAGACCTCGCTCGGCTACCCCGACGCGGACGGAACGCGCGAACTGATCAACCGTCGCGCGGACCGCGACCGACCGGATCCGACCGTCGAATCGGTCGTCGACCGCGAGGCGGTCCTCGAACTGCAACGCGTCCCCGAATCGATTACCGTCGACGGCCCGGTCCGCGACTACATCGGCGAGGTCTGTCGGGCCACGCGCCGGGACGGTCGCGTCGATATCGGCGTCTCGCCGCGAGGCGTCCAGCGGCTGTTCGAAGCGAGTCGGGCGGCGGCCGTCCTCGACGGCCGAGACTACGTGGTACCCGACGACGTCACCCGAATCGCCGGCCCCGCGCTCGCTCATCGACTCGTCTTGCATCCCGAAGCGAGCGTTCAGGGAACCGCTCGTCGCGCAGTGATCGAGTCCGTACTGGACGACGTCGACGTTCCGTCGATGAAGCCGCCCTCACCGGAGCAGTAACCGCGCGCCGACGGCGATCGTCACGACGGCAGTGAGGACCCCCGCCGTCGCCGGCACCGACAGCGTCGGAGAAACGACCGTCGCCAGCCACAACCCGCCTGCGGCGACGGGAACGGTGACCGTTGCGACGACACCGCTCCAGCCGATCCGGGCGAGCTGTGGCCGTCGCGACGCGCCCGCCGAGCCGATCTCTCGCTCGAGAACCCGCCCGTAACGGCCGACGTCGTACGCGAACAGCCCCGCCGCGAGTGCGACGAGCGACGGCACGGCCGTCCGGGCTGCCTCGACCCCCGTGGCGGCCGGGTCGGTACTCGTGGCGATAGCGACGACACCGACCGCGAGCCCGGCGGCGATCGCGCTCGCGGGATCGGGGGTGCCGACCGTCTCCATCGTTTTGGCGTACCACCACAGCACGAACCATCCGCCCCCGAGAACGACCGCCGTCGCCCCGAACAGCATCGCGGCGTCGCCCGATCCGATCGGACCGGCGCGAGTACCGATACCAGCTGCCACAGCGGACGCTCCGACCCCGAACGCGGATCCGACGACGACCGCGACGACGGCGTTCCCTCGCTCGTCCGTTCGGTACCACGAGTTCCGGGCGACAGCGCCAAGAACGGTGAGCACAGCCCCCGAAACAGCTATCACGACGATCAGTCCGCGAACGACGGTACTGCCAGCGATCCCTTCGAGGAGCGACTGGATCGGTGGCACGAACGCGGCGACCAGCGCCGTCAGCACGAGCACGACGAGCAGCAGGATCACGCCGATCACGAGCCGCCAGAGCAGCAGTCTTCGCAGCGCAACGTGTACGTCCCGGCGTCGCGGTTCGGTGAACGCAGCCGAGGGGACGACGAGCAGGCCGCCGGCCAGGAGGAGGCCGGCGACGACGATCCAACCGAGCAGGCCGGCGATACCGTGGCCGGTGGCCCACAGCACCGCCTCGAGCATCGGCTGGATACCGCCGATCGTCGCCGTCCAGAACAGGAGAACAACGGCGATACAGGCGGCTATCCCAGCGAACAGCGCGGCCGTTCCCGTACGCAGCACCACGGACTGCGTCGGCCACGCCGCGTCGATGTGCCCGAGGGCGACCCCGACGACCGTTCCCACGAGCAACAGGACGATACCGAGGGTCCCGGTTGCGCTCCCGAAGGCAGCGACCACCCCGAGGACGACCGCTGGAAGTACCGCCGACGCGACCGTCACGCGCCAGAACGAGCCTGCAAACCCGCGTATCGTCGCCGCGAGCGCGAGGCCGGCCACGATACCGACGGCCGCAATCGGATCGTGTACGGTCAGCGCGAGCGCGCCGACGACTGCGGCGAACACGATCGCTCGCGCCGTCGTCGACGGGAGCCGTTCGTCGACGCTCATCGATCACCCGCCTCCCCGATGGCATCGTGCAACACCAGCCCGAGCGGTCGCTCGAGGTGCCAGTCGACGACGCGAGCGCCGGTCGCCCGGACGCGGGCGAGCCGATTCCGTCGATCGAGCGCGTCTAGTCGCGTCGCGACGTCGTCGCCACCGGTGACGTCGGGCGAAATGACGCGGACGGCGTAGCCGCGCGCCCGGAGCGCCTCGACGAGTTCGGCCGGCGCGTCGTCGACGAACGAGGAAAACAGGTACACCTGGGCCTCGCCGGGGAGTAGCTGGGGCAGGGTCTCGAACGGGTCCCCCTGTCGCGTTCGGGCGCTGGTCGTGCCGACGGAGTCGTCTCCCCACGTCGCGCGCAGCAGGTCCACCGCGCGCCGTCGCGTCGTCGGATCGGCCCCCGGTGAAACGGTCGATAGCTGGCGGTCGTGAACGCCGACGACGCCGGTCGGATGGCCCCCCGCCACGAGCGTCTCGAGGGTCCGTTCGGCGGCGGTGCCCGAGAGTTCGATCGCCGGAAGCTGTCCGGTCGTCGCCGCGCGAAACTGGCTGGATCGGGCGTCGACGACGCAGACGATCCGGGTCGCCCGCTCGGCCCGGTACTCGACGGTTGCCAGCTCCCGCGTGCCGGCGTACCGACGCCAGTCGATCGCGCCAACCGGATCGCCCGACTGGTACTCCCGGACGGCGTAGAACTCGACGCCGCTGCCGCCCTCGTCGGTCGGCACCTCGCCGGCGTAATCGTTCGTCCCGCCGCCGAGGGGCACCGTCTCGACGGGCGGCGAACAGCGGACCGTCTCGTCGCCGGCCACGTCCGCCGTCCACGTCTCCGCTACCGTCCCCGTGAGATCGCGGGTCCGGATCGTCGCGTCGTCGAACGCGTGCTCGCCGCGACACAGTTCGACCGCGTACTCGACGGTGGCCTCCGCACCCGGCTCGAGGGTAACGCACGCCCGGGGCGACCCCGAGACCACCGACAGCGTCTCCGGAACGCCGTCGACGACGCGCAGATCGACGATCGGCTCCGAGCCGACGTTCCGGGCGGTCGTTCGCACCGCGACGGTGTCGCCGGGGTCGCCGGAGCAGTCGTCCGCCCCGGTGTCCAAACCGCCTGACTCGCCCTCGGCACCGTCGTCGACGGCGAGTTCCCGCCGGAGACGCACCGTCGCGTCCTGCCGGGTCCCGACGACCGCGGCGACGACGTACCACAGGGGCACCGTGGCAGCGGCGACGAGCAGCTGGCTGCCGACGACGAGACCGGTCCCCGCGAGCGATAACGCGACGACGAGTCCCCACTCGCCGCGGCCGAGTCGGTCGATTTCGCGCTCGCTCACGGGTCCGCCCCCTGCCGATCGGCCGCGCGCGTTCCGGCCTCGACCGCGTCGATCGCCTCGAGCGTGCGCCGCACGCGACGGTGATGGGCCGCACCGGGATCGACCGCGCCGCGCAGTCGCTCGGGGATCGGCTGGCCCAGATCGTCCGCGAGAAACGCCGCGGCGACCGGATCATCGGTCCACGTCCCCGTACGGACGGCCTCGCGAGCCGCCTCGGACTCGAGTCCGCGTCCGGTGCTGACGACGCGAACTGCACCCTCGGCGAGGCGCTCGTGGACCGCCGCGGTCCCGTCGTTCGTCCGACACCGATACCAGCCGCGAGCCGCGGTGTCGAGTCGCCATCTCGTCTCGCGGCCGACCTGCCGCTCGGTACGGGTCGTGGCGGCTTCGGGCGGCGGGCCCTCGACCATCGTCGGGACGGTCGACCGGGCGCTCCCCCACGCCCACCAGAGCGCGGCGATCACGATTGCGACGCCGATCGCCGGAAGCAGGACCGCGAGCGGATACAACAGATCGGCGAACGGTCCCCCGAACGGGACGAACCCGCCGAACAGCACCGTTCCGGCCGCCAGCGTGACGCCGCCCGCGACAAGCGCGACGGCGACGCGCTCGGGATCGACCGAGGCGATCCGACCGGTCAGGTCGCGCCACGAGCCGGTGATCGGTCGGCGACGTCCGCTCATTCAGATCCCTCCTCGCCCTCGTCCGAATCGGCCTCGTGGTCGATCAAGTCGTCCGCCGCGGCCCGCGCCGCTTCGACGCGGTCCGGCGACGGGTCGCGACCGCCGTACTCGACGTCGCGGAAGATCGAGACGAGCCGGGACACGCTCGCGGCCGGGAATCCCGCGGCGAGCGCGTCGCGGGCTACCTGCCCCGGCGTCCGCGTCTCCCGCCTCTCGACGCCCAGTCGATCGAGGAACGCGTGCCACGCCGTTCGGACCTCCGCGCGCGGGCCGCGGGGTGCGAGCGGTTCGTCTGCCAGTTGCGGACGGTCGCGATCGGCCGCGTCCTCGCGCTCGTCGTCGGACCCGAATCGGTCGCGGAACAGCGACCCGACGGCGTTCTCCGATCGGGTCGGCCCGCGGAGGAGCGAGCCGACCGACGGCAGCGTCCCGAACGCGGTGCCGAGCGACGAGAGGGCGGTGCCGAACGAGCGAAGCCCGCCGCCGATGCCGGGACGCGGAATCGAGACCGACGGCATCGGTATCGACGATATCGACGGCAGTCGGAACTGGCTGAACGGATTCGCGCGCCGTCCCAGTACATCCGAAAGCCCCGCGAGCAGATCCGCGAGTCCGACGAAGATCCCGGTCGGGAGGCGATTGCGACGGTGCTCGCGGGTGGCGGCGAAGCGCAGATACGTCACCGCCCCGCCGATGAGAAATCCGGGCCCGAACACGACCAGCGCCGTCAACCGGAGGTAGAGGTTCTCGACGCTCGCCGTCGCGGTTTCCTCGCCGACCTCGACGGAGACCGTCGCCGCGTCGTCGATCGGCAGCCACACTCGCGTCTGGCCGCTGTCGTCGGTCGTCGTCGACCCGCCGCGCTCGAGTGACACCGTCGCGTCCGGGACGGCGGCCCCGTCGGCCGACACCTGAACGGGTGCGGGGGAGCCCGGAAACAGGAACGGGGAGGTGAATTCGATCGCCGGTTCGGCGACGTCGACGGTGCGTTCGCCCTCGACGGGCCCCCGTTCGACGCGGAGGTCGACCGGACGGGCCGCGTCGGGAAGCGGGACCGTCGCCGTCCCGTCCTCGTCGGTGGTCGCGACGGATTCGCCGTCGAGGAAGACCGTCGCGTCGGAGACGGGCGTCGAACCGACCGCGACGGCCACCTCGAGGTCGCGAGCCGGTACGGCCCCGTCGTCGGGTTCGATCGTCGCCGTCGTCTCGACGTCGACCGTCCGCGACTGGTTCGTGTCGGGGACCGTTACGTTCATCTCCTCCGCGTAGGGGACGACGACGCTGATCGAGCCGAACTCCGTCTCCCCGACCGGGTCGCCGTTCACTTCGACCGATTTCTCGTTGAAAGGACCGGTGATGTCGAACGAGACCGTGACGTCGTTCCCCGGTTCGAGATCGCCTTCGATCTCGATACCGCGCGAGCGGTCGTCGGGACCGCCGTCGTCGTCCCGATCGGCGTCGATATCGGTTAGGTCATCGGTGGGGTTCGGCGAGGGCGCGACGGACTCCCAGTCGCCGGCGGACGTCCCACCGTCCGCAGACCCCGGCGACTCGAGTCGGGGATCGGCTGCGGGCAACGCGCTGGCGACGACGAGCAGACAGCACATGCAGCCGAGGGCGAACAGCAGTCGACGCGTTCCCGTCACGATACGCCCTCCAGTTCGGTCGCGATAGCGGAGAGTCGCCGCACCCGTTGCGCCACCGGCGGATGCGTGTCGGCCGAATCGACCGACTCGCGGAACGCGGGCGTGCTCCCCTCGAGCCACGCGGCGATCCGTTCGCGGCGCTGCTCGGACGGGGTCGGTCGCCGAATCGTGGGCAGCGAGGCCGTGTCGCGGCCCGTAACGAGTTCCGAGGGGATGATACACAGAGCGCGGGTTCTGGCCCGCCGAAGGTCCGTCGCCGGGGTTTCCGTCGTCTCGGCGAGCGTCACCAGCGCGGTTGCGAGCGCCAGCGGCGCGCCCGTGATTCGGGCCGCCGCACCGTCGGCTGCGAACTCTCGCGTCTGCGAGAGCGTCCGGGTCGCCCAGTCGGCGACGATCGGGAACAGCCAGATCACGGGTGCAACGAGGACGTACGTCAGCACGACCAGCGGGAGAAACCACTGTAGCGCGACCCGCCCCTGACTCGACAGCGCGCGCCGATCGTAAACCGCCCGCCGTGCGAGCCGCGCGGCGTGATACGTTCGGTCGGCGATCTCCAGAAACAGCGTCGTGATCGTCATCAGCGTCACGTCGCGGTTGGCGATGTGGGCGATCTCGTGGGCGAGGACCGCTTCCAGTTCGTCGGCATCCAGTCGGTCGATCAGGCCCGTCGTGACGACGATCGTCGCGTCGGTCAGCCGACCGATGGTGTAGCAACTCGCCGCCTCGTCGTCGACGACCCGAACGGCCGGTTCGGGGACGTCGACGGTCATCGCCAGTCGTCGCACCGTTCGCGCGACCGCGTGCGATTCGTCACCGTCAGCGCCGCTCGTGCCCGAGAGCACGCGCCGATAGCCGTAATACGCCTGCGCCGCCAGAAACCCGGCGACCAACACCAGAGACGTCGCCCACGAGACGGGCAGGCGGACGAGGTCGACGCTGACGGTCCCGTGCTGGAGCAACACGATGGCACCACCGACGACGCTGGGCAGCAACACGCCGTAGGCCCACAGGAGCGCGAACACGAACAGGGCGTTCATCCCGACGAATACCGCGAGGACGGCACAGATCCGCAACCGGAGACTCATGGAGGGGTATTGGTGTATGCTCTCGAGTCCGTAACTAAAAATTTTCTGTGTGGTATCATATTCCTCGATTACGCATCCGTGAGAGTTCGCGGCCCGTATCGTGCCGACGACGCACCCGAAATCGCCGTTCCACGCGAAGACTACGGCGTTCAAGGACGGCGGCGTCGTACCCCGACCATGCGCGTTCTGACCTACATCTACAACGCCGACACTGCCGCCGAACACGTCGACCGCGTCCTCGAGCGACTCGAAGCTCGCGACGAGGACCTCGAGTACCAGAACGTCGCTGCGGCCGAGAACCGCGACGACGCCGTCCGGGAGGCGACGTTCGCGATTCGGGAGTCCGTCCGGATCGGGCGAGGTCCCGGCGAACTCTACGACGACGAGGGGAGTCCCGACTTCTCCGCCGGCGCCCTCATCACGCAGGCGCCGACGGGTCGGCGAACGATTCACGTGGGGACGGAGGCACTCGAGGCACTCGATACTGACACACCCGACTCCCCCCGGTAGCGTCGTCCGTCCGCTCTCGAGCGAACGGCGCACGGGGGTGTCATCGAACCAACTATACTCGTCGAGAAACTGGTACAACCTATGGCGAGTCGACGGACGCAGATCGCAACCGGATTTCTACTGAGCGGCGGGCTTCTAGCGATTTTCATTGTACTCTCCGTTCCCGAGTTGCCGCTTTCGTCCTGCACTGACGTCGGCTACAGCGGTACCGAGCCGCCGGGTGGGTTCGAGTACTACGAGTTCTATCTGGGATGGGTCGCCTACTCGCCAGACGGCGGCGTAAACCGGTGTGATACGCCGGTTGTAACTATTGCGGTCGGATTACTCGCTCTCGGGAGCGGAATCCTCGCCGTCGACCGCTGGTACCGGTAACTCCGCGTCTGCATCGATCGGTCCGCCCGTGGCGCATCCGAGTCACTCATCGGCGACGATCGAGTCGGCGACGAGCCACGACTCGAGATCCGCGCCGAACCGTCTCGTTCGACTCCTTACCTCACTCGAGCGCCGCGTCGACGAACTCGATCGGCGTCGGCGGCTCCTCGGTCGCGCCGGGGCGGTTCTCGAGTTGGGTTCGGCAGGACGCGCCGGGGGCGACGACGCGCTCGCCGTCGCTCTCGTCGACCTGCTCGTACAGGATCGAGGCGATGGCGTCGCTCATCGAGGCGTGCTCGGCCTCGTAGCCGAAGGAGCCGGCCATCCCACAACAGCCCGAGTCGAGCGGCTCGACAGCGTAACCCGCCCGCCGCAGGACGCCGACCGCGTGGTGGTCCTTCCGGGTCGCCTTCTGGTGGCAGTGGCCGTGGTAGGTGAGCGCCTCTCCAGCGGCGTCAGCGTCGAAGGCGATCTCCTCGTCCAGACGGAAGGCATCGATATACTCGCAGACGCCGTAGGTCGCGCCTGCCACCTGCACCACGCGCTCGTCCGTGAGCAGGTCGCCGTAATCGAGCTGGAACATGACCGCGTCCGAGGGCTCGATGACGACGATCTCCCAGCCGTCCTCGACGAGCGGGGCGAGCTTCGAGACGTTCTCGTGGGCCGTCTCCCGGGCCGTCTCGAGGAAGCCCTTCGAGTACGCCGGCCGACCCGTATCGCCGAGTTCGTCGGGCACCGTGACGTGGACGTTCGCGGCCTCGAGGACGCGAACGGCGGCCTTCCCGGCCGCGGGGTGGTTGTAGTTCGTGTAGGTGTCGGGGTAGACCACCGCCCTGCGGTCGGCCTCCTGCTCGCTAATCTGTGCGCCGCCTCGCTTTTCGAACCAGTCCCGGAACGTGTTCGCGTGGAACGTCGGCAGCGAGCGACTCGAGTCGATTCCCATCGTTGCCTCAAGAACCTTTCGCGCCCCGGGGAGCTTCGACGCGGTGTTCGAGAGCGGCGCGAGACGCGAGCCCCACGCCGAGAGCGTCGCGACGTTCGCGAAGAGCCGATCCCGAAGCGTCGAGCCGTTGCGCTGGTGGTACTCGTGGGTCACTTCGGCCTTGAGCTTCGCCATGTCGACCTCGCTCGGACAGTCGATGGCACAGCCCTTACAGCCGATACACAGCCCCATCACCTCCTCGACGAACTCGTCGGAGAAGGCCTCGCCGGGCTCTAAATCGCCGCTCATCGCCTGCCGGAGTCCGTTCGCCCGCCCGCGAGTGGTCGTGATCTCCTCGCGACTCGCGCGGAAGGTCGGACACATCACGCCGCCGGTCGTCTCCTGTTCGCCACGACAGCCGCCACAGCCGTGACAGAGTTCGACCATTCCTTGCATCCCGTTATCGTTTTCCCAGACGAGTTCGGGTTCGAAGCCGGCCTCGAACTCGTAATCGGGATCGAATCGCAGGTGTTCGCGCAGGTCTGTCGGATCGTCCTCCCGGAAGACGACCTGTCCCGGATTCAAGAGCCAGTCGGGGTCGAACGCCGTCTTCAGGTCCTGGAAGCTCCGCCAGAGGTCGTCGCCGTAGAGCTTCTGGTTCCACTGGGTTCGGGCGCGGCCGTCGCCGTGTTCGCCCGAGACGCTCCCCCCCAATTCGACCACGAGGTCGGTGACGGCGTCCGCGATGCCGTGGAGTTGATCGATGCCGATCTCGGACTTCGTGTTCACCAGCGGGCGGATGTGGAGGACGCCGGGCCCCGCGTGGGCGTAGAACGCGGCGTAGGTGTCGTGGTCCTCCAGGATCGACTCGAAGCCCTCAACGAACTCCGGAAGCTGGGCCGGCGGGATCGCCGTATCCTCGATGAACGAAATGTGTTTCTCGTCGGTCGTCCGCGAGAGCAAGATCGGGAGCCCGGACTTGCGGAGCTTCCAGAGCTGTGCCCGTTCTTCTTTCTCGTAGGCCTCGAGCGCCTCGATGGCGAGCGTTTCGGCCTCCGTTTGCGGCGCGTCCGCGGACGGCACCCCGGTCGGTGTCGCCGACGGAAAGCGGTCAGCGAGCAGGCCCGCCACCTGCTCTTTCCCGTGATCCGCGTCCTCGGCGTAGAACTCGACGAGCAGGACGGCGTTCGTCCCGTCGGGGAGGATCTCGGTAACCGGCCCGAACTCCGCCGTGTCGCGGGCCAGATCAATCAACACGTCGTCGAGTACCTCCACCGCGGACGGGTCGTGGGCGAGGATCGGCTCGACGTCCCGCATCGCGTCGTGAAGGTCCGAATAACACAGCAGGGTGACGGCTTTCGTCTCGGGGATGGGCTCGAGCGAGACCGTCGCCTCGGTGACGATGGCGAGCGTCCCCTCGCTGCCGGCCAGCAAGCGCGCGAGGTTGACGGTGCCGGGTTCGCCGGTGTCTTCACCCCCCGGCATCGTTTTTCCGCGAGCCTCCGCGACGAGTCGGTCGAGGTTGTACCCCGAGACGTTGCGTTTCAGGTCGGGATAGGCCTCCTCGATCAGGTTGCCCTCTTCTTCGAGAATCCTGTCGACTTCGGCGTAAATACGGCCCTCGAGGTCGCCGTCCGAATCGGCGCGATCGGAGATTTTCTCGAGCGTGACCTCGCCGAACGTGGTCACGGTTCCGTCGGAGAGGACGGCTTCGACCTCCTCGATGTAGGCGTCGGTCTTGCCGTACTTCAGGGAGTGCGAGCCCGTCGAGTTGTTGCCGATCGCGCCGCCGATGGCGCTCTTGTCGCCCCACGCGGGGTCGGGCGCGAACTTCAAGTCGTGGGTGGAAAGCGCCTCGTTCAGCGTCCCGAGGATCGTCCCGGGCTGGACCGTCGCCGTCCGCTCGTTCGGGTTGATCTCGAGGATCTCGTTCATGTGCCGCGAGAAGTCGAGCACCACGGCGCGGTTGACCGTCTGTCCGGCGAGACTCGTTCCGCCGCCCCGCGGGAGCACCGGAATCTCGCGTTCGGCGCAGTAGTCGACGATGCCGGTGACGTCGGCCGTCGACTCCGGAAACGCGACCGCGATCGGCGTCAGCTCGTAGGGGCTCGCGTCGGTCGCGTACAGTTCGCGGGAGTAGGAGTCCGCGCGGACCTCGCAGTCGACGAGGGTCTCGAGGTCATCGACCAGCGCCGGACGATCGACGTCGTCGCTCCGATAATCGTAGTTCGCGCGTCGGTCGGCGGCCGGGTCGGCGCTCGGCTCCAGAGACATACCGCGTACTAACGCACAGACGGCTAAAAGCGTCCGGCATTAGCCAACCGCTCAGTCGTCGATATTGCAGACTCCTCGGTTGCGTCCGGACGGAAGCGCGGCCGCTACGGACGAATTATATCGGTGTCCGACACTGATTCGCGATGCCGGCTGGCCGTTCGCGAGTTTACGGGTCGCTCGAGCGATTGGTGTCCGTCTCTCGAAGGGCGTGGTAACGGGGGAGTCGGCTGCTGGTTCGACGAACCGACTGGCCGATCGGAGCGGATCTCGAGGCTCCGATCGCCCGTTGGGGATGCAATCTGGTGGTGATCGAGTGGAAACGGCCCCGTCGTTTTCCCACGGACGCCCCCGGGGCCACCGTTCGGGTGACGAACGGCAGGCGTTCTTGGTGGTCAGCGCTAACAAGCGACGCCCCTTACTAGTTGGGGCGTCGATATCGGGATTAGCGAGCGGCCACCACCCGCTCGAGCACTGCCGCTTCACCGACGGGAGACCGAATTGTAAGTCTAATATCAGATTCAGTATATGTGTTTTCAAAATATATGAATATTAGAGATTGATTCTCGGAAGAAACGCAGTCGCTCACGACATGACTACCAGTAGAGCAGTACAGTGCCTGAATCGCCCGCTGAGGTCAAATTCTATCGGGATTCGAACTGGGTCCGAATCGGTGCGTGGAGTCGGCGGCCACAACGAAATTTCGTCTCAAAGCGCCGCTCAGGTCGGAATATTCGGAGATCTGACGGTCGTCCATTGCAAACCTGACCGGTCATCGATATCGTTCGGCGAAATAGTCTAGATACCGATATATTTGTGTACTAATCAGCTGTTATATGTCTTTGTCGCGCCGAGTCCGCCACCGACGAGTGAACGATACTGACCGGCGACCGTCGGGGCTCAGTCGTCACCCTATTCGCCGCTCGTGCCGACGCGCTCGCCGTCCTCCCAGACGTAGTAGCCCTCGCCGGTCTTCTTGCCGAGATTGCCCGCACGGACCTTCCGTCGCAGCGACTGGGGCGGTTTGAACCGCTCGCCCAGTTCCTCGCGGAGGTGTTCGGCAATGTGCAGTCGGACGTCGAGGCCGACGTGATCGGTCAGCTCGAGGGGCCCCATCGGATGCCCGTAGCCGATTTCCATCCCTTCATCGATGTCTGCGGGGCTGGCGACGCCCTGCTCGACCATCCGAATCGCCTCGAGGCCGAGCGCGATCCCCAGTCGCGAGGTCGCGAACCCGGCCGTGTCGCGGACGACGACGTCCTCCTTCTCGATTCCCCGCACGTAGTCGACGGCGAACTGCTCCGTTCGGTCGTCGGTCTGCTCGGCGATGATGATCTCGACCAGATCCATGATGTGAGGCGGGTTGAAGAAGTGCAGCCCGACGGCGCGCTCGGGGTGCTCGAGCGCGCTGGCCATCTCCGTCACCGACAGCGAGGACGTGTTCGAGGCGATGACGGTGTCCTCGCTCGCGGCGTCCTCGACGTCTGCGAAAACCTCCTTTTTGAGGTCCATATCCTCCGGCACGGCCTCGACGACGAGGTCGGCGTCCTCGACGGCCGCCTCGAGGTCGGTCGTCCCCTCGATGCGCTCGAGGGTCGCCTCCATCTCCTCTTCGCTCAGTTTATCTCGGTCGACGCCGCCCTGCAGGTTGTTTCGGATGCCCTCGAGCCCGTTCTCGACGAACTCCGCCTCGATGTCCCGCAGGATCACGTCGTGGCCCGCCATCGCCGACACCTGCGCGATCCCGTGTCCCATGCTTCCGGCTCCCAGAACTGTGACTTGCATACGTGGAGCCACTGCAGAAACTATCAAAAGCGTTCCCTTTCGAACAAACGGCGTCAGTACGCACCTGAACCGGTATTTCATTGCTCGAGTCGAATCAGCCCACGTGGCGCGCGCTGTCGATCGCCCCTGAGCGACAGCGAAGGACGATCGACGAAATTGCGCGAGGGATGAGCGAACGATCGAAGTGAGTGAGCGAATCGGTTGGGGAGGACGTGGCAATCCTAGCCGCCAGCAGTTGTTTTCTGCTCGGTGTTTCGTCATACTCAGAAAGCCCCGAGAGTCTCGAGTCGGGGGCTCGCTGTGCTCCTCGGTTCGCTCCCGTCGTTCACCTGCGGTGCTTGCTCTGCGAGACGCGGAGCGTCTCGCTGACTCCTCGCTCACTGAACCACGGATCTACGGTCGAATGACGAAGAACGGAGCTACTTTGGGTTCGGAGCGCGAGTCATTTAGTACCAATGAGCGACCAGCAGCCAGTGATCGTCGAGGCAGTCAGAACTCCACAGGGCAAACACGGCGGCGTCTTCGCCGAAACCGGCAGCGAAGAGCTTTCGGTCCCGCTCGTGAACGCGATACTCGAGCGAATCGGACTCAGCGGCGACGACGTCGACGACATCCGGTGGGGCTGTGCGAAGCAGGTGAACGAGCAGAGCAACAACATCGCGCGCGTCATCGCCCTGCTCTCGGACCTCGGCGAGGAGGTTCCGGGGACGACCATCGACCGACTCTGTGCGTCCTCCGCCGAAGCGATCATGAGCGCCAGCGACGCCATTCGGGCGGGCCAGCGCGAGGTCATCCTCGCCGGCGGCGTCGAGAACATGTCCCGCAACGAGCGTCGGAAGGGGATCGGCTCCTACGACGGCATCGCCGAGCAGTACGACGCCGCGGGGCTCCAGATGGGCCAGACCGCAGAGAAGGTCGCCCGCGAGTACGACATCTCGCGGGACCGGCAAGACGAGTACGGCGCGCGAAGTCAGCAACGCGCCAACGAAGCCACGGAAGCGGGCAAGTTCGACGACGAAATCGTCCCCATCGACACGGGCGAACAGGTCGTCGAGGAAGACGAGGGCCTGCGTCCCGGCACCACGACGGAGAAGATTTCGGGGCTTCCGCCGGCGTTCGAAGAGGACGGCACCGTCACCGCCGCCAACGCCTCGCAGGTTTCGGACGGGGCCGCGGGCGTCCTGCTCACGAGCCGGGAGTTTGCCGAAGACAACGACCTCGAGATCCGCGCCGAAATCGAGGATCACAACGTGGCGGGCGTCGACCCAACCGTCATGGGAATCGGCCCGGTCCCCGCCGTCCGCGGCATCTGGGAGCGCAACGGTCGCTCCGCGGAAGACTACGACCGCGTCGAACTCAACGAGGCGTTCGCCAGCCAGACGCTGTACTGCCAGGACGAACTCGGCTTCGACGACGACGTCTTCAACGTCAACGGCGGCGCCATCGCCATCGGCCACCCGCTGGGTGCCTCGGGTGCCCGCCTGCCGGTCTCGCTGATCCACGAACTCGAGCGCGAGGGCGGCGGACTCGGGCTCTCGACGATGTGCGTCGGCTACGGGCAGGGCGCGGCCGTGGAGTTCCGAGTTCCGGAGCAGTAACCGCGCTCGGTGGGACTCGAGGCCCGTTTTTTGCGCACTGCGACTGAGCACCGGCCGTCGAATCACGGGATACGCTCGAGCGGGAGACGGCGCTCGAGCAGTCTCGACCTACGATCCGCTGTTCGGCGAGAAAAACGGCAGAATCGATTCGGGATCCGGTCTACAGGATCTGGTCGGCGATGATGTTCTTCTGGATCTCCGAGGTGCCCTCGTAGATCTTCGTGATGCGAGCGTCACGGTAGTAGCGCTCAGCGGGGTAGTCCGTGACGTAGCCCGAGCCGCCGTGGACCTGGACGCCCTCGTCGGCGACTTCGACGGAGATTTCGGAGGCGAACAGCTTCGCCATGCTCGAGTACTGCGCGGCGACGTCCTGGTTGTTCTTCTCGACCTGGCTGGCGGCGCGGTAGGTCAGCGAGCGGGCGGCTTCGACCTTGGTCGCCATCTCGGCGAGCTTGTGCTCGATGGCCTGGAACTCCTTGATCTTCTGGTCGAACTGCTCGCGCTCGTTGGCGTACTCGATCGCGGCGTCGAGAGCACCCTGTGCGGCGCCGACGGCCTGTGCGGCGACGCTGGTTCGGCCGGAGGCGAAGAACTCCATCAGCTGGTAGAAGCCCTTATCGACTTCGCCGATGACGTTGTCCTCCGGAACGCGGACGTCGTCGATGATGACCTCGGCGAGGTCGGAGGCGCGGATGCCGAGCTTGTTGGTGATCTTGTCGGTCGAGACGCCGTCGCGGTCCATCTCGACGAGGAAGGCGGTGATCCCTCGGTGGCCCTCGCCGGGGCTGGTCTTGGCCATCAGGACGCCGACGTCGGCGACGGTGCCGTTGGTGATCCACATCTTGTTGCCGTTGAGGACGTACTCGTCGCCGTCCTTCTCGGCGACCGTCTCGATGCCGGCGACGTTCGAGCCGTGTGCGGGCTCGGAGATCATCGAACAGGAGGCGGTTTCGCCGCCCGCGACCTTGGGGAGCCACTCCTCTTTCATCCACTCGTCGCCGAACTCGATGATCATGTTCGTCCCGAAGCCGGCGGAGCCGACGGCCGATCCGATACCGGGGTCCGCGCGCCAGAGTTCCTCGGTGACGATGGTGCTCGAGATCTTGTCCATGCCGGCACCGCCGTAGTCGATCGGGATGCTCGGTGCGACGAAGTCGTACTCGGCGGCCTTTCTGCGGATCTCCTCGGGGTACTTGTGCTCGCGGTCGTGCTCCTCCGCGACCGGAGCCATCTCGTTTTCACCGAACTCGCGAACGGCCTCGCGAATCGCATCGTGCTCGGCGGACAGCGTGAATGCCATATATCACGGTTGTTGTCCGGTACCAAAATAGCTTCGATGTATTCAACAGTTGCAACATATCGCCAACTGATTTCGAACGTTGTAAATCAAAGTTCGGCGTGGAGAAGCATCTGCTGCGATATTGAGCGAGCCGCTCCCCCTCTGTATTTACAGTGGTAAGCCGTGTGGCGATGGTGCTCTCGAGCGAGCCGTCCCACTCCCCACTGTTTTACAGCGTGCGGGCTACTCGTCCTCGCCGCGGATCTTGAACTTCTGGACCTTGCCGGTCGTGGTTCGGGGCAGTTCCTCGACGAACTCGACCTCGCGTGGATGTTTGTACGCGGCCATGTTCTCGAGGCAGTACTCTTTGATCTCCTCGGGCGTCGTCTCGGCGTCCGGCGTGGGAACGACGAGGGCCTGGACGGTCTCGCCGCGTCGGTCGTCCGGCACGCCGACGACCGCGGCGTCGGCGATATCCTCGTGTTCGAACAGCAACTCCTCGACTTCGCGCGGGTAGACGTTGTAGCCGCCGGTGACGATCATGTGCTTCTCGCGGTCGACGACGTAGTAGAAGCCGTCCTCGTCCCAGTAGCCGATGTCGCCGGTGTGGAACCACGTCTGACCGCCCTCCTCGGTAAAGGCCTCCTCGTTGGCTTCGGGCAAGCCGTAGTAGCCCGCCATCACGTTGGGGCCGGAGACGACGAGTTCGCCGGTGATCTCGGTCAGATCGGTCTCGCCTTCGTCGATCGGTCCTTCCTCGACCCGGGTCACCGTCTCGAAATCCCCGTCGACCACCTTCGCGTCCATCCCGTCGAACGGCTTCCCGATGCTGCCCTTCCGGCGAGTGCCGGGCCCGTTCGCGTGCGTCGTCGGACTCGTCTCCGTCAGGCCGTAGCCCTCGTAGAGGGTCGGGCCGAAGAGCTCCTCGAAGCGCTCGAGCACTTCCATCGGCAGACTCGAGCCCCCGGAGTTGACGAACCGGAGCGAGGAGAGATCGAACTCGTCGGCCTCGGGGTGGTTGATCATGTCGTTGAACATCGCCGGCACGCCGAACATGACGGTGATGCCCGCAGATTCGATCATCGTCATGACCTCGGTGGAATCCCACTCGGGGACGGGGTAGTAGGCCGCGCCATTGAACAGGGCCCCGTTCATCACGACGGACATGCCGTAGATGTGAAACAGCGGCAGCGTGCCGATCAGTTTGTCGTCGGAGTCGATGCCGCCGATCAGGTCGGAGTTCGCTTTCGCCGTCCACGCGAGGTTGTCGTGGGTGAGCAAGACCCCTTTCGGCGTCCCCGTCGTGCCGCTCGTGTAGGGCTGGACGGCGATATCGTCGTCCGCGCGGTCGACGATCTCGAGGGTGTCCTCGGCGAGGAACGCTTCGAAATCGGTCGCATCCTCGACCTCGTCGCCCACGCTGATGACCTGCTCGACGTCGGTTTCGTCGACGACTTCGGCAACTGCCGGAACGTTCGCCGAGAGCGTGACGACGGCTTTCGCCCCGCTGTCGGAGAGGAGGTGGGAGATCTCTCGAGCCTTGTACTGCGGGTTCATCGGGACGACGATCCCGCCGGCCCGCAGCGTCCCCTGGAACGCCGTGACGAACTGCGGGAGGTTCGGCAGGTAGATCGCGACGCGGTCGTCGGCACCGATGTCGTAGTTCTCGAGTGCCCGGGCGAACTGTCCGGCACGTGTCCAGAACTGCTCGTAGCTTAGTTCGGTGTCGTCGAAGACGACCGCCGGCGAGTCCGGCCGTTGCTCGACACTCTCGGCGACGTTCGTCACGAGATTGGTCATGGCTATACGTGAGGGTCGTGTGAACACCACAAAAGGATTATTACTCGGTGCGCGGGGAGGTGGCAACCGAAAGATAGCTCCGCGATCAGTCGGCCTCGACCGACGAATCCACCGACTCCCGCTCGGCCTCGTGATCGTAGCCGACAACGAATCGAGCGTACGCCAACGCGCCGACGATGGCAGCCGCAGCGGCAATCTGGACGCCGACGTGGACGATCGAGCCGAACATGGCGGCGAACGCGATCAGGAAATAGATCCCACGAACCGGATGCGAGAGATCGTGTGCGCCGTCGAAGCCGATGGTCGCGACGATCAGCCCGACCGTGCCCGCGAGGACGACCGGAAACGCGATCAGCGTGTCCTGCGACCAGTAGATGAGACTGTTGTTCGTGACGAACGCGAACGGAATCACGAAGCCGGGAGCGCCGAGCCGAAGCGCCTGCACGCACGACTTCATGAAGCTCGAGCCGGCGATCCGTGAGCCGATCGCGACCGAAATCGCAACCGGCGGCGTGATCGCCGACAGCATCGCGAAGTAGAACACGAACATGTGCGTCGTGATCTCGGGCACACCCATTTCGATGACGCCGGGTGCGACCAGTACGACGACGAGGATGTACGCCGCGGGCGTCGGCATCCCCAGCCCGAACATGATGCTCGCAATCATCGCCAGAACCAACACGATCAGCAGGCTCCCATCGCCGAGACCGATAATAGTCGTGCTGACGCGCGTCGAGAGGCCGGTAAACGTGACCATCTCGATAATGACGCCCATCGAGGCGAGGACGCCGACGAGCGGCGCCATCTCGAGACCACCGGTCCGCAGCCCGGAGACGGCCTGTTTGCCGAGATCGATGATCGACTCGCCATCTAATTCGTTGTCGCGGGCCGTGGTTCCAGCCGCCTTCAGCGACCCGACGAGGAATATGGTGATGATCGAGTACAATCCGGCGGTGAGCGGCGTGTACCGGAGATAGATGAGCGTGACGAGCAACACGCCGAGTGGGATCACGAAGTGAATTCCGCCGAGCAGCATTCGGCGATCGAACGAACCCGTATTCGGCGAGGTCCAGCCGTATTTCAACACGGCGAAGTGAACGCCGATACCGACGCTGAAGTAGAATAGCGCGGCCGGGATGACGCCCGCCTGAATAATGTTGACGTAGCTAACGCCGAGGAGGTCCGCCATGAGGAACGCAGCGACGCCCATCACCGGCGGCAACATCTGGCCCCCGGCGGAGGCGACGGCCTCGATCGAAGCCGCGAAGTCGCTGTCGACCCCCTGGTCTTTCAGCATCGGGATCGTGAAACTTCCCGTCGTCGCGGTGTTCGCCGCGGCACTCCCGGTGATCGAGCCCATGATCATACTCGCAATAACGGCGATCTGGACGACACCGGTCCGCAACGACTTGCCGAGTTCACGACCGACATCCAACACGAAGTCCATCAGTCCGTAGGCCTTCGCGATGCCGGCGAACATGATGAAAATCGCGACCCACGTCGAGCCGATTCCCATCAGCGTATCGTGGTACACGCCAGTCAGTTCGATCGCCCCCTGACGAGAGATTCGCGTCCAGTCGAATCCGGTGTGTCGGAAGACGCCCGGAAGGTTCGGACCGACGTACGAATGCGCGTAGATGATCGACGCGACAGCGACGGACGCGATCACGTTTCCGAACGCCCGTCTCGTCGCGTCGATTACCAGTACGATCAGTGCAACCCCAACGTAGAGATCCATCTGGGTGTGACCGAGCAGATGGACGTCCTGCTCGAGTCTCACGAAGTGGTACTCGACGTACGCGGTCGCTGCAAGCGCAAGCCCGGCGAAACCGATCGCGATCAGCGGATCGATACGTCCGTAGGCCGACTTGATGCGGTCGAGCGTCGTTATCGACTCGGCGTCGATTACCGACGGGGTCGCATCGTCCGCTACGTCCGGCACTTCGTCGTCGGGTTCGTCGTAGTGTTGTCGCGCGACGTCGAGGTAATACAGTGCTACCCCTAGCCCCAGGAAGATGACCGAGTACCGGAGCCTGACGAACATCAACGTGTAGGCGTAGTAGATCGTGTACAGCGTGAACGTAACGGCGAGAGCCGACACTACCCCGTCGAGTACCGAGAACGGAGTGATGCGTCTACCGCTGGCGGTCGACTGTTCGGTGGGAGACGAACTTGCTGACATCAGCAGATGTTATGGCTCGTCGTGGCGTTCGAAATCGTCGTGCCAGAGGCCCAGTTCCTCGTAGAAGTCCGCGGCGGCGGCGTGGAACGGAACGTCGTCGTACATGTTCTCGACCCAGAAGTCCTCCTCCTCGAGTCGTGCGAGCACCGCGCTGTAGTCTTCCAACTCCGATCGGTGCTCGTGCATCGTCTCGAGGAAGTTGTAGACGGTATCGTAGTCGAGGTCCGCCCGGCTAATGAAGTTGTACGCGAACGTTGGACAGTGGACTTCGTCCGGCGTGTACGCGGCGTCTTCGAGTTCGTCGCCATCGAACGACTGGATCAGCAGTTGATCGTCATCTTCCCACTCGTCGAGGACATCGTCCGCACCGAGAACCCGGAGGTCGACGCTCCCCATCATTTCCTGTGTCCAGCCGGGGACGAGACCGAAGTTCATGTACGTCGCGACACCGACGTCGAGTCGACCTTCGTTCATCGCGCTGCCCTGTTCGCCGAATCCGATGCTGATTCGGTCGTAGCTATCGGTTGCGTGCCCGAGTGCTTGCTCGAGTGCCGGCGCCGTACCGGATCCTTCTGGCGTCGGCGAGACCGAGTGCCCATCGATGTCGGAGACGTTACTCAGGTCCTCGTTGGCCGAACAGAAGAACCACGGCAGGTCGTAGAAGTGGAATATCTGCGCCATCTCGAAGTCGAGATCGCCGAACACACCTTGGCCTTCGGCGACCTCTCGAGCCGACCAGTTCTGAATATAGACCATCTCGGCTTCCTCGTTGTTGAGGGCGCCGAGATTCGCCTCCGTCCCGGGGCTCGTCTGTGCTTCGACGAACAGATCGTCCGAGTGTTCGTTGATGACCGCAGCGATCCCTTCGTTCGCAGCGTAGGCGGCCGTCGTCGACTCCGACGTTCGCATTCGGATGGTTCCCTCGTCGGCACCACCGTTGCCACCACCGTCGCCGTTGTCTTCCCCGAGACAGCCGGCGAATGCAGTGGTTGCTCCAATCCCCGTTGCTGCAAGGAACGATCGCCGAGTCTTACCCCTACCAGTGACGTTTCTTCCGTTCACCATGAGAGGAGAGTACATACTTATCGCCTATAATACTTCCGCAAATCAAATCACTCTTAAACATCCAACAACAGTAGGAGTGGGGAGGTGAGACAGTAATTGCATCGTTAAAATTCATCCGCGCCAGCATCGAAATGAAGGTTCCCTCTCAGAACTTGTTTGGTAGTACTACACTCGCAACCGGAATCACCGTCAAAAGATTGTATCAACAGCCTATTCGATTGTCAATAAGTACCGCAATACCTATTGCGCTGTTAGCGTAGGTTCAGGTATGCTGGACTTCGTCAATCTCGAGGCAGACCTCGACCAGGAAGAGCGCATGATCCGGGACACGGCCCGGGAGTTCGTCGAAGAACACGTCAAGCCCGACATCGGCGAGCACTTCGAAAACGGCACGTTCCCGAAAGAGCTCATCACCGAGATGGGCGACCTGGGATTTTACGCGCCGAATCTCGAGGGCTACGGCTCGCCCAACGTCTCCGAGACGGCGTACGGACTCCTGATGCAGGAGCTCGAGGCCGGCGACTCGGGACTGCGGTCGATGGCGTCGGTGCAGGGCGCACTCGTCATGTACCCCATCCACGCGTACGGCAGCGAGGAGCAGAAAGAGGAGTGGCTCCCGGCGATGGGGCGAGGCGAAGCGATCGGCTGCTTCGGCCTCACCGAACCCGAACACGGCTCGAATCCGACGGCCATGGAGACCTACGCCGAACGCGACGGCAACGGCTACGTCCTCAACGGCTCGAAGACGTGGATCACGAACTCACCGATCTCGGACGTCGCGATCGTCTGGGCGCGCGACCGCTCCGCCGAGGACACCCCCGTTCGCGGCTTCCTCGTCGAGACCGACCGCGACGGCGTCAGTACGAACAAGATCGACGAGAAGCTCTCGCTGCGCGCGTCGATCACGGGCGAGATCGGGCTCAACAACGTCCACGTTCCCGAGGAGAACGTCCTCCCGGGCGTCGAGGGAATGAAGGGGCCGCTGTCCTGTCTGACCCAGGCCCGCTACGGGATCGCCTGGGGGGCCATCGGCGCCGCTCGAGACTGCTTCGAGGAGGCCCGCCAGTACGCCAAAGACCGCGACCAGTTCGGCGGCCCGATCGGTCGATTCCAGCTCCAACAGCGCAAACTCGCGGAGATGGGCACCCAGATCACGCTCGCCCAACTGCTCGCCTACCGGCTCGCCGAACTCAAAGAGCGCGGCGAGATGCGTCCGCAGCACGTCTCGATGTCCAAGCGAAACAACGTCCGCATGGCGCGCAACCAGTCGCGGATCGCCCGCGAGATGCTCGGCGGTAACGGGATCACCACCGACTACTCCCCGATGCGCCACATGGCCAACATGGAGACGGTCTACACCTACGAGGGGACCCACGACATCCACACGCTCGTCCTCGGCGAGGAGTTCACCGGTATCGCGGCCTACCAGTAACCTCGCCCCTTCCGCACGCCGTTTTTTCGTCGGTACAGGCGTTCGAATGTCGAGTACGGCGATCGCCTCTTACGCCCAGCGCACCATTGCGAGAGAGGGAGTTCCCTATTTCATATAGCGGAACAACAGCTCGGCACGTCGGACGGAGGACGATTCGTTCCGCATAGCGACACGTTCGTTTTGCTATCCGGAACATTAATTGAGATCGTGACGTATACCCGTGTATGAGCACACACGGGGAGGACGAATCCGACGCCGGGGTCTCGACGACACGAAAGACGTTCGAGATCCTCGAGGCGCTCAAAGCGGAGGAGGGGGTGACGATCACGGAGCTCACGCGACGGACGGGGTTGAGCAAGAGCACCGTCTATCGACACCTGACGACGCTCACTGACATGGGGTACGTCGTCGAACGCGACGGCGGCTACTACATCGGGTTTCGGTTCCTCGAGATCAGCGAACAGGCTCGAACCCGGAAGACGGGATACACGGCCGCGAAGCGAAAAGTGTTCGAACTGGGGCAGGAAACCGACGAGCGGGCCGTGTTTATCGTCGAAGAGGAAGGGGAGGGCGTCTACGTCCACCGGTACGGCAGTCTCACGGATACGATGATCGGCAAACGCCGACCGCTGCACTCGCTGGCCTCCGGAAAAGTTATTCTCGCGGAGTGGACCGACGACGCCGTCCGCGAGTTCGTCGCAGAGAACGGACTCGAGGCGATTACGGACAACACGATCACGGACCCCGACGTCCTCTACGAGGAACTGGATCGCATCCGCGAGCGCGGCTACGCCGTGAACAACCAGGAGCATATGAACGGCCTCTGTGGCGTCGCCGTCCCCGTCTACACCCCCGACGACGAATTTCTCGGCGCACTGGGCGTCTTCGGGCCGACGAGCCGATTCAAGGACGAGTACCTCCACGAGGAGTTGCCCGGTCTCCTCTGGGATAAGGCGGGCGAGATCAGAGTCACCCTCGCCTACGGCTGAGCCGAGGGTTCGAATGGTGAACTGGCGGGCCGGTAGCGACGACTGTTGAGTCATCTGCCCGTCGACCGACCACCCTCCGGTCTTCCGCCAGAAGCGACGGCTCGTTCCGCTCGAACGGTCTCTGCCGAACATTCGTCCGGTCGCCAATGAATTCCGAACACTCCGGTTGCGGGCGGGCAACGACCGGATGATGAAACGCGACGTAGCGGCATCGAAACGACTTTCCACGGGTCACGAGCAGCCACGCCGCATGGACGAGCGGAATAGGAGTTCCGGACCGATGCCGAAAGTCGCGTGACTGCTCGAGAAGTCCGAACCCGAGTTCGTCGCCGACGCCCTCGAGGCCCAGTGGACCCACCCCGACGAGCGAAAGAGCCTCCGAGCGCTCGCCGATTCGTTCAACGAACGCCTCCTCAGGGCCGCACTCGAGGCCGAACGAATCGAGACGATCACCGAAAACGTCGGCCACCGCTACGACCTGCTCGATCGGACGACGAGCAGCCGCGGCGAGCAGTTACAGGCCAGGCGACGCCTCGAGCGGGACGGTGTCGACGTCGAGACCCTGATCGACGAGTTCGTTTCGTATGGCGCAATCCGGTCGTACCGCACGGCTATCGCGACGCGTCGCTTCCGGAGACGACCGACACCGACGTCCGCCGAGCGGAACGGAACGCCATCGAAAGCCTCCGCCAACGAACGGTCGCCGTAACTGAAAGCAAACTGACTCGTCTCCGGAACACCGGCCGACTGGATATCGGGTCGCATCGAGTGCTCGCGAACGTCTAGGTCGTCCGTGAGGACTGCCACAACCGTACGACGTCGACGAACTGCTCGAGGCGGAGGGGGCAACTGTGACGCGCCGTAGCGGTCGAGTCTGAACCCTCGGAGGTTGTTTTCAAAAAAGGAAGGTTCTAGAGGGGGTAGAGGGGGTATTCAATGAACGGTCAGATACCGAGTGTTCTCCGACGCGACGGTCACTCCTCGCGATCCGTCCAGAAGTCGAACGAGCGGCCGGGCGCGAACGCGTCGAGCCCGACGGCCAGTTCGTCGCCGGTGTTCTCGACCCTGTGCGGTTCGTCGGACTCGAGCAGGACGGAGTCGAACCGCTCGAGGGTCACCGACTCGCCGTCGTCGGTCGTGACCGTGAGTTCGCCCTCGAGGCAGAGACAGACCTGCTCGTTCTCGTGGTCGTGCATCGGCGAGCTGTGGCCCGGCGGTTTCTCGAACCACTCGAAGGAAAACTGGTCGCTGCCGGCCATCGAGACGCGTCGCCACCCCTCGTCGGGCTCGTACGTCGCCGCGTCGTCGAAGTCGACTGGCTTCATAGGTTCGCCCCCGTGGAGCCGCCGTCGATCAGGACGCTCTCGCCGTTGATGTAGCCCGAAACCGGCGAGGAGAGGAACGCGACGGTGTTGCCCAGTTCCATCGGGTCGCCGACCCGCTCGAGGGGGTTGCTCGCCCAGTCGTCGAGTCCCTCCTCGTAGGAGTCGTAGTCACCGCGGTCGACGGCCTGGTTGACGAGGTCTTCGATGCGTTCGGTCTCGTGCGGGCCGGGGAGGACCGCGTTGGTCCGGACGTCGGGCGCGAACTCCTTCGAGAGCGTCTTCTCGAGCCCGATAACGCTCATGCGGACCGAGTTCGAGAGCACCAGACTGTCGATGGCCTCCTTGACGCTTCGCGAGGTGATGTTGACGATCGTTCCCTCCCCCTCGCGCAGGTGTGGTTCGGCCTCGCGGGCGAGTCGGACGACGCTCATCACGAGCAGGTCGTAGGCCTCGTACCAGTCGTCGTCGTCGGTGTCCAGGAACGGCCCCGACGGCGGACCGCCGGCGCTCGTCACGAGGTGGTCGATCCCGCCGAACTCGTCGACGGTCGTCTCGATCAGCGTCTCGATGTCGTCCTCGTTCGTGAGGTCGCCCTGCTGGGCGACGACGTCGCCCGCCGCGACGTCCTCGATCTCCGCTCTCGCGTCCTCGAGTCGGTCCGCGTCGCGACCGTTGATGACGACGTTCGCGCCCTCCCGCGCGAGGGCCGTCGCCGAAGCCTTCCCCAGACCGCTCGAGGAAGCCGTTACGAGCGCTGCGTTGTCGGTGAGCTGTAAGTCCATCTCGTCCGTACTCCCAGAGGAAAAACCCAAAAAGCTTGCCGTTGCGGTAAGGGCCTGGGGCGGACCGAACGGGTGTAACCGCCCGTTCATCGGCGTCGCACGAACGAACTCGTCGACGTGGAGCGGACGCACAGTCGATGCGCCAGTTCGCGTTCACACCCATCCAGTTCCGCATACCGGAATGTGTTCCGCGCGAACAGCGGCGCTCTCTGCCGTACCGCGTCACCACCGAACTCGAGTCGACCGTCGACCGTCCTGCTATCGCGTTGCCGACCGGCACGTAAATTACAACCATATGAATGTAATTATGGGCTCGTACGCGCCGATTCGAAGCGAGAATCTTCCACAGTGCGGAACTCGTCTCTCTCGTTCGAGCGGCCGTACGTCGGTTCGAAGCGCTGTACCCCGGTTCCAGCCGTCGATCCACGATGAGAGACCGGCGCTCGGAGAGTTTCTCTTCCGTGTGACGGAGTTTATACGTCGAGTGATCGTAAGCGAACGCATGACGGACGACAACAATCCCAACCGGATCGGGAGCACGAAGACGAGCTTCGAGATCGTCCACGCGCTCTAAGAGAACGGCCCCTCCCGGCTCTCCGGGATCGCCGACCGACTCGAGTTGACGGAGAGTACCACCCACCGGCACCTGAACACGCTCTGTGACCTCCGGTACGTCTCGCGGCAGGGCGAACTGTACTAGATCGGTCTCCGCTTCGCCCGATTGGGCCGAGCAGCCCAGGCGAGGGAACCGGCCTATCAGATGGCGAAGCCGTACGTCCAGACGCTGGCCGAAGAGACCCAGGAGCGGGCGCAGTTCGTCGTCGAGGATCACGGTCTCGGGATCTATCTCTACGTAGAAACCGACAGCAACGCCGTCCGAGCCGGATTCGGCATCGGCCGACAGATCCATCTTCACTGCTCGTCCGCCGGCAAGTCGATCCTCGCCCAGTACTCGCGAGACCGCGTCGATACGATTCTCGACCGATGAGGGGTTCCGGCTCACACCGAGAACACGATCACCGACCGCGACGCGTTCTACGAGGAACTCGAGTTGAACAGCACCTACTCGTCGCCGAACAGCGCGGACGACCACGTGGTCGAGTGATACGGATTACGGTACCGATTTACCGGCGCAACCGCGCTCCGGGCGGCGGTCGCACCGGAAATGACTGACAGTAAACCGTATGACCGTCACTCGAACGACGCCGTTCCGTCGTCGAAGGCGAGTCGCTCGCGCTCGAGCACGGAGACCGACTCCCCGAGATCGGAGAGCAGCGCTTCCGAAACGCGGAACTCGGCGAGGTCAGTCGTGTTTTCGATCCAGACGACCCGGGCCGTCTCGGGATCGTACCCGCCGAGGGCGTTCAGCGCGACACGGATCGCCAGTTCGTCGTCCGGCGCGACGACGGGAAGCTTTGCCTTGGCAAGCGAGCCACTCGTCAGCGCGTTCGCGTAGGTTTTCTGCAGCTCGAGCTGGTCGACCGCCGCCCGGCGGGTGATATCCGCCAGCCCGATGCCGTTCCCGTTCCCGCTCGTCGCCTCGGTGAGTCCGCGGGCGTAGATCAGATCGATCGACGGCGTCTCCGGATCCGGCGCGTTGAGGACGCGGTATCGGCCGATCACGTTCGTATCCATTCCGGCGCCGGAGATCTCCTTCCCGAGTTCGTCGACGACGAGGAGATCGATATCGTCGACCGGCAGCGTCGCCATCTCCTCGCGGGCCCGCTCCAGCAGGGCGGGCTCGCGTCGCTCGAGCGACGGCCCGTCAATCGCCTCGATCTCCCCGAGCTCCTCGTGGAAGTTCTCCACGAGCGCGAGTCCGCCGAGTAGCGACACGGAATCCCTGATGGCTTCGACCAACGACTCGATGGTCGGCACGTAGCCGCGGTCGAGCGCCGTCGAGTGAAACGCCTGGGCGCCCCGTTGCTTGCCGAGCCCGACCGCGAGCATCTTGCAGAGCCCGCTCTCGAGCGGCCCGGTGAAGTTCGTGTGCGGCTTGATTCGATTGATCACCAGGACGGCGTCCGCCGCGAGCGCGGCGGTCGAGACGTAAACCGGCGTCGTCATCCCATCGACGTCGACCTCGTCGAGTTTCTCGACGTCCATCCGCGCGTCGATCGGTGCACCGACGTACTCCTCGGTGAGCCCTAGCGCGGCGAGGATCTCGCGCTGGCCCTCGGGGGTCGCGCCGCCGTGACTGCCCATTGCGGGGACGACAACGGGTTCGAACCCTCGATCTTCGATGTACGAGACCGTCTCGGCCGCGATGTCGGCGATTCGGTGGATGCCCCTGCTTCCGACTCCCACGGCGACCGTCGCGTCGGACTCGAGGTCGTCGAACGCGAGTCGGTCCAGCTCCGAGCGCGTCGTCGACAGCGGATCGGAGAGCGTGCTCGTCCGCGGCTCGTAGCTGACGCGCGCGAACGGCGGGGAGCCCTGTGGCTCGATGAGCGGTCCGATGTCGTCCCGGTCGGGAAACTCCATACGCGACATAGCGGGACCGGCGTGTTAATTCCTCTGAGAAAAAGTTGCCGATAGCTGAAGTGATTTAAATACACTCGTTCGTGACCGAGTATGGAGGTCGACCGCGTCGAGTCACTTCCAGTCGCGATCCCGCTGGAAGAGCCGGTATCCGTCTCCAGCAGAACGCTCAGGCATCGCGATCACGTACGTTCGAACCGAGAGCGGACTCGAGGGCCGCCACACGACCTCGAACGGCTGCGAAGCCACAATCGAGCGGTTCAACGAAGCCGACTGATACCGAATCACACGAGACACCGAGGATACGCATGAAAGACTTCTCAAACCAGATCACGAACCGGGACGAGAGCCGCGACGTCGAAATCACGGACATCAACACCTGCGTCGTCGAGGGCAACTTCGAGTGGAACCTGATCACAGTCGAGACCGACGCAGGCGTCACCGGAATCGGCGAGTCCTATCGGGGCGGCGGCGTCCCCGAACTCGTCGAGTACACCAAGCGGTTCCTGATCGGCGAGAACCCCCTCGACGTCGAACGACTCTACAGACAGATCATCCAGGAGATGTCCGGCCACGGCGGGACGACGGGAAAGGTCGTCACCGCCGCCTCCGGCATCGAGATTGCGCTGTGGGACGTAGCCGGAAAACTCCTCGACCTCCCGGTCTACCAACTCCTCGGCGGGAAGTTCCGCGACGAGGTTCGGATCTACTGTGACTGTCACGCCGGCGAAGCCTACGCCGTCGAGGACGGATCGACGGAGTACGCCACCGCGGAGGCCTACTCGCCGGAAGCGTACGCCAACGAGGCCCGCCGCGTCGTCGACATGGGCTTTACCGCGCTCAAGTTCGACCTCGACCTCGAGATGGACAACGACCCCGACCCGTTCAACGGTCGCCTCACAAACGGGGCCATCGAACACAAACGCGAGATCGTCGCGGCCGTGCGCGAGGAGATCGGCTACGAGATCGATCTCGCTTTCGACTGTCACTGGGACTACTCCGTCGAGAGCGCGAAACGACTCGCGTACAAGCTTCGGGAGTACGATCTGATGTGGCTCGAGGACCTGATCCCGCCGGAGAACATGGCCACCCAAACGGAGGTTACGAAGGCGACGAAGACGCCCATTGCGACCGGAGAGAACCGGTTCCGGGTGCACGAACTCTCCGAGCTAATCTACGATCACGGCGTCGACATCGTGACGCCGGACCCGACGACCGTCGGCGGGCTCAAAGAGACGATGCGCATCGCCGACCGCGCCGAGGAGAACTACATGCCGATCTCGCCGCACAACGTCTGCAGTCCGGTCGGGACGATGGCTTGTGTCCACCTCGGGGCCGCCATCCCGAACTTCGACCTCCTCGAGTACCACGCCCTCGAGGTCGACTGGTGGGACGACCTGATCCACCGGGACGAACCGCTCATCCGGGACGGCTACATCGAGGTGCCCGAGACGCCGGGCATCGGCGTCGAACTGGACGAGGACGTGGTCGAAGCGCACACGCTCGAGGGGACGACGACGTTCTGACCGGTCACCCACCGCTGCGGGCGAATGCGTGGATTTACGTCGTTATCCGCGAGAGGTAGTCCAATGACATCGACTTCGGCGGCCCCGCTGGACGGCGTTCGCGTGATCGACTGTACGCAGATGCTCTCCGGACCGTTCGCGACGCAACTGCTCGCGGATCTCGGTGCGGACATCGTCAAAATCGAGCGACCGAACCAGGGCGACATCACCCGGAACGTCGGCCCGAACGTCGGCGACTCGGAGATCACCGCCTACTTCGCGTCGTTGAACCGCGGGAAGCGAAGCGTCGAACTGGACCTGTCGACCGCGGACGGCGCCGCCGCCCTCGAAGCGCTCGTCGAGACGGCGGACGTCCTCGTCGAGAACTACCGACCCGGGACGATGGCGAAGTGGGGCCTCGGCTACGACGACCTGCGAACGGCGCGCGAGGATCTCGTCTACTGTTCGATCTCGGGCTTCCTCGAGGGTCCGTACCGCGATCTCCCGGCCTTCGACATGGTGGTTCAAGCGCTGAGCGGCAGTATGAGCATCACCGGGGAGGCCGACGGACCGCCGGCGCGTCCGGGCATTCCGATCGGCGACATCTGCGCGGGAATGTACGCCGTCATCGGAATCACGACGGCGCTGTACGACGGGGACGGCCAGTACGTCGACGTGCCGATGTTCGAGGGGTTGGTGTCGTGGCTCACCGAGCGAGCGGGGCGGACGTTCGTCACCGACGAACCCTATCCGCGCCAGGGGACCGTCCATCCGACGCTCGCACCGTACCGCACGTTCGAGACGGCTGACGGCTGGTTCGCGGTCGCGATCGGTAGCGACGGCACCTGGCGGTCGCTTTGTGACGCACTCGAGCGTCCCGACCTCGCGGCCGACGATCGGTTCGAAACGAACGACGAGCGCGTCGCCCACCGAGAGGCGCTGACGGCCGAACTCGTCCCGGCGTTCGAACGGCGGACGAACAACGAGTGGTTCGACCTGTTCCGCGATCACGGGATTCCCGGTGCCCCCGTCAAGGACACGCGCGAGGTGTTCGAGGACGAACACCTCCGGGCAAGCGGCGTCCTCTCCGACCTCGAGATCGACGGCGTCGAACTCCCGTTCCCCGTCTGTCCGATCGCGTTTTCCGGCTCGACGACCCGGTCGGGACACGAACCGCCACGGCTCGGCGAGCACACGGTTCCCGTCCTCTCGGAGTCGCTTCCGGAGGAGACAGTGGCCGCGATTCTCGAGCGACACGGGTAATCGAGTCGAGTCTCACGGCCGAAAAAACGGTGCCGAGCGCGGAGTCGGCGGTCACGGAGAACTCGAGGCGAACGACCCGTCCCACCCGGTAGCGATGGCGCTCTGCGAAACGATTCGCGCGGACACGCCGGCCCCGGCGAACTGGAAGAGACGGCCTGGATACACTATGATGAACACATCCAGCTAGAACAGCCAAAGCGAAGCGACAGCCTGAACCGTCGCTCGAGATCGAACGGGAAGTCGATCCCGTAGCTGATCGTCAGCGATCGCCGGTCCCCAAATTGATGTGTTCGCACCCCCGTCGTCACACGAAACGCCGCTGTCGGAGGACGAAAACGTCGCCTCGACACACATCGGTGCACAAACAACCGACCCCCTCCACAACATGCGCCTCGAATCGGCGGCGACCGTACAGCGCGTGTACAACGACGAGAGTCTCGACACAGCGATCACTGCTGACGCACTCCAAGGACGGCTCGTCCAGCCATCTGTTTCGCCGGTTATGGGCCTGTACATATAAAAAGACAGTAAAATAGGAGGTACGGAAATATATTATAGTATAGATATTTCTTTTCGCCGTCGGCTCTCCAAATCACTCGGAGAACGTAAAGCCCGTACGAGACTACATTCGATACTGCACTCTCCATGCGTAAAGGCGTCTCAGCGGCTTGTTCCTCGGCCCAGGATCTACGCGGAAAGGTGGTTCAGAGGTTTTCTACTCGGTCTGTCGGATCGGACGGAGATCGCTCTCCATCGATACCGCTATTCGCAGTTGCCGAGTTGTCTCGAGAATCGGTCGTTTTTCGATCGACAACAGTAACCCGCTATTGTCGTCGCCTGAGACGTTGTATTCCTGCATTAGCGATCCAACACGATCTCTCGACGGCCGTTAGCGCCCACGTTCTGTATCAGTCGGGAACAGTCAAACGAGTGCGATCAAAACCAGAATTCTCCATCTTATATACAGTTATGAAATATGGTAGTAAGCAAAAGCTCCCAGAGACAGATCGCGTTCATTCGTCGCCGCAGGTTTATCAATCAAGCCGGGGCCAACGGAGGTATGTCGCACCGACAACAGACGACGCGACGAACAGTCCTTCGATCACTCGGTTCACTCGGCGCCGTCACGCTTACAACGTCGGCAGTCGCGGGTGCACGGAGCGACCGCACCGCTCGAGAAGACCCAGCCCAGTCACACTCCCAGGCGTCGACAGCCGACGGTGACTGTGATGTGAATCAGTATATCGGTGTCGTCGACCGAATCGTCGACGGAGAGCACGTCGTGATCTTGCTCGAGGAAGACGGCGAACTCGTCGATCAACACGTTGCGCCACGGTCGGAACTCGAGGACGTCGACGAAAGCGACATTCTACTCGTCGTTATCAAAGACGACGAGTTGCTCGTGGCACAGCAACTACCCAAGCGCCCAGGGGAAAGTATGTCAGAGAGTCGGAACCGACGATCCGTTTCCGATCTCGCCGAGGACCTGTCGTAGTCGGCCGACGGTGAGATACATCTCGAACGGTATCCGAATCCGCTACGTTTTGAATACCCGCTGAATACTGAAACAGCGACAGCTACCGGGCGTACGTATGAAATGGTACGGAGCAGTTGCTCCGTGAGTGTAATGAGTAGGAGCGGCGAATCGCATTTCCCAGAGGCTCGCGCACTCCAGTACTCCGCGATACGCAGACGGGCTTATCTTCCGTGTTCGGGATGGGTACGGGAGGAACCCCGCCGCTCTGGCCGCTGTAACGTCGACCGGCGGAATCGAACCGCCGTCAGACCACTGTCGATGCTCGACGATATGTCGAGTATGAGTGAAGGCGGCGAATCGCATTTCCCAGAGGCTCGCGCACTCCAGTACTCCGCGATACGCAGATGAGCTTATCTTCCGTGTTCGGGATGGGTACGGGAGGAACCTCACCGC